>NZ_BJNE01000003.1 GCF_006539525.1 Glutamicibacter nicotianae | reverse complement strand
TCGGTAAATACAACATTACCAACTGTTGAACTCAATAGCGAATCGAAAAGCGTGTCCTTAATCCCACTCCGCTCGAATGTCCCACCTGACCCGAATTACTCTTCGGTGCTGCCCATATTTCTTGCACTGACTGCACCCGGCCCAGAAAGTCGCGAGCGGCCGTGCTCGGACCTGGGAAATCAAATGCATCTGCCGATGCCCTTGCCCGTAGCCGTGTAACGGGCATTCATCGACCGCGAGGTGGCGTCAGAGAGACGTTGTCTTGTGCCACCAGACGATCTCCCTGCGTACGGATTAGCGACGCGTCCAGAGTCCAGACCCCCAATTGCTTCCCGGGCGTCCTCTGGGTTCGGTGGCTGGAGAGTTTCAGGTTAACGCAAAATGGAGATCCTTTCGGATCTCCATTTTGCCATTCGTGGCGGGGAGAGGATTTGAACCTCTGACCTCCGGGTTATGAGCCCGGCGAGCTACCGAACTGCTCCACCCCGCGATGACTAGACAATTCTTGCATCATCGCGGTGTGAAAGCAAATCGGCAGTTACTGCTATTCCTAGCCTTCAGCGCCATCGGTTGGCGCTGGCGACTGGGAGGCATCGTTATTCTGGCCTTCGTCCAGTTTCACGTCCCCCTCAACCGCGGTGCCGTTGATGGCAGCATCTGCCTCCATCGCACGGTTCAAGGCGTCCTCCAGCTGCTTCTGCGATTCACCGTAAGCGCCGAAGTCGCCGTTGGCCAATGCTTCCTGACCATTCTTGATGGCTTCGTTCGCATCCGCCAGAGCTTCAGTCAGCTTCTCGGTATCGGTCTGGGTCGGTTCGGCCTCGCCCTCAGGGTCTTCGCTCGGCGACACGCCTTCGGTCTCACCGGTTACCGCACCGGAATCGCCACCAAAGACTTCATCCAGTGCTTCAGCCAGCGTATCGGCGAAGCCGACCTTGTCACCGAAGGAAACCAGAACCTTGCGCAAGGTAGGGTAGCTAGTCTGGCCCGAAGACTGGACGTATACAGGCTGGACGTAGAGGATACCGCCGCCAACTGGCAAGGACAGCAGATTGCCGTTCTTTACTTCCGATGCACCCTGGCGCAGCAGGTTCAGTTCGGTGGTCACACGGGTGTTGGTATCGAAGTTCTGCTGCGCCTGACCCGGGCCAGGAACGGCAGTGTCTCGTGGCAGCTCAAGCAGCCGCAGCTTGCCGTAGTCGTCGGCCTTCTCCCCCGGCGTGGAGCCGGCATCGGCATTCGCCGATAGGAAGCCGAAGAGCACGTTGCGCTGCTGGCCATTGGCTGCCGCAGCCGGGATGAAGGTCGAGGTCAGCGAGAACGACGCTTCGTCCTGGGTAGGCATCTTCAAGGACATGAAGTATGGCGGCTGCTTCACGCCGGCAGCAGACGAGGTTGGATCGTCCGGCACGGCCCACGCATCGTTGGACTCGTAGAACGCATCCGGGTTGTCCACGTGGTATGTGGTCAGAACTTCACGCTGCACCTTGAACATGTCCTCCGGATAGCGCACGTGCTCCATCAGCTCAGCGGACATATCATCCAGCGGGTTCAGGGCCGTAGGGAAGATCTTCTGCCAAGACTGCAGGATTGGATCTTCGGTGTCCCAGGCGTAGAGTTTGACCGATCCGTCATAGGCGTCGACGGTGGCCTTCACCGAGTTGCGCAAGTAGTTCACGCGACCGGTCAGCGACAGATCCTGCGCGTTGGTCAGCGAGTCGGTCACTGCCGAATCCAGCTGCTGCTGCTGGGAATATGGGAAGTCATTCGAGGTCGTGTAGCCATCGATGATCCACTGCACCCGGCCATCGACAATGGCAGGGTACGCTTGGGAATCCAACGTGAGGTACGGTGCAACCTTGCTGACACGATCGCGAGGGTCGCGATCGTACAGGATCTGCGATTCGCTATTGACGTTCTGTGAGAGCAACAGGTCGGTGGAGGCGAACTTCAGTGCGTAGACCAAGCGGTTGAACAAGTTGCCAACGTTCGGACCGCCATCGCCCTTGAAGGTATAGCGGGTGTCCTGGTTCTCGCCACCGGTACCCGGGCGGTCAAGTTCCTGGTCGGTCCATCCCTCATCCGGTCCGCCCACAATCGAATAGGACGGAGAATTCTCACCGAAGTAGATCCGCGGTTCGTATTCCTTGTCGGTGATCAAATCGCCAGAGGTCGGGATGCCACCGAGCATGAAGTCCGGACGACCACCGGCAGCGACACGGTTGCCGTATGCGGCCACCAGGCCGTAGCCGTGGGTGTAGTTGATGTGCTGGTTCACCCAGGTGTCGGTTGGATCGACGTTCACTTCACGGGCGGCAATAACGGTATCTTCCACCTTGCCGTCGATCTCGTAGCGGTCAACGTTCAGGGTCTCGGCGAAGGTGTAGTAGCCACGGAACTGCTGCAGCTGTGCGAAAGCAGCCGAAACCAGGTTCGGATCCAGCAGACGGATGTTCGCGGTGGTGGCAGTTTCCTTCGCCAGCGCATTCTTCTCGGTCGAGATCTTTGCGTCGTAGTCGGTCACTTCCACGTCATCCAGGCCGAATGCCAAACGAGTCATCTCGATATTGCGCTCAATGTACTCGCTCTCCAGCGCCTTCTGCGAAGGGACCACCTTGTACTGCTGGACTAGGAACGGGTAGACGCCGCTGGCAACAATCATCGTTGCTACCAGCATGGCGGTGCCAATCAATGGCAAGCGCCAACGCCCGTTGATCGCCGCAATCACGAAGGTGATGGCGATCAGGATCGCCACGATGGCCAGAATCATCTGCGCCGGGATGACTGCATGGACATCCTTGTACAGCGCACCGGCGACACGGCCTGACTGGTCAGTGAGGGTCTCGTACTGGCCGATCCAGAAGTTCACGGCCTGGAAGAGCAGAAAGATTCCGACAACAACTGCGGTGTGCACGCGAGCAGCCTTGCCAACAGTAATGCCACCGCGTTCTTCGACACGGATTCCGCCGTAGAGGTAGTGGGTCAGCAGACCGGCCACGCCGCTGAGCAGCACGACCGAGATCAAGAAGCCGTTGACCAGCGCAATGAAGGGAAGGGAGAAGACAAAGAAGCCCAGATCCATATTGAACTGGGGGTCAGTGCTTCCGAAACCGACCTGGTTGAAGAACAGCAAGATCGTCTGCCACTGTCCTGCCACGGCAACGGCGGCGAAAATGCCAATCACCAGTGGAATGCCCACCATCAGGAAACGGCGCACTGGTTCCAACTGGGCCTGGTAGCGCGACATGGAATCGGGACGGTTCGAGTTGGGTGCATAGACCGGGCGGTGCTTGTAGGCACTGCGCATCGAGAACCACATGGGAACTGCCATCAACACCAAAGCGATCAGGAAGATCACTAGTTTGGCGATCCGCTCAGTCCAGTAGACCTCGGAGAAACCCAGCTGGTTGAACCAGAGGATATCAGCGTAGAAATTCGACAAGAAAACGAAGACCGCGACGAGGATGACCACCGCGAAGATGGTCAGGGTCAGCGGCGACGCTTTCTTGCCTGAAGGGTTGGAAGGTCGTTGTGGCTCTTGGGGTCGCGGAGGACCCCCGAACGGACTATCCGATCCGAATGACACTATCTATTCCTTACTTTGGGTTCTTCCCGCCGTTTCCAACGGGAGAACTCGTGTACCTAATTCATGAACGGGCGTTATGCACGAGATTGGTTTCCTTGCATCAATTCTTCCTTTGATGCACGGCTAAATCTATTCGCATGTCGTGAAAGTCGCCGGGTCTTGCCCCTTGGCGATTTTCTCTAAGGCATGGCGGGCCTCCGACAGGGTCGCTACCTTGATGACATCGAGTCCGGCGGGAACTCGGCCTATGACTTCAGCACAGTTATCGGCTGGTGCCAAGAACACCGTCGCCCCATTGTTCTTGGCTGCCACCATCTTCTGGGCTATGCCACCGATCGGACCGACCGCACCATCGGCAGAAATTTCGCCGGTGCCGGCAATGTGGTGGTCCCCCGCCAGCGAGCCTTCAGTCAAGCGGTCAATGATCGCCAAGGCAAACATCATCCCGGCGCTCGGACCGCCTACGTTTTCCAACCCGAAACTCACGTCGATGGGGAACTCGTATTCACTACCCAAGAAGACACCCAACTGGCGTTCGCCATTCTCGGCCTCCTTGGTATGCACGGTGACGTCCACATTGCTGTAGACACCATGCTTATCCGGTCGGCCGACGGTAAGGGTTGCTGGTTTTGCCCCGTGGTCGTTCAGGCTCTCCTTCAGCTGCTCCAGCGAAGTAATCTTCTCCCCTTCGAACTCCAGCAAGCGGTCCTTCGGTTCCAGTACCTTTTCATTCGTGTCGGCGGAGAAGTCCGCGACTGTCAGCCATTCGGTGAAGTCTTTGCCGAGCTCGGTCAACGCCGCCGCTACAGCCAAGTCCTGCGAAGAAGTCATCAGGAAATCGTTTTGCTCATTCTTTTCTTCCGAGGAGACTCCACGGGAAATAATCGTTTCTTCGGGGACGACATCCTTGGCCGGATTAATCAGTGCTTCGAGCACGACAGGAATGGTAATCCGGTTCTGCCCGCCACCCTGGACATAAATGGTCAACAGGTCCAAGACACTGTCCGAAGGGTATGATTCGGCCCCCTTGATGGACACCACATCGTGTCCATTGTCCTCGCCCAACGTGTTGAACACGGGGCCCGGCGATCGGATCATGAAATGCGTGGGGAGAAACATCATTACGCCGATCAGGAGCAGTGCAACGATGCCGGAACTGGTGCGTTTCATGGTTTTGGAACCTTGAGGAGCACGGCCGGAATTACCTGGCTCCTGAGTCGAGTCTTGTGGTTCCCGTACGTGCACTGATCTTGCTCCCGCCAACTGTCAAAAAATACGCGGATCCGTCCTCGCAGACATCCCCACTCTTAGCCTACTGAAGCCATGGGTCTAAAAACATCAGCACCAAGGCGTATTCGATGTGCCGAAAGCGAACTGGAGCCCAGATTCATGGGAACTATCAGGCGCTCGCGGTATTTTTAAAGGCATGGCACAGAACCCCCCGAACAACCGCCCAAACGGCGATGACGACGAAAACAATCCGCAGGACCCATTTTCTGCGATGTTTGGTCAGCTCTTCGGTGGCGGATTCGACCCGAATGACCTCCCGCCGCAGCTTCGTGATGCCCTTGGCGCTCAAGGCGATCCGGCTGCGATGCAGAAAATGATGCAGCAGGCCCAGGCCATGATGTCCGCGATGATGAGCAATAACGCTTCTTCTGGTCCGGTGAACTGGAAGCTTGCATCCGACACAGCGTTGCAGGCATATGCCAGCGATGATCCTGCTGTTTCCGAAGCGCGGAACAGCGCCATCAGCGATGCTTCAAACCTGTCGGGATTGTGGCTGGATAACGCCACGGTGTTCGAGTCGAACGGCCACGCGACAGAGGTGTGGACTCGCAAACGATGGTACGACAAGACTTTGGCCACGTGGAAGCAGGTCACCGAACCTGTTGCCGAGTCCGTGGCCAAGGCCATCACCACCGCGATGAAAGACCAGATTCCCGAAGAGATGAAGGGCATGCTCGGCAACGCCGATGGCATGTTCCGCAACCTCGGGGCCAGCATGTTCGGCATGCAGCTGGGTACTGCTTTGGGCGGCTTGGCAACCGATGTTCTTGGCGGCACCGATATCGGCTTGCCGCTGGCAGGAACCACTCCCGGAATTATCGCGACCAATGTCAGCAAGTTTGGCGACGGCCTTGAAATCCCCGAGCAGGAAGTCCTGCTGTATGTGATTCTCCGCGAGAACGCACATACGCGATTGTTCAACCGGGTGCCATGGCTGAGCTCCAAGTTGATTGGCGCCGTCGAATCCTACGCTCGCGGCATCCACATCGACATGTCGCGAATCGAAGATGCCGTACGCGGCATTGATCCGTCCAACCCGGAAGCCCTGCAGTCGATGCTGGGCGAAGGGATATTCACCCCGCAGCGCACCCCAGCCCAGGAGAAAGCTCTTGAGAACCTCGAGCTGACGTTGGCATTGATCGAAGGCTGGGTTGACCACGTAGTTTCCTTGGCTGCCCAGAACTTGCCATTTGCCGGCCACCTGCGCGAGACGATGCGTCGCCGCCGTGCATCCGGTGGTCCGGCGGAGACCGCTTTCGCATCTCTGGTTGGCCTTGAACTGCGCCCGCGCAAGCTTCGTGAAGCGGCTGCACTCTGGGAGCATCTGTACGATGAGCGTGGTATCGACGGCCGTGACGCCGTATGGGACCACCCTGACCTGATGCCTACTGCAGAAGATCTCACCGATCCCAAGGGGTTTACGCATCGCCGTGAAGTTGCCGCAACCGAGTTCGATGACTTCGACGCGGCGTTGGGCAAGCTCTTGGACGGCGGTTTCGACAATGTCGAATCCGATTCCGAGGACGACGATCCTGGCAAGCCAGAGAATCCAAAGAGCTGACTAGGCTAAGACATCGAAGGAGGGATGTGCACACGTGCACACCCCTCCTTTTGTGTTGGACTACTGTTCCTCGTCATGGCCGAAACCAGACAGCTCATCTTCGTCACGGCCCAGTTCCTTGGCGTGGGCGTTGTATCCGGCGTGAAAGGCCTCTAAGAAAATATCCGCATGCGCTCTGCGTTCGAATCGGTTCAGCAACGCCTGGAATCCTGGTCCGTGGCCGGCACTAGGAGCCACGAGATGCGCTAATTCATGGACGAGCACATAGTCCTGCACCCAGCTGGGCATATGCTGCAACGTGACCGATAAGCGGATGCTGCGCTGCCGATATGAAGCCGAGCCCCAGCGCTTGTTCTGGTTGGCTACCCAGCGCACCGATTGCGGCGCGGCCTTGCCGGCAAAATACTGCTGGTCGAGCGACGCAGCACGGTGTGCCAGCGCGTCATCGGTAAGACCAGCTGTGCGTGCCTGGCGTCCCTTGCGATACTTCGCGATCATCTCTTCAACGAAGGCACGTTCCGTTCTTTCGTCCAGCGCCGCAGGAACCTGGATAATCAGCCGATTATCGCGCCATTGGGATGAAATAGTTTTCTTGCGCTTGGCTGAACGGAGAATCCGCACGGGAATTTCGTCCGGCGCTACGAAGTCGACAGTATTTGGAAAAGCTGGCATGGCACAGCGCCCCATTCCTCGATTATGGCAGTGAAGCGGATCGTCCTATCCACCCACTGAGTCATCTCATTAAGCTAAGCCCGGGGCCCGAAGCACTTCGCCTCCGGTACACCGGCTGTGGAGAACCCTAGGCGCGGCGCTCGCCAACGACCGCCAATACCGCCTCGCCATATCGTTCAAGCTTGTTGCGACCCACTCCTGGAATCTTCGACAATCCCTGGATTGAATCCGGCTGGTGCTCCGCGATAGACATGAGGGTTGCATCGGTGAAGATGACGAAAGCCGGGACCGCATTGGACTGGGCAACTTCCGATCGCCATTCACGCAAGTCCTCGAACAGTGCCTCATCGTAAGCAGCCGGGCATGAGGCGCAACGCTTGAGCTTTCTCTCCTTCGCACTGGTCAAGAACGAGCCGCAGGTCATGCAGACGGCTGGCGTGATTTTCTGTTCACGCTTGCGATAGCTGGTCTGCTGCCTGCTGCTGGCCTGGCGTACTGATTTAATCCCATCCAGGAATCGCGATGGGTAACGGTGCGCACGTCCACCCGGCGTCCTGGCAAGCGACCAGGACAGGTACAGGTGCTTCCGTGCACGGGTAATGCCCACGTACAGCAAGCGCCGTTCTTCGTCGAAGCCCGCTTGGTCTTTGGCATAGGAAATCGGGACCAAGCCTTCGTTCAACCCGACAAGAAATACGGCGTCCCACTCCAACCCCTTAGCCGCATGGAAGGACGCCAAAGTGACGCCATCTAGCGTCGGCGCGTGCTGGATCGCCGCGCGGTCTTCGAGCTCCTTGACCACATCGTGCAGCGTGGCATCGACGTCCTGTTCTTTCTTGAAAGCAACGACTTCATCGGCCAGGCGAACCAGTGCCGACATCGACTCCCAACGCTGGCGCACTGCACCGGTGCCGCCGCTCGGAGCGTTCACCGAGTAGCCATGCGAGGAAAGGATATCGCGTACCATCTGCGCGACCGGAGCATCCGCGGCAACACTCAAGCCGGCCCGCAGCGCGAGCATGCCTTCCTTCACCTCGCGGCGGGAGAAGAATCGTTCTGCGCCACGCATCACATAGGGAATGGAATGTCCCGTCAGAGCCTGCTCAAAGGCCTGGGACTGTCCGTTGGTGCGGTACAGGATGGCAATTTCGGAAATGTCCTGGCCGTTTTTGAGCAGCTGCTTGATCCGCTGTGCGACTTCATCGGCTTCGTTTTCGTCGTCAGTCGCTTCAAAGAATTCGGGGGCTGGACCGTGGTCGCGTTGCGCGATGAGTTCCAGCGGTTCTGGCCAGGTGACGTGGCGGTCTGGGACCTGGGATTCAATGCGCCGGTTAGCCAGCACCTTGTTAGCCAAATTGACCACTTCAGGTGTGGAACGGTAATCGCGGACCAGCTTCACGACTTTCGCCTCCGGGAAGCGTGCACTGAAGTTCAGCAAGTAGTCAGGGCGCGCACCGGTAAACGAGTAAATGGTCTGGGAGGCATCGCCCACCACGCACAGCTCGTTGCGTTGTCCGAGCCAGAGATCCAGGAGCCGCTGCTGCAGCGGCGACACGTCCTGGTACTCATCCACGACAAAGTGACGGTACTGCTGGCGTACACTGGCTGCGACTTTTTCGTTGTCTTCCAGAATCGCAATGGTCAGCAGCAGCACATCCTCGAAGTCGATCACACCGCGGTCATCTTTAAGCTCTTCGTAGGTCTGGAAGATTCGAGCCATGCTGACTGATTCAAGACCGTTGGGCAGTTCGCGGGATGCTGCGATCTTGGCATAGCTCTCAGGTGTGTGCATGGACACCTTGGCCCACTCGATTTCGGCAGCAAGATCACGGACCATGGCACGGTCGCTGGAAATGCGCAGGCGACGCGCTGCTTCTGCGATCAACGGGGCCTTATGCTCAACCAGGTTCGGCAGGGTTCCGCCAATGGCCTGCGGCCAGAAGTACTGCAGCTGGCGCAACGCCGCCGCGTGGAACGTTCGCGTCTGCACGCCGGGGGCGCCGAGCTGACGCAAGCGGGTGCGCATTTCCGCGGCAGCACGAGTGGTGAAGGTCAGAGCCAGAACGCTGGTCGGGTTGTAGATGCCGGTATGCACGCCGTAGGCAATCCGGTGGGTAATGGCTCTGGTCTTTCCGGTTCCTGCGCCTGCCAGAATACACAGTGGACCGCTGAGGGTTTCAGCTGCTTGCCGCTGTTCAGCATCCAGTCCCGCTAGCAAATCGGTTGCTGGCGGATTGTCGTATTCGGTCACTTGCTCAGGGCCTCCGGAAGGGGTTCGCCGTACCACGTACGGATCAATGCGTGGGCTATCGAGACTCCACGCGGTATATCTATTGTTCCTGATTCCAGGGCCTCACGCAGTTCAGCTCGTGTGAACCAGCGAAGGTCCATGATTTCTGCGCCGTCGGGAACCAGCTCTTCGCTCAGGGCTTCAGCCGCGAAGCCAAGCATCAGAGAACGCGGCTTTGGCCAGGGCTGGGAACCACGGTAGGCGACATCGCCAACGCGCACGCCAGATTCCTCATAAATCTCGCGGCGCACGGCAGACTCCAGGGACTCCCCCGCCTCGACAAACCCTGCCAGCACCGAATACATCCGGTGCTTGAAGGTGGCATTGGATCCCAGCAGAAGTCGATCTTGGCTGTCTATCACCGAGGCAATGATTGCCGGGTCGGTGCGTGGAAAAAGCTCGTGGTCATTCTCTACGCAGCGCTGGCCCCAGCCGAAGGTGGCTGCCACGACTGGCGATCCGCAACGCGGACAAAACTTCTCCGAACGAATCCAGTTGGCGATCGCTTGCGCTTCCACGAAAAGTTCTGCATGCAGTTCGCGAAGCACGGTGAAACCTTCACGCAAGGTCACCCAGCGGTCAATACCACTGGTGGCATAATCTTCGGCATCAACGATAGCCAACACGTATTCGGTGCCTGCCGCGCGCCCCAAATACACCTGGCGTTCAGAGTCTTTCGCACGATACTGCGTTCCGTCGAGGAAGAAGAGTTCAGTTCCGGAAGTTGCCGCGCCACCGCCACTGATCAGCAGCACCTTGGTACTGGGTTGATTCAACAGGTTCGGCACAAGCGTCGGATCCTGCTTTTCGGTCAGCGGTCGCTCGATCAGCGACTGCCCGAAGTGAAGTCCGGTAAGCGGGGTTCGATAAATTTCTGCCAGAGCCATACCTCTAACCTAATGCACATTACACCCCAGAATCTTGATGCATTCTCATTGTGGATTGCTGTTGATGAATGAGATTCATCGCAACTCTGAACGTTGCCGGTGAATCCCGCCATATTCCGTGCGTCATTCAACGATAGAAAAGAGAATCTCGCATACGGTGGAACTTGTGAAACGCACTGCCATGGAACTCGCCGCAATTGCCACCGCCGCCGTCCCCGGATTGACCCCGGTTGGCTTCGCGGCGCTGTCCGACGATGCGGAAGACTTTGATTCAGCATTGGTCGTCGACGCACTCAAGCATCGCTGGCGCGTCCGTTCACCTCGCCACGATGAAGCAAGCATGCGCTTGGAAGCCGAACTTTCGGCCTTGCGCGCTTTTTCAGCCAAGGTCCGCGCTTCACTGCCTTTTTCCTTGCCAGCCGTAGCCGGTACAGTGCGCCAGGGCCCACTGCGGACCTTTGTCTACAAGGACATGCCCGGTCATGTTCCTAGCCTCGACGAACTGGTTGATGTGGGCAGCAACCTGGCCAAGTCCTTGGGCAATTGCATGGCTGCCATCCACCAGATTCCCGATGAAGCAGTCGAAGTTGCAGGTTTGCCGACCTATACCGCCGACGAGATCCGCCAGCGCAAGCTCAACGAGCTGGATACCGCAGCGGCGACCGGCAAGGTGCCAAGCCGTTTGCTGCGCCGCTGGGAACACGCCATGGAGGACGTGGCACTGTGGCGTTTCAACGCTGCCGTAGTTCACGGCGACTTCGATGAAGAGCAGTTGCAGATTTCGCATTCCAGCATCACTGCGGTCAAAGGGTGGACCGATTTGCATGTCGGCGACCCAGCAGATGACTTCGCTTGGCTCTCAGCCATCGAAGACCAGAGCTTCAGCGAGCGCGTGTTCTCCGCCTACGTCGAAGCTCGCGGGAAGGCCGCCGATCCGCACATCATGCGCCGCGCCGCGCTGGCCGCAGAATTCGCTTTGGCGCAGTGGCTAGTGAAGTCCTTGGATTCCAAGGACTACGAACGCATCGCCGAGGCCGAGGAGATGCTTCGAGAACTGGACCAGAACATTGCCGAGTATGGCGGCCAGCCGTTGTCGGTCGTGGAGGCCCCGCGTCCGTTGGCTGCCCAGCCGGAAACTTCGTCCCAGAAGGTTCCGGAAAAACCGGTGGCGATCACCGCCCCAAGCATCAACACCGACAAGGTCACTGCCCTGGCCGCCGAACCGCCGAAGTCCGCAACGCCCCAGGGCGCCTCGCCACAGGACCAGCAGGATTCCGGAGAATCGGCGGATCAGCCAACTGCGGATGCTGACGAGGCTGGTTCAGATAGCAGCACCCCATCGAAGCAGGAGCCCGCGCAAAAGCCCGCCGATCAGGAGAAAGAGGCAGCGGAAGCACAGCCGTCTGCAGATGGGACAGCCGACGCGCAGACGCCTGCTCGAGACGAGAACGAGCCTGCCAAGGATGCCGGGAAGTAGGCACTTCCCGGCATCCTCCGGCCGCTAGCCGTTGAGCTGTTCGAATGCACTGCTGATCATCTGTTCCAGTTCTTGCTCATCGGAGAGATGCTCCGCGTGGATCGTGATGCCCGCCGACACATAGTAGAAGGCGGCCTTGATCTCCTCCAGCGGGATTCCGTGCAGGCGTGACCAGCCCAAGCGATACACTGCGAGCTGGACCAGCTTGCTCCTCAAATCCTTGCCGCTCGGTACCCGGCCCGTTTTCCAGTCCAGCATCAGCCAGGTCCCGTCATCCATCTGGAAGACGGCATCTATGCGGCCGCGCACAGCGACCGGACCCACACGGGTCTCCAAGGGCACCTCGACGTAGGCGGGCTGCAGCTTGGACCATTCGCTCGCCAGGAACGCTTCCTTCATAGCTTCGAGGTCCAGTGCCTCGTCAAGATAGCCATCGGCTGGTTCCTGCAGGTCTCCCAGATCCAGCATGGAGGTCTTCTCGTAGAACTCCTCGATCCAGGCGTGGAACGCGGTACCTCGCCGTGCCGCCAGGCCCGGGCGACGTGGCACCGGGCGCCGAAGGTTTTCCAGCACGCCTACCGGGTCTTCGGCCAGCTCGACAAACAATGAAGCTCGCACATGCTCTGGTACCTCGATGCTGCGCTCACGAACAGCCAAGAACTCTCGCTGGCCTAGAAGTTTCTCCGCTTCTTCAGCCCACTGCTGGCCAACACCGGTCAACGGCTCATAGTCGGCTGGAATGGATTCAAGATCCTCCGCCACATCCGCAATGATCTTGCGGCGTGAGTACGGATAGGGAGTCTTCTGCACTCCCCCGGTGACCACGGGGCCTTCCAACGGGTCGTAGGGCCACAGCGCTTCGAGGGGTGTCAACGTGCTCGGGTTTTGTTCCGGAGCTTCCTCATCCTTCACCCAGAGGCCGATTTCAGCCTGGGGGTCTTCGCCTTCGGCCAGCGGAAGCAGGCAGTTGAAGAATTCCGAGGCCTCGGTGGGCTTGGTGCGGGTGCTCGTCCAGACGCTGCTGCTGCAAATCAGCAAGGACTTGGCGCGGGTTACCGCGACATAGGCCAGGCGGCGTTCTTCAGCAATATAATGGTCCTCGACCTGGTCCTTGAAGATCGATTCGGCTTCCAGCAGCTCCTTCAGGGCCGGCTGCTCGGTGTCCCATTGGGGCAGGTCGCGGGCATCGCCACGAAGTTCCCAGGGCAGCGCCTTGTCGCCGCTGGTCCAGCGATCCGACTTGGCACCCGGGAACACCCCGTCGTTCAGGGTCATCACCGCCACGATGTCCCATTCCAATCCCTTGGAAGCGTGAACCGTCAGCAACTGTACAGCGGCCGGATCCGCATCTTCGCTGGGCAGCGGGAGGCCTTTTTCCTTTTCGGCGGCCTGTTCCAGCCACATCAGGAATCCAGCCAGCTCGACACGTGGCGCATTGCGGCAGTATTCGCGCACCACATCGGCGAAGGCGTCGAGATTGGCGCGTGCCTTGTCTCGGGAAATCCACGGGCGGGCGGCCACCTCGATGTCCAGGTTCATGGCGCGTTCGGTCTCGCGAATCAGGGTCTCCAGGTCATCATTGGCCAGCAGCCGCAAGCTTGCCAATTCATCGCGCAAGGCAGCCAGCCGTTCGTAGCCGGCAGCGCTGATGCTCCGGCCGTCATTGCTTTTCCAGCCTTCCTTGGGCAGGAAGTCCAATGCTTCGACAAGGCTAGCGGCATCGTTGAGTTCGGCGCGGGCAGCTTCAGCGGCTGCTTCGTCCGGGGTTGGCGTTTCTTCGTCTTCGGCCGGATCTGGCTGCAGGCCGCGGGCCCGCCGCCGTTCCAGCTGGCGGGACCAATCTGCGAAAGCCATCAGGTCGGAGGCGCCCAGGCGCCAGCGGGCTCCTGCCAGCAGGCGCATGAGCTTATCCGAGCGCAGCGGGTCCACCAGCACGTGCAGGCATGCGACCAGGTCGGTGAGCTCAGGGGTGCTGAGCAATCCCGAAAGTCCCACGAGCTGGTACTTGATGCCGCGCTCGGCAAGCACCTCGCCCATGATGCTCAGCTGGGTGCGATTGCGCGAGAGCACTGCACTGGTTTTCGGCTCGGAAGTTGACCGATTCTCGGCAACAATCATGTCCGCTATGGCTTCCGCTTCTTCGCGAACCGTCGCACAGCGGTTGAGCACCACCCGGCCGGCCTTGGCATGCGCGGAGGAATCCAACGGCTTGACCGAGACCGGACCTTGATGCTGCGGTCCGCCAGCAGTGATGCTATTCGCTGCGGCAAGCACGTTGACGGTGTTGCGCCATGCGATGGTCAGGTGCTTTACATGGGCAACTTCCCGGCCAGTGTCCCGGACAATCGGGAAGACTTCCGGGAATCGGAACAGCTGTCCGGCACTGGCCCCGCGGAATCCGTAGATTGACTGGTTGGGGTCGCCTACTGCGGTAACCGGATGGCCCTCGCCGTAGAGTTGCGAGAAGAGCACCATCTGCGCGTGCGAGGTGTCTTGGAATTCATCGAGCAGCACCACCTTGTGGCTCTCCCGTTCGGCGAGCGCAGCCGCCGGCACCTCTTGGGCGATACGCGCCGCGTGGGCTACCAAATCGCCATAGTCCATCACCCCGAGGCGCTTCTTTTCCTGCGCGTACTCCTCTGCAAGCTCGGCGATCGTGGCACGCGAGGCCAGCTTGTCGATGAGCTTAAGGGCTGCCTGGGTCGGCTTCTTCGGCTTTTCTGCGTCCATCGGCAGGCTGCGCAGGCGTGCCACCAGCTGATCGATCCACTGGTGCGCCTGTGGTGCGGTGACCAGGTGCTCGGAGGCTTCGGAACTGAAGGAGACGATGGCATCAATCAACGTGCTGGTGGCGCTGTTCAGATGCTCGTAATTGCCGGTGTACCGTTCCAGCACCGAGTGCGCCACCTGCCACGACTGGGCCGCGCCCAGCAAGGCGCTGTCTTCCTCAAGGCCAAGCCGCAGCCCATGGTCCTGGACCAGCGTGTTGGCGTAGGAGTGGTAGGTGGATACCGCAGGATCGAGGAAGTCGCGGGTTTCTTCGGCACTGAGCAGCCCGGTGGACACCAGTTGGGCGATCTTGGCGCGGATGCGGACCGACAGCTCTCCGGCGGCCTTTCGTGTAAAGGTCACGCCGAAGATTTGTTCCGGCCTGACCAACTGGTTGGCGACCAGCCAGACGACTTTGTCCGCCATGGTCTTGGTCTTGCCCGAGCCGGCGCCGGCGATGACCAGCATGGGTTCCAGCGGCGCGGCGACAATTTCGGACTGCTGGGCGGTGGGCGGGAATTGCTCGCCGAGCGCTGCTGAGAGCTCTTCCGGGGTGAATCTGATATTGCTCATGGTTCGGTAACCTGTCGTCCTTGGGCGCATAACGGGCAGATTTCAGGCAGCGTGCAGTTGCCGAGGATCCCGGCGGCTCCCGAAACGTGCCGGGTGATGAATTCGCTGTTGCCCATCAGGGCGGCGGCTTCGAAGATGAGCGTGCGGGCCCAGTCCGCTTCGCCGATGGATGGTTGCTCTCGCACCGAGGCGCTCTTGGTGCTGGTACCCACGTAGACCAAGGACGCGCCGGCCGGCTCATCGGAAAGCCCTGCAGTTGCCTCGTGCTCTTGCAATGCGCCCAGCTGGATTGCGGTTTGGTAGACGCCCAGCTGCGGGTGCTCCAAGGTCGCGTCCTTGGTTGGTGCGGTGGACCCTGTTTTCAGGTCCACGACCCGAACGTTCCCGTCGGCGCCGGCTTCCACGCGGTCAATGATTCCGCGAAGCTGGATCTGCGTGCCGTCAGGGGCTGGTACCTCCAGCTGGAATGGCATTTCCCGGGCTACCAATTCGCGTCCTTCTTGGCGCATGGTCACGCAGTAGGCTGCGAACTTCTTGAGCATGGCGTTGGCGCGGTCGAAGTCCCGTTGGCCCTCCCAGTTTTCCGGTTTTTCCAGTTCCGGCCAGCGCTGTTCGAGGATCTGCTCATATTCGTGTCCGCTGGCCTCCGGGTGCTCTTCGGCAATGGAGTGGATCAGGGTGCCCAGGGATGCCGCGAAATCGTGGGCGGCGGTGCCACCGGCGCTTTGCACGAACCAGTTCAGCGGCGATTTGACCAGGGTTTCCACCTTGGATGGCGATACCCGCCGGGGCTGGTCCTCCGGAATCACCGGGCCTTGGGTGGACAGCTCGCGCAGTCCCCACCAGGTGTCGGGATGCGCTCCGCGCACAGGAATTTGCGCGCGGGCCAGGCGCCCCAGCACGTGGACGGCGTCATGGTACAGGCCCTGGGCATCGGCGTCATCCGGGGCCGGCACAGCCCCGAGGCTTGCTGCCTTGGCACTTTCGGCGGTGCTGCGCAGCTCAGCCACCAGGGTCGGTAGCGAGCGGATGCGCGGAACCGCAGTAGGTTTCCGCCCGTCTGGCCCCGGCGGCTCGACCAGGTCCAGGAAGGAGGATGGCTGGCTGTCCTCGTTGTCCACCGCAGTGCAGATCAGCTGGTCGGCGGCACGGGAGACGGCATTGCTGAAGCTGCGCAATTCGTCGTTGCGGATTTGGCGCACCAGTTGCGTTGGCGTTCGCGTGGCCAGGAAATCAATGCCGTGCTCCGCGGCATCGGCGAGCGCGTTGGAGCCGAGCAGCTCGCCGCGAAGCCGCAGGTTGGGCCAGGAGCCCTCCTGCAGTCCCGGAATGAACACCACCGGCCATTGCTTTCCTGCGGCTGCCGCGGTGGTGAGCACCGTGACGGTTTGCCCTCCGGCGGCGCGGGTGGCCAATGAGTCCATGGGCAGTTCCTGGTGCAGGATGTGTTCAATGAACTGCTGGACGCTGGCTCCGGGGAGCTGGTCCACGAAACGCTCTGCGGCTTGGAATAGCGACAGGACAGCGTCCAGGTCACGGTCAGCCCGGCGGGCGGCGGTTCCGGCCCCCAGAGCCTCGTCGCGCCAGGCTTTCGCACGGCCCGAAGCTTCCCACATTGCCCAGAGCGCGGTTTCCGGTGTAGCGGTTCCGCTGGCCAGTTCCGCTTGCAGGGCAGCGTACATTTTCAGCAGGCGCTGCAGCCCGTACCCCGGCTTTCCCAGATTCTCGGCCATGGCCGGTTCACGCAGGCAGGTTTCAAGCAGTTCCTGGCTGGAGCGGCGTCCGCCTGCCGTGGCTTCCTGCTGGCGCAATAGCTGGCGGATCCGCCGAATTTCCAACGCGGTGCTCATCCCGTAGCGCGAGAGCAGCAGGTTCTGCATCAGCAGCGGATCATCCGCAACAGAATCACTGAACGCCAATGACAACAGGTCGAGCAGCGGGCGAACCGCCCCCTCGTCCTTTAACGGAATTTCAGCCGGTGGCACTTGCACCGCGATGCCCTGGCCTTCAAGGAATCGGCTGAAGGATCGCACCTGCGAGCCGTTGCGCACCACGATCGCAATATCTGCGAGGCTGCGGTTTTCGAAGAGGTTAAGCTGTACGATCCGCTGGGCGATGAACCGTTCTTCCAAGGTGGAATTCTCGAAGACCAGTCCCTGGCAGAGCGCATGCTCCGGGGTGTTCATCGGCTCGATGGCGCGTCCGCTCAAGCCTGCTGCCAGCGGTACGCGGCTGACGATTCGCTGCCAGGCCTCGGTGATCGGTCCAGACATGCGATAACCATGGGTCAGTTCAAGGCTCGTTGCTTCGCCAGTGCTCGCGTAGTTCTGTGCGAAACGGTGCAATTCGTCGGTGCGTGCACCGCGGAATCCCTGGACTACGCTGTCGGGTGCTGCGAAGGCAACCAGCGCGCGGTCCTTGCCGAGCAGCGACAGCAGGCGGTGCTGCGACAGGGTGGCTTCTTGCAGGTCGTCCACGAGGATCAGGGCCAGCCGATCCTGTTCTGCGTGCAGGAAGGCCTCGTTGTCTTCCAGGATTTCCGCTGCACGGGTAATCAGTCCGGCCGGGTCGAATGCCTCGGCACTGCCCAAATCCAGCAGGTCGCGGTATTCCTGGTAGAACAGCGCCGCAGCGTGCCATTCGGGGCGGTTGGCTTTCTGGCCGAGGTCTGCGATGTCGGCAGGTTCCAAACCGAGCTCCGAGACACGGTCGAAGAACTCGCGGATTTCCTTGCGGAATCCGCGGGTCTCCACTGCCAGTTCCAGCTCGCTTGGCCACTGCGGTCCTTCGGTAAGCCCCGCGGCATGGCCTTCCAGCAGGTGCCCGATCAAGGTGTCCTGTTCCGGTCCGGAGAGCAGTCGGGGAACGCGTTCAAGCTGGGGCAAGAGCCCTTCGACGCGAGCACGGCGGATCAAATCGAAGGCATAGGCCGACCAGGTGCGGACCACCGGTTCGGTGAAGGTCCGCTCGGCTCGGCGGCTGAGCTCGTCGCGGATCGAGGCTGCGGTCAGTCGAGTTGGGCCAACGATCAGCAGGGACTGCGGGTCAAGCCCGGTGTCCAGATGCGCAACCGCCGTGTCAATGAGCAGGCTGGTTTTTCCCGTACCCGGCGCCCCGGTGACCAGCACCGGGCTTTTCACCGAATGCAGGTGGCCACGCAGCTTGGCGGTGTCCTCTCGGGAATGGGTTCGGGTTTCTTCCATACTCATAGTTGATCATCCATCTCGGACATTTTGGGGTTGCCCAGCGCGGCACGCAGTGCATCTATTTTTCCCCAGGCCGTTTCGCTGGGGTTCCAGCGGTTTTTGGCCATGTTCACGTGCCGACCTGGCACCGCCAGCCCCTCGGAAATCCAGTGCTGTTCTGCCGCTTCGGCAAGTGCCTCGGTCATGGAACCGTTGGAACGGATGATCCGCCACCACGGCGTCCCGGCCGGAGCACTGGCCATCGCCTTTCCGGCCTGGCGTGCTCCCCCGCTACCGAGTAGTTCCGCTACGTCCTTGTAGCTGATCACCGCACCGGCGGGGACCAGCGCCGCGAGTCGATGCACCGCCTCGGAATAATCCAGAGGCTTTTCGGCTGCGTCAGATGTCATAGCCCTATTCTGCCAATTAGCTTGCAGTCCTCCACAACACGCAATGCGCGGGGCTGTCCTATCCTGCGTTGGCTGTAGCGTTGTATCCATGACTGAATGGCATAAGGGCCTGGCAATTGGCTTTGATCTGGAAACTACTGGCGTTGATACCAATACGGCTCGCATCGTGACCGCTTCGGTGGTGCTGCTCGACGCTGAGGGCAAGGTGGTGAACAACCGCGAGTGGCTGGTGAACCCCGGGGTCGAGATCCCGGAGGCTGCAGCGGCGGTTCACGGAATCTCTACCGAGAAAGCTCGTGCTGAAGGCTCTCCGGCGAAACAGTCGGTGCAGGAGATCTTGAATTTGCTGAAGTTCGCCTCTGAGCAAGCGCCGATTGTTGCATTCAACGCTTCCTATGATTTTTCGGTCCTCTATAGCGAAGCCGTTCGCTACGACCTTGAACCGTTCTTCCCGGGCAATGTCATCGATCCGTTCATCATTGACAAGCAGGTCGACAAATTCCGCAAGGGCAAGCGCACCCTGGCCGCGGCGTGCGAGTTCTACGGTGTAGTCCTTGAAAACGCGCACACGTCTCTGGCTGATGCCATCGCCTGCGTGGAGGTTGCCCGCCAATTGGGAGAACGCTACCCGCAGCTGCAAGTGGATCCGATGGTGCTGCACGGCTGGCAGATTGGCTGGGCAAAAGAGCAGGCCGAAAGTTTCCAGAAATACCTGCGCAAGACGAAGCCCGAAGCGGTTGTCGATGGTGCGTGGCCCATCACGGAATCGTAACTTCGAGAGATCCTGCTTCCTGTGCGCCATTTCACATAGGTCACGCTGGGCGCGAGGACCACTATGCGGAAGTCAATCGTTCATTTTCTGTCACAATTCAGCAAATTATATTCGAAGGCTTGCCTACTAAGTCCTCATACTAAGAATCTTGACCGCGGTTTTCCCTTGATTCGGGCGATTTTGTTCGATAGTGATTCAATAGAGGGTACTCTCTACACCCTATGAGAATCTGAAGGAACACGCCTAGTGATCACAGTTAGTGACCTGCGCAAGGTCTACCAGCAAGACGGCAAAGATGTTGTTGCCCTTGATGGTGTCAGCCTTGAAGTCCCTACCGGGAAAATTCATGGCATTGTCGGACATTCCGGAGCGGGTAAATCCACTCTCGTCCGCTGCTTGACCTTGCTCGACCAGCCCACCTCCGGGACCGTCGCCGTAAACGGCAAGGAGCTGACCAACGTCAGCCCCGACGAGTTGCGGAACGCGCGGCGTCGAATTGGCATGGTGTTCCAGCACGCGAACCTCTTCGATTCGCGCACCACCGAGCAGAACGTGGCCTACCCGCTAGAGCTTGTCGGCACGCCGAAGGCGGAAATCGACGCAAAGGTCGCCGAACTGCTGGAGCTCGTGGGACTGTCCAAGTTCGCCAAGGGCTACCCATCCTAGCTATCCGGTGGCCAGCGCCAGCGCGTGGGCATCGCCCGGGCGCTGGCAACTGATCCGGATGTCCTGCTCTGCGATGAGCCAACCAGTGCCTTGGATCCGAAGACCACCGACGAAATTCTCGATTTGGTCAAGAAGCTGCGCGATCGATTGAATATCACCGTGCTGATCATTACCCACGAAATGCATGTCGTGAAGCAGGCCTGCGATTCCGTCTCGCTGCTTGAAGCCGGCAAGATCGTGGAGCACGGCAACATCGAGCAGGTCATTACCAACGCCGCAGGAAGCCTGGCTTCCACTTTGCTCCCGCTTCCGGGCGATGCACCACGTGTGGAAGGCGAGGGCTCGATCCTCGACCTGCTCTACACCGGCGACCAGGCGACCCAGCCGGTCATCTCTTCCATTTCGCGCATGTTCAACACCGATGTCAATGTCTTGGCTGGATCCGTTGAGCAGCTCGGCCAGCAGCAGTACGCGCACCTTCGCCTGCAACTGGCTCCCGACGCGGACCTGGAGGCAATCGTGAACCACCTGAAATCCGGCGGCATCGCCGTCACCGTGAAGGGAGCCAAGTAAGCAATGGATTTCTTCACCCCCACCGTGCTCAAGGCCGTTGGCCAAGCGACCGTCGAAACCCTGCAGATGGTATTGATTTCTGGTGTGATCACCGTCGTCATCGGCCTTCTGCTGGGCATTTTGCTGCATGTGACCGGCAAGGGCGGACTGGCGCCCGTGCGCTGGCTGAACGCGATTCTCTCCACGGTGATCGTAAACATCACCCGTTCCATCCCATTCGCCATCCTGATGGTTGCCCTGATCCCCTTCGCCGCGATGCTCATCGGCACCGCGCTGGGCCCGATCGCCGCCTCCGTGTCATTGACTATCGGCACCATCCCGTTCTTTGCCCGCCTGGTGGAAACCGCCCTGCGCGATGTCAATAGCGGCAAGGTTGATGCCGCACTGGTCATGGGCTCGACGAAGCTGCAAACCATTCGCAAGGTCCTGGTTCCGGAAGCCATGCCCGGCATCATCTCGGCGGTCACCACCACCATGGTGACCCTGATCGGCTACTCCGCCATGGCCGGCCTCGTAGGCGGCGGCGGCTTGGGCCGTCTGGCCTACAACTACGGCTACGTCCGCTACAACATGCCCATCATGCTTGCGACCATCGTGATTATCGTGATCATGGTCCAGCTGGTGCAAGTAATCGGCGATGCCATCGCCCGCAAGGTTGATCACCGCTAATTAGAACTTCCGCCGGTTGATCCGGCGGAGCCGTCGAATCGCTGAGGACACGGCAAACCACTCGCATTGTGCCTCACGGCTCTACCTAAGGAAAGACAAGTTATGCGCAAGAAACTCGCACTCGCCATCACCGGTGTCGCCACTGCATTCGCCCTGGCCGCTTGCGGCAGCAGCGAACCAACTGCAGACACCGCAGCTACCTTGGATCCAGCAAACCCTACGGTGATCAAGGTGGGCGCCAGCCCGGTCCCGCAGGCAGACATCCTGAACTTCATCGATGAGAATCTGGCCAAGGATGCCGGCATCGACCTGGACGTCATGGAAATCGACGACTACGTCACCCCGAACACCGGACTTGCCGACGGCTCGCTGGATGCCAACTACTTCCAGACCGAGGCCTACCTGGCTACCGAAATGAAGGAAAAGGGCTACGAGTTCGCGCACGGCGCGGGCGTGCACGTGGAACCGATGACCGTCTTCTCGAAGAAGTTCCAGGACCCGAAGGATGTCGCCGAGGGCACCAAGGTGCTGCTGAACAACGACCCGGTGAACCAGATCCGCGGCATGCGTGTACTGGAAGAAGCTGGCCTGCTGCAGAACCTCAGCGATGACGACTCCCTGCTGACGGTGAATGGCAACAAGGACAAGAACCCGCTGAACTTGGAAATCACTGACGCCAACGCAGAGCAGGTCGTCCAGTACTACAAGTCCGATGACTCCATCGGCCTGGCTGTCATCAACGGCAACTTCATCGTCCAGGCGAAGCTGAACAAGGACGAAATTCTTGCCCAGGAATCCGGTGAGAACAACCCGAACGCCAACTTCCTGACCTGGCGCGACGGTGAAGAAACTCCTGCAATTGCGAAGCTCGAAGAGCTGCTGCACTCCGATGAGGTCCGCGACTACATCGAGAAGACCTGGACCGACGGCAGCGTTATCGCCGCTTTCTAGTCCGGTTTTCCAGCCACGGGGCGTAGTCCCTGCGTGATCCGCGACTGCCCGAGTTCCTTGCAAGGAACTCGGGCAGTCGCGTTTCCCGCCGTTGTCCGGGATGGAACAGCAGTAATTAAAAGGCTAGGCCTGGCAGGCACCGTGCGGTGCCTGCCAGGCCTAGCCTTTTGTTCCAGTGACTGCGATCAAGCCGTAGCGGCAGCAGCAGCTTGGGCCGCTGCTGGAAGGGCAGCGAAGATCTTCTCCATCGCCGCATCATCATGGGCTGCCGAGACGAACCATGCCTCG
Organism: Glutamicibacter nicotianae; assembly: GCF_006539525.1. GTDB lineage: Bacteria > Actinomycetota > Actinomycetes > Actinomycetales > Micrococcaceae > Glutamicibacter > Glutamicibacter nicotianae. Next base: position 280,591 of record NZ_BJNE01000003.1, on the reverse strand, counting down.
AAGACGCTAGGCGGCAGGTAGATACCGGAGTCCAGCATCGAGTGGAAGAACGGTGCGTAGCGGAACGCTTCCTGTCCCTGCGCATCGGCGTAGTTGTGCACGCCCTTTTCGGAGGTGCCGAAGGCTACCGAGAACAAGGTGCCTGCGCGCTGGATCGAGTGATCCAGGCCTGCGGCGTTGAAGGACTCGGTGATCGCGGTCTGCAGCGCCTCGGACTGCTTGGTCAGGTGCGCGTAGACGTCCTCGGTGGCGTGGGTCAGCTGGGCGATGCCGGCGGCCATGGCCACCGGGTTGCCCGACAGGGTGCCTGCCTGGTAGACCGGGCCCAGCGGAGCGAGGTAGTCCATGACCTCGGCACGTCCGCCTAAGGCAGCGGTAGGCAGGCCGCCACCGATGACCTTGCCGAAGGTGTAGAGGTCTGCGTTCCAGCCCTCTTCCTTTCCGGTCAAACCCCAGTAGCCCGAGGAAGATGCGCGGAAGCCGGTAAGCACCTCGTCGAGGATCAGCAGCGCGCCGTGCTTGGCGGTGGTTTCCTTCAGGAACTTGTTGAAGCCGTCTCCGGGAACGACAACTCCCATGTTGCACGGAGCCGATTCGGTGATCACCGCGGCGATGTTCGCACCGTGCTCCGCGAAGGCCGCCTCGATGGCCGATCGGTCGTTGTAGGGCAGGACCAGGGTTTCTGCCGCCGTGGCTGCGGTGACCCCGGCGGAACCCGGCAGGGCCAGGGTGGCAACACCTGAGCCGGCGTCGGCCAGCAGGCCGTCGAGGTGGCCGTGGTAGCAGCCGGAGAACTTGATGACCAGGTCGCGGCCGGTGTAGCCACGGGCCAGGCGCACCGCGGTCATGGTGGCTTCGGTGCCGGTGGAGACCATGCGCACGCGGTCCACCCCGCCCATGCGGGACTTGATCAGCGCGCCGAGCTTGGCCTCATCCGGGGTGGATGCGCCGAAGGACAGGCCGCGGTCCACGGCCGCGTGCACGGCTGCCTGGATTTCCGGGTGGGCGTGGCCCAGCAGTGCCGGACCCCACGAGCAGACCAGGTCGACATATTCCTTGCCGTCGGCGTCTCTCAGGTACGCGCCCTTGGCGCCGACCATGAACGGTGGAACGCCGCCGACCGAGCCGAAGGCACGCACCGGGGAATTCACGCCGCCGGGCATGACCTCGCGGGCCTCGGCGAAGAGCTTTTCAGAGTTCGACATTTATTACTTGCCTTCCTTGAGCCAGCCGGCAACTTCGGCTGCGTAGTAGGTGAGGATCTGCTGGGCACCGGCGCGCCTGATCGACAGCAGCGATTCGAGCACGGAGGCCTTGCGGTCGATCCAGCCGTTGGCCGCGGCAGCCTCGATCATCGAGTACTCGCCGGAAATCTGGTAGGCGGAAACGGGAACCGGGGAGATATCGGCAATGTCGCGCACGATGTCCAGGTAGCTCATGGCCGGCTTGACCATGATCATGTCGGCTCCCTCGGCAATATCGAGCTCTGCCTCCAGCACTGCTTCGCTCCGGTTGGCCGAATCCATCTGGTAGGTCCGGCGGTCCCCCACCAGCTGGGAGTCCACGGCTTCGCGGAAGGGGCCGTAGAAGGCGCTGGCGTACTTGGCGCTGTAGGCGAGAATCGAGACGTCCTGGCGTCCGGCAGTGTCCAGGGCCTGGCGGATAACGCCGATCTGGCCGTCCATCATGCCCGAGGGACCCAGCATGTGGGCGCCGGCCTCGGCCTGCGCCACGGCCATCTGGCCATAGATTTCAAGGGTGGCGTCATTGTCCACGATGCCGTGCTCGTCGAGCACGCCGCAGTGGCCGTGCGAGGTGAATTCATCCAGGCACACATCGGACATGACCACCAGTTCGTCCCCCACTTCGGCGCGCACCGCGGCGATGCCCTGGTTCAGGATGCCCTGCGGGTCGATTCCGGCCGAGCCGTTCTCATCGCGTTCCTCGGGGATGCCGAAGAGCATGATGCCGCCCAGCCCGAGTTCGGCCGCGTTGCTGGCGGCCGCCTTCAGCGAATCCATGGTGTGCTGGTAGACCCCAGGCATGGAGGTGATCTCGTTGGGCTGGCTCAGCCCTTCGCGCACGAAGGCGGGCAGGATCAGCTGCCGGGCCGAAAGCTCGTTTTCGGCCACCAGACGGCGGATCGCAGGATTCTGCCGCAACCGGCGCGGGCGATGCTGGGGGAAACCCATGGCTCCTCTTTCTCCAGTTCTCAATAACTTCTTATTCTGCGGTACGCTCCGCGGCACCGGAAGGACCGGCGCGCCGGAGCAAATCTTGGGCCGCACGGGCCAGGCCCTGCGGCGTGGGCTGCGCGGAAATCGCATGCACGGGCAGCCCGGCGCGTTCCATGGCCGCGGCCGTCGGCTTGCCGATGGCGATGGACTGCGTCCGGGACGGCAAGCGGCTGCCTGCCAGCTGGATGAAGCGGCGAACCACGCTCGGGGCCGAAAAGACCACCAGGTCCAGCTCTTCCAGTGTGGCACCGATCTGCTCCGCCGGTAGGATCTTGATCCCCGGGGCGGCCACTGCTTCGGTGACCGGCTGGCCGCCACGGCCGGCATCAACGGTTTCATAGGCGATGCATTCGCTGACCTCGACCGGATGCTCGGCCAGCCCGTCAGCCAGCGTGGAACTGGCCAGGTCCCCATGCGGATAGCAGATCCGCGCCCCTGCTTCCAGGCGCCATTCGGCCACCATCCCGGCCGCAGACTGCTCGGCCGGCTGGAAGTGCACCGACCGGCCCAGCAGCCGGGCAATTGCGCCCGTGGTTTTCTGGCCTACCGAGGCAATCCGCAGATCTGCGGGAAGCTGCCGGCCATCCAGCACCTGTGCAACAACATGGACCGTATTCACCGAGGTGAACACCAGCCAGCTGAAGCGGCCGGCCACCAGTTCTTCGCCCATGCGGTGCAGCTGGCTGCGGTCCTCGGGCCAGACGGTATCGATCAGCTGGGCACACCTTGAGGTGATGCCCAGCTGCTCGAATTCCTGCACGGTGGCCGCGGCGCGTGCCGGGTTGCGCAGGATCAGTGCTTGGTAGGCCATCTGCTGGGACTAGGCCAGTCCGGCGACGACGGCCGCGCCGTCAGCGATCATCGACTGCGCCAGCGAACGGCCCAGCTGCTGCGCCGATTGAACAGAGCTGGCCTCGGTACGGGCGCTGCGGCGCATGGTCTGCGAGCCGTCGGGGTTGCAGGCCACAGCTTCGAGGATCAGCTCATCGCCTTCGATATGCGCCAAGGCGCCAATCGGGGCGGCGCACCCGGCTTCCAGTTCAGCCAGCAGCGCGCGTTCGGCCTCGACCTGCATGCGGGTGGCGGCATCGTCGAACTGCGCCAACGCCGCATCCAGTGACTTGTGGCCGGAGCCGGCGGTACGGGTTTCCAGCGCCAACGCGCCCTGCCCCGGGGCCGGCAGCATGATGGCAGGATCCAGGTACTCGGTGATGTGCTTCTCCAAGCCCAACCGGCGCATGCCGGCTGCCGCCAGGATCACCGCGTCCAGGTCGCCCTGGGTGCTGCGTCCCACGCTGCCGTCATCCAAGGTCTCCCCGACACCCTTGACTCGTCCCAAGCGGGTGGGGACATTGCCGCGGATATCGACAATCTGCAAATCGCTGCGGTAGGCCAGCAGCTGGGCGGCGCGGCGCGGCGAACCCGTACCGATCTTCGCGCCCTGCGGCAGCTGGTCCAAGCCCAGCGAGTCGCGCGAGCACAACGCATCGCGCACGTCCTCGCGCGGCGGGATGGCGGCCAGCACCAGGCCCTCGGGCTGCGCGGTGGGCAGGTCCTTGAGCGAGTGCACGGCCAGGTCGCACCCGGAATCCAGGAGGTGCTGGCGCAACGCGGCGGCGAAGACCCCGGTGCCGCCGAGGGTGGCCAGCGAACCGGTCACCACATCGCCTTCGGTCTTGACCAGCACGGTCTGCACCTCCAGGCCCGAGATCTCGGCCAGCTGCTGGGCGGCCCACCCGGTCTGGGTGGTTGCCAGCGCGCTGCCGCGGGTTCCTACGCGGAATGCTTCGCTCATGGTGCCGGCACACCTACTTCCGAGTCGACGGCGCCGATGGTCGGGCGCAGGGTTCCATCCAGCGCGCGCTTTTCGCAGCAGCCTGGACGGCAGACGTCGAACCATGGGCCGCCCTCGACCACCGAGGCGCGTCCTGCGCGCAAGGCCTTGCCGTCGGGACCGGCGAGGCGTTCTTCGACCAAGTCGACCAGGCCGGAGATGAACCCGGGGTGGGTGCCCGGGGTGGCGACGCGGTCAAAGGCCAGGCCCAGTTCCGCGCAGGTGTCCTTGGCTTCGGTATCCAGATCCCACATGACTTCCATGTGATCGGAGATGAAGCCGATGGGCACCACCACGACACCGGCGATGCCGGCTGCGGCATCTTCTTCCAGCGCGTCGTTGATATCCGGTTCCAGCCATGGCACATGCGGTGCCCCGGAGCGGGACTGGTAGACCAGGCTGTGCTCCAGTCCCTGGGCTTCTTCCACCTGGGACAGGATGCCGTTGGCTACCGCCTGGTGCTGGCGGGTGTAGAGATTCTCGTATCCCTCGCCCCGGATGCCTTCGGGCCCAGCGGCCTCGGCATCGGACATCGGAATGGAGTGGGTGACGAAGACGATCTTGATCGCCCCGTCTTCCTTGCCTGCTTCGGCCAGCTGGGCGCGCACGTTGGCCAGCGAGGTGCGCAAGGAATCCACAAAAGGAGCAATGAAGGCAGGGGTGTCGAAGAACTGGCGCAGCTTGTCCACTTCCACCACGCCGTCCAGGCCGGTGTTGACCAGGCCCATGCCGGCATCCTCGCGGTACTGGCGGCAGGCCGAGTAGCCGGAGTATGCGCCGGTGCCCATGAGCAGCACCTTGCGGTGGCCGTCGGCTGCCAGCTGCTTGAGCGTGTCGTCGATGAACGGATGCCAGTTGCGGTTGCCCCAGTAGATCGGCAGGTCGATGCCGCGGTCGGCCAATTCGGCTTCCAGCGCTGCCTTCAGCGCGCGGTTCTGGGCGTTGATGGGCGAGACGCCGCCATTCTTGCGGTAGTGCACCGCCACTTCTTCCAGCCGCTCATCCGGGATGCCGCGGCCCGCGGTGACCTTGCGCAGGAACGGGATGACATCATCCTGCCCCTCCGGGCCGCCGAAGGATGCCAGCAGGATGGCGTCGTAGGCCTTGGGAATCATCTGGCCGCTGCTGTCATATCCCTCGCGGGGATCGAAGGCCTGGCTCACTTCAGCACCTCGAGCGCTTCGGCTGCCGAAATGCGGCGGCCGGTGTAGAACGGAGTCTCCTCACGCACGTGGTGGCGGGCCTCGGTGTAGCGCAGGTGGCGCATCATGTCGACCAGGTCGATCATGTCATCGGCTTCCAGGCAGATCTGCCATTCGTAGTCGCCGAAGGAGAACGCGGCCACGGTGTTGGCCAGCACGTTGGGGAATTCGCGGCCCAGGATGCCGTGGTCGCGCAGCATCTTGCCGCGGGCCGCCGGGTCCAGGGTGTACCACTCGGTGGAGCGGACGAACGGGTAGACGGTCATCCATTCCTTGGCGGCCACCCCGCGGGCGAACGCGGGCGAGTGGTCCTTGGCGAATTCAGCTTCGCGGTGCACGGCCATGGTGGAGTACACGATCTCGGTGCCTGCCAGCAGGGCCGAACGGCGGATCTTGCGCATCGAAGCCTGGAGCAGCTGGGCCGATGGCCCGTGCACCCAGACCATCAGGTCAGCGTCTTCGCGCATGGCCGATACGTCGTAGATGCCGCGGACGGTGGCGCCTTCGGCGGCCAGCTCGGAGACCAGTGCATCGAATTCAGCGGCAGCCGCCTCGGAACGCTCAACGATGTCGGAACGCTTGAAAATGGTCCAGAGAGTGTAGAAGAACGTCGGGTTTTCTCCTGCGTTTTCGCGTTCGCGAATAACTGGGGAATTATGCTCCGGTGCGTTGCTCACTTGATATTCTCCTTGATCTGGTTTCGGACAAAAGTCCAGGTTGGTTGTCCCGGGCGCGGTTAGCGGGCGCTGATCGCGACGGCACTGCGGGCTTGGCTGATCACTCGTGCCAATCCGGTGCCGGCGATCCATGCGCCAACCACATCGAGCCCTTCGAAGTCCGACAGGCTGCGCTGCAGCTGGCCGCGGCGCGCGGCAGCGGCCTGGCCTTGCAGCGGAACCATGTCGCTGAAGCGTGAAACGGTGCTTCCCAAGACATCATCAAGATGCAATTGAACACCGAGAATCTTTGAAGCGTCTTTGATTGCCTGTTCGATGAGAGCCGAGTCATCCCCGGATTCGACCAGTGCATCATGTTCGCCGATGCGCCCGAAGGACAGGCGCAGCACGTGGGTGCCGGGCCCTGCCTCGTCCGCCAGCCATGGCCACTTGGCCGTGGAGTGGGTCAGCGCCTTGGCAGTCAGCGGGGCTCCCTTGGAGACCAGCACGCCGGAACCGCGCGGGGCGTCGTCGAGTTCGGGCTTGTCGACCACCAGGATCGCCAAGGCGATGGCGTTGTCGCCGCCTTCGCTGGCCAGCTGGTCTTCGGGTGCCAGCAGCGGGTTCAGCAGCGCAAGTGCCGACGCCGCGGGCGTTGCCAGGACGACCCGGTCCGCGTGCAGTTCCTGGCCCAGGGTGCTCACCGTGTACGGGGTTGGCGACTGCCCGTCGTGGCGCACCGCGGTGACCGGCGAATTGCGCACCAGCGCCACGCCTGCCTCCCCCAGCTGGGAAACCAGGGCTTCGACCATGGTGTACATGCCGCCGTTCAGGCCGGCGACCCGGGAGCCTGCCGGCGCCGATTCCTGCAGCTTGGTGACGGCGCGAGCCAGCGAACCGGTCTCCAGCATCGCTTGGCGCAGACCAGGGGCAGCGGCGTCAATGGAAATCTTGGCGGGGTCGGTGGAATAGACCCCGTTGACGACCGGGGCCACCAGCTGGTCCAGCACCGCCTGGCCCATGCGGGAACGAACCACCTCGGCAATGGACAGCGGCTCGGTAGCCCACTTCTTGTTCACCGGAGTGATCAGGTCCGCCGCGGCGCGCACGGTGGCGGGCCGGCCGATGATCGAGCGCACCTCGTCGGTGCGCACATTGCCCGGGATGCCCAGCAAGGCGGTTTCAGGCATCGGGTGGGCCAGGATGTCCTGCTCCTCGCCCGGGACGAGCCAGGCCCGCGCACCTGAGGTCTTGGCGATCTGCCCGCCCAACTCCAGCTCGTCGAGGTAGGAGGCAACAATGCCTCCGCGCAGCGCGAAGGATTCCGCGCCGGCATCGATGGCCAGCCCGGCGACTTCGGTGGTGCGCACGCAGCCGCCGAAGGTACCGGTTGCTTCCAGCACGGTTACTTCGTGTCCGGTCTGGCGAAGCTCACGGGCAGCGACCAGCCCGGCGATGCCGCCGCCGACCACTACCGCATGCGGTGCCGATGGCTTCTCAGCCTGGTCCGCTGATCCGGTTTTCGCTAGGCGTGCTTCGCTGGCGCTGCGCACCTTTTCCAGCAGGCGCAAGGCGTGCGCCGCGGCATCGTTGGCAAAATCCCGTCGCGGCTTGGATGCACCGGTGGCTTGCGCTGATTCCCCTGCGCGCACATTGCGTTGTTCCTTGCTCACGTGCCTTGCACCTTCCACCTTCACGATATGCCGAGGCCCTGTCCCGCTGGCCGTGGCGTCGAGGGCCAGTGGGACACGGCGTTAAACCTAGCTTAGACCTGTTGAATTACAGCGAGTGAATGAGCTCGACCACACGGGTCAGCACGGTTGGGTCGGTGGTCGGGGGAACACCGTGGCCCAGGTTCAACACGTGGCCGCGGGCCTTCTTGCCGGCCGCAACCACCTCGCGCACGTGCGCTTCGAGGACTTCCCATGGGGCTGCCAGCAGTGCCGGGTCGATATTGCCCTGTACCGAAACGTCCTGGCCCAAACGCTCGATCGCCGTTGCAAGCGGGATGCGGTAATCCACGCCGACTGTATCCACGCCGGCATCGCGCATCGCGGTCAGCAGCTCGCCGGTGCCGGTGCCGAAGTGGATCAGCGGCACGCCCAGATCACGGACGTAGTCCAGGGACTTCACCGAGTACGGGGCGACATGCTTCTGGTAGTCCGGCAGCGACAGCGACCCGGCCCACGAGTCGAAGAGCTGGGCGGCCGAGGCGCCGGCCTCGACCTGCGCGCGCAGGAACTGGCCCGAGGCGTTAGCTGCCCAGGTCATCAGCCCGTCCCAGACCTCCGCATCGGTGTGCATCATGGTGCGCGGGCCCAGGTGGTCGCGGCTCGGCTTGCCCTCGACCATGTAGGCGGCCACAGTGAACGGGGCACCGGCGAAACCGATCAGCGGGGTCTTGCCCAACTCGGCTACGGTCAGGCGCACCGCTTCGCGGATCGGTTCCAGCGACTCGTCGGTCAGCTCGGGAAGCGCCGCGACCTGTTCCATGGTGCGGATCGGGGTGTCCAGCACCGGGCCGACTCCTGGCGCGATGTCCACGCCGATGCCTGCCAGGCGCAGCGGGATGACGATGTCCGAGAAGAAGATGCCAGCGTCCACCTTGTGGCGGCGCACCGGCTGCAGGGTGATCTCGCTGGCCATGGCTGGATCCAGGCAGGAATCGAGCATGCTCACCCCTTCGCGCAGCTTCAGGTACTCAGGCAGCGAGCGGCCGGCCTGGCGCATGAACCACACCGGGTGATGCGAAGGCTTCTTGCCGGTCAAGGCTTGGATCAAAGCGGAATCTTGGGTACGTCCATCAAGCATCGGATGGTTCTGCGACAGGGTCATGCCCCAATTCTGCCAAGTCTTGGGATTAAAAGCCCATTTACGGCGTTCGCCCGCAGGTGAAGGTGAGCAAACTAACCCCACGGAACCATGCCATATTAGGCACACCTGCGTTGTCTGCCGGTATTTTCCGGCCTATTCTGGGGTCACTGTGGTTTTCTTATCTCTTGTCGCATCGCATTCGCAGCTCGATCTGGAGACCGTGGCACAGATCAGTGCTTCGGCCGATGGGCTGGCAGCTGCCTCCGTTAACGGATCGGCAGTTATCAATGGTGCCGTCGTGCTTGCTACGTGCAACCGCTTCGAAGTCTACGCAGACGTGGACCATGCGGAGGATGCAGCGGAACATCTGGTCAACGAGCTGGCCGCCAACGCAGGCCTCTCCCCCGAATTCCTGTCCCGCCGCCTGACCACGCTGGAAGGCGACCCGGTCATCGAGCACCTCTTCTCCGTCGGCGCCGGCCTGGACTCTGCCGTGGTCGGCGAACGCGAAATCGCTGGGCAGGTGCGTCGCGCGCTGACCCAGGCGCAGCAGGAGAAGACCACGACCAGCAACCTCACCCGGCTGTTCCAGAACGCCACCCGCGCAGCCAAGGATGTCGGTTCGAACACCAACCTCGGCACCCAGGGCAAGTCCGTGGTTTCGGTAGCCCTCGATCTGGCCGAAGAGCTGCGCGATGAAGCCAGCGACTGGTCCGAACAGGACGTCGTGCTCTTTGGCACCGGTTCCTACGCTGGCGCCACGATGGCGTTGCTCAAGGAACGCGGGGTCCAGCGCATCTCGGTCTACTCGCATTCCGGACGCGCCGCAGATTTCACCGCCAAGCGCGGCGGATTCCCGTTGAACGACGAATTGCTGCCGCAGGCCCTTCGCGAAGCCGACATCATCGTGGGCTGCTCCGGAGGCGGGCACCAGCTGGCCCGCGAAGAGCTCGAAGCCCTGCGGGTGAAGAACCACCCGCTGATCGCCATCGACATGGCGCTCACCCACGACTTCGACCCGACCCTGGTGGAACTGCCGGATGTCGAGCTGATTACCTTGGAATCGGTGCGCATGGCTGCCCCGACCGAACAGGCGATGGCCGTCCACGCGGCGAGCCGGATCGTCAAGAAGGCCACCGCTGAGTTCGCCGCAGCCCAGCGGGAACGCGAAGCCGACTTCGCGATTGTCGCCCTGCGCCAGCACACCAAGACCGTATTGGATGCGGAAATCGCCAAGGTCCGCGCACAGCACGGCTGCAGCGCCGCCGCCGAGGAAGTGGAACTCGCCATGCGCCGCATGGTGCGCCAGCTGCTGCACGTGCCGACCATGCGCGCCCGCGAGCTGGCAGGCGAAGGCCGCACCAGCGAGTATGTCGCGGCCTTGGAAACCCTCTACGGCTTGGAACTTGACCAGCCCGTTGCCGAGAAATCGGAAGCACTGCAGGCCCAGGGCAACTGCCCTGCCGCGCCTGAAGTCAAATCAGCGTAGAAAATCTGATTTCCCGTCGGTTTTTTCCACTTTCCGCACAGAAGCATGGAATACTACTTCCAAGTAGATTACTCTCCCGACAATTCCTTCGATGACTTGGGAGCTGATCACTCTGCAGCTGGAAAGGCCCCATACGACATGACGGAACTCGAAAATATCAAAGGCACCCGCCCCCAACGGATGCCACGTGAAGCGCGTCGGCGCCAGTTGCTGCAGGCAGCGCACCAGGTTTTCGTGGCCCACGGCTATCATGGCGCGTCGATGGACGAAATTGCTGAAGTCGCCTTGGTCTCCAAGCCGGTCCTCTACCAGCACTTCCCCGGCAAGCGCGAACTGTATCTCGCCTTGCTCGATTCCCACCTGGCCGACTTCAGCCGGCAGCTCGATGAAGCGATCCGCTCCACGAATGACAACCGCGAGCGTGTCTTCGCCACCATCAACACGTACTACAGCTACATCAAGGGCGAATCCCAGGCCTACCGCCTGATCTTCGAATCCGATGTCCTCTCCGATCCGCTGATCGCCCATCGCATCGAGCAGTTCAACAGCTCGCTGGCTTCCTCCATCGCCCGCGTCGTCGTCGAGGATACCGATATGAGCGAGGACGAAGGCCTGCTGGCAGGCCGCGCACTGGCCGGGCTCTCGCAGGTTTCGGCTCGCTATTGGGCCACCAGCGAGTCCTCGGTGGACCAGGAGGCAGCAGTCGAGCTGATCTCCCGTTTAGCTTGGCGCGGAATTTCGCAGTTCCCGAAGGAAAACTAGTTAAATTAGTGACCAGAGGCCCCATACGGGACACCTATTTCGTTCGAGAGGATGTGCGACAAACATGGAAATCCGCATTGGCATTCAGAATGTAGCCCGCGAAGTAGTGCTTGACTCCGAGCTGAGCAACGCCGAAGTCAACGAGCTGGTAGCGAAGGCTATCGCCGACGGAACCGTTCTGGCACTGAAGGATCCAAAGGGCCGCGAGGTCTTGGTGCCTTCCGCTGGCATCGCCTACGTTGAGGTTGGCCCGGAAGAAGTGCGCCGCGTCGGCTTCGCACAGTAGCGCTTGCAGCTCGCCAAGGCCCCGCCTTGGCAGCTGGTGGCCGGTTTCGCCCGAATGCGAAACCGGCTATTTCTTTGCCCAAATAGTGATTCGAGTCACCGAGTCGTGATATTCCTTGGGTGTGACTGAACGAAGAATCCGAAGCCCCCGCCCGGTTCCCGCCAACTCGCTGGCCCAGCTGCTGCTCGGCCTGGAAGCGGAGTTCGAGGTGCCGGCACCTTTCGACGAGCAGACTTTGGAAGCCGCAGAGCAGGCGGTAGCCCAATTGCAGCTCCCCGACCAGGACGCGACCGGCATCCCTTTCTTCACCATTGATCCACCCGGCGCCACCGATCTCGACCAGGCGATGTTCCTTGAACGGCACGGCGACGGCTACACAGTGCACTACGCCATCGCCGACGTGCCAGCCTTCGTTGCCCTGGGCGGCCAGCTTGATGCGGTGGCCCGCCAACGCGGCCAGACCTACTATCTGCCGCACCGCAAGATCACCTTGCACCCGCCGCTGATCTCCGAGGACCAGGGCTCGCTGCTGCCGGGCAAGGAACGACCGGCATTCCACTGGAAAATTTCCCTGGACGCCGATGGCGCCCTCGGCAAGGTCGAACTGAACCGCGCGCGCATCCGTTCCAGGGCGCAGCTGGACTACGCCTCGGCCCAGGCCCGGCTGGATTCGGGAGAACCCGATGAGCAGCTCGAGCTGCTCGCCGAAATCGGCGCGGCCCGCCTGCGCCAAGAGCAACTGCGCGGCGGCGCCTCCTTGAACTTGCCGGATCAGGAAATTGAAGAAGCAGGCGAGGGCTACAAGCTGGTCAGCCGCACTCCCCTGCCGCTGGAAGGCCACAACGCGCAGATTTCCCTGCTCACCGGCATTGCCGCGGCCCGCATCATGCTCAAAGCCGGCGTGGGCATCTTGCGCACCATGCCTGCCCCGGACGACGCAGACCAGCGCGAATTCCGTACCCAAACACAGCTACTCGGCACTCCGTGGGATGAATCGCTCAGCTACGGGCAGTACCTGCATGCATTGGACGTCAGCGACCCGAAGCAGCTGGTCATCATGCATCGCGCCGCCGCCCTGTTCCGCGGCGCGGACTACCAGGTCATCAATGGGCAGCCCGAGGAAGAACTCATCCAGGCGGCACTGGCAGCGCCCTACGCGCACACCACCGCGCCGCTGCGCCGTCTCGTGGACCGCTTCGTGCTGCTCACTTGCAACCTGCTGTCCACCGGCCAGCCGCTCCCGGCACAGCTCAGCTCGGCGTTGGAGGATCTGCCCGGGCTGATGCGCAGCAGCAGCATTGCCGCCAACCGGGTGAACAATGCGGCCGTTGACCTGCTCGAAGCCTATGTGCTCAAAACACGGGTCGGGGAAGAATTCCAGGCCATCGTGCTGAAGTCCGCTGAGCAGAAAGAGGACGGCAAGATTCGTCCCGGTGTCCTCCAGCTGGCAGATGAACCGATTACCGGATCCTTTACCGGATCCGCCCAGCCAGGCACCTTGGTGCGCGTGAAGCTGGTGCAGGCCGATCCCGAAGTGCGCAAGATCAGCTTCGAAATCGTGGCTTCGGACTCCTAAGCCCGGGTTTCCGGTCAAAACCGGCTATGCTTGGCCTATTAGCAATTAGGATGCCCGATCGCAATGGGCTGATAGATGAAACAGTTTTATGGCGACTTCCCAGCGGTCGCCATCCCGCAGGTGCTTGACCAAGCTACCGAGCGTGAAAGCAGCGATCGGCTCCGCTGGATTCGTACGGCACCCTGCATGCTCCCGGCTTCTTCCAAGCCGGAAGGGAACAGGTGCCGTGCCCGCATGAAACGAGAACACGGACATCGTGACTGACACGACGCTTTCGGCCGCAGCTGCCGAACCACAAGACAACGAGCCAACCCCCGCAGAACCGGCCAAGCAGAGTTTTGCCGATCTGAACGTTCGCGAAGACATTGTTGCTTCGCTCTCGGAAGCCGGGATCGAGTACCCCTTCCCGATCCAGGCGCTGACCCTGCCAGTTGCCCTGGGCGGCAACGACATCATCGGCCAGGCCAAGACCGGTACCGGAAAGACCCTGGGCTTCGGCATTCCTGCCCTGCAGCGCGTGATCCGCGAGGGCGACAAGGGCTACGGGGATCTTGAATTCCCCGGTGCCCCGCAGGCCTTGATCGTCGCACCGACCCGCGAGCTGGCCATCCAGGTCGGCGCCGACCTGGCTCAGGCTTCGAAGCACTCGAACATCTCGATCACCACCATCTACGGCGGGCGCCCCTACGAGGAGCAGATTGCCGCGCTGAAGGCCGGCACCGACGTGGTTGTGGGCACCCCGGGCCGCCTGATCGACCTGAACCGCCAGCGCGTGCTGAACCTCAAGCAGGTGCGCACCGTGGTGCTGGACGAGGCTGACGAGATGCTGGACCTAGGCTTCCTGCCGGATGTCGAGCGCATCCTGGCCGCACTGCCGCCGGTACGCCAGGCGATGCTCTTCTCGGCCACCATGCCCGGCGCCGTGATCACCATGGCCCGCCGCTACATGACCCGACCTACGCACATCCGCGCCCAGGACCCGGGCGATGACGATTCGCTGACCAAACGCAACATCCGCCAGCTGGTCTACCGTGCGCACAACATGGACAAGGACGAGATGGTCGCTCGCCTGCTGCAGGCCGAAGGCCGCGGCAAGACCATCATCTTCACCCAGACCAAGCGCTCGGCTGCCAAGCTGTCTGATGAGCTGGTGGACCGCGGCTTCAATGCCGGTTCGCTGCACGGCGATCTGGGCCAGGGCGCCCGCGAGCAGGCGTTGAAGGCCTTCCGCTCGGGCAAGGTCGACATCCTGGTCGCCACCGACGTCGCGGCCCGCGGCATCGACGTGGATGACGTCACCCACGTGGTCAACCTGCAGTGCCCGGATGACGAGAACACCTATCTGCACCGTGTGGGCCGCACCGGCCGTGCCGGCAACACCGGCACCGCGGTGACCTTCGTGGACTGGGACTCGGTGCCGCGCTGGTCGCTGATCAACAAGGCGCTGGGCCTGAACGTTCCCGAGCCGGTGGAAACCTACTCCTCGTCGCCGCACTTCTTCACCGACCTGGATATCCCCAAGGGCACCAAAGGCCGGCTGCAGCGTGCCAAGAAGACTGCCGCCGCCGAGGGCGATGGTTCGCCGCGCCGCGAGGAATCAGCGCGCACCCCGCGCCGCCGCAGCAATTCGCGCACCCGCACCCGCACCGTGAACGGCGTGCAGACGCGCCAGCGCGGCGGGCAGGGCTCCGGTGCCGAGCAGGACGGCGCACGCCACGGCCATTCCAAGGGCAAGCAGGATCGTCCGGCACGCGAAAACGAGCGCCACCGCGAAACCCATGTGGCCGGCGAGGAACATGCAGCGGCCGAGGGCGCAGCACCGGCACGCCGCCGCCGTCCGCGCCGCCGCACCCGCAGCACCGAAGCAGGCGGCCAGGACTGATCCCAGTCCAATCGGCCAGTCAACTTTTCCGAAAGGAACTCACACCAGCGGTGCTCGCTCTACCCGAAGAACCAGCTTTGCCTGATGCTGGAACACCAGACGCCCACGCGTCCGGCGTTCCAGCCTCGGGCAATACCGTGTACCACGGCGACAACCTCTCCATCCTCGGCGCCCTGCCCGATCAGAGCTTCACCCTGATCTACGTGGACCCGCCATTCAACACCGGACGCAAGCAGACCCGCGCCCAGCGCACCATGGTCCGCGCTGCCGAAGGCGAAGGCGACCGCACCGGATTCAAGGGGCGCGAGTACAACACCGAGCTGGGGATCGCCCGGTCGTATCACGATGCCTTTGACGACTACCTCAGCTTCATCGAGCCGCGGCTGCGCGAGGCCCACCGCCTGCTGGCCGAGGACGGCACGCTCTACGTGCACCTGGATTACCGCGAGGTGCATTATGTGAAGGTGCTGCTCGACGGGATTTTCGGCCGGGAGTGCTTCCTGAACGAACTGATCTGGGCTTACGACTATGGGGCTCGTGCCAAGAGCCGCTGGCCGGCCAAGCACGACACCATCCTGGTCTATGTGAAGGATCCGAAGAAGTACCACTTCAATTCGGCCGAGGTGGATCGCGAACCGTATATGGCTCCCGGACTGGTGACCCCGGAGAAGCGCGCCCTGGGCAAGCTTCCCACGGATGTCTGGTGGCACACCATCGTCTCGCCTACTGGCAAGGAAAAGACCGGCTATCCGACGCAGAAGCCCGAAGGCGTGCTGCGCAGGATCGTGGCCGCGTCCTCGCGCCCCGGCGATTGGGTGCTGGACTTCTTCGCCGTTTCCGGCACCACCGGTGCGGTGGCGGCGAAGCTGGGACGCCAGTATGTGCTGATTGACCAGAACGTCGAAGCCATCGAGGTGATGAAGGCCCGATTGCCTGAAGGCACCACTTACATCGAGTCCTGAGTCCCAGTCCCCTCGGCGATTATTCTTTGCAGCATGTCCGGCTCGGTGAGATTCTCACCGAGCCGGTTCAGCTTTCCGGTCCCGTGGTAGTCCGACGAGCCGGTAACGATCAGATCGTGCTCGGCGGCCAGCTCGAGCAGCCAGGATTTCCCCTCTGCGGTATTGTCCCGGTGGTGCACTTCAACCCCGGCCAGACCGGCATCGATCATCTCGTAGAAGGTCGAGTCGGGAACCACCCGTCCCCGGGCTGAGGCCTTGGGATGCGCGAACACCGGAACGCCGCCAGCTTCCCGTACCAATTGCACGGCAGTGGCCGGATTCACCGCTGGATGCGACACGTAATAGCGCGAACGCGAGGACAGGATGTTGGCAAACGCCTCGTTGCGGTTCTCCACCACCCCCGCGGTCACCAGCGCATCGGCAATATGCGGGCGGCCAACGGTGGAGCCCGGAAGGCAATGCTCCCCCACCAGATCCCAGCTGATCGGATAGTCCTCGGCCAACAGATCGACAATGCGGCGGGCGCGGATGATCCGCGAGTTCAGCGCACGGTCCAGCTCATCGAGCAGTGGCTGGTAGGTGGGGTCGTGCAGGTAGCTGAGCAGGTGCACGCTGATGCCGTGGGCATCCTGGCAGGTGATTTCCATGCCCGGAACGAACCCCAGTCCCAGCTTCCGCGCCTGCGCCGCGGCTTCGTCCCAACCGCTGGTCTGGTCATGATCTGTCAACGCCACGACATCCAGGCCGGCAGCCGACGCTGCGCGCATCAGCTCGGACGGAGTTTCAGTTCCGTCGGACACATTGGAGTGGGTGTGCAGGTCAATTCGCATATGCCTAGGTTATCCCCTGCGCTGATTCTTTGCTGGGATACAGCTGATGGTGACACACTTGGAGCATGACCAATCAAGATTCAACTGCACCAAGCACAGATCAGCCGTTGGAAGACCGCGTGAACAACCGTTCCCAGCGTCCAACGTCCAAGGCATTCCAGGAATTCATGGCCTCCTCGTGGGCCCAGGACACCTCGGACTTGCCAGAGCAGGATGCCGCTGCCAGCTACGCGGCGGCCCGTCGTGCCAAGCTCTCGGAAAACTTCACAGGCGAACGCATCGTAATCCCGGCCGGCCCGCTCAAGGTCCGTTCCAACGACACCGACTACCGCTTCCGCCCGCATTCGGCCTTCGCCCACCTCACCGGTCTGGGCGTCGACCACGAGCCCGACGCAGTACTGGTCATGGAACCAACCGATGACGGCGCAGGCGAGCACGGCTCCAACCACGTCTCCACCCTGTACTTCGCGCCGATGGCCGGCCGCGACACCACCGACTTCTACCTGAACTCGCGGTCCGGCGAATTCTGGGTCGGCCCGCGCCCTACCCTCTCCTCGCTGTCGGCACGCACCGGGATGCCTACCGACTCGCTGGAACAGCTGGAAATGGCCATCACCAAGAACTCCGGCCCGCAGGCCCTGGGCGGCATCCGCATCCGCCTGGTGCGCGAAGTCGACCTGAACATCGAGGCGCTGGTGGACACCTCGCGCATCAACACCGGGCAGGACTTGGAAGCCAGCGACGCCCTGGATACCGAGCTGTCCGAGTTCGTTTCCGAGCTTCGCCTCATCAAGGACGAATACGAAATCGCGGAGCTGCGCAAGTCGGTTGCCGCAACCATCAACGGTTTCGAAGATGTGGTGCGCAACTTGGACAAGGCCGTCGCCCACGAACGCGGCGAACGCGTTGTCGAAGGCGCCTTCTTCGCCCGTGCCCGCCTTGAGGGCAACGAGCTGGGCTATGACACCATCGCCGCCTCGGGCAACAACGCCACCATCTTGCACTGGATCCGCAACACCGGATCCGTCAAGCCGGGCGAGGTGCTGCTGCTGGACGCCGGTGTCGAGGCCGAATCGCTGTACACCGCGGACATCACCCGTTCGCTGCCGGTGTCAGGCAAGTACACAGAGGTACAGCGCAAGGTCTACCAGGCCGTGCTGGATGCCGCCGATGCCGCGTTCGCCGCGGCCAAGCCGGGGCTGAAGTTCCGCGACCTGCACCAGATCGCTACCCGCGTCCTGGCCGAGCGCCTGTCCGAGTGGGGCCTGTTGCCGGTCTCCGTGGAAGAAGCAATGGATCCAGAAGGCCAGCATCACCGCCGCTGGATGCCGCATGGCACCAGCCACCACCTGGGTCTGGACGTGCACGACTGCGCGCAGGCACGCGCCGACCTGTACCTGGATGCCAAGCTGGAAGAAGGCATGGTCTTCACCATCGAACCTGGCCTGTATTTCAAGGACGAGGATTTGGCGATCCCCGAAGAATACCGCGGCCTGGGCGTGCGCATCGAGGATGACATTCTGGTCACCGCCGATGGCGCCGAGAACCTGAGCGTTGCCCTGCCGCGCAAGCCTGACGAGGTCGAAGCGTGGATGGCTAAGCTGCGCGGCTGAGTCCTCCGGCAGCGTTAAACGGCGAAGGCCTGGGTGCGGTTACCGTGGTAACTGCACCCAGGCCTTGCTTGTGCCCGGCTGTCGCCTAGCCTTCCGAATCCTTGCGGGATGCCGGGTCTTGGTCAGGTTCTTCGGCTTGGGCTTGCGGCTGCTGCGAGGTATCAACCTTCGGCTCGACTTCCGACAGGTCCTGCGCTTCCTTGGCCTCGGATGCCGGTGCTTGGGCTTCCTCCTTGGCCGGCTGTGCCGCTGGAGCTGCTGGCTGGGCCTCGTTCACTCGCACGCCATAGCGCGGGCGGCCATCTGGCAGGTCGGGGAACTGCGAGCTGCGCTCCGCGCCCGTTGCGGGCTGCGCACCACTGGCCGGTGCTGCCGCGGCAGGCTGTGCTGGAGGCGTGGCGGGGACGGCAGGCGCCTGCTGCTGCGGGGCCTGGGACGCTGGGTGCGCCGGGGCCTGCTGCGGGCGCATAGGCAACTTGGAGGCCAGGGTGCGGGCAGCCTGCGCATGCTCGAAATCAACCACTACGTCGAAGCTGGTGGCCACGAACTGGCTGGAAGACGCGAAGTCGCGCTTGCCACGACGGGTCGAATAGCTGATCACGCCAGCGATCATCCAGATAGCCATGCCCAGGCCGATTGCGGAGAGAATCTGGTACAGCCCGTTTCCGCCGCCCCCGAAGAGCGTCAGCAGCAGGCCGACGAACAGGCCCATCATGCCGCCCTGGGCCGCACCGGCCAGCGCCACGCGCGGGTAGGAAAGCTTCGCGGTGACCCGCTCCACGGTGCGCACGTCGTTGCCGACGATGCTTACCGCAGCAACCGGGAAATCATTATCGGCCAGGTAATCCACGAGCTTCTGGGCATCGAGATAGCTGGTGTAACGTCCAAGCAGTTCTCCGCGCGGCAGGCCGCTGGTGCTAATCGAATTTACTCCATGAGGCGAGGTCATATCTATATTGTGCACGGGTTTACTGTGAGCCTGCATAGTTGTGAAGCAACTATCGCTGTGGGTGAAAGAAACAGGGCGTCGCCTGTGGCTTGGCACACCGGGAACAGGCCGTGAACGCGATAGTCTAGGAAGGTGAGCGCACAAGTGTCTAAAATCTTCGTCGCCCGGCTGCTCGGGCTTGATGTCTTTGACCCCTTGGGCGACCGCCTGGGCCGTTTACGCGATGTCGTGGTGGTCTCCCGCGGCCCCAAGAAACCCGCCGCCTGCGTGGGCCTGGTCGTCGAGGTCCCCGGCAAGCGGCGGGTCTTCGTTCCGATGACCCGCATTCAGTCCATGGAAGCCAACCAGGTGATCTGCAACGGCCTGGTGAACATGCGCCGATTCCAGCAGCGCGGCCAGGAAATTCTGGTGGCCGCCGAAATGTTCGACCGCACCATCACCTTCACTGACGGGTCCGGCCGCGGCGTCATCGAGGATATCGGCCTTGCGCAGACCCGTCGCGGCGACTGGGAAATCAACGAATACTATGTCCAGCGCGGCGAACCGACCGCCAATCTGCTGGGCCTGCGTTCGCGCCGCCGCAACAAGGTGCTGGTCTCCTGGGACGAGGTCAGCCACGGTTCGAAGAGCGAACCGCAGTCCGCTGACACCTTCGTGGCAGCCCACGACGAGATGAAGCCCGCAGACTTCGCCGACGCCCTGCACGAAATGAATGAGAAGCGACGCCTGGAAATTGCCGCCCATCTGCAAGATGAGCGCTTGGCTGACGTGCTCCAGGAGCTCCCGGACCGCGAGCAGGTGGAAATCCTCTCCGCACTGGGGCTGGAACGCGCCGCGGACGTGCTTGAGGAAATGGACCCGGATGACGCGGCCGACCTCCTGGCCGAAGTCAGCGAAGAGACCAAGCACCAGCTGCTGGATCTGATGAACGAGGAAGAGGCCAAGGACGTCCGCCGCCTGCTCGCCTACCCCGAAGGCACCGCCGGATCGATCATGACCCCTGTTCCGGTCATCCTCACCCCGGAATCCACGGTCGCGGAAGCTTTGGCCTCGGTGCGTCTGGAGGAGTTGAGCCCCGCGCTGGCTTCCACCGTGTATGTGGTGCGCCCGCCTCTGGAAACCCCCACCGGACGCTACCTGGGCCAAGTTCACATCCAGGCTCTGCTGCGTGCCGCTCCCCCGGAACCGCTGGGCGATATCCTAGATACCGAGCTGGAACCGATGTCGGATCTGGCCAATATCACCGAAGTGGTTCGCCATTTGGCCACCTACAACCTCACCAGTGTAGGCGTGACCAACAAGGAGGGCCGGCTGGTCGGCGCCATCACCGTGGATGACGTGCTGGACCACATCCTTCCGGATGACTGGCGTTCCCAGGACTAGCCAACGCCCCAACTACCCACCAGCAGCAAAGGAGTTCCAGCTATGGCTGAGCAGCGCAAGAGTAACGGCCTGGATACCCCGCTTGCAGCACGGCAACGCTTCTGGCCGCGGTTCTCCCCGAACCCCGACCTCTTCGGTTCGGCCACGGAGAAGTTCGCCCGCTTCATGGGCACCCCGCAGTTCCTGCTGTACATGACGGTATTCTGCGCCTTCTGGCTGATCTGGAATTCGGTCGCGCCGATCAATTGGCGTTTCGACGATGCCACCATCGGCTTCACCGCGCTGACGCTGATGCTTTCCCTGCAGGCTTCCTACGCGGCTCCGCTGCTGCTGCTGGCGCAGAACCGCCAGGATGACCGCGACCGCGTCTCGCTGTCCGAGGACCGCGCCCGTGCAGAACGCAACCTGTACGACACCGAGTACCTGACCCGCGAGCTGGCTTCCCTGCGTCTGGCCCTGCGCGATGTCGCCACCCGCGACTACGTCCGTTCAGAATTGCGCAATGTCCTTGAAGAGCTGCTGGAAACCACCGACGGCGAAGAGCTGCACCTGCGCGCCAAGAAAAAAGGCGGCAACAAGAACTCCCAGCCGCAAACCGGGATGATCGAAACCGTCAAGCCCCAGCAGAGCCAGCACCGGAAGAACCACTGAGCATTGAGCAACACCCCAGAACTCCTCGCCGCCCTCGCACAAGTCAACGACCCGGAGCTTCGCCGGCCCATCACCGAATTGGGCATGGTGGAATCCGCTGAATTGGCCGATGGCACGGCCACGGTGAAAATCTTGCTGACCATCGCCGGTTGCCCGATGCGCTCCACCATCGAGCAGGACGCCACCGCGGCCCTGCTGGCCGTCGCCGGCGTGCAGCACGTCGAGGTGCAGCTGGGTGTCATGGATCCGCACCAGCGGGCAGCGTTGCGCGAGTCCCTGGCCAGCCGCCGCACGCCGTTCTCCGACCCTGCGTCCTTGACCCGGGTGATCGCGGTGGCCAGCGGCAAGGGCGGAGTCGGCAAGTCGTCGCTGACCGCGAATCTTGCCTGCCAGCTGGCAGCCCAGGGGCTGAAGGTCGGACTGATCGACGCCGATGTGCACGGCTTCTCCATTCCCTCGTTGATGGGAATCTCGCAGAACCCCACCCGGGTGGATGAGATGATCTTGCCTCCGGTAGCGCACGGGGTGAAGGTTATTTCCATTGGCATGTTCCTGGATTCCAACCAGCCGGTGATCTGGCGTGGACCGATGCTGCACCGCGCCTTGGAACAGTTCCTTTCGGATGTCTACTTCGGCGACCTGGACTACCTGTTCCTCGACCTGCCGCCCGGCACCGGGGACATGGCGATCTCAGTTTCCCAGCTGCTGCCCAATAGCGAGCTCCTGGTGATCACCACCCCGCAGTCCACTGCGACAGAGGTTGCCGAACGCGCCGGCACCATCGCCTTGCAGACCAAGCAGAAGGTGATCGGCGTGGTGGAGAACATGAGCTTCCTGCAGCTGCCCGACGGCACGCGCATGGAGGTCTTCGGTTCCGGCGGCGGCGCCAAGCTCAGCGACTCGCTGAGCCAGCAACTGGGATATCCGGTGGAGCTGCTGGCCCAGATTCCATTGGAAGAATCCGTACGCGTGGGCTCGGATCAAGGCCAGCCGGTGGTGCTCAGCACCCCGGATGCTCCTGC
Source organism: Glutamicibacter nicotianae (assembly GCF_006539525.1). Taxonomy (GTDB): domain Bacteria; phylum Actinomycetota; class Actinomycetes; order Actinomycetales; family Micrococcaceae; genus Glutamicibacter; species Glutamicibacter nicotianae. The sequence goes on along the minus strand of NZ_BJNE01000003.1, from coordinate 258,443 downwards.
CGCCGCGGCGATGCGGGAGCTTGCAGGAAAACTGGAACAGCGACCGCGCGGACTTGCCGGGCGATCGCTGCCAATGACTTTCTAAGGTGGGTTGCAGGCTTAGGTTGCTTCGGAGTCGAACGGAGCCGGTTCATTGGCGCCCAGCTGCTGCTGCGTGGTGATGGAAGGGACCGCGGTTCGCACCGGAGCCGGTGCCACCGTCTTGGCGGGGGCGCCCTTGGCAACATTCACGGCGTCATCGAATTCATCGATAAGCGCTTCCTTGATGATTCGGCGAGGATCATACTGGCGCGGGTCCAGCTTCTTCCAGTCGATATCGGCAACTTCGTCGCCGACTTCCTCGCGCAGCTGCTCCTTGGCCCCATTGGCCATGCGCCGCACTTCCTTGACCAGGTTCGCTAGCTTCTTGGCGTACTCGGGAAGCTTTTCGGGGCCCAGAATGACGACCGCAAGCACGGCGAGAACGACAAACTCGCCACCATTAATACCAAAAAGATCCACGTAAGAAGATTACCTTGTTCCAGAGCCACTGACGAAGTCACCGCGCCATGCCAACGGTGAACACCCGGTGAACGGGGTTAGCTTGCGGCGCGCAGGCCTCGCGGGATGCGTGGCAACGACATGGTCTTGGCTGGACGATTTGCCGGATTGCGGTGAGCCAGCGCGTCTCGCAGCATGGCTCGGCCACGGTGGATCCGCGAGCGCACCGTGCCTAGCTTCACGTCCAATATGCGCGAGACTTCCTCGTAGGAGAAGCCTTCCATATCGCACAGGACGATGGCCGCACGGAACTCCGGGGACAGGGCGCGCAAGGCCTCTTGCACGTCGACATCCAGGTTGTTGAATTCGAAATAGCGTTCCGGGGTCACCGCGGTACCGGGCATCCGGTCTTCGCTTCCCTCGGCGAAACGGTCGAAGCGGATCTTGCTCTTGCGCCGCGCCTGGTCCAGGAACAGATTGGTGGTGATGCGGTGCAGCCACCCGCCCATGGTTCCCGGGGTGTAGTTCTCCAGTGCCTTGAACGCGCGAACAAATGCCTCTTGGGAAAGGTCCTCGGCATCCTGGCGGTTGCCAGTCAACCGGTAGGCCAAACGGAAAACCCGCTGCCCATGCTCCTGGACCATCTGGTCCCAGGTCGGGGTCGCGGTTTCGCCAGTCGCAGCGGCAGAAACAGATTCACTTCGTGCATTGTTCACACTCCAAGTATGAAATGGGAAGCTGAGCTGAAGCTAAGAATCCTCTGCGCGAGAACCTGCAAGTTCAACAATTTCGGGTAACGGCGTAGGTACGATTGATACTGGCCACGCCAATTCAACTCTTGAGGACCACCGCAGATGCCTTCGATGAATCCAGAACTCTTTGCGAGCTGGACCTACGCCCAGACCCACGTCAACGAGCCGGAGCATGTCGCCGCGGTTCGCGAGCGCGCGGAAGACCTGGGCGTGCGGTGCATTGACCCGGCGGGCCGCTCAATGCTGCAGCTGCTGTGCACCCTGCGCCAGCCGCGCAACGTCGTGGAAATCGGTTCCGGCGTGGGTGTCGCGTCCCTGGCAATGCTGGAAGCCATGGGCAGCGCCATGACGCTGACCGCGATCGAACCGGATCTGGAACACGCCAATGCGATGCGGCAGGGCCTGCGCGACTCGTCAATACCTTCGGCCCGCGCCCGCATCATCAATGAGCGTGCGGAGAACGTCCTATCGCGCTTGGCGGACCACGCCTACGATCTGGTGCTCATCGATGCCGGCGCCGAACTGCTGCTCGAATATGTAGCCGAAGCCAAGCGGCTGGTGGGAACCGGCGGCGTGATCATCGTGAACAATGCCTTCGACGAGCACCGCCTGGCCAAGCCCGCAGTGCGACGGCCTTCCACCGTCACGACCCGCGATGCACTGCGCATGATGCGCGAGGATCCGCGGCTGCAAACTCACCTTGTCCCAACCGAGCAGGGATTGTTCGTGGCTACTGTCCTTCCGGCCAGGCCGGCCACGCGGCGCTAGGAGCCATTTTCAGGCAAAACGAAGGACCGACATTTCTGCCGGTCCTCAATTGCCGCACGAGCACCTCGTGCGGCCAAGCTGGAACTTGAGCAACCCTACTCGGTGACCTTGAGCAGGCACTCGCGCAATTCGGTTGCCTCGTCGTTGTTCAACTCGACCACCAGTCGTCCGCCTCCGTCGATTGGCAGGCGCAAGATGAGGCAGCGGCCTTCCTTAGCGACTTCCATTGGCCCGTCACCGGTGCGTGGCTTCATAGCAGCCATTAAGCTGTTCCCTTCGTCTGTGGCTAACGCATGCGTTGGCGCCTGCCACGCATGCAACCGAATGCCTAGTCCATCCTCAGCAAGGAATCCCGGCTGAGTTGGGACACTTATCTCTTATTATTACTAATTTTCGTTCGTGTCGCTAACCACACGCCGTGACTCCAGGTCACGAATCGTATTCTCGAGGTTGGTGATTTCGGCCGCCAGGACATCGAGCACATCATCGACCTGGTCGCAACGGTAGCCGCGCAAGCCCAGGGAGAAGCGGACCTTGTCCACGTCCTCGGCGCGCGGATTCTTGGGCAGCAGCACCGGTGGCAGCGACGCCTGGTGCTCGACCAATCCGGTGATGGCCTCCCCGGTGGATTCGAAGTGGCGGCCGGCTGGCACGCTCTTCCGCTGGCTGGAGAGCAGCAGCGCGACCGCGCCGACCAGCAATACCGCAATGGCAATCAGGAGCGTTGGCATCGGTTACTGCCCCTTCGCCAAGTTGCCGACCTTCTGGTTCTCCTGATGTGCGCGCAGCACCAGATCCACCGCTTCGTCAGGATCATCCGTGATCGTGAACAGGTCCATATCAGCCGGCGATATGGTGCCTTCGGCAACGAGCGTGCTGGCCATCCATTCCACCAAGCCTCCCCAGTACTCGCTGCCCACAAGCACGATCGGGAAACTGGTGATCTTCTTGGTCTGCACAAGGGTCAGCGCTTCGAAGAGTTCATCAAGGGTGCCGAAACCGCCAGGCAGCACAATGAAGCCCTGCGAGTACTTCACGAACATCGTCTTGCGCACGAAGAAGTAGCGGAAGTTCAGGCCCTTGTTCACCGAGGCATTCAGCCCGGTCTCGAAGGGAAGCTCAATTCCCAGGCCCACCGAGATCCCGTCCTTCTCGGCGGCACCCTTGTTGGCGGCTTCCATTGCGCCAGGGCCGCCACCGGTGATCGTGGTGATGCCTTCCTCGGCCAGGCGGCTGCCGACACGCTCGGCCATCGCGTAGTAAGGGCTGTTCCGGTCGGTGCGCGCCGAACCGAAAACTGCAATGGCGGGTCCGGTATCGGCCATGGTTCCAAAGCCGCTGACGAATTCCGATTGGATCCGCAGCACGCGCCACACATCGGTGTGCGTGACGTCGGCCTGCGGACTGTCCAGGAGATAGTGGTCAAGCTGATCTTCCGGCTGCTTCCCTGGCCAGCTTGCTTCGATGTGGTGCTTTTGCCCGATCCGGGCATTTTCTTCACTCTTACGCTGATGAACCATGCCTTCACTCTATCGGTTAGTTCTGCCCATCCTTGGATGTGACCTACCGCTGCTTGAAGAACAGTTTGATAACAACTCGATGTGACGTGGTCGAAGGCTCGCATAGTCGACGTCACATCAAGTAATGTCTACAACATGAAAAGCGATCATCAGGCTCAGGCTTCTTCTGACGGCCCTATCGTCCAGCTGACTGGGGTCAATAAGCACTACGGTGCGCTGCATGTGCTCAATGACATCAATCTCGAAGTCACCAAGGGCGAGGTCGTTGTGATCCTCGGCCCTTCCGGCTCGGGCAAGTCGACGTTATGCCGCGCCATCAACCGGCTTGAAACCATCGATGAAGGCACCATCAAGATTGACGGCAAGACCCTTCCCGAAGAAGGAAAGGCGCTGGCCAATCTGCGTGCAGATGTCGGCATGGTCTTCCAGTCGTTCAACCTCTTCGCCCACAAGTCGATCTTGGAAAACGTGACCCTCGGACCGATCAAGGTCAAGGGCATGAAGAAGGACGAAGCGAAGAACTTGGCAATGCAGTTGCTGGAGCGGGTCGGCGTGGCCAACCAGGCCGGCAAGCTGCCGGCACAGCTTTCCGGCGGCCAGCAGCAGCGCGTGGCGATCGCCCGCGCACTGGCCATGAAGCCGAAGGTCATGCTCTTCGACGAACCGACCAGCGCCCTGGACCCGGAAATGATCAACGAGGTCCTGGACACCATGGTCGGACTGGCGAAGGAAGGCATGACCATGCTCGTGGTCACCCACGAGATGGGCTTCGCGCGGAAGGCCGCGGATCGCGTGATCTTCATGGCCGACGGCCAGATCGTCGAGCAGGCCGCACCGGAAGAATTCTTCACCAATCCCAAATCCGACCGTGCCAAGGACTTCCTTGGCAAGCTGATCACCAACCACTGATTTCATCATCACGCATCCACTAGGAGGAACAATGCGCAAGACTCGTTTCGGTACCGTAGCCGCAATGGCCGCCGTCGCAGCCCTGGCCCTGACTTCATGCGGCGGCTCCGGCGATAGCGAAGCCGACGGCGACAAGATCCGCATCGGCATCAAGTTCGACCAGCCAGGCCTCGGCTTCAAGGACGGCGACAACTACACCGGTTTCGATGTGGACGTCGCCAAGTACGTAGCCAACGAATTGGGCTACACCGAGGAACAGATCGAATTCGTTTCGGCCCCTTCGGCCAACCGCGAGACCATGCTGCAGAACGACCAGGTCGACATGATCTTCGCGACCTACTCGATCACCGATGAGCGCAACAAGGTCGTCGACTTCGCCGGCCCGTACTTCGTTGCCGGCCAGGACCTGCTGGTTCCAGCCGACTCGGATATTGCCGGCCCGGAAGATCTTGACGGCAAGAACCTCTGCTCGGTCACCGGTTCCACCTCGGCCCAGAAGGTCAAGGACAACTACGCCCAGAACACCAACCTGCAGGAGCTTCCGGGCTACGCAGAGTGCACCACCCAGATGAGCGGCGGCACCATTGACGCGGTGACCACCGATGACATCATCCTCGCGGGTCTGGCTGCGCAGCCAGCCTACAAGGGCAAGTTCAAGGTAGTTGGCGCGCCGTTCTCGGAAGAGAACTACGGCGTGGGCCTGCCTGATGGCACCGACAAGTGCGCCGACATCAACGCGGCGATCACCAAGATGATCGAGTCCGGCGAATGGCAGAAGGCCCTGGACAAGAACACCGAAGGCACCGGCTACAAGCCAAACGCTGAGACCAACCCGCCAACCCTTTCGGATTCCTGCGCCTAGCAGCACCTGATGCAATGGGGGCCAAACGCAGCGTGTTTGGCCCCCATCTGCAATCTGCGTTACTCCGGTAACCGGCTGATGCAGGTATCGGACCCATAGCCACTTGGCCGGTCTTCCGGCCATCGAGACAGAGGCTTGCAGTGGAGAACTATTTATCCATATTCACTGAGTACGACATTCCCGGAGCTTTCTGGGTCAATATCCAACTAACGTTCTGGGCTGCCATTGGCGCCCTCGTTCTGGGCACTATTCTGGCCCTGCTGCGCATCTCCCCCGTAGGGAGCTTCCAGGCCATTGGCACCAGCTACGTCAACTTGATCCGCAATACGCCGCTGACCATCATCATCCTGTTCTGCGTGCTGGCGCTCTATGGCCAGCTCGGATTCGTGCTCAGCTCAGACTTCCAGAACAACTTCTTCCGCTTGGCCGTCCTTGGCCTTGCGGTCTACCACGCGGCGTTCGTGTGCGAAGCCATCCGTTCCGGCGTGAACACGGTTCCGCTGGGACAGGCGGAAGCTGCCCGTGCCATCGGTTTGAGCTTCTTGCCCGCAGCACGCATGGTGATCTTGCCGCAGGCCTTCCGCGGAGCCATCGTGCCGCTGGGCAACACCCTGATCGCCTTGATCAAGAACTCCACGGTCGCGGCGGTCGGTTCGGTAGCCACCGAATCCTCCTCGGTCATGAAGACCATGATCGAGTTCCGTGCCGATATCGTCATCCCGATCTTCTTGACCTTCGCGGTGGGCTTCGTGATCATCGTTATTCCAGTGGGCCTGCTGACCACGTGGGCTTCGAAGAAACTGGCGGTGGCACGATGAGCGCCTCGATTCTTTTCGATACGCCCGGGCCCAAGGCCCGGCGCCGCATCCTGGCTGTCAACATCATCGGTGCCCTGATTGCCCTGGGCATCGTTGCTTGGATCATTTTGGGCCTCGCCGCCAAGGACCAGATGCAGGCTTCCCAGTGGGATGACTTCATCGAGTCGAGCACCTGGAAGAACTACTTGCTGCCCGGCTTGTGGAACACCGTCAAGGCCGCCATCTTTGGCATTGTCGGTTCGGTGATATTCGGCCTGATCTTCGGTGTTGGACGCCTGGCGCAGAACAAGCTGATCAACGGTGTATCCACCGTGATTGTCGAATTCTTCCGTGCGGTTCCAGTGCTGCTGATGATCGTGTTCTTCAACGTCTTCTTCTCCCGCTCATTGCAGCTGCCAGGAGATACCGCGATGTGGGCCGTGGTCGCGGCACTGATCTTCTACAACGGCTCGGTCGTTGCGGAGCTGGTCCGTTCCGGAGTGCACAATCTGCCCAAGGGCCAACGCGAAGCCGGTATCGCGATCGGTTTGACCCGCGGCAAGTCCTTGCGCTACATCGAGATTCCGCAGGCACTGGTGGCCATGCTGCCAGCGCTGATCGGCCAGTTCGTGGTGATCTTGAAGGACTCGGCCCTGGGCTACATCATCAGCTTCAACGAGCTGCTGTTCTTCGCCCGCACCTACTCCTCGCCGAACGGCAATGTGCTGCAGGCTCTGATCGTGGCGGCGGCGATCTTCATCATCATCAACTTCACCCTGAGCAAGCTGGCAGTGATCGTCTCGCGCCGATTGAGCAGCCGGGTGAAGAAGGACAAGACTGCAGCCGCCAACCCGGCGGCAGTGGTTGGAGCCCCCGCGGATCTGGGCACGCAAGCGGGCCAGGATCGCGAAGATCCCAAGGCCTAGCCACCGCAACAGAAAAATCTCCGTACCGCTTGGGCATCAACCACACGGTACGGAGATTTTTTCTTGCCACGACAATTGCTCAGTGACAGGGCATCGCTAGCGCAGCCACGCGCGCAGGCTCTGCAGGCAATCACGGATAGCCTGCTGCGGTACATGCTCATCATCGCTGTGTGCTAGCAGCGCATCTCCTGGGCCGAAGTTCACTGCCGAAACTCCCAAGGCCGAGAAGCGCGACACGTCGGTCCAGCCGTACTTCGGCTTGGGTTCCTGGCCCAGCACCTTGATCAGGTCCGCGGCAATCTGCTGGTCCAATCCCGGTTTGGCTCCATCGGCGCCATCGGTGCGCTCGATATCGAAGCCAGCGAAAAGCTCGCGGACAACGGCCTCAGCCTCGGCCAGCGTCTTGTCCGGGGCGAATCGGTAGTTCACTTCCACCTCGCAGTAATCCGGAATCACGTTGCCCGCGATGCCGCCGGCAATGCGGACTGCGTTCATTCCCTCGCGGTAGTCCAGGCCTTCGACGGTGATGCTCTGGGGCTGGTAGGCAGCCAGCCGCTGCAGGATCTCCCCCGCGTCGTGGATCGCGTTATGCCCCATCCATGCGCGTCCCGAATGGGCCGCCTTGCCGCGGGTGCGGATGACGAAGCGGCTGGTTCCGTTGCACCCGCCTTCGACGGTGCCGTTGGTCGGTTCCAGCAGGATCGCGAAGTCAGCTTCCAGCAGTTCCGGGCTGTTCTTGGCCAGCCGGCCCAATCCGGACTTGGCCGCTTCAACTTCCTCATGGTCGTAGAAGACGTAGGTGACATCGTATTTGGCGTCGGTCAGCTCTGCCGCCAGGGCAAGCTGCACGGCAACCCCGCCTTTCATGTCCGTCGCACCGCGGCCATAGAGCACCCCGCCGATGACCTGTGCGGGGACGGTGCCCTTGGCGCCCTCGGTGCGTGGCAACGGCACGGTGTCCAGATGCCCGGCCAGCACGACGCGGCGTTCGCGGCCAAAGCTGGTGCGCGCCACGATGGCGTCCTGGTCCCGATGGACCTCAAGATGCGCCAGCTGCTGCAGCGCGTGGTGCACCTTGTCGGCCAGCTCTTGCTCATTGCCGGAAACGGATTCAATGTTCATGATCTGCTCGGTGAGCAGGGCAACGTCTTGTTGCAGGTCCAATTCGTTCACGGCTGGCTACATCCTGAGTCTCTAGCTTCACTTTTTTGTCATTTATCAACGTTACTCCGGTCAGCAAAGATACGATCAGTGTATGACTTCAGAATCTGTGACATCCAGCGAATCATCTGTCCGTTTAGCCTCAGCGCATGGCCTTGCAACGGTCGCATCCGATGGAACGATCCTTGATGTTTGGTACCCGGCTCCAGTCTTGGGCGAACTCGCCCAAGCTGAAGAGCTCTCCGGTGAACTCTCTGCCGCCGCGCAGGATGATGCAGCCCGCGGCACCACCCAGAAGGTAGTTTCACTGACCATTAATCTTGATGTAGCTCCGGCTGACACCGCCGATGTGTGGCTGCGCCTGCACTTGCTATCGCACCGCCTGGTCCAGCCGAACAGCATCAACCTCGACGGCATCTTCGGCCATCTGGCAAACGTCGTATGGACGAATTTCGGTCCTTGCCAGGTCGAGGGCTTCGAAACGACCCGGTTGAAGTTGCGCGCTCGTGGTGCGGTCACCGTGTACGGCGTGGACAAGTTCCCGCGCATGGTCGACTATGTGGTTCCGGCCGGCGTGCGCATTGCCGACGCTGGACGTGTGCGCCTCGGCGCCCACCTGGCTTCGGGCACCACCGTCATGCACGAAGGGTTCGTCAATTTCAATGCCGGCACCTTGGGCACCTCGATGGTGGAAGGCCGCATTTCGGCATCGGTCGTTGTTGGCGATGGCTCGGACGTTGGAGGCGGCGCATCGATCATGGGCACCTTGTCCGGCGGCGGCAAGGAACGCATTGTCATCGGCGAACGCGTGCTGCTGGGGGCAAACGCCGGTGTGGGCATCTCGATCGGCGATGACTCGGTGGTCGAAGCTGGCCTGTACGTCACCGCCGGCACGCGTGTGGTGCTGGGCGAGAAGCAGGTCAAGGCACTGGAGCTTTCCGGCGTGCCAAACCTGCTCTTCCGCCGCAATTCGATCACCGGCGCTGTTGAGGCCCTGCCGCGCGCAGGCCAGACCGTTGAGCTGAACAGCGCGCTTCACGCCAACTAATTCTCCTGTTGCATTCGAACTGGCAGATCACGAAAGTGGTCTGCCAGTTTTTATTGCCCAGTTTCTTGCTGCTCGGCTACCCGCCGGGAAAGATGATGGTCACCATCGGCTGGATGAAGCCGTGGAAAGCCTTGGAGTCGCGCAGCAGCGACGTGCTGGCCACGATGGTTGCCCGGCCAGTCAGCCAAGCCCTGGGCTCGTCCAAGGGCACGTCGATGAGGTGGATCTCCTGCCGAGTGGCTTGCATATCGTGTTCCACGCCGTGGTCAATCAGGATCCGCTCCAGCTCATCCATGCGGTGCGGCACGTACTTGCCGCTGTTTTCTGCAAAGTCCTGGGCATGCTGCTGGGCGAACACCGTGGCCTGGCCGTAGTGTGCCCGCGCCAGCCGGGCCAGGGCCGGGTAGCCCTCGTCGTCCAGCCGCTTGATCAGTGCATCGCTGGCCTCCGGTTCACTGGCTGGCGCCACCGCGGTCAGCGAATCCCACCAGGAACTCCATTCCTGCTTGAGCTGTCCGTGCGAGTCGTCAATCGTGTTGCGGTTCTTGATATTGGAAGCAAGCCGGCTATTGGGTCCGGCCTCCGCGGGGTGGACGCCTGAGAGTTCGCGCAGGTACAACGCCATCAGCATATTCTGATTGGTATTTATGGCCAGCGACCAATTATTTCCACGACGTAAGTACATGCATACCACCTGATTCTTCGGCACACTTGTCGTTTCCTCTGCCTCAAAGGATACTCCCGAAATACCGCTTAAAACAGGGAAGGACCTGTCCCCCACTATCGTGGGAAGACAGGTCCTGCCGCAGGAATCCGGCAGCTAGCCTAGGCCTGGTAGCCCGGGTAGTTGCGAGCGGTTTCACCCATGTACAGCTGGCGTGGGCGGCCGATCTTCAGCTCCGGGTCCTTGATCATTTCGCGCCACTGCGCGATCCAGCCTGGCAGGCGGCCGATGGCGAACAGCACGGTGAACATCTTCTCCGGGAAGCCCATGGCGGTGTAGATCAGGCCGGTGTAGAAGTCCACGTTCGGGTAGAGCTTGCGCGAGATGAAGTATTCATCGTTCAGCGCAGTTTCTTCCAGCTTCATCGCGATATCAAGCAGCTCGTTCTTGCCCTGCTTTGCCAGCAGGTCGTGAGCGGTCTTCTTGATGATCTTGGCGCGTGGATCGTAGTTCTTGTACACACGGTGGCCGAAGCCCATCAGGCGTACGCCGTCCTCCTTGTTCTTGACCTTGGTCATGAACTCTTCAGGGGTCATGCCCGAAGACTGGATTTCACGCAGCATCTTCAGGACGGCTTCGTTGGCGCCGCCGTGGGCCGGACCGGACAGCGCGTGGATGCCTGCCGAAACCGAAGCGAACATGTTGGCTTCCGAGGAGCCAACCAGGCGCACGGTGGAGGTCGAGCAGTTCTGCTCGTGGTCAGCGTGCAGGATCAGCAGCAGGTCAAGAGCCTTGACCACGTCTGGATCCACGATGTACGGCTCGGCAGCGGTGCCGAAGCACAGGCGCAGGAAGTTCTCGACCATGTTCATCGAGTTGTCCGGGTACAGCAGCGCCTGGCCAATGGACTTCTTGTGCGCGTACGCTGCCAAGACCGGAAGCTTTGCCAGCAGGCGCAGGGTCGAACGCTCAACCTGTGCGTCATCCTTCGGATCCAGCGAATCCTGGTACCAGGTTGACAGGGCCGAAACAGCCGAGGACAGCACCGGCATCGGGTGCGCGTCGCGAGGGAAGCCGCCGAAGAAGCCCTTGAGCTCTTCGTGCAACAGGGTGTGGCGGCGCAACGAGTTGTCGAACTCGGCCAGCTGCTCGATTGGGTACCCGCGGTAGCGCAGGATGCCTGCGTCGCCGTCGATGTAGGTAATCGCGGACTTGGTGGCCGCGGTATTCATGAAGCCGGGATCGTAAGTCACGTTCCCGGTGGTCTTCAAAAGTGGGGCTACGCCGAATCCGTCGTTGCCCTCTGCTGCCTGAATTACCGGCAGCTCGAGGCTGGATTCTCCAAAGTGTAGCTGTGCAGACGTAGTATCTGTCATTGCATCTCCTAACCGGAAAGCGTGTAGTTCCGAAAGGTCAGTCGTCACCGTAGAACATACCGCGATTTGACCCATTCAAGCTAATTAGGGCGTCATCTTCACCGATTGGCGGAAGAATTCAACCGTTCAACGGCAGCCGCGATCCGTTCGTCGGATGCAGTCAGCGCCACGCGCACGTGGCGTTCCCCGGCGGTGCCGTAGAACGCCCCGGGACCGGCCACGATGCCCAGTTCCGCCAGCGCCCCGATGGTTTCAAAGCTCGGACGCCCAGCGGTGCACCACAGATACAGGCCCGCCACCGAATCCTCGATGGCCAGGCCGAAATTCTCCAGCGCCGGCCGCAGCATGTCACGGCGTGCCCGGTACAGCTCGCGCTGCGCCGCGACATGCTCGTCGTCATTCAGGGCCACCACCATGGCGTGCTGGATTGGGCCGGGAACGATCATGCCAGCATGCTTGCGGCTATTGACCAGAGACGGCATCAGATTGGGAGCACCGGCAACGAAGGCGGCGCGGTATCCGGCGAGGTTGGACTGCTTCGACAGCGAATACAGCGCGAACAGGTCATCGAGGTTTCCACCGTTGACCGCCGGGTCCAGGATGCTGGGCACCTGCCCCTCGTATTCATCCCACCCCAGTTCCGCGTAGCACTCGTCGGAGGCGACGACGGCACCCATTTCGCGGGCCTGAGCCACGATGCCTGCCAGCTGGGCGGTATCGCGGACCTTTCCGGTCGGGTTGCCAGGCGAGTTAACCCAGATCAGCTTCACGCGCTCGCGCTGCTCAGCAGTCAATTCCGAGAGGTCGTCGGTGGCGATAGGGGTCGCGCCGACCAGCTGGGCACCGATGTCATAGGTCGGGTAGGCGATTTCGGGGCGGACCACGATATCGCCAGCGCCCAGGCCCAGGAACAACGGCAGCCACGCCACCATTTCCTTGGAGCCAACCGTCGGCATGACATCATCGGTGCTCAATCCGGTGACGTTGCGTCGGCGGGCGAACCAGTCGACGATGGCTTGGCGGACCTCAATGGTCCCGTGCGTGGTCGGGTAGCCGTGCGAGTTGGCAGCGTCGGCCAGCGCCTGCTGGATGACCTGCGGCGTGCTGTCGATGGGCGTGCCGATCGACAGGTCCACGACTCCCCCCGGATGTGCGGACGCTTGCTCGCGATACGGGGCAAGCTGGTTCCAGGGGTAATCGGGGAGTTCAAGCATGAAAGTGAAAACCTAGCCTTGGTTCTGAGGTGGCAAGGCGCTGATCAGTGGGTGGTCAGTGCCGGTGTTACCAATTTTAGCGGCGCCGCCCGGGGATCCAAGTTCGTCGAAAAAGTCGACGTTTGCCTTGTAATAGTCGGCCCACTCGTCCGGCACATCATCTTCGTAGTAGATGGCTTCGACGGGGCAGACAGGTTCGCAGGCGCCGCAGTCAACACATTCATCGGGATGAATGTAGAGCGAGCGCTCACCTTCATAGATACAATCTACCGGGCACTCTTCGACGCACGCCTTGTCTTTCACGTCGACGCACGGCTGAGCGATGATGTAAGTCACGAGGGCCGAGACCTTTCCTTGCACTGGGTGGTTTCAACAGAGCTAGTGGTTTCAGCAGATGCTCTTTGAATCCTTTACCAGCTCAAACTACAGTCTAGTCCTGTATAACCATTCATCGAACCGCCTATCGGCGCGCTGTGACGTAATCGACCATTCACATTTCAGCTTCCCGTGGTGCAAATGAATTCTTCTTACGAAAAGATGACGCTTCCAAATGCTTAGTTTTAGTGATGTGACGCCCGGTGAACGGCTAGTTGTCCGCTACCGATTGGCCGAGGGCCAGGCCGGCGGACATTTTTCCGACGCGTTGGGAGAGCTGAGGGAAGTGACCGAGGAATCGGTGAGCATCCAGACCCGCACCGAGCTGGTACGCATCCCCCGCGCGGCGATCACCCACGCCAAGCGGGTACCGCAGGCTCCGACGCGCCGCAGGCCCCGCGTCCCGCGCAGCGAATAGCGTCCTAGCAAGCCGCAAGATTTTCACGATGCCACTTATCCGGGTCGCAGCTGCGTTGATCCGGCTTGGGAAGACATGCGATTTGAATCTTCCAATCACTTAACACTTTTCGCGTATGCTGTTTTCATGCCCTCCGATAAACTTGTCCAATCGCGAGCACGAGCCCTCAGCTCCCCGCTGAGGCTTCGCATCTTGCGCTTGTGCCTCCATGAGTCACGCACGAACAAGGAAATTGCGGACATTCTGGATTTGAATCCCGCCACGTCCTTGCATCACGTGCGTACCCTGGTCAGCAACGGCTACCTCGCCGCGGAAGAACCGCGCCGAGGCAACCGCGGTGCCAAAGAAGTGCCCTATCGAAGCACCAAGCAGTCCTGGGGCACCCGCATTCCCGACGCGGCTCCGATGCTCGTGGACACCTTCCTGCAGGAAATCGAGGGACTTGATCCGCAGGAAATACAGGTCATCCGCTTGGGTCTGAAACTCAATGAAGAAAACCAGAAGGAACTGATGAGCCGGCTGCGGGCGGTTATCGAGGACTACGCAGTACGCGACCCGGATCCCGATGGCGTGGCCACCTCGCTGTTCTTGGCCCACCATCTGGATATCACCGGCAATGCGCGTGACGGCCAGTAGGCCGGTCACCGCTTCCCCAAAACCTTATTAAAAACAGTAGGAGTTCCTCCCGTTGGGGAAGAACTCCTACTGTTTTTCAATTCTGCCGTTGCTGCTTGCGCAACACCCGCAAGGAGCACAGCAAGGCAATCACCGATGGAATGACCATTCCGTACATCCACAGTGCAGAGGCCAACGCCGGTCCGGGCAGGTACTCGTAGTACTGCATGCCCAAGATCAGCTGGTCGTCGCCCACATAGGAAATCAGGCCAACAGTCACATAGCATCCGATGAACGCCACCGCACCGGCCCACAGCTTCGCGGAGGAAACCGCAGCCCAGTACACCAGTACTCCGAGCAGGAGCCAGGCAACGAGCACGCCCCAAACCAGCGGGAAATCGTTGCCGATATAGCTGATGGAGGCGTGGATTGCCGTGCCGAACAATCCTGCAGCCACGGCGGCAACCGCACCGCGCCACAGCGCGGAGAAGTTGCCTCCGAGGGAATTGCGATTATTAGGAGCGTGCGCGTGCACGGCTGGCCTTGGCACGGTCGTTGGCGTTCAGCAGGACCTTGCGGATGCGGATTGCTTCCGGGGTGACCTCAACGCACTCGTCTTCGCGAGCGAATTCAAGCGACTCTTCCAGGGTCAGGGTGCGTGGCGGGGTCAGGTTCTCGAAGGAATCCGAGGAAGCTGCACGCATGTTGGTGAGCTTCTTTTCCTTGGTGATATTCACGTCCATGTCATCGGCGCGCGAGTTCTCGCCCACGATCATGCCCTCGTAGACCTCTTCGGTTGGCTTCACGAAGAAGCTCATGCGTTCCTGCAGGTTGATCATCGCGAATGGAGTCACCACGCCGGCACGGTCGGCCACGATCGAGCCGTTGATACGGTACTCGATGGCGCCTGCCCACGGCTCGTAGCCTTCGGCCAGCGAAGCGGCAATGCCGGCACCACGGGTTTCGGTCATGAATCGGGTGCGGAAGCCGATCAGGCCACGTGCTGGAACCATGAATTCCATGCGAACCCAGCCGGTACCGTGGTTGGCCATGTCGGTCATGCGGCCCTTGCGCGATGCCATCAGCTGGGTGATAGCGCCCAGGTACTCTTCCGGCACGTCAATGGTCATGCGCTCCATTGGCTCGTGGACCTTGCCGTCGATCATCTTGGTGACAACCTGCGGCTTGCCAACGGTCAGCTCGAAGCCTTCGCGGCGCATCTGCTCAACGAGGATGGCCAGTGCCAGTTCGCCACGGCCCTGGACTTCCCAAGCGTCTGGACGCTCGGTTGGCAGGATGTTCAGCGAAACGTTGCCGATCAGTTCCTTGTCCAGGCGATCCTTGACCTGGCGTGCGGTGACCTTGGCGCCCTTGACCTTGCCAGCCAGTGGCGAGGTGTTGATGCCGATGGTCATGGAGATCGCAGGTGGATCAACGGTGATCAGCGGCAGCGGCTTAGGGTTCTCCAGGTCGGTGAGGGTTTCGCCGATCATGATGTCTTCGATACCGGCGACTGCAACGATCTCGCCCGGTCCGGCTTCTTCAGCTGGAACGCGGGTCAGGCCCTGGGTGGCCAGCAGTTCGGTGATCTTGACCTGCTTCATGGTGCCGTCCTGGCGTGCCCAGTTGACCTGCTGGCCCTTGCGCAGGGTGCCGTTGATCATGCGCAGCAGTGCAAGACGGCCGAGGAATGGCGAAGCGTCAAGGTTGGTGACGTGGGCCTGCAGGACTTCGCCCTCGGTATAGGTCGGCGCAGGAACGTGCTTGATGATGGTCTCGAACAGCGGCTCAAGATCTTCGTTGTCAGGCAGGGTGCCGTCAACTGGCTGGTTCATCGATGCATAGCCGGCCTTACCCGAAGCGAAGACCACGGGAACGTTCAAGATGGCATCCAGATCCAGGTCCGGAGCTTCGTCAGCCAGGTCGGAGGCCAGGCCGAGCAGCAGATCCATGGAGTCGGAGACGACGCCGTCGATGCGGGCATCGGCGCGGTCGGTCTTGTTGACCACGATGATCACTGGCAGGTTGGCGCCAAGCGCCTTGCGCAGCACGAAGCGGGTCTGCGGCAGCGGACCCTCGGATGCGTCGACGAGCAGAACAACGCCGTCGACCATGGACAGGCCGCGTTCAACCTCGCCACCGAAGTCGGCGTGGCCCGGGGTGTCGATGATGTTCATGGTCATCTTCTTGCCCTCGGCCGCTGGGCCGCTGTAGAACACGGTGGTGTTCTTGGCAAGAATGGTGATGCCCTTCTCGCGTTCCAGCTCACCTGAGTCCATCACGCGGTCTTCGGTTTCACCATGGCTGTCGAATGCGCCGGTCTGCTGGAGCATGGCGTTGACCAGGGTGGTCTTGCCGTGGTCAACGTGCGCCACAATGGCTACATTGCGAAGTTCATCGCGAGTAATGGTGTTTGCTGACATGCGTGAAGGCTCACTTCCGCTCGAGAATTTGGGTCTGTGGAGTCGGGGCCAAAGTCGACCCAACAATCCAGTTTACGCTCTCGAGACTAATAGTCTGTTGATCTGTGTCAGAACATACAGGAATTTCATGTACCGGTCGCGAGAAATTCAGCGGATCGACTGGGTAGGTATCCAAAAACGCAGCGTGCCGGCGCCATGGCTGGCTTCAATTTCCGGAAGCTTGGCGTCCAGCAATCCGCCGCATTTTTCAATGGTCGATCTTGAACCGATGTTATCGGAAGCACAGGTAACCAGTGCGCGCTCAATTCCTGATTCGCGCAGTTCCTGCAATCCGAATCTGCACAGTTGCTGTGCCACACCACGGCGACGATACTCGGGAACTACACCATAGCCGATATGCCCGCCGTAATGAAGCAGGCCCTCGTTGAGCTCATACCTCACAGATACACGGCCCACCAGTTCCCCGTCGTCGAAGGCGGCAAACAGCGCCGAGCGAACCCATCCTTCGGGGATGTGCTCGCCACGGCGCCCTGCCTTCATCCGGTAGGCATAGTCCTCCCACGCCTCAGCGGAAGTCCAGGTGGGCAAGAACTCGAAATCTTCGCCAAGCATCAAATGATGGGCATCGATTGCCTGCTGTTCGTCGCCGATCTCCAATTCACGGATCTCCAGCGCAATTCCCATAGCCATGGCGCAAGTATGCCAGAGCTGGGCCGGATCCAAGAAGCGCAGGCACTGCAAGGCCGGGCGCTAGTAGGCCACCTGCTGCCCCTGAACCTGCCTGGCCCATTCCACGGTGCCGCCGCTGAGGCTGTACACCTGGACGGCTGGCTGCAGATCCGGCCTGGCAATCCGCGCCGCCCGCAGTGAACGGACACCCGTTTTGCAGACGAACACGACCGCCGAGGCACCCTGCGCGAGCCCTCCCAGTCCTTGTTCTTCCAGTTGCGCGAGCGGGAGGGGCTGGCTGTGCGGGATCGCAATGATCTCGCGTTCCCAGGCTTCACGCACATCCACCAGCAGCACCGGTTCCTCCGCTTCAAGGTCCGCCAGTTGCTCAACGGAAATTTCCGGAACATGCCCATCGACAGCGCAGGACGCTGGCTGGTACTCGCCCAGCCGGCTCACCGGTTCGCGTTGCGGGTCCCTGGCAAAATTGAGTGTTCGCACACTGGCTTCCCGTGCATCGTAGAGCCACAGTTTTCCGCTGAGCGTGGTGCCGATTCCAGTGATGAGCTTCAGGGCCTCGGTGCACATCACCGAGCCGATGACGCCGCACAGGGCGCCAAAGACCCCGCCCTCGGCGCAGCTGGGCACGGAGTCCGCATCGGGGATCTCAGGGAAAAGGTCGCGCAGCATCGGACCGGTGCGCGGATCGAAGACGGACACCTGCCCGGAGAATTGGAACAGCGTCCCCCAGACCAATGGCGTGCCGGTGATTTCCGCGGCGTCGTTGGACAGGTAGCGCGTGGCGAAGTTGTCGCTGCCGTCGATGACCAGGTCGTAGTCGCTGAAAAGTGCCACTGCGTTGGTCTCATCCAGTTTGCCATCCACGGCGATAACCCGGACATTCCGGTTCTGCTCGTGGGCCATCCGGCGGACCGATTCCACCTTCAAGCGGCCTACGTCCTGTTGCCTGTGCATGGTTTGGCGTTGCAGGTTGGACAGTTCAACCGTGTCGTCGTCCACGACCCCGAGGGTGCCGATCCCCGCGGCGACCAGGTAGGTGGCAATGGGGCTGCCCAGTCCCCCGGCTCCGATTACCAGCACCTTGGCATTGGCGATCCTGCGTTGCCCTTCTTCGCCGACGCCGGGAAGCGACAGATGCCGGGAATAACGCGCCAATTCTTCAGATGCCAGCTCCGGCCCCGGGGCTACTAATGCTGGCTGGTTCACGAGAAGTCACCGACCAGGGTCTGCATCATGCCTTCGGTGGGCGAGGATGCCAGGGCGGTGTCGCGGCGCGGGATCCGGCCCGCGAGCCGTGCGGCTCGTCCTGCACGCACCGCATCCTTCATGGCCATCGCCATCAGCGGCGCGTTGTGCGCCCGGGTCACCGCACTGGCCAGCAGCACGGCATCGCAGCCGAGCTCCATGGCCAGAGCAGCGTCCGAGGCGGTGCCGACTCCGGCGTCCAGGATGACCGGCACCTGGGCCCGGGAGACGATGGTGGAAATATTGTGCGGGTTCAAGATGCCCAGGCCGGATCCGATTGGTGCGCCGGCTGGCATGATGGCCGCAACACCGGCGTCCTGGAGGCGCTGGGCAAGGGCAGGATCATCGTTGGTGTAGGCGAAGACCTGGAATCCGTCGGCGACCAGCTGTTCGGTGGCAGCGTGCAGCTCCAGCGGATCAGGCAGCAACGTGTGCTCGTCCGCAATCACTTCGAGCTTGATCCAGTTCGTTTCCAGCGCTTCGCGGGCCAGGTGCGCGGTGAGGATCGCGTCGCGGGCGGTGAAGCATCCAGCGGTATTCGGCAGCGCAATCACGTTGTTGCGCTGCAGCAAGTCATACACGTTGGACTCGCCTGCCGCCGAAAAGTGTCGGATGGCCACGGTAGTCAGTTCGGTTCCAGAGGCCTGCAATGCGCTTTCCAGGGTGGTCAGCGAACTCGCTCCCCCGGTGCCGAGGATCAAGCGCGAAGACAAGGTGCGTCCTGCAACCTGGAATGGATCGCTGTTGATGTCCAGTTCGGTGATGTTTTGCGTGTCCACGCCTAGCCTCCCTGGGCTGCGGTAACGAGTTCGATGCTGTGCCCTTCGGCCAGCGTGTAGCTGTTCCAGGCGCTGCGCGGGATGACAGCGCCATTGACCGCGGCGGCTATTCCAAGCTTGCTGCCGTCCACGGCCGCCGAGTTGCTATCCAGATCCTTGCCGATCTGCATGCTGATGAATTCGCGAAGGGTGATTCCTTCGTCCAGGTTCAGTTCCCGGGAATTGAACTTGATGCCAATGCTTTTCATGGGTGCTGCTCCGTTCGGTGGGTGGTCTGGGTTGCTGTGGCGAAGCGGTGTGGATTCACAGCCTGATGCAACGGATGGGTTTCAGGGCCGTGAATGAGTTCAGCGGTGAGTGTTGCGCCCAGCGGAGCCAGCAGCACTCCGTGCCGGGAGTATCCGGTGCTAAGCACCAGTCCCGGGTCAATGCGCCCCAGCAGCGGACGGTCATCGGGAGTGGCGGGACGGGCCCGGGCAGTTGCCTCGTTCAGCGTGCAGTCGCTGATGCCGGGTATGAGCTTTCGTGCATTGTCCAGCAGCAAATGCATGGCTCCGATGTTCACTGCAGGCTGGCGGTCTTCCCGGACGCTGGCTCCAAGCACGAGGCTGCCGTCCTTTCTCGGCACGAGATACACCGGCTCCCGGTGCACGATGCCGCGGATGGTCCGGGTGATCAATGGCGGACCGGCTGGCCCCTGGATCCGGAGAATATCTCCGTAGACGGGGCGCACCGGCACCCGGTCCAGGCCGTCAATGGTGCCCAGTCCGGTGGCCACGATGGTTTGATCCGCTTCGAGGATCTTGCCCGATGCGGTGCGTACCGCGTTGGTTCGGCTCCCGTCGCCCACCAGCGCCTGCGCCCGCTCCTCGATCAGGCGGCCACGCAGGTGATCAAGCAGGATTTTGACGACTGACCGTGGGTCGACTTGGTGGTCATCTTGGCATAGGACTGCGCCTGCTATATTCGCGGCCAAGGCTGGTTCGAGTTTGCGGGCTTGGCTGGGCAAGAGCTTTTCCGCTGACAGGCCGAGGGAAGCTTGCAGTTCGGCCAGCTCATGCAGGGCTTCGCGGTCAGCCGGTTCGGCCGCGACGACGAGGGTTGAGTTCTGCAGGTAGTCCGGGCGTTGCCCGGTCACGGATTCGATGCGCTCAATGAACTTTGGATAGGCGGCATTCGAGGCGGCAAGCAGCTCGTGAAGCGGGCCATGGCCCCAGACCGTTTCAGCTGCCGGGGCCAGCATTCCGGCTGCCGCGTAGCTTGCACCTTGGCCTGGTGCTGGATCGATGAGGGTGGCAGTATGTCCCCGTGATTCCAGTTCGAACGCAACGGACAGG
The DNA here is from genome assembly GCF_006539525.1 of Glutamicibacter nicotianae. Taxonomy (GTDB): domain Bacteria; phylum Actinomycetota; class Actinomycetes; order Actinomycetales; family Micrococcaceae; genus Glutamicibacter; species Glutamicibacter nicotianae. The sequence continues at coordinate 238,084 of NZ_BJNE01000003.1, read as the reverse complement.
CCGATGATTCCGGCGCCAACAATATTCACATGCACGAGAGCACGCATCCTTCCTACGGCGGCATGACCCGCATCAGGTGTAGCGGTCGGCTCGGTGCCCTCTCAGCCTGGTCGATTCAGGCTCCCGCGGAGTACTGCGATTATAGGCATGATCCAGCTCATAAAGTCGAACTTGAGTAACCGCAGCTCCGTCATCTTCTGTGATGTACTAGTTGACATGGCATCTCATGACTTCCCCCGCGTGCTTCCCCAGGGATCTGTGTTGTCCAACACGATCATTTCGTTGGAGCAGGAGCTCTTGGAAACCAGCCAGCGCCATAGCCGCAGGCAATTGGAACGGTACTTGCATCCGCAGTTCTCCGAAGTGGGTGCCAGCGGCCGTGTCTACGATCGCGAGGCGATCATTGCCCAGCTGGCCCAGGAGCCGGAACGGGATTCCGGATCTCGGGAAGTCGGAAGCCCCGTGGCAATCCAGGTTGCCGATCAAGCGGTGCTTCTGCGCTGGAGGTTACTATCGGGATCCGCCAGCGAGCGCAGTTCGCTGTGGATCCATGAGCAGGATCGCTGGCAGCTGCTGTTCCATCAGGGCACGCCCGCTGCGCGGCAGCTTTCTTTTGCAGAACCGAACAAGGCCGCATTAGTCGACGACGATTTCTCGGTTCGCAGGCTGCGCCAATCGGATGCCGAAGCTGTTTTCGAAGCCTTTTCCTCCAATGCCGATATGGATCGCCAAGGAGATGCCGACACTCCGGAAAAGGCCGCATCGTACGTGCGTGCCCTGATGGAGGCCGGCGAACGGCAGCAGGCTTTGGCCGTCGCCTATCGGGACCGGCTGGTCGGTTTGGTCTGCGGTACTGTCGATCCAGCCAATCAGAACGCATGCGTTTGGTATTGGATGAACCAGGACTACCGCGGGAGGTCTCTGGCCACTCGCGCAGTGGCTACTTTGGTGAACCACCTGTTTGGCGAGCTCGGTTTGTACCGTTTGGAACTAGGTCTTCGGGCGAACAATCCTGGATCGAAGCGTGTTGCCGAATGCAACGGGTTCCTGCGCGAGGGTGTCGAGCGCGGTAAGTTCCTGGTTGCTGGAGAACGCGTTGACGTGTACGCCTACGCGCGGTTGCGGACTGATCAGGTCCCCGACGTAGTGCCGTTGCCGTGGAGCACGCAGCCGTAGCTTGGCGGGCAACAAAAAGTCGCGGAATCCGGTTTCGGGTTCCGCGACTTTTTCTCTGTCCCTCAGGTTTAGTGATATTGGCTAGATGCCTGGAGTTGATGCCGGCGGCGTCGAATCCGGGCCGTCGGTGGCCTGATTGGCCTCGATCTTTTTCAGCGTGCGAGCCGCAGCATCGCGGCCACCAAGTCCAAAGGCCAGCGCCGCGGCCAAAGCCGCGCCAATGACGATTGCACCGAAGGCCATATTGATGATCGAATCAGCGATACCCATGTACTTCAAGCCCATTGCCACGAACAACGCAATTGCCGTGTAGCGGATGATCTTTGAAGCGGTGGTGTCGCCCAAGAAACGGCCAATAACGTTGGCGATGACGAAACCTGCGGCGATAATTGCTGCGCCGAAGAGAATCTTGCCGCCCAAGGCCAGGATTTCATTGAGGATGTTGGTGATCGCCGGGAAGTTCAGCATCTGGGCCGCCATCACGCCGAAGAACAGCACGATGGCAATCTTGACGATGCCAGCGATGATTCCCGAAGCGCTCTTGCCTTCGGGAACAACACCCCATTGGGCAACAACGGAGTCGGTGCCCACCCCGTGAAGGGTTGATTCAAGCAGCTGGCCGACGAACTTGGCAATCAGAATACCGACGGCCAAGAGCACCAAGGCCATGATGACCTGCGGTATTGCGGTGAAGACAAGCTGCAGCATCTGCTGGGCAGGGTCCGAAATTGCCGCGATGCCCAAGACCTGCAGTGCCGAAATGGCAACGACGAGCAGGATCAAGGCGAAGACGATATTGGCAATGATGTCAACGATCTTCGCTTGGGACTCGCGAGACTGGACTTCGTCAACCGGTTCATCGCCTGGGGTCAATTTGCGGACCAGCCCGCTGAAGTCGACAGTTCCCAAACCGGTCTTCAGCAGCTGGCGAACGATATTGGCGATCACGTAGCCGATGAAGAAGATGAAGCCCGCACCGATGAGGTTGGGGATGAAGGCCATGACGCCGCCGAGCAGGCCCTGCACCGGCGATAGCACTTCAGATAGCGCGAATACTTGCAGGATTGCCACGAGGCCGAACAGCCAGACGATCAGTCCCGCAACCTTGCCCAGAGATTGGCCTATTTGCTCTCCGTCATTGCCCTGCTTCTGCAGGAACTTCACCCTGGTCACCAATTTGGCGGCAGCCCACCGAACGATGCGCGCGAGAAGCCACGTAATGATGAGGATGATTAGCGCGATGCCAACCTTTTGTAGCATCGACGCCCAGTCGATATTGCCTAAAACGTTCTCAGACTGCATTGCTGCTCCTTCAACGTAGGGACAATCTGACCCTACGATGAAGGTTCTCCGCTGACTAGGGCAAAGACCCGTACTGCCAGCTTGAATCGATGGACTTTCATACCCCGAATTGCGGATGCATGATTCATTCACACTGGATTCAACGTTTTTCGAACAATCAAGCCATAACGACAACTGATTCACGCAATGTTGGGAAATTCGTGTCGCGCTCGAATCCGTGAATTGCCTTGGAAGCTGTTGCGGAGTCAGCCATTGGCCATTATCAATCTGGGATCCGCACGAAATGCATCAGGCCTGGTTGAGGACTTCGCTCTGCACTGAGGCACCTAGCTCAACGGTGCGAGAAACCGTGCAGTACTTGTCATGGGATAGCTTGACGATGCGTTCAACCATGCCGGCCGCTTTGCGCCCCTCCTCGGTATCGGGGAACTTCAAATCAAAGCCAAGGCGGATGTCTTCCATTCGGCTAGCCGAGTCCTCGGAGACCTTGTAGCCGCTCGCCTTGACTTCGAAGTTCTCAGGCTCGCTTCTGCGGGTAGTCGCCACATCAACATCGATCGCTGAGCACCCGGCAATGGCAGCCAGCAGAAGCTCCACCGGCGTCAGCAGCCCTTCGCCCTGGCCGAATTCCAGGCTGGCGCCGGATTCCAGGCTGGTGGCCTGGTACTTGCGTGATTCGACGCGTTTGATGCTGACTTCCCGTATTTCACGGCTTTTTTCACTCATGGAACTATGGTGCCACGATTCGGGGCAAAGATTCTGTGTGGCGCAACGTGATCCGTTGCGGCACCAGTTCTGGACCTCCGTCGACTGCCAAGAATCCGCAGTCGCCAAAGAATGAAATGGCAGGCTGTCGCTGGCAATCCAGATGCACGCTGATGCCGGGAGTGTGCGCGACGATTGCTTCCAGCAGAACACGGCCTACACCCTTGTGGCGATCGCTGTGCCGCACCCAGAGCAGCTCAATGCGTGTATCGCTCCAGGCTGCGAAGCCCATGATGCGCTGGCCTTGCTGGGCGATTCTGACGGTCACCGACTGGCTATAGATTGCTTCCAGGGCGGTTGCCACTGCATCAATGTCTGCAGCTGAGAGGAAGTCCCTCCGGCGTTCCACCGAACTGCGCCAGATATCCAATAGGTCAGGCACTTCATCAATGCTCGCCAACTCGCGCAGCACGAGAGCTTCGTCCATGCCAAGTTCCTTCTTGCTCAGGCAAAACCGTAGTTGCTGCTTCGAAATGTAGCCGGATGCCGGCATTTCCTCAAGTCCCAATCGAGCGTTGCGCGTCATCGGATTGGACCTTTCCTTCCGGATCAAGATCGTTCCTGCAGGCCGCCGGTACGTTGCGCCCAGTCCCGCAATTCGGCCAAGACCTGTTCGGGCTGCTCAAGGTGCACGTTATGGCCCGCTGGTTCAAGCACGCAGAGCTTCATCAGGGGATACCGGTGGACGAGCCGCTCGGGATCCAGGTATCCGGTGACATGGTCCTGCTTCCCGCACACGATCGTGACCGGAATATCCAGCTGGTTTCCACGCTCGACGGGCAGCGGGTCCAGGAAGTACCGCCGTGACAGCTTAGCCATGGCTCGCAAGTTCGCGCAGTCCAACCCGGGCAGCACCCACTGCGCGAACTTCCGCCATGCTTCTGGTGATTGAACCACTGCTACGTCAGAGAATAATTGCGCATGGTGTGGATCAAGCTCAGCCAGAAGCAGAGGGTCTGCTACTGACACCTGCTGCTCTGGCACGGTACGCCGAGCGGCATCAGGAAAGACTACTGGCGCCAGGAGGAAAAGCCCTTGAGCTTGGCCAGGAAACTTGTCGGCCATCTCTTGGCAGAGCAAGGCGCCAAGGGAATTGCCCAGCAGCGCAAATCTTCCCTCGCCCGCGGTTTGCCGGATCAGCGCTTCCAACCAGCTTGCCAGTTCTGGCAGGCCACCGGAATTTTCAAGCGGCGGGCAGGTGCCGAAGCCAGGCAAGTCGATGTAGTGCAAGTCGAAAATCCGCATTTTCTCCAGCGTTGCTTCTAGCGGCTTGAGAATCCGGTGGTCTACGCCGTTGCCATGCACCATGAACAACGGGATTCTGCTGAGGTGGTTTACCTGCATGTCGTCGTGCTTTTCTCCTGTGCATCGCGCTGGCTCGCGGCATAGCTGATCATGGCCTGCCCGGCCACATAGGTGAGCATAATCCAGAATCCCATGCCGGGAATGCCAATGTCCGTAAATGAGCGCAGTGCGATCAAGGAATCGGAAAGGAAGAAAATTGCGCCGCCGGAACCCCCGACGGGTCCCAGCTCAGTGCTGAGGATGGCCATCACCATCAATGCCAAGCCGTAGATGATCACCGGGGCAAGCAGCGCTCCGGCACCGGGTGAGCAAAGGACCAGCAGCACTGCGAATGCCGCAAGATAGGGAAACAGCATCCACCATCGGCGCAGTATCGAAGATTTCCAGTATCTTGCCAGAGCGCCAATGTAGAAGAACTGCGCGACCAGGAACGCGCCCACCATGGCCAGGAATGCCGGGTCTCCATCCATGAACCGCGGCAGGGCATCACCGACCCAGGAGAAGAACAGCGCTGCCAGCACCAGCCGGATCAGCCTGCCGCGCGGCGAAGTGGTGAAGGAGATAACCGCTCCTGCCAAAAGCGGCATCAGCAGGATCTGCGTGGCATCGGCCAGCAACCCGGAAGGCCAGAACAGCTGGGCCAGCAAATGAGCCAAAGTGGCCAGCAGCAGCGCCAGCACCACGATTCCACGACGTGGCCGTCCTGGGACCATTGCGTGGGAGTGCTCTGTACCGAGATGCAGCTGCACGTTTTTCCTTGCGTAGAATCGATGCTTCCGGCTGGCCACCCCGGACGTCTCCGGATCAGTCATCAGAGGAAGCCGACGGCGCCAAGACGCAGAATTCGTTTCCTGAGCGGTCCTGGAATACCCGCCATGGCAATCCCTCCCACGGCCCATCCAGCTCAGCTCCACCCGATGCGCAGATCGCAGCAAGCGCGTCATCCATGCTCTCCGCCTGCTCAAGACGCAAATCAAGGTGGATCGCATTCTTCGCCGCTGTCTTGGGCGACGCTTCGCGGACGAGAACCAGACGCGGGCCCACGCCGGTTGGGTCGGCCAGCACCATCGGGGATCGCGCTACGATTTCCCAGCCAAGCAGCTGCTTCCAGAATTCTGCATCACCTGCCGGGTCAGCGCAGGCAAGTTGGAAGGCTTCGAGCACCAAGCCACTTGCCGGCTTGCCGTCGGCTCGGAGCAGATACTCGTTTCCTGCGGCGTCGAGCCGGGTTTCCAGAGCATCCAGCAGCTCCGCACCAAGGTCTTCGGCAGGAGGGGCGCCGCTGCCGAGGATCAGGTGCGCGCGCTGCCGGGCACGATCCGGATCCCGGACGATGGGGAAACACAGATCCAGGTAACGCTCCCCAGGCAACTGCAAGCGTGTTTCGTAGCCCCCTTGGTTATCGGTGAGCATCTGGCATTTGAGCGCAGCCTCCCAGAATTCCCCATGCCGCCGCGGGTTCTCGGCATCGAAGACGATATTTTCCCAGTACATGCTTCAAGCCTACCGCGACAGTGATGCCCATCACTTTGCAATGGGATTGGGGCGCACATTTAATCTCCGCATATGGAAATTAATTATCGTTGACTTAGGCAATATAAATAGAATTCTTTTCAGTAATTCTCTGTCGATAGTAGATCGAACCAAAGATTAGATTACTTAGGTGGACTGATTGTATTTACGCTAGTCATTAATTTTACCTGCTTTTATCGCAGTCAATCTGGTACCCTGACGCAAATCGGAGTGTTTTCCACCGGTACCATGTTGTCATGAGCAACAAGGAATTTCCCCATCTAATGTCAGAAGGCCGGATCGGGTCCATGGGCACCCCGAACCGCATCGTGCTTCCGGCGATGGACATGAATGTGTCCGAAGGCGGCGAGATTGAGCAGTCGGAAATCGATCACTACGCCGCTCGCGCCGCTGGCGGCGCCGGCCTGATCATCACCGGCGCCTGCGCCATCGCCTTCCCCTACGGCGCCGCGTCGATGAAGGAACCGGGACTGTCTGACGACAAGTTCATCCCCGGCATCAAGGCACTGGCCGACGCCATCCACGCTGCCGGCTCCAAGCTGTGCATCCAGTCGACCCACCACGGCAAGGTGGCCCGAGTCGACACCGCCAATGACCGTCCGGTCCTCGCCCCGAATGAGCCGGACTACCGCTACTCGATGGACGCACTGGCCGATTGCACCCCAGAAGAGCTCGCCAAGATGGGCGCCGCCACCGCGGGCAAGCAGACCACCTACCACACGATGACCAAGGAAGACATCGACTGGCTGATCACCTCTTGGGCCGACGCCGCCGAGCGCGTGGCCAAGGGCGGGGCCGACGCCATCGAGATCCATGTGGCCCACGGCTACATCCTGGGTGTGTTCCTGAACCAGCGCGACAACCTGCGCACCGACGAGTACGGCGGATCGCTGGAGAACCGCGCCCGCCTGGCCTGCCAAGTCATTTCCGCGGTCAAGGAACGCGTCGGCGACAAGCTGGCGATTTTGGTGCGCGTGGCCGGCGAGGAATACGGCCAGGAAGGCGCGTTGAGCCTGCAGGAGTCCATCGAAGCTTCCAAGCTGTTCGAAGCCGCCGGCGCGGATGCCATCCATGTCACCGGCTGGGGCCGCAACCCGTTCGACAACTTCACCGACGGCCCGCTGCCGAACAAGGTCGGCGCCTACCTGGAAAACGCCGCCGAGATCAAGAAGCACGTCTCCATCCCGGTCATCGCCGTGGGCCGCATGCTTCCGGAGATCTCGGAGAAGGCCATTGCCGAGAACAAGGTCGACTTCGCCGCCATGGGCCGCCAGCTGCTGGCCGACCCGGAACTGCCGAACAAGCTGCGCGAGGGCAAGTTCGACCAGGTCCGCCCATGCATCAACTGCTACCTGTGCGTGGGAGAGAACTTCTTCGACGACACCCCGTTCTGCGCGGTGAACCCGGCGCTGGGCAATGAGAAGCTGCTGCCGCTGAAGCCTGCCAGCGCCTCGAAGCACATCGTGGTTGTCGGATCCGGACCTTCGGGCATGGAGTCGGCCCGCGTGCTGGCCGAACGCGGGCACCGCGCCACCCTGATCGACAAGGCCGACCGCCTGGGCGGCACCATGTGGTTCTCCACCATGACCACCCCGGACAACGAGCGCCTGCTGCGCTGGCTGAAGTCCGAGCTCAAGCGCCTGCGCGTGGCGGTCAAGCTGAACACCCCTGCCACCGTGGAGACCATCCGCGCGCTGAACCCGGACCACATCATCGTTGCCACCGGCGCAGTGCGCCCGAAGCCCGACATGCCCGGCGGCGATTTGCCGAACGTGCAGACCGGCGACACCCTGCGCGCCATGATGCTGGGTACCGCCACCGCCGCCGAGGCCGGCCTGGTGCTGAGCACCATGGGCAAGCTGGGACGCCTGTCCGGGCTGACCAAGTCCCCGGAGTTCGTCCGCCAGTTCACCAAGTACTGGCTGCCGATGGGCAAGAACGTCGTGGTGATCGGCGGCTCGCTGGTAGGCCTGGAGCTGGCCGAGTTCCTCGCCGCACGCGGCCGCAAGGTCACCTTGGTGCACGAGAAGCAGCAGCTGGGCCTGCCGCTGGCCATGCCACGCCGCTGGACCGCGGTCAAGGACAACCTGGCCCACGGCGTGCAGATCCACCGCAACGCCACGGTGGACCGCATCACCGAAAAGTCCGTGGAGTTCACCGTGAACGGCGAGGCGCAGAGCGCCCCGGCCGACATGGTGGTCTACGCGGACGGCACCACCGCCGCCGCACCAGTGGCCGACGAGCTGCGCGGCGCAGGCTTCAGCGTCGACGTGGTCGGCGATGCCGGCGCCGTGAACTACATCCACGGCGCCATCCACTCGGCCTGGGAAGCCACCGTCGAACTGTAGGCCGGAGGCACTCGCACGCATGGGCAGCGGGAGCGCAGCATCCTGGGGAAGCTGCCATCCCGCTGCCCTTTGCGTACCCTTGTCCGCCGGGCAGGCCCGGTGCTTGAATAGGCCAATGGGCCTTCGAATGCATACTCCCGCCGCGGCGCAGGTTGCCGACCTCGTTGACGAGCTCGCCAGCTGGCAACGTGACGGCCTGCCGGTGCAACTGCATCCAGGCGATGTGGGCTGGTACGCCATGCGGGGCATGGAAGCCGCCGCACAAGGCCTGCGGGCCTGGGCGGACCGCGAATCCATCTATGCCATCGGCCTGCTCGATGGACCGAACCTGATTCGCATGGCACTGCATCCCGACTTTGTCGACATCCAGCCCCTGGCCGAGCAGATCCATGCCGACCTCAGCTCTGCGGAGAACCAGATCTTCCCGGCCGGAAGTGCCAGCATCGAAGCCCGCGGCGCAACGGCACTGGGCAAGATCCTGCAGGCCCATGGCTGGATGCCCGGTGAAGCCTGGACTCCCCTGCGCCGTGCCCTGGATGCTCCGGTGCGGCTGCCTGAACTGGCCTTCCGGCGGATTGATGCTTCCCTGGCCGGCCAGTGGATGGAAGTGCACCTCAACGCCTTTCGCGGCAGCGATTTCACGCAGGAGGATCTAGCCCGTGCGCTGCAGCGCTGGCACACCATGGCCAGCACTCCGATCTATGAACAGGGCCAATGCCTCACCGCCTACGACGGGGAGATGAACCCGCTGGCCGTCGCCGGGGTCTGGTCCGCTGGTTCCGGGCGGCCAGGACTGCTGGAACCCATTGCGGTGCACCCGGCTTTTCGCGGCCAGGGGTTCGGCACGGCGATCAGCCTGGCCGCCGCCGCAGAGCTGCGGTCAATGGGTGCGTCCAGTGCCTTGGTGTGCACGCCCAGCGAGAACCGCGCAGCCGTTGCCACTTATCTCGCCGCCGGGTTCGTTGCCGATACCGAAGACCGCGACTGGCATCGCGGGGAAGAGGAACCGGTGGAATCATGAACGCCTCCGAGATTCTGGCCGATCTGGCCCAGCGCCCAATTGATGCGGCGCAGGCCCTGCCGCAGCTGAGCGCCGAACAGCTCAATGCCCATCCGGGAAACCATCCCAACTCGATTGCCTGGCTGCTGTGGCATGCCGGACGCGAAGCCGATACCCAGCTCTCGGCGCTGAGCGGCCAACCCGAACGCTGGGCGCAGTTCCGTGCACGCTTCAACCTGGGCGAGCTCGGTGATTCGATGGGCTACGGGCATAGTGCCGAACAGGCCCGCCAGATTACCGTGACCGACCAGCAGCTGCTCGTGGACTACTTGGCCGCGTGCCTGTCCGGGCTCAGCGGCTACGCCGCCACGCTGGGCGAGGAAGAACTGGACGAAATCATCGATCGCAGCTGGAATCCAGCAGTAACGCGTGCGGTGCGCTTGGTATCGATCATCGACGATGCGTCCGTGCATGTCGGGCAGGCAGCCTACGCTGCCGGCACGATGATCTAAGCCGCAGGCAGACTCTTGGCCTTCTTGTTGATCCACCAGAAAATCGCCAGCTGGAGCACCAGGACGATGGCCGAAATGCCGGCATCGCCCCATCCCATCACAAACCCCGCCTGCAAGGTCCCGATCCCGCTGGCTACAGGATAGAACAGCGGCCACAGCACGGCGAGGTTGCGCACCAGGGCAAAGGCAATCGCGAACATGATTGCGAAAACACCGAAGCCTGCTGCCGCTTCCAACTGGACCGATCCGAGGTGCTGGATCATGAAGCCAAGTCCGGTCAGCACAATAGCGGGCAACCATCCGAAGGCGCGTTCCCACCGCAGATACAGCCAGCCGAAGACGAAGAATGGTTCCCACAGGACCAGGAAGTTCGCCACCAGGTGGCTTGCAAAATCGGCACCCATGGCATTGGACAAGGCAAACAATTGGTAGGCGGATCCGGCACCCAGAACCAGAGAGACAGCCAGGGACGTCAGCAGGAATTTTCTCGTGATCCCCACCCCGGCCAAGGTTTCACGCCGCTGGCACAGCACCGTCCACAGTGGGATGGCGGTGCCGAAGACCAGAATGCCAAGCCAGAGGAAAAGGCTGTTGATCGAGGTTCCCGCGTAGTAGCACAGGGAAAACGCCAGCAAGGTGGCCAGAGCAATGAGCGTATCGGATTCGGGTTGCCACGCGAATGCTCTTCGTCGTTGCTTCATGCCAGATGGAGGTTGAGCAGGAAAATCATTCATCAAGACGCGCCTCGGTGCTTTGGGTTGATATAGCCGCCTGTGGCCTAAGTTAGCATTTCATCAACTCGCCGACCATGAATAATGCTTAACGGGAACGGGGAATGCGGAGAATGATTTTCGGCCTGTCGGGGCAGCTGCTCGGTTCGATCCCCGCTGCCCCAGCCGCGGCCGCGAAACGGTCGCACACGGCATGGCGAACCCGGCCGGTTGCGCGGAACCATACCGCGTGCCGATCTGTCCGCGTTCATGCTGCAACCATTGAGGACAACCACAGCATCGGCAAAGCCTACCGAATCAGTTATTAGCTGCGGGTGCGGCTGCGCCAAGCGAGCAGCACATAGTGGCGGATCATCGCAACGAAGACCACAGCCCACACCAGCACCGCGGCGATCAGCGACCCGTGGCCGATGCTTTCCACCACCGGCAACGAGTCGACCCTTCCAAGGTTGATCGAGGCGACTGCGAACATTCCGACAGGGAAGACGATTGACCATAGCGTGGGCACGTACACCAGCGGAACGCGGTGCACCACATGCCGCCACACGCCAGCTCCCACCAGGATTGGAATCAGCCAGAGGCAGTAGCTCCAGAAAGCCGCCACTGTCCCCGCAATCAGCGCACGGGTGGCATCAACCATTGGAGTGGAATCCATGCCGACAATCTTGCTGCCCGCAACAACGGCTATGGCCATGGCTCCCATGGCCACCCAATACGGTGGTTCGAATTCTTTCGGAGTCATCCCGAAGTGCACGATCCGCAGCAGCACCAGCACGGCGATGCCAGCATAGAGCGCGACGCCCACCGACCAGGTCAGCACGGCAAGCAAGCCGATCAGTGATTGCCCGTTCGCAACATGCGGCTGGATAACGCTCAGGCCGATGGCCAAGGATTGGCTGGCCACCGCCCAGATGAACCAGGTGCCGTTGACCCGGGAGAGGATCGGCTTTCCGTCCCGGCTCAGGAAAACCTGCCACGGCAGCACGTAGCCGAAGATGAACCACAGAATGGCGGCCAGGGCCACGAGCACTATGGAGATCGCGCTGAATCCTTCGGCGCTCAATCGCACCGCGAGAACATCGGTGCCGGCGACGACGGTGAAGTACCCGAAGGCCATTTCCGGTCGGCGAAGTTCAGCCCTCATGGCTCCGCTGAAGGCAATTGCCCGCCAGATGTACAGCACCCACAGCACTGCATACGACAGCACGGCAAACGACAGCAGGATCCCGGAGAGAAGGTCCCATCCGGCTTCGTGAAGGCCAATGGAGACAATGCCAGTGCCCATCGTCAGGGCGAAATACCCTGGCGACAGGTTCTCCATGATCTCACGGAAAACCCGAGGTCTGGAGGGTGCCGTTTCATGCGGGGTTTGCCGATCGTCCATGCCTCCAGCGTACGACTGTTGCCTCAGCGAGGTGCAATTACACGATCTGGCAAGAGCTCAGAGCCACTCCCCGAGCTGCCTGCCGGAGACCTCCGCCAGCCACATTTGCCACAGCGGTCCGAAGCTCACCCGGCGAACTCCCAGCTCTCGCAAGGCCGCCAAGTCTCCGGCGGCGTGCGCCGTGACCGGGTGGGCAGTGACATTCACCGGGATTCCAACCGATTGCACGGCCTGCCTTACCTGATCCGCATCGGCCAGCGCCACCGGATACACGCTGCGCGCACCGGCCTGCTCCATCAGCTTGATGCGCTCGATAGCCTCACCCAGCGGGTCGGCGAACTTGTCGGCCAGCTTCACAGCATCGGTGCGTCCGTTGATCACGAAGTCGATGCCAGCAGCATCCGCCGCTTGGCGGACGCCGTGGATGTAGTCCGCATGCTCCTGGCGTTCGCGCACACGGCCTCCTTCCCGATGGAGGACATCTTCGATATTCACTCCAACTGCACCCGCTGCGGCGACGCGTTCGAAGAGTTCTCTGGGGTCCAGTCCGTAGCCGGACTCGACGTCGGCGCTGACCGGCACGTCGACGCTGCTGGTGATGCGTTGCACCGCAGCCAAGTAGTCTGCGAAGTCCATCTGCTCGCCGTCAGCGCTGCCTATGGAATCGGCGACCGGATGGCTGCCGATGGTCAGGGATTCGAACCCGGCTTCCACCGCCACCTTGGCGCTGAAGGTATCCCACACGGTGGGCATCACCAACAGCTTCCCTGAAGCATGCTCCTGGGCGAGGTTCTGGGCAAGTGCTGAAATATCAGACAAGGAGATCTCCTAACGTCGTGGCGGATTGCGCCCAGTCTACGGCTCCAGGCCCCCTAGCGAAACAACCGCAAGATGAACTCCCAGCTTTCCCCCATTCGGCCCGAAATCAAGCGCTATTTCGCTTCCCTCGCTGCTTGCCGGCTAGTGGTTTCACCATAATCAGGCAGGGCGTTTCGGGTCCCCAGAGGTCAGTTTCCTCCAGCGGCAGGAATCCCTGGCTTTCATAGAACCGACGAGTCTTCGCATAGCCTGCATCCGGGTGCGAAGGCCCCAAGGTCTTGACCTGCAGCAGCTGAACTCCCCCGGCGAGCGCGTCGGCTTCAATGGCTGAGCATAAGGCCGACCCGATTCCAGTTCCATGGAGTTCGCGGTCGACCACCATTAGATGGATCTCGATGCTGTGGGCGTAGTGCCGGTCGACCAAGAGAACACCGAGTACCGTGCCGGCGGCATTGCGCACGGTCCAGGTTTCCTTGCTCCGCGCGGCTTGGATGTACTCCGCGTTGGATTCAGGTTGGCCAAACCACTCGGGAACAGAGGCAAGCAATCGCGCGACATCATCTGGCACGGCTTGATCCCTGGTTGCTGCGAAAGTCATCGGTTCCACAAGGCCTCCCGAACGTAATGTGATTGTGCTAGCTTGCCGGAGTCATGATTTCCAGTCGATTCCCGAATCCGTCACGCGCGTGGAACCGCAGATATCCTTCAAAGGTTTCACGCTCAGCCCAAGACAGTTCATAGCCCATGGAGCCGATGCGTTCAGCGAGAGTTTCCAGCTCGTGGATCGAGTCGCAAACTAATCCCGGATGCGCTTTCTTGGCCGGTACGAATGAATCGTCTACGCCAAGATGGATTTCCGCCACCACGGCATCCGCTTTGAAAGCACGAAACCAGCATCCTCCCCTTCCGGCGAGGGAGGCAGGCTTGGGAACTTCGGCAAGTCCCAGCGCTTCACCGTAGAATCGTCGAGCTTCGGATTCTTCACCACGTGGCATTGATATCTGAACGTGATGGAGTCTCATTCAGGTTTCCTCGTCTCTAGACGTGCTCATCGCAGAACTGCCAGTGTACCTGCAAGGCGCTTGACCACAGTTAGGTTCGGTGCAATCCGAAGACCAGGGTTTCAACCCGTCCTTTGTTGTTTTCCGGGTCTTCGGTGCGGCGCTCTTCGAGCTTGAAACCGGATTTCTCAAGGACGCGGATGGAAGCTGCATTCCTGGCATCGCACGTTGCACTGATTCGTTCCAAACCAAGATCTTCGAACCCCAGTCGGAGCAGGTGTCCCACGGCAGCCGTGGCGTATCCGTTGCCCCAGTATTCCCGATTCAGCGTGTAGCCAAGCTCTCCGGCCTTGGCCTTCCGGTCGGTTGCCCACACTGACGCAGAACCAATGAGCACATCGCCAAGCATGATCGCTCGCAAGCGACGGTGCAGTTGCTCGATTAGTGCATCGGCAAGGAATTTTTGGGTATCGGCCAGCTGGTTAGGGCCCCACGTCGAGTACCGGCACACCAGTGGGTCAGCAGCGAAGTTGTGCACCGCAGACAGGTCTTGAGCACGGAAGTCAGTCAAGCGCAATTCAGGCTCCGTGGTAGTCACGCCGTGGGCTGGCGGATTGTTGCTCATTCGTTTTCTCCTTCGCGGTTCAATTCCTATCAATGCATTGGGGCGGACCCTATCGCTGGGCTGGGTTCAAGTCCAAGCATGTTGCGCAGCTGTTAAGCGGTGTTGAGTTTCATTGCCATTTTTGGAATCGTGGCACGCACATGCCCTGAACTTGGCATGTCCTCAACCGGAAGGAGAGCCATCGTGCTCGCACTGACCGACCAAGCAGCATCGATCGTGACCGCGATCGTCACCAACCAAGCCGAGGAAGAAACCGCTGGCCTGCGCATCATGCAGGCAGACAGCACCCACCCTGAAGATGCAGCTTTCGGATTGCAGATTGTCCCCGCGCCCGAAAGCACCGATGGCGTGGTGGATACCGAAGGCAGCCCTGTCTATGTGGACGAGGCGATTGCCGACGCACTGGATAGCAAAGTACTCGATGCGGCAGTAGACGAGCAGGGCGGCGTGAGCTTCCAGCTTCTCGAACAGGGTTAATGCCGCACCCTGCCCTTTAGCTTTGGCTGCGGGGGACGTCCTTCGGGACGGCCCCCGCAGTTCTTTAACAAATTACCTCGGCCAACTGGACGGATATTTTTCCCGGGCCAGCTGGCTCGCAGCCTTGTATATTGCGGCTCCGTGCGTCATCGTTCAACTAAGGGAAAGGGGAAAACAGTGGAAACGCGCGCGGTACGCAAACATGAATGGGCGACGATTCCGAACGCCATCACGATCATTCGTTTTCTCCTGGTTCTTCCCATCGTTGGCTTTCTGGTGGCCGATACCGAACCGGTGCTGACTGCGGTGCTGCTTCTTGCCTTCGGCCTCAGTGACTGGGTTGACGGGTTTATCGCCCGCAAGTTCAACCAGGTCTCGCAGCTTGGCATCCTGCTGGATCCCATTGCCGATCGCTTGGGCATCGTGGCTATCGCTATCGCGCTGGTAATTAGCGGAGCGATCCCGGTCTGGGTTGGCCTGGCCGTTTTCGTCACTGACCTGGTTCTGCTGTGCACCTATTTCTTCTTGCGCCTTGAATCCCCGCCGGCTTCCACATGGCTGGGAAAGATCCGCACTGCCATCATGATGCTGGGCCTGGCCTGCGTGGCCTTTGGCAGAATCCCCGAATTTACGGTGCTGGCCGCACCGGGCGTAGCCATTTTGGCAGCCGGCACGGTGCTGCATCTATTTGTCGGCTTCGGCTATCTGCGCATTATGCGTGCTTCGGCCAAAACGCAGAGGTCCTCGGCCAGCTAGTCACGGCCGTTGTGCTCCATGTCACCGGCCAAGAGCGTCAATTCCTGCAGCCGGGGCTTCCACAGTGCTGCCCTGCAAGCAGTCAGTTCCCTGAGCTGCGCTGCCGCCAGCTCATCCAGTGCACGGATATAGTCGGGAACGATCTCGCGTGGAAGGCGCAGGCCCATGGTCAGATGCGGGGTCCATCTGGGTCCTCGTCCGTCGGGATTCACGGCGCTGATTTCCCGGGCCGCCATTTCCAGGGCGTCGGTCGTTTCCAGCAGCCAGGCAACCGTCTGCTTGCGCTTGGTACCGAAAACAATCGTGCCCACCCGGTGGAAGCAGGCGGGGATGAGATCTGGGAGCAGTTCTGCGGCCCGCTGCGCTACAGCATCGCTCATGCTGGGCGAAAAGGTGATGGTGATATGCGGAGTCTGGTGTTGTGCTGGAAACCCTCGCTTTTCCAGCTGGGCAAAGATTTCCCGCACTTGCTGCTCCTGCTCGGCCGAGAAGCGCAACAGGATGTTATCTGGGGATCTGCTCATCCAGCTATTCCTTTCTCGTGCTGGTCACCGGACGCGTCCATGCGCATGACTTCTGGTCCCCTGCCGCATGGTTGCTGGCCTCCCCGGTAGGCCTGTAGCCAAGGCTCGTCCAGAACGGTTCCGCTTCGGCGGCGTTCGTATCGACAATCGTTATCCGGCAGGTGGTGATCGACGGATAATCCTGCACCAGCGCGAGTACCTCTTCATGGAGCTGCTTCCCCAACCCCTCTGCTTGCCTTGCGCCGTCAATCATGAGCAATCCGATGTGGACCGTGTCCGTTCTCGGCCAGCCGACAATCAGATCAGCGAATCCGACGAGTTCTGCATCCAGCCAAAGGCCAAGATCGATTTTCTGCTCGGCCCGCGCCGTCGGCGGCAGGGCGGTCAATGCCTCGATTGCGGCATCAGCTGCGGGAACTGCGCTGGTAACACGTTGCGAATACCCCGGGTTGCTTTCCATCAACCGCTGCAAGCAGGCTGCCTGTTCGATGGAAAACCTGGTTACCTGGAGCTGCGAAGACCGCTTATCCATGAGCCGTCTCCCCGGTTTTTCCCTTGGCCGCTTCAGCTTCGAAGATCATCAGCGGCTGCTCGCCGTTGAATGGTTCTCGCGTCCAGTCGCCCCAGATAGCGCGAACCTCGAACCCTGCGGCGGAAAGATCTCTACTGATCTGCTCGGCGCTGCGGAAGGCCAACTCCAATTTTTCGACCACTACTTCCTGCGACTGCTCGAACTTGGCGTAGGACATTAGGCGGACGACTCCCGGGCTGCTTTCGTCGGCATCGAACCATTCGGTCAGCGGGCCGAATGGCGTCTGCCGAGTGGTGGACTCTTCAGCATCCCACTTTTCCCAGGCACGCGTCGACGGGTTCCTGCTTTCAAAAGCCAGCACCGTGCCGGGCCTCGCAGCTTCGCGCAGTTGTTTCAAGGTTCGTTCCCACTGCTGGCCAGGGATGTGCTGGGCGACGTTCCCAGTCATCACCATCAAGTCGAAGGGCCCGCCTTCGATAGCCGAAGAATCGCCGTCGATCCAGGTGACTCTCCCAGCTTCGGGCCGACGCCTGGCGTAGGAAAGCATTACCGGTGAGGGGTCAACGCCTACGACAGTTCTTCGCTCGCCAACAAGCGTTACCGTCAAGAGCCCAGTGCCGCAGCCTAGATCCAGGATCCGTTCGGCTTGGGTTTCAGCCGCAAGTGCACGGTAATAATCATGATCCGGACCATCGGGATTATCCGTGTCGTAGAGTTCCGTGATTCGTGGATCATAGTCGGCCATGCTCACGTGGTCCTCTTCTGTTCCCAGAGTTTTCGGTCGAAGTGCGGGGGTGCGCAACAATTCTTGCCTTGCCTAGGTGAAGCCGGCTCATTGCCGGTTGCTTCGCTGCCGGCATGCACTGTCCCGTCAGACATCCTACGGTCCGCACCAATCGCGCAATAATTCTTCGCATGGAACTTTGCCCCAGCCGCTCCTACTAATCAGTAGTCGCTCCGGCACAACATGCGTATCCCCAAGCCAACCACATCAATTGTGACCTAGACAACTGATGGTGAATTGGGCATTGTTGGTTCAACAGACGTTTCCGGTCTGCTCGAAACCCCTAATGGAGGAGCTCCATGGCCGAGGCCTACATCATTGATGCGCTGCGTACACCGGTTGGACGCCGGGGGAAATCGCTGGCACAGATCCATCCACTGGATCTCGCTGCGGCACCGCTGGCGAAGCTGGTGACCCGCAACAACATTGACTCCGAGCAATACGATGAGATCATCCTCGGCTGCATCGACCAGCTGGGGCCCCAAGCCATGGACATTGCCCGCAACGCATGGCTGGCTGCCGGCCTATCGGAGCACGTACCCGGGACCACGGTGGAACGCCAGTGCGGATCCGGGCAGCAAGCGGTCTCCCACGCGGCGCAGGCGGTCATGAGCGGCACCAGTGACCTCGTCATTGCCGGCGGCGTCCAATCCATGTCCAGCATCCCGCTCTCCTACTCCAATGCAGCCGCCACGGACTTCGGCTTCCCTGACCCCTACTCCGGCTCCAAGCGATGGGCTGCACGCTACGGCGAGCAGGAAATTTCCCAGTTCCGCGGTGCAGAAATGATGGCGGAGCGCTGGGGCCTGGACCGCACCCAGTTGGAGGACTTTGCCGTGCGTTCCCATGAGCGCGCGTTGAACGCCCAAGCGCAGGGATACTTCGACCGCGAGATCCTGGCCCTGGATGGCTTGGCCGCCGACGAGGGCCCGCGCCCTGTGGACCGCGCCAAGATGCAATCACTGGCCCCGATCATCGACGGCGGAGTGCATACAGCGGCTACCGCATCGCAGATGTCTGATGGCGCCGCCATGCTGCTCATTGCCTCGGAGTCCGCGGTCAAGCGCTATGGGCTCAAGCCCCGCGCCCGCATCCACCACATCTCTGCCCGAGGCGATGACCCGGTCATGATGCTTTCAGCGCCGATCCGCGCCACCCAGCATGCTCTGGCCCGCGCTGGCATGCGCATCGAGGACATGGACCGCATTGAGATCAACGAAGCCTTCGCCGCGGTGGTCCTGGCCTGGCAGCAGGAAACCGGCGCCGACATGTCCAAGGTCAATGTCAACGGCGGCGCCATCGCCCTGGGCCATCCCATTGGCGCCACCGGCGCACGGCTGATGACCTCCTTGCTGCACGAGCTGGAACGCAGCGATACCCGCTTTGGCCTGCAGACCATGTGCGAAGGCGGTGGCCAGGCCAACGTCACCATCATCGAACGCCTCTAGCTTCCGGCACCGGCCACGAAGGACACCACCCATGAGCGCATTGCCCGCCACTACGCCGATGAAACCCGATGACCCGAACACCATTGGTGCGCTCATGCGCTGCAACCAATCGGGCAAATTGCTCAAGCGCAAGTCGCGCGCTGAACGCAACACGGCTTCGGGCGGCGCCCAATGAACCGCGACCCGTGGGCACCCTACGAGCTCGCCACCGCGGTGGATGTCGACTACCTGTCCGCTTTCGCGACTGCCACCGACGAGGATCGCAGGCATTGGGCTCGCACCCGGCAATACGGCGAAGAGATCCTGCCGGTCATCAACGAGCACTGGGAGAACGGGCATTACCCGCTGGACCTGGTCCGGCGCATGGGCGAGCTCGATCTGTTCACAGACGGGCTGAGGATCCCCGGCCACGCACACTTCTCCCCGCTGGCCGCAGGACTCGTAGCCATGGAGCTGTCTCGTGCCGATGGCTCGATGGCCGCGGCAGCTGCAGTGCAGGGCGGTCTGGTCTTGCGCAGCCTAAAATTCTTCGGCAGCCCCGAACAGCAGGAGCAATACCTGGAACCGGTGGCTTCAGGTAAGTTGCTCGGTGGCTTCGCGCTGACCGAACCTCACCATGGTTCGGACGCTGTGGGCCTGGAATCCAGCGCCCGGCGCGACGGGAAGCACTGGATCATCAATGGGCACAAGAAATGGATCGGCAATGGAGCTGCCGGCGGCATCACCATCGTGTGGGTGCGGGATGTTGCCGATTCGCAGGTCAAGGGGTTCATTATCGACCAGGGCACCCCCGGCTACGAGGCCGCCCCGGTGCGCGGCAAGGGCGTGCTGCGCGCCATCGAGCAGGCAGAGATCCGGCTGACGGATGTTCGCGTCCCGGAGTCCGCCCGTCTCACCGGGGCGGAATCGTTCAAGGAAGTCTCGCGGGCGCTGGTTGATACCCGGGTGAATGTCGGCTGGTCGGCTCTGGGCCATGCGCAGTTCCTCTTTGAAGCTGCACTGCAGTATGCCAAGCAGCGCACGCAGTTCGGCAAACCGCTCGCCGCACACCAGATGATCCAGGAACGCTTGGCGCAGATGCTGGCCGAAATCACCAACATGCAGTTGCAGTGTGCCGCCGTCGCCGGCATCCAGGCCGCCGGCCAGTTGAAGGACACTCAGGCATCATTGCTGAAGTTCCATAACACCCGCGCTGCCCGCAGGATCGCATCCACCGCGCGCGATCTGCTGGGCGGCAATGGAATCCTGCTGGAAAATCATGTCATTCGCCATGTCGGGGACATCGAGGCGCTGCACACCTACGAGGGAACGGAGTCGGTCCAGGCATTGATTCTCGGCAGGGATCTGACCGGCTTCAGCGCCTTCAGCTAGTACCGCGGAGTACGATAATGATGAATCTTGCGTTACCGCTTGGCCAACGACCGAAGGACTGCCCATGCCATACCTAGTCGATTTCAAGGACGTCTCCACCCAGGGCCTTGAGTCCTCGCCCGTTGCCGATGCACTCGCAGGCTTGCGCCCCAACGAAGCGCGTTATCTGAAGAACAAGTTCAACCACGACTTTGCCGTCGAGCAAGCGGCCGACGCTCAGGACACCATTGCGTGGGTGAACAAGATTCTTGCCGAAGAACGCGACCTGCACATCGCATCCACGCCGCTGCAGGCGACCATCTTCGAGGCCGACGGGGCCAAGCGCGCCTACGTCTTCTATGAGTCAGGCCTGTCCATAAATGTCCTCTACGGCTTGGAACCCGGTGAAAAGCGCGCCGTCGGCTTCAAGCTCAGTGATGGCATGGAGGTGCCAGATGAGCTGCAAGAGAAGTTCAAGTTCGCGCGGCAGAAGTCCAAGCTGGCAGGAACCATCCGCGGCTCCTACTTCGTGATCAAGAACGAATACTGACCTTTCGAAGAATGGACTGCTGCCCCGCGCTTTCGTGGATCCTACTGGGCACCCGGCAACTGCGCGTAGGCATCCTTGGCTGCCTCTAGCAGGAAATCAGCAGGCCACAACGCGCGCACTTCAGCCGGGAACACGATGTCCTTGATGGCTGTGCCGTTCTGAAGCGCCGCACCCAGGGTCGCTGCGAGCTGCTCGAAGCAGTGCAGTTGCTGGATCACGAATTCCCTTCCCACAGGTTCCCCGTGGCCAGGAACTACCAC
Source organism: Glutamicibacter nicotianae (assembly GCF_006539525.1). Classification (GTDB taxonomy): domain Bacteria; phylum Actinomycetota; class Actinomycetes; order Actinomycetales; family Micrococcaceae; genus Glutamicibacter; species Glutamicibacter nicotianae. The sequence continues at coordinate 216,902 of NZ_BJNE01000003.1, read as the reverse complement.
GTCACCGGGCTGGATGTGCTTTAGCAGGAATTCGAGCACTCCCGGCCAGCCCATTGGATGGGCGCCCGACCCGAACATCGGCGGGCCCGACTGCTCGATGATATCGCCCAGGAACCAGGTCTTGGCATCAGGAATATGGATCGCCAGGTCGGTGTCGGTGTGCCCTGCTCCCAACGGGATTATCCGGATGTCCCGCCCGCCGAGACTCAGCATGCAGGGTTGTTCCAGCAGGTGGCTCGGCGGTGTCACCTGCACACCGTCCCAATCCATGTCGGGTTCGAGTTCCGGCGAGCGCCGAACCAACTCAAGCCGGGGCTTCTCGAATTGCTCGAAATGCGCAGGGATCCGGTGATGGCCGTAAATCGGGATTCCCTGCTGGGCAAAGAGCTGATTGCCGAAGGTGTGGTCGTAGTGGGCGTGCGTGTTGATCACCGCAACTATTGGAAGACCAAACTGCGCTGCGGCCTCGTCGATGATTTCTCGTGCCTCGCGTTCGTTATTGCGGGTATCGATAATCGTCACGCCGTGTCCGCCGAGCACCGCGCCAACGGAAATATCCAACGGATCATAACGCCTCTGGAATACCCCCGGGGCTACCTGGTTCCAGATTCCTTCAATAATCATTGACCGTCCTGCCGGTTCTGCTTGGCTAGAGTCCTGCCTTCAGCAACTGTTTCCAGCGCTGCGGCATGGGTGCCTCGACCACCAGTTCCTGGCCATCGGGCTTGGGAATCACTAGCTTAGTCGCATGCAGGAACAGCCCGCGGCCTCCTAGCTGTTCAACACGGCGATTGAACTTCGCAAATCCATACCGGTCATCACAGGCAATCGGATGCCCTTGGCTTTGCAGGTGGACACGGATCTGGTGCTTGCGTCCGGTCATCAGTTGCACATCCAAGATGGTGGCGCGCTGTCCTACGCGTTGCCTTACCTCGACGCGGGTCTCGGCTCGTTGCCCGTGCGGGTCAACCACGACCTTGTCGGCGCGGCGCAGCAGCGGCGCGTGGATCGATTCGATGCCCTGCTTCCAGTGCCCTGCCACGAGCGCCAGGTAGTGGCGTTCAATTTCGTCTTCCCGGTCCCGGAGCAACTCATGCAGATAGCGCAGCATGCTTGGGGTCTTCGCCAGCACCAGGAGCCCTGAAGTGTCGCGATCCAGACGGTGAGTCAATTCCAGATCCGGCAGTTCCGGGCGCAACTGGCGGAAAACTTCGATCACGCCCGCAGGATTATCGGTACCTTGGTGCACGGCGATGCCGGCAGGCTTGTCGATGACCAGCACATCCTGGTCCTCGTGCACCACAGTGTTGCGCAGCCGCTTGACCAAGTACTCCGGGACGTCGGGGGCTGGCTCCCGGCCCGGTGCTGCATGCAGCGCCGGCAAGGTAATCTTGTCATTTTCGGCCAGCCGGTAGCCTTCTTGGACTTTCTTGCCGTTGACGCGCAAATGACCCTTGCGCATGAGCCGGAAAAGCTGCCCTGCCGGCACCGTTTTGAGCCGGGTCCTCAGGAACTTTTCGATACGCCGGCCGGCGTGCTCGCCGTCGATGACAATGGTGCGCGCCTGGGAATCAGACCGCACTTCTGCCGCTGGATGCTGGAAGACTCCAGGCAAGAACTATCACTCCATTTAGGGGCCATATCCAGTGGTGGATCATGGCGTCGCCGCTCACTGCGGGTCATTCTCAAGGGACTTCCGGGAGCCTGCCGCCCCGAATTGGCCAACCTTCATCGTACCCCGACGCCGTGATCCTGCACGAGTGAAGCAACAGGCAGGAGGTCTGAACTCACAAAATCTTCAGGAGCTATCAGGCCGTGATGAACATGGCGCGGAGCAACTGCCGATCCTGGCGGCCCTTTGAAATAGCACAAAGGATGCCGGTCCAATAGTCGCCTCGCTTCTTCTCGATGACTAGGCTGGGTTCATGGCCACAGTAATACTTGTACGGCACGGACGTACCACCGCCAACGCCACCGGCATACTGGCTGGACGCACGCCCTCCGTGTTCCTCGACGATACCGGGGAAGAACAGGCGATCCGCACCGCCGAGCGGCTAGCGGCAATCCCCCTGGCTGGCATCGTCTCAAGCCCGCTGGAACGCTGCGTGCAGACAGCGGAATTCGCCATGCAACAGCAAAGCAAAGCCGCACAATTGCTGATTGAGCCAGAACTCTCGGAATGCGACTACGGCCTGTGGCAGGGCCGCAAGCTGCAGGACTTGGCTGCCGAGGAACTTTGGAAAACAGTGCAGTCCGCGCCGTCAGCGGTGACCTTCCCGGGCGGGGAAGCCATGGCCGGAATGCAATCCCGGGCTGTAGCAGCCATCAGGCGCCATGACGCGGCGATCGAAGCCGAGCATGGTGCTGAAGCAGTCTGGGCGGCATTCAGCCATGGCGATATCATCAAGTCGGTACTGGCTGACGCGCTGGGCATGCATTTGGATCTGTTCCAACGCATCAATGTGGGCCCGGCGTCCGCATCGATTGTGCACTACGGGCCCGGCACGCCCCGCGTGTACTCCATCAACACCGACGCCGGAGACCTCTCGTGGCTAGCCCCCGGCCTCAAGACAACCGATGCCCCGGTCGGCGGCGGAGCAGGACACTAAGGAGACTGAAATGACGGCAACAGTCAACGAATTCAACTGGCCGGATCGCGTTGTCATCGGCACCATCGGCGCGCCAGGGTCCCGAACCTTCTATCTCCAGGCTAGAGCCGGTTCGGAGCTTTCCAGCATCGCCTTGGAAAAGCAGCAAGCCGCAGTGGTTGCAGAGATGATTGACGAGATGCTGGATCAGCTTTCCACCGTCAAGGGCAACCCCTTCAACGTTCCCGAACATACCCCGGTGGAACTGGTCGACAACGATCCGCTGGAAGAAGTGAACGAATCATTCCGCGTCGGATCCATGAATCTCGGATGGGACGCAACCGTAGCGCAGGTAGTTCTGGAAGCTTTCTCCCTGAATGACGAAGATGACGAGAACTTCGATCCGGATGGACCGGGCGCAGTCATGCGCGTGCGCATGCCCGTAGGCACCGCACGCGCTTTCGCGATGCGCACCCACGAGATCGTGGCCGCTGGAAGGCCGATGTGCGCCAACTGCGGTTATCCGATTGATCCGGATGGGCATACCTGCAGAGACGAGAACGGACAGTGAATGCGCCCGATCTGCTGACTGCGCAGCTGGAACTGACCGGCCGCATCACCACCGCTTCCAACGCGACGTTCTTGGGCAGCATCGGTGAAAAAAGCGTTGTCTACAAGCCCGTCGCTGGAGAGAAACCCCTTTGGGACTTTCCCCATGGATCACTGGCCTACCGCGAGGTTGCCGCCTTTCGAGTATCTGAAGCCCTGGGATGGAACCTCGTCCCCCAGACGTGGCTGCGCAACGGGCGATTCGGCGAAGGCATGGTGCAGCTATGGCAAGACATTGATCGGGAACAGCACCCAGTAGACATCGTAGCCGCGGACAATGTGCCTGAAGACGGCTGGAAGACCGTCCTGCACGGAGAGGACGAATCGGGGCATCAGATGGCTCTGCTTCACGAAGATACTCCTGCACTGCGACGCATGGCGGTCTTCGATGTGCTGGTCAACAATGCCGACCGCAAAGGCGATCACGTGCTAGCCATGCCAGATGGCCACCGCTACGGTGTCGACCACGGCCTCTGCTTCAATGAAGAGCACAAACTGCGCACCGTGCTTTGGGGATGGGTTGGCCAGCCGCTGACCGACGACGAACTGGCCGGTGTCCAGAGGGTCAGCGATGCGCTGGACGCGGATCTTGGGCAAGAACTGGCCGCGTTGTTGACCGGTGAAGAAATCGCCGCGCTCGCCGACCGCTGCACGGATCTGCTCAGTGAAGGGCGATTCCCTGCGCATCGCGGGCAGATGCCTGCCGTGCCCTGGCCGCTTTTCTAGCACGCAGTTTTCTGTTGACCGCAGGGCAGCCTGCAAGCCATTCTAGGAGTCGGATAGCAAAGGACAGGTCGCGCATGGGAACGGTCAAGGCAAACAAGGTAGACCTCGGTGTCGAATCCTTCGGAAACGAAAACGATCCATTGATTCTCCTCATTGGCTGCACCACCATGCTTGCCTGGCCCGAGGCCCTATGCGAGGCATTGGCTGCTGGTGGGCGCCATGTGGTGCGCTACGACCTTCGGGATTGCGGAGAATCAACCGCTGGGAACCCGATGAAACCCGCCTACAACCTGCGTGATTTAGCTGCCGATGCCGCGGCATTGGCTGAACTGCTGGATGACCGTCCAGCACATGTGGCGGGTATCGGGGTCAGCGGGATGATCGCCCAGGTGGCGGCGCTGGATTATCCTGACAAGTTTAGCGCCCTGACATTGGTTGGCACACGGCCGGTAGCGCCAGGACCGGTGGACAATGATCTGCCAGACCATGACCAAGCAACCATGGGCAAGCTGTTCTCCCGCCCAATGCCAGATTGGGCAGACCGCGAGTCCGTTGCCCAGCACTCCGCCGAGGGCTCCCAAATCCTTGGCAACGATCCGGAAGCCGCCCTGGATCTGGCCTCCCGCATCTGGGACCGTACGGCGAGCGCAGAGCCAGAAGTCCACATGGCAAACCAGATCGGGATTGTCTTTTCCAAGTTGGACTGCACTCCACGCTGGCGCGAACGGCTTCCCGAGTTAGCTATCCCCACACTGGTCGTACACGGAGCCAAGGATCCGTTCTTCCCCGTCGGCAATGGCGAAGCGCTGGCCAGGGAGATACCGAACGCTTCCTTGCTCGTGCTTGAAAACGCTTCGACTGCCATACCGACTTCTGCCTTCTCCCAGGTTGCTGATTCAATGCTGCACCTGTAGGCAAGCAGCGATTCGAGCACTAGTCACAGGCCAATATAGACTTTCCTCATGGATCATCGACCGCCCCGGACGCCAGGCGAAGAACTTAGGCCTGCTGAACTAGAGCTGCTGGCTTTGCTCTGCAGCGGCACAGATGCTGAATCGGCTCTAGCCCGGCAGCAGTTGGAGTTTGCACGTTGGGGCGGCTACGAGTTCGAGGACTGCGAGTGCTTCTTGATTTCGTTCATTAGCAAGCGGGATTGCCGCAGTATCCGGCATGGCGGTGGCCCGTTCTCCACCGTTGACGTTGGAAAAGGTGGAGAACACCTTGGGCAACTGACTCTTTGGGTTGTTGACGGATACCTTCACTCGGTGGATTACATGCCTTTTGAAGATGACCCCGGGCACCTGCCAACTTCCGAAAATTACACGTTGGAATTCGTCGGACGGAACTAACCTTCTCGACAAGGCTTGGCCGGCACGAGCCTGATAACTCTGTTGTCCGGCGCTTCGCTTCGGTAGTAGTATTCGTGGCACATATTCAGGCCTTCGAGAGGATTCGCCATTTCATTCCAGGCCTATCTGGACACCATCGAGAAAAAGACCAGACTTACTCCGCGCCAGCTAGTCGGTATCGCCCACGAAAAAGGACTAGACCAGGAAGGTGTCAAAGCCGGGGAAGTCCTGGCTTGGCTCAAGGATGACTACGAACTGGGAAGAGGACATGGCATGGCATTGGTGCATGTCATCCAGAAGGGACCTGGCATCTCCAGCAAACATGTTGGATCCGGTGGCACGCACAACGACGAATCAGATGTGCTTTGGCTCGACGGCATCGCGACGAAGCCGTCCAAGTGAGCCAAACGCGAAAGCTAAAGATCCTGATCGCCAGGCGTCGTTCCGGACTCCTCCCGTTGGTCGCGAACTGCAGTAACGGCTGAAACGGCCAATGAAATCGCTATGGCGATCCAAAAACTGTCAAGAGCTTCAAGCACTGGCCTACCTGAAATGAGGCAATAGGTCGCAAGGAACAAGGCCAGACCCGCGACCGAGACGCCGAGGTACACCGCGACTCGTTTCCAGGCAGACTTGGAAAGCCTCCGCATTAGTTCTCCAATCATTTTCTCTATACCGTGGATCATTTCAGATTCTGCGGGATGAGGCACTGGGCGCTTCCACGTTCGAATACTGAATGCATCAGCCGAAATTCCCGGGAAGGGTTCGGCCTCTGCCCGTCCGGCCGAGGCTCGGTCTGGACTCGATCATCAAGAAGATGAACGTTGAGCTATCAGGCACCAGGTCAACTGATTGGTCCGGCAAACGAAAACTGCATACGAAAGACAGGCCGTATCCGTTGCGGGAAGCGTCGGGTTGGACCACACTTGGGGCATGGGCCACTTCCGGACTCCTCAAGTTGTTCTATTCACGCGTGATATCGACCGCGCGACAGCATTCTATGGTGCGCTGGGCTTTCGGGAAGTGTTCCGCACGCCCGAAGCGGGAACGCCAATCCATGTTGACCTCGCCCTCGACGGGTACAGGCTCGGCCTAGCCACCGAAAGCAGCACCCGCAAAGACCATGGGCTCAGCCCGGTCGCCGACGGCCAGCGCGCCGCGGTGATACTTTGGACCGATGATGTCCCGGCAGGCTATGACCGTCTCATCGGCTTCGGTGCGAAGCCTATTAAGGCTCCGTCTCCATGGCTCGATCGCTTGCTCATCGCGTGGGTCGAGGATCCGGACGGGCACCTCGTACAGATTGTGCAGCACCATGTCCAGCCACAGGACACTGTGCACAGTCCTACGCGTTGACCACGAACGCCACATGACTGGGGCACAAGCCGGTCCCAGGGTCAGCGAGTCATGTGTTCCTCGTCTTCGGGCGTGATGATCATGCCCAAGGGAATCGAACCCTTGGGATCATAGGTGGCATCCAGTGCGGATTGCTGTCCGGTCACCGATGAAACACGTGGTTCTTCGATAAGCCGCGCCACCATGGGCTCGACGACGTTTTCGGTATGTTCGGCCGATGCTTCGTTGAATTTCTTAGTCGCGTAAAGTGCCGAGGGGGCGGCAAAGACGAGAGCCAGGATAAAGGTGATCACGCTGATCAAGCCCTCCCCGCTAAAAATGCCGAACAAGGCGATGAGAAAGAGAATCCCGGCAATGACAATTGGAATTATGAGCAGGGCACTTTTTTGATCATCACATGTCCACCCCAGATACTCGAGTACTGCTACTCCGCCAGGACCGCGGAGGAGTACCACGAACTCAGGAAAGACATGGATGAGCTGCTGGGAGCCTGGAAGCACCCGAACGAATCCACCGTACTGGACATCCAGCAAGTCCTCTGGGACAACGGACTTATGCGTGCCGCAGCAGCATGCAATTGCCTCATTGCCGCCTACGCCGTCGTCAATGACGCAGTTGTCCTGAACTCAGATCAAGACTTCGGCTACATCGAGACAGCCACGAACGGTACCGTCCGCCAAGAATACATCGCTGGATGAGACTTTTCGCAGCAAGCCAGAATGCACAAATACCCCGGACTTATTGAAAGAATCCGGGGCATTGGGCCGAGTCAATTACACATTAAATCTAAATTCGACCGCGTCGCCGCACATACCAACCTCTGAAAGTCCACTGTGGTGCGCTTTGCCGAATCGCGCCTACTAGTACTCGCCTACAACGGTTCGATTTGCTCCATCGAGAGTGATCCTGCCTCCGTGGGGGACGATCCACTGCGGGCGAGTGTGCCCGAAGGGCAGGCCGACGCATACGACCGCGTCGGAGTTGTAGCGTGTGACCTGCTCGATGATGGCGTCCCGTTGGTCAGCACGGAAGCGGGAACGCTCGGATGCGGGCGGCACGGGTGCGCCCAGGGCGCTGGCCGGTGGGCGTGCAACAAGTACGCCGGCGACCACTTCGAGCACGCCTCGCTCGCCCAGTGCGCGCACCCAGCGCATGACGTCATCCGCCGACGGCGTGTCCTCGCTGGTCTCGAGGAGCAGGATTGCGCCTGCAAGGTCGCTGAGATCAGGCATCCGGTCAGCGACGGCGATCTGGTCGATGACCTCGATACAGCCACCCCAGGTTCGACCCGAGACGGCCCTTTCTGGCCCCGCCCACCGCCAGGGGTCGGTAGCTTCGCGATCGCCGAACTCGACCAACGCGCGCGGATCCTCCCACGGTCGCCCGAAGTCTTCCGACTCCCCCGGCTCGGTGAGCTCAAGGGTGCCTCCATCGAGCAGAGCCGCGCGAAGCGACTTCACATGGATGTCATCGAGGTGCGGACCCGCGCCGAGGTGCACTTGGGTGGACCCACCGTAGAAGCTCGTAATGCCGAGGTTCCAGAGAAAGTTGTGCAGGTTCGTGTTGTCGCTGTAGCCGAGAAATGGCTTCGGATTCGAAGCGACCACGGCAGCATCGATGTGCGGGATAACGGTCACCTGGTCATCGCCGCCGATCGTGGCGAGCACGGCACGGATACTCGGGTCGGCGAACGCCGCGGTGACGTCAGCGGCACGAGCCTTCGCGCTCGCACCGAGCTGCCGAGTGGTCGGGTACTCGACAGAAATCAGCCCCGTTGCCTCAGTCAAGCGCCGCATCGCCTGCTCATGTACGGCAGGCGAAACCGCTGGTGCCGCGAATGCCGGCGAGATCACCGCAACGCGATCACCCGGACGAGCTTTGGGAACAGATTCAAACGACTTCACGAGCATCCATCCATCCATTAGAGCAGAGAGTGCTGAGGGCACTACTTACGCGCCAGATGACGCGAACGCGATGGAGCGGCCATGGCCCCATCGCCCTAATGCGGCCACCTCAGCACTGCCGTCTCATCCTTCGGCGATCACTGAACGCTCGCAGACGGAGCGGACCTGGCAATGCACATCCAGAGGGATGCACATCCAGAGGTTAGAGCGCAAAACGAAATTCCACCACGTTGCATCAGCGCTAGCGCTGTGCGGAGAAGCCGCACCGTCCGAAGCGACGACCGCGCAACGTGCAGTTCCCGGCGGGACATTCGCTGGGCAGTACCATTGTTGCATGGACAGAGTTGCGCTTATCGCGAGGTTCATCGACCGCCAGTATGTCTCGGACGAAGGCGATGTCCGACAGAACGTCGAAAGCCTGTTCGCCGCCGACCTTGTCTATCGCACGGGCGAGCAGACGCTCAGCCGTGAGGATCTTGTCGTCATAGGAACCACGGTGCGGGCGACCCCGCAACGATCCCGGCACATCGAAGCACGAGATTTCGAGCAGGAGGGAGATACCGTTCGATGGCGCCTCTCGGCACACCTGCCCGCGACTGACTCCGAAGACGAGGATCTGCATCAAGAAAGCGTCGTGACCGCACTCTTCGGTCCCGACGAGAAGGTTATCCGGGTGTGGTCAACGCCAGCCGCGTAAGGATGCCGAACCTGTCGTACCCACCGCCGCATTTCGTCAGTCCACGGCGCATGAAAGCGGGCGGGGCGGGCGAACCATCGACCATGCCTCATGCACATGACCACGATCCCCAGTCCTTCTAGCCGCGCGACAAGCGCCACCACGCATCAGACGTTGAACCGGAACTCCACGACGTCGCCGTCCTTCATGATGTAGTCCTTGCCTTCGATGCGCGCCTTGCCGGCGGACTTGGCGTTGGCCACCGAACCTGCGGCGACCAGGTCGTCGAAGCCGATGACTTCGGCCTTGATGAAGCCGCGCTGGAAGTCGGTGTGGATGACGCCTGCAGCCTCGGGTGCGGTAGCGCCCTTGCGGACGGTCCAGGCGCGCGATTCCTTCGGGCCTGCGGTCAAGTAGGTCTGCAGTCCCAGGGTGTCGAAGCCGACGCGGGCCAGCTTGTCCAGGCCGGATTCCTCGATACCGGCATCCTCCAGCATCTCGGCGGCCTCGTCTTCTTCCAGCTCGGCCAGCTCGGCCTCGAACTGGGCGTCCAGGAAGATCGCCTCGGCAGGGGCCACCAGCTCGGAGAGCTTGGCCTGCATGTCCTTGTCGGCCAGGCCGGCCTCGTCGGTGTTGAAGACGTAGATGAACGGCTTGGTGGTCATCAGCTGCATCGGTGCCAGCTCGTCCATGTCGATGCCGGCGGCCTTGCCGGCGGCAAACAGGGTCTTGCCGTCCTCGAGCACCTTCTGGGCTGCGAGCAGGTTGTCCATGAAGGACTTCTCGATCTTCTTGCTGCGCAGTTCCTTCTCCAGGCGCGGCAGCTGGTTCTCGATGGTCTGCAGGTCGGCGAGGATCAGCTCGGTGGCGATGGTCTCGATGTCCGACTCCGGATCGACCTTGCCGTTCACGTGGATCACGTCATCGTTCACGAACGCGCGGGTCACCTGGCAGATGGCGTCGGCTTCGCGGATATTCGCGAGGAATTTGTTGCCCAGGCCTTCGCCCTCCGAGGCGCCCTTGACGATGCCGGCGATGTCCACGAAGGACACGGTTGCCGGCAGGATGCGCTCCGAGTTGAAGATTCCGGCGAGCACCTTCAGGCGCTCGTCGGGCAACGGCACGACACCGACATTGGGTTCAATGGTTGCGAACGGGTAGTTGGCTGCCAGCACCTGGGCACGGGTCAGCGCGTTGAACATGGTGGACTTGCCGACGTTGGGCAGTCCGACGATTCCGATAGTAAGAGCCACGGGAGAAAATTCTACCTTTTACTAGTGATGAGCGCGCAATGGTGTACTGGCGCTTGAATTCTTAGGGTGAAATCAGGCCTGCGGGCGAGCGTGGCCGCCCAGGGCGCGATCCTCGTCCCCGGCTTCCTTGAGCTTGCCGCGGATTTCCTTGGGCAGCGAGAAGATGATGTCTTCCTGCGCGGTGGTGACCTCGGAAACGTCGGTGAAGCCGTACTCTGCCAGCAGCGCCACGACCTCGCGGACCAGCACCTCGGGCACCGAGGCGCCGGAGGTCACGCCGACGGTGGAGACGCCCTCGAACCAGGCCTCGTCCACCTCATTGGCGAAGTCCACCCGGTAGGCGGCCTTGGCGCCGTGGTCCAGCGCCACCTCGACCAGGCGCACCGAGTTCGAGGAGTTCGCCGACCCGACCACGATCACCAGATCCGACTGCGGCGCAATGTTCTTGATCGCTGCCTGGCGGTTGGTGGTGGCGTAGCAGATGTCATCGCTGGGCGGATCCTGCAGGTTCGGGAAGCGCTCGCGCAATCGGCGCACGGTTTCCATGGTCTCGTCCACGCTCAGCGTGGTCTGCGAGAGCCAGATCAGCTTGTCCGGGTTCTTCACCTGGACGGTGTCGGCTTCCTCGGGGTTGTTCACGATGGTGGTGACTTCCGGAGCCTCGCCGTAGGTGCCTTCGACCTCTTCATGGCCTTCGTGGCCGATGAGCAGGATCTCGTAGTCGTTCTTGGCAAAGCGCACGGCCTCGCGGTGCACCTTGGTGACCAGCGGGCAGGTGGCGTCAATGGTCTGCAGGTTGCGGTCCGCGGCGGACTGCACCACTGCCGGGGAAACGCCGTGGGCGGAGAAGACCACCAGTGCGCCTTCGGGCACTTCCTCGTTCTCCTCGACGAAGATTGCGCCGCGGGACTCCAGTTCGGAAACGACGTGCAGGTTGTGCACGATCTGCTTGCGCACGTACACCGGCGGACCGTAGTGCTCCAACGCCTTTTCAACGGCAACCACTGCCCGGTCCACGCCTGCGCAGTAGCCGCGAGGAGCGGCCAGCAGGACCTTGCGCTCGGTGACCGTCGGAGAGGCGGCTGCAATTTCGGCCGGGGTGCGGCGCACCCGCGGGATCCGAGGCATTGACAGCGAAACCGTTGTGGAAGTGGAAGTAGCCATACCTCCATTCTACGAAGTGCATGCAAGTTAGCCCATGCTCATATGATGCGCGCCACCCTCCCGCGACTGTGAGATCTGCCTCCGCAGCGTGCCTGCCGGTTCAGCACGGCAGGGAACTGGGCAGCAGCACCGGGGTGCGCACCACGGCTCCGGTGCCATCGGACCCGCGGTAGGCCCGGCAAACGCCCACGGAACGGGCGCCGAGGTTCGCCTTGATCTGGCGCAGCGCATCGGGCGAGAAGCCGTACCACTGCATGTGCATCAGCACGGTATCCCCGGGTAGCGCTGCCGAAGCCCGGGACACCGTTATCGACTTTGATTTCACGTCCCAGTCCCGGGTGTCCCGCGACCAGGTCCAGATAGCCATGCCGCGGCTGTCGTAGCCGCAGCGCACCGAACCGTCGATGGCCCCGTAGGGCGGGCGCCCAAAGTTAGTGTGCACCCCTGAACCGCCCAGCTGCGCGCCGGTTTGCTGGCAGGACAGCGGACGCAGGTCCGGGTGGCTGACCGAATGGTTGATCACCCATTGGCCTTTGGCCCGGGCCAGGGCGGCCAAATCCACACCATAGCGCGATTTGAACGATCCGAGGCAATCGCCGGTGGGAGCTATCACCAGGCCGATATTGCTGCTGGCTGCGTAGTCCACCACCGAGGTGAAGGAGCTGAGCGTTCGCGGGCAGTCATCGAAGGTGAGCACTACCCTGGATGTCCGGTTTGGCCCGGTGGACTGCGGTGCCGACGGCGGCTTCGGATAACTGGTCACGTAGCTGCCGCTGACCCAGCCGGTGTACCCTGCATAACTGACTTTGTACCACCCGTTGGAAGCGCGGGCGTAGGCAGGCACCGATTTGCCTTTCGGGATGCTCAGCAGGATCCGGTAGCTGGTGGATGGTCCGGTGCGCAGGTTCAAGTCATCGAGCGTGCGCACCGTTGAAGCGACCACGTAGTAGTCGCTCACGTAGCCGGTGTACCCGTTGTAGCTGACCTTGTACCAGCCGTTGGACGCACGCCCCGAGACCGGGACCGAGGTCCCTTTGGGTATCTGCGCCAGGATCCGGTACGCGGTCGAAGCACCGGTGCGCAGATTCAGGTTCGCCGTCGTGCGCACCCGCACCGGCCAATCGATGGATAGGGCGCCGGCAAGCGACACCGTTGCGGCGGGAACCGCCGCAACTACCGGTGCGGGCACCGAGGCCGCGGCGGGCAACGGAATGGAACCGGTAAGCAAGCTGAATGCTGCCACCCAAATCCACCCCGAACGTCCAATAGTCCTATTCCCCAATGCCCCAAGCATGGCCATGAATCCTTCTCGAAATCTTCCCCGATGCTCAATAGTGTCCACCCGCACAGTGCCCCTCGCAATGCCCGGAGTCGGGCTTGTCCGAATCGTTGAAAAACCCCATTTCCCCCGGCCCAGCAAGGCCCAGCAGTGTTGAAAATCTCCCATAGCGAAACCTGCTCTACACCGGTTGCCACCGGGCCCGGCTACCGGCAATCCGGCCAGCCGTCGGTGCCATGCGGTAATCTCACAGATGCACCAGAGATTCGATTTTCCAAGGAGCGGCCCCTATGGATCACCAAGCCCCCGCCAGTTTGCCGGCCACCGCTGGTCAAACTACGGCGGACAATCCTTGGCCGTTGCGCCTGCTCTCGGAGAAGCTGAGAATCCACATTGAGAACTCGCCGGTGGTTTGGGTCGAGGGCCAGCTGCTGGAAGCCAATGTGCGCAATGGGCACGCGTACATCACGCTGCGCGATGTCGATGCGGACTTCTCCTTCTCGGTGACCATTTGGGCCTCGACAATGCGCCGGCTGGAATCCACCCCGCAGGTTGGATCGCGCGTGGTAGCCCAGGTCAAGCCGAGCTTCTACGCCAAAACCGGCCGGCTTTCCTTGAATGCCACGGATCTGCGCCCGGTTGGTTTGGGCGAGCTGCTGGTGCGCCTGGAACGCCTGCGGCAAGCCCTGGGGGCAGAAGGCCTCTTCTCCCCTGAGCACAAGCGCCCGTTGCCTGTGCTTCCCAACCGCATTGGCCTGATAACCGGACGGGATTCGGATGCGGAGAAGGACGTGCTGCGCAATGCCACTCTGCGCTGGCCATCGGTGCAGTTCAAGGTCATCAATACCGCAGTGCAGGGCGTGGATGCCGCCAACCAGGTCATCGCCGCGTTGCAGCAGCTGGATGCGGACCCGGAGATCGATGTCATCGTGATCGCCCGCGGCGGCGGCGCGTTGGAAGACCTGTTGCCCTTCTCCAATGAGGATCTGGTACGTGCTGTCTTCTCCGCTGCCACACCGGTCGTCTCGGCCATCGGGCACGAAGCGGACCGCCCGATCCTGGATGATGTGGCTGATCTTCGCGCCTCGACCCCTACTGATGCGGCCAAGCGGATTGTCCCTGATTTGCATGAGGAGTTCGCCGGCTTGGAAATGGCCCGCAGCCGCCTGGACCGTTCCATCAACAACCTGCTGCAACGCGAGGCCCAGATGCTGGCATCGGTACGCGAACGCCCCGTTCTGGCCAACCCCCAGGTGATGGTCTCCTCCCGCGCCGAAGATCTGGAGCGCTGGAAACAGCGTTCCACGGATCTGCTGCGCCATCGCGTGATGCGCGCCAGCGACGAGATCAACCACCTGAAGAACCAGATGCGTGCGCTCTCCCCGCAGCAAACCCTCGACCGAGGCTATTCGGTCACCCAGCTGGAAGACGGGAGCATCGTACGCGAAGCCACCCAGGCACCAGCGGACAGCAAGCTGTTCATCCGGGTGGCATCAGGACAACTGGTCGCGAAAACCCTTGAATCCGTCCCCGCCGGCGAGCACGCAAACTAGCCGCCCCACATACCAAACTGGAGTAATCATGACTGCACAGATCCCTGAAGACATTGCCAAGCTCTCCTACGAGCAGGCTCGCGAAGAACTGCTGACAGTGGTCAACCAGCTGGAAACCGGCGGCGTGGCGTTGGAAGCCTCGTTGGCGTTGTGGGAGCGCGGCGAAGCCTTGGCCGCCCACTGCGAGAACTGGCTCAACGGCGTATCGCAGCGCCTGGAGCAGGCCCGTGCCAACCACGAGCAGGCAGCCGGCGAGTAGCGTCGCATTGCTGCGGATTACTTCGCCGCTTCGAGCCGGGCCTGTTCGCGCTTCACATCGAAGGTAGCAGCAGGCCAGTCCGGAGCCACGCGCTCCAAGGCCGCCAGCAGCAGCTCGGCGACGCACAAGCGGGCCTTCCACTTCTGGTCAGCGGGAACGATATGCCATGGTGCATTCTGGTTATCGGTGCGGTTGATCGCCACCTCGTATGCTGCCTGGAAATCATCCCACAGGAGCCGGTCGTCGACATCGCCGGGCGAATACTTCCAATGCTTGTCGGCACGCTCCAAGCGCTCCGCGAGCCGCTCGTATTGTTCCTCGCGGCTGATGTGCAGCATCACCTTGATCGGAAGGATTTCCTGCTCAAGCAGCTGCTTCTCGAAGTCGACGATTTTCCCGTAACGTGATTCGATCACATCCGGGCTTGCGTAACCCTTCACCTTGGCGACCAGCACGTCTTCATAGTGGGAACGGTCAAAGACTCCTACCAATCCCCCGGCAGGCAACTGCTTGGTGATGCGCCACAGGAAATCATGCGCCGCTTCTTCTTCGGTAGGCGCCTTGAAGGCATGATGCTCGACGCCCTGCGGATCCAGCATGCCCAGGACATGGCGGACAATCCCGCCCTTGCCCGAAGTATCCATTCCTTGCAGCATGAGCAGCACTGCAGGCGCCGTCCCGCCAGATACCGAGGCGGCAAACAACCGTTCCTGCAATTCCGAGAGCAGCGGTGCCAGCTCGACCATGCGTTTCTCTGCAGCTTTCTTGTCCTGCGGGGCATCCGCGGGCCACCACTGAGCATCCTTGGTCGCACGCTGAGAAAGCTTCAGGCCGGGTTCTGCACGCAACGCTTCGATCAGGTTTGCAGGGTAAGCGCTCATCAATGACTCCTCAAGCATGTGTGGAAGTACTGCTCTTCGTTGTAGTCAGCCTACTGTCGCTGGTGGCATGGTGAGAAGAGGGAATGGCCAACGCTCCCCCTGCCGCAGTTGCCTCCACGAAGCACCCCGGACCTCCCGGGACCTTGCTCTCCTGGCGCTCCCTTTAATTACAACAGGCCCAGAATCACGTCAGCGATTCTGGGCCGGTTCGGTTCGAGGCAAGTTAGGCGCGAGTACGCCAGTCCTCCAGGAACTGTCCGATGCGTCCAACCGCATCAGTCAGGTCGCGCACGTTCGGTAAAGTGACCAAGCGGAAGTGATCAGGACGGACCCAATTGAAGGCGGTGCCCTGGGAAATCAGGATCTTCTGCGCCTTAAGCAGTTCAAGGGCAAAAGTCTCGTCATTGTGGATCGGGTATACCTCTGGATCCAGCTTTGGGAACATGTAGAGCGCACCCTTGGCCTTCTGCACGCTCACTCCTGGAATTGCGGTCAGCAAGTTGTAGGCCGCGTCGCGCTGTTCGAGCAGGCGTCCGCCAGGCAGGATCAAGTCGTTGATCGACTGGTAGCCGCCCAAGGCGGTTTGGATTGCGTGCTGCGCCGGCACGTTGGCGCACAGCCGCATGTTGGTCAGCAGATTGATGCCTTCGATGTAATCCCCGGCTTGGTGCTTGGGCCCGGAGATCGCCATCCAGCCCGCACGGAAGCCGCACACGCGGTAGGCCTTGGACAGGCCGGAGAAGGTCAGGATCAGCACGTCATCTGCCAACGAAGCGGTATTGATGTGCACTGCGTCGTCGTAGAGGATCTTTTCGTAGATCTCGTCAGAGAACACGATCAGCCCATGCTTGCGCGCCAGTTCGAGGATGCCCTCCAGGGTTTCCTTCGGGTACACCGCACCGGTGGGGTTATTCGGGTTGATGATCACAATGCCCTTGGTGCGATCGGTGATCTTCGCTTCCATATCTTCAAGATCTGGAAGCCACCCTTCTTCTTCGGTATTCAGGTAGTGCACCGGGGTGCCGCCAGCCAGCGAAACCGATGCGGTCCACAGCGGGTAGTCGGGGGCTGGAATCAGGATCTCGTCGCCGTTGTTCAGCAGCGCGTTCAGCGAGAGGGTGATCAGCTCGGAGACGCCGTTGCCCAGGTAGATGTCGTCAACGCCGATGGTCTGGATGCCACGGGTTTGGTAGTACTGGGAGACGGCGGTGCGTGCCGAGAGAATACCCCGGGAATCCGAGTAGCCCTGGGCATTAGGCAGGTTGCGAATCATGTCAACGAGCACCGCATCAGGCGCCTCGAAGCCGAATGGCGCGGGATTGCCGATGTTCAGCTTCAGGATGCGGTGTCCTTCGGACTCCATGCGCGTGGCATGCTCCAACAGCGGGCCACGGATATCGTAGAGGACATTGTGCAGTTTCGTTGATTGCTTGAATTCTGCCATGATTACACTTTCTCACGTCAGGTGCGATCCACACACCTTATTACTCGACCGCTATGGTCAGCGGCCGAAATCTTGGGAGCGCTGGCTAGGGCCTACTCTTCAATGATCCATTCCCAACGGGCGGCCGCTTGTTCCGGGCTCAGGCCGTCTTCTTGGCTGACCATCCGATTCAGGTCAACGAGCGACTGTTGCGAGAATTCACCGGTGATGCTGTTCAACTGCGCCCGAGCTTTGTCATCCACGTCGTTATCGGCCAGCAGCATGTAATTCTCCGCGTTGAAGAAGCTTGCGCTTCCCGGAATGCTGTAGAAGCCCTCATCCGAGATGACTGCATTTCCGGCGCTCAGCACCACCGCGCTGTCCACCGAAGTGCGCAGCTTGCCTGCCAAGTTCGCGGTCTGTTCTTCTACGACTTTTGGCTTCTCGCAGCCCGCATCCTTCAATGCAGTTTTCAAGGATTCGGAGCTGGCTTCATCGCTGATGATCGTCAGATCAGCGCAGGCAGCAATCAGGGTTTCTACGGAATCGACCTTGTGCAGGGTTGCCTGAGCTTGGCTCATGACCAGGATCTTGCCGGCATCAGCAGGGCTGAGCTCCAAAGCAGTCACTTTACCCTCAGCGTCATTGATGGCACTGCGCAGGCTTTGGGATTCCTCGGCACTGAGCAGCTGGTCTTCGCCGGTGATAGCTGCCGGATCAGCAGCGAGGGACAGTGCTTTGGCCGCTCGGTCCAACGCCAGGTCGGCTTTTCCATCAACAACCTGCTGGTAGGGATTCGCCGCTGGCTCGTTCAGCGATGCCTTATAGCCTTCGGCTTTCAGGGCGTTGGCGTAGACATGGGCCAGGGCCTGGTCAGCCGGCTGGGTGCCGGCAGCAATCCGCAAGGTGATCTCCTTGCTCGGCTCTGTTGTTGGCGTTTCGTCTTCAGTGCACGCAGACAGGGTGAGCAGCAGTGCTGCGCTGAGCATGCCGACGGTGATGGAATTTCGCAAGTTCATGTCCCTATTGATTCTAGGGCAGGTCACCTGCGATCCGTTGCTACTTGCCGGGTGCGGTCAGTCGCAAAATGCTCTCGACGCGTTCAATGCAGTTCAGCTTGGCAATCTCCTCGCGCGTGAACCAGGCCGCCTGGCTGGTCGAGCCGTTGACTTCATGGCGCAATTCGCCACCGGTCAGCCTGGCACGATAGGTGACGGCCACCGTTTGCATGGCGTGGCCTTCGCCCGAGTAGCGTTTCGAACCGGGAATAACTCCCGTGGTGACATCCAGGAGCTCCAATGCGTCTACGGCGTAGCCGGTCTCTTCATAGACCTCACGGCGGGCGCCTTCCTCGATAGGCTCCCCCAAGTCGATACCGCCACCTGGAAGGGACCAGCGCGGCGTGAAGCGCGGATCGCGATGACGCATATCCCAGAGCGTAAGCAGTACCTTTCCTTCGTGTTCCACCAAGCAATAGGCTGCCAGCCTGGTATCGAAGGATTCACCGGTGTGCTCAGAACGACGTGTCATATCCCCAATATATCCGTTTGTTCACCGATTATTTGTTCGTACGCGGACGGCATACTCCGATTTTTACCTCAAAGATCCCGCTGATGCCTTGCGAATATGATGAAATATTATTATGGCCCAGCAATCAGAGCTTTCATCAAACGTCGATCTGGACGGAATCGATCGAATCATCATCGACGAATTGGTCGCGAATGCGCGTATCTCCAACGCAACCCTCGCACAGCGTGCCGGCATCGCACCATCCACTGCGCTGCTGCGTACCCGTTCCCTGGTCGAACGCGGCATCCTCACCGGCTACCACGCCGAGGTGTCATTGGCAGCTGTCGGCCGTACCGTGCAGGCATTGATCTCGGTCAAGCTGCGGGCGCACGATCGCGAGAAAATCGATGCGTTCGTGGCACGCATTCCGCAGCTGCCTGAGGTCCTCTCCATGTTCCATGTATCCGGCGGCACCGACTACCTGCTGCATATCGCGGTTGGCTCCACCGATGCGCTGCGGGATTGGGTGCTTGATAACCTGGCGACCGATGAGTCGGTGGGCCATACCGAAACCACCTTGGTCTTCGCTCATCACCGCGGCAATCGCGGACCGCTGCCATTCGACGACATGATCAGCTGACGGCAATTCATAGACGTGTGGCCCGGACCTTGGGAAAGGTCCGGGCCACACGTCTTTGAGCTTGGATGTTATGCGCGACGGCGCTGCATGACCGCATCTAGGTTCAGGCGAGGCGTGGACCCTGCGGAAACAGCCGGCGCGGCTTCTGGCGCCGGAGCCACCGGAGCAACGGCTTCCTTGTCTGCCGGAGCGCTCTCGGAACGCTTGGCAGCAACCGATGGAACTGCTGCGCGCTCTTCAGCTGATACCTCGGCAGCCAGGCGCTTGGCGTCCTCCGATGCCTTCAGGCTGATCTGCTTGCTCGGGCGCAACTGCTGCTGGACATGAAGCGCAGGCTTGTGGGTACGATGTGCACCCTGCTCAGCTGCCTTTTCCGCAGTTTTGGCAATCCGCTCAGTGGCTTCCACATAGGTAGGCTTAGGGACACGCGTTGGCTCCCAGGTCTCCGGCTGCTTCACGCCGCCGTGGCCGTGCGCCACGCGCAGCGCTTCGGCACGCAGCTCTTCAGCGGTAATTGCTGGAGCACGGCGGGAAGAACCTGGTCGGGCGTCAAAGACCTCGTCCTTTTCATGCTTGCGCGAGACGACCTGATTGGCGGCGTCGTCGAAGGCCGGGGTCTGCAGCGCCTTCTGCCGGGTGGCTTCGAGGTGCTCAAGCAGCTTGCGGTTGCGGTCGCGCACAGCCAGGCCGCGCAGGGTGGCGAAGGAAGCGACGGCAACCAGCGCGAACAAGCCGACGGCACCAAAGGTCAGGGCCGTGAACGGAGCCAGGATGAGACCGACAACGGTCGCGATGACTGCCAAGGCACCAACGAGTGCGACGGACAACCGGCCATAGCGCACACGAATCTTGAGTTTGGTCGCAGCACTTTCCTGCGGAGCGCTCTGTGACGTGCCAGCCATGTGGGTCCTCCATCACCGATTGATTCGGTCAAATCCTTGTGGAACCAAATATGGTTCCGTCAAATCAACACTATGCAACCTTGGGTGCGCGCTCACGCACATCCCTAGGCGTGTCCGCATGTTTTCGATCCGGTTCGCTCATATCAGAGCTTGATTGATCGAAATAGCACGGAATCCGGGTCAGTATTCGTAGATGCGTTCGAGCATCGGAGTTTTCAGCTCTTCGCGGGTCAACGCGAAGGTGCGGTGATCCCGCCACTGCCCGTCGATGTGCAGATAACCCTTGCGCAGGCCCTCATCGCGGAAACCGAGCTTGTCCACAACGCGAAGGCTGGCGGCATTCTCCGGACGGATATTGATTTCCATGCGGTGCAGCTGCAACTGCTCGAAGCAGTGGTCGATGACCAAGGCGCAGGCTTCCGGCATCAGGCCGAACCCGGCATGATTGCGGTCAATCCAATAACCGATGGACGCTGTGCGTGCGGCCCCGTATTGCACGGAAGACACGGAAACCTGCCCGATCAGTGGCGGGCGCCCCCTATGCAGCTGGGGAAGGGCCAGTGCCCAGGAGTATCCGCTTCCGTCAATTGCCGATTCGTCCCTTGCCCTGAGCATCTCCCGAAAGGTCATGGATTCCGGCGGGCCCAAGGGACTCGTGGGATCCCATGGCTTGAGCCATTTGGCATTGGCATAGCGCAGATTGATCCACTCGGCCTCATCCCGCGCGGTCAGCTGGCGCAGCAGCAGCCGTTCCGAGGCCAGATCCGGAACCAGGTGCTTTGCCCGACGAGAGATGAACATGTGCACATCGTATTACTTCGTCATGCCCGCAGCCGGCAACGGCACCAGCGGGCAGCGATTCATTGCGTACGCGTAAGCTGTAGGCATGAACCTCACCGCTGACCAGCATCCTGGATCCGACAAGAAGGCCGCACGTGCCGCCGTCCGCAGTTGGCGCAGGGCGCTTGATCCGATCCAGCGCGAGCAGCTCGGCCAGGATCTGGCCCGCACGGTGATCGGCTACCTGAGCCAAAGCACCGGAGTCGTCCAGAAGGTCGCGGCCTACTGCTCCGGTCCGGATGAACCGCCAACCGAGGCGTTGTTGGATGCACTGGTCAATGAGGGCATTGACGTCTATCTGCCGGTGTGCGAACCGGATTATGCGCTGTCATGGGTCGAGTACACCCCCGGCATGGAATTCGCACCGAGCGCTTTGGCCCCGGTGATGGAACCTGTGGGCGAACGGATCGGCACGGAACTCTTCGACGAGATCAATACATTGATCATGCCAGCCCTTTCCATCGACGAGGACGGATTGCGCCTGGGCCAGGGCGGTGGCTATTACGATCGCTTCCTGCCGTTGATCGAAGACGCCCCGGTACGGGTAGCTGCGGTGGTGTACGAGCATGAGTATGTTCCACCCGGTGCTTTCCGGATTGACGAACATGACCAGCCGGTGGACTTGGTGTTCACGCCACAGCAGGTGCATCAGATCATCTGATTTACCCACAGCTCGCGGGCGGCGGGCCACGGGTTCCCGTGCTGGCAGGTTGCATGGGGATATGAGCTACTTCTCCAGGACCCAAGCCGCGCCCCGTCCTCCGGTGATTCCCAAGCCGAAAATCAGGCCGGTCCGTAATCGCAATGAGCTGTTGCGCCGCTATCGAAAGCCATTGGCCATTGCCTGCGCATTGCTCGCCTTGGCAGGCATGCTCAATGTATTTTCCTCCGGGCAATTGGCCCAACGCGAGGTCGTAGTGGCGCTCAGCGACATTCCTGCCGGTTCCCGGATATCCGCCAACCAGCTGCAGGTGCAAACTGTGCGGCTCGACCCGCATGATGCCGAGGTCTTTGAAGGCATTGAGGCCGTAGCAGGGCAACGCGCGGCCGTGGCACTGCGTGCAGGAACGGTGCTGCGCGACTATTCGCTGGTGGGACCGCAGCTTTTGCACGGATCACCGGAAGGTACCGTCGCAGTTCCGCTGCGTCTGAGCGACCCGGCCACGGTGACGCTGCTGCATCCTGGGCAATTGGTGGATATTGTATTGACCACCGGCGACGGTTTTGAGAAGGAAATCAGCTCGCAGACCATCGCCAAAGCGGTGCCGGTGCTCTGGGTTCCGGATAATGCCACTGGTTCTGAATTCGGCATGCTCAGCAGCGCTGCCCCGACCGGCGAGGGGATTGTCGTGGTTGCGGCGGCCAACAGCCTCTCGGATGATCTGGCAGGGGCGGTATCGCGCGGCAAGGTTTCAGCCGTCTTGGTGAATTAGGCGTTCAGCCCCAGTGCGGCGGCTTCTCGCGCTTCATCGTTTCAGCAAGATCTTCCTTGGAGTCGCCCCAATTTCGCGGGTCCTGGTCCTTGGCGAGCAAATCAGCCAGCGGATCGGTGGTGCGCTTCTTGGCTGCTGCCGCCATCGTGTTCTCGGGCGCACCGGCACTCTGCGGGCCCGCCAGCGCACGGTTGACGGATTCTGAATGTGGCACCGGTGTGTAGCTGCCGGTCAGTTCGACACGTGCAGCCAAATGCTGCGGCGGTGCCACAACGCGCGGCCGCTTGCGGCGGCCGCGCGTTGGTTCTTGCTCAGAAGTCATGGCTTCTTCGGTTCCGATTCATCGATCTTGCTGGTGGCTGGCACAGGTGCTGGGGTCACCGGCTTGCCTGCATTGTCCTTGGCAGGCGACTCGGTTCCGGCCTTGGCCGCGCTGTCAGCAACCGCTGCTTCCTGCTTGCTCTCTGCCTTGGGTTCCTGGCGCGTCTTGGTGGACTTCAGCAGTTTCGATTTTTCCTTCGGCGCCTCCGGCTCGGTGGTGACTTCACGGGCCGAGACTGGTCGAGCGGCGGCCATGCCGCTGCGGGCCGATGGCTGTTCAGCAGCCGTCGTCTTTTTCAGGCCCAGGGCATGGGCCAGGCGATCGGCGACAGCACCCGGGTCGGTGAAGACATCGATGGTCCACAGCGGAACATAACGCCAGCCGTGCTTCTCGAAGAATTCCGGGCGCAGGCGGCTGCGCTCACGCACGGTCAGGCCCGCATAGTGCTCGGTGCCGTCGTAGACCACGGCCAGCGGGCGGATGCCGGTGTGCGCCGAGTCGTAGGCATGTGCCGACAAATCCAGCACGCCACGGTAGTCCTCGGAAACGATCGCACCGCTTTCGCGCAAGCGGCGGGCAAGATCCGAGACCAATGGGTCGAAGCGCGGGTTTCGCATCGAGCTGACTCCGGAATCCCCGGCCTGCACGCGTCCGAACAGCTCGAAGAACTGGCGGGCTCCGCGGTAGACGCGGTTCAGGTCGACGTCTTCCGGCAGCAGACTGGAAACCAGGGTCATGCGGGTGCGCGATCGGGTCATCGCGGCGACGAACAGCTGCTCGCCGCCCTCGCGGGACAAGGCGCCGAATTCGTGCAGCGTCTTGCCGTGCGGGGTACGTCCGTAGCCCCAGGCGAAGATCACCGAATCCCGGCGCAGGCCGATCAGCCGGTCCATGGTGGTCACCACGAACGGTTCGCGCTTGGAGCGCAGGTGCTCCATCGCGTACTTGTGGTTTGGCAGCTGGACACGGATCGCTTCGGCGATGGCCGAGGCATGGCTGCGGTTCGAGGCAATGACCGCCAGCGATTCTCCGCCGTGGTTCTTGAAATGCTCGAAGACCAAATCCACTACCCGCGCCACTTCAGCGGCGGTGGTCTGCACGCCGTCTTCGCTGCTGGACAGCGATCCGGTGGCATCCGGGACATATTCGCCGCGCAGCAGCGACGAGTTGCCGGTGAGGTTCACCGCCATTGGCAGGCGCGAGAGCGCAGCGTCGTAGTAGGTGGTGGACAGCTGTTCCACCAGGCCTTCGTCGATTCCGCGGTACACGGTGGACAGCGAACCGGTGACCAGCACCTTGTTCAGCGCTTCCAGCGCGGAACGGTCCACGCCCTGCTCGCGAACACGGGCGGTGGGGTCCACGGAGACTTCGAAGCGCTTCGGGCCACCGAGCATTTCATCGCCGATGGCAATGACCTGCTCGGAGCGGCGGATCGCATCCAGGACTTCCCGCAGGGTCAGGTAGTTGGCTTCAAGCAGGATGACGGCATCGAACTTCGTGTCCTCCGGCAGAGCGCTGCCCAGCAGCAGCGGAGCCGAAACGATGACAGGAGTCAGCGAATTGGCCAGCGGCGCGCCAAGATCCAGCAACCCTGCAATGCTCGGGGTTCCGCCCTTGAGCATCTCGCGCAGCGCCCGCGATCCGGCACGGTGGTCAGCCAGCGCGGCCTTCCAGTTCCGGGCCAGCGCCCAGCGGATGCGCTGCGGTCCGGCGGCGATATGCGCACCGTCAGCCAGCCGGTAGTCCGCTTCGATCTTCTCCAGCTTGGATCCGTCGTTCATGGCAAGGAAGTCATCGCCTGAGATCATGGCGTCCAGCACGGACTGCCACCAGGCAAGTTCCAATTCACTGTCTACCTGGTCGGCGTCGATCTCGCGTTCGGCGAAGTCATCGAGCAAATCGCCGAGACCGGCTTCGGCCAGCTGCTCGGAGGTCAGCGTGCGTTCGGGCAGCTCTCCCAGGTCCTCGCGGCGTTCAACCAGCGAGGCGATCACCGAGAGCAGTTCCTTGATCGGCATTTCGCGCAGGCGCGAGCCCAGGGAGGATGGCAGCATTTCGGCCAGCTTGTCGATGCGGGCACCGGCGTCATGGTAGCCGGCCTCGACATCCAGCAGTCCGCCCGGGACCTGGGGGTTGCGCTGGCTTGTGGCGATGGCTCGCCACGCATCGCGCTGGACCGATACGGCTTGCAGTGCGGACTGCAGGTCGGCGACGTGCATGCCTGGACGGACGTATTCCTTGGCGATCTTGCGCAGCCGGGAACGGACAATCGAACCCATCTCGACGCCGTGTTCACGGCGCCATGCGCTGGTTGCGGTGGCGGCGATCAAATCGTCGATATCGCCCTCGAAGATATCGGCTTCGAATTTGTCCAGCGAGCCGCGGACGGCGACCAGCAGCTGCAGCTGGTCTCCCCACTTGTCGTAGCTTTCTTCCAGCCGGATCTGCGAACGCTCGGCAATCTGCAGCATGTGGTCATGCAGGATTGGCAGGTCGCGACCCAGGCCGCTGGCCAGGTTCAGGGCCTTCTCGGTGGCTTCGGTGTTGCGCAGCGGAGCACCGTGCCAAGGGCTGGTGGTGTGCACCTTGGAGAAGGCGCCGAGCTGGGCGGCGCGCTTGAGCTGCGCGGCAACATGTCCGCGTTGGCCCATGGAATCGAGCACCGAACGTTTCAGGCGCACGGTGGTGGATGGCGCTGGTTCCAGTGCGGAGAGGCGTGCCAGCTCCTGCATCGCCTGGTACGGCGAGCAGCCCCAGCGGCTGCGGACCGAGTGCAGCGACTTCACATGCTCGTGCAACGCATGGCGGGATTCGCGCAGGCGCTTGAACATGGAGCCCAGCTGCGGCTCGGCGGCGCGTTCATTGCGCAGGATCGCCTTGGTGAGCATGGCGCGCAGCGCTTCGGGATCCTCATTCGGTTCCAGCAGCATGCTGCCGGCATCCAGCTGCTCGTTGAAGCGAGACACGAATTCCTCGGCGGCGGAGCGCTGCTCGGCAACGACCAGCACGCGCTTGCCCTGGGCAGCCAGCAGCGCGGCTGCATTCAATGCGGTCTGGGTGGCACCGGTGCCGGCGGCGGCATTGATGGCCACCGATTCGCCGGCGGCGATGTAGTCGAGCATCTTGGACTGGGATTCATCGGCGTCCAGCAGGAACAGCTCGTCTTCCGGATCGCGGTCGTCAGAAGACTTGGCAATGGTCGTGGTTCCGGTGTGGACCTTGCGGGCCGACGATTCCTCGGAGACTGCGCCCTGCTTCCGCGAGCGAGCGCTTTCCTTAAGGATGTTCTTCACGCGGCTCAGCCTCGAACCGGAGCCTTCATTGCCCTTGGCCTCGGCAGCCTGCGCGGCTGGCTGCCCGTCCTGCTTCTTTGCAGCAGGATCCTCGGTGGCGTCCTCGGGCTTCGATCCTTCGGCTTTCGAATCCTCGGGCTTCGCGGCGCCCGGCTTTGAAGCCACCAGGTTGGCCAGCGCCTCCGAAGTCTTGCTGCTTTGGCTGTTCCCTGCCTGCTTTACCACGGTGTCATAGCGGATCAGTGCCTCGATAACCGGGTGGGAGCCGTTGAGCTTCGCCGGGTCTGCCGGGTCCATCAGTTCGGAGAAGGTGGAGAGCAGCAGGCGGTGGCCCACGACTACGCCGGGGACCTCGGCCATCTGGTGGCGCAGGGCATCCATGCCCCGGACCGGATCAAAGCGGGCGATGGAATAGGCGGCAGCATCAACGGCGTCGACGTCGACCTTGGCGTTGTGGTCGGCCTCGAACTGTCGCACGAACGCCGGGGATACGGTAGCGCGTCCAACGAGCTGCAGGTCGTAGTCGTCGGCATCCACGTGCTTGGCCAGGGTGATGCGTCCGAGCATGATGGGAGCGGAAACCGGCTCGCTCTTGCCATCATGGACGGCACGCCAGTTGGCGACACCGGCGGCCAGGTAGCCGACATCGATGCCGCGTTCTTCCCACAGTTCACTGATCTTGGCCGACAGCGCACGGGCGGTGCGGCGCGCGGTGGCGTACTGGTCCGCATCATGCAGCAGGGTGGACAGGCGGGTTCTCCGCCCGGCAAGGAACTGGGCCAAGCCCGATGGATTGGCATGGGTTATGTCGATGCTATTGGAGGTCGACGGAGCAAACCGCAGGGTCGTATCCGCCCCGGCACTCTGCCCCAGCGATTTAACCCAGGCAGCTACACGCTCGGCGGCAGCATTCTGTCCACTAGTCACGACAGTCATTCCCTTCACTGAACCGACCACATTCGGGCGCACCACAGGTGCAGATACGCCTCTTTCTAACGTAGTGCACCGACAGTGCAGAACCGGTGCGCGAAACACGTTTTATCCGCGGGATGCGCAAGCTCATGCTCGCGGTGTTCGCTTATGGGCCTCGCTCAGCAAACTGCGAATATTGGATGCGCGATTTCATGAAGCCGTGGCGCGTGGCCAGCGCTCTCGTGCACGATCTGCGCCCATTGGCCATGTTGCGCTTGCGGCCCCCTACAATTACGATGTCTGCTTCGCGACGCTGTCTTGACACTCAAGAGGGTTCCGCGCGTCAGAACACAAAAAAATCCCCTGCCTGTTGCCGCAAGCGCGGCAGCAGGCAGGGGAATTCCAGGCTACGGGATTACTCCCACTCGATGGTTCCTGGTGGCTTGGAGGTGACGTCCAGCACCACGCGGTTCACCCCATCGACCTCATTGGTGATGCGATTGGAGATCTTCGAGAGCAGATCGTATGGCAGGTGCGACCAGTCGGCGGTCATGGCATCTTCGGAGGATACCGGACGCAGCACGATCGGGTGGCCGTAGGTGCGGTGATCGCCCTGAACGCCAACCGAGCGCACGTCGGCGAGCAGCACTACCGGCATCTGCCAGACCTCGTCGTCCAAGCCTGCGGCGGTCAGCTCGGCGCGGGCAATCGCGTCGGCCTTGCGCAGGATGGTCAGGCGCTCCTCGTTGACCGCACCGATGATGCGGATGCCCAGGCCCGGGCCGGGGAACGGCTGGCGGCCAACGATTTCCTCAGGCAAGCCCAGCTCGCGGCCCACGGCGCGCACTTCGTCCTTGAACAGGGTGCGCAGCGGCTCGACGAGTTCGAACTGCAGATCCTCTGGCAGGCCGCCCACGTTGTGGTGGCTCTTGATGTTGGAGGTGCCTTCGCCGCCGCCGGACTCGACGATGTCCGGGTACAGGGTGCCCTGGACCAGGAACTTCACCGGCTCGCCCTCGGAAGCGGCCTCGGCGATGATCGCAGCTTCGGCTGCTTCGAACGCGCGAATGAATTCGCGGCCGATGATTTTGCGCTTGGTCTCCGGGTCGGTGACACCGTCCAGAGCGGTCAGGAAGCGCTCGCGCTCGTCGGCAATGTACAGCTTGGCGCCGGTGGAAGCGACGAAGTCCTTCTCAACCTGCTCGGCTTCGCCTTCGCGCAGCAGGCCGTGGTTCACGAACACGCAGGTGAGCTGGTCGCCGATGGCGCGCTGCACCAGGGCAGCTGCCACAGCGGAGTCCACGCCGCCGGACAGGCCGCAGATGGCCTTGCCGGTGCCGACCTGAGCGCGGATGCGCTCGATCTGCTCGTCAGCGATGTTGTCCGCGGTCCAGTCGCCCTTCAGGCCAGCACCGTTGTACAGGAAGTTCTCCAGGACGTCCTGGCCGTACTCGCAGTGCTTCACCTCCGGGTGCCACTGCACGCCGTACAGGCGCTTGGCTTCGTTGGCGAACGCCGCCACTGGAGCACCGGCGGTGGTGGCCAGGACCTCGAAGCCTTCCGGCGCCTGGGAGACGGCGTCGCCGTGGCTCATCCAGACGGTAGGCGCCTGTGCGGCGCCTGCCAGGATGGAGCGGGCTTCGCCCTCGAAGGTGGTTGCGGTGCGGCCGTACTCGCGCAGGCCGGTCTCGGCCACGGTGCCGCCCAGGGCGTTGGCCATGGCCTGGAAGCCGTAGCAGATGCCCAGGACCGGGACGCCGGCCTCGAACAGGTCGGCCCCTACGGAAGGGGCGCCATCGGCATAGACGCTGGAAGGACCACCGGAAAGGATGATCGCAGCAGGGTTCTTGGCCAGGATGGCTTCGGTGGACAGGGTGTGCGGAACGATCTCCGAGTACACACGGGCCTCGCGTACGCGGCGAGCAATGAGCTGCGCGTATTGGGCCCCGTAGTCGACGACCAGAACCGGCTTATGTTCTGGATTGAGGGGAGCAGTAGTCACCGTTACAGTCTACGCGGTTCACTGCGCGCGAAACAGCCAAGGTGATGTCATCAGCGTCACCAAGTGCATTTTTGGCAAAAGCAAGGGCGGATCGGTTCACCTGGGATGAACCGATCCGCCCTTGCAATGCACTGCGCTGCAGTGTCAGTAGCGCTTGGCCGCCTTCGGATGGGCCGCCAGCTCGCGATCAACTTCAGCGTGCACCTTGGCTTCGGTCCAGAAGGACAGGAATGGAACCACGCCGCCCAGCGCAATCGTAATGAAGCGCATGAACGGCCAGCGCATCAGCGACCACAGGCGGAAGTCTGCAAACAGGTACACCACGTAGAGCCAGCCGTGCGCAATCAGGATGCCCAGCGAGAGGTTCAGTCCCCCGGCCACCTCTGCGCGGTTGTACATTCCGATGGCGTTGGACGTGCCATCCACCAGGGTGCCGCCCACGAACAGTTCCAAGGACCAGAAGTACTTGAAGATCATTTCCAGCACGAGCAGCAGCAGCATCACGCCGGTGACGTAGGCGAAGACCTTGTAGAAGTTCGCGGCTGCACGGATCTGCTTAGGTGTGCCGCCGAATTTCCGGGGCTTCGGTGCCGGGGTGGTGCTGGACATCGTTGGTGGTTCCTTCCGATTTCGGTAAGAAGTGCGGTGTGCGTGAAATGCTATTCGTTGCTGTTGCCAGCCTGGGTGGCATTGCCGCCCTTGTGATGTGCTTCGGCGGCGCGCTCAGCAATCTCGTCAAGGTCTCGCTGGTAGTCATCGCGCACCATGCGGTACCAGAGGAAGATGGCGAAGCCTGCGAAGAGAACCCATTCCAGGCCGTAGAAGACGTTCAGCCAGTTGATCTGGCCTTCTTGGGGCTGCGGGCCGACATGGACGAGCTCCAGGCCCGCCTGCGTTGCGGCCTCGCCCTTGGCCGTGGTGATTTCGTGGGCCGAGACGAATCCTTCATAGAGGATCGAATCCCAGATATTCGCCAGCTGCGCCGAGGCGACCGTAGGCAGCGTCGGGCTGCGCAGGTCCACGCGGAATTCCGGGCCTTCGCTTGGCAGCAGGCGGCCGGTGATTTCCAGATCGCCCTCCGGTGCCGGTGCAGGCTTGGTTGCTTCAGGCTGCCAGCCGCGTACCACGGCGATGCCGGCGTCCTTGTCCGCGCCCTCGACCTTGAACTCGGTGACCACCCAGACACCGCGCTGTTCCCCATTGAGCCGCGGCGAAATCAGCTGATCGGTGCCGGGGACGAATTCGCCCTCCATGGTGATGATCTGGTCTGCCTTGATGCCCAGCAGTTCCTTGCCGACTTCCTGATGCTCGATCAGCGCAACCGGCTTCTCGGTCTTGTCGATCTTGACCGGCGGCTCGGTTTCGGAGGCGCCAAACTGCCATCCGGAGAGCAGGACGAATCCGGTGGCGATCGCTAGCGCGGCAAGCAGGGCGGCGATCCATTTGGGCTTCAGAGCGGTTTTAAGCACACTCTAACGGTACTTCTATTTGGCGTAGAACTCGAAATGCAAGGGCGTGAGATTAGCCCTGTTGCCTTATTTTCCGCTGGTGGAACCAACTTGCTTATCCATTCGTTGAGACCCAGCGTGCACATGGCACTGGCCCCGCCCTTCAGCAGAAGAACGGGGCCAGATCGAGATCCGCTAGAAGCGATCCGATTCGTAAGGGGAAAGCACGACATCGACGCGCTGGAACTCCTTCAGCGTCGAGTAGCCGGTGGTGGCCATCGAGCGGCGCAGCGCGCCAACCAGATTCGAGGTGCCGTTGGTCTCATGCGATGGGCCGTGCAGTACCTTCTCCAGCGAGCCGACGGTACCGACCTTGGCGCGGTCGCCGCGTGGGCTGGCCTCGTGAACAGCTTCCATGCCCCAGTGGTAGCCAGCGCCTGGCGCTTCATCGGCGCGGGCCAGCGCGGTACCAAGCATCACTGCGTCGGCGCCCATGGCGATGGCCTTGACGATGTCGCCGGAGTTGCCCATGCCGCCGTCGGCGATGACATGGACGTAGCGTCCGCCGGACTCTTCGATGTAGTCGCGGCGGGCAGCTGCCACGTCGGCAATTGCTGTAGCCATCGGGGCATGGATGCCCAGGGTGCGGCGGGTGGTCGAGGATGCGCCGCCACCGAAGCCGACCAGCACGCCTGCTGCGCCGGTGCGCATCAGGTGCATGGCCGGGGTGTAGCCAGCTGCGCCGCCGACGATCACTGGGACGTCGAGTTCATAGATGAACTGCTTCAGGTTCAGCGGTTCGGTGGTCTTAGAGACGTGCTCGGCCGAGACGGTCGTGCCGCGGATGACAAAGATGTCAACGCCAGCGGCGACCACGGTTTTGTAGTGCTCCTGCGTGCGCTGCGGAGTCAGCGAGCCGGCAACGACAACACCCGAGTCGCGGATCTCGGAGATACGCGAGGTGATCAGCTCTGGCTGGATTGGAGCCGCATACAGTTCCTGCAGCTTGGCGGTGATCTTGGGGTCGTTGCGGGTCGCCGCCTCGGACTCCAGGCCGGCGATTTCAGCCAGCACTGCTTCCGGATTCTCGTAGCGGGTCCACAGGCCCTCGAGGTTCAGCACGCCCAGTCCGCCGAGCTTGCCCAGTGCAATGGCGGTCGCCGGGGAGGTCACCGAATCCATTGGTGCGCCCAGGATAGGGGTGTCGAACTGGAAGGCGTCGATCTGCCAGGACACCGATACGTCCTTCGGATCACGGGTACGGCGATTCGGTACGATCGCTACGTCGTCCAGGGAATATGCCTTAGTTGCCCGCTTGCCGCGGCCGATCTCAATCTCGTTACTCACCTAACTAGGTTACCAAGATTCCGGGATAATCCCGCTTTTGGCAGTGCGCTGGCCATAGATGATGCGGCGTCGACAGCTTCGAGTCATCCGGCGGCTGGATGCGCACCGGGACAACAATGCCCCGGCATTCCGTGAGCAATATCACCCGATGCCGGAGCGAATGTCGAGCCAGATTTACTTCGCCGTCTTGGCGGCCAACTGCTTTGCTGTTGCGGCCAAGGCGGTCGCGGCCTGCTCCTCGGCTTCGGCGATCCGCTCTATCGCGTCTGCCAGTAATGCGAAGTGCTCTGCGCGCTGTGAGAATTCGATCTCTGGATCGATCAGGTCAGCGAATTCGTCCCATTGCGCAGACAACTGCTGATACGCATCCACGTGCGCTGCCAACGCCGAGAGACCCGGAAGTACGGCTGCTTCGGCAAGGAAGTCGGAGTATAGCCCGCGCAATGCGCCTTCACCGCTGAAGCGCGTATCAGAGAAAAACCCGGCCAGCTGGTCCAGGCCATTGGCTAGCGCTTGCTGGCTTGCGAAGATCTGGGACCAGCCGGTCTTGGACTCGGAATCGCGCAGTCGCGTGGCCAAAGTGCGCATTCCGGTAATGCCGAAATTCTTGGCGAAGTGCACCGGGACCCCGGACAGCTCGCTGGTGCCCAGCAACCGAGCGGTGGTTTCCTCGATAGCCTCCACAGCGTTGGCGGCCAGGGTTTCGGTCTTCGGCGAGCGCGTGGACGGGATCCACGCCTGCCAGTGCTTTTCCTTCTTGCGCATCGCACGGGCGATGGCCAGCTCCTTGGGGCTGATCAGGTTCAGGGCACCGGATCCGTCATCAACCAGCAGGTCTTTCTTGTGCTCGCCAACCACGGCGAGGTCCAGGGTCTCGGCTTCATCCACCGTAGTGCCGTCGATCCATGGCAGCGCGCTGATTGCCACGCGAACCACGACGGCGCGGCCTGCGTCCAGGGCGGCGTCCATGTATTCGGCGGCGCGTTCAGCTGAGCCGGTGGTGCGTTCGGTGACCGTGGCACCGCAGCGGGCCAGCAGGTTCTGGGTGTACGGCTCCGGGTTGTGCCGAGTCACCAGGGTTACTGCGGTTTCTTCGCCGCCTTCGTGGGTGAAGGCCATGAAGCCAATGCCGCCAGCAAGACCGGCGAGCAGCGCCTGGCTCAGCGGTTGGCCGGTGTGCTTGTTGGTGACGCCAGCTTGAACCAGCACGCGGTGCCACAGCGCGGCATCGTATTGGATGACATCTTCTGGGGCCGGGTATTCAGGCAACTCGTCAGCCGGCGAAGCTGCCGGAGCTTCCTTGTCCTTCTTGGCTTGCGCCTTGGCTTTCTCGCGTGCTTCCTTCGCGTAGTCGCGTGCGGCCGCGGCGCGGGCTGCCCGCGGGCTTTCAGGCTTGCCGGCCAGGATGTTCTTGCGCGCGGTCGTGTAGCTCTCCCCCGTGCGCTCCATTCGCTGGCGAGTTTGCTTCTTCAGATTGGCTGGCTGGCCCAAATTGATGTCCTTCGTTGACGTTCGCTCACTTGCGGGTGGTTCCCGCGCACCGAGAGGTATTGCCGAGCTTTCATTCTACGTGGGGTCGCTGGTACTGGATGCCTTGTGCACTGTGCTTCTGGACAAGTCAGTCCCACGCATGAGTCCACTAGATCGCGATGAGGCGTCTTTGTCCCTGTGTTCCCTTAGCCTGACGTCTAGCATCACTCCCCTCCTCTTCAGAAAGATAACCGTGCGCAAATCGCTGACCTGTTTGCCTCTGCTTGCCATCGCAGCTCTGGCTTTGGCATCTTGCACTTCTGCCGGATTTGAGCAGGTCCGGGCCTCTACAACTGCAGTCGAGCCTGCTCCTGGGCAACAGGAAACATCCGAACTGCCAGCACTTGCAGAACCGACGGCTTCGAAAGCATCCGAGGACTATTCGGACAAAGAGCTGCAGGACTGGGCCGATGAAAAGATGCAGCAATGGATGGACGAAATCAATGAGGGCTGGGAGGACGTTGTCATGGACATCGATGAGCCGGAGGATTTCTTGAAGTGGTACCCAACGGATCCACATGGGCATATGCTTCCCTTTGAAGCGCCCGAATACGGTGAATTGCTGATTACCCTTGAACCCTATGAGTGGGAAGTCGACGCCCGGTCCGATTTGGCCTACGTAGGCAGCAACACGATGCTCCGCGTCGGAGAACAGGACAAGAACCTTCGCTCTGTCACAGTGGTTACACAAGATGGAGAATTCAAATACGTGGCAACTCGTGAAGATTGGCCTCCATTCGAAAGCTGAAGACGAACCCCATCGGCCACCAGACCTCTAGGAAACACGAACATCCCTAGCCTGATTCGTTTCTGAACGCATTGCCTGCGGCGTTGCGCCCGTGGGCACCTCGGCTCGTGCCCCGCTGCGAACCGTATTGCTCCTGGCATTGGGCAACCGACCTCCTAGCTGCCACTGGCACATTGGCATGTGGTCGTGAGAACTCCGGCGAAAGCTGCAACGAAAACCCCACCAAGCAGAACTCTTTGCTTGGTGGGGTTTCCCTATCAGATGCGTTTAGCGCGAACGGTAGTTCGGAGCCTCAACGGTCATCATGATGTCGTGCGGGTGGGATTCCTTCAGACCTGCAGCGGTGATGCGGACGAACTTGCCGCGTGCCTTCAGCTCCGGAACGGTGCGTCCGCCAACGTAGAACATGGTCTGGCGCAGGCCGCCAACCAGCTGGTGGGTGACTGCGGACAGCGGGCCGCGGTAAGGCACCTGGCCTTCGATGCCTTCAGGAATCAGCTTCTCGTTCGATGGGGCATCCGCCTGGAAGTAGCGGTCCTTGGAGTACGAGGTGTTCTTGCCGCGGGTTTCCATGGCGCCCAGCGAACCCATGCCGCGGTAGGCCTTGAACTGCTTGCCGCCCATGAAGACCAGATCGCCGGGGGATTCTGCGGTGCCTGCCAGCAGGGAGCCGAGCATGACCGAGTCGGCGCCGGCAACCAGTGCCTTGCCGATGTCGCCCGAATGCTGCAGACCGCCGTCGGCGATCACTGGCACGCCAGCTGGAATCGCGGCCTTGGCTGCTTCGTAGATCGCGGTTACCTGCGGGACGCCCACGCCGGCAACAATGCGGGTGGTGCAGATGGAGCCTGGGCCAACGCCGACCTTGATCGCGTCGGCACCAGCATCGATCAGCGCCTTGGCACCGTCGTAGGTTGCTGCCTGGCCGCCGATGACATCCACGTGCGCAGCGGCTGGGTCCTTCTTCAGACGGGCGATCATGTCGAGCACGCCCTGCGAGTGACCATTGGCGGTGTCGACAACCAATGCGTCAACGCCGGCGTCGATCAGGGTCATGGCGCGCTCGTAGCCTTCGCCGAAGAAGCCCACGGCTGCGGCTACGCGCAGGCGGCCGTCCTCGTCCTTGGTGGCCAACGGGTACTGCTCTGCCTTGTCGAAGTCCTTGACGGTGATCAGGCCGGTCAGCTTGCCCTCGTCATCGATCAGCGGCAGCTTCTCGATGCGGTTCTTGGACAGCAGCTCGATAACGGTCTCGCGCGATACGCCTTCCTTGGCGGTGATCAGCGGCATGCCGGTCATGACTTCGTAGACCTTGGTGGTCATGTACTGCTCGCGCGGAACAAAACGGGTGTCGCGGTTGGTGATGATGCCCATCAGCTTGCGGTTCTCGTCGACTACCGGCAGGCCGGAAACGCGGTACTGGGCGCACAGCTCATCCCAGTCGGCCAAGGTGGCACCCGGGTGGACGGTGACCGGGTCGGTGATCATGCCCGATTCGCTGCGCTTGACCTGGTCAACCTGCTTAGCCTGGTCCTCGATGGACAGGTTGCGGTGGATCACGCCGATGCCGCCCTGGCGTGCCAGCGCAATGGCCATTGGAGCCTCGGTCACGGTGTCCATGGCGGCGGAGCTGATTGGCACCTGGATGTTGATGCGCTTGGTGAAGCGAGTGGTGGTGTCCGCCTCCGAAGGAATCACATCCGTCGGGCCAGGCAACAGCAGAACGTCGTCGTAGGTGAGTCCTTCAAAAGCAAAGGGGTTGAACTCAGTCACGTGGAAACCTTTCGGGGCGACAGCGGAGGTTGGTTAAATGGTAGAGCTCTTTTGGCGTTCCAGTTATTCCTTCGTGGTGCACTGTGTTCAAGCTCATGCTTCGCACCGTATCCATGGTGACTTATTCCCAGTTTGTTGCTTCCTTGAAGGAGGTGGTGAACTGGCGCTTGGCGCTGAGCACGAAGGTCTTGGACAGGTGCGAATCGTCCAGATACGTCAGGACATTTCCAATGACAGCTTTGCAGACCCCGTCGGGGCAGAGCAACCCCGTCATGTCGAGGGAAACAACCTGGTTCCCGTAATCCTTCGAATCCAGGAACTGCTCTACAGGGTTCACGCTATTCAAGGCGTAGCCGGCCGAGCCATCGCAGTTGTCCAATTCGCCCTTGTTGGAATCCACGCATTCGGGAATGGAGTAGGTGTAGCGCGGGGTATCGCGCATCGCGATGACGCGGCTTCCCGCATCCAGCAGCGGCTGGATCATCTCGGCGTAGTTGTCCACCAAGGTTTCCTGCTCTCCCGGGCTGCGCAGCATGGCATCCGGGGCAGCAACGGTTTTGCTGGCGGTGGTCAGCACCATTTGCGGCGCCAAATCCGCGACATAGTCCTGCGCGGCATCCTGGAAGTCGGAGCAGGTTTCATCCACGCGATCCGCATCGGAACCGTAGCGGCATCCTGGCTCGTAGACCAGGATCCAGCTTCCGCCGGCTTCCTCGATCATTGCCGATGCCGCCGCAGACCAGTGCTGCATGTGGGAATCGCCGAGCAGCACCAGGTCCGGTGCTCCCCCGTCAAAGTCGCCGCCCTGCTCGCAGAAGTGGATCCGCTTATCCTCGGGGGCGTTGGGCCCTTCGCAGGCGATGCCCGGGGTCTGCCACTCGCTATCCAGCTCGGTGGCCAGCGGCAAGGTCAAGGCAGCAGGCGATGGATCCCAGTCCTCGGTCGCGTTGGCACCGGGGTTGTCAGTATCGGTCTGCGCCGCAGCCAGGGCACGGCGGTGCTCGACATTGTTCTCCCATGCCAGTACAGGGAGGCTGGCTACGCCAATTCCCAATGCAACAACCGCGAACTGGGCGATCAGCTTGAAGCCGGCCTGCGGTATCAAGCGCGAGAAGCTTGGGCTGGCCTGCCAGGCGATGGCCGGCTTCTCAATGAACTTGGTGGTGCACCACGAGGCGCCGATGGATGCCGCGATGAGGATGGCACCAGCCAGGAAGGAGGCCTTCTCATTGCCGGAGACCTCAAGGTAGAAGACCAGCATGGGCCAGTGCCACAGGTACATGCCGTAGGACAGGTCGCCCAGCTTGACCAGCGGGGGCAGGGAAAGCAGGCCGGATGGGTTGGCCCAGCTGCGCGGAGCCGGGGCGGCAATCACCAGCGCGGCGGCGACGGTGGGAACCAGCGCCATGAAGCCCGGGAACTGTCCCTGCACATCGAGCACGGCACCGCTGCCGATCACGGTGACCAGTCCTGCCCAGCCGCCAATGCGGCGGATCTTCTCCGGCAGGGTGGACAGCCATGGCAGGGCCAAAGCCAGCAGCGAGCCGAGCGCGAATTCCCACAGTCGCGCGCCAGTGTGGAAATACGCGACCTGCTGGTTGGTGGCGGTGATGTGGATGGAATATGCCAGCGAGCCTACGAAGATGGCACCGAAGGCGTTGCCGGCTACCAGCGCGAAGCTGCGGCGGGAGAAGAACTTCTTCCAGACCAGTGCGCTGCCGGCGAGCACCAGCGGCCAGATGATGAAGATCTGGCCCTGGACCGACAAGGACCAGAAATGCTGAAGCGGCGAGGCGGCAGCGGTGTTGAAGGCGTAGTAGTCCACCTGGTGGTTCGAGAGGTACCAGTTCTGCCAATAGAACAGGGAGGCATTGGACTGGTCAATCAGTTCCAGCCAACGGGTGCTTGGCAGGATGATCCACGCAGCGATGACCACGCCTATGATGACCACCGCGGCTTGCGGGATCAGGCGGGAAAATCGATGCAGCCAGCCGTCCAGCAGGGGCGGGCGCTGCCCGCGGGCAATGCGCCGGGCAGTGGAGGAAGTCAGGAAGAAAGCGGAGAGCATCAAGAAGATGTCCACACCGCCGGAGACCCGGGAGAACCAGATGTGATAGCACATCACCAGCAGGACTGCGAGGGCGCGAAGTCCCTGCAAATCAACTCGGAAACCGGCACGTTCCGTGGTTTTCCGAGGTTGATCCAAGGTATGGGTCACTGGCTGCGCTTTCGTCGGGAACAGGAAATGGTCCTCGGCGCTTTCTTCTCGAATCACGTCAGACAACCAACCATCTTATCAATCCGCACCACGCGTTCTTCCCCATCTAGCGTTTTCCACAACTGTTCTGCCTCGAGTGCAGAAAGCTCCCATAGTGCTGACTTGTGATGGTTTAGTTGCGGCTCCTTGGAAAAATGTCACCGGAATTCCGGCGGTTCATGCTCAAAACCACGCATCTCGGGCTATGCCAACATGCAATGGCGCAATTTGCCTTGGGCCCGACGCGGCGCAATTGGGATGCCGAAAAGGCAGTTGCTACGGCTCAGGACAGGAAGATGCATGTACTCTGCCAGATGCATGGCGCTCCGCTCGAAGCTTGGCCAAGGGTACTACCTGGCCACAGCTTGGACCCAGCGTGCTTTTCCGGTTCCATGCTTTCCAACCTGTCTCGCTATCTGAAGGCAGCATGGAGAAAGCCGCCACCGGAACCAGCTTGAGGCTGGTCCCGGCGGCGGCTTTCGCGCACGGGCACAATGCCCATGCTTCACGCTTGGCCTTAGTGGCTGTGCGCTTCTTCGTCTGCTTCTTCGGCCTTCTCTGCCACCAGGGTCTCGGTTGTCAGCACCAAGGCCGCGATCGACGCTGCGTTGCGCAGTGCCGAACGGGTGACCTTGACCGGGTCGATGACGCCTGCGTGCAGCAGGTTCTCGTATACACCGGTCTTGGCGTTGAAGCCTTCGTTGGCGCCGGACTCTGCGACCTTGGAGGCAACTACCGAACCGTCGAAGCCTGCGTTGGTAGCGATCCAGAACAGCGGCTGCACCAGGGCGCGGCGAACAATCGCTACGCCTGCTGCTACGTCGCCTTCGGTGGCGGCGATGCGGGCATCGGTATCCAGCGAAGCCAGGGCATCGACCAGGGCGGTACCGCCACCGGCAACGATGCCTTCTTCCAGCGCCGCACGGGTCGAGGACACTGCGTCCTCGATGCGGTGCTTGCGTTCCTTCAGCTCGACCTCGGTGGAAGCGCCCACCTTGATTACGCCGATGCCGCCGGACAGCTTGGCCAGACGCTCGGAGAGCTTCTCGCGGTCCCACTCCGAATCGGTGCGGTTCAGCTCAGCCTTCAGCTGGGCTACGCGCTCTGCCACATCCTCGTCCGTGCCAGCGCCATCAACGATGGTGGTGGAATCCTTGGTGATGGTCACGCGGCGTGCCGAGCCGAGCACCTCGGTGCCAACCTGGTCCAGGGACAGGCCCAGTTCCGAGGAGACAACCTGGGCACCGGTGAGGATGGCCAGATCCTGCATCATGGCCTTGCGGCGGTCGCCGAAGCCTGGAGCCTTGACGGCTACCACGTTCAGCAGGCCACGCAGCTTGTTGACCACCAGGGTGGACAGGGCTTCGCCCTCGACGTCCTCGGCGATGATCAGCAGCGGCTTCTTCGCTTCCAGGACCTTTTCCAGCAGCGGCAGGAATTCTGCCACGGTGGAGATCTTGCCCGGGTTGATCAGGATCAGCGCGTCTTCCAGGACAACTTCCTGGCGCTCCTGGTCGGTGATGAACTGCGGCGAGAGGTAGCCCTTGTCGAACTGCATGCCTTCGGTCAGGACCAGCTCGGTGGCGGTAGTAGAGGACTCTTCGATGGTGATTACGCCATCGGTGCCCACGGTCTTGAAGGCCTTGGCCAGCAGTTCGCCGATTTCATCCGACTGCGCGGAGATCGCGGCAACGTTGGCAACCTTGTCCTCGACGGCCACGGCGTTTGCTGCCAGTGCGTCAGAGACGATCTCGACAGCCAGTTCAATGCCCTTGCGGACATCGCCTGGAGCGGCGCCAGCGGCGACGTTCTTCAGGCCTTCCTTGACCAGGGCCTGGGCGAGCACGGTGGCGGTGGTGGTGCCGTCGCCTGCTACGTCATTGGTCTTGGT
Organism: Glutamicibacter nicotianae; assembly: GCF_006539525.1. Lineage (GTDB taxonomy): Bacteria > Actinomycetota > Actinomycetes > Actinomycetales > Micrococcaceae > Glutamicibacter > Glutamicibacter nicotianae. The sequence goes on along the minus strand of NZ_BJNE01000003.1, from coordinate 177,035 downwards.
GGCTACTTCCTTGGCCAGCTGCGCGCCAAGGTTCTCGTATGAATCTTCCAGATCGATCTCACGCGCAATGGTGACACCGTCGTTGGTGATGGTCGGGGCGCCCCAGGTCTTGGCAAGCACCACGTTGCGGCCGCGTGGGCCGAGGGTGACCTTCACCGTGTTTGCGAGCTTATCGATGCCCGCTTCGAGGGCGCGTCGTGCATCCTCGTTGAATGCTAGCTGCTTAGCCATGCATTTTCTCCTGAAACTTTAGAGAGGTTGGCGTTACTTTACGACGACTGCCAGTACGTCGCGAGCCGAGAGCACCAGGTACTCTTCGTTGCCGACCTTGACCTCGGTTCCGCCGTACTTCGAGTACAGGACTACGTCGCCTTCTGCGACATCCAGAGGAATGCGGTTGCCGTTGTCGTCGATGCGGCCTGGGCCTACTGCAACTACGGTGCCTTCCTGCGGCTTTTCCTTAGCGGAGTCTGGGATGACCAGGCCCGAAGCAGTGGTGGTTACGGCTTCGACCTGCTTGATGACAATGCGGTCTTCGAGCGGCTTGATGGAGACAGACATGGTCTCTCCTTTTCGTGTATGAACCAATGGTTGTAGGGGTGCGCCCTATGGCATTGGACCAACCGTCGTCGCGGTGCCAGTTGGTGGTATCCAGTCAGGCGGTGTGCCACGCTGCAAGCTGCAGATGCAACTTCCAATGCGACACCCACACATGACTTTAGGACGAGCTTTAGCACTCGGTCAAGGTGAGTGCTAATCATTGCCCTAGTTCTTCATACCGGTTCGCGCAGAGCGCACAGCCGCGGACTCCTCGATGTCCTCCGGAGCATTCAGGTCCATCTCGGTGAGCTTGACCAGCTTGGACTTGGTCACCATGCGATGCACCAGCCACAGCCCGAGGAACAGCGGCAAGCCGATATAGGCCGAAAGCACTTCCAGGGCATGGCCTGCGAGCACCGCTTGGTAGTTCTGCCCGATGATCACTGCGATGAGCATCAGGAACGCGACTATCGGCCCCAGCGGGAAGAGCGGGGCCACATAGGGCAGGTCCTTTGCGCTGTAGCCCTGCGCGAGGTAGCCGCGGCGGAACCGGTAATGGGAGACGGCGATGCCCACCCAGACGATGAACCCGCACAGGCCCGAGACGTTCAGCAGCCAGGTATAGGCCGCACCCTGGCCCACCAGCGCGGTGAGGAATCCGAACAGGCCGACCGCCGCGGTGGCCAGCAGCGCCATGATCGGCACGCCGCGAGAGTTGGTGCGCCCGAAGATTTTCGGCGCCTTGCCGTCATGGGCCATGGCATAGAGCATGCGGGTCGACGCGTAGAGCCCGGAATTGCCGGCTGACAGGATGGCGGTGAGGATGACGGCATTCATGGCAGCCGCGGCAAAGGCGATGCCGGCCCGCTCGAAGACCAGGGTGAACGGCGAGGATGCCACGTCCGCTTCGCCGCTGGCCAGCAGGCTCGGGTCTGTGAAGGGAATCAGGCAGCCGATGATGAAGATGGCGCCAATGTAGAAGAGCATGATGCGCCAGAACACCCGGCGGATGGCCTTGGGCACTTCGCGTCGCGGATCCTTGGCTTCGCCGGCGGCTACACCCACCAGCTCGGTGCCCTGGAAGGAGAAACCGGCAATCATGAATACCGAGACGATGGACAGCCAGCCGCCATGGAATACATCCTTGCCTTCGTGCCAGTTCGCCAGCGGATTGGCGTGCGATCCGAGGACGCCGAAGATCATCAGCACGCCGGCGGCCAGGAAGGCGATGACGGTGGCCACCTTGATCAGCGCCAGCCAGAACTCCCCCTCGCCAAAGGCCTTGGCAGACAGGGCGTTCAATGCGGTCAGCGCAACCAGGAAGACTCCTGCCCAGACCCAACCGGGAACATCGGGCAGCCAGAAGCTCATCACGATGCCGGCTGCGACCAGTTCCGCCGCGACGGTGATGGCCCAGTTGAACCAGTAGTTCCAGCCAATGGCGAATCCGAAGGACGGAGAGACGAAGCGGGTGGCGAAGGTCTGGAAGGATCCTGCCACCGGGATCTTCGCGGTCATCTCGCCCAGGGACTGCATGAGCAGGTAGACCATGAGTCCTACGGCCGCATAGGCCAGCAATGCGCCGCCGGGTCCCGCCTGGGCAATCGTGCCGCCCGAGGCCACGAACAGCCCGGTGCCGATGGAACCGCCAATGGCGATCATCTGCAGGTGGCGGCTGCTCATGCCGCGCTTGAGCTGGTTCTGCGCCTGAGGCGCCGGATCCCCCGGCGTAGCGGCCGCGGTCTTTTGGTCGATAGTCGACGTCGTTGTCGTTCGCTGCATAGGTTTCATCACAGATGCCATACAACACCAGTCGCGCGACGGAATGCGACGCGGATCACTTCACGTTTTGCGGAAGGCGTTTGCCCGCTTGCCGGCAATACTGCTCCGCGGTCCAGATAACCCGTGCACGGCGACGGTGAACTGTAGAACAGCGAGAGCTCTACTTGTTAGTCGGATGCACCAGATGGCAATAAGGATTACGCTTTCTAACCAATTTGATGCTCATGGAAAAGCATCCCTTTCTCTAGCGCGTTTCGGATTTCAGATCCTCCGGCTTCAAGATGCTTCTTTCCCGGGTGCTCCCGGCCCGCGTACCAAGTCGTGGCAATGCCTTCTCGGTGATTCTGTGAATTCCGAATATGACGCGCTTTTGTCACATAGATCACGTTCTTTGCGGGCTGGACGCACCACGATGCCCGCACATGCCCGAGGCTCATCGACGATAGTCTTGGTTCATGGCCCAGGCTTCAAATGACTCCACGCTGATTGAACAATTCGCCGCTCTGCTTTCGGAAGATGGCTGGAAGCTGCTTTCCACCATCGATCCATCCATGGTGGCTTCAAAGGATGCCGCCTGGACGCTTAACGAGAAGCTGCGCAAGGAGGGCCACGACCCCAAGGTGGTCCGCGCTGTCATGGCCCAGGCCGAGCTGCGATTCAGGGCTCGGGTGAAATTCGGCCCATTCGCCGATTCGCTGGTCCTGACCCCGGCCGGATTGGAGCAAGCGACCCGCCTGACCATTGCAGGGCTGCATGCACGCCGCTACACGAATGCCGGATCCACCCATGTGGCAGACCTCGGATGCGGCATCGGCACCGATTCGATTGCGCTTGCCAGCGCAGGACTGCAGGTCACCGCCGTTGAGCTGGATGAAACGACTGCGGCCGCCACAACCTTGAACCTGATGCCCTTTGACAACGCCAAAGTAATCCACGGCAGTGCCGAGGATACGGACCTGACCGGCATTGATGGTGTCTGGCTGGATCCTGCGCGGCGCACCGACGTGAAAGGGAGCACCCGTCGGCTCTTCGACCCCGAGGCGTTCTCCCCTCCGCTGTCTTTCGTGGAGAAACTGGTGGACTCGGGGCTGGATGTCGGAGTGAAGCTGGGCCCTGGCCTTCCTCATGAAGCGATCCCGGAGAATGCCGAGGCGGTCTGGATCTCGGACCATGGATCGGTCATCGAGGCCTGCCTCTGGTTCGGCAAGCTCAAGCGCAAGGACATTGCCCGCGCCGCGCTGGTGATTGACAAGGACGGCGCCCACGAATTGTCCAGTGCTGAAACTGCAGAGAATGACCAGCCTGCACCGGTAGGCGACTTGGAAGCGCACATCTACGAACCAGATGGCGCAGTGATCCGCTCCCACCTGATTTCGACGTTGCTGGAGCAGACTGGCGGTCATCTGCTCGATGAGCATATTGCCTACTTCACCCATGAGCAGCAGATTTCCACGCCGTTTGCGCGCGGCTACAAAGTCCTGGCAGTCCACGACTACAACGTCAAGAAGCTGCGCAGCTGGGTGAAATCGAACGGCATCGGCACGCTGGATATCAAGAAGCGCGGAGTCGACGTCACTCCGGAAGAACTGCGGCGCATTCTGCTAGCGGGCACTCCCAAGAGCGCCAAGAACAAGGCCACGCTGATCCTGGCCCGTCTGGGAGACAAGCGCGTAGCATTCGAGGTCATCCCGCACTAATCTGGGGTGACGCAGGTCCCACCGGAACATTGCCCTGGCGGGAGCGGCGCAATACATACAATAATTATGGAGAATCACCGGGCAATCGGTGCGTACTCCATCCGTTTGGTTCGGCTCCGGAGCAGTCCGTCCGAGATGTCATCAATAGGAGCGCCGTGCAGAAAATCGAGTTCGCCCAGTCTTCCCAATCCACCATCGGTGTCGAGTGGGAAATTGCCTTGGTCAATCGCGAAAGTGCGGACTTGTGCTCGGTTGCCGAGAACATTCTCAACCAGCTTAAGGACGAGGCCGGCCTCCCCCATGATGAAGAGCATCCCACGGTGAAGCCGGAGCTGCTGATGAATACCGTCGAGGTAGTCACCGGCGTCCACACCACCGTGGCCGATGCGGCCGAGGAACTGCGCACCAATGTGCGCATGCTCAACGAGGTGGCGGGCAATCACGGGGTGGACTTGTACTCTGCAGGTTCGCATCCGTTTGCCGCACCGACCTTGCAGCCGGTGACGGACAAAGACCGCTACGCCAAGCTGATTGACCGTACCCAGTGGTGGGGACGGCAGATGGTGATCTACGGCGTGCACGTACATGTGGGACTCGATGACCGCGAGAAGGCTCTGCCCATCACCGACGGGCTGATCAACTACCAGCCGCATTTCCAGGCCCTCAGCGCTTCCAGCCCCTACTGGGGCGGGGAAGACACCGGCTACGCGTCGCAGCGTTCGCTGATGTTCCAGCAGCTGCCGGCGGCAGGGATTCCTTTCCACTTCGATTCGTGGTCCGAGTACGAAGCCCACGTGGCAGACATGCTGCACACCGGGGTCATTGACGATGTCTCGGAAATCCGTTGGGATGTGCGACCGGTGCCGCGTTTGGGCACCGTGGAAATGCGCATCTGCGATGGCGTCAGCTCGCTGGAGGACATTGCCGCGATCACCGCGCTGACCCAGTGCCTGGTGCACGACATGTCGCTGTCCATCGAAGCCGGCTACAAGATTCCGGTCATGCCGGCCTGGTTCCGTGTGGAGAACAAGTGGCGCGCCGCCCGCTACGGACTGGATGCCATCATCATCCTCAATGCGCAGGGCGATGAGATGCTGGTGACCGACCACCTGCGCTCAGAGGTCAAGCGACTGGCGCCGATCGCCGAGCAGCTGGGGTGCTCCGAAGAATTGCAGGGCATCATCCGCTTGATCGAGCGCGGTGCCGAATACCAGCTGCAGCGCAATACTTTTGCGGCTGCGGGCGGGGACTTCAAGGCCGTGGTGCAGGAAAACGTGAGCCGAATGAAGGCCGTCTAGCTTGGGCAGGACCGCAATGGTCGCAAATTACGGCATCCAGCTCATGCAGTAGTCGAGGTTCTTGATGACGGTTCTGGCGGCGGCTTCAGGGTCGCCTGCCTGGATTGCGTCCACCAATGATTCGTGGCCCTCGTGCAGGCAGCCATCGAATCCATCGGAAAGCCGCTGGACCATCTTGGTTCCGTGGAAGACATCCCCGAAGCTCTCATAGATATCGCTCATCAGCGGAACTCCGGATGCCCGCGCCACTTCCAAATGGAACTTCCAATCGGCTTGCGCCCAGGCCGGATAGTCCCGGGCTTTCCACGCCTCGCTTCGCTGGCTCAGCAGCGCGCGCAGCTTTTCGATGACTTTCGCATCAGCAGCTTTCGCTGCGAGCCGGGCCGACTGGGTATCGAGGGCGAAGCGCACCTGGAGCACGTCCTGGTCTGAGTGGTCTCGAAACACGCGTTGAGCGGTGCCGCTGATCTCGCTGGTCGCACGCACATAGGTCCCATCACCGCGGCGAACCTCGAAGATGCCAGTACTGGCCAGCGCCTTGATGGCTTCGCGCACGGTCCCCCGGGAGACACCCATTTCAGCCATCAGCTCGGGCTCTGCCGGTATCCGTTCCCCGACCTTCCAGCGGCCTTGGGCTACGGCGGCCTGCAACTTCCCTCCGACCTCTTCGGACAACGGCGGACGCAACGGGGTCTTGCTCATGAGCGCTCCACTTCGGCATCGCTGTCGACTTCAATCAGCTGGTGCTCATCGGTTTCGGTACGCAAGCCGCCGAGCTTGAAGCAGAACAACAGCTGCATCACGGAGAAGCCAATGATGATCACCAGGCCAGCCGTCCACGACCCCAAAGCGCCTTGCATGAGTCCCAGTGCGAAAGGGCCGAGGGCCGCAAGCAGGTAGCCGACAGATTGGGCCACGGTGGACAGTGCAGTGGTTTCCGCTGCGCTGCCGCCGCTGCGGCTGATCATGAGCATCACCAGCGGGAACACCCCGAAACCCAGGCCGATGAAGATCGAGCTGATCAAGGAAAGCCCCACGGGCAACAGCAGCAACGCGATAAAGCCAAGGACAGAGCAACTGGTTGTCAGCAGGAAGGCACTGCGCAGCAGATTCGGCTTCGACGCCATCCAGAGCATGATCATGACTGCCGGAATGCTGACGCCCTGCACGATGCCCAGCATCAATCCGGCATCAACTGGCTCCAACCCACGCGAAATGAGAATGTGCGGCAGCCAGCTGACCACGGTGTAGACCAGCAGCGACTGGAGGGCGAAAACGGTTGTGAACAGCAAGCCCTTGCGCGTGGCCAGCAACGGCCACGGGGAAACATGCGCGCCTTTTTCAACGGCTGAACCCTTCCCGGAAATGGAAAGCGGCACCATGACCAGCAAAGCCATGCCTGCGGGAATAGCGCACAAGGCCAAGGCGGTTGTCGGAGAACCCGCCTGAACCGCCAGTGGAACGCTGACCGCCGAGGCCAGCGTCGCGCCGATGGACATGGTTGTCGTGTAAGCAGCAGTCATCGACGCAGCACGATTCCTGTGGTGCTCACGGATGAACGATGGCATTGCCACATTGCAGATGGCCAAGCCGCACATGCCTACCACGGTGCCGGCCAGCAATGCCCAGGTTGAATCGACGACACGCAAGGCCAAGCCCGCGGTCAGCAGCAGCAAGGACAGCGCTATGCCCAATTCCAGGCCTGTCCAGCGGATCACCAGGCTCGTTGCCGCGCCAGCTACGGCAAAGCACAAAACCGGGATGGTGGGCAGCAACGAAGCGACGAATGTCCCGTACCCCATCATCTCCTGCAGGTCATGGAATAGCGGCGATGCCGAGGCAATGCCCATGCGCAGGTTCAGGCCCACGAGAATAACGGCTGCTACAGCGAGTGCACCAGCCAGCCATGGGGATTTGCGCGGAAGGTTGGCCCCTGGCGGAAGCACTGATTCAGAGGAGTTGTCGATCACGTTTAAACATTAGACGTTTGATGTTTAGCTTAGCGAATCATGTGACTCGTTCCACGTTCTGACCGGCACAAGCGCGAAAGACGCAAGTTCGCCCATTTTATTTATGCACAACAATGCCTGCGGACTACCAATGTTCACCAACCGGTCACTAGACATCCATACGCTCTAGGAGTTATCAGCCGGTCCACTTTGCAGCTGGCTACTAATTTCATGTGAAAGGCAGTTCTTTGAGCACTTCGTCTCCTGTCCCCCGTCGTGGAGTATTGATTGGCAGCACCGCTGCCGCGGTTACCGGTCTGTTCGCTGCCAGCGGCACCGCAGCAGCTGCTGCTCCAGCCAAGAAGTCCACGGCATCTGCCCTGAAGCTCAAGTTCGCTGCCGACGGCAAATTCAAGATCGTCCAGTTCAATGACACCCAGGATGGGCCACGCACCGACCGACGCACGCTTGAACTGATGAACAAGGTGCTCGATACCGAGAAGCCGGGCTTCGCACTCATCAACGGCGACGTCATCAACGGTTCGCCGAAAACCGTCACTGAGGTCAAGCAAGCTATCAACAACGTGGTGCAGCCAATGGAATCGCGGGGCATCCCCTGGGCTTTGACTTTTGGCAACCATGACGAGGATTCGATGCCCAACGGCACGAATATGTCCGATGCCAAGATCCTCGATTTCATTCGCGGGTACGAGTTCAATGTCAACGCGAAGAATGACAAGATCCAGGGCGAGTCGAACTCCCAGCTTTTGATCGCTTCGTCCAAGAACGCCAAGCCCGCCTTCGGCATTTGGCTGCTCGACTCGAATCGCTACGCGCCAGATGCCATTGGAGGCCAGGATTTCGAAGGGCTCATGTCCTACGACTGGATACGTCCGGAGCAGATCGCGTGGTACCGCGACGCGTCCAAGGCCACCGAATTACGCTACGGCAAGGTCCAGTCATTGATGTTCTTCCACATCCCGCTGTGGGAGCACCACCACATGTGGTACGGAGCCCAGTTCACTTCGAATGATGCCGACCATGAGAAGGCCGTCAAGAAACACTCCATCGAGGGAGTCAAGAACGAGGGCATCTACACCGCAGCGTTCAACTCGGGCATGTTCACTGCTCTGCAGGAACGCGGAGATGTGCGTGGCGTGTACTGCGGCCACGACCACATCAACACCTTCAAGGGCGACTACTACGGCATCGAGCTGGGCTACGCGCCAGGTACCGGATTCGGCACCTACGGATTAGGCGGTACCGAGAACCACGAGCTTCGTGGCGCCCGCGTCTTCGAACTCGACGAGAATAGGGACGGGGTCTATACCGGAACCCGCACCATCTTTGCCAAGGATCTGGGCATCGATATGGGCACCAAGGCCCAGCCGATCGACGAGCCGCTTCCTCTTCCATAGCAGTGAGGCCTGCTGGACGCTGAATAACCAGCGTGCAGCAGGCCATCTGAACCGGAAAGCACAGGCATAATGGCGTTCCGGTATTTGCCTAAGCCTCCCAGGGACTAGAGGACCAGTACGAGTATCCGGTTCTAAGAAATGCAGATCTGCGCTTACCGCAAGGTGATCTGCGTGACCGGCTGCGACGAGTCAGTAGCGAAATCCAGGCCCGACGGAGCCACACCATCAGCGACCAACTGTGCGCCGAGCGCCGCGACCATGCCGCCATTATCCGTGCAGAGGCTGAACGGCGGAACCACGAGTTCGATTCCCGCCGAGGTGCAACGCGCTGCCAGCAGTTCGCGCAAGCGGGTGTTAGCTGCCACTCCCCCGCCCAAAAGCAAGGTCTTCAGGCCTTGTTCTTGCATGGCACGCACGGCCTTCGAGGTGATGACATCCACGACTGCTTCCTGGAAGGACGCAGCAATGTCGGCGACTGGGACTTCTTCGCCATTGGCCTCGAAGTGCTCTACGCAGCGGGCTACAGCAGTTTTGAGCCCTGAGAATGAGAAGTTGTTGCGGTGCTTGCCAGGATTCGCGGCGCTGCCGACGAACTTCGGCAAGGACAAGCCGCGAGGGAAGCGGAATGCCTTGCGGTTTCCGTCCTTGGCCGCTTTGTCGATGGCTGGCCCGCCGGGATACCCCAGGCCCAGCAGACGAGCAGTCTTGTCATAGGCTTCGCCGGCCGCATCATCAATGGTCGAGCCCAGCAGTTGCACATCGTTGGTCAGCGAAGTGACTTTCAAGATTTCGGTATGCCCGCCCGAGACCAGCAGAGCACCGAAGGTCGGTGGCAATACGGTTCCTTCGAGAACACCTACGCCAACGTGGGCAACCAGGTGGTTGATGCCGTAGAGCGGTTTGCCGGTTGCCAGGGCCAAGGCTTTGGCCGCTGAAACGCCTACCATTAGGGCACCGGCCAGGCCCGGACCACTGGTTACGGCGATGGCATCAATATCGTCAAGAGCCAGTTCGGCTGTGTCCAACGCGGACTGCAAGGTTGGCACGAATGCTTCCAAGTGCGCACGGGCCGCGATCTCGGGAATGACACCGCCAAAGCGCACGTGTTCATCCATGGAACTGGAGACAGCGTTGGCCAGAAGCTTGTTGCCGCGCACGATGCCTACTCCGGTTTCGTCGCAAGAGGACTCAATGCCTAGTACTACGGGTTCGTTGAATCTCATGCGTTGCGTTCTTCCTCTTGTCCGTGCTGTGCATCCAGCGGGAGTCTCATAATTAGTGCATCGACCCCGCCCTTGTAGTACCCCTTGCGGCGGTGGATAGTGGTGAATCCAAAGGATTCATACAGGCCAATGGCGGTGGGGTTGTCAAAGCGAACTTCGAGCATCACATCCAGTGCATTTTTCTCACCGGCCGTCTGGACAAGCAATGACAACAGCTTGCGGCCCAAGCCCCGGCCTTGGTAATCCGGGTGCAGGGCTATGGTCTGGACATCGGCTATCGGCAAGACCACGCAAAGCCCTGCATAGCCGACAACTCGACCAGCGTCTTCATAGACCCAGTAGGTGCGGGTATCGCGTTGCGCCAGCTCGGATTCGAAACCGGCAAGGGGCCATGCATCTTCGGGAAAAAGCTGCTGCTCAAGATCATGGACGGCTTGCAGATCATCTGGCTGCATGCGGCGCAGGAGAACCTCGTGCTGCTCGCTCACGCCTTGGCCTGCTTCATGAAGGCAGGAATCTGGGCATCGGATTCGCGCAGATACTGAGGCGAAGTATCTGAGAGGTCCTTGCCTCCAGCGAGGTCGCTCAATGCCCGGCGGGCCAGGAAGCCGGCGTCGGCAATCCATTCGAAGGACTCAGGCATTGGCTTGGCACCGGCTTCCTCAAGCTGCTCGGCGTAGATGCCGGCCCCAACACCGAAAACTGGCATCGCTGGAAGAGCTGACGCTGCCGAAACGTGCGGCCCTCCAACCATGGTTCCGGAATTGTCGTAGCGTGCCCAGTAGACTTCTTTGCGTCGTGCGTCCGAGGCGACAACGAATTCAGCAGGAACATCGCTGGACTCCAGCACCTGTTCGGCGAGCGCATGCAACGACATCACTCCGTGCACAGGTACTTGCCATACGAATCCGAAGGTACGCGCGGCCACCAAGCCAACGCGCAGGCCGGTGAAAGGACCCGGGCCAACGCCGACGATGATGCCCGCAAGGTCTTGGCCCTTCTGGCCGTGGGTGTCCAATAGCTCCTTGACGTATGCCGACAAGGTTTCGGTCTGGTCGTTTCCCTTGGAGGAAACACGCTTGTCGACAAGTAAACCGGTGGTTTCGTCAACTAGTGCCACCGATGCGTTGGCAGAGGTGTCGATTGCTAAGTAATTAGACATGTTTTTCTTCCGTGCGCTGTGCAGCAACCGCAGACAGCAATGAATCTTTCAGCTGGGCAAAGGCATCTTCGTCCCAGCGCGGGCCGATAGCTTTTAGGCTGAACAACCGCGGCTCATCCAGTTCCTCTTCAGCTTCTTCCCATGGATTGCCGACTGGTGCGGCCAGGGCTTCGCGATCCAGCTGGATTTCCAAGCGTGAATCGGTAAGGTGTTCGACCTTCCCCAAGCCCCATTCCACGACGGTAACTGAATCTGCCAGCGTGGATTCAAGATCCAGGGTGTCCACGTCATCATGGTCCTTGAGACGGTAGGCATCTACGTGGATCAGACCGGGTCCATCCCCAAGTGATGGATGCTGGCGAGCCAGTACGAACGTCGGGGAGATGATTCCTTCACGGACGTTCAGTCCCACGCCCAGCGACTGGGTCAGCGTGGTCTTGCCAGCGCCAAGGGCACCGGTAAGGATGACGAGGTCGCCGGCTTTGAGCTGAGCACCCAAGGCTTCGCCCATTGCTTCGGTGACGGTGAGGTCATCGAGCTGGCAGGAGAACTCCGATACCGGGTTATTCACCGGCCTCACCCCAGCTGCCTTCAATGTAGTAGCGAGGTACACGTGGCGAGATGCGGGTTACCACTTCGTAGTTGATGGTGTTCGCTGCGTAAGCCCAGGTGTTGACCGACTGCCCGCCGTCACCGAAGATAATTGCTTCAGCTCCCAGGAATTCTTCTGGGTTGATATCTGATCCCAAATCGATGACGCACTGGTCCATGGCAATGCGACCACGTACTGGATAGGTGCGCCCATTGACAGTCACCGGAGCACCGGTTGCGATCCTTGGCAGTCCATCGGCATAACCCATGGGGATCAGGCCGAGGTAGGTTTCCCCTTCGGTCTTGTAATTCAGGCCATAGGAAACACCCTGCCCCGGGTGAACCTTCTTGACATTCGCAACCCGGGTCTTCACTGTCATGGCTGGGCGCAGCCCGAAGCTCTCTGGCGATTCACCGTCAAACGGGCTAAGTCCATACAGGCCCAGACCCAGGCGCACCATTTCGTGATGTGAATCCGGTCGAGAAAGGATGCCAGGAGTGTTGGCGATATGACGCACTTCCAAATCGAAGCCAGCAGCTTCCACCAGTTCTATGGCCCTGTCGAAGACTTCCAGCTGCTCATCGGTTTCCGGGCGTTCAGGTTCATCTGCCACCGCCAGGTGGGAGAAGATGCCAACTACACGCAATAACCCTTCTTCCTGGAAATCGCTGGCGCGGTTCAGCAGATCCGGCAGGGCATCCATGGTGGAGCCATTGCGGCCAAGCCCGGTATCTACCTTGATATGGATCCGTGCCGGAGTCTGCACAGCACGAGCCGCGGCGGCAACGTATTCAAGTTCCCAGCCTGAAACACCGAGGTCAAGACCGGCGTCAATGGCGGCCTCGAACGGGGTGTCTTCGGTATGCAGCCAAGCCATCATGGGCGCATCGACTCCCGCGTCGCGCAGGGCGAGTGCTTCAGTGACATGGGCGCAACCTATCCACCGGGCTCCGCCTTCCAAGGCAGCCTTGGCTACCGGGATGGCACCGTGCCCGTACGCGTCAGCTTTGACGACGGCCATGACTGCAGCTGGGGCCACAACATCAGAAATCTGCTTGACGTTGTTGCGGATGGCCGACAGGTCAATGACTGCGCGGCGTTCAAAGCCGATCGCCTGTGCACTGCTGGTGCTGTTTGTCAGGTTGCTTTCTTCAAGCGCTTCGGAGTTCACCCATTCATCTTCGCACTTTTCTGAACCACTTGCCTTGTTCACCCATGCGCAGTTCGGCACATGATGCTGGTTAAAGCCGGAAGGAGCGGGTACGAACAACTTTGCTGTTCGAACCCGCTCCTTGAAGACGGATGTTTTATCGGGGGTTAGCGAAGAGTCTTCAGCTCATCGCGGATCTGGGCAAGCAGCTCCAGCTGTGGATCTACTTCTTCCTCAGGCTCTTCTGCACCTGCAGCACGGCGCGCTGCGATGCGCTCGTTCAGCTTGGTCATTGGCAGAACCAACGCGAAGTAAACGGCTGCGGCAATCAGCAGGAAGTTGACCAGCGCGGTCAGGAAGACGCCGAACTTGATCTCTACCCCGTTAATAGTGAGCAACAGGAAGTCGTCGAAGCTTGGTGAACCAACCAGGGCGGCAATCAACGGCATCAGCACATTGTCGACCAAGGCGGTAACTACGGCGCCGAAGGCAGCGCCGATAACAACGGCAACGGCCAAATCGACAACGTTGCCCTTCATAATAAAATCGCGGAAACCTTTTAGCATGGTTAGAGCATACACAGGAAAATCACAGCACCGATACAATTTTGTGGAGCGATTTCCAATAGTTCGGCAAATTCACAGAATTCGTTTGCTTAAAAATCGGCTGAAGAAGCCTAGATTTTCCGCAACAGCATTCGCCGCACCGAATGATCGGCTGATTTGCGCAGTACCAATTGCGCCCGTCCTCGCGTGGGCAAGACGTTCTCCTTGAGATTCGGTTCATTGATGCGCTTCCAAATGCCGTGCGCGGTTTCCCGCGCTTCCACATCGGTGAGCTGGGAATAGCGATGGAAGTAGCTCGCCGGGTCGGAGAAGGCTCCCGAGCGCAGGCGCATGAATCTTTTGATGTACCACTCTTCGATATCCGCCGTACGTGCATCGACATATACGGAGAAGTCGAAGAAATCGCTCAGCGCGAGTCCCACGGTTCCATCGGAACGAGTTCGCGCCGGCTGCAGCACGTTCAATCCCTCGACAATGAGCACCTGCGGCGAGCGGATTACATTGCGCTCCCCCGGGATGATGTCGTAGGTCAGGTGCGAATACACCGGGGCACTGACTTCTGGGGCACCAGACTTCACTGCCGAGACGAAGCGCAGCAATGCACGACGGTCATAGGATTCAGGGAAACCCTTGCGGTGCATGATGCCGCGGCGCTCAAGCTCCGCATTGGGGTACAGGAAACCGTCAGTGGTGATGAGCTGGACATCAGGAGTATGCGGCCAGCGGCGCAGCATTTCCTGCAATACACGAGCGGTCGTGGATTTTCCCACGGCAACGGATCCGGCGACGCCAATGACAAAAGGCGTCCGATTGGTCTGCTCACCCAGGAAGGTAGTAGTCGCCTGATGCGTTGCACCGGCTCCCTCCACGTACAGTGACAGCAGGCGGCTCAGTGGCAGGTAGACGTCGCGGACCTCCTGGAGGTCCAGCTGATCGCCGAGGCCGCGAAGACGTTCGATGTCGGAGTAGTTCAGCGGCTGTTCCATCTTGTTGGACAGTCGCGCCCATGTCTCTCGTTCAAGTTCAACAAACGGCGAGATGGATGATTCTAGTGTTCCGTGTGGTTCCACGAGGGTAAATTCTGCCAAGAATATGCTCCACATCCCAATTAACAAAATCAACAAGGCAATTAGTTTCGGTCAAATACGGCGGCCTGGTGAGCTAAGACATAGGTAATTTTGAGTGCTGTGCCACGATTATTCCCATCGATGGGGATTGAACCGGTAGGATTTTTCCCATGTGCGGAATTGTTGGATATGCAGGAACCTCGAGCCAGATCGCCGAGCACGGCGCCCTCGACGTTCTAATTGAAGGTTTGCGTCGTTTGGAATACCGAGGCTACGACTCGGCTGGAGTCGCGGTAGTTGCCGACGGCGCCATTCATTCTCGGAAGAAGGCCGGCAAGCTGGTCAACCTTGAAAATGAAATTGCCGAGTCCCCTTTGCCTCAGTCGATGACCGGCATTGGGCATACCCGTTGGGCAACCCACGGTGGACCGAGCGATCAGAACGCTCACCCTCACCTGGCCGATGGTGGCAAGCTTGCCATGATCCACAACGGAATTATTGAAAACTTCGCCGGCATCAAGGCCGGTTTGGCAGCCGAGGGCGTTGAATTCCTCTCGGATACCGATACCGAGGTTGCCGCAGCGCTGCTGGGCAAGCTCTACAGCACCGAGGCGGAGGGCGATTTGACCCGCGCCATGCAGCTTGCTGTTCAGCAGCTGGAAGGTGCTTTCACCCTCTTGGCCGTTCACCAGGACCACCCAGGCGTTGTCGTCGCGGCCCGCCGCAATTCCCCTCTCGTTCTGGGCCTGGGCGAAGGCGAGAACTTCCTGGGTTCGGACGTCTCCGGCTTCATCGACTTCACCCGTCGCGCCGTCGAGCTGGGCCAGGACCAGATCGTTACCATCACCCCGGATACCCACTCCATCACCGATTTCGAAGGCAACCCTGCCGAAGGCAAGGAATTCACCGTTGACTGGGACGCAGCCAGCGCTGAAAAGGGCGGCTTCCCATCCTTCATGGAGAAGGAAATCTTCGACCAGCCGGCAGCTGTTGCCGATACCCTGCTGGGCCGCTCGGACGCCGATGGCCGTCTGACCCTGGACGAACTGCGAATCGCTCCGGAAGAGCTGGCTGCCATCTCCAAGATCGTGGTTCTTGCTTGCGGCACTTCGGCCTACGCCGGCTCCGTTGCCAAGTACGCGATCGAGTCCTGGTGCCGTATCCCGGTCGAGGTCGAGCTCTCCCACGAGTTCCGCTACCGCGAGCCAATCGTTGACGACAAGACCCTGATCGTTTCGATCTCCCAGTCCGGCGAAACCATGGACACCCTGATGGCCGTGCGTTACGCCAAGGAGCAGGGCGCCAAGACCATGTCGATCTGCAACACCAACGGATCGACCATCCCACGCGAGTCGGATGCAGTGCTGTACACCCACGCGGGTCCAGAAATCGCTGTGGCTTCCACCAAGGCATTCCTGGCGCAGATCACCGCGACCTACCTGCTGGGCCTGTACCTGGCGCAGTTGCGCGGCAACCTGTTCCAGGGCCAGATCAAGGACATCCTTGCCGATCTGGGCAAGATCCCTTCCAAGATCCAGGACATCCTGGACCGTGCGGACGAGATCAAGGATCTGGCACGCAACATGTCGGAAGCCAACTCCGTGCTATTCCTGGGCCGCCACGTCGGCTACCCGGTGGCAATGGAAGGCGCCTTGAAGCTCAAGGAAATCGCCTACATCCACGCCGAAGGCTTCGCCGCCGGCGAGCTGAAGCACGGTCCTATCGCGCTGATCGACGATGGCCAGCCGGTGTTCGTGGTAGTTCCTTCCCCTCGTGGCCGCGACTCGCTGCACTCCAAGGTTGTCTCCAATATCCAGGAAGTCCGCGCCCGTGGCGCCAAGACCTTGGTTATTGCCGAAGACGGCGATTCCGCCGTCAAGGACTTCTCCGAGTGGGTCTTCTACGTACCTGAAACCCCAACCCTGCTGATGCCGCTGCTGGCCACTGTGCCACTGCAGATCTTCGCTTGCGAGCTGGCATCCGCGAAGGGCTTCGATGTTGACCAGCCACGTAACCTGGCCAAGTCGGTGACCGTGGAGTAATCCACCCAGTATCAAGTAGATGCGGCGTCCTCTTAGAGGACGCCGCATTTTTATTTACGGTTCTTTGGAAAAGTGGTCGACAGTCGAGAGTTCTTGTTAATTCGGCCTTTTCCAAACTTCACAAATGCTCTCGACCAATGATGCCGAACGGGCTGTAATATCGTTCTCGTTCCAGCCCTCTACATGATTAGAGAGTATCTTCTTATTCAAAACCAGCAGACTATATTCATCCAAAAGGCTGTGCTTTCCAGTACCCGGCGCTCCACCGTCCCTCATGCCTTTCGCTTCTTGATCGGTCCAAGGACGGTTAGATAAGGAACCATTCAACGATTTCGTAATTAGAGTTAGGTTTCCAAGAGAATTGACGAGCACATCGCGTTCTTGTGCACGCTCCAGTTCCATTTTCGGGTCAGTGTCCCAATGAGTACGCCAGCCTCGTGGCATTAAGTGCTCAATTTCGAGTTTTTCTGGCAGACTAATGGCTTCGTATTTCGAGTTTTGCGTCCTAAGGTGCTGCTCAATAGCAATGAAAATAACACGCAGACGGTCCTGCCGGATAAAACCATAAACACGTTGAGTTGAGAGAACTGATTGCATCTCAGAATCAACTGGCCACCTTCTCGTTTCAGATGTTTGGTTGGCGAGGAACTCGACCAGCTTGTCGCCCACTTCATCTTTGCTACAGGATTCCAGCATCTTGAGAATTACAATGGCAAACTTATTCATATCCTTAGAAGTCAACCGAAGTAGCATACGTCGGATCGCCCAACTTTCCAGTGCCTCCAACGCGATGCGACGTTGCTCGGCGGGTACAGCGTGGTTCGCCGATAGCATCCAGAGGAAAACCGGAGTAGTTGCGGCCATATCCAGACGATCAATCACGCGAACGTAGAACTGACCTTCCGGAGTGCTTTTTTCAAGTATCGAGAACTCGTGGAACGTATCAGCATCTTTCCGAAGTTCGTTCAGCAAACGCTCTGCGTCAGTCGCGGTCCGCATAAACGGCTCTGCGTATTCTTTAAATGCGCGGAAAACCTGATCTGCTTTAAATTCATCTTGCATGCGCATGGTCATCCAATAATGCAAGAAGATATCGACCCTAGAACGTGTGAGTCGGCCCTGGCGGACCTCAGATCGCCACCATTCTCCGTCGAATTCGGCCCAAAGGTCGTCGGCCCACCTAGTTACGTCGGCCTGAATTTGCTCGCCTTTCCGGAAAACCCAGTTCTTGATTAGGTCTGCTTTGAGCAGCGGAGTGCCGCGATCATTCAGTGTCTCAAAAATGAGCTGAGAATCATCGTGCCCGGTTAGATCTATCGCGACCAGGAGCAATCTGTCTTGAAGCGTTGAGCTCAAGGCTTCAACTCGTAAGGATTCGTCTCCAGGCGGGACGATCGCATCTTCATTTGAAGTCCCTAGGATCCAATCTTTGGCTTCATTGTGAAAGAACTTGTGCGCTTCAACGATTCTGTGCTCGACGCTGTCATCCGACGCAGGATCCATAGCAAATTCAAATGCTTTGCGGTCAGTCTGAGAAGGCCACAACTTAAATCTCTCCCGCTTACCTTTGAACCGCGCCGCGCCATTGATTATCAGCTCTTCCAAGGATTCAGCCTGATCAATGTGTCCGCGATGCTCTAGGACGACGTGCACAGCATCAAGAAGGATCTGGATTGTGGTCATTCGTTGCTGACCATCAATGACATCGTGGCGAGTAACATCGCCTGCAATCGGCTTTTTTGACTCGTAAACTACAGCACCCATGAAGTGTTGGATTTCAGGCTCCGCCTCGGAATCTGCCTGTTTCACTGCGATGTAGGTTTCTGCAACCTTTCGAACATCGTCCCATAAAGGTGCCCATTGATCTTCTTCCGTCCATACGTAAGGACGCTGAAAAGCCGGGATTTCGTAGTGCTCTTTTCCTTCAAAAAGGTCGCGTGGGCTGCGTGTGTGAGTTTCCATCAGGCGCTTTCATCAGATTCGGTTCTTTCTCCAAGATCAATAAAACATCACACCACCGACAATCTGAATTGTTTCCCTACTAGTCTGTAATTTTTTTGCCTTGGCAGGCACTGGTTAAACTGATAGGCATGATTGCAGGTATTGGAGTGGACATCGTTGATGTGCCACGTTTCGGTCGTCAGCTCGAGAAGACTCCACGGTTGCGCGACCGGCTCTTCACCGAAGAAGAACGGGACCTGCCCCTGCGTTCTCTTGCAGCCCGTTTCGCAGCCAAGGAAGCAATCGCCAAAGCACTGGGCGCTCCTGCCGGGATGAACTGGCAGGACTGCACCATCCGCAAGGACGAAGCCGGTGATCCCCAGATTCACAACACCGGCTCAGTGGCCGCAGCCAGCGAGCTGCGCGGCATCAAATCCTGGCACCTGACCATGTCCCACGATGGCGACATGGCGATCGCAATGGTGGTTGCCGAACGCTGAGCACCAACGCCACGACGAAGGAATAACGACACGTATCTCATTAAATAGGGCATCGCACAGAAGCCTTGAGTATTGTTTGTCTTATGATTCCTGTCTACAGTGTTGCGCAAATTCGTGCGGTTGAAGCCCAGGAGAAATCCAAGCGGGGCGAGACCAGCTTAATGAAGCAAGCCGCCGCCCATTTGGCTTCAACGGCTGTCGCCATGCTGGCCGAAGGACACAGCACCGAACCGGCGTTCGTGGTCGGACTGATCGGCCCGGGCAACAACGGTGGCGATGGCTTGTATGCACTGGCAGAGCTTCAGCAGCAAAAGATTTCCACGCTGGCTCTGCAATGCCACGAGCAGATTAACGCAGAGGCTGCTGCAGCGTACCAAGCCGCCGGCGGCACCATACTGGATCTATCAGATGGCGGCGGCGAACTAGCGAATGCCTCGCTCGTTATCGACGCCATCTATGGTCTTGGATATCGAGCCGGTTCCGACGTGCCGTCGGTTCCGGCTGGCGTACGGGTGCTGGCTTGCGATGTTCCCTCAGGGTTGGACCCTGAAACCGGCGTTGCGCAGGACTCGGTTCTCCGAGCTGAACGCACGGTGACCTTCGGCGCCATGAAGGCCGGCCTGCTGTCCGTGGATGGACCGCTGGTTACCGGCGAGATCACCGTGGCTGATCTGGAATTCGACTTTTCTTCCGTCCAGCCCGGCACCCAGCTAGTGGACGAGCAGGCTGCCCGCGAGCTGCTGGACCAGCACCGCTCCTGGCGGGATGCCGGACGCCACAAATACCAGCGTGGAGTCCTTGGCCTCATCGCCGGTTCCGACCTGTATCCCGGAGCTGCCCAGCTGACTGCCAAGGCCGCCGTGGCTTGCGGGGTCGGGCTGCTCCGCACGCACGTACCCGATTCCATCCAGCCGCTTATGGCAGTCTCCGTGCCGGAGTCCGTGCCGTTGGATGATGAGCAGATCAAGGAAGCGCTGTCATTCTCGCGCCGCCAGATCCACGGCAAGAGCGCCAAGATCAAGGCTTGGGCTATTGGACCGGGATTGGACGGACGCACTCCCCCGACTGGTGCCATCGCTGATGTCTTCGCAAGCCCCCAGCCAGCTGTCATCGACGCATCCGGCCTGGATGTGGTTCCTGCCGGGCCCAGCGAGCAGCCCCGCGTGCTGACGCCCCATGCAAAGGAACTTCGTATGCTGCTCGGCCGCGCGGGCGTGAAGATCACTCCTGATGAGCTTTCCCAGGACCCGATTCGCTGGACCCGTTGGGCCGCCCTGGCTTACAACGCTGTAGTCCTGCTCAAGGGCCCCACCAGCTACATTGTTGCGCCTAATGGCGACAGCCTGATGGTGAGCCACTCAGCACCGGAACTGGCCACTGCGGGCAGCGGAGATGTCTTGACCGGCATCCTCGGCTACATGCTCTCCGACAGCTCGCTGACGGGCACTAAAGGCCTGCGAACCGTGCCCAACCGCCGCATGATGGAGTTGACTGCGTGCGCGGCGTACATCCACGGCCATCTGGGCCGGGTGACCGCCGCGGACGGCACCGTGAATGCTTCTCGCCTGATCGATAATCTTCCCAAGGTCATGAAGCAGTTCGGCTTCTAGCCTGCGTAGGCAACACGTAGAAGGGGCGGTTCTCCTAATGCGGAGAACCGCCCCTTCCATGTCCGGCTACACCGTTCAGGCCTGCGCCGGAATCGAGGTGGTCGCCGGAGCCATGTTGCCCAGCTCGAAGTACTCTCCCGGGCCGGTGATGGTCCAGCCCTGCTTCCGCCATTCTGGGCGGTCCAGGACATTGCGACCGTCGATTAGCTGCTTGCTTGCAACCACGTCGGCAAGGTCGGACGGGTTCATTTCCCGGAACTCGTTCCATTCGGTCAGCACCAAGGTCAAATCTGCCTTCTGCGCGGCTTCCTTGCAGGAGTCCACATAGTTCAAGCGCGGGAAGCGCCGGGCAGCGTTGGCGTTGCCTTCTGGGTCGTAGACCGAGACTTCAGCGCCTTCGTTGTACAGGCGTACGGCGATATCCAGGGCTGGAGAGTCGCGCACGTCGTCGCTGTCCGGCTTGAAGGTCACGCCGAGTACGCACACTTGCTTGCCTGCCAGCTCGTTGCCGAGCATGTGCGAGGCGAGCGAGACCACGCGGTCGCGGCGGCGCAGGTTGATCTGGTCGACTTCTGCCAAGAAGCCCATGGTCTGGCTCAACCCAAGCTCGCTGACCCGGGCTTGGAGCGCGCGGATGTCCTTCGGCAGGCATCCACCGCCAAACCCCACCCCGGCGTTCAGGAAGCGGCGTCCAATGCGCTTATCGTGCCCAATGGCGTCGGCGAGGACCTTGATGTCGCCACCCACGGTCTCCGTGACTTCGGCAAAAGCATTGATGAAGGAAATCTTGGTAGCCAGGAAGGCGTTGGCCGCGACCTTGACCAGTTCCGCGGTTTCCAGATCCGTGGCGATCTCCGGCGTGTCCAAGGCGAGGATCGGAGCATAGACTTTGCGCAGCAGTTCCAGGCCTCGCCCATCCTGCAATCCATAGACCAGCCGGTCGGGGCGCAGGGTGTCCTGGACAGCAAAACCCTCACGCAGGAATTCTGGATTCCAGGCCAGCGCTATGTCGCTTCCCTGCTTGGCAGATTGGGCAATCTTCTCGCTCAGCCTTCGTGCGGTGCCTACCGGGACGGTGGACTTGCCGACAATCAGCGCTTCGCCGGTGATATGCTCCAGCAGGGAGTCCACGGAACCATCGACGTAGGACATGTCTGCGGACTGCGAATCAGCACGCTGCGGCGTTCCCACGGTGATGAAGTGGATATCCGCGCCGGCAGCGACTTCTGCGTAACTGTCGGTGAACCGCAGGCGCCCGGAGGCCACGTGCTTGCGCAGCAGCTCGGGCAGGCCCGGCTCGTGGAAAGGCAGAACACCAGCGGCCAAGGCTTCGAGCTTGGCCGTGTCCACGTCCAGTCCAATGACTTCATAGCCCAGTTCAGCCATGCAGGCGGCATGGGTTGCACCGAGGTAGCCGGTGCCGATCACGCTGATGCGTAGAGTCACGAAAGTCCTTCTCTCCGAGAACGCGAACCCAGATCGGTTCCTACTAGTTAGCATGCCACACCCCCGCAACGTGTTCCGGTATGGAACGCGCTGCGGGGGTGTGAGTTTTCTTGATATTTACGTAGTGGTTGCTGGGCAGTTGCAGAGCCTAGAGGGACAGGTGCTCCTTGACCGACTCGGCCAGGGTTTCAGCTTCTGTCTGGGCCTGGTCGTGGGTAGCCGCCTCGACCATGACGCGGACTACAGGTTCGGTCCCCGATGGGCGCAAGAGCACTCGACCGGTGGTGCCCAAGCGGGCCTCGGCGGCGGCAACAGCGTCCTGCAGCGGATCGCAGTCCGGAACTCCGGCCTTGTCGACGCCGCGTACATTGATCAGGACCTGCGGCAGGACTGTCAGCACAGCAGCAAGTTCCTTCAAGGTCTTGCCGGTAGCCTTCACACGAGCCGCGATCATCAGGCCGGTCAGGACACCGTCGCCGGTGGTGGCGTGCTTGGAGAAGATCACGTGGCCGGACTGCTCGCCGCCCAGGGAGAAGTCGCCTTCACGCATGCCTTCGAGCACGTAGCGGTCACCCACGCCGGTCTGCTTGACGGTGATGCCTGCAGCTTCCATGGCCAGGGTCAGGCCGAGGTTGCTCATCACAGTGGCAACGAGGGTGTTGTCCTTCAGCTCGCCGCGGTCCTTCATGTCCAGTGCCATGATGGCCATGATCTGGTCGCCGTCAACGATCGTGCCTTCATGGTCAACGGCCAGGCAGCGGTCGGCGTCGCCGTCGTGGGCGATGCCCAAGTCCGCTCCGTGCTCCAGCACAGCGGCCTGCAGCTTCTCCAGATGGGTGGAGCCGTAGCCGTCATTGATGTTGATGCCATCCGGATCTGCGCCGATGACGATGGTTTCGGCGCCGGCAGCCTTGAAGACCTCCGGGGAGCATCCCGAAGCAGCGCCGTGGGCGCAGTCCAGGACTACCTTCAAGCCCTCGAGCCGGTTAGGCAGTGCCTGCAGCAGGTGCATGATGTAGCGGTCTTCAGCGTCGGCGAAACGCGAGACTCGTCCTACTTCGCCGCCGGTTGGGCGTGGCTTTGGCATCTTCAAGCAGGCTTCGATGGCGTCTTCCAGCGCATCATCCAGCTTCTTGCCGCCACGGGCCAAGAACTTAATACCGTTATCCGGAGCCGCGTTGTGCGAGGCGGAAATCATGACGCCGAAGTCAGCGTTCAAGTCCCCCACCAGGAATGCCGCCGCGGGAGTGGGCAGCGTGCCGGCATCCATCACGTCGACGCCGGAGGCAGCCAGGCCGGCCTCGATTGCGGCGGACAGGAAGTCACCGCTGATGCGCGGATCCTTGGCAACCACTGCGACTGGCTTGTAGCCGTCCTCTGGTTGGCTCAAGCCCAGCACCACGGATGCCGCCTGCGCCAGTTCCAGCGCGAGCTCGGGAGTTAACAGTTCGTTTGCTTTTCCTCGGACCCCATCGGTCCCAAATAACCTTGCCATCGCATTCAATCATATGCCCTCTGCATTGATTTAAATGGCTCAAAGCCCCGGAATAACAGTGATATGAGAAAAGTTTAATAGCATTTTGCGTTCCTCGGCGTTAAATGCCCAAGGGCCCTGGCATCCTTTGCAGGATGACAGGGCCCTTGGAAAGACCTTGAAGTAAGGTTTAGCGCTTCGAGAACTGCGAAGCCTTGCGTGCCTTCTTCAGACCAGCCTTCTTACGCTCGATGACGCGTGCGTCGCGGGTCAGGTAACCGGCCTTCTTCAGGGTGGCGCGGTTCGCGTCGCGGTCGATCTCGTTCAGGGCGCGGGCGATGCCCAGGCGCAGTGCGCCAGCCTGACCGGAGATGCCGCCGCCGTTGATGCGTGCGATAACGTCGTATGCGCCTTCCAGACCCAGAACCTTGAATGGTTCGTTAACATCCTGCTGGTGCAGCTTGTTTGGGAAGAAGTTGTCCAGCTCGCGACCGTTTACGGTCCACTTGCCGGAGCCTGGTACCAGGCGAACGCGGGCGATAGCCTGCTTGCGACGGCCAACAGCCGCACCTGGCACGGTCAGTGGAGCGCGCTCGGTGTCAGCAACAACAGTCGAAGCTGCGGTCTCGGTAGTGTAGGTCGAAGGGGTCTCACCCTCGAATTCAGTGGTTTCTTCAGCGTTCTGAGCCACGATAATCTCCTATTAAGTATTTCTTCTCGGGGCCAGGACTACTGAGCGACCTGGGTGATTTCCAGTGCCTTCGGCGACTGAGCAGCGTGTGGGTGCTCTGCGCCGCGGTATACCTTCAGCTTCGACAGCTGGGCATCCGAAAGCTTGTTCTTAGGCAGCATGCCCTTGATAGCCTTCTCAACAGCCAGTACTGGGTTCTTTTCCAGCAGGTCTGCGTAGTTGATGCTCTTCAGGCCACCTGGGAAACCGGAGTGGCGGTAAGCGCGCTTGTTCAGCAGCTTCTTACCGGTCAGTGCAACCTTGTCTGCATTGATGATGATGACATGGTCGCCCATGTCCATGTGTGCAGCATAGGTTGGCTTGTGCTTGCCGCGCAGCAGGGTTGCGGCCTGGACGGCGAGACGGCCGAGCACTACGTCGGTGGCGTCAATGACATACCACTGACGAGTCTGGTCAGCCGGCTTTGGGGTGTACGTACGCACAGTAATTGCCTTACGTTGATTCGTTTCTGGTCAAACAGTCGCTTGGCTGAAGGCGGTGAGATCCCCCAGTGACAGGCACTGTCGTGTTGTTCTTGTGTTTAGACCAGTACGTCAGGTGAGGACTGATGATAACCGGCCGTCCATAAGCTGTTCGCACACCCAGCAGACCAGCGACTATGCAACTAAGCCGTCACGCTTGGGCGTGTAGTGTCGAACGTGGACATACACAACTCATAAAAGTTTAGCGGATTAAAGTGTTTCCGGCCAAAAAAGGATGCATGCCGTGAGCAACAACACCCTTAAGATTCCGGGGCTCAACGCCAATCAGCCTTCCGAGCGGGCCGTATCTGCTTCATCATCGGTGCGCAGCGCGCGGGTTCTAAGTGCCCGCTCTGCCAGCTCTCCCGCTTCCGGATAATAGACCTCTTCGAGAACCAGCGCCCGCGGGTGCGAAAGCTTGGTCTTCGAGTCACGGACCATCTGCCCCAGCCGCTGGGCCAAGAAGCCCGGCTGCTCACGCCCGTCCCCCACCATCATTGCGGCGCCAATCAGCGCACGGACCATATTGTGGCAGAAGGCATCGGCCTTCAGGTGCGCCAGCACCAGGCCGTCGGCACCGCGGGTGAAGGAGAATTCCTGCAAGGTGCGAATGGTCGTGGCGTGCGGACGAGGCTTGCAGTAGGACAAGAAGTCATGGCGGCCCAGCACGCTTTGCGCCTCGCGATTCATGGCCTCGACATCGAGCTCTTCGCGGTGCCATGCGGTCAGGTGTCGGGTCAGCGGATCCCAGCGCTGCTGGCCATCGGCGATCCGGTAGGAATAGCGGCGGGCCAGCGCCGAGAACCGGGCGTCGAAGCCTTCTGGAGCACGCTCGGCTTCATGGACCCACACGGCACCCTCTTGGCGGCCAAGAATGCCATTGATGCGGCGTACGAGCGCTGGGCCGGGAGCCAGGGGCGCCTTGCGCGGCAGG
Organism: Glutamicibacter nicotianae; assembly: GCF_006539525.1. Lineage (GTDB taxonomy): Bacteria > Actinomycetota > Actinomycetes > Actinomycetales > Micrococcaceae > Glutamicibacter > Glutamicibacter nicotianae. The sequence goes on along the minus strand of NZ_BJNE01000003.1, from coordinate 151,432 downwards.
CCCGCGTATTCGTCATCTGTCAGGTCGAAATGCACCACCTGGTGGCGCGCATGCACGCCTGCGTCGGTGCGGCCGGCGACAACTACTCGCACACGGCGGCGGACCAGCATTTCCAATGCTTCCTCAACCAGCTGCTGCACGCCTAGGACATTGGGCTGGCGCGCCCAACCGCTGTAGGCGGCGCCGTCGTATCCGAGGACCATGCGCATCCGGATCCACGCTGGTGCGGCAGTAGCCCCCAATGCGTTGGTGCCCATGGGATCGATGCTCTCTGGCTGGATACTCATGCATTCAATTATGCGTAAGGACCTGCGCAACCGTCGAATCAATGGCCGCCTTCCGGCCGGTTATCCACAGGCGCAAAAACGCGGGACTCCCGCGGAGGTAGCCTGTGTGCATCCAACGTCCTGCCGCTTAGGCGGCAAAGCCATCATCACCGTTCTAAGGACTTCCCATGCGAAGGACTACCGCAAGCATCATTGGAGCATCAACCGCCTTTGGGTTTTGCTTGAGTGGCTGCAGTTCCGGCCAGCTGAACACCGAGCAGTCATGCGACCTGCTTCATGAATTGGCTATCGATCAATCGATCGGGGACAAGTGGGGGCTGGCATATATGGGCGCTATTGAGCAAGACACGCAACCTGTCGTAGATGCCATGGAAGCCACCATCGGCATCTACCAAGAAGTTTCCGAGCAGACCAGCAATGGGAAACTGCGCACTGCATTGGACTCAGAAATCAGCAGGTTCCAAGACTTCGTCGACCTCATTGAGGGCCGCGCTTTCGATGATCCAACGTTCGGGGCAGACCTTGAAGCGGCCGCGGTCGATCTGACAGATCAATATTCGGACTATGTGGATCAGACCTGCCCAATTTCCGGTGAGGAATCCGGCACGGTCGAACCGTAAATACGATTCGTCCGCAGACCCAAGCACGTCACACACCGCCTGCAGTAAATCCTGACTATAGAATAATCAAGTAGTCATCAATGGCTACCCTGCTAGACCAGCGGTTCATCATCTAAGGATCTCCATGCTGAAAAAGTTCGCGGCACCTGCCGCTGCGCTCGCGCTCGCTTCACTCATGCTCACTGGTTGCGGTGCTGGAAAAATGTCCACCGAGGACACCTGCTCCTTTATCAATGACCAGGTAGTCCAGCGCGATCTGCAAAAGAAGGCGGATGATTCCAGCGCAAAGCTCATGGTGGGCGAAACTTCGGCATACGTCGAGGTCATGCATGAGTTCAATGCCATTTTGGGTGAAGCCGCTGAAAATACCAAGGACAGCAAGCTTGCCACGTCCTTGAACGCAGCTGCCGGGCAGAACAAGGAAATGGCAGACTTGTTGGCTGAAGCAGACGGCACCAATATGATGGAGATTTCGCAAAAAGTCGCCGAGCTCGACACTGCCGAAGCCTCAGAGGCTACTGAATACCTGAATACGGCATGCCCGGACATGGATTCGTTCAGCTAGGAAATTCCACGTTGCGGATGCTCGAGACGCGCCATCTGACAGGCACGCGCTCCGGCATGCATCACTGAACAGGCTTAAACAAAAGATTCCCGTTGGTTCCTTGCGGATCCAACGGGACTCTTTTTGCCCTTGCAGGCGAGGGAGCTTCAGCTCGAAGAAGCTTAGGCCTCTTCGGTCTCAGCAGCCTTCTCGGCAGCCTGGGTGGCTTCCTTGACGACAGCCTGCTTCGGCGAAACTGGCTCCATCACGAGCTCGATAACAGCCATAGGAGCGTTGTCGCCCTTGCGGTTGCCGATCTTGGTGATGCGGGTGTAGCCACCCTCGCGGTTTGCCATTGCTGGTGCGATGTTCTCGAACAGTTCGTGAACGATCGACTTGTTGGTGCGCGAACGCGAAGCGATGACGGCCTGGACGCGGCGACGCGAAGCCAGGTCTCCGCGCTTTGCGAAGGTGATCAGGCGCTCTGCGTGTGGACGCAGACGCTTGGCACGGGTCAGGGTGGTGGTGATCTTCTTGTTCTCGAAGAGCTGTGCCGACATGTTAGCGAAAATCAATCGCTCATGTGCTGCACTGCCGCCGAGACGCGGACCCTTGGTAGGGGTAGGCATGGTAGTTCTCCTAGATGAATAACCCGTACTGGACGAATCTGTCGTCCAGTCGGATGAAGTAGTGTGTCGCTAGACGCGGGTCTTACAGACCTTCGTCGTATTCGTCGCCATCGTCGATGGCGCTACGAGCGGCCAGATCGAAGCCTGGAGGGGAATCCTTCAGGGCCAGACCCAGTTCAACCAGCTTGGCCTTGACTTCGTCAATGGACTTTGCACCGAAGTTGCGGATGTCCATCAAGTCGGCCTCGGAGCGGGTAACGAGTTCACCCACGGAGTGGATGCCCTCACGCTTCAAGCAGTTGTACGAACGAACGGTGAGTTCCAGATCCTCGATCGGCAGCGCCATGTCAGCAGCCATGGCTGCATCGGTTGGCGATGGACCGATTTCGATACCTTCAGCCTGAGTGTTCAGTTCGCGGAACAAACCGAACAGCTCAACCAGGGTGGTACCTGCGGATGCAACTGCATCGCGCGGGGTGATCGATTCCTTGGTCTCCACGTCAACGATCAGGCGATCGAAGTCGGTGCGCTGCTCAACACGGGTTGCTTCCACGCGGAAGGTCACCTTCAGAACTGGGGAGTAGATCGAATCAACTGGGATTCGGCCAATCTCGCCATCGATGTTCTTGTTCTGAGCGGCAGACACGTAGCCACGGCCGCGCTCAATGGTCAGTTCCATGTCGAACTTGCCATTGGCGTTGAGGGTGGCGATGTGCAGATCAGGGTTGTGGAACTCCACACCTGCTGGAGGGGTGATGTCCGCTGCAGTAACGATGCCCGGGCCCTGCTTGCGCAGGTAGGCAACGACTGGCTCGTCGTGCTCGGAAGATACCGACAGGTTCTTGATGTTCAAGACCAGTTCGGTGACGTCTTCCTTGACACCGGCTACGGTGGTGAACTCGTGCAGTACACCGTCAATTCGAATGCTGGTGACGGAAGCACCAGGAATCGAAGAGAGCAGGGTACGGCGGAGCGAGTTACCAAGGGTGTAGCCAAAGCCTGGCTCCAATGGTTCGATAACGAACCGGGAGCGGTTTTCGGCAACTACTTCTTCGGTCAGGGTTGGGCGCTGCGTAATGAGCACTTACATTTCCTTTCAGCGAGCGTCCGCTATATGACGCCTCACGGGGGTGGAAACGACGGTAGCCTGAGGTGGCCGTTCGTCTTTTGCAGGCTAATAAGTCCAAGATAGTCACCGGAGCACCCACGAGTGAATGCTTCGGTGACTTCTTAGGCTAAGCCTAGCGAATCAATTAGACGCGGCGACGCTTCGATGGGCGGCAACCGTTGTGAGCGCTTGGGGAAACATCCTGGATGGATCCAACCTCAAGGCCAGCAGCCTGCAGCGAACGGATCGCGGTTTCGCGTCCCGAGCCTGGGCCCTTGACGAAAACGTCAACCTTGCGCATGCCGTGCTCCTGAGCGCGCTTTGCAGCGGACTCGGCAGCCATCTGGGCAGCGTATGGGGTCGACTTGCGCGAACCCTTCATGCCTACCTCGCCGGCCGAAGCCCACGAGATCACAGCGCCAGTCGGATCGGTGATCGATACGATGGTGTTGTTGAAGGTGCTCTTGATATGCGCCTGTCCCTGCGCAATATTCTTTTTGTCCTTGCGACGCGGCTTACGTACCGCTCCACGAGTCTTTGGGGGCATTTCTTCTCCTACGAAAAAAGTATTTGAACTAGATCGCTAAGATTTAGCGAGTCTTCTTCTTACCGGCGACGGTACGCTTCGGGCCCTTGCGGGTACGTGCGTTGGTCTTGGTGCGCTGACCGCGGACCGGCAGGCCCTTACGGTGACGAATACCTTCGTAGGATCCGATCTCTACCTTGCGGCGAATGTCGGCCTGAACCTCGCGGCGCAGGTCACCTTCTACCTTGTAGGTGCCTTCGACGAAGTCGCGCAGCTGCACGAGCTGGTCATCGGTGAGATCCTTGACGCGAGTGTCCGGGTTGATACCGGTCGCTGCGATGGTCTCTTCTGCACGGGTCTTGCCCACGCCGTAGATGTAAGTCAGCGCGATGATTACGCGCTTCTCGCGTGGAATATCCACGCCTGCTAAACGAGCCAAGTGGCTACCTTTCAACGAACGGAGGTCTGGAGCAGCATCTTCCGTGATTGCTCACGGCCCCGGCCTCCGAATCCGGGGGTGCACCAGAACTACTGTCCTGGCTGATACTGCCTAATTGACTACGCGTGGGAATCCCGTAAGAACGGAATTAGCCCTGACGCTGCTTGTGGCGTGGGTTCTCGCAGATCACCATGACCACGCCGTTACGACGGATCACCTTGCACTTGTCGCAGATCGGCTTCACGCTAGGGTTAACCTTCAAGGCTTTGTCCTTTTGCGGTTGCAGTTAAATGTGGAGCAGTAAATAGCTTCGCCCAAGAACAATCATCCAGCGGTTGTTGCGCATGACTGCGCTTTGGCCTGCTGGGAAAGTCTTGGGTTGTGCAGATTTACTTGTAGCGGTAGACGATGCGACCTCGGTTGAGATCGTATGGGCTCATTTCAACCTGCACTCGGTCCTCTGGGAGGATTCGAATGTAGTGCTGACGCATCTTACCCGAGATAGTGGCGAGCACTACGTGTCCATTTGGCAGCTCCACGCGGAACATCGCGTTCGGCAGTGCCTCCGAGACGGTGCCCTCTACCTGGATGACGCCTTCCTTCTTGCCCATTTTCCCCGCTAACTTTTTTTGTTGGCAATTTCCACCAACAAGTAATTGGTTCCGGCTCTTGATCCCTGTACCGAAAACCTAAGGGTTTTAGGCGCAATTAAATCAAGAACCAACAAACAACGATACGGCATTAGTTCTCGCAGTGCCAATCGTTCATCGATATTTAAAATGTTAGATCCAGCACGCCACAACGCGGTGGCGTACTGGATCCCTTGGATTCCGGGGTGGCGTTAGCCCTGGATCGGCGATGGTGTCACGCCGAATGGGGCCAGGCCCGCCGCTCCCCCGTCGTGCGCGGTCAACACCCAGATGCCGCCCATGTGGAAGGCTACGGTGTGCTCCCACTGCGAGGCGTTGGACTTGTCGTTGGTGACTACCGTCCAGTCATCTTCAAGCACGGAGGTCTCGATGCCGCCGCGTACGAGCATTGGTTCAATGGCCAAGCACATACCTGGCTTGATCCGTGGGCCGCGGTGTCCGGAGTTGTAGTTGAGCACGTCCGGTGCCATGTGCATCTGCGAGCCGATGCCGTGGCCGCAGTAGTCTTCGAGGATGCCAAGCTCGTCGCCTGGCTGGCTGGTGACGTAGTCATCGATGGCCTGCCCGATCTGGCCGACGAAACGTGCGTTGGCTGCGGCAGCAACGCCGGCCCACATGGCCTGCTCGGTGATATCGCTCAGGCGCTGGTCGGCCGGGTCGATGTTTTCCCCGACCAGGACGGTGCGGGCCGAGTCGGCGTGCCAGCCCTCCACGACGGCGCCGCCATCGATCTTCAGCACATCGCCGTCCTTCAGCTCGTAGTCGGACGGGAAGCCGTGGACTACCTCATGGTTGACCGACGCGCAGATGTTGGCTGGGAAACCGTGGTAGCCGAGAAAGTTGCTGGTTGCGTTGTGGCGTTCCAGCACCTTGCCGAAAACCTCGTTGATAGCTTCGGTCCGCACGCCCGGGCGGGCCATCGCGACAGCTTCGTCCAGTGCTTCAGCCAGAACCAACCCGGCCTTGCGCATTTTCAAGATCTCGGAGTTGGACTTGTACTCGATTTTCGGCTGTCCTAATGCCAATGTGATTCCCCTGCCTTAAAGTGTGATGTCCCGCCCTGTGCCGTTGCCGGCATCTGCAAGGTCCATCAATGCAAAAAGTGCGCAGGGACCGGGCTGCAACATCCATTGTTGCTGCACGGTCCCTGCGCGTTGTAACGCTTGTGCCTAGGCGTTGACGTTCAACGCCGCAAGAACACGTTCGGTGACTTCGTCGATAGCGCCCAGGCCGTCGACCTTGCGCACGATGCCGCGTTCCTCGTAGCGCTCTACAACGACGCGAGTTTCTTCGTTGTACAGGCTCAGGCGGTGGCGGATGACCTCTTCGGTGTCATCGGCGCGGCCTTCGATTTCGGCACGCTTCAGCAGGCGGGCAACCAGCTCGTCATCATCGGCGGTCAGCTGCAGCACTGCGTCCAGGGCAATGCCCTTGTTGGCCAGCATCGCATCCAGTGCATCGACCTGCGCACTGGTGCGCGGGTAGCCGTCCAGCAGGAAGCCGTTGGCTACGTCGTCCTGGTTCAGGCGGTCTTCAACCATGTTGTTGGTGACCGAATCAGGGACGAAGTCCCCGTTGTCAATGTACTTGCTGGCTTCGAGGCCCAGCGGGGTTCCGCCCTTGACGTTGGCACGGAAGATGTCACCGGTCGAGATGGCAACAATGTCCAAGCGCTCGGAGATCTTTACGGCCTGGGTGCCTTTGCCGGCACCGGGAGGTCCAATAATTAGCAGTCGACTCATCGCAGAAGCCCTTCATAGTTCCGTTGCTGCATTTGAGCATTGATTTGCTTGACGGTTTCCAAACCCACACCAACCATAATCAGGATCGATGTACCGCCAAATGGGAAGCTTTGATCAGCGTTGAACAGCACGAAGGCAATCAGTGGAATCAACGCAACGAACGCTAGATACAGGGCGCCCGGGAAGGTAATACGGGAAATCACGTACTGCAGGTACTGCGCGGTCGGACGACCTGCGCGAATGCCCGGGATGAATCCGCCGTACTTCTTCATGTTGTCTGCGACCTCTTCAGGGTCGAAGGTAATCGCTACGTAGAAGTAGGTGAAGCCGATGATCAGCAGGGTGTACACCAGCATGTACCACGGCGAGGACGTCGCCGAGTGCTCCTGCAGCCACATCGCCCACTCGGGCAGGGTGCCGTCGTCGTTCTGGTTGAACTGGACGATCATCTGCGGCAACGCCAGGATGGAGCTGGCGAAGATCACTGGGATCACGTTCGCCATGTTCAGCTTCAGTGGAATATAGGTGGAGGTGCCGCCCACGGTACGGCGTCCCACAGTGCGCTTGGCGTACTGCACCGGGACACGGCGCTGGGACTGCTCAACGAAGACCACCAGGGCCACAATCAGCAGGCCCACCAGCAGTACGCCGATGAAGGTCATGATGCCCTGTGCCTGGAAGATCGCGCCCATCGAGGATGGGAAGCCCGAAGCGATGGAGATGAAGATCAAGATGGACATGCCGTTGCCGATGCCGCGTTCGGTGATCAGCTCGCCCATCCACATGATCAGGCCGGTGCCTGCCGTGAGGGTGATGATCATCAGCAAGATGACGATCAGCGAGTCATCCGGGATCAGCGGAAGGGTGCAGCTTGGGAACAGGCTGCCGGTGCGCGCCAGGGTGACCAAGGTGGTTCCCTGCAGCAGTGCCAGGGCGATGGTCAGGTAACGCGTGTACTGCGTCATCTTGGCCTGGCCGGCTTGGCCTTCCTTGTGCAGTGCCTCGAAGTGCGGGATCACCACACGCAGCAACTGGACGATAATTGCCGCAGTAATATACGGCATGATTCCCATTGCGAAAACCGATACCTGCAACAGGGCTCCGCCGCTGAACAGGTTCACGAATGAATAAAGTCCACCGGTGGTTTCACCCATTGCCAGACACTGCTGAACGTTGCTGTAATCAATGCCCGGTGCGGGAATGAATACGCCCACACGATAGATCGCAATGATCCCAAGCGTGAACAGCAACTTGTTGCGCAGATCAGGCGTCCGAAAAACTCGGGCTATGGCGCTGAACAAGCGTCCTCCTGAAGTAAGTGCTTGAGTCTGGGGAAGAGATTCTTCCCAGACCTAACGATTCTAGCGGTCAGTTAGGCAATCCTGCCAAATGCGCCACACGAAAAGCGCAGGAATGTTTGCAGAATTGGGACTAAACTGACTAATCAGCCAAGCAATTATTAGAAATCTTAGAATGTTTCGCCGAGAGTAAAAGAAAGTCCCGGTTCGCGTTGATTGCTCAACCCGAACCGGGACTATTCAAAGGCTTGACCCTGTATTAGAGGGTGTTTGCCGAGCCGCCAGCAGCAGCAATCTTCTCGGCTGCGGAAGTCGAGAAGGCGTCAACCTTCACGTCAACCTTGACCGTGATGTCGCCGGTGCCCAGGACCTTGACAGGCTGGTTCTTGCGAACGGCGCCCTTGGCAACCAGTGCCTCGACGGTGACTTCGCCGCCTTCTGGGAACAGCTCCGAGATCTTGTCCAGGTTTACAACCTGGAACTCGACGCGGAACGGGTTCTTGAAGCCGCGCAGCTTTGGCAGACGCATGTGCAGCGGAAGCTGACCACCTGCGAAGCCTGCCTTCACCTGGTAACGAGCCTTGGTACCCTTGGTACCGCGACCTGCGGTCTTGCCCTTCGAGCCCTCACCGCGACCCACGCGGGTCTTAGCGGTCTTGGCACCCTCAGCTGGGCGCAGGTGGTGAACCTTAAGTGCTTTTTCTTCAGCCATCTCTACTTCGCCTCCTCGACCTTCAGCAGGTGTGGGACCTTGTTGACCATGCCAACAGTCACAGGATCGGCGGTGCGGACAACGGTGTGACCGATGCGCTTCAGACCCAGCGAGCGAACAACGTCGCGCTGGCCCTGGTTACCACCAATGATGGACTTGACCTGGGTGATTGCCAGCTTGGCGTCGCTTGGAACAATGTTCTTAGCCATTGATTAAGCACCTGCCTTCTGGGACTGGATGTGACGCAGCATTGCTGCTGGTGCAACCTCGTCCAGCGGAAGACCGCGGCGAGCAGCAACAGCCTGGGGCTCTTCCAGAGCCTTCAGTGCAGCAATGGTGCCCTGAACGATGTTGATCTGGTTCTGGGAACCCATCGACTTCGACAGGATGTCGTGGATGCCTGCGCACTCCAACACGGCGCGCACTGGACCGCCGGCGATAACACCGGTACCAGGAGCTGCTGGGCGGAGCAAGACGACGCCAGCGGCGGCCTCACCCTTGACCAGGTGTGGAATGGTAGTGCCAACGCGTGGAACGCGGAAGAAGGACTTCTTGGCCTCTTCAACGCCCTTGGCGATAGCAGCAGGAACTTCCTTGGCCTTACCGTAGCCAACGCCAACCAGACCGTTGCCGTCGCCAACGACCACAAGTGCGGTGAAGCTGAAGCGACGACCACCCTTGACGACCTTGGAGACGCGGTTGATAGCTACAACGCGCTCAAGGAACTTGTCCTTGTCTTCGTTGCGGTTATCCTTCTGGTCGCGACCACGACCGCGGCCTTCGCCACGTCCACGGCCTTCACCACGACCGCGGCCTTCGCCGCGACGGGATCCTGCGTTCTCGGTAGCGGGAGCCGATGCAGTCTCGACTGCTTCAGTAGCTTCAGACACCTGAGTTTCCTTCTTGTTAGTTGCTTCGCTCACAGTGCCAGCCCACCTTCACGTGCGCCTTCAGCAACAGCAGCCACGCGACCGTGGTACTTGTTGCCACCGCGGTCGAAGACAACTGCTTCGATGCCAGCAGCCTTGGCGCGCTCTGCAACGAGCTCGCCAATGCGCTTGGACTTTGCGGTCTTGTCGGCATCGCTTGCGCGAAGATCTGCTTCCATGGTCGATGCGCTGGCCAGGGTGATGCCCTGCGAGTCGTCTACGATCTGTACGAAGATGTGACGAGCCGAGCGGTTGACAACCAGGCGTGGACGAACGGAGGTACCAACGATGTGCTTGCGCAAACGCTGGTGACGACGACCGCGCTGAGCGGACTTGCTCTTGCCCTTGATTCCGATAGCCATGTTTACTTACCAGCCTTTCCGACCTTGCGGCGGATGATCTCGCCAGCGTAGCGAATGCCCTTGCCCTTGTAAGGCTCGGTCTTGCGCAGCTTGCGGATGTTAGCGGCAACCTCACCGACGTGCTGCTTGTCGATACCAGCAACGGTGATCTTGTTGTTGCCCTCGACCGAGAAGGTGATGCCGTCAACGGCAGCAACCTTCACTGGGTGCGAGTAGCCCAGAGCAAGCTCCAGGTCGGCACCCTTAGCCTGTACGCGGTAACCGGTACCGTGGATTTCGAGCTTCTTCTCGTAACCCTCGGTCACACCAACGATCATGTTGTTGATCAGGGTGCGGGTCAGACCGTGCAGCGAACGAGCCTCGCGGGAGTCGTTCGGGCGGCTGACGGTAACAGTGTTCTCGTCCTTGGCAACGGTGATTGGAGCCTTGACGGTGATCGAAAGTTCACCCTTGGGACCCTTGACGGCGACCAGCTGGCCGTCGACATTCAACTCAACGTTGGCAGGTACGGAAATCGGAAGACGTCCAATACGTGACATTGTATGTTTCCCCTTTCCCGTTACCAGACGTAGGCGAGGACTTCCCCACCCACGCCCTTCTTTGCAGCCTGACGGTCGGTAAGCAGACCGGAGGAGGTGGACAGGATAGCGATGCCAAGGCCACCGAGCACGTGAGGCAGGTTGGTGGACTTTGCGTAAACGCGAAGACCTGGCTTGGAGATACGGCGTACGCCAGCGATCGAACGCTCACGCGATGGGCCATACTTCAAAGTGATAGTCAGAGTCTTGCCGACTTCTGCTGCTACTTCCTCGAACGAGGCGATGTAGCCCTGTTCCTTGAGGATGTTTGCAATGCGCACTTTCAGCTTGCTCGACGGCATCGACACAGTGTCGTGGTAAGCCGAGTTGGCGTTGCGCAGACGAGTCAGCATATCTGCGACTGGATCTGTCATAGACATGTGGGCTTCAGCCCTTCCTCGTTACGGTTTCCTTAGCGGACCTGTAACGTAGTGAGATTAGTTGTTGGTCTTGAATGGGAAGCCCAGAGCCTTGAGCAAGGCACGGCCTTCGTCATCAGTCTTGGCGGTGGTAACGACGGTGATGTCCATACCACGTACGCGGTCAACCTTGTCCACATCGATTTCATGGAACATCGACTGTTCGGTCAGACCGAAAGTGTAGTTGCCATTGCCATCGAACTGGCGGTCGCTCAGGCCGCGGAAGTCGCGGATACGAGGCAGTGCCAGGGTGATCAGGCGGTCGACGAATTCCCACATGCGATCGTTACGCAGGGTGGTGTGGGTACCGATTGGCATGCCTTCGCGCAGCTTGAACTGAGCGATCGACTTGCGGGCCTTGGTAACCACTGGCTTCTGACCGGTAATTGCGGTCAGGTCGCGTACGGCGCCTTCAATGAGCTTCGAGTCCTTGGCCGCTTCGCCAACACCCATGTTCACGACAACCTTGGTCAGGGATGGTACCTGCATTGGGTTGGCGTAGTTGAACTGCTCCTGCAGGGCAGGGCGGATGTCAGCTGCGTACTTAGCCTTCAGACGTGGCTGGATCTTGGTGGCTGCTTCAGTCATTACAGATCCTTTCCGGAAGCCTTGGCGTAACGGACGCGTACAGTCTTGGACACGCCGTTCTTTTCAACGGTTTCCTCGCGGAAGCCGACGCGGGTTGGCTTCTTGGTCTCTGGGTCAACCACTGCAACGTTGGAAACGTGCACTGGAGCCTCGACAACCTCGATGCCGCCGGTGGCCGAACCGGATTCGGTCTGACCTGCCTTGGTGTGCTTGGTGACGCGGTTGACGCCTTCGACCAGCACGCGGTTGGTCTCGGTGATGACCTTCAGGACCTTGCCCTGCAGGCCACGATCCTTGCCAGCGATGACCTGGACCAGGTCACCCTTCTTGATCTTTGCGCCCATGGTTACAGCACCTCCGGAGCCAGGGAAACGATCTTCATGAACTTCTTGTCACGAAGCTCGCGGCCCACTGGGCCGAAAATACGAGTGCCACGAGGATCGGCAGCGTCACCCTTGAGGATCACTGCAGCGTTCTCGTCGAACTTGATGTAGGAACCGTCTGCACGACGGATTTCCTTCTTGGTGCGAACGACGACTGCCTTGACGACGTCGCCCTTCTTCACGTTGCCGCCAGGAATTGCATCCTTGACGGTAGCGACAATGGTGTCGCCAATGCTTGCGTAGCGACGCTTCGAGCCGCCAAGAACACGAATGGCAAGGATTTCCTTGGCACCGGTGTTATCGGCAACCTTCAGTCGCGACTCCTGCTGAATCACTTCTTACTCCTGTCGTCTCGCTGGTTCTCATGAATGAGCCTTGCGGAACGGATATGGTCTCCACGATACGTATCGCTTACCCCCACTGGCGCGGGCGCACCGAATGCTGATCCCAATTGCCGGCAGGGCCGAGGCGTAAAATATCGAGGCTGCGCTTGCGCGGCCAAACGGATTTGGACCGCACTGCATTATGCCGAAGGTGGATAGTCCTCGAACATCATGCGCACAGATTCTTAAGTCTAGCCTAGAGTGGCGCGAATCCGAAATGGTGTGGTATGAGAAAGGCGAGCGTCGTTCGTCACACCGTTGGCACTCCAGAATCCCTGAATTCCGGGGTTTTGGTGCTGGCATCGGTTGAGGCAGCTCGCCGCTTGCAGCGGCTTCCGTCTGCCTTTCGAGTTCCCTCCGAGCGCTCTCGCGGACGAAAGTCGGGCAGATTGCCATAAGTGGGATTATTTTTCGGTTCAATCCAAGAACTCGAACGTTGCGCTTACCGCCAGGTGATCCGAACCTCCGACCGCATGGGAAGAAGACCCCGTAACAGTGAGTTCCTTCGCCAATATATGGTCAATGCCGATCAGCGGCGGGAAGCTCCGGCCAGCTGGCCAGGTCGGGCGGGGCAAGAAGCCGCCAGCCTGCACTAATCCTTCCCCCAGGGCACGGAATGCAGGATGCGAGCGAACGGAGTTGAAGTCGCCGGCAAGGATCACCGGATTGTTCTTCTGCTGTTCCGACCAGTCGATGACTGAAGCCAAGCCCCGCTCCCACCTTTGCGCATCGCCGACTGGCGGATAGATATGGATGCCGGCCACGCTCACGAGGCCGCCAGGTGCCTGCACATCGACGACAGGCAAGGAATACCAACCCGTGGCTTCTGCATCCAGATCGCTGGCGCGTTCCTGCAATGGATACTTTGAAAAGATCACGGTATCCCGTTCTCCCCCACTGGGCGCCTCGTGGCTCCGATAGCCGAGGTCGTCCAGGGCGCCGCGCCCTGCGAGCTGCCGGTGCAATGGTTCGCTGGTTTCCACCAGGACGAGAATCTGCGGTTTCGTACTGCTGATCACTTCCGCGAGCTGTTCAGGGTCCGCTCCGGCTTTCAACGCATTGAACGATAAGACGACCAGCTCGGAGTTGCCGTTTCCCGACTGCCCCTCGACAGCGTTCAGTTGCACGTTGGGCACTGTCCCGCAAAGCAGGAGCACGAACAGGCATCCGCTGATCATCCACGTCTTGCGCAGCAGGCCCATAACGAGGCCCGCTGCCAGAAGGAGCAGGAGGTAAGGCTGGAAGGCCTGGAGCTTTGGAATCCATCCGCCGCTGAGGAAACCCAGATACGGAAGGGCTCCAATAGCCAGGGCGAGAACCAGAACCGCACCGGCAGACCACCGAAAGTACGGCATTCGTCGTCGAATCATCACGCCCCGAGCCTACGCGATCCGAATTGTGATTCCGGTCAGGACGCTTTCCCATCCGTTCGTTGCTGGTCGGTTCGCGTCCAGCTAAGCCTTTGTCCAATTCACGATTGCTGCGATGCCCACTGCGCTACACGCCGTGCGCTCTCTTCCGTCGACAGATCCTGAACCCTTGACATGATGGACCAGCGGACGCCAAAGGGATCGAGGATTGATGCAAAGCGGTCCCCCGAGACGAAGTTGCTCAGTGGCTCTCGAATCGCGGCACCTGCGGCTTTGGCCCTGGCCACTACCGCATCTGCATTTTCGCAGTAGTATCGCAAGGAATAGCAGGCGTTCGGGACGGCCGGTGGCCCGACCAATCCATAGGCAGGTGACGGTTCGCCAATCTGCAAGTGGCCATTGCCGAAATCTATCTCCGCGTGGACTACTGCCCCGCCCATTTCGGTCGAATCCAATACGGTGGCGCCAAAGACTTCTGCATAGAAGTCCAGGGCTGCCCTTGCGTTGGGTACCGCCAAGAATGGCGTCAAGCTGGTGACCCCATGCGGCACGCCAGCAGTGGTATGCCTTCCTGTCACGCCGTGCGTGGCTTCTTCGAGATTTTCCATATCTTCAGCCTAGGAGTGTGTGGCACGCTGGATCTTGTAAATATGCGACAACTTGTACGGGTGGTAGGCCATGGAGGAAGCTGCAGCAGATCCGCGCGGCGTTTTGTATCCCGCCCGCTTACCGGCAATCGAGCGCTACTCGCCCGATCCGTGCCTCAGCCAGTTGGTCTCGTGGTTTTGGCTAGTGGAATGGGATATTGCCCCGGGACGCACCTCAAGGCAGGAATTGCTGCCCTTTCCGCAAATGAATCTGGTCGTTCAGGCAGAGGGGGTAACGCTTTCCGGCCCGGCCAGCGGAGCATCGCACCGCGACTTGTCCGGCAGCGGATGGGCCGTTGCAGCCTTGCTCCGGCACGCAGCTGCTCAGGCTCTGGGCGTGGAGCCTGTGCAGCTGCTGGACCAGGAAATCCAGTTCAACGCGCCTGAGCTGCTGGCCGCGATCACCGAGATCAAAACGCGGGGCCCCCACGAAAGCAACGGGGCCGCCTGTGCTGATGCCTTCAGCTCGTGGTTCAACGCCCATCTTCCACACGTGTCGCGCGAAGGCCTGCGTGCCAATGAATTGCTCGACGCCGTCGCCATGGAACGTGGGATCGTGAGGGTTTCCCAATTGGCCCAACACCTGTCGCTCAGTTCGCGCAGCCTGCAACGGATGTCGGAACGGTATTTGGGTCTGGGACCGTTGGCAGTGATTCGGCGCTATCGCTTGCAAGAAGCAGCCCGTAGGCTGCGCGATGACCCTGGGGCCTCCATCGCTGGCATTGCCGCGGAGCTGGGATATTCAGATCAAGCCCATCTCGCTGCCGATTTCCGGAAGGTGCTGGGTTATTCCCCTCGAACTTATCGGCAGGGCAGAATCTAGCCTGCCAACACCGCAGTTACTATTGGCGGTCAGGTAGCCGTCAGCTGCGGTCAATTAGTGCACGTCCCGTTCTGTGGGTCGGTGCCAGATGCCATTCACGGCATTGAATACAGAAACGCCCCGGACTCTTCTTGCGAAAAGTCCGGGGCGTTTCGTCAATCACGAGATCCGTGAAATCGCGGGGAAGCTTACTTAGCCTTCTCTACGATCTCAACGAGACGCCAGCGCTTGTCAGCGGACAGCGGGCGGGTCTCAGCGATGACAACCAAGTCGCCGATGCCGGCTTCGTTGTTCTCGTCGTGAGCCTTTACGTTCTTGTTGCGACGCATAACCTTGCCGTAGAGGGCGTGCTTCACACGGTCCTCAACGTCTACGACGATGGTCTTCTGCATCTTGTCGGATACCACGTAACCACGGAGGGTCTTGCGGTCGTTACGCTCGGTAGCGTTATCCACACCGTTCTCCTTCTCGCTCATTACTTGGAATCCTTCTTGGTTTCTTCAACCGGAACAACGACATCCTCACGAATGCCCAGCTCGCGCTCGCGCAGCACAGTGTAGATGCGGGCGATATCGCGCTTGATTGCCTTCAGGTTCCCGTGGGATTCCAGCTGGCCGGTAGCCGACTGGAAACGCAGGTTGAACAGTTCTGCCTTGGCCTTCTTCAATTCCTCGTTCAAACGAGCGGTATCGAAGCCGTCCAGGGACTCAATGCTAAGGTCCTTCGAACCGATAGACATCCCTATTCACCACCTTCACGACGCACGATGCGTGCCTTCATTGGCAGCTTGTGGATTGCAAGACGCAATGCCTCTTTAGCTACCTCTTCACTGACGCCACCGAGTTCAAACATGACTCGTCCTGGCTTGACGTTGGCGACCCACCACTCCGGCGAACCCTTACCGGAACCCATGCGGGTTTCGGCAGGCTTCTTGGTCAGCGGACGGTCTGGGTAGATGTTGATCCAGACCTTACCGCCACGCTTGATGTAACGGGTCATGGCGATACGAGCGGCTTCGATCTGACGGTTAGTCACGTAAGCCGGGGTCAACGCCTGGATACCGAACTCACCGAATGCTACGGTGGTGCCGCCCTTAGCAGCGCCCGAACGCTTCGGGTGGTGCTGCTTGCGGAACTTCACACGACGTGGGATAAGCATTTAAGCCTGTCCTCCTTCCGCAGCCGGAGCTGCAGCGCCCTTGCGATCGTTGCGACGACGGCGTTCGCCGCCACGTGGACGGTCGTTGCCGCCACGGCCTCCACGAGCTGGAGCAGCAGCCTGCTGTGCAGCCAGTTCCTTGGCGGTAACGTCACCCTTGTAGATCCAGACCTTCACGCCGATGCGGCCGAAGGTGGTCTTGGCTTCGAACTTGCCGAAGTCGATGTTCGCGCGCAGGGTGTGCAGCGGCACACGGCCTTCGCGGTAGAACTCCTTGCGGGACATTTCTGCGCCGCCAAGTCGACCGGAGCACTGAACGCGGATGCCCTTGGCACCAGCGCGCATTGCCGACTGCATTGCCTTCTTCATCGCACGGCGGAAAGCCACGCGGGAAGCAAGCTGCTCGGCAATGCCCTGGGCGACCAGCATGGCCTCCATGTCAGGGTTCTTGACCTCGAGGATGTTCAGCTGAACCTGCTTCTTGGTGAGCTTTTCCAGCTCGCCGCGAATGCGGTCAGCTTCTGCGCCGCGACGACCAATGACGATACCTGGACGTGCAGTGTGGATATCCACACGTACGCGGTCACGGGTACGCTCGATCTCGACGCGGGCGATGCCAGCGCGGTCCATGCCGTTAGACAGCAGGGCGCGGATCTGGACATCTTCCTTCACGTAGTCAGCGTAGCGCTGGCCTGGCTTGCTGGAATCAGCGAACCAGTGGGAAACGTGATCGGTGGTGATGCCGAGACGGAAACCGTTCGGGTTAATCTTCTGTCCCATTTAGTTCTCCCCACCCTTCTGCGTGGTTGAAACAACCACAGTCACGTGGCTGGTGCGCTTCTTGATCTGGAATGCGCGACCCTGTGCACGCGGCTGGAACCGCTTCATGGTCGGACCTTCGTCAACAAACGCTTCGCTGATAAACAGCTCGTCCTCATTGAATGCTTCACCTGCGCGGTCCGCGGCGGCACGGGCGTTAGCCACTGCCGATGCGACAACCTTGTATACCGGCTCCGAAGCTGCCTGTGGGGCAAACTTCAAGATGGCCAGTGCCTCGTTGGTCTGCAGACCACGAACAAGGTTGACGACGCGCCGGGCCTTCATAGGCGTTACGCGGATGTGACGCGCAATTGCCTTGGCTTCCATTGCTATCCTTCTCTCGTCTATCGAAGAAGTGCTAAGCGATACTAGTACCCTCGCGGGGCCTAGCGGCGCTTGCCCTTCTTGTCGTCCTTCACGTGGCCACGGAACGTACGGGTTGGGGCAAACTCTCCGAGCTTGTGTCCAACCATCGATTCGGTGACGAACACTGGGATGTGCTTGCGACCGTCGTGTACGGCGATGGTGTGTCCCAGCATGTCCGGGATGATCATCGAACGGCGGGACCACGTCTTGATGACGTTCTTGGTGCCCTTTTCGTTTTCAGCAACGACCTTCAGGAACAGGTGCTGATCGACGAAGGGGCCTTTCTTCAGGCTGCGTGGCATGTTTCCAGGCTCCTATCGCTTGTTCTTGCCGGTCTTGCGGCGACGCACAATGAGCTTGTCGCTTTCCTTGTTTGGACGACGGGTGCGTCCCTCACGCTTACCGTTAGGGTTGACCGGGTGACGACCACCGGAGGTCTTGCCTTCACCGCCACCATGTGGGTGGTCAACTGGGTTCATGACAACACCGCGAACGGTTGGGCGTACGCCCTTCCAGCGCATACGGCCGGCCTTGCCCCAGTTGATGTTGATCTGCTCAGCGTTGCCAACTTCGCCGATGGTTGCGCGGCAGCGCACATCAACGTTGCGGATTTCGCCCGAAGGCAAACGCAGCTGAGCGTAGCGGCCCTCGCGGGCTACCAGCTGGATCGATGCACCAGCGGAACGAGCCATCTTGGCGCCGCCGCCTGGGCGGAGCTCAACAGCGTGGATCACGGTACCAACCGGGATGTTACGCAGTGGCAGGTTGTTGCCTGGCTTGATGTCGGCGTTTGCGCCGGCCTCAATAGCATCGCCCTGCTTCAGGTTGTTCGGTGCGATGATGTAGCGCTTGGTGCCGTCCACGTAGTGGAGCAGCGCGATGCGTGCGGTACGGTTCGGGTCGTACTCGATGTGAGCGACCTTTGCCGGAACGCCGTCCTTGTCGTGACGACGGAAGTCGATCACGCGGTAGGCGCGCTTGTGTCCGCCACCCTTGTGACGGGTGGTGATCTTACCGGAGTTGTTACGGCCGCCTGACTTGGTCAGTGGACGAACCAACGACTTTTCCGGAGTCGATCGGGTGATTTCTGCGAAGTCGGCTACCGACGAGCCGCGAAGGCCCGGGGTAGTCGGCTTGTACTTACGAATTCCCATTATTTATATTCCTCGTTAAAGTGGTCTCCGCTTAGGAAAGCGGACCGCCGAAGATGTCAATCGAGCCGTCCTTCAAGGTGACGATGGCGCGCTTGGTGTTCTTGCGCGCACCCCACCCGAAGCGGGTGCGCTTGCGCTTGCCAGCTCGGTTGATGGTGTTAACGGAGTCAACCTTGACGTTGAAGATGGCTTCAACGGCGTACTTGATTTCCGACTTGTTGGAGCCTGGTGCCACCTCGAAGGTGTACTGACCTTCGTCGATCAGACCGTAGCTCTTTTCCGATACGACAGGTGCGATGACCACGTCGTGTGGAGCCTTTGAGAACGCGCTCACTTGGCTTCCTCCTTCTGGACCAGGGCATCGAAGGCAGCCTTGGTGAAGACTACGTCATCCGAAACCAGAACATCATAGGTGTTCAGCTGGTCGACGTACAGAACGTGCACATTGACGAGGTTGCGAACCGAGAGGGCAGCAACATCGTTGGCGCGATCGATGACGACAAGCAGGTTCTTGCGCTCGGTGAGCGAACGCAAGGTAGCCAGAGCTTCCTTGGTCGAAGGCGTTTCGCCAGCAACCAGGTTCTCAATCACGTGGACGCGATCGAAGCGTGCGCGATCAGACAGGGCGCCGCGCAGTGCAGCAGCCTTCATCTTCTTCGGGGTACGCTGCGAGTAGTCACGTGGGGTTGGACCGTGGACAATGCCACCGCCGGTCATGTGCGGAGCACGGATCGAACCCTGGCGGGCGCGGCCGGTACCCTTCTGCTTGAACGGCTTGCGACCTGCACCCGAAACCTCGGAGCGGTCCTTGGTCTTGTGGGTACCCTGGCGGGCAGCAGCAAGCTGTGCGACGACAACCTGGTGCAGCAGCGGGACGTTGGTCTGTACGTCGAAGATCTCTGCAGGCAGTTCGACGTTAAGTGCCTTAGTCATTTACTTATGCTCCCTTCACGGCGTTGCGTACGAGAACGACGCGGCCGCGGGCGCCTGGAACGGCACCCTTGATCAGCAGGAGGTTCTTCTCAACGTCGATAGCGTGAATGGTCAGGTTCTGAGTGGTAACACGCTCAGCACCCATGCGACCGGCCATCTTCTGTCCGCGGAATACGCGACCTGGGGTCGATGCGCCGCCGATGGAACCTGGCTTACGGTGGTTCTTGTGAGCACCGTGCGATGCGCCAACACCGGAGAAGTTGTGGCGCTTCATAACGCCGGCGAAGCCCTTACCCTTCGAGGTGCCTACGACGTCGACCTTCTGGCCGGCTTCGAAGACCTCTACGGAGAGCTCCTGGCCTGCGGTGTACTCGGCAGCGTCTGCGGTGCGCAGTTCTACCAGGTGGCGACGTGGGGTAACGCCAGCAGCCTCGAAGTGGCCAGCCATTGGCTTGGTGACCTTGCGAGGATCGATCTGGCCGTAGCCGATCTGAACTGCGGTGTAGCCATCGCGCTCTTCAGTGATGAGCTTGGTGACAACGTTGCTGTCAGCCTGCACGACGGTGACAGGGATCAGGTTGTTGTTCGAATCCCAAACCTGGGTCATGCCGAGCTTCGTGCCCAGCAGGCCCTTGAAATTACGGGTTGCGGTCATAGTTTTCTCGCCACCTCCCCTTAAAGCTTGATTTCGATGTTGACATCCGCTGGCAGGTCGAGACGCATCAGCGAATCAACAGCCTTCGGGGTCGGATCAACGATGTCGATCAGACGCTTGTGCGTGCGCATTTCGAAGTGCTCACGGCTGTCCTTGTACTTGTGTGGCGAACGGATAACGCAGTACACGTTCTTCTCCGTTGGCAGCGGCACTGGGCCGACTACGGTTGCGCCTGCGCGCGTGACCGTCTCAACGATCTTCCGGGCCGAAACGTCAATGACCTCGTGGTCATACGACTTCAGCCGGATGCGGATTTTCTGTCCCGCCATGGCGTCATGCCTCTTTCTGTTAGCACTATCTAAAGTTTCTGTGCCTATATACGGGTCCTTCCGGACCGGCACGCCTTGCTCTGCGGCTGAATCCGGATCAGATCCGGGTTCCTCACCCGCAGGAGGCTCCGACCCCCGCGCTCGGGCGTGTCGTGAAAATTTCAGTCACAAAACACCCACAAAGTTTTCACCTTATCGAGGGGCCTTATAATTTGAAGCAGTTGTATCGATCCCGAACCCCAGGCATTATCCTGCGTGAGAGTCGATCCCGGTCGTTCAAACCAGATCCGGTTACCCTATAAATGGGGACCGGGTTGCACTGAAGCAACTTATCTAGTCTGACAGGTCGGCCACGATCGCGCAAATCTTTTATGCCTATCCGTGCCCGTGATCTTGACCTCACGACGGCTCTGGCCCATCCTGTCCGGTCCGCTCCGGCCCCGCAGGCATCGGTGGATCTGCCAGGCTCCCCTGCTTCGCCGGCACGGATTCCTGCTTGTCAACCTTCACCAGCTTGAAGACCGCGGCGGCAATCAGCCCCAGGCCGATGACCACCAGCCAGAGGAACGCCAGGTCACGCAGGAACCACAAGACTGCCAGGGTGATGGCTGCCGCACCCCACCAGATGAACAGCCGTTCCCCCAGCTTCAGCCCCCACGCCACCAGTGCGCCGAAGAAGACCAGGCCGATCACCTGGGCTGCACCATTGGATTCGACCAGCGCCGTCAGCAAAGCCAGGCTGCCGGCGGCCGATGCAGCCAGCAGGTAGATCTTCTGCAATCGCGCATCGGCTCTGACATTGCGCCACACCACCAGCACTACTGCAACAATGCAGGCATAGGCTGCCACGCTGCTGGCCCGCGGTGCGCCGGCGATCTGCGCATAGCTGCTGAGCGAGAGCAGGGCCCCGAGGAGAATGAAGCCGTCCACTCCGAAAGTCACCAGCGCCTGGGGAAGCTCGTAGAGCCGCACCAGCACCGCAACACCGAAGATGAGCAGCCCACCGCCGACCACCTGCCATGTTGCGCCAGCGTCGAGGTGGCCGATCCCACCTGCCAGCAGCAACGCGAAGAGCATGCCAGCAAAATACAATCGCGAAGCAGCACCGGGCGGATCCGCATGAAGGCGGCCGAAGCGAGGATATCCCGGTGTTGGTTCCTTCATTCGCCCATGGAAGATGGCAAGCAGATACAGCACCATGCCCGTGCCCGCCAGCGCCCATGCGGCATCCATCAGTTCCATCATCAAGGCGCCACCAGCTTGCCGCACTTCGAAGACCGCACGCAGGATTGCCACAGCCAGCATGATGCTCGATCCGGCGGCATACCAGGCACTCGAACGCGTGTGCACCATGAGGATGAACGCGCAAGCCATTAACAAGTGCGCAGCAACTGCCCACCAAGAACCTGCCTGCCATGCGGCGGCCCATACCGCAGGAAGGAAGATAGCCAGCGCCACGGCCAGCGAATACTGCTTCTTGGCACGCAAACGCCATTCAAGGATGAGTGCGCCGAGGCCCACCGCCAGCAGCATGGCGCAAGCAGCTTGCGAACTCCACCAGATGGTGCGGACCCACCCGGTCGCATCGGGCATCGCCAGCGCCGGAATGCTGATCAGCAGGATCAGCGACAGAATCGGGGCCAGCAGATAGAGCTGCCGCTTCACTATCGCCAGACCGGTCTCAGCCTTGAATGCAGCCAGTCCGTGCAGCCCGAAGAACAAGCAGGCAAGGAGAACCGCTCCCCGATCCAAGCCGCCGGCGAACTGCCCGTAAGCCAACGTTGCCGCTGGAATGCCCGCCAGCAGGCCAACTGCCATCCACCGCAATTCGCTACGCAGCGCATTGCCTCTGCGGATGCTGGCCAGCAACCGGACCAATTGCGGGATGGCCACCGAAACCAGCAGCAGGCAGAACCGGCCGTGGATATCGAATTCCATGCTGTAGGCAAGCCACCACACCATGGAGCTGAAGAGCACTTGGGCCAACGCGGCGTAGATGACCTTCCACCGCTGATTGCTGCTGCGGCGCAGGCACCAGATGAAATAACCCAAGGAAGCCGCCCCGATGAAAATCGCCAGCGGCCAGAAATGCCTGCCGAAGCTGAGCGCATAGAGCCCCAGCAGCAGTCCGGCTGCCCCCAGGCTGATCGACTGTCCCAGCTCGGGTCGCTGGACAGCAAGGTCTCGAAGCCGCCACCCCGAGGCAATGACCAGGCCCGCTGCAACCACCAAGCCGACGATGAACCAAGCCAGCGAGCTGAGCCCGAGGAACGCCATGGAACTTGCACCGTAGCCATCTTCGCCCCTGGTTGACAGGATTCTCAGGCCGAGCAGCAGTACCACGCCGAGCAGCGCCGAAGCACCCACACGCCCCAGCCGGTGCGCCTGCGCCAATCCTCGTTCCAGCAAGGATCGGCTCGCCAGATTCGCCACCCACAAGATGAACATCACCAGGAGCACTGCAATCAACGAGGCGGTGCCATTCGCAGATCCGTCACCATCGGTCGTGAGCTCCTGGAGCGCCGCGCCGAGCACTCCTGCGCCAATCAGCTCCAGTACCCAGCGCACGTGGCCGGTGATTTCCTTAAGCAGGCTGCGAGTGCGGCGATGCGCCAGCGAAAGACCGACCAGTGCCAGCACGAAAGCCGGCAGCGGACGCCAGCTGTAATTCTGCAGATCCACCAGCGTCACGAGCGGAAGTACCGCAATGGCACCAATTTCCAGCTTGGTTCCGCGCAGCAGGCCCGGGACTGCCAACGCCATGAAGACGGGGACCGCGATGCAGCTGAGCATGAAGGCTTCGAAGCCCTCTGCGGCAAAGTACGCGAAGAAGACGGACGCAATCCCGGCGCTCCACAGCACCGCGCGTTCAATTTGCAAGTGCTTGAGTGCCAATCCCAATCTCTGCCGATAGCCGGTAGCCCAGCGCAGGACTGCCACGGCCTGGAGTCCCAATGCGCAGGCAAGCACCAGCCAGGTGCTCGTTGCGGTCAAGCCAAGATAGTTGCAGCCGGACACGAGCATGGCCATGAACGAGGCGCGGGCAGCATACGTGCGAAGCAAACGCCGGTTGACGAGCAGCCTGACACTGATCAGCAACTGGGCGGTGAGCAAGGCGAAGATCCAGAACAGATCCCGGCTGGTGAGCATCTCGACAAGGATCGCCGCCAGCACGAAGACGAACGCAGGCAGCAGCTGCGCGGTGCCGATCAGCGCTTGGAAGAAGATCGACGCGCGGATCCTTTCGCTGCGTGCGGCGAGAAGCATCAGCACGATCGAGAGCACCAGAAGGATCAGCATGTAGTAGAGGACTCCGCGCTGCATGGTGGCCGCGCCTGCCATGGCGGTGCTGACCAGAATCAGCACGGCCACCCAGGCCAAAACACGGGACTTGAGCGCCAGCGTCGCATAGCCCACTGCTACCGTGCCGATGGCCGAGAATATCAGCCAGGTCGCTGGCCCGGAGAGCTCCAGCGTGCTATGCGTGGCGATGGCGCACAACGGCAGCAAGGCCAAACCGGTGCCGGCGAAAGCGGCACCCGCTGGCCGCAAGGAAGGCTTTACAGAATAGGTGATCAGACCGCCGCCGTAGAACGCAGCCGAGAGCAGGAAGAGGGCAATGAGCTTGGAGAGCGGTGGCAACGCGAAGCTCAGGAATAGCGCGCCGGCAGCAACGATCATCAGAGCCGCGACGTAGAGCGTGATATTGATATTGCGCAATTCGCGCTCGCGCTTGGTCAGGGCCTTCATCGGCTTTGCCGGCACCGCAGACCCGGTCGCCGCCGCGGGGGCAGGAGCGCGGTAGGCGGAAGCTGCATTAGCAGGAACTCGCTGGAGGTACGGCTGGCTGCCACGAACCGCCTCGGCCCCTGATACGACCGGCGCGGCGTCGTTGACGGCTGCTTGTTGCGGCTGCGCGGGTTGCGCATTATCCGGCGGTACCGGGCCCCCTGGGGCCCCCAGGGCTTCGTCGACGGCTGGCTCCGCGGGAGCCTTCCCACCGGATTGCCCCAAGTATCTGACGGCCTCGTCGTAGCCTCTCTGCCAGGCTTCACCCAGAGCATCCAGCTGTTGCGGGCTGTGCGAAGCAGCCCGTTTTCCTTGGCGTCGGCCAAGGCCGAAGGCCAGCAGGATCAAGATGATAGATACGATGACCCAGCCGATCATTGAAGCCACTCCCCCAGTTAATGAATTGGTGCGCTCTCCAATTAGACCACCTTCTAGATATATTCACTAGCTGACGCTCTCAATTAACCAAAAAAATCCCCCAGCACATAAGTGCTGGGGGATTTTCTCAGTCCGCTAGGGAACTACACCGTCAAGTAATGACTACTTGGTGATGGAGGTAACCTTGCCCGAACCAACGGTGCGGCCGCCTTCGCGAATTGCGAAGCCGAGGCCCTCTTCCATAGCGATTGGCTGGATCAGCTCAACCGACATTTCGGTGTTGTCGCCTGGCATAACCATTTCGGTGCCCTCTGGGAGGGTGATAACGCCGGTAACGTCGGTGGTGCGGAAGTAGAACTGCGGACGGTAGTTCGAGTAGAACGGGTTGTGACGTCCGCCTTCGTCCTTCGACAGGATGTAGACGTTAGCTTCGAAGTTGGTGTGCGGGGTGATCGAGCCTGGGGCTACGACAACCTGGCCGCGCTCAACATCGTCGCGCTTCAGACCGCGAAGCAGCAGACCACAGTTCTCGCCTGCCCATGCTTCGTCGAGCTGCTTGTGGAACATCTCGATACCGGTAACGGTGGTCTTCTGGATTGGGCGGATGCCGACAATCTCAACTTCCGAGTTGATTGCCAGGGTGCCACGCTCGGCGCGACCGGTAACAACGGTACCGCGGCCGGTGATGGTGAAGACATCTTCAATTGGCATCAGGAATGGCTTGTCGCGGTCGCGAACTGGATCCGGGATGAAGCTGTCAGCTGCGTCCATCAGTTCCTCAACTGCTGCAACCCACTTTGGATCGCCTTCCAGAGCCTTCAGGCCCGAAACGCGGATCACTGGAGCGTCGTCGCCATCGAAGCCCTGCGAGGACAGAAGTTCGCGAACTTCCATCTCCACGAGCTCGAGCAGCTCTTCGTCCTCAACCATGTCCGACTTGTTCAGTGCGACCATCAGGGTTGGAACACCAACCTGGCGGGCCAGCAGAACGTGCTCGCGGGTCTGAGCCATTGGGCCATCGGTGGCGGCAACAACGAGGATTGCGCCGTCCATCTGTGCAGCACCGGTGATCATGTTCTTGACATAGTCAGCGTGACCTGGAGCGTCTACGTGTGCGTAGTGGCGCTTCTCGGTCTGGTACTCGATGTGCGAGATGTTGATGGTAATACCGCGCTGGCGCTCTTCCGGTGCCGAGTCGATGTTAGCGAAGTCGCGCTGTTCGTTCAGGTCTGGGTACTTGTCAGCCAGAACCTTGGAGATAGCCGCGGTCAGAGTGGTCTTACCGTGGTCAACGTGACCGATGGTACCAATGTTGACGTGCGGCTTGTTGCGCTCGAACTTTGCCTTTGCCACAAGTTCCTCCTAGAAACATTTACAGAAGACATTCTTCGTCTGCGCGGTTCGCAAACGAACTAGAAATAGTCTACTGGGGGCTTGGATAATTTAGGAAATTCCGGTCCTCTGCGGGACCTGCATTGTGATGCAAATCCCTCGTTGGCCGTTTGCGGCGCCGGCTCCGTTTCCCAACGGAACCGGCCCGCGATCGGCCACTTCCCCGCAATGGGGGTCACGGCCAGGTTTATTCCGAGACGATTACTCGCCGCGGGACTTCTGGATGATCTCGTCGGCTACTGCCTTCGGAACCTCAGAGTAGCTGTCGAAGGTCATCGAGTAAACTGCGCGACCCTGGGTCTTGGAACGCAGGTCACCAATGTAACCGAACATCTCGGACAGCGGCACACCAGCGCGGATGACCTTGACGCCAGCAGCGTCGGACATCTCCTGGATGGAACCACGGCGGGAGTTCAAGTCACCGATAACGTCGCCCATGTACTCTTCTGGGGTACGGACTTCAACGCTCATCAGTGGTTCAAGCAGAACAGGGTTAGCGCGGCGTGCGCCTTCCTTGAATACCTGGGAACCAGCGATCTTGAAGGCCATTTCCGAGGAGTCGACATCGTGGTAAGCACCATCGATGAGGGTAGCCTTGACACCAACCAGTGGGTAGCCTGCGAGGATACCGTACTGCATTGCGTCCTGGATACCTGCGTCGACCGAAGGAATGTACTCGCGAGGAACGCGACCACCGGTAACAGCGTTCTTGAACTCGTAGGTTACGCCGTCGACAACTTCCAGAGGCTCGAACGAGACCTGGACCTTTGCGAACTGGCCCGAACCACCGGTCTGCTTCTTGTGGGTGAAGTCGACCTTCTCCACAGCCTTCTTGATGGTTTCGCGGTATGCAACCTGCGGCTTGCCAACGTTGGCCTCAACGCGGAATTCGCGCTTCATGCGGTCAACGAGGATGTCCAGGTGAAGCTCGCCCATGCCGCCGATTTCGGTCTGGCCGGTGTCTTCGTTCAGGGACACGGTGAAAGTTGGGTCTTCTGCGGACAGCTTCTGGATAGCGGTCGACAGCTTTTCCTGGTCACCCTTGGTCTTTGGTTCGATGGCCACGAAGATCACTGGATCCGGGAAGGTCATCGATTCGAGGACGATTGGGTTCTGCGGATCGCACAGGGTGTCACCGGTGGTGGTGTCCTTCAGGCCGATCACAGCGTAGATGTGACCTGCGTGGATCTCATCTACCGGCTGCTCCTTGTTGGAGTGCATCTGGAAGAGCTTGCCAACGCGTTCCTTCTTCTGCTTGGTGGAGTTCAGCAGCTGCGCGCCGGACTCTACCTTGCCGGAGTAAACGCGGATGAAGTTCAACTGGCCGAAGAATGGGTGAGCGGCAATCTTGAATGCCAGTGCCGAGAATGGTGCATCCTCGGAAGGCTCGCGAGTGAGCTCGATTTCTTCGTTCTTTGGATCGTGACCGACCATTGCGCCCACGTCGAGCGGGCTTGGCAGGAAGTCGACAACAGCGTCGAGCATTGGCTGCACGCCGCGGTTCTTGAACGCCGAACCACAGAATACCGGGTAAGCTTCCGAGTTCACGGTCAGCTTGCGGATGCCAGCCTTCAGTTCCTCGAGGGAGATCTCTTCGCCTTCGAGGTACTTCTCCATGAGCTCTTCAGATGCCTCAGCGACATCTTCAACCAGCTTGGCGCGGTACTCTTCAGCCTTTTCCTGCAGGTCTGCAGGGATTTCGCGGGTCTCGTAAGCGGCGCCCAGCGAAACGTCGCCCTTGGCGTCGCCTTCCCAAACGAAAGCCTTCATGGTCAGCAGGTCGACAACACCGATGAAGTCCGACTCGGAACCGATTGGCAGCTGCATGACCAGCGGCTTGGCACCCAGGCGGTTGATGATGGTGTCTACGGTGAAGTAGAAGTCAGCACCCAGCTTGTCCATCTTGTTGACGAAGCAGATACGTGGAACGTTGTACTTGTCAGCCTGGCGCCAAACGGTCTCGGACTGAGGCTCAACGCCTTCCTTGCCATCGAAGACGGCAACGGCGCCATCGAGCACGCGCAGCGAGCGCTCCACCTCAACGGTGAAGTCAACGTGGCCCGGGGTATCGATGATGTTGATCTGGTTCTTGTTCCAGAAGCAGGTCACGGCCGCGGAGGTAATGGTGATACCGCGTTCCTTTTCCTGCTCCATCCAGTCGGTGGTCGAAGCACCGTCGTGGGTTTCACCGAGCTTGTGGTTCACACCCGTGTAGAAAAGGATGCGCTCAGTAGTAGTGGTCTTACCGGCGTCAATGTGAGCCATGATGCCGATATTGCGGACCTTGTTAAGGTCAGTAAGCACGTCCTGTGCCACGTTGTCTCCCTATAAGGTGAGGCCGGAATCGCTGGGCATCGGTTGATGCCCAGCTTTTCCGAGCGGTTCTTACCAGCGGTAGTGGGCGAAGGCCTTGTTGGACTCAGCCATCTTGTGAGTGTCTTCGCGACGCTTCACAGCGGCACCCAGACCGTTCGATGCGTCCAGGATCTCGTTCATCAAACGTTCGATCATGGTCTTCTCGCGGCGAGCCTTCGAGTAGCCAACCAGCCAGCGCAGAGCCAGTGCGGTTGCACGGCCTGGCTTGACCTCAACAGGAACCTGGTAGGTAGCGCCACCGACACGGCGGGAACGAACCTCGAGGGCTGGACGGATGTTGTCCATGGCCTTCTTGAGGGTCGAAACAGCATCGGTGCCGGACTTTGCCGCGGCACCTTCGAGTGCACCATAAACAATGCGCTCTGCAGTGGACTTCTTGCCGTCTACGAGAACCTTGTTGATCAGCTGGGTGACCAATGGGGAATCGAAGACTGGATCAGAAACTAGTGGGCGCTTTGGCGCCGGACCCTTACGAGGCATTACTTACCATCCTTCTTTGCACCGTAGCGGGAACGAGCCTGCTTACGATCCTTCACACCCTGGGTATCCAGAGCACCACGAACAATCTTGTAGCGGACACCTGGAAGGTCCTTCACACGACCACCGCGAACGAGCACGATGGAGTGTTCCTGCAGGTTGTGTCCGACACCTGGAATGTAAGCGGTAACTTCGACGCCACCGGCAAGGCGCACACGTGCGACCTTACGCAGAGCCGAGTTTGGCTTCTTCGGGGTGGTGGTGTACACACGGGTGCACACGCCACGGCGCATTGGGTTGCCCTTAAGGGCAGGGGCCTTGGTCTTGACGACCTTAGGCGAGCGGCCCTTGCGGACCAGCTGCTGAATAGTAGGCACTTTCGTGTCCTTCCATTGTCTAAGTTCTTCGGCAACACGACGAAAACGCCTAAGCCTAGAAAAGTTTTAGCGCTTCGCAATGTAGCTAGCTGCTTGCTTTACCGCGCACTCAGAATCAAAAGTCCCTAGGCGTGCGAAAGTGTGGCATTCGTTGCGCAACCTACCCGCAACCCGGACGGAGTCCATTTTGCCACACATAAAACAATTGATCTCAGTCTAGCATTAATCCACCGAGCCACCATGTACAGTAAGCTAACTCACCGCGAAGGCCCCGCTCGCCCTTCCGCCATCGAGCCGGTTTGGGTAGTGACCACGCTATCTGCCGCAGCTGAACGCCACTGGGCCGCCAGGTGAAAACTACCTGAACCCGGCGCTGGCGACTGCTTGTTGACCACCTGCTACCGGCCGCCGGTTCTATCGTCACCGTAAACCGGTAGTCAAATCATCCAGAAGATTCATCACCTCATTATCTGCGCTGCCCGCAGCCCACTTCTCCCCCAGTAGACGGCTGCAGTCCCGGTTAAACGCCCAATGCCTGCCCGCACAGTGTGCGGGCAGGCATTGGTTCAGGCTACCTTACGGCGTCCCGGCTTCCGGCTTAGCGGAAGTCCGAGCCGTGGTCGTAGTCGTCCATCGAGATGGCACGGAATTCAGGCGACAGCCCGCCTTCCAGTGCATCGTCGTACAGGCCGGAGGAGAAGGCCGAGGTGCCGGTGAACAAAGTTGCCTTTGCTTCATCGGTTGGCTCGACGTTGACCTGGGTGTAGCGGTCCAGACCGGTACCGGCCGGGATCAGCTTACCGATGATCACGTTCTCCTTCAGGCCGCGCAGCGGATCTTCCTTGCCTTCCATCGCGGCCTGGGTCAGGACGCGAGTGGTTTCCTGGAAGGAAGCAGCCGACAGCCACGAATCGGTGGCCAGCGAGGCCTTGGTAATGCCCATCATCTCGTCACGGCCGGCAGCAGGACGCTTGCCTTCCGAGACAGCCTTGCGGTTCGCAGCGGTGAAGCGCGAACGATCGGCCAGCTCGGCTGGAAGCAGGTCGGTGTCGCCGGACTCGATGACGGTGACGCGGCGCAGCATCTGGCGGACGATGACTTCCACGTGCTTATCGTGGATGCCTACACCCTGCGACTGGTACACATCCTGGACCTCGCGGACCAGGAACTTCTGTGCCTCACGCGGGCCGAGGACTCGAAGAACCTGCTTCGGATCCAGGGTACCGCTGGTCAGCTGGGTACCGGCAGCAATGCTTTCGCCCTCTTCAACCAGCAGGCGGGCTCGACGCAGAACCGGGTAGGCCTGCTTCTCGTCGCCGTTGTCCGGGGTGACCACAACACGCAGCTGCTTCTCGTCGTCTTCGATCGACACGCGACCGGCGACCTCGGACATCGGAGCCACACCCTTAGGGGTACGGGCTTCGAACAATTCCTGGATACGAGGCAGACCCTGGGTGATATCGTCAGCCGATGCCACACCACCGGTGTGGAAGGTACGCATGGTCAGCTGGGTACCAGGCTCGCCGATGGACTGCGCGGCGATGATGCCCACAGCCTCGCCGATGTCCACGGTCTTGCCGCTGGCCAGCGAACGGCCGTAGCACAGCGCACACGTTCCAACAGCCGAGTCGCAGGTCAGCACGGAGCGGACGCGGATCTCGTCCACGCCTGCAGCGTACAGCTCGTCGATCAGCACGTCTCCGACATCCGAGCCGGCGGTAGCCAGCACGTTGCCTTCGGCGTCCTTCACGTCGGCAGCCAGCGTACGGGTGTACGCCGAGTTCTCCACGGTCTCGTGCTTGACACGGATGCCGGCGGAGTTGTCCGCGATGGCAACGGTCAGGCCGCGCTTGGTGCCGCAGTCCTCTTCGCGAACGATGACATCCTGCGAAACGTCGACCAGGCGACGGGTCAGGTAGCCCGAGTTCGCGGTCTTCAGCGCCGTATCCGCCAGGCCCTTGCGGGCGCCGTGGGTAGCGATGAAGTACTCCAGAACCGACAAGCCTTCGCGGTACGAGGACTTGATCGGGCGCGGGATGATCTCGCCCTTGGGGTTGGACACCAGACCACGGATACCCGCGATCTGACGCAGCTGCAGGTAGTTACCGCGAGCCTTGGAAGTCACCATTCGGTTAATGGTGTTCAGCTCTTCCATGCCGTTCTTCATCGCCTCGGCAACCTCGTCGGTAGCCTTGGTCCAGATGTCGATCAGGTCTTGGCGGCGTTCGGTATCGGCAATCAGGCCCTTGTCGTAGGAAGCCTGGACCTTGGCGGCCTTCTCCTCGTATGGAGCAAGAATTGCGGTCTTGTCCATGTTCGAGGTGATGTCCGAGATCGCCACGGTGACACCCGAACGGGTCGACCAGTAGAAACCGGCGTCCTTCAGGTTGTCCAGGGTGGCAGCTGCAACGATCTTCGGGTAGCGCTCTGCCAGATCGTTCACGATCTCCGAAAGCGCATCCTTGCCGGCCACGGTGGCAACCCATGGGTAGTCCGCAGGCAGGGTGTCGTTGAACAGCACCTGGCCGAGCGAGGTCTCCAGCAGTGCCGGGGTACCTGGCTCCCAGCCCTCAGGGGCTGGCTGGTCTGCGGAAGGAACGAAGTTCTCCACGCGGACCTTGATCGGTGCGTTCAGGTGCAGCTCGCCCAGATCCTTGGCCATGATGGCCTCGGAAACGGTGGCGAATACTCGGCCGGCGCCCTTTTCGTTTGGACGCTTGGTGGTCAAGTGGTGCAAGCCGATGATCATATCCTGCGAAGGCTGTGCCACTGGGCGGCCATCGGAAGGCTTCAAGATGTTGTGCGAGGACAGCATCAAGATGCGTGCTTCAGCCTGGGCTTCTGGGCTCAGCGGCAGGTGCACTGCCATCTGGTCGCCGTCGAAGTCGGCGTTGAACGCGCCGCAGACCAATGGGTGCAGCTGCAGGGCCTTGCCTTCGATCAGCTGTGGTTCGAAGGCCTGGATGCCCAAGCGGTGCAGGGTCGGTGCACGGTTCAGCAGTACCGGGTGCTCGGTGATGATCTCTTCAAGGACATCCCACACCTGCGGACGGTAGCGCTCAACCATGCGCTTAGCCGACTTGATGTTCTGTGCGTGGTTGAGGTCAACCAGGCGCTTCATCACGAACGGCTTGAACAGCTCCAGCGCCATCTGCTTCGGCAGGCCGCACTGGTGCAGCTTCAGCTGCGGGCCGACCACGATGACCGAACGGCCCGAGTAGTCGACGCGCTTGCCCAGCAGGTTCTGGCGGAAGCGGCCCTGCTTGCCCTTGAGCATGTCGCTCAGGGACTTCAGCGGACGGTTGCCTGGACCGGTGACCGGACGGCCGCGGCGGCCGTTGTCGAACAGCGAGTCAACAGCTTCCTGCATCATGCGCTTTTCGTTGTTCACGATGATCTCAGGCGCGCCGAGATCAAGCAGGCGCTTGAGGCGGTTGTTGCGGTTGATCACGCGGCGGTACAGGTCGTTCAGGTCCGAGGTGGCGAAACGGCCACCGTCGAGCTGGACCATTGGGCGCAGTTCTGGCGGGATCACCGGAACAGCGTCGAGGACCATGCCCTTGGGCGAGTTGCCGTTGGCCAGGAACGCGTTGACGACCTTCAGTCGCTTGAGGGCGCGGGCCTTCTTCTGGCCCTTGCCGTTCTCGATCACGGTCTTCAGCTCTTCAGCTTCGGCCGCCAGGTCGAAGTTCTCCAGGCGCTTCTGGATGGCTTCTGCACCCATGGAGCCCTCGAAGAACAGTCCGTACTTCTCACGCATGGTGCGGTACAGGCCCTCGTCGCCTTCCAGGTCGGCGACCTTCAGGTTCTTGAAGCGCTCCCAAACCGCACGCAGGCGCTCGGCCTCGGCCTTGGCGCGCTTGTCGATCTGCAGAACAGTCTTCTCGGCCAGGGTGCGTGCCTTGTTCAGCTCGGCGTTCTTGGCGCCTTCTGCTTCCATGCGCTCCAGCTCGGCTTCCAGGTCGGCTGCAACAGCCTTCTTGTCGGCTTCCGCGTTGTTCGCAAGGTTGCGCAGCTCCAGGTCGTGCTGGGCCTGCAGGTTCGGCATCTCGGCGTGACGACGTTCCTCGTTCACGCTGGTGATCATGTAGGCAGCGAAGTAGATGACCTTTTCGAGGTCCTTCGGAGCCAGATCAAGCAGGTAGCCCAAGCGCGATGGAACGCCCTTGAAGTACCAGATGTGGGTCACTGGGGCTGCAAGCTCGATGTGGCCCATGCGCTCACGGCGTACGTTCGCGCGGGTCACCTCGACGCCGCAACGCTCGCAGATGATGCCCTTGAAGCGCACGCGCTTGTACTTGCCGCAGTAGCATTCCCAGTCGCGGGAAGGGCCGAAGATCTTTTCGCAGAAAAGACCGTCCTTCTCCGGCTTCAGGGTGCGGTAGTTGATGGTTTCCGGCTTCTTGACCTCGCCGTAGCTCCAGCCACGGATTTCATCCGCGGTGGCAAGGTTGATTCGCATGAGGCCGAATGAGGAATCGCTGGACATATGGTCCTTTTCTCTCTTCTGTGGTGTCTGAAGTCGATACGAATGAGGTTGGAAATGTGCCGCCGCTGCCTGCAGGTCCTGCAGGCAGGGCGCCAGATTACACTTCCTCTACGGAGTTCGGCTCCGACCGTGAAAGGTCGATGCCCAGCTCTTCAGCGGCGCGGAACGATTCCTCGTCCGACTCACGCATTTCGATAGTGTTGCCGTCGGTACCGAGTACCTCGACGTTCAAGCACAGCGACTGCATTTCCTTGATGAGCACCTTGAACGATTCTGGAACACCAGGCTCTGGAACGTTCTCGCCCTTGACGATAGCTTCGTAGACCTTCACGCGGCCGTGGATGTCATCCGACTTGATGGTCAGGATTTCCTGCAGCGTGTAAGCGGCACCGTATGCTTCCAGTGCCCAAACTTCCATTTCACCGAAGCGCTGGCCACCGAACTGGGCCTTACCGCCCAGCGGCTGCTGGGTGATCATGGAGTATGGACCGGTGGAACGGGCGTGGATCTTGTCGTCCACCAGGTGGTGCAGCTTCAAGATGTACATGTAGCCCACGGATACCGGATCCGGCAGCGGGTCGCCGGAGCGGCCGTCGAACAGCTTCGCCTTGCCGGAGTTGCCAATCAGGCGCACGCCGTCACGGGTCTTGTTGGTCGAATCCAGGATGCCGCGGATCTCTTCTTCCGAAGCGCCATCGAAGACCGGGGTTGCCACGGTGGTGGAACCGGTTTCGCGAGGCAGGTTCGGCAGCGCGCTGACCCATTCAGGCTCGCCCTCGATCTTCCAGCCCTGCTTGGCAGCCCAGCCCAGGTGGATTTCCATTACCTGGCCGACGTTCATGCGGCCTGGAACACCCAGCGGGTTCAGGATGACATCCAGCGGGGTGCCGTCTTCGAGGAATGGCATGTCCTCCAGCGGCATGATGCGCGAGATGACGCCCTTGTTGCCGTGGCGGCCTGCAAGCTTGTCGCCAATGGAGATCTTGCGCTTCTGCGCAACGTAAACGCGGACCAGCTGGTTGACACCAGGCGACAGGTCGTCGTCGTTGTCGCGGTCGAAGATGCGCACGCCGATCACGGTGCCGGACTCGCCGTGCGGAACCTTCAGCGAGGTGTCGCGCACTTCGCGGGACTTCTCGCCGAAGATGGCACGCAGCAGGCGTTCTTCCGGGGTCAGCTCGGTCTCGCCCTTAGGGGTGACACGGCCAACCAGCACGTCGCCGGCCTCGACCTCTGCACCGATGTAGACGATGCCGCGGTCATCGAGCTGCGAGAGGATGTCTTCCGAGACATTCGGGATGTCGCGGGTGATTTCCTCGGCACCCAGCTTGGTATCGCGGGCGTCGACCTCGTGCTCTTCGATGTGGATCGAGGTGAGCACGTCGTCGAAGATCATGCGCTGTGAGAGGATGATCGCATCCTCGTAGTTGTAGCCTTCCCAGGACATGAATGCCACGAGCAGGTTCTTGCCCAGCGAGAGCTCGCCCGAGTCGGTCGACGGACCGTCGGCGATGATCGACTGGTACTCCAGGCGGTCGCCTTCCGAAACGCGCACGCGCTGGTTGTAGGCGTTGCCCTGGTTGGAGCGGGCGAACTTCATGATCGGGTACATCGACTCGGTGCCGTCATCGTTCATGACGACAACCAGGTCAGCCGAAACCTCGGTGACCACGCCAGGCTTGGATGCGACCACGGAGTCGCCGGCGTCAACTGCGGCGAACTTCTCCATGCCGGTACCCACCAGCGGGCGCTCGGACTTCAGCAGCGGCACAGCCTGGCGCTGCATGTTGGCGCCCATCAGTGCGCGGTTGGCGTCGTCGTGCTCGAGGAATGGAATCAGCGCGGTAGCGACCGACACCATCTGGCGAGGCGAAACGTCCATGAAGGTCACTTCATCGGCGTCGACGATGACAGGTTCGCCGCCACCGCCCTTTTCGCGAACCAGCACGGTGTTTTCGACGAAGCGGCCGTTCTCATCCAGCGGCGCGTTGGCCTGCGCGATGTAGTGTTGCAGCTCGTCGTCCGCGGTCAGGTATTCGACCTCATTGGACACCAGGCCGTTGGAAACCTTGCGGTACGGGGTCTCGATGAAGCCGAAGGCGTTGATGCGGCCGTAGGTAGCCAACGAACCGATCAGGCCGATGTTCGGGCCTTCGGGGGTTTCAATCGGGCACATGCGTCCGTAGTGCGAAGGGTGCACGTCTCGGACTTCCATGCCTGCGCGGTCGCGGGACAGGCCGCCCGGGCCCAGAGCCGACAGGCGGCGCTTGTGGGTCAGGCCGGCCAGCGGGTTGTTCTGGTCCATGAACTGCGAGAGCTGCGAAGTACCGAAGAACTCCTTGATCGCTGCCACCACAGGGCGGATGTTGATCAGGGTCTGCGGTGTGATCGCCTCGACGTCCTGCGTGGTCATGCGCTCGCGCACAACACGCTCCATGCGGGACAGGCCGGTGCGGACCTGGTTCTCGATCAGTTCGCCCACAGCGCGGATGCGGCGGTTGCCGAAGTGGTCGATGTCGTCGACGTTCACAGGAATATCGACGATCTCGCCCTTGCGGGTACCCTGGACAGTCTTCTCGCCTGCGTGCAGTGCAACGAGGTAGCGGATCATGGCCACCAGGTCGTCCAGCGACAGCACCGAAGCGTTCTCGGCGTTGACCGGAGTCTCCACGCCCAGCTTGCGGTTGAGCTTGTAGCGGCCGACCTTTGCCAGGTCGTAGCGCTTTGGCTCGAAGTACATGTTCTTCAGCAGTGCCTGGGCAGCCTCAACCGTAGGAGGCTCGCCTGGACGCAGCTTGCGGTAGATGTCCAGCAGGGCTTCGTTCTGATCCTTGATGCTGTCCTTTTCCAAGGTAGCGCGCATCGAATCGTACTGGCCGAACTCGGACAGGATCTGCTCTTCGCTCCAGCCCAGGGCCTTGAGCAAGACGGTGACCGACTGCTTGCGCTTGCGGTCAAGGCGTACGCCGATCTGGTCGCGCTTGTCGATTTCCAGCTCGAACCAAGCACCACGCGATGGGATGATGCGTGCCGAGAAGATCGTCTTGTCACTGGTCTTGTCCGGCGCGGACTCGAAGTATGCGCCTGGGGAACGAACCAGCTGGGAAACAACGACACGCTCGGTGCCGTTGATGATGAAGGTGCCCTTTTCGGTCATCAGCGGGAAATCGCCCATGAACACGGTCTGCTGCTTGATTTCGCCGGTTTCATTGTTCATGAATTCGGCCTTGACATACAGCGGTGCCGCGTAGGTGGCGTCGCGGTCCTTGCACTCAGCGATCGAGTACTTTGGATCAGCGAACTCCGGATCCGAGAAGCTCAAGGACATGGTGTCCTGGAAGTCCTCGATCGGGGAGATTTCCTCGAAGATTTCTGCCAGGCCCGAGGTGTTGGGCACGCTGAAGTCGCCAGCGGCTTCTGCCTTGGCCAGGCGCTCTACCCAGTTCTGGTTGCCGACGAGGCGGTCAAAGCTCTCGGTCTGCAATGCCAGCAGGTTAGGCACTTCAAGGGGTTCGTGAATCTTTGCAAAAGAAAGTCGGCCAGCGTATGCAGCATCGCGAGCCGAACTAGCGGTTTGGTTGTTAGGGTTGCTCGAGGCGACCAAGATGGATCCTTCCAAAGACCGTCAGGTTTCCGAACGCTTACCGTGCTAAGGTTCCTGCCATAGGACAGTTCCTCTTTTTCGTCCGCACGAACCCACCGCTATATGAAGGCCGCGCGCGCAAACAGCAAGGCGCAAATTTCTACTCTACCGGAGGAAAATCCGGTTGTCGATACTCGGTGCAGAAATTCGTGCTATAGTTTTCGCCCCCACTTTCGCCCAGTCCCCCATTTCGTCGCCTCGCCTCAGCTCCGTCACGAATCCTGGCGTGATCGTTCCACGGGAACCTCACGCATTTTCCCAACTGATGCGCGAGTTTGCGCCGGTTGCCCAGAAAAGCTGAGGCTCGGGATGCGTTGAAAGCATGATTCATATTCCGGACATCCGGCATCGCTATGCGTTTTGTCACATCCAAGTTCGAAGAGTTCCAAAACCATCAAGATCCGGGATTCCAGCGTCCCGGTAAGCTTCGCTGCGAACCTTACCTGGTCATCCGGGAACGTTGTACCGCTTTTTCCCGAGCAGGTAAGAAGCGTCCACGCCGTCGTGTGTCCGGTGGCTTCTTCCAGGGCCACTAGCTATGATCGAGCAAACATCCACGGTTAGGAGACGAAGTGAATAAGCTGCAATCAGATGAAGCACTGACCCGAGTCACCCTCGACGCCTCGCGCAGGAACATCCCGATTGAGATTGTCCCTCGCGACAAGGTCCGTTCTCTGGAAGAGGCAGCGGACGCCATGGGTATCTCGACCTCGGCACTGCTCAAGACACTGGTGATCAAACGCGCGGATGGCACCTTCGTCTTCGCGCTCATTCCCGGTGGACGGAAACTTGATTGGGCGAAGCTTCGTGGCGTCATGGGAGTCAACAAGCTCTCGCTGCCATCCTCCGATATCGCTTGGGATGTCACGCACTACGAGAGCGGAACGATCACTCCTTTCGGCTCCCACACGGTACTGCCGGTATACGTCGATGCCAGCGTCTTCGAAGAGCCTGTTCCAGAACAGATCGGATTGGGCAGCGGAGACCGCGCTCATGGGCTACTCGTTCGCGCCAAGGATTTGGTTAGCGGATTTGATGCCACGATTGCTGATATTTCGACTCCGGAATAACCAGCCCAGGCTTGGCAAATATTTTCTTGGTCGAAGCCTGCGCTGCAGTCAATCCCCTGATCGTTGCGTTGCGCAGCGGCAGCCCCAATGGCTGCTCGACGAAGCGTGCCACCAGGTAGGCGATGACCAGCATCAGCACCAGCACACCGGCTAGCAGGACGTACTTGTTCACGGCACCGTGCAGCTGGTCGATCAGCCACCAACCCCACAACTGGTGCACCAGGTACAACGGGTAGGTCAGGGAACCTGCCACTGCGAGCCACTTGCCCTGGACGTTCTTGAGCGGGGTCAGGGTACACGCTGCCAGCAGGGCCACGCACAGTACGGTCAGCAGCTGGAAATGCCAAGCGGGGATATCCAGGCCTGAGAGCAAGTCCGCGTCATTGCGCCCCTTGATGCCGGTAAAGAATGCTGCGATGGCCGTATTGGCAACGACCATGAACCACCGCAGAAGGCTATGGCCGCTTTGATAGATCAAGAAGAGCACCATACCGGCCGCGAACAATGCCGCATACTGTCCTGCGATCCATTCCTGAAGCTTGTCCAAGCTGGTGAAATGCAGGTACAGGCCCAATGCTGGCCAAACAGCCGAAAGCACAAGGATGTGCTTGTTCTTCACGAAGCCCAAGGACAAGAGCACGGCGAGCAGCACGTAGAAACGCAACTCGACCCACAGTGTCCAGTAGACGCCGTCCATATCGGTGATGCCGAATCCAGCCTGCATCATGGTCAGGTTGGGAAGAATATCGCTGGCTGACCTGCCTTCGTTACCGGAGGGCCAGATGCGAAGGGAGAGTACTGCCGCTGCGATCACCGC
Source organism: Glutamicibacter nicotianae (assembly GCF_006539525.1). Taxonomy (GTDB): domain Bacteria; phylum Actinomycetota; class Actinomycetes; order Actinomycetales; family Micrococcaceae; genus Glutamicibacter; species Glutamicibacter nicotianae. The sequence goes on along the minus strand of NZ_BJNE01000003.1, from coordinate 112,173 downwards.
GAGCCAGTACGCCGGGTAGAGCCTTCCGACGCGCGAACCGATGAAGCCAATGACGTTCTTCCCCTGGAGGGACATCAGGATCACGAAGCCCGATATCAGGAAGAACAGCTGGACGCCCAGCTGTCCATAGCGGGTGAATTCGGAAAGCACCGGCCAGAACTCGGCAGCTTGCGTTCCCCAATGATCGTGTCCCCATGCGGTGTAGTGGTAGAGCACGACAATCAGCGCAGCAGTGATTCTCAGGGCGTCTAGGAGCCCTAGGCGCGGTGCTGGCTTCTGGGTCTGGGTAGCGACGGTTTTTGGCACATTTTCACTGTAAACAATGAACTTGAATGAACCCTGTTAATAGAAACGTTATAAAACTATTGGTATCAATTTCCCAACTTAACGGCCAAAGGCCCACAGACTTTCGTCTGTGGGCCTTTGGCAATAAGTTGCGAGTGACCGCTGAACTTACTTAACGGTGACGGTTGCGCCGGCAGCTTCCAGAGCTTCCTTAGCCTTCTCGGCTGCGTCCTTGGCAACGCCTTCCAGCAGAGCCTTTGGAGCGCCGTCAACGAGCTCCTTAGCTTCCTTCAGACCCAGGGAGGTGATGCCGCGAACTTCCTTGATGACTGCGATCTTCTTGTCGCCAGCCGATTCGAGGATTACGTCGAATTCGGTCTTCTCTTCAGCAGCAGCTTCGCCGCCGCCAGCTGGACCAGCAACTGCAACAGCAGCAGCGGTTACGTCGAAGGTCTCTTCGAATTCCTTAACGAACTCGGACAGTTCGATGATGGTCATTTCCTTGAATGCGGAAAGCAGCTCTTCGTTGCTGAGCTTCGCCATGATGGGCGTCCTTTCGGTTTTTGGCCTTGAGGGCCGATGAATTTGGGTTTACGTTGCGAGAGAACTCGAAAGCTTAGGCTTCTGCCGGAGCTTCCTCGGCAGCTTCGCCACCGTTCTCTTCGAGCTTTGCACGCAGAGCTTCGACAGCGCGGGCAGCAGCGGAAGCTGGAGCCTGCAGCACTGCTGCAACGCGGGCGAGCTGAGTTTCGCGGGATTCCAGCGCAGCCAGAGCAGCGATGCCGCTCTGATCCAGTGCCTTGCCTTCGAACCAACCGGTCTTGATGACCAGCTTGTCGTTAGTCTTGGCGAATTCCGTGAGGCTCTTAGCGGCAGCAACTGCGTCGCCCTTGATGAAGGCGATTGCGGTTGGACCAGAAAGCTGCTCATCGAAAGCATCGATGCCAGCGTTCTTCGCTGCGATTGCGGTCAAGGTGTTCTTCACGACTGCGTACTTGGTCTCCTGACCAAGCGAGCGGCGCAGATCCTTGAGCTGTGCAACGGTAAGCCCACGGTATTCGGTCAAGACAGCCGCCGACGAATCGTTGAATTCCGCAGTGATTTCTTCAATCGCTGCAGTCTTGCTTGGGGTTGCCATAACACTCCTTCCGGGGATTTGTTCGGTACCGTTTCAAAACCGGCGAGGCCATAAAAATAGCCCCGCGCAGGAGCACAGGGCGTTTCAACTTATTCAAAGTCAAAAAATCTATGTAACCTGCGTTGGTCATCCTTGCGGATCCTTAGGAACAAATGGAAACCAGATGTTCAACCGACGGTCTTCGGTAGTTCCAGTTTATAGGAGCAGTCGACGCGACAGCAAATCAATGCCGGAAGCATCCCCATGATCCTGGTCACTGGGAAGATAAAAATTAGAATGGCGGGACTCGTTTGCCCGCGCTTGGGGAACGCTGGCAACAAGCCCCGCCGACATGAAAGTCTTGGGGAAACTTTCGTGCCTCGCCCGCGTAGGGCCTTGGGGGATCCATACGCGGACGACCGAATACTCGGTAGTCAAAGCTTATCACCGGCGGCCGCCCGGCATGAAACGCAGACATGCTTTCGTGTGCCGGCAGCGAAGGAAGTTATTGGCTTAAAAGTTGAGGGAGCATGCCGAATTTCGACATGCTCCCTCAAACTAGCTAGCTACTAGGCTTAGGCCTCAACGCGGGTTACGTTCGCGTCAACAGGAATACCTGGACCGAAGGTGGTAGCGATGGTTGCCTTAGAGATGTAGCGGCCCTTCGAAGCCGAAGGCTTCAGGCGCAGAACCTCGTCCAGGGCTGCTGCGTAGTTCTCGGTCAGCTGCTTTGCATCGAACGAAACCTTGCCAATGATGAAGTGCAGGTTCGAGTGCTTGTCGACGCGGAAGTCGATCTTGCCGCCCTTGATGTCGGTGACAGCCTTGGCCACGTCCATGGTCACGGTGCCGGTCTTAGGGTTTGGCATCAGGTTACGAGGACCCAGAACCTTACCCAAGCGGCCAACCTTGCCCATCAGGTCAGGGGTTGCAACTGCTGCGTCGAAGTCGGTCCAGCCGCCCTGGATCTTTTCGATCAGGTCGTCCGAGCCAACAAAGTCGGCGCCAGCTTCACGAGCTGCTTCTGCCTTGTCGCCGTTAGCGAAAACAACCACGCGGGCGGTCTTGCCGGTGCCGTGTGGAAGGTTCACGGTACCGCGAACCATCTGGTCAGCCTTGCGTGGGTCAACACCCAAGCGGAAAGCAACCTCAACGGTCGAGTTTGCCTTGTCGCCTGCGATCTCCTTGGCCAGGGCGATTGCCTCGGCTGGAGCGTAGAACTTGTCCGCGTCGATCTTAGCCGCGGCGGCTACGTATGCTTTGCTGCGCTTTGCCATCTGCGTTATCTCCTTATGCAGTCGTGGTCATATGGACCGCGCCCGGTCCTGCCACGGGCGAATCGATCAACGGATCGAAACGCCTTAGATTAAATTCTTTGTTGCTGTTCACGAGGTGAATAGCGGAAGGCGCAATTAGCCTTCTACGGTCACACCCATGGAGCGGGCGGTGCCGGCGATGATCTTGGCTGCAGCAGCCAGATCGTTGGCGTTCAGGTCAGCCATCTTGGAGTTGGCGATTTCCTCGACCTGTGCCTGGGTCAGGTTGGCGACCTTGTTGGTGTGCGGGACACCCGAGCCCTTGGCGATGCCAGCGGCCTTCTTGATCAGCTCAGCTGCAGGCGGAGTCTTGGTGATGAAAGTGAACGAACGGTCTTCGTATACGGTGATTTCAACTGGAATCACGTTACCGCGCTGCGACTCGGTCGCTGCGTTGTAAGCCTTGCAGAATTCCATGATGTTGACGCCGTGCTGACCAAGGGCTGGACCGATTGGAGGAGCTGGGTTAGCAGCACCTGCCTGGATCTGCAGCTTGATGAGTCCGGTGACCTTTTTCTTTGGGGCCATGTCGGGTCCTTCTACTCTTGCGTTTCCCGCAGCACAGGAGCGTGGTACGGGGATCTGGCTGTCGTGGCGCGACAGCCAACCGTGCTCTCACATCGATAAGCGACCGATATGGAGCACGAAGACTTAATACTACTGGATCTTGGTGACCTGGTTGAAGTTCAGGGTCACTGGGGTTTCGCGTTCGAAGATCGAAACCAGCACGACCAGCTGAGCGGCATCCAGCTTGATTTCCGAGATGGTTGCCGGCATCGTCTCGAACGGTCCGTCGTTCACGATGACCGATTCGCCAACTTCGAAATCAACCGTGACCTCAGTAATTGGAGCACGGCCTGGCTTCGAAGCCGACGGCTGCTCTACCGGATCAACGATGGTGTGCTCCAGCATGGAGAACACTTCATCAAGGTTCAATGGGTTTGGATCGTGGGCGTTGCCAACGAATCCGGTGACACCTGGAGTGTGGCGAACAACACCCCACGAAGCGTCGGTCAGTTCCATGCGAACCAGGACGTAGCCCGGAATGCGCACGCGACGAACGATCTTGCGTTGGGTGTTCTTGACCTCAACGACCTCTTCCATTGGAACCTGGATGTCAAAGATGTACTCATCCATGTCCTGGGTCTGGATACGGGTCTCGAGGTTGACCTTCACGCGGTTTTCATAGCCAGCGTAGGTGTGGATCACAAACCAGTCACCCGGAAGGCGACGGAGCTTAGCGCGGAATTCTTCCTTGAGCTTTGCTACGTTGTCTTCAGCTTCGGCTTCGTTGTCGTCGCCTTCAGCTTCTTCAGCTGCGCCTTCGGAAACCTGAGCGTCTTCAGCGTCCTGTGCTGGTGCTTCGGTTGGGTCGATGCCAGCTTCAACAGCTGGCTCTACCTGATCGCCGGCGGCTTCAACGAACTCGTTATCGACCTCGTCATTAATCTGCGGTTCGAGTTCCTTGTCGGACACTGCAGCTCCTGCTTTCTTTGACTGAATGACACTAAATTGCCTCGGGGTAATCATACCGCCGAGGCAAAAAAATTACTGTTCTACCTTGTTGGTGAACAGGAGGATCGACCCCTGCCCGAAGACGAAGTCCAGGGCCGTCACGATCAGCATCACCACGACTACGAAACCGACAACAACCAGGAAGTAATTCACCAGTTCGCTGCGGGTCGGGGTGACGACCTTTTTAAGTTCTGCGATTACCTGACGGAAAAACAAGAAGATCCGGGCAAAGAAACCCAACTTCTGTCCACCCTTACCGGAGCTGAGAGCAGATTCGGTCATGTTCTTCCTCGTTTCAAAAATTTGGCCAGTTGAAACAATCACGGTGTGCCATAGTCTATTCGACTGCAACACACCGTGATGAGATAATTCGCTAAGCGATAAATCGCTATTGCGCAGGGCAGACAGGACTCGAACCTGCAACCTGCGGTTTTGGAGACCGCTGCGCTACCAATTGCGCCACTACCCTTCGGAGCTTTTTACCGCTCCCACCTAGAACATCTTAGCGGATAAAACTTCCTGCTTTGTCCGTTGCGATGTCTCGGCAACGAGAAATAACTTTACGCAACGAAATCGGAAATGTCGAACTGACAACCTCCGGTGTGGCGCAGAACGCATTCCCGGACCCCGATTTGCACCTTATTGTGTCATTTTCAAGATTGTGATGCTGAAGTGCAGGGTCGCAAACTAAACTGAGGTGTAACAGCTGTCCCCATAGATTTCAGGACGAATCCCCAATGTCTCGCATTTCTCGCCGCATCGGCGCAATTTCCGAATCCGCGACTCTCGCAGTAGATGCCAAGGCGAAGGCTCTTAAAGCAGCAGGTCGACCAGTCATCGGTTTCGGTGCCGGTGAACCTGACTTCCCAACCCCTGACTACATTGTCGAAGCAGCAGTCAAGGCAGCCCAGGATCCGAAGAACCACCGGTACTCCCCTGCTGCCGGTCTTCCCGAGCTGCGCGAAGCAATCGCCACTAAGACCATGCGCGATTCGGGTTACGCACTGAACGCCAACCAGGTTCTGGTCACCAACGGCGGCAAGCAGGCGGTGTACAACACGTTTGCCACGCTGCTTGATCCAGGCGACGAGGTCATCGTTCCAGCGCCCTTCTGGACCACCTATCCTGAAGCCATCCAGCTTGCCGGAGGCAAGGCTGTATCGATCTTCGCCGGTCCAGAGCAGGGCTACAAGGTGACCGTCGAACAGCTCGAGTCCGTGCTGACCGAACGCACCAAGGTGCTGCTGTTCGTTTCCCCATCGAACCCGACCGGTGCGGTGTACACCCCAGAGCAGGTCCGCGAGATCGGCCAGTGGGCCGCATCCAAGGGCCTGTGGGTCGTTACCGATGAAATCTACGAGCACTTGACCTACGGCGATGCCTCTTTCAGCTCCATCGCGACCTTGGTCCCGGAGCTCGAAGATCGAGTTGTCATTCTCAACGGCGTCGCAAAGACCTACGCCATGACCGGCTGGCGCGTGGGTTGGATGGCAGGTCCACTGGATGTCATCAAGGCGGCCACCAACCTGCAGTCCCACGCGACCTCGAATGTTTCCAACGTCTCGCAGCGCGCCGCATTGGCAGCCGTTGCCGGGCCGCTGGATGCAGTCAACGAAATGAAGGTCGCCTTCAACCGCCGCCGGCTGGCCATCGTCGAGTCGCTGAACGCAATTGACGGACTGCACTGCCCAACCCCGGAGGGCGCGTTCTACGCCTACTCGGACGTGCGCGGATTGCTGGGTCGCGAGATCCGCGGAGTTGTGAACAACACCAGTGCAGAACTGGCGGCCTTCATCCTGGAGCACGCAGAAGTTGCCGTCGTTCCAGGTGAAGCGTTCGGCCCGTCCGGATACATCCGCATGTCCTATGCGCTCGGTGATGCAGACCTTGAAGAAGGCGTCGCGCGGATGGCCAAGCTGCTGGGCGAAGCCAAGTAAGCGAGACTCACCACGCAAGAAGCCGGGGAATCCACCACGATCATGGATTTCCCGGCTTCATTGTTTTTCCGCAATGCTGTTCAGAGGATCTTGCGGTCAACGGCCCAACGGGTGAGCTCATGCCGGTTTGATAGCTGGAGTTTGCGCAGCACATTTGAGACATGGGATTCCACGGTCTTCACTGAGATGAACAGCTCCTTGGCAACTTCCTTATAGCTGTATCCGCGGGCGATCAGCCGCATGACCTGCAATTCGCGGTCGGACAGCAGATCGAGTTCTTCATCAATTTCCGCCACCGGCGCGCTGCTGCCAAAGGCGTCCAAGACGAACCCTGCCAAGCGTGGCGAGAACACGGCATCTCCCCCGGCCACGCGCCGCACCGCATCAGAAATCTCCGCCCCGGAAATGCTCTTGGTGACGTACCCGCGGGCACCGGAACGAATAACCGTCACGACGTCCTGCGCCGCGTCGGAAACGCTCAATGCCAGAAAGCGCGTTGATCCCAGCAGCCCGGTGCAGCCCTTGAGCACTTCGGCCCCGCCGCCGCCGCGGCCGCCGGGCAGATGCACGTCCAATAGCACCACATCCGGCTGCTGCGCGCTGATCACCTCAATGGCGTCTTCCACGGTGCCGGCTTCGCCGACAATCTCGATATCCTGGGCCAAATCGGCACGTAATCCGGAGCGGAAGATGGCATGGTCATCCACCAGCACTACTCGGTACAGCCCGGAGGCGTTTTCTGCGCTCATATTCCTATTCTTCCTCCATGTCCAATGGCATGCTCAGCTGCACTTCAGTTCCGGATGCGCCGCTGCGGATCTGTGCCGTGCCGCCTGCGCGTTCCATGCGGCCAATGATTGATTCCCTGATGCCGTGACGATCCGCCGGTATTCCTTCGATGTCAAAACCGGTGCCGCGGTCGCGCACATACACTTCTACTTGCGCGGCCGAGCATTCGATGAAAACTGAAATCTTGCCATCAGCATGCTTGGCCGCGTTCATCATGGCCTCGCGGCTAGCGGCCACCAGTGCCTGCTGTCCGGCAAAGCCCTGCGCATTGCCTACCGAAACGACTTCAACATCGCGCAAGAGCAACTGTTCAATGTGGCTTGCCTCGTGCTGGATCTCAACGATGACGTCTTCGTCATCAAGGTCGTGGTTGCCATACAGCCATTGGCGCAGTTCACGTTCCTGGACACGTGCCAGGGTCCTCACCGCAGCCGGGTCTTCACTGCGTTTTTGAATCACCGCCAAGGTTTGCAAAACCGAATCATGCAGGTGAGCGGCGAACTCGGCTCGTTGGGCCGCAGCCTGCCGAGAGCTTCGTTCAGCGATGAAATCCCGCCATAGCCGGGTGCCCCAAGGAAGCAAGACAACGGTCGCGCCGACGATAATCGCCAAAGCCGCCCACAGGCCGCCGAGCAGGTCCGCGGCACCGACAATGTTTCCCAGCAAGGCCAGCAGCCCGCCGATAACCAGGACCAGCCCAAAGGCCAAGCGCAGCAGCAACGGCAGTGCCAGACGTTTCCTGCCCTCGGTGATTCCCTCATCGAATTGGATCCAGGCCAGCACAATGCCAGCAATAATGGACAAGGAAGGCCAGATCAGATCCCAGCGGATATTCCAGCCGGTCCATTGCCCGAAGGCCAGGACGGCGAGCGCCAGCAAACCCGCACCGATTAGCGTGTCACGCCAGGTGGAGTTCCTTTCCCACCCTTCGCGTGGCCGGAAAATGCCTTGCTGCACTCGGTTCATCTCTTCAGCAAGGCTGCGAGACCTGGTGCCCCAGGAGCGGAGCTCGTCCGCGTGCGCTTCTTCTGCGCTCGGGACGAATACCCAGAGCCAGGCATAGAGCAGTATGCCGACGCCGCCTAAAACGGACAGTCCCAGAAACCCCAGCCGGACGTACTTCAGCGGCAGATTCAGATGCTCCGCGAGGCCGCCGCAGACACCAGCAACGAGCCGGTTTTCGCTGCGAACCATCAAACGTCGTTCAGGACTTTCCATGGTTCTAAGTCAAGCACGTTCTTGGCGATTCTTCGCGGTTGATCACCGGATCTAGGGGCACCCCTAGGGGAAGTTCAGGGTATCCCCTCATAGCGCTGGACCCCGGCAACGCGAGAACATTGAACTATGAATAACGAAGGGTCTCAACGTCGTCGCGGCATATACGAACAGCTGCGCAAATCACCGGTCACCCGCCAGGACTCGCAGTGGCTCGGCGGCGTCGCAACTGGCGTGGCCGATTATTTCAAGGTCGATGTGGTCCTGATCCGCGGCATCTTCGTGGTGCTCGGTGTCCTCGGCGGCTTGGGCATGGTGCTCTACGGTCTGGCTTGGGCATTGCTGCCTGATGCCGCTGGAAAGATGCATCTGGAAAGTGCAGTGAATCGCAACTGGACCAGCGGCATGACCGGCGCAGTCATCATCTTTGCGTTTGGCATCTTCCCGGCTCCCTGGTTCCTGGATTCGCTGGCACCGATCTTGTGGCCCGTGGCAATTGTCGCGGCCATCGCATTCATCATCTTCAGCAGGAAAAACACCCGATTTGCGCGGCCGGACGGGGCCCGAAAGACGGCGCCAACCGGTACCAGTCCTGCCGCCTCGCCCAAGCCTGCCAGCAAGACCACGGCGCTGGAGCATCCATGGCGTGGAGATGGCACCCAGAGTTTCAATGCAAGCGCGGCGAACCGGTTCGCGGCCGGTAATCCAGATGCGCCAACCAAGGAGCACCCCATGAGTTCAGATGATTCTGGCCCCATACGCCAGCACGAGAATAGCTACTCACCAGATCCTGCATACACCAAGGCCTACAACCCCAAGGTGAATCGCAAGCCGATCATCCACCCGATTCCGGGATGGCTTGGAACGACCGTCTTCGGCCTCACCGTGCTGGTGATCGCTGTGGTCATGCTGGCCGATTACTTGGATATCGTTGCTTTGCCTGGTTCGGGCTGGACGGTGGCCTTGGCTTGCGGACTGCTGCTGGTTGGGCTCGTCATCGTCCTGGCCGCGCTTTCCGGGCGCACCAGTGGAGGCCTCTTGGGCTTGGCAATTCCTCTGCTGGTGTTGACGGTGATCTTCTCTGTAACGTCCTTCGGTGATTCAACCCGCGGGTTCGTTCGCTCGGCAACCGGAGACGACAGCCAGTACAGTGCAGCATTCAGCAGCTCCACGGTAGACCTGACCCATTTGGGCACGATTACCAAGCCCACTACGGTAGAGATCGACTCCGTATTTTCCAAGCTGGACCTGCTCCTGCCGGAGAATGTTCCGGTGAAGGTACAAACCGAAGGCGCGTTCCTATCCGGCATGGACTTGGAGCTGCCTCAGGATCTGCGGACCTTGCCCGGCGATGCACCAACGCTGACCGTTGAAGTCGACGGCGCTTTTTCCTCCTTCTCCACCAGCGTCGATACTCCCACCATCCTGAACCCCAGCAACAAGGATTTCTAAGGACTGAGCTTCATGAATTCTTCTTCCACTCCAGCTAGAAAATTCCCTACCGGAACCTTGGTCTTCGGGCTGATCATGATCGTTGTCGCCCTGGCATCGCTCAGCCGACTGGTTCTGCAATGGAGTTTCGACATGCCGTTGTTCTTCATCACCATCGTCGCGTTGGCTGGTGTTGCCATGATCTTCTCCGGTCTGGCCGCGGCCGGCAAGGCCCGGAAATCCGCAGCTGAACCACCTCTGCCCACGGACCCCAACCTCTAAGTTTCCACGCTTTTCCAACTATTAGGAGTTATCTGATGGACGCATTCTTCAACTCGCTTCGTTCCATGCCGCTTCGCCGCGGACCAGGCCGCTTGGCCGGCGGCGTCGCCGGAGGCATTGCCTACAAGTTCGGATGGGATGTCACCTTGGTGCGCATTGCGTTGCTGCTTTCGTTCCTGCTCCCGGTCATGGGCATTGCCGCATATATTCTGGCGTGGATCCTGATCCCGGCACAGGACAACACCATCATCTTGCAGAACTGGCTGCGCAAATTCTAAGTTCTGGTCCCGACCGGCCAACTCGGCGAACGAGGCTTGGCGCCATGATCCGGCTAGGGCGGGTCTCACGCACATCCGTGACGTGAGACTCGCCCTAGTGGCTTTAAGCACGTACAATGGCACGCAGAGTAGATGCTCAATGGCGCGCGGATATTGAATGACATCCGAATGGAAATCCTTATTGTCGCAGCTATATCGGGAGCCTGCTTGCTCCAGCTGCTGCACAAGGCTTTCCCTTTACTAAGCGAGGGCCAATGCGCATTGGAATCATGACCTCGGGCGGCGACTGCCCAGGTTTGAACGCTGTTATCCGCGGAGCGGTACTGAACGGCATCAAAAGCTACGATTACGAGTTCGTCGGTTTCCGCGACGGCTGGCGTGGCGTCAAGGAAGGCGACTACTTTGATCTTCCCCGAACCGCTGTGCGCGGCATCGCCAAGCAGGGCGGCACCATCTTAGGCACCTCGCGCACGAATGCGTTCGAGGGTGAGCTCGGTGGCGCCGAGAACATTTCCAAAGTCCTCAAGTCCAATGGCATCGATTCGCTGATCGCCATCGGCGGCGAAGGCACGCTCGCCGGCGCCCAGCGCCTTTGCGAGGCGGGCCTGCCTATCGTTGGCGTCCCCAAGACCATTGACAATGACCTGGACGCCACGGACTACACCTTCGGTTTCGATACCGCCAACCAGATCGCCGTCGAAGCCATCGACCGCCTGCGCACCACCGGCGACTCGCACCACCGCTGCATGGTCGCTGAAGTGATGGGCCGGCACGTGGGCTGGATTGCCCTGCACGCGGGCATGGCATCCGGTGCGCACGCCGTACTCATCCCGGAGGTATCCACCACCATGGAGCAGATCTGCCAGTGGGTGAACGAAGCCCATGAACGCGGACGCGCCCCATTGGTGGTTGTCGCCGAAGGCTTCGTGCCCGAAGGCATGGAAGAGGCCTTCTCGGTACGCGGCCTCGACTCCTTCGGCCGTGCTCGCCTTGGCGGCATTGGCGAGATGCTCGCGCCAGTGATCGAGGAACGTACCGGCATTGAAACGCGTGCAACCGTGCTGGGGCATATTCAGCGTGGCGGCGTGCCTACGGCTTTCGACCGTGTCCTTGCCACCCGTTTGGGAATGGCAGCTGTGGATTCCATTCACGCCGAGGCATGGGGAACCATGGTGGCATTGCACGGCACCAAGGTGCTGCGCGTGCCTCTGCGGGCCGCCTTGAACAACCTCAAGCGCGTGCCCATGGAACGCTACGAAGAAGCCGCTGTGCTCTTCGGCTGATCCTGGAGACGCAACAAGGGCGTGGGGTGAAATGCCTTGGAAAGCATTTCACCCCACGCCCTTGTCGTTGGCTTCTAGCCTTGGGGCGGAGTCCTCAGGAACCCGGTAAAGCGCCCAGCGACCTGGCCGGCATCGGTAGCCACAATGACTTCCTGCGTCGCCGGATAGCTCGTTTCACCATCAATCACGGCCAATTCCGCTTCCGGATCGACGTTGCGCTTGACCACGGCCAAGGCGATGGGCCCGGCTTCATAATGCAAGGTCGCGGAAGTAATCCGGCCTACCGTGCGTTCTCCCAGCTTCACTTTGGCGCCGGCGGCAGGCAACGTGTGCATGGAACCGTCAAGGTCCAAGAACACCAGTCGGCGCGGCGGGTGGCCAATGTTGTGCACGCGGGCAATCGTTTCCTGGCCCTTGTAGCAGCCCTTGTTCAAATGCACCGAGGTACGCAGCCAGTCCAGCTCGTGGGGAATGGTCTTGTCGTCGATCTCAGCGCCGAAACGCGGTTCCCACGCGGCAATGCGCAAGGCTTCGACAGCCATCATGCCGGCTAGTTCTTCGTCACCTACGGCTTCGGCCAGATTCTCCAGCTCCACGATGTGCAAGAACCATGGACGTTCCTTGCCTGGGTGGTCTTCGCGGGAATAGGCCCACCCGCCCTCGGTAATGCCTGGCCATGGGTTCTCCCAGACCAGCGATCCAGCGGTGCCGATCTTGCGGGTAGCTGCCAGCACGCCATAGCTGGAGGAAAGGTCATTGACCTCAACGCGCAGCATGAAGCGCATCGAGTTCAAGAACTGCTCCAACGCTGCCCCGGCGCCCGGTTCAACAATCAGCAGCAATTGGTCTTCGGCGGCGAGCACCTTCATCTCGTGCTCAATCCGACCCTGGACCGAAAGCAACAGCGCCTGGGTGCTGCCCCCTGGGTTCAGATGGGAAATTCGCTGGCTGCTGAGCGTATCGAGCCAGCTCTGCCGATCCTCGCCCCGGATCTCGACAACGTCGAAGTGGCTCAGATCGGCAACTGCCTGGCCCTCGGCGAGCTTGCGTGCTTCACGGGTCGGCGCGCCGTAGTGGGCTGCGACACCGGCATCAACACCGCCAGCTTCCACAGCCCCAGCGCGATCGAGCAGAACTGAACGGTATCCAGCGGCCATGATCAGTTCGCCGTCCCTTCGGCCGTGACACGCTTGAGCGCCGCGGAGGCGTGCGCCTGGAGGTCCATATTGCCCTTGGAGACATCCCAGCGCCAGAACAGCTCGCCATTGACCAGACCGTAGATGCGAGTGGACGATGCGTAAGCCTGGGCATTCTTGCTGCGCAGCAGGCTCTCGGTGGCAAGCTGAATACGCGGCCCATCAATCAGGCCGTAATACAGCTCTGAGATGCCATCAGGCCGGACGATATGCGCCTGGATCTTGAAGCCGTCCTCGGTGTGCAGCTTCTGCACATCGTCAGCCGAACGCAATACCGGGAAGATATCCCCCGGCACCATGCCAGGACCCGCATCGGCATCCTGCTGTTCGCGGTCCAGCGACCAGAATCCGGATTCAACCGCCAGGATGCGCAGCTTCGTGCCATCGGCTTCTGTCAGCCAGGCTTCGCTGCGGTATTCAAGGTAAGGGCCGCCAAGGTCGCGGAAGATGACTTGCTGCCAGAAGTACTCGTCCTCGGCTTCGCCTTCGCCAAGACGGCCGGCACCTTCCCAGGTGCCAATGAGCCAAGCGAAAGGTACAAGTTCCGGGGTGAGGTCCGTAGGTAGGTCAAAGGCCATGGACTACTCGCTCCTAATTTAGTTAGTGATGAAAAGAAAACAGCGCACACGTTGTTGTGTGCGCTGTTTCTACTTCTGGCCCTGGAAGAGGCGCTTCACTACCAGGCCCGCGAACCCGGCCATTCCGAGACCGGCGATCACTACAAGTGCCTGGAAGAAAATTTCGATTGCAAGGTAATTTTCATTCATGGCTTCATCTTAGCGTGCGAGCCCGGACAACTTCGACACGCGTGACGCAGCTTGCATCATATTTGAACCGCTCACCGTTAAATGAATGCCAGAACTTCCATCGCATACCAGCTGACAGCACCGCTCATCAGCAAGATGGCGCAGGCCAAGCCCAGGATTCCACTCAGATTGCGCACGCTGCGGCTGACCAAAGCCAAGGCGCGTAACGAACCAACCAGCAGTCCTGCCAGCAACCCGAGGATCGCACCCTGGTACCAAAGCAGATCCATGGGCAACGCACTGGACGCCGCGCCCAATGCGGCAGCGACCACCGGCGCAAGAATCATCGTCATCCGGTTCGGAAGTCGGGTTGCAGACACCGCGCCGGCCCCGAGCAGCGCGACCACGGTGATCACGGTCAACCCAAAGCCGTATGGCGCGTAAGCGCTGGCGGCCCAGGCAGAACCGAGCACGCCCAGGACAATGCCAGTGACACCGGAAACCACGCCGGCCAACCGGCCTTCGGCTTCTGCACCGCGCAATACTTGGCTGATAAATACCAGAAGCACGCCAACCGCGATGACTTCGACGCTATGTGACATCATCGACCCGCCCGGCAGGAACATGGCCAAGGCCGTGGCAGCCAACGAGCATAGCGCCAAGATGATGGTGATCGGCCATGGCGCATCGGAGCGAACCATGCGGGGCCACGTATAGGCGAAAATCAGCTGCAATACCGCGGTGAGCACACCCATCAGCCAACTCATCGAATCCAGACTTGCGGCAATGACAAGCAGTGCTGCTGCAACGAGCCCACTGAATAAAACCTTGATTCTCAAATTCCGATTCCTGACGGTAATGTGTCCGCACTTGCGTGTTCACATGCGTGCTTCAACTGATTCATTCCTTATACTGTGACACGTAAAAGTGATTTTTTCGCAACTATCTGGCAGGAGGCAGACCGATTGGCTCACCTACTGCTCCTAAGTAATCATGCCGAAAATGCCGCTGAAGTTCTTCCGGCACTTGAACTGTTGATGCACGAGATTTCATTCTTCCCTGCAACCACAGAGTCGCTGAGCCAACTCCCGGAATGCGATGCGCTCATTCTCGATGCCCGCACCGATCTGATTCCGGCTCGCTCTTTGGCACAGCTCTTGCACGCCAACTTGAATCTCCCCTTGCTGCTGGTTGTCAGCGAGGGCGCACTGGGCATTTTGAATTCGGACTGGCACGCGACGGATTTCCTGCTGCCTTCCGCGATTCCTGCAGAACTTGATGCACGCATCCGTCTGATGCTCTCAGGCGCATCGGCGCCTGCCCCGGCGCAGGTCGAGCCCGAAAGCTCTTCGGGCCTGCGCATCGACGAGTTGAGCTACACCGCCCGTATCGATAACCGCATGCTGGACCTGACATACAAAGAGTTCGAGCTGCTCAAGTACCTCGCGCAGTTTCCCGGTCGGGTCTTCACCCGCGAGCAGCTGCTGCATGAGGTGTGGGGCTACGACTACTACGGCGGCACCCGTACAGTTGACGTGCATGTGCGCCGTTTGCGCGCGAAACTCGGCACCGATCATGAGCAGCTCATTGGAACGGTGCGCAACGTCGGCTACCGCTTCCACACCGAATCATAACTTTCGGATAACTCCTACCCACTTCCCACATTTTGCGACTATCGTGAAATGCATGAGCGAACTGCCACAGAACACTGTTTCCATTCAGCACGTCCCCGGTGAGCTTGATGAACGGGTACTGTCCGACGTGCGTCAACTAGCACTCGATGCGCAGGAAGCCGATGGCAATCCGCCGTTGAGCGATCAGACCCTGGTGGCTTTGGCAGCCGATGAGTCAAACGGAAATCTAATTGCACTGCTCGCTGAAGCCGGTGAAGGTGCGGATTCCACGTTGGCCGGTGTGGCTGTCGCGGTTCGGGAATCCGAGGAGCACCCTTGGGTCCTGGAACTGGTGGTCCACCCTGAGCATCGTCGGGCCGGTATTGGCCGCGCCCTGTTGGGCAAGCTCGGCGAGCTGCTGGACCTCTCGCAAATCCAGGCGTGGGCGCACGGCGACCACGAGGCGGCCAAGAAGCTGGCCGCCGGCGTAGGACTGAACCGCGTACGCGAGCTGTTCCGGATGCGCCGCGAAGGCACCGATTATTTGGAAGAATCCCCGATTGACCGCCGCATCACGGTTCGCACGTTCCGCGTTGGCGAGGATGAGCCGCAGTGGCTGGAAGCCAACGCCAAGTCCTTCGCCCACCATCCCGAGCAGGGCTCACTGACCCTCGACGACCTCGAAGCACGCATGTCCGAGGACTGGTTCGATCCAACCGGCTTCTTCCTCGCATTCGATGCGGAGGAGAATCTGCTCGCCTACCACTGGACCAAGATCCATCCTGCCTCCGCTGACGCGGCACGTCCCACCGGCGAAGTCTATGTTGTCGGCGTGGTTCCCGAGGCGCAGGGACTGGGCTTGGGCCGTTCCTTGACCACCACCGGCGTCAACTACCTGCTTGAATTGGGCGTTGATGCGGTGATCCTGTACGTCGATGCCGATAATGAGGCAGCGGTGAAGCTCTACCGCTCGCTGGGCTTCACACTTTGGGATGCCGACATCATGTACGGTCCGCAGAAGATAGACTAGGGGTATCGGCAGTTCCGATTATTTCGGGACTGCCACTAGCGGTGTCTTTAGCGTCCACTTGCAGGAAAGAAGTGAGTTCAGCAGATGAATAGCTACCCCAAGGAAACTGGTACTCAACTACGCGATGTCCCTTCTTCGAAAGTCAACGAGGACCGCATAGAACCTGCCGATTCGCTGCCGGACTTGCATCCTGATGGCGGATTCAAAAATGAACGTTTCCTTGACCGCGAGCTCAGCTGGCTGCACTTCAACGCCCGTGTACTGGAACTGGCCGAAGACACCGATCTGCCGTTGCTGGAACGTGTGAACTTCCTGTCCATCTTCGCCTCGAACCTCGATGAGTTCTTCATGGTTCGCGTTGCCGGGCTGAAGCGCCGCATCCACGCAGGACTGGCAGTGCCAGCGGCAAACGGCATGAACCCGGTAGACCAGCTGGAGCTGCTGCTCGCCTCGGCCCACGCACTGCAGACCCGCCACGCCAAGGTCTTCGCCGACTCGGTCTACCCGGATTTGACCGAGCAAGGGATCCGCATCACCACATGGGAAGACCTTTCGGCCTCCGAACGAGAACTGCTTTCCAAATGGTTCGTTTCCCAGGTGTTCCCGATACTCACCCCGCTGGCCGTTGACCCCGCCCACCCGTTCCCCTACATTTCCGGCCTCTCGCTGAACTTGGCTGTGGTAGTCCGCAACCCATTGACCGGCAAAGAACTCTTCGCCCGCTTGAAGGTGCCGGACACCATCGCCCGCCTGATCAGCATCGACGGCACCCGCGCTGCGCACTCGTCGCTGCGCACCGCCCGCTTTATCCCGCTCGAAGCGCTCATCGCGGTACACCTGGAGCTGCTGTTCCCCGGCATGGAAATCGTTGAGCACCACTTCTTCCGCGTTACCCGCAACGAAGACCTGGAAGTTGAAGAAGACGATGCAGAAAACCTGCTGCAGGCGCTGGAGAAGGAATTGCTGCGCCGCCGCTTCGGTCCACCGGTTCGCTTGGAGGTCGCCGATGACATCAACCCCGAAATCATGGAACTGCTCACCCGCGAACTAGGTGTGGAAGAGGACGAGGTCTTCAAGCTTCCCACCCCATTGGACCTGCGCGGCCTCGGTGTCATCGCATCGCTGGATCGTTCCGAACTGCACTACACCAAGCATGTCGGCCATACTTCCAACTACCTGAACGAATCGGAAACTGCCAAGGCCGCCAATGTGTTCGCGGCCGTACGCCGCCGCGACATCCTGCTTCACCATCCCTATGATTCCTTCTCCACCAGCGTGCAGGCCTTCCTGGAACAGGCGGCAGCTGACCCGAAGGTCATGGCCATCAAGCAGACCCTGTACCGCACCAGCGGCGACTCGCCAATTGTCGATGCGCTGATCGACGCGGCAGAAGCCGGCAAGCAAGTCCTGGCCCTGGTGGAAATCAAGGCGCGCTTCGACGAGCAGGCCAACATCTCCTGGGCGCGCAAGCTGGAGCAGGCCGGAGTGCACGTGGTCTACGGCATCGTTGGCCTGAAAACCCACTCCAAGCTCTCCCTGGTGGTTCGCCGCGAAGGCGACAAGCTGCGCCGCTACTGCCATATCGGCACCGGAAACTACCACCCGCGCACCGCGCGCTACTACGAGGACTTCGGCTTGCTCACCTGCGACGACGAGGTTGGCGAGGATATCTCCAAGCTCTTCAACCAGCTCTCGGGCTACGCCCCGCGCTCGACATACAACCGCTTGCTGGTTGCTCCGCGTTCGGTACGCACCGGACTGCTGGCGCACATCGAGAAGGAAATCGTCAACGCCACCGCGGGCAAGCCGGCGAAGGTCGTTATCAAGGTCAACTCGATCGTGGATGAAGCCATCATCGATGCGCTGTACCGGGCCAGCCAGTCAGGCGTCAAGGTGGAAGTCATTGTTCGCGGCATCTGCGCCCTGCGCCCGGGTGTCCCCGGACTGAGCGAGAACATCGAAGTGCGTTCCATCCTTGGCCGTTTCCTTGAGCACAGCCGCGTGTTCATGTTTGAAAATGGCGGAGATCCACTGGTGTACATCGGCTCCGCCGACATGATGCACCGCAACCTGGACCGGCGCGTGGAAGCCCTGGTTTCGCTGCGCAACCCGGAAGACATCGATCGCATGATCACGCTGCTGGCCCGCTACATGGATGACAAGACCGCTTCCTGGCACTTGAACTCCGATGGAGAATGGATCCGCCATTACCAGGACGAGGATGGCAAGCCACTCTCCGATGTCCAGTTCTGGCTAATAGAAGAACATGCCCGCCGACGGAACAGTGGACGTAACAGCTAGTGAACGAATCAGAGCTGCGCGATACCCGCACCAGGGCTCGTGACATCATCCGATCCGCAGACGCCGAGGAAATCCGCCTTGGCGAATACGACATCGTGGCTGCCGGGGCGATCCCCTGGAGGCTGAAGGACGGCAAACTGCAAGTTCTCTTGATCCACCGTCCCAAGTACGACGACTGGTCCTGGCCCAAGGGAAAGCTGGACCAGGGCGAATCCATCGCAGAGTGCGCGTTGCGCGAGGTCCGCGAGGAAATCGGGTTGCGCATAACCTTGGGCATCCCGCTTTCGGCCACTGCCTACACAGTCGGGCAGAAAACCAAGGTCGTCTACTACTGGGCGGCCAAGACCGATCCGCAGACGGTGATCGAACCCGACGGCGCAGAATGCGACGAGACGCGCTGGGTCAGCCCCAAGAAAGCTGCCGGGATGCTGTCCGCGGCCACCGACAACCAGCCGCTGGACGACCTGGTGCGGGCCCATGACGCTGGCGTGCTCGATACGCACCCGGTGCTGATCGTCCGCCATGCCAAGGCCAAGCCGCGTGGCAAATGGACGCGCGCCGAGGGCGACCGCCCGCTGGCGGCGACCGGACGGCGCCAAGCGCAGGCTGTTTCGCGGATGCTCGAAGCGTGGAAGCCTATGCACGTGGCTTCTTCGCCGTGGATGCGTTGCGTACAGACGATTACGCCCTACGCAGCCTTGCACGCGTTGAACCTCAAGAGCATCAAGGCACTGACCGAACATGCTGCCACGCGCAAGCCTGAGCGAGCCCGCAAGGCCGTGCAGAAGCTGTTCGACAAGTACCGTTCCCAGGTGATTTGCACCCATCGGCCGGTGCTGCCCTTCGTACTGGAGGTCCTCGCAAAGAACTCCACCGCTGAACTGGCCCAGGCACTGCCGGATCAAGATCCCTATTTGGAACCAGGATCCTTGATCGTTGCACAGCAGGTCCAAGCCGGCAAGCCGCGCATCGTCTCATTCGAGATCCACACGCCGTACCACGACTAGCCTCGGCGGCCGCTGCCCGTCCAATGCATGCCGTGCATAGGTGTTCTCTCATGGCTTGGCGCAACCCGTTGCATCTGGCTCCGATTAGGGATAAGACTGTAAATAGGACACACGTCACAGCCGAGAATGAGGTAATGCCATGACTGCCAAGCAGCCGCACCAGCCAGTCGAGAAGATTGTGCACCATGGCCTGCGTCTGGATCACGACGCAAGCCGTGGCCGCTATTCTCTGTGGCACGGTTCCACTTTCGTCGGCTTCCTCGGCTACCACGAAGAAGACGGGATCGCCACGATTCAGCACACCATCGTCAATGAGGAATTCGGCCGCCGCGGATATGCTCGTGCCCTGGTGACCCTGGTTCTGGACAAGTTCCGCGACGAGGGCCTGAAGATCATTCCCGAGTGCAGCTACGTCCAGGACTACCTGCACCGCTACCCGGAATACAACGACATGGTGGTTTCCGCCAGCTAGCCTCGAATGCGAGCAGGGTCATCCTTGCGCCTTGTTCCGGCAGCATCCCGAGTGATCTAAACTGGAACGTGTGAATAAGCCAGCGCCGACCACCAGCACGACAGGTATGATGACGAGTTCAATCGCGACCCCCTATGAAGATCTGCTTCGAGACGTGCTGGAAAACGGCGCCTCCAAGGAAGACCGCACCGGAACCGGAACCCTGTCGGTATTCGGCCGCCAGATCCGCTTCGATCTGAAGGATTCTTTCCCGCTGATCACCACCAAACGGGTGCACTTCAAGTCTGTGGCTGCCGAGCTCCTGTGGTTCCTGCGCGGCGAGTCCAACGTGAAGTGGCTGCAGGACCAAGGCGTTCGCATCTGGAACGAATGGGCTGATGAGACCGGCGAACTCGGCCCGGTCTACGGCGTCCAATGGCGCAGCTGGCCAACTCCAGACGGCGGGCACATTGACCAGATCTCCCAGCTGGTCGACTCGTTGCGCAACAACCCTGACTCCCGCCGCCACATCGTCTCGGCGTGGAACGTCGCAGAAATCCACAACATGGCGCTGCCGCCATGCCACGTGTTCTTCCAGTTCTACGTCGCCGAAGGCAAGCTCTCGTGCCAGCTTTACCAGCGCAGTGCAGACATGTTCCTGGGCGTGCCTTTCAACATCGCCTCCTATGCCCTGCTCACCCGCATGCTGGCGCACCAGCTCGATCTGGAACCAGGCGAGTTCATCTGGACCGGCGGCGACGTGCACATCTACACCAACCACTTGGAACAGGTAAAGGAACAGCTCTCCCGCGATCCTTACCCATACCCGACGCTCAGCTTCAATTCCAAGCCAGAGTCGATCTTCGACTACACGCTGGAAGATTTCAGCGTCAACGACTACCAGCACCACCCGACCATCAAGGGAACCGTAGCCGTATGACCTCCAATCCGCGCCACGCGCACGAAGCGCAACCGCTAATTGGCGCCATTTGGGCCCAAGGCGAGAACGGCATCATTGGCGCTGGCGGTGCTATGCCATGGCATGTTCCCGAGGACTTGGCCCATTTCAAGCGCACCACCGCAGGCCATCCGGTAATCATGGGCCGCACCACATGGAACTCATTCCCGGCGAAGTTCCGCCCCCTGCCAGGCCGCACCAACATCGTGCTGACCACTCAGGCCGATGCCCATGGGCAACTCCGCGAGGATGGCGCAGTACCCGTCTCGTGCCTGGAAGAAGCCGTTGCCCTGGCACAGCGCAGCGAAGGCGGCGAAGAAGTCTGGATCATTGGCGGCGGAAAGGTCTACGCACAGGCACTGGACATGCTGGACCTCGCAGTGGTCACCAAGCTTGATGTCTCCCCCGAAGGAGACACCTCTGCACCCGCGCTCACCGCCGACTTCGCTCTGGGTGCTTGCGATCCATCCCAAGAATCGGAAGCTGCCCGTTGGCATACTTCCTCCACCGGTACCCGCTACCGCTTTGAAACCTGGCTTCGCCTAAAGGACTAGAACGACCATGAAAAAATACATCGGAGAGCTCAAGCAGCACCCCGAGGCACTCTTCATTCTCGGATACATGCTCTTCCCGCTGCTGGCATTGGTAGTGGCCGTACTCGGCTTCTTCATGGTTCTGGGCGGCCACAAGATTTTCGGCCTGATCCTATTGCTGGTTCCCACGCAGATCTTCATCTTCTCGGCGATGTGGGCGATCAAGAACCGCAAGCTGCTGCTTGAGGAAAAGTAAAACTTTCGCTGTACCGAATCACACCTGAACCCTGCTGGGGCTTGGGTGTGATTCTGCTTTAACTCTTGTAACGAACCGGGCTCTGCCCGATCATCGCACCTACCATGGAGACATGACTTCATCTGTTGGTTTTGTAGGTTACCGAGGCATGGTTGGATCCGTGCTGATGCAGCGCATGCTCGACGAAGGCGATTTTGCCCAGATCGACCCGGTATTTTTCTCGACTTCCAATGCTGGCGGCAACGCCCCGGCATTCGCTGAGGGCGCCGGCCCGCTGCAGGACGCGTTCGACATTGACACGCTGTCGAAGTTGCCGATTATCGTCACCGCCCAGGGTGGCGACTACACAACCAAGGTCCACACCGAGCTGCGCAAGTCCGGGTGGGACGGCCTGTGGATCGATGCCGCGTCCTCGCTGCGCATGAACGATGATTCCGTCATCGTCCTGGACCCGGTCAACCGCTCGGTGATCGACGAATCCCTGGCCGCTGGCACCAAGGACTACATCGGCGGCAACTGCACCGTCTCGTGCATGCTCATGGGCTTGGGCGGGTTGTTCAAGAACAACCTGGTCGAGTGGGGCACCGCGATGACCTACCAGGCCGCTTCCGGCGGCGGAGCCCGCCACATGCGCGAACTGCTCACCCAGTTCGGCGACATCAACGCATCGGTGGGCAGCGAACTGGCTGACCCGGCAAGCGCCATCCTGGAAATCGACCGCAAGGTCCTGGAAACCCAGCGCGGAAACCTCGACGCTTCCCAGTTCGGCGTACCGCTGGGCGGCTCGCTGATCCCATGGATCGACGCGGATCTGGGCAACGGCCAGTCCCGCGAGGAATGGAAGGCAGGCGTTGAGACCAACAAGATCCTGCAGACTTCCGGCGACCAGCAGATCATCATGGACGGACTGTGCGTCCGCATTGGCGCCATGCGTTCGCACTCGCAGGCACTGACGCTGAAGCTGAAGGAAGACCTGCCGGTCTCCGAAATCGAGTCGCTGCTGGCAGCCGACAACGAGTGGGCCAAGGTCATCCCGAACGAGAAGGAAGCGACCGTGGATCAGCTGACTCCGGTCGCGGCTTCAGGCACCTTGGACATCCCGGTAGGCCGCATCCGCAAGCTGGAAATGGGCCCGGAATACATCTCGGCCTTCACCGTCGGCGACCAGCTGCTGTGGGGCGCAGCGGAGCCGCTGCGCCGCATGCTCGCTATCGCCCAGGGCCGCCTCTAGCCATCCCTGAAGCGCAAACCATGGCACACAGCCCGGAACAGGATTTCTGTTCCGGGCTGTGTGCCATTTTCCTGCAGGTGAGCGCTAGCGGGCCAACTCATCCCTGAGCAGCGAATAGATCAGCTGGTCATGCCACGCACCGGCACGCCACTGCGCTTGCCGGATGACACCCTCGCGGGTGAACCCCAGCTTCTCCAGGCACCTCTGCTCAGCCAGGTTTTCAGCGGCTGTCGTGGCCTGAATCCGATGCCGCGGGTAATGGGAGAACAAGTAATCGACAAGCAACTCCTGCGCTCGGGTGCCAAGGCCCTGGCCGCGGAACTCGGCAAAGATGCCGATGGCGATTTCCCAGCAGGCAGAGGTGTTGGCCCGGCCCCACGACGTGACGGTGAACCAATCGGCTTTGCCGATGACCTGCTCTCCCAGGCAAACTGCCAGCGCACCGTCAGCGCTGCCGATCATCTGGTCTTGGGCCACGCGGTTGCGCAGCTTGCTGGTATCCCAGAAGCCGAACCATTGGGCTTCGCCGGCGCCCTGGACGGATTGGAAGTTCACCTCCAGCAGGTCGATATCTGCTGGACAGAGCTTTCGCAGGGATACTTCCGCCACGGCATTCCTCCCTTGCCCCGGCAATCGCCGGGAAGCATTTCACCTAGAGCACTTCGCCAATCAGCAACGGCTCGTTGACCAGTTCAATTCCAAAACGTTCCTGCACGCCGGCACGTACTGAGCGGGCGATGGCCAGAATGTCCTGGGCAGTGGCTTCCCCGCGGTTGGTGATGGCCAGCGTGTGCTTGGTGGACAGCGAGGCGCGGCCATCGGCGAGCGCGAATCCGCCGGTCCCCTCCAAACCGTAGCCCTTGGAGAAACCGGCCTGGTCGATAAGCCACGCAGCGGACAGCTTCACGAAGCCGGCTTGTTCCACCGGGTAGTTCGGGGCGTTCGGCGGAAGCTTGTCCAGGACGCTGGATTCAACGATGGGGTTGGTGAAGAAGGAACCGGTGGAATGCGAGTCAGCGTCCTTGATATCAAAGACCATGCCCTTGGAACGGCGCAATTCGAGCACTGTTTGGCGCACTTGGAGCGCGTTGGCGCGGTCTCCCGCTTCAACCCCGAGCCGGCGGGCCAGCTCTGCGTAGCGGATCGGAGCCGATTCGTTCTCGCGGGCCAGCAGGAACGCCACCTCGAGGACCACATAGCGCGGGGACCCATTGGTGCTGGTGCGCTTGATGAGCGACTCCCGGTAGGCGAATTCAAGCTCGGCGTTATCCAGCTTGAGCACCTGGTCGCTCTCGCGGTCATAGGCGCGCACCCACGCCAAGGTCTGGGACACGTCTGCACCGTAGGCTCCAACGTTCTGCACCGGGGTGGCACCGGTGCACCCTGGGATGACCGAGAGCGCTTCCAGCCCGCTCAGGCCCTCAGCCAAGCTGTATTCAACGGTCGTGTCCCAGTTCTCGCCGGCGGCGGCACGCAGCAGCACCTTGCCATTCGGCTGCTCGTCCAGGTGCAATCCACGGGTGGCAATCTGCACGGCAACACCCGGGAAGCCCTCATCGGAGATCACCAGGTTGGACCCCCCGCCAATGAGCAGGACGTCCTGCCCTGCGGCATCCGCGGCGGCTACTGCGTGAGCCAGTTCAGCTTCGCTGGTTGCGGTCACCATTTGCCGGGCTGGCCCGCCGACGCGGGTCGTGGTCAGGTTCTTCAGCATTGCTTCAGTTTACTTTCCGTATGAGGAGGTAGGGGTGGGCTTCCTGCCCGGCCAGTTAGGCCTTGGGCTCGCCGCCGGCACGGCTTCCGGCGGCATTCGAGGACAGGCAGAAGGCCACAACCACCAGGATGGAGATGGAGCCCAGTGCTGGCAGCAGCCCGATGACTTCGGCCAGCAGACCCAGCAGTGGCGGGCCGCCGAGGAACGCGCCGTACCCGATGGTGGACACCACCGAGACGCGGGTCGCGGCATGCACCGGATCATCCGAGGCAGCGCTCATGGCCAACGGGAAGGTCAGGGCCACGCCCATGCCCCAGATGGCCAAGGCCACGAAGGCCAGGGGCAGATTGTTGCCGAAGGCGAAGAGCAGCACGCCAACCAGCGCGCTGATGGCGCTGGCACGGATCATGAAAACCCTGCCCATCCGCAGGATCAAATCGCCGGAGAGCAGGCGGGTCAGGGTCATGGCGGCCACGAAGACGCCGTAGCCGATGGCGCCCACGCCTTCCTTCGTCTGGTATCCGTCCACCAGCGCCATGGCCACCCAGTCTCCGGCAGCGCCTTCGGCCAGGGCCATGCCCAGCACCAGCACGCCCAGGAGCACGGTCTGCGGTTCGGTCCAGGCCTTCTTCAGCGAGGACCCGTTGCTGCTGGTGCGCGGGGTCCGGCTGAAGTCTTCGCCGTAGAATCGTGCGCTGAACAGGACCGTGGCGATGATGAGAAGGCCCATGAAGCCGTAGTGGTACTGCAGCGGGATCTGCAGGCGTGCGCCCAGCGCGCCGGCACCGGCGCCGATTACCGTGCCAATGGAGAAGAAGCCGTGCAGGGCAGGCATGATGCTCTTGCCCAGGGCCCGTTCCATGGCCGCGCCTTGGACGTTGGAGGCGACATTCCAAGAGGCGGTGCCCAGTCCCTGGGCGAAGAGGAAGATGCCGCAGATGACGACGCTGCCGAAGATCCCGGCACCGACGCCGACGAGGATCAGCGAGCCGCCGGCCAGGGTCGCGGCGATGCGCATGACGCTGGTGGCGCCCAGCCGCAGGACCAGCTGCCCCGAGACCGACACGGACAGGAAGGACCCTGCGCTCAGGCACAGCAGCAGCAGGCCGACACTGGCGTGGTCCAGCGCCAAGGCGTCGCGCACCGCCGGCAAGCGCGAGACCAGGGCCGAGATCAGCAGGCCGCTGGCCAGGTAGGCGGCCATCAGCGCATTGCGCCACTGGGTTGCCGGCCGCTGCGCATCACCTGGAAGCTGCATGCCTAGAGCTGCACCACTGCTTGGCACTTGAGCAGCACCTTGGCTCCATCGGCCGAGACTGCCAAGTCGATGCGGGCGGTGCGGGCTTCGGCGTCCAAGGCGCCGACCTTGCCTTCCACCGAGATGGTGGTGCCTTCATGCTCCGATGGGTTGGAGCCTTCCGGGTCTTCGACGACGACCGGCTTGGTGAAGCGGGTCTGGTAGTCGATGATGGCGCCCGGGTTCCCTACCCACTGCGAGACCAGGTCGATGACCGAACCCATGGTGAACATGCCGTGGGCGATCACCGAAGGCAGTTCCACCTCCTTGGCGAAGCGCTCATTCCAGTGGATCGGGTTGAAGTCGCCCGAAGCTCCGGCATAGCGAACCAGGTCCGCGCGGTTGACCTGCACCGTGTGCGATCCAATGACCTGTCCCTTTTCGAGGCTGTCGAATTCAATCATGCTTAGTCCTCAGCTCGTACCAGTAGCGATGAAACGGTGGTGGCGATCTTCTCGCCGGCCGCGGTGGTGATTTCGGCGCGGGTGGTGATCATCGCGCCGGCGCCCATCTCGCGGACCTGGTCCACGTAGAGCTCGGCGAGCAGTTCATCACCCGCCACGATCGGTCGGTGGTGGGTGAATCGCTGGTCGGCATGCACCACGCGGGAGAAGTCGATGCCGCTGGCCGGGTCGGAGATCAGCTGCGCATCGGCCCGCTGTGCGATGATGATTGCGAAGGTCGGCGGGGCGACAACGTCGCTGTAGCCCAGCTTGCGGGCTGCCTGCACGTCGTAGTGCGCCGGGTTGGCGGCTTTGGTGGCGGCGGCGAATTCGCGGATCTTCTCGCGGCCTACCTGGTAGGACTCGCCGGCAGGGTAGATGCGCCCTACCAGGTCAGGGTTGATGCCCATGGGTTCTCCTGAACGTTGTTGGACGTGGCCGGGCGTGGATGCCGCCGGATACGAAATCCGGGCGCAGCTGCCCGGTCACACTGTGGAATTCTTGCGGGAGCCTAGTTCTGCCCGTCGGAGGGGCGCTTGTTGGTCCGTGGTGCGGCAAGGCCATTCTCGATGCGCCACTGGCGTGCGTCCTTGGCCCGGACAACCAGGCTGGCGATGTGGCAGAGCATGCCGATGACCATGATGCCGATCGCGGTGTAGACCGTGGGCAGGGACGGAATGTTGGCGCCGATGATGGCCAGGATGATGCCCACGCCCATGATGCCCATGGCGGCGAAGACGAGCTTCTTGTAGCGCGGCGAGGCGGATTCCCAAGGAGTGTTGGTCATGGCTCAAGTCTAGTTCAGCCCGGGCCGGGAGCGCTCATTGCCGCCGGGGCATTTCCGCGTGACTCCCCCGACAGCATTCTGGTCTCAGAACAAGGCGGATTGCTCTTCCTTGAAGTCCCCGCGCTGCTCCACCACCGCGACCTCGCGGGTTTTCAGCTCGGCGGCATCCAGCACGCGCAGGGTGGTGCCATCGCCGCTGTCGGCGAGGATGCTCTGTCCCAGCACGCCGCGGATACGCAGGTTCACGGTGCTTCCGGGCAGGGCCGTGGTCCAGGCATGCAGCGCATGCGCATCCCAGGCGCCAATGACTGGGCGGGCGAAAGCCGGCTGCTCCCACAGCTCGTCGCGCAATTGCACGCCGTAGGCCTCCAAGCCCCGCTGCGCGCCGAGGAAGTCCCGGGCCCTGCCTGCTGCGTCGGCGTTGATCTGATCAAGCTGGGCGTAGTCCAGTTCCCAGCTAGCCAAGCCCTTGACCTTGGACTTCTGCCTCACCTGCTGGCTCAGGCCCACATGCTCGGTGACCAGGTCTTCGAGCACCCGGATGGCCGCCCCGTCGTTGGCGCGGGCGACATAACGCGCAATGACCGCGCCCTGCTGCGCCAGCCGGGTCCACTTGCTACTGGTCGAGGTGGTGCCGACCTTGGTCGCGCCGTGGGCGAAGCTGGCTATATACAAGAAGTGCGGCTGTTCCAGGTACTTGCGAAGGCCTTCGGGGGCTTCGCCCGTCTTGTGGAAATGGTGCATGAACTTCGACTGGTCCAGCCGGCGGCAGCTCTCGCATTGGGTACCGGTGCGCAGGGCCTGGTTCTTGGGACACGGCAGCGTATTGCGCGAGCCGTCGGCCTTCATCGTGATGTAGCCCAGGCAGAACTTCAGTTCTCCGATCTCCAGGGCCAGTGAACGCCCCGCTTCCAAGTACTCGGTGCCCCAGGTTTCGCCGCTGCGCAGCTGGAGCATCGGGGCGGGTTCATGTTCTGCGAAGCTGATGCCGTGGCATAGCTGCCGGGTAGCTGAAGCGAATTCCATCAGGACCTTTCTGAAGTTTCCCCTCCCAACGATAGTTCACCGCAGATGGCCAGGTCCGGCGGACAGGTTGGCCGATACACAAAGTCCGAAAGTTAGCTGAACAAATTCCCGATTGGTTCTGACCTAATTCTTAGGAGATGCCCGTAGGCTGAAACTGCACCGGAAACGTACCGCGGGCCGGGCCACAATCTGTTGAGGTGATCCAGGATTTCTGTCCCATTTGATGACGAGACGCGTGCAGTGGCAATCTCAGCTGCTGGAACTACCCCTTCCCCGGCTGAGTTGCAGCGATTGACGAAGGCCTTCCACCATGATTTCCAGCGCTTCATGATGGAATACCAGTTTGCGGTGGACGAAGTACTGACCAAGGTCTCGATCTTGCGCGAAGAGTTCTTGTACTTGCACAAATACAATCCAATCGAACATGTCAGTTCCCGGGTGAAAACTCCGGAGAGCATCATGCGCAAGGTTGCCCGCCGGAATATCGCACCGTCTCTTACTGCCATACGCGAGAACCTCAGCGATATTGCGGGTGTGCGCATCACCTGCAGTTTCGTCAAGGACATCTATAAGGTCCTGAACACCTTGACCGCTCAAAATGACCTGAAGGTCATCCAGATCAAGGATTACATCAAGAACCCGAAGCCTAGCGGCTATAAAAGTGTTCATGCGATTGTGCAAATTCCGGTCTTCTTGTCCGACGGCCCTGTCGACGTTGTAGTGGAGTTGCAGATCCGCACCATCGCCCAGGACTTCTGGGCAAGCCTGGAACATAAGATTTTCTACAAGTACGAGGGCGAGGTTCCAGAGCATCTGGTACAGGAGCTCGCCGATGCGGCAGCTGTTGCAACGAAACTCGATATGCAAATGCAACGGTTGCATACCGAAGTACACGGCCATGATGCCAATGACCAAGCAGGCCACGAGGCGACTTTCGATACGAAGGCCTTCCAAGGACTGCTGTCGCTGGCACAGCAAGCCAGCACCAGAGGCCCCGAAAAGTGTGCCGACAACTAAGCCTTAATGGCTTTAGCGCTCAAGGTCCGCTGAAGACCGTTTCGAACCCGGAAACCAAAAAAAGATCCTCAGCCGAAGCTGAGGATCTTTGATTTGGTAGCGGCGCCGGGACTCGATCCCGGGACCTCACGATTATGAGTCGTGCGCTCTAACCAGCTGAGCTACGCCGCCACAAGTGAGAAACAATCCAGTAGAAGCCAAGAAAGCTTCTCACTCAGAGCCCCCTGCCGGAATCGATCCGGCGACCTCGTTCTTACCAAGAACGCGCTCTACCACTGAGCTAAGGGGGCAACGAGTAAATACTCTACACGCATTTCCCGGCAAAGAAAAATCGGCAAACCGATCTGGAAAGCGCCCGAGGATTTCCATAAAACTGCTAGTCAAAACGGTTTTAGCCAGACCTTGAAGGCAATCAGGGACGAAGGCTGGGACAAAAAGTGTTCTGGTGACGATGCTCACTGGGTTGCCCCTCGCGGTCAATCGCCGCTTCGCTCAGGCTTACAGGATAGAGTTCCGCGCCGAATTCCCTTGAGGCAGCCGGCAAATCTTCCAACACAAATACTCCAGAAGAGAACACTCCCCCTGCCCCCGCTAGCTCCAGGGCCACGGGCCGTCCGGAAGGGTGCGCGACATCCGGCTGGGTGCGCGACATCCGGTGGGTGAACTCTCCACCACGTGCGGCAACCGGAATTCAGTGGCATGAAGGCAAGCTATTGCGGGCGCAGAATCCCCCTAGGTTCACCGACCTCCATTTCCGCCTTGATTAGGGACATTGTGATGTCAGCAACAAATCCCCGGCAGATTTTGCAAACCTCGAAAACCTGTGTAAAGTATTTACCTGTTGCCCCCTTAGCTCAGTGGTAGAGCGCGTTCTTGGTAAGAACGAGGTCGCCGGATCGATTCCGGCAGGGGGCTCGAAATGAGAGAAGCAATCTGGTTCCAGATTGCTTCTCTTTTCGTTTATCTACCGCTCTCAGTGCCCCATCGCGCGGCCATCGCTTCAGCCTGCGCCCGCGCTGCTTCGCCAGTTATCTGCCACGCCCTTTTTCCCAGATTCCGGATTCGCGCCGCAAGAGACTGATCGCTTCCAGAAACTATCTCCTGACGCCGGGGCCAGTGCCCGCATCCTGACTTGATGTCACTGTTCTGACCACTGGATTTGCGTTTCCTCCTCCCAAGCGTGCTAAGTTGTTCGCGACCACACGGGTGCCCTGGCAAGGGCTGAGATCGGGCTATCGCCGTCCGCGACCGTTGAACCTGTCCGGGTAATGCCGGCGAAGGAAGTGAGTTTCCAAGTGGAACAATTTGAACAGCACCCTGCCCACACCCTTGCCTACCGCGAATCTGCGGGAATTTCTGTTCCCGTCACGCAGATCCATCTGGCAGACTCCCCCAATGGAAAGCCCAACGAGCCGCTGTCGGTGTATCGCACCAGCGGACCGGGAAGCGAACCGACCCAGGGCTTGCCACCCTTCCGCGAGCGATGGGTCCGGGAGCGCGGGGATGTGGAAACCTATGCCGGCCGCGAGCGCAATCTGCACGACGACGGGCGCTCAGCGGTCCGCCGCGGCACGGCCAGCGCGGAATGGGCTGGACGTTCGGCCCCTCCGCTGCGGGCCGTTGGAGGAGCCCGCGTGACGCAAATGCACTATGCGCGCGCCGGGGTCATCACCCCGGAAATGCGCTATGTGGCGCTGCGCGAGGAATGCGATGTCGAGCTGGTGCGCAGCGAGCTCGCCGCCGGACGAGCCATCATCCCGGCAAACATCAACCATCCGGAATCCGAACCGATGATCATCGGCAAGGCGTTCCTGGTCAAGATCAATGCGAATATCGGCAACTCGGCGGTGACCAGCTCCATCGCTGAAGAGGTCTCCAAGCTCCAGTGGGCCGCCAAATGGGGTGCCGACACGGTGATGGACCTGTCCACCGGAGAGGACATCCACACCACCCGCGAATGGATCATCCGCAACTCCCCCGTGCCCATCGGCACCGTGCCGATCTACCAGGCGCTGGAGAAAGTCAATGGCGAAGCCAACAAGCTGACCTGGGAGATTTTCCGCGACACCGTCATCGAGCAGTGCGAGCAGGGCGTGGATTACATGACCATCCATGCCGGTGTGCTGCTGCGCTACATCCCGCTGACCGCCAACCGGGTCACTGGCATGGTCTCGCGCGGCGGCTCCATCATGGCAGGATGGTGCCTGGCGCACCACCAGGAGAATTTCCTCTACACCCACTTCGATGAGCTGTGCGAGATCTTCGCTCAGTACGACGTGGCCTTCTCGCTGGGCGACGGGCTGCGCCCGGGCTCCATCGCGGATGCGAACGACGCAGCGCAATTCGCCGAGCTGGATACCCTGGCCGAGCTGACCAAGCGCGCCTGGCAGTACGATGTGCAGGTGATGGTCGAGGGCCCGGGGCATATCCCCTTCCATCTGGTGCGCGAGAATGTGGAGCGCCAGCAGGAATTGTGCGACGGGGCCCCGTTCTACACCCTGGGCCCGCTGGTTACCGATATCGCGCCGGGCTACGACCACATCACCAGCGCCATCGGCGCCACGGAGATTGCCCGCTACGGTACCGCGATGCTCTGCTATGTCACCCCCAAGGAGCATCTGGGGCTGCCCAACCGGGATGACGTGAAGACCGGGGTGATCACCTACAAGATCGCGGCGCACGCGGCAGATCTGGCCAAGGGGCATCCGGGTGCCACGGCACGGGATGATGCGCTGAGCAAGGCTCGCTTCGAATTCCGCTGGAATGACCAGTTCGCGTTGTCCCTCGATCCGGTCACCGCGCAGGAATTCCATGACGAGACGCTGCCGGCCGAGCCTGCGAAGACTGCCCACTTCTGTTCCATGTGCGGGCCGAAATTCTGCTCCATGCGCATTTCCCAGGATATCCGCGACGAATACGGCTCGGCCGAGGCGCAGGCGGCATTGGCCGGGATGGCGCAGAAAAGCAGGCAGTTCCTGGAAAGCGGGGGCACGGTCTATCTCGGGGACGAGATCCCCGTCGGGACCCCTGCCGAGTAATTAGCCCGGGCATGCGAAAACGCCCTTGGGGCAAGCTTTCGGCTTGCCCCAAGGGCGTTATCCAGTGCTATTCAGCTGTGCGCTGCAGGCTTAGTAGTCGCGACGTCCACCGCTGCGGTTCGAATCGCTGTAGCGGTCCTTGCCACCGCGTCCGCCGCCGAATCCGCCACGTCCGCCATTGCGTCCGCCACCGAATCCACCACGGCCGCCACGTCCACCACCGTAGCCGCCACGGCTGCCACGGAAACCAGCGCGGTCGCCATCGTCGTCACGGCGCGGGCTGCGGCCACTGTCGAGCTGGAGATCGATGGCTTCGCCGCCAATGCGGGTCTTGGACAGCGCACGCCACTGGTCCTTGCTCAGCTCTGCTGGCAGCTCCACCAGGGTGTGGTCCGAACGGATGTCGATGCCGCCGATTTCCGAAGAATCGAAGCCGCCCTCGTTGGCCAGCGCGCCAACGATCGAGCCTGGCTGCACGCGGTTGCGGCGGCCAACTGCCAGACGGTACATGGCGTTGCCCTCGGCAGCGGTCTTGCGGGCACGTGGACCGCGCTCACCGCGTTCGCCACGCTCCGGGCGATCCATGCGGGCCTTCTTCGCAGGCGACATGACCGGTTCGGTCATCAGCAGCGGGCGTCCGCCCTGGGCCATCAAAGCCAGTGCAGCCGCGATTTCCAGGTGGTCCAGGTCCTCGTGCTCGGCAGCGAACTTCTCCACGATCTCGCGGAAAGTAGTCAGGTCCTGGCCGCTGATGGTCTTGTCGATGCGGTCGGTGAACTTCTGGATGCGGCGGTCGTTGACCGAATCCAGCGACGGCAGCTGCATCTGGGTCACCGGCTGGCGGGTCGCCTTCTCGATGGCACGCAGCAGGTACTTCTCGCGCGGGGTCATGAACAGGATCGCGTCGCCCTTGCGGCCGGCACGGCCGGTGCGGCCGATGCGGTGCACGTAGGACTCGGTGTCATGCGGGATGTCGAAGTTGATCACGTGCGAAATGCGCTCGACGTCCAGGCCGCGGGCCGCCACGTCGGTAGCCACCAGGATGTCGATCTTGCCCGAGCGCAGGTTCTCCACGGTGCGCTCGCGCTGCTGCTGCGGGATGTCGCCGTTGATGGCGGCAGCGGTGAAGCCGCGGGCCTTGAGCTTGTCGGCCAGGTCTTCGGTAGCCATCTTGGTGCGCACGAAGGTGATCACGCCGTCGAATTCCTCGGATTCGAGGATGCGGGTCATGGCGTCCAGCTTGTGGGCGCCCATGACCTGCAGGAAGCGCTGGGTGATGTTGGTGCCGGTGGACTGCTTGGACTTCACGGCGACTTCCTGCGGGTTGCGCAGGTATTCAGAGGCGATGCGGCGGATGGTGCGCGGCATGGTGGCCGAGAACAGGGCAACCTGCTTCTCTTCCGGGGTCGCTTCCAGGATCTTGTCGACCTCTTCGGCGAAGCCCATGCGCAGCATTTCGTCGGCCTCGTCCAGCACCACGTACTGCAGGTTCGACAGGTCCAGGGAACCCTTGTTGATGTGGTCGATCACGCGGCCTGGGGTGCCCACGACGACCTGTGCGCCACGGCGCAGGCCGTTGAGCTGCGGGCCGTATGGGGAGCCGCCGTACACGGGCAGAACGGTGAAGTTCGGCAGGTACTTGGCGTAGGAGGTGAAGGCCTCGGCGACCTGGAGGGCCAGCTCGCGGGTTGGAGCCAGGACCAGGATCTGCGGGGTCTTGGCTAGGCCGTTGGTGTCAGCCAGTTCGGCCATGCGGGACAGGGCAGGCAGTGCGAAAGCAGCAGTCTTGCCGGTACCGGTCTGGGCCAGTCCGACCACGTCGCGGCCTTCGAGGAGCAGTGGAATGGTCGCTGCCTGGATTGGCGATGGCTTCTCGTAGCCAAGGTCGGCAAGCGATGCAAGCACGCGGGCATCCAGGCCAAGCTCGGAGAAGAGCACGGTTGGCTCTTCCGGGGTCTGGTTGTCGTTGGTGTTTACGGGCATGTCAGAAGACACGAAGAATTACCTCATTCGTTTGGGGATAGGCCTTGGCCGTCCCCAAAGAAACGACGTATAGGCTGCACAGTCAGATACAAGTCACGCTCATCAAGCGCTCCCCTATGACATAAAGACCCGCACACACTTTGCGGAAAATACAACACGAGAAGGCTCCAGCCTCAAAAATTGGGCTGGATGCGAGAGGGATACCCTGATGTTCGCGAACACTTAATGCTAGCTTGAACGGCACTGTGTTGTCAGTGCCGAAGCCGTGTGAGATCGGGCACCGCGCCAGAGCACGTAGGGTTAAGCACGTGAAGAAACCACTTTTTCCACGACGTCCCGATGAGCCCATCCCCGGCGGGTTGTTCGTCGCCCAGATGCTCTGGCTGTTGGCCGGAGTGCTTTTTCTCGGCTTCGGCGGCTTCCTGGCCTATGAGCAGAGCCGGGATTCCACACTGGATTTCGGCAGCATTGCGCTGATGGTCTTTTTCGCCGCAGCGGGCATCGCCTGCGGCGTGCTGGGATACCGGCTGTTCACCGGCGACCGGGCAGCGCGCGCCCAGCTGTCCTGGCTGGGGCTGATTGCCGCACTGCCGCTGCTGCTGCGGTTCGGACGCTATTCGCTGCTGGCCGCCATCATCATGTTCAGCGTGGTGCTGATGTGGTTGCCGGCAAGCAACAGGTACTTCAAGATCGTCGATCCCAAGCCGGCCAAGCGCCGCCGGTAGCCGGACCGGAACCCGGTTCAATGCACGAAGGACCTGGGTTCTGCTGCCCTTGGCGGGCAGCAGAACCCAGGTCCTTTGCGTTTACGGCTTACAGGTTGGTGAAGGCCTTCTCCAGGTCTTCGATCAAATCTGCAGGGTCTTCGATGCCGACCGACAGGCGCAGCAAGTTCACTGGAACTGCCAGCTCGGTGCCCTTCACCGAAGCGTGGGTCATCTCCGACGGATAGTTCATCAGCGACTCGATGCCGCCCAGGGATTCAGCCAGGGTGAACAGCTTGGTGCTCTCGGCAATCTTGCGGGCTGCCGATTCCCCGCCGTTGAACTGCACGGAGACCATGCCGCCGAAGCCGGACATCTGCTTCTTGGCAATCTCGTGGCCCGGGTGGTCTTCGAAGCCCGGGTAGAGCACGCGCTCGACCTCGCTGCGTTCACGCAGCCACTGGGCCACCTGCGCGGCGTTCTCCGAGTGGGTGCGCATGCGCACGCCCAGGGTCTTCAGGCCGCGGGTGGTCAAGAACGCATCCATGGGACCGGAAACGGCGCCCACGGCGAACTGGATGAAGCCGATCTTCTCGGCCAGCTCGGCGTCCTTGACGATCACGGCGCCGCCCACCACGTCGGAGTGGCCACCGATGTACTTGGTGGTCGAGTGGACCACGATGTCGGCCCCCAGGGTCAGCGGCTGCTGCAGGAACGGGCTGGCGAAGGTGTTGTCCACGACCAGCAGTGCGCCGGCAGCATGCGCAATCTCTGCGACCTTCGCGATGTCGGTGATCTTCATCATCGGGTTGGACGGGGTTTCCACCCACACCAGCTTCGCCTGGTTCTTCTCGATGGCAGCGGCCAGGGCAGCCTCGTCCCCCATGTCCACCGGGGTGTTGCCGATGCCCCATGCACCCAGGACGCGGTCAATCAGGCGGAAGGTTCCGCCGTAGGCGTCGTTGCCCAGCACAATGTGGTCGCCCGGGCGCAGAACGGCGCGGATCAGCGAATCCTCGGCGGCCAGGCCCGAGCTGAACGAGAATGCGTGGTTGCCGAATTCGGCGCCGGCCAGCTGCGCCTGCAGCGAGTCGCGGGTCGGGTTGGTGCCGCGGCCGTACTCGTAGCCGTTGCGCAGGCCGCCAATGCCGTCCTGCGCGTAGGTGGAGGAGAAGTGCAGCGGCGGAACTACCGCGCCGGTAACCGGTTCGAATTCCTGGCCCGCGTGGACAAAGCGGGTGTTTGCGCCCTGATGGTTTTCAGTCATCGATATCAATCCTTTGTGGTGAAGTCTCTAGCGGGTGGTGTAGGCCAGAAGGTCGGCTGCGGTGGCCGCGGCAATCACTTCGCCGCCCTTGGTCAGCAGCACGGCCGGGTGGCTCTTGAGCAAGTCTTGCGCATGCTCCGGGGTGTCTGCGGTGCCAATGAATGGCATTGCCAAGTCGCCCAGATCTGCCAGCGTGCTGGTTGGTTCTGCACCGGCCAACAGCGCGTCGGTGATGTCGCTGGCACCGATTACGCCGCGGATCTCGCCGATTCGCGCAGGCAGTGGTGCAGTGGCTACGACCAGCGCGTCATCGCCCTGCTCGCGCAGCGCCTTGGCCGCCTCGGCCAGGGTAGTGTCCAATGGCACTGTCGCGGTGCCTTGCTTGGCCAGCGCCTCGCCGATGAAGTCCAGCGCGGAGTATTCATCGGTGGTGAAACCCTGGTCCAGCATCCACTGGTCGTTGAAGATCTTGGCCAGGTAGCCGCGGCCGCCATCCGGTGCGATCACGACAACCACGTCGTCTTCGCCCAGATCCTTGGCGGCGCGCAACGCGGCGACGACAGCCATGCCCGAGGAACCACCCAGCAGCAGGCCCTCTTCCTTGGCCAGACGGCGGGTCATCTCAAATGCCTCGGCGTCGGTGACCGGCTCCACGGCATCCGGCACGGAGGGGTCGTAGTTTCCCGGCCACATGTCTTCGCCGACGCCTTCGACAAAGTAGGGGCGTCCGGTGCCGCCGGAGTAGACCGAGCCATCGGGGTCAGCGGCGATGATCTTCACCGGGCCGGAAGCGCGGTCAGCGGAGATCTGCTTGAGGTAGCGTCCGGTGCCGGTGATGGTGCCGCCGGTTCCTGCGCTGATGACTGCATGGGTCAGCTTGCCGTCGGTGTCATTCCAGATTTCCGGGCCGGTGGTCTCGAAGTGGCTGTCAGGCGCTCCCGGGTTGGAGAACTGGTCGGGCTTGTATGCGCCATCGATTTCGGTGACCAGGCGGTCGGATACGCCGTAGTAGGACTCGGGCGAATCCGGAGCCACCGCGGTTGGGGTAACTACTACCTTGGCACCGTAGGCGCGCAGCACGTCGCGCTTTTCCTCGCCCACCTTATCGGGGGTGACGAAAATGGTGTTGTAGCCCTTGAGCTGGCCTACCATCGCCAGGCCGACGCCGGTGTTGCCGCTGGTCGGTTCCACGATGGTTCCACCGGGCTTGAGCTGGCCGGATTCCTCGGCACGCTCGACCATTTTCAATGCGATGCGGTCCTTGATGGAACCGCCCGGATTCAGGTACTCGAGCTTCACCAGTACGGTGGCTTTGATCCCGTCGGTGACTCGGTTGAGCTTCACCAAAGGGGTATTGCCGATCAGGTCTAGAACTGTGGACGCATACTTCATGTCAAGAACTTTACCGGCGGATGTCATACATGTCGTTCCGAGGCGTAGCGAAACGTCACGCAGTGGACGCACGCTTTTCTCTGGTGATAGCGATGCTGGCCCAGGAATCCCGAGCACGAAGTTATAGGATGCGTTTCATGGAGAAGTCGTTGACCGCCAGCTACGATCCGCAGCGTCCGGTGGCCCTGCCCAAGACCTTGGGCATCTTGCGCCGCGGCCTGGGCGATCCGACGATCCGCCTGTCGCAGACCGAGGCGTGGCTGGCCTTTGCGACGCCGCTGGGGGATGCAACTTTGCATATCCATAAGCCCTCCCCGAGCTCGCCAGCCGCATTGCAGGCCTGGGGTCCTGGCGCCCAGTGGGCCATGGAATCGGCACCGAACTTGCTGGGTGCGAAAGATGACTGGACCGATTTCGACGCGGGAGTCAAAGAAGGCAAGTTCCCGGAGATCATCGCGCGTTCCCGCTTCGAGCATCCTGATTTCGTTCTGCCCAGCACCGGCAGGATCTTCGAGCACGTGACCGGGGCGATTCTGGAACAGCGGGTCACCGGGATCGAAGCGAATTACGCGTGGCGCTGGCTGATCCGCCACCTGGGCCACCGGGCACCTGGCCCGGCGCCCGAAGGCCTGATGATTTTCCCCGGTCCGCAGAAATTGGCAACGATGAAGCGGTGGGACTGGCAAGCAGCGCGTGTTGAAGGGCAACGGGCTACCACGATGGCGCGTGTGGTGCGGGTTGCCAGCAGCTTGCAGTGGTGGGCGGATAAGCCGATAAACCAGCCAAAGCCCAAGGCGATGGCACCGGGAACCCTGGAGGCGGCGTTGGCGTCGGTGTCAGGGGTCGGCCCATGGACCATTGCCGAGACGCTGCAGCGTTCCCATGGATCTGCTGATCACATTTCCGTCGGAGATTTCCATCTGGCAGATTTCGTTGGCCAGGTGCTGGCCGGTTCGAGAATCAGCGATGCGCAGATGCTTGACCTGCTGGCGCCCTATGCCCCGCATCGGCAACGCGTGGTCCGTTTGCTGCAGCTCTCGGGGCAGAGAAAACAAAGCTTCGGGCCCCGATACGCACCGCTGGATCACCGGCGGCGGTAAGGGAGCCCGAAGTTTCTGGGAATTCCTAGGAGTCTGCCTGCGCGGCTTCCTCTGCGATCTGCTTATGCACTTCGCTCATGTCAATGCCCTTGACGGCGGTAACAAGGTCTTCGAGCTGGGTCTGGTTCAGCGCACCAGCCTGCGAGAACACGAGGACATTCTCGCGGAACGCCATGATGGTCGGAATCGAGGTGACGTTCGCAGCGCGGGCCAAGCCTTGTTCCGCTTCGGTATCCACCTTGGCAAACACTACATCGGGGAACTTCTCGGAAGTCTGCTCGTACACCGGCGCAAAATTGCGGCATGGACCGCACCAGGCAGCCCAGAAGTCCACCAGGACGATGTCGTTCTCATCAATCAGCTGCGCGAATTCGTCTTCGCTCACATTTTTCGTTGCCATGGTTATACGGTAGCCGATCCTTATTTGAAATACGTAGAAAGGTGATCTTGGTTGAGCACGGGAATAAAACCAACCCGATGGCCGCGCAAGTTCCCCGGATGCAAAAAACTCCCGGATCCTGGGATCCGGGAGTTATTTTGTGGCAGATACTGGATTCGAACCAGTGAAGGCGTTGCCAGCTGATTTACAGTCAGCCCCCTTTGGCCACTCGGGTAATCTGCCGAGTATGTTCGCTTCAAGAACATTTGCTCTTGTCGGAACGAGAAATAACTCTACAGGAGTTTTCCGGAGTTGTGAAATCGAGAGGGGCATTTTTGCTGTAAGCCTGATCACACCCCGAATTTGAATGTTAAAACCGGTAGGCTATGAAGCGAATCAGACCCGTTTCAACTAGGAGTACTCACATGGCTAGTGATTCCACATTCGACGTCGTAAGCAAGGTTGATAGCCAGGAAGTCGCCAACGCGATGAACCAGGCCCAGAAGGAAATCGCCCAGCGGTACGACTTCAAGGGCGTTGGCGCTGAAATTGACTTCAGCGGCGAGAAGATCCTGATGAAGGCCAACTCGGAAGAGCGCGTCAACGCTGTACTGGATGTTTTCCAGTCCAAACTGGTCAAGCGCGGCATTTCGCTGAAGTCGTTGGATGCCGGTGACCCTTTCGCTTCGGGCAAGGAATACCGCATCGAAGCGAGCATCAAGGAGGGCATCGCCCAGGATGTCGCCAAAAAGATCAATAAGTTGATCCGCGATGAGGCACCTAAGGGCGTCAAGTCCACGATCCAGGGCGATGAGCTGCGCGTTTCGTCCAAGTCCCGCGATGATCTTCAGGCCACCATGGCTCTGCTGCGCGACTTCGAAGAAGCAGACCTGCAGTTCGTGAACTTCCGGTAGGGCTCATCTCAGCCTGCTAGACGTACTTCGCAAGAGCCGGGGGCTGTCACCCATCCGTGGTGGATGGGTGACAGCCCCCGGCTTTTGCTGGATTACCGAAAACTCTCGTCCGACTGCTCAACGTGTCCGTTTGCCATCGCCTTTGCGTTTTTGCGCCTTGGCCTCGTCACGGGCCTTCTTCTTGTAGTACCTGTCGCGGCTCCTCTCCCTGGCACCACGCTTGATCTCCTCCACATCGTCGGCAAAATGCTCCTTCGTCATCGCCGTGAATTCATCGATCGTGGCCTGCTCTTCCTCAGGAGTCGGCCCAGGAATCCAACTTTTCATCCAGAGCAGCTCTGCCAAATTGCAGATTGCCACTGCAGCCGTCACCACTGCACTGGCACTTATGGAACGGTGGAGAGCGTAAGAAGCAACAAAACTGATCACTATTGACGCCGTGAACGGCAGGAAAACGTAGGCAAACCCTCCTGGATTGGGCCTGCGATCGCGGAGCACGATGGGCCGCTCAATGACTGCGCCCGCAATCCCGGATAGGACAAACGCAAGAACTAGTGCGACCGCGATCCTGTCAAACGCCATGTCGACATCGATGAACAGCGTAATGATCCACGCGAGCAGGAGGGCAACCGCTCCCTTCACCACACCTGTCGTCAACCGGCCAGCAATCGCATCACCCAGCGAAGGAAAACGCATTTCGCCGTCGGTCATTTTTCTTTCTCCTCGTGGTCTGTTGATGAGAAGCATGCCGCGATCACGGTTCTGGGTTAACGCCTTTGAGGCTTCCCCAGGGCTTCAACTTCCCGCAGACGCGAGTCTCCGATCGCCCATGGAGCGCTGCTACAACAGGTCGATCCGCAGGAGCGGTCACCTGCTCCAGCGGATTCAGCCTAGTACCCGCGGCCGCCGGCCATTGCTTCAAGCCGCGCGATGCGATCTTCCATCGGAGGGTGGGTGGAGAACATGCGCTTCAGGCGCGAACCGAAAGGGTTCGCGATCATGAGGTGCGAGCTGTTGACCAGCTTCTGGTCATTCGACGCCAGCGGAGCGTGGGAGATCCCCGATTCCAATTTGCGTAGCGCGCTTGCCAGTGCCAGCGGATCGTTGGTCAGCTTGGCACCATCTTCATCGGCATCGTATTCGCGGGTACGACTCACGGCCATCTGGATGATGGACGCAGCCAGCGGTGCCAGCAGCGACAACGCAATCAATGCGATTGGGTTCACCCCGCGGTTGTCATTGCTGTTGCCGCCTCCGAAGAACATCAGGAACTGCGCCACCGAAGTGATCACGCCGGCAATTGCCGCGGCGACCGACGAGGTGAGGATGTCCCTGTTGTAGACGTGCATCAGTTCATGGCCCAGCACACCACGCAATTCTCGTTCGTTAAGCAGCTGCAAGATGCCTTCGGTGCAGCACACCGCCGAGTTCTGCGGGTTGCGGCCGGTAGCAAAGGCATTCGGCGAAGTGGTTGGGGAAACATAC
The DNA here is from genome assembly GCF_006539525.1 of Glutamicibacter nicotianae. Classification (GTDB taxonomy): domain Bacteria; phylum Actinomycetota; class Actinomycetes; order Actinomycetales; family Micrococcaceae; genus Glutamicibacter; species Glutamicibacter nicotianae. The sequence continues at coordinate 70,857 of NZ_BJNE01000003.1, read as the reverse complement.
AGGCGCGGCATCGGCTGCTGCGCGTTCATCGAAAGCTCGCGCACGATGCGGTACATTTCCGGTTGTTCCGCTTCGCTGACCGGGTAGGCATGCATTGAGCGCAGGGCCAGTTTGTCGCTATTCCAATAGCTGTAGGCGGTACTTGCGAGGCCGATCAAGGCGAAGATCCATATGAACATCGAACGGCCGGTACCCGCGGAAATCAGCGAGCCGATGGCCAGCAGCAGGGCGAACATTCCACCCATCAAAAAGGCGGTTTTGAGTCCGTTGTTATGTCCATGCACGGCGATGCACTCCCTCAATGAAGCAAACCAAGTTGGTGTTCTCTAGTCTAGTCAACGACTGGAATTCCAAATATGTTCCGGTGAGAAGACCACATCGGCGCCCCGGGTGCAGGCACCCGCAAGGGCAGGGGAATATACCGGGAGGCTGGACGTTGTAGTTTTAAGATGCGGTGCCACAGCTTATTTCCGGCTAGCCCGTTCCTCCGACCTATTGCGATTCTGAAAGTGTGCGCCCTGCATGTCCTTAAGTACTGCCAAACCGATCCGCTCGGAACATAGTTATGGGCTGATCCAAGGCACCTCCGCATACCTGATTTGGGGCATGCTCCCGGCTTACTTCCTACTGCTGCCTGCCATCTCGGCCCTCGAATTCGTTGGCGTCCGGGTAATCTTCTCGCTGGTTTTCTGCCTGCTTCTACTAGCATTCACCCGCCAGTTCAAGCAGTTTTTGGCCATGTTCAGGGACGCCAAGGCCATGTGGCAGCTGGGACTGGCCAGTGTGCTGATCGCGGCCAACTGGACGCTCTACGCGCTAGCTGTCTTGACCGGGCATGTGCTGGAAGCATCGTTGGGCTACTTCATCAACCCAATCGTGGCCATCCTCCTGGGCGTCGTGGTCCTGAAGGAAAAATTGCGTCGCCTGCAGTGGATCGCAGTCGGCGTAGCCACTGTTGCCGTGATCGTCCTGACCGTCGGTCTGGGGCGGGTTCCATGGATTTCCCTCGGGCTGGCCTTCTCCTTTGGCTTCTATGGACTGGTGAAGAACAAGGTGGGCCAAAGCGGTACTGCTCTGGGGTCGTTGACCATTGAAACCGTCTGGCTGACCCCGCTGGCCTTCGGCTACCTGCTGTGGCTGGCTGTTGACGGTCAGTCGGCACTGTTCTCGGCTGACGTTCCGGGTCTCCTGCTCCTGGCAGGCAGCGGAATTATCACCGCTGTTCCACTATTGCTCTTCGGAGGTGCGGCACGCCGTTTGCCATTGAGCACGCTGGGCTCGCTGCAGTTCCTCGCCCCGCTTTTGCAGTTCATCTTGGGCTTATTGGTCTTCGGCGAGCACATGCCATTCGAACGCTGGGTTGGCTTCGCTCTGGTATGGGTTGCAGTCATCTTCGTGCTCGTGGACATGATGCGGATTCCACGCACTGGATCCATGCCCGAACCAAAGAGGCTGGGCTGAGCGCCAATTGGCATGAGCACTGATTAAGCGAAAGCCTCGAATCTCCGAAAAGGAGATTCGAGGCTTTCGCCGTGCTCGGCCTAGAACGCGGCTGCTTAGGCGACAGCCTTGCGGATGGCATCTTCCAGCACGTTAAAGGCATCTTCGAGCAGCTCGTCGCCAATGACCAGCGGCGGCAGCAGGCGCACCACGTTGCCGTAGGTGCCGCAGGTCAGGATCAGCACACCCTGGGCCAGGCATTCGTCGGCGATCGCCTTGGTCAGTGCGGCATCCGGCTCCTTGCCCCCGGCCTTGACGAATTCCATCGCGACCATGCCGCCACGGCCACGGATGTCGCCCAGTTCCTTGATGTCCTTCTGCAGCGCTCCGAAGCGGGTGAAGAACTTCTCTTCGATCTGCCGGGCGCGGCCCGCCAGGTCCTGCTCTTCCATGAACTTGATGGATTCCAGGGCTGCGGCCACTGCTACCGGGTTGCCGCCGTAGGTGCCGCCCAGTCCGCCGCCGTGCACCGAGTCCAGCAGTTCGGCGCGGCCGATGATGCCCGACAGCGGCATGCCACCGGCAATGCCCTTGGCCAGGGTGACGATATCAGGCTCGATGCCCTCGATATCCGACGCGAACCATGCGCCGGAGCGGGCAAAGCCTGCCTGTACTTCGTCGGCAATGAAGACGATGCCGTTTTCCTTGGCCCACTCGGCAATGCGCGGCAGGAAGCCTGTGGCTGGAACAATGAAGCCGCCCTCGCCCTGGATCGGTTCGATGATGATCGCCGCGATCTGGTCGCCACCGATCTGCTTCTCCATGGCCAGGATGGCGCGCTCGGCAGCTTCCTTGCCGGAGATGTTCGGGTTTTCCTCGCGGAACGGGTAGCTCATTGGCATGCGGTAGATCTCCGGTGCCAGCGGTCCGAAGCCGCGCTTGTATGGAGCTGCCTTGGCGGTCAGACCCATAGTGAGGTTGGTACGGCCATGGTAGGCGTGGTCGAAGGCGACCACTGCCTGGCGGCCGGTGGCAATGCGGGCGACCTTGATGGCGTTCTCTACCGCTTCGGCACCGGAGTTGAAGAAGACCGCACGCTTCTCGAAGTTGCCCGGGGTGATGGCAGCGAGCTTCTCGGCCAGCTCGATGTAGTTCTCGTACGGGGCGACCATGAAGCAGGTGTGCGTGAAGCGGGCTGCCTGCTCGGCGACGGCCTTGGCTACCGCTTGATTCGAAGCGCCAACGGTGGTCACCGCGATGCCGGATCCCAGGTCGATCAGCTGGTTGCCGTCGACATCGACAATGATGCCGCCATCCACCTCTGCGGCGTATACAGGCAGGCTGGAAGCCACGCCTGCGGCAACTGCCTTGGCTCGACGGGCGGTCAGCTCCTGCGACTTCGGGCCGGGGAACGGACCGTTGATCTTGCGCTTCTGATCAATGCGGTAGGTAACGTCCATGTGCTTGTCCTTCCAGAACTTGTTGGTGAGCTCGCTTGCCCAGTTTTCTCTATAACTAGAGAGTATTCTCCTGGCCACCAGCGGACTACGCTGAATGGCACAACGCACTTCGTGTCGCACAGTGCATTTGCACAAGAAAGAGGCCTCTGCGTTCCAAGCCGTAGCTTGAAGCGCAGAGGCCTCTAATCCTGATGCTGCGTGCAGGTTCTAGTTTCCTGCCGAGCCAGCTGGCTCAATCACATCGTCGTCCTGCTTTTCAGGATGACGACTCAGGTTGATCAGCGAGACGGCCAGGCCGCCCCAGATGGTGAGCATGGAGATAATCATGAAGACAATCGCGATGGCACTCATGGCTAGTACTCCTTTCCAGCGACTTCAGGAACTTCCTCGGCCTCGACATTCGCACGATGCTGGTCGAACTCGGGGTCATCGATCTTCGAGTTCTTGCTCCATGGAATCAGCGAGAGCACGATCGCGCCAACGATCAGCGCACCGGCCATGCCCCAGCCGAAGATGCCGTTGAACCAGACAGGGTAACCGCTGTAGGACTCGGCCATCTTGCTTTGCAATTCGTTGATCAGCATGTAGCCCAAGGCTGCTGGTCCGATGCCGCCAACGAGGACCTTCCAACCGGTTCCCAGCTTGATGGAACTATGGCGGTTCAGGTGCTTGGCCAGCTTCGGCAGCATGCCCAGGCCGGCACCGAAGACGATCACGAGTACCAAGGCGCAGGCCAGGATGCCGAACTGGTTGACGAAGGCATCCATGGTGTCCAGCAGGTACAGGCCAGTGGTGGTCGGGAACAGCACCAGCGAAATCACTGCAACCGGAATGCCCACGACCAGGGTCGCTGGGACGCGCTTCCAGCCCAGCTTGTCCTGGAATGCCGCCACGATCACCTCAAGAATGGAGATCAGCGAGGTCAGGCCTGCGAAGACCAGCGAGCCGAAGAACAGCACACCGATCAGCGAGCCCAGCGGCGCTTCGGACACGATGGTCGGGAAGGCAATGAAAGCCAAGCCGATGCCGGAGGTGGCAACCTCGTCCACGGAGCTGCCGGCGTTGTAGGCCATGAAGCCCAGAGCGGCGAAGACGCCGATGCCTGCCAGCAGTTCGAAGCTGGAGTTGGCGAAGGCGACAACGTAGCCCGAACCGGTCAGATCGCTCTTGCGCTTCATGTAGGACGAGTAGGTCACCATGATGCCGAAGGCCACGGACAGCGAGAAGAAGATGTGTCCGAAGGCTGCAGCCCACACCGCCGGGTTGGACAGTGCCGCGAAGTCCGGGGTGAAGAATGCACTCAGGCCGTCGATGGCGCCTGGCAGGAAGACCGACTGGACGACCAGGATCAAGAACATCACGATCAGCAGCGGCATGAAGACCGCGTTGGCTCGTGAAATGCCCTTGTTCACGCCGGCGACCATGATCACGATGGTGACCAGCCAAACGAAGAACATCGGGATGAAGATGTTGCCAACGAAGTCGAACCCGACATTGACGTTGTCCGAGACCTTGAGGAAGTCCCCCATGAAGAACCCGGCGGCGCCGTCTGCGTTCGTTTCCCATGTCTTGGTGATGGAGAACCAGCAGTACATGGCGGCCCAGGCAATGATGGCAGCGTAGTAGATGGCGATGATGAAGCAGATCAGTACCTGCCACCAACCCAGGACCTCAGCCTTGCGGTTAGCCCGGCGGTACGCCAGCGGGGCGGAGCCGCGGTAGCGGTGGCCGATCGAGTAGTCGAGGAACAGCAGCGGGATGCCGGCGCAGAGAATTGCGACCAGGTACGGGATCAAGAATGCGCCGCCGCCGTTTTCGTAGGCGACATAGGGGAAACGCCAGATGTTTCCCAGACCAACGGCCGAACCAATCGCTGAGAGGATGAACAACTTTCGGGAGCTGAAAGTCTCACGCTTCTCTGTTGCGAGTGGAGCGCCCTGCGATGAAGATGGAGTGCTCATGTGTCTAAGCTACTGCAAAACTTTCACATTGTGGTCATTTCTAGAGCTTTCGTGTCCACATTTTGAGCATTTTGCTAAATCGGGAACTTTTCGCTCTCCCACTAGAATGACTATATGGCAATTAGTTTACGCGGTCTTCTGGAACATGACGAGCTCGATCTTCGGCCGCTAACTGAACACAGTCACCGCGATGGCATGGTCATCACCTGGGGTGCGGTGACCGAACTACTCGACCCTTCGCAGTTCTTGACCGGACGAGAAATTGTCTTGACCACTGGCGTTCGCCAGAAGACCAAAGCCGCGCAACGGCAGTTCGTCCATATCCTTGCGGCCAATGATGCCGTAGCTTTGGGTTTTGGCACAGGACTGGAGCACGATTCGGTACCGCAGGCGACCGTTGACGCCGCCCGCGAAGTAGGACTTCCCGTCTTCGAGGTTCCCTATCAGATACCTTTCGCGGCGATCACCCGGCTGATTGCCGAAGCACTGAACTCCGATCATCTCAAGCGCGTTGAAAGCCTGCTGAAGTCCCACCAGAAGCTGGCCCAGACACTGCTCTCCTCGGATCTTGACAGCATGCTCGAGGAACTCGAACGCATGCTCGGCACCCAAGTGGCACTGACCCTGCACGGAGAAGTGATCAGCGGCGACTATGATCCGGCGCGTTCCTGGCATGAACGCCCGGTGGCCACCGGGCTGCGCGACAAGTGCACCTTGCATATTGCCGAGCCCTACGTCCACCAGCAAGTAGTCGACTACGCGCAGTCGCTGATCGGCCTGGAACTCGCGAACAAGTCCCGGCTGCGCGCTTCGCAGCGCCACGCCAACGGCCAAGTGCTCGAAGACCTCGCCGGCGGCGCCCTGGTCGGCGCCGATGCGGCTGGACGCCTGGGCGCTCTGGGCTTGAACACCCAGCGCGAGCACTCGGTCATCCTGGTCCAGGCTCCAAGCCAGATCGAGCGCTTGCAAACCCTGCCGCTGCCTTCCGATCTCTCCTCGCAGGTTTCGGCGATCATCGATGGCCGATTGGCAATCATCGTTGCGCACGGCAAGGTGCAGCTGTCCGTCAAGCACCTCGATGAGTATCTGCTCGCGGCCGGCATTCCGGCGCGCGTGGGCTACGGCGGACGCTACCCGAATACCACCGGCATCCGCTGGAGCTACTTCGAGGCCCTGGAGTCATTGCGCCACGGCGAACGGGTCAACGAGCCTACCAAGCTGTCACTCACCTCGCTCCTGCTCGCCGCCCACGATGTTCCCCTGCAGGATTTGGCCATCGAAGTGCTGGGGCCGCTGCAGGAGTTCGATGCCTCCCACGATTCCGACCTGTTGCTGACGTTGAGCGAGTATCTCAACCGCGATGGCTCGGTGGGCGCGGTGGCAGAGTCCATGGGCCTGCACCGCAACACTGTGCGCTACCGGATCCAGCAGATTTCAGACCTTTCCGGCTACGACCCGAATGTGACTAGCGACCGAGTCCAGCTCTGGATCGCGTTGAGCGCCCTTGAGCTGGGCTAATCTCGATAGGATAAAGACATGGCAGACATGTTTCTAGAGAAGTTCTGTTCCCTGGTTCCCAAGTACTTGGAAGACCAGTGGAACGAGGCCGATGGCCTGAGCGCCGAAGAATTGCGCGAAGGGCTGGCGCAGTCCGAGGTGCCGATTCCCTTCGTCCTTGAAGAGTTCTATCGTGCGCTGGGCAATAATGAAGATTTCATGGAGGCCTACCACTACTTCTTCGATCCGGAAGAACTGGAAATCGAAGACGGCTACCTCCTGTTCCTGGAAGACGAGGAAGAGAAGTTCGTCTGGGGCTTCAAGGCGTCCCAGCTCGATGTTCCCGATCCAATCGTCTACCGCCGCAACAATGCCAAGGGCAAATGGACCAGCGAGGAAGGCACCTTCAGCGAATTCACCCTGGACATGTTCGCCTGGGTCTTCGAAGAGCTGGCCGCCGAATTGGAGGACTAGTGCTCCACCGTTCCCATGAACCAGCCAATTACGCGTGCCCTTTCTGCGAGCTGGTCAACGACCTGCCCTTCAGCCAGGACAACTTGTGCGCGCCCACAGATCTGATCTATCAGACCGAACTTGTGGCAGCGATCATGGCTTGTGATGGGTTCGGGAACTACGGCGGTCATGTGATGATCATTCCTACCGCGCATCTGGAGGCGCTCTATGACCTCGATGAGGCCACTGGTGCCGCGGTCATGCGCGAGACCAAGCGCGTCGCCTTGGCGATGAAGCTGGCCTGGGATCCGGAAGGCACGAGTACCCGGCAGCATAATGAGCCGGCGGGCAATCAGCACGTGTGGCATTATCACCAGCATGTTTTCCCGCGCTACGCCGATGACGAGCTTTATCGGCAGCTGCGCCACCGGGTTTCAATCCAGGAGCGGGCGAGCAAAGCGGAACAGCTGCGCCAGGCGCTCTTCTCCCCCAATCATCCGCAGCCGCTGACCCGCGAGGATATCGTCAGATAAGCAGGAGCATGCACGTGGGCAGAAGCAGGCCCCGAGCACAAGGAAACCCCGGAAGGCTTTCGCAGTCTTCCGGGGTTTGCTTGTTCAATCCCGTCTAGGCTTCGCGGGTAACCACCGCATCGGCGAAGGAGATCAGCGCCTGCTTCACGGTACCTTCTGGCAGCGGAGCCAGGACGGCAATCGCATCATCGGCCCACTTGCGCGCGGCCTTCCAGGCCTCGTGGATTGCCGGATGGGCGGTCACGGCTTCTACAGCGGCCGCCAGGGCTTCATCGCTGGTCAGGTCCGCATCGACCAGTTCGACAGCCTGCTGTGCTTGGGTGTCGCCGTCCGCAGCCGCCTGGCGAAGCAGCAGAATCGGCAGGGTCGGCACGCCTTCGCGCAAATCAGTGCCCGGAGTCTTGCCCGAATCGGCTTCCTTGGACGCCAGGTCAATCACGTCATCGGCGACCTGGAAGGCAATGCCAACCTTCTCGCCGTACTCGCGCAACACCTCGATGTAGTCAGGGGCACCACCGAAACGCGCGCCGAAAGCACCGGAGGTCGAAAGCAGCGATGCGGTCTTGTCGCTGATCACCTGGATGTGGTGCTCGATGGCATCGTCGCCCTCGCGAGGGCCGATGGATTCATGCAGCTGTCCCAGGCACAGGCGTTCGAAGGTGCGTGATTGCCACATGACTGCTTCTGGGCCCAACTCGGAGCCGAACACCGAGGCACGGGCGAAGATCAGGTCGCCTGCGAGAATGGCAACGGAGTTTCCCCACACTTCGTGTGCGGTCGGTGCGCCGCGGCGCATGGGAGCGGAGTCCATAACGTCATCGTGGTACAGGGTGGCCAGGTGGGTAAGTTCTACGACAGCCGCCGCCTTGATGACCTCATCGTTGACGCCCTCGCCGAGCAGGGAGGTCAGCAGCACCAGCAGCGGGCGTACGCGCTTGCCCCCGGCCTCGACAAGGTGGCGGCTGGATGCGTCGATCAAGGGGTCAGAGTTGGCCAGTGCATCGCGCAGCAGCTTCTCCACCTTTGCCATGCCCATGGAAATAGCCGGACCGAAGTCCGGATCCTCGGCCAGCAAAGCGAAGCCCGAGGGAAGATTGATGGCCGCAGCTAATGCAGCGGTTTCAGGATTCAGCTCAATCGAGTCGGACACGTCATGTCCGGCTGCGGTCCAGTTGCTCTTCGAATCAGTCACTGTTCTACGGCTTACTTATCTTTCATCGGGTTGGCCATCGCGGTGTGCGAAGGCAATCTTGCCTGCAAGATGCACGCAAACATCTCTTCACTCTAGCCGATGCTTTCCACTGAATATTGCTGGCATGGCCGGAGCCGGGCCTACCGGTCTGGTACCAGCGACCTGAGAGGTCGATTTAGAGTTTACCGGGTTCCCCCTGCACTTCTCACCCGACTCGGCCGATCTCACAGGGGTGACCACGGACACCCGCAAGCCTTTTTCCCCGGCATTGCGCGGTAGGCTTAGCCTTATCATGTCTGCAGATTCGCCCGTTCTTAGCGCCAGCGCTCATCAGCCGTCGGCTCCTGTTCTCACCAGCATCACCTTCGAATACCTCGATGCCCCCGAAACACTGCTGGCCGACTCATTGCGTCACCGAAGCCTGGTATGGACCCGCAACGGCCACGGCTTGGTCGGCTTCGGCACTGCCGCCCGCCTGCACACGCACGGTGAAGAGCGCTTTGCGCGTGCACGCGCATGGTTCGCACAGGTCATCGAGCAGGCTCGGATCATCGACCCGATCTCCCGCCCGGGCAGCGGCCTGGTGTCTTTTGGCTCTTTCGCATTTTCCTTCACCAGCGTTTTCGAATCGCGCATGGTCATCCCCCAGGTGGTTATCGGCCGCGATGAGGAGAAGTCATGGATCACCGTTACCGGCAGCGCCGAGGAACTTAACGGACTGACCTACCAGCAGGCCCTGGCACGCGCCGAATCAGCGATGGCAGATGCATCCTTGCCGGCAGCCGAAACGGGCAGCATCGAGCTGACCAGCGGACAACTGACCGCCGGTTCCTACCTTGAAGCCGTGGACCATGCGCTGGGCCATTTCGAGGAACGCGGAATCTCCAAACTGGTGCTGGCCCGTGACGTGTTGGCGCATAGTTCCACCCCGATCAACTTGGCCCGCATCGTCGATGCGCTAACCGAGCAGTATGGCAATTGCTGGACCTATTCTGTTGACGGCTTGGTAGGCGCCACCCCGGAGATGCTGGTGCGCGTGACCGGCGGCTTGGCCGAGGCCCGCGTCTTGGCCGGAACCCTGGACCGCGCTGCCGCTGGTGCCGAGGATCCCGACTTCGCGCACCGCAACCTCTTTGAGGATCCGAAGCAGCGCAATGAGCACCAGCTGGCCATCGATTCGCTCACCGCGTCCTTGAATCCCATTTCGCACGGCATGAATGCCCCGGAGGAACCATTCATTCTCCAGCTTCCCAATGTGTGGCATTTGGCCAGCGACGTCCGTGCCCAGTTGCGCGCAGATGCCGCCGGCACCCTGCCTACCGCACTGGATGTTGCCGAGATCTTCCATCCGACCGCAGCCGTATGCGGCACCCCGACCAAGAAGGCCGGCGTGCTCTTGCGCGAACTGGAAGGAATGGACCGCGGCCCGTATGCAGGTCCGGTCGGCTGGGTTGACAGCCGTGGAGATGGCGAATTCGGCATCGCCTTGCGCGGCGGAATCCTGGAAGACGAAAAGCTGATGCGCCTGTACGCCGGCTGCGGCATTGTCCCCGGCTCGGTGCCGGAAGATGAATTAGCCGAGTCGTGGGCCAAGATGCGTCCCATGCGCCAAGCCTTGGGCGCCGAGTAGGCCCAGTCCGCACAAGGGAAGGCGGCCGGGTAGCACCCGGTTAAGCATAAACAATCCTTACTCTCGGCGCGTCATGTGTGAGGTGAATCTCAGCCTAGGGCTGGCGTGGTTATGATTATGGCTACGCAATGATCCACTCGCATTACCCGAAAGTAGGTTCTGATCCTATGCGTAGTCTCAAGAAGAAGTTCGCCTCCGCAGTTGCTGTCACCTCCGTTGCACTGCTGGCGCTCACCGCCTGCGGTTCCGGCTCCGGTTCTGAAGGTGAAGCCGAAGCTGGTTCATTCCCGCTGAACGAAGGCAAGCTCACCATTTGCTCAGATATTCCTTACGAGCCATTCGAGTTCGTCAAGGATGGCAAGAACGTCGGATTCGACATGGACATCGCAGCTGAGATTGCCAAGGATGCAGAACTGGATCTGAACGTCATCGACGCCAGCTTCGACTCCATCGAATCCGGCCTGTTCAACACCCAGTGCGATATAGCGATCTCCTCCATCTCGATCACCGAAGAGCGTTCGGCCAAGATGAATTTCTCCACCCCGTACATGGATGACGACCTGGTGCTGATTTCGGCAGACGGTTCAGGCATCAAGGATCTTGAATCCGCCAAGGACAAGAAGGTCGGCGTCCAGCAGGCGACCACCGGTGAGAAGTACGCCAAGGAACAGGGCCTGACCAACATCGTAGGCTTCGAGGATGCCGGCTTGCAGACCCAGGCACTGCTGGCTGGCCAGGTCGACGCGCTGCTGGGCAACCAGTCGGTACTCGGCTACTCCATCAAGGACAAAGAAGGCTTCAGCGTTGTTGCCGACTTCAAGACCGGCGAGCAGCTGGGCGTTGCAGTTCCAAAGGACCAGCCAAAGACCTTGGAATTGGTCAACGGCACCCTCAAGCGCTTGACCGATGCAGGAACCATGGAAGAACTGACCGTGAAGTGGTTCGGCGAGAAGTAATTCTCGAGCATCATCTGATTTCAAGGCAAGCGGGGGCATCGGGCTGCGCCCACAGGTTGGCAGCCCTGCCTCCGCTTCCTGCATGAGAGGTAATCAAGCATGGCAATGACCACCCGTCAGCGCGCCCGCATGAGCAAGACCATCCAGATCGCCATCTTCATCATCGCGATCATCGCATTGGTCTTGGCAGTCGACTGGGACAAGGCAGTCTACGCCTTCTTCTCCTTCGACAAGCTGGGGCCAATGTTCCCAGGCATGATCCTGGTCGGCCTGAAGAACACCATCTTCTACACCATCATTTCCTTCGCCTTCGGCTTGGTCCTTGGCCTGCTTCTGGCACTGATGAAAATGGCGTCATTTGCGCCCTACCGCTGGTTCGCCACCGCATTCATTGAATTCTTCCGCGGCATCCCGGCAATCCTGGTGCTCTTGGCCTTCGGCTTCGGCTTGCCGCAGGCCTTTGGAACACAGTGGCCGCAGCCGGTCAACGTCATGTGCGCCCTAGGCTTGGTCTCGGCAGCCTACATTGCAGAAACCCTGCGTGCAGGCTTGCAGGCAGTGCCCAAGGGGCAGACCGAAGCCGCTCGTTCACTGGGCATGCCAGCATGGCGCGCCATGGTCACCATCGTGATCCCGCAGGCCTTCAAGATCGTCTTGCCGCCGATGACCAACGAAATCATCCTGCTGACCAAGGACACCTCCTTGGCCTTCATCCTCGGTGCTTCGATGGCCCAGTACGAAATGACCAAGTTCGGCCGCGACGGCATCTCGCAAATCGATGCCGGCATCACCCCGCTGGTTGTCGCCGGCCTGTTCTACTTGGTGATCACCATCCCGCTGAGCTTGGTGGCCCGCAAGTTCGAATCCCGCGCCGCAAAGACCAAGCGATAGAGAGGACCTGGAAATGTCGAGCGACACCAATAAGCTTTCAGTCCATGCTTCGGGCGTGGAAATCACCGGACTGCGCAAGGCCTACGGCAGCAACGAAGTGCTCAAGGGCATTGACCTGAATGTTGCTCCGGGCGAGGTGGTCTGCCTGATCGGTCCTTCCGGCTCGGGAAAGTCCACCCTGCTGCGCTGCGTGAACCTGCTGGAGCAGCCGAATGGCGGCACCATCATGGTCGGCGGCTTCAACGCCACCGATCCCGATGTGAACCTGGACAAGATGCGCCAGCAAGTGGGCATGGTCTTCCAGCAGTTCAACCTGTTCCCGCACCTGACGGTGCTGGAGAACTGCACCATTTCGCCTATCAAGGTGCTCAAGCGCAAGAAGGCCGAGGCGGAGAAAATCGCCTTGGGCCACCTGGAACGCGTAGGGCTGGGCGACTTCGGCGACCGCTACCCCGATCAGCTTTCCGGCGGCCAGCAGCAGCGCGTAGCCATCGCACGCGCGCTGTCCATGGAACCGACCCTGATGCTTTTCGATGAGCCAACCAGTGCGTTGGACCCGGAAACCGTAGGCGAGGTGCTGTCCATCATGAAGAACCTGGCCCAGGCGGGCATGACCATGCTCGTGGTCACCCACGAGATGGCATTCGCCAAGGAAGTTGCAGACCGGGTGTTCTTCATGGACGGCGGGGTCGTGGTGGAAGAAGGCAAGGCAGCGGATGTCATCGGCAATCCGCAGCAGCCGCGTACGCAGGACTTCCTGCGCCGCGTGCTCGATCCGACGCACGTCGACATCTAAGCACCACAGCGCATCAGGAATCCCCTGCGTTGCCAGTGAAATGTACTGGCAGCGCAGGGGATTCCTTTTTGCCTCGCAGCGGCCTTCAGGGGGTTGGCCAGGACAGCTGCCCGATGGCCTGGTTCAGCTCAAGCGTCTCGGCGCGCAGGTTGCTGCGCGAGGCCGGCACTTCAATCAGCCGCAGGTTTGCCGTGCGCCGTGCGGCCAGAACGGCGCCAAGCTCTTCCTTGGTTTCTGCTTTGGCGTACTGCCACCCATAGGCTTCGGCGAGCGCAGGCAGGCTCAGCCGCTGCGGGGTGGCAAAGAGCCGTTCCACCGCATTGGCGTAGCGGCCCGAACCATCTACTTCACCGTGCTCCAAGGTGGAGAAGATTGCTCCTCCCCCATCGTTGTAGACCACGATGTCCACCACGGGCTGTTCTTCACCCGGAGTCCAGGACAGCGAGCTGGCGTCATGGGCGAAGGTGATGTCCCCCATCACCGCCAGTGTCGGACGCTTGCTGCCCTGGGCCAGGCCCAGGGCGGTGGCGATGGTTCCATCGATTCCGGCCAGGCCGCGATTGGCGTGCACGGTCATGGTTCGTGCTGGTGCCGGGCGGGCCGCCAAGTCGAAATCGCGGACGATGTTCGAAGAGCCGAGCAGGAGCACTTCCGGTGCGTGCTCCCAGATGGCCTCGGCGACATCTGTCCCATTGGCCGCCGACTCCCGGCCCAGATCCTGGCGCACCGACAAGGCTTGGGTATCGAGCTGCTGCCACGCTTCGAGCCAGCCCGGTGCACCAGAGCCGGCGAATTCCTGCAGTTCGTTCCACGAGCTGACCGGGGTCTCGCGTCGCCGGCCCTGCTCATACCATGCCACCGGCACCGGCTGCCAGATCACCGATTCGATTGCCGGGTCGGCTAGCAGCTTGCCCACCGGGCGGCTCAGGGTCGGGCGGCCGAAGAGCACCACGCGTTCAATGCGCTCAAGGCCCACGGTGATCAGCGGGCGGTAGTGGCCTATGGCATTGGCCGAGAAACGTGCGTTGGACGATGGCTCGGCGAACAATGGCAACCCCAGGTCCTGGGCGAATTGCTGCGCCTCCTCGCCAGACCCATGCCCGGCGACGACCACGCTCCGGCGTGGCTTGAGCTGCTGGACGGGCAGGGTCGACATATCCGGCTGGCGCGGTGCCGGCCATTGCCCGGGTTCAATCGCAGTCCAGCGTTGTTCCTCGATGCGCTCCTGGGGTGCTGGAGTCAGCGGATCCCGGAACTGCAGGTTCAATTGGACCGGGCCGGCCGGATCCTGCTCGTTGCCGGCCAAGGCAGCCAAGGCCTGTGCGAGTTCATGCTGCGGGTCAGCACCGGCAGGAACATTGGCCGCCAGGCGCACGTGCTCGCCAAAGAGGTTTTTCTGGCGGGTGCTCTGGCTTGCCCCGGTGCCGTGCAATTCATCGGGGCGATCAGCAGAAAGAACCAGCAGCGGTGTCGCGGTATGGTTGGCTTCCATCACCGCCGGCAGCATCTGCCCGACGGCAGAGCCACTGGTGGCGGCCACTGCTGCCGGCCGCCCGGTGCCTTGGGCCAGGCCCAGGGCCATGAAGGCGGCAGAGCGTTCATCGATGCGCACGTGGATATCCAGGATCCCGGCAGCCTCCGCCTCGGCCGCGGCGTAGGCCAATGGGGCGCTGCGTGAACCGGGAGAAATCACCAGATCCCTGATTCCCGCGCGGATCACTGCGGAGAGTACGTGGCGAGCGGTGGTGATGGCGCGTTGCTCGTCAGGTTGCTGCATTCCCACGCGGCATGACTCCTTAGATTCCATAGCTGAAGGCAATTATCCAAGTCTATGCCTTGGGCTGCCGGAGAACCGATTTGGAGTGCGCCAGGGCGCCGGCAGGATCCTCTGATGGATCCTGCCGGCGCCCTGGGGGCTCGGGCTGGCTGCGTCTACTTGTTGCGGCCTTTGCCCTTGCCCGGCTTCGAGTCTTCCTTGAAGACCTGGACTACCGATGGGCGTGGACCGTAGAACTGGCCCTTGCCTGCATCTGCCGCGTTCTTCACGAAATCCGGGAACAGCGAGGTAGGGCTGGCGAAGCTGCCGCCTTCGCCCGGGTGCTGCACGGCAACGAAGACCGAGTTGTCCTTGTCATGGATCAGCGGGCCGCAGGTCTCTGCGCCGGTTGGCACGGCCAGGAACTGCTCGACGCGGCCGCGGTCCTTGCCGGTCAGGGTGACCTTGTGCAGTGCATCGGAGTAGCCGATGGTGCCGGGTGCGCCGTCGGTGGAGATCCACAGGTTGCCCTTGGAGTCGAAGGCCAGGTTATCCGGGCAGGAGATTGGCGAGACCTTGTCGGCTGGGTAGCCGGAGAAGTAGGTCGATCCGTTCACATTGGGGTCGCCGGCTACCAGCAGGATGTTCCAGGTGAACTTCGCCGCGGTGGCGTCGTTTCCGGCCTCGGTGATTTCCAGTACGTGGCCGTCGCGGTTGCGGACGCGCGGGCTGACTTCGGTGGCGCCTTCCTTGCCGTCCTTGCCGCGGTCGGTGTTGTTGGTCAGCGCCACGTAGACCTTGCCGGAGACCGGGCTCGGCTCGACATCTTCCGGGCGGTCCAGCTTGGTGGCCCCGACCTTGTCAGCTGCTAGTCGGCTGTAGACCAGAACCTCGTCGATGCTCATGCCATCGACTTTGGATTCGCCGTTCTTCACCAGCGGCAGCCAGGTACCCATGCCGTCGAAGGCGCCATCGGACGGCACAGTGCCGCTGCCGTCGATTTCGCTTGCTGGCGAGTTGCCTTCGAACTTCGCAACGTACAGGTCGCCTTCGGAGAGCAAGCCCATGTTGTGCTTGCGATCGTGCTTGGAATAGGTGTTCTTCGAGACGAACTTGTACAGGTATTCGAAGCGCGAGTCGTCGCCGGAGTAGGCAACGACCTTGCCGTTCTTGGCGATGCGCACGTTGGCGCCTTCGTGCTTGAAGCGGCCCAGGTTGGTGTGCTTGACCGGGGTGGAGGTTGGATCCTGCGGATCGATTTCGACGACCCAGCCGAAGCGGTTGGCCTCGTTCTCGTAGCCGTCGTTGTGCAGGCCGAAGCGCGGGTCGATGTCTTCCCAGCCGCGGTCGGTCGCGCCGGTGCCGATGCCGTAGCGGGCTTCCTGAGCGGTGCCCTTGCCGCGGAAGTACTGGTCGAAGTTCTCTTCGCCGGAGAGCACGGTGCCCCACGGGGTGGTGCCGCCGGCGCAGTTGTTCAGGGTGCCAAGGACCTTGGTTCCGGTTGGGTCAGCAGCGGTCTTGAGCAGGTCGCTGCCTGCCGCTGGGCCGTCGACCAGGAATTCGGTGCTGGCGGTGATGCGGCGGTTGCGCTCGCCACCCTGCACGTAGCTCCACTTCTTGTCGTTCTTCTTGCGCTTGACCTCGACGACCGAGAAGCCATGGGCGTTCATCGCGATCTTGCGGGCTTCGTCCTTGTTCGCTTGGAACCAGGCAGCGTCGAACATCATGTCTTCATTGGTGTATTCGTGGTTGGCCACCAGTACGCCGGTACGGCCCGAGTACTTGTCGACGATGATGTCCAGGTAGTCGCAGTTGTAGCCGAACTGCTCTGCCTGCTTGCGGGCCGACTGCTTGGAGGCGTCGAATGCCGGGGTGTTCTTGAAGAGCGGATCGCCCCAGCGGATGATGGCGTTCCAGTCATAGCCGTCAGGAACTGAAACGGTATCTACCGAACGCGACACCGGCTCAATGGCGTCGAACGAAAGGTGCCCGCCCTTGCCTGGCTTCATTGGCACCAGTGGCGCCGCGGTCGCGTCAGCAGCGCCGAAGAGCTGCGGGCCGATGACCAGTGCCGAGGCGCCGACGGCGCCCAGGCCCAGCATGCTGCGGCGGGACATCGACTTGTCGGCGATGTCCTTGAAGTAGCCATTGGACGAAGTGTTGCAATCCGGCTTGGTGCAGGCGTCAGCGCACTTGAAGTGGCAAGTAGCTGCAGAACGGCCGCCGCGGGTGTGGCCCAGCATTGGCAAAAGGGTACGGGTTGGATTCATGATCCGCTCACTTCCTCAGTATGTGGCTCATCGTCAGGGGAATGACTCGAACTGAGGTTTTCACTTGGAAGTGTTCTAAATGCAACGCAAAGGTGAACGGCAGGGAAACAGATTCCTGAGTAGTGCTATTCCCTAGCCAGTTCCGCATAGCAGGATTCCAGCCGCTGCCGCCACCAGCCTACGCGCGCCTCTTCTGGACGCAGGCTCTCCAGTTTCTGGTGATCCGGCTCAATGCGGCGCACCGGCAAATATCCGGCGGTAGCCAGCAACGGCTCGGCACAAACGTCTTCGGAGAATAAAGTGCCGGTAGACAGGCCGCAGGCATAGGGCAATGCTGGCAGTGCGCTGGCCAATGCCGCCGCTTGGGCCAGGCCTACCGAGGTATCCAGTGCGCTGGAGACGACGACATCCAGTTCCGCGTGCTTGGCAATGTCCAGCACAGCGCTGATGCCGCCCAGCGGCTGGGCCTTGATGACCATCAGATCCGCCGCGCCTAACCGCGAGACTTCCAGGGGGTCGGTGTGCTTGCGTACCGCTTCATCTGCGGCGATCTTCAACGGGTTTCCGGCGTTGCGCAGTTGCTCGCGGACTTCCGCCAGCCCGGTAATGCCAGGCACCGGTTGCTCTGCGTATTGCAGGTCGTACTCGCTCAGTGCTTTCAGTGCGGAAACCGCCTGGGTGATATCCCACCCCATATTGGCGTCCACGCGCAGCGCTGCCTGCGGGTAGAGCCGCCGGGTTTCAGCCACGCGGGCCAGGTCTTCGTCGAGGCCTTGGCCCTGTTCTGCCACCTTGATCTTGATGGTGTGCGGCGCGTCGTAGCGTTCAAGAACCGCCCCTACATCCTTCGCCGCAACCGCTGGCAGGGTGGCGTTGACCGGGATGCTGGTGCGCAGCGGTTCGGGGAACGGCTGGTAGGCGGCCTCGATTCCGGCGGCCAGCCATCGTGCGGCTTCCGCAGCTCCGTACTCGGTGAAGGCAGAGAATTCGCCCCAGCCTTCCGGCCCTTCGATCAGCAGGGCCTCGCGCTGGGTGACACCGCGGAATTTCACGCGCATCGGAAGGCGGACAACATGGGAATGCGCCAGCAATTCTTCAAGGGGCGGTAGTTCAAAGCTCATGGTCCAAGCCTAGCGAGCGTGGGCATGGTTACATGCCTGAACGGTGCCGTTCCGCCTGCCGGATATGACACCCTAGAGATATGCCACGCCATTCAGCCTCCACGCGCCCGCACCATATCAGGTGGTGGTGGGCCTTGCTGCTGCTGGTTGCGCTTTTCTGTCTTGAGTACATATTTTTCGTTCAGCAACGCAGTGGGCAATGGGCGGATCAGGCAGGATTCATCGCGTGGTCGCAATGGTGGCCCCGGACCGACTTGCTCAATCCGGTCCGCGAATTCCTGGATCTCTTGCCAGCAATTTGTGGCGCGATTGCTGCAGTATTCCTGCTGTATCGGGTGATTCGCGACCGCCATTTCCTTCGCGCCATCGTAGCGATCCTCGCGGCCGCAGCCGCGGCAGGCACCACGCAGCTGCTGAAACACGAGTTATTGGTTCGCCCGGATTTCAATTTCGGCACCACAGGAAATTCCTTTCCGTCCGGGCATACCACCGCCGCCGCTGCCGCCATGGGGCTGATGTATCTGGTGTCGCCACCGAAGCTGCGTCCAGTGGTGCAACCGATCGCCTGGTTATTCGCCACGGTGACCGGCGTGGCCACCCTGATCTGCGGCTGGCACCGCCCAAGCGACATTGCCGCTGGTTTCGTGGTGGCAGGATTCTGGCTGGTTCTGGCTTCGGCAGTGCTCCAGCGCATCCAGCCGCTGAGCCACGAAGTTCCCAAGGGATCCTGGTCGAGGAATGTCGGGGCGGGCAGCTTGGTTCTCTGGGCTGCTGTCATCGGATTGTCCTTCGTCCTGCCGCACCCGCACATCCAGAAAATTCCGGAGTTCCTGCAATTCGCCTACGCTGCCTTGGGGATTATCCATGTCGTGGCCGCGTCGCTGGTATCCGGCTTAGTGCTGCGCTCGGTGGTTATCGGCCCCATGCGCACCTTGAAGAAATAGGGCACCGGCACAGGAATCAAGCAGGCTGCTGTTCCGCCTAGCCCATGCGGGCATTGAGAACGTTCGCAGCCTGCCTTGAGTCCGGAATGGTCACGGCGAATCGCTTCTTGTTCTTGAGGTCGAAAACGAGGCCTTCGTGTTCTCTCATCACGATGGCCGAACCGCCTGGAATGATCCGCCAGCCCCAGCCTCCCCACATCATGGGATTGATCTTTTCACTGGTCACAGATTCAATGTCAGTGATCTTGATAGTTCGCATTGGGATCCCCAAGAGCGCGGAAGATACCCGGAAACGATCGCCGATGATGGATACGCGGATCCAGATCACGCCTAGCATCAGCACGCAGACTGCGGCTGACAGGGCCACGGGAAGGATGACGCTCGCCAAGCTGCCGTCGTGGCTTCCACCGGCCAGAAAGGGCAGCACTACAGCAACGATCAGTGTTGCGAACAGCACGAGGCATAGCATCCACATCCACCATGGTGCGGCCATAGTTTGCTTGAATTCCGCTTGCCTGGAATCTGGCTGTGGCTCGGCGAATGCCTCCGCCGCGTCAGTCCGCTGTACGCTTTGGGCTGCATCGATTCGTTGCTGGCGGTCCTCGTTGAATTGCCGTGTGTACTGCTGGTAGATGCCGCTGGCCCACAGCGGCGCTATGCCCAGCAACGCGCAGGCAATAAGCAAAACCATCATGCCGCCCAGCACTGCCGTTTCAGGTGTTTCGGCGAGCGCTGTCGATACCGCCGAGCTGACGAAAACGCCAGCTGCACTCCACGCGAGCAGGCCACCGGCGAAGAGCAGCATCAGGAGCAAAGCCGGTTTGTTGCGCAGCTTCAAGGAGAACATCCCGGTGATGGCACCAACGATGGTCAGCCCGATGCAGACCGGGACAAAGACGGCGGTTCGGGTGAACCCGTCCGGGTAGGTAGAGCTCCAGTGCGTGGCGGTCATTTCCGGCAGGTCGCCAGCAAGCAGCGCATAGGTGGCACCCGAAAGAGCTGCTGGGAGAAGAAGCAGCAGGCAGGTCAGCGGCCGATTCCTGATTCCGGTCCCTGCGATTGCCATCCCAATCCCCTGCTCTCGCTGCTTTGTGCCGGTTGGCCCACTTTCCAAGCAAGCAGACGGGCACAACTTATTTCCAGCACAGAAATGATTATCGATCTAACTCTATCAACTAGTATTTGACATGGGAATAAATCGTCGAGCATTGACAGTATGCCAGCAAAAAGAATGATGCCCGCCGTTCCTCGCGAGGTTCGACGGGCACCATGGTCACTCGCAAGAGCGAGAACTGGGCACTGTGGACGCTAGAGCGACGCCAGCGCGGCCTTTGGATCTGTCATCGCGTCAGCGACATAGCGCATGAAGCCGGCCGCAGTTCCGCCATCGCAAACCCGGTGGTCGAAGCTCAGTGTCATCTCGCAGATGGAGCGGACCTTGATCTTGCCATTGACCACCCACGGCTTCTCGACGATGCGCCCAAGCCCCAGGATGGCAGCTTCCGGGTAGTTGATGATGGCTGCGGAGCCGTCAACATTGAACACGCCATAGTTGTTGATGGTGAAGGTGCTGCCGGACAGGTCGGCAACGCCCGCTTTGCCCTCGCGCGCCACCGAAGCCAGCCGAGCGAACTCGGCCGACAGTTCCTTGGCATTCAGCTTGTGGGCATCGCGCACATTGGGCACAACCAGGCCGCGGTCGGTCTGGGCGGCGAAGCCAAGGTTCACGCCCTCGAAGAGGGTATGGCGCAATCCACCATCAGCCTCAACGTCGATGCGGCTGTTCAGTTCCGGGAAACGCTGCAATCCGGCCACAGCGAAGCGGGCGACCAGCGCCATGACGCTCGGGGCCTGGCCGTCTGCCTCCTTGATCTTCGAACGCAGCTTCAGCAGCTTGGTGACGTCGACATCCACCCACACGGTCGCTTCCGGGATCTCCCGGCGCGACGTGCTCATCGCGTTGGCGATGGTCTTGCGCACGCCCGAAAGCACCTGTGAGGAAGCTACAGGCAGGCCGGTCTTCGCATCAGCTTCCCCAGTTTGGGCCACCGGCACCGCAACCGAGGCCGAAGCTGAGGCTGCGGGAGTTGGCATCGGCGCTGCAGGTGTTGCCGGTTCAGGCTGCACCGCAACGGCTGACAAGGCGGCTTCCACGTCTGCGCGCAGAATCAGCCCTTCTGGACCGGTGCCCTGAACCGTGGTGATGTCCAATGCGTTGTCACGAGCCAGCTTGCGTACCAGCGGGTTGATCACGCGCACCGCTTCAGCTGGTGCCTGGACCGCGGCCGACGCGACCCCTGAGCGCGGCTTGCGCCGGCGGCTGGTCTTGCGCTGGGCAGAGGAGGTGCCGTAGCCAATGAGCACATTTCCGCTGCCTTCATCGGATTCTGCATCATCCTCGGCAGGAACCTGGGTGCCGGCGCGCTCTTCCTCGCGGTAGGACTGGGCACGTTCGGCTTCTTCGCCGGCAGGGGCCGCAGCGTCTTCACCGCCGGTGTTCACCGAAATGAAAGGCTGGTCCACCAGCATCATCTGGCCGGCATCCCCATGCAAGGTGGAGACGACACCTTCGAATGGGCAAGGGATTTCCACCAGCGACTTCGCGGTTTCCACCTCTGCAATGGGCTGGTCGACCGCAACGACGTCACCGGCGGCAACCATCCAACGCACCAGCTCGGCTTCGGTCAGCCCTTCGCCAAGGTCTGGCAAGAGGAAAGTCTTGATACTCATTTACGCCTCCCACTGAAGCTGGTCAACTGCGTCGAGAATTCGTTCGGCGCTTGGCAGATGGAACTTCTCCAGCGTTGGTGCCGGATAAGGAATATCGAATCCGGTCACGCGGAGCACCGGAGCCGCCAACGAGTGGAAGCAGCGTTCCTGCACCCGGGCTACGATTTCGCTGGCTACCGAGGCGAAGCCCTGGGCTTCGGCGACCACGATGGCCCGACCGGTCTTGCGGACCGATGCGCAGACGGTCTCGTCATCGAATGGCACAATGCTGCGGATGTCCACTACTTCCAGGCTGATGCCTTCCTCGGCTGCCAGCTTGGCGGCTTCCATTGCGGTGGAAACGTTTGGACCATAGGTGATGAGCGTGGCATCGCTGCCCGGGCGGGCGATGCGTGCCTGCCCCTCGGTCGTGGCGCTCTTCTTTGACTCGTACTGTTCGGCCAGTTGCCCAAGGTCAACCTGCTCCTTGGACCAGTACAGCTTCTTCGGCTCGAAGAAGACCACCGGATCATCCGAATCGATGGCTTCGCGCAGCATCAGGTAGGCGTCCTCGACGCACGAGGGGGTGAAGACCTTCAGGCCCGGGGTGTGCGCGTAGTAGGCTTCCGAGGAATCGCAGTGGTGCTCCACGCCGCCGACGCCGCCGGCGTAAGGAATGCGGATCACCATGGGCAGATTCAGCTTGCCCTGGGTGCGGTTGCGCATCTTGGCAACATGCGAAGCGATCTGCTCGAAGGCCGGGTAGGCGAACGCATCGAACTGCATCTCGATGACCGGTCGCATGCCGTTGATGGCCATGCCGACGGCCATGCCGACGATGCCGGATTCGGCCAGCGGAGTGTCGAAGCAGCGCTCGGAGCCGAAGCGTGCGGTCAGGCCATCGGTGATGCGGAAGACACCGCCGAGGGTTCCCACATCCTCTCCGAAGATCACTACCGAGTCATCGGCAACCAGCGCATCGGCCAAGGCGGTATTCAGCGCCTTGCCGAAGGTCACCGGCTGGTTCTCGTTGGCAGCCTTTGCTGCGGCTCGTGCGGTGGCAGCGCTGACGTTCGGGTTCACGCGCGAAGTAGTGGCAGTCATCCTAGGCTTCCTCACGGTCTAGTTCGTCGACAAGAATGGCTTGCTGTTCCGCAAGCTGCGGGCTCTTGGCCGAGTACACATGCTCGAACAGCTCGCGTGGATCGGTGTTGGCTTCCTGGTTCATGCCATCGCGCAGGGTCTTGGCAACGGCTTCGGCATCCGCAGTGATCTTGGTGACGGTCTCATCGGTCAACAGACCTGCATCATCCAGGTATGCCTTCATCCGGGTCACCGGATCCTTGGCGATCCATTCCTGGACTTCGGAGTCCTCGCGGTAGCGCTTGTCGTCATCGGCATTGGTGTGCGCCTGCATGCGGTAGGTGTGGGCCTCGATCAGCAGCGGGCCGTTGCCCTGGCGGGCCATGCGCACCGCGCGGGTCATGATGGCCATCAAGGCCATCAGGTCGTTGCCATCCACACGCTCGCCGGCCATGCCGTAGCCGACAGCCTTGTGAGCCAAGGATGGTGCTGCGCTCTGCTGCGAGAGCGGAACCGAGATGGCGTACTTGTTGTTCTGCACGAAGAAGATCACCGGCAGGTTGAAGACCGCTGCGAAATTCAGCGCTTCGTGGAAGTCGCCCTCGCTCGTGGCGCCATCGCCGCACATCGCCACGACAACGGTGTCTTCGCCGCGCAGCTTGGCAGCGTGTGCAACACCCACTGCGTGCAGCAGCTGGGTGGTGAGCGGAGTGGACATCGGTGCGCAGTTATAGGCCTTCGGGTCATAACCGCAGTGCCATTCGCCGCGGAAACTGGTCATGACTTCCATCGGTGCAACGCCTTTGGTCAGCACCGCTACGGTGTCGCGGTAGGTCGGGAAGAGCCAGTCGTTCTCGCCCAGGCACAATGCTGCCGCGATCTGGCAGGCTTCCTGTCCATGGCTGGAGGGATAGACCGCCATGCGGCCCTGGCGGACCAGCGCGGAGTTCTGGTCGTTGACGCGTCGGCCGGTGACCAGGGCAGCGTAGGCTTCGAGCAGCCGGGCCGGGCTCGGCAGCGGGTACTCGTGGCCCGGCTCAGTGCCTTGCTGATCCTCTGGGCGCAGGGTTCCGTCCGGGTTCAACAGGTTGATCATGTGGCGTGCTGGCAGCATGTAGTCTTCAGGCGTAATCCCGAATTTCTTGCTGACCTCAGAGATGCGATCCGCATGCGCTTCAGTGCTCATGTTCTCCCACCTTTCGTAGTTCTGGCTGGTCCATGAGCACAACAGCTTGTGACTCACTTCACCTAAACATCATTTGCAATCAATTATGGGTATGAGTGGCATTCTGTATCCAGTCCGGCGGGGAATCGTGGAAAGTTGCGAATAGTATCCGTATACTCGTAGACGAAAAGTGTCAATAGATTGTGTTTGGAATAGAGACGTCCGGCACGTCAACAAGGAGAATCAATGGCCGCGGAAGCGGAGCTAAAACTCGATGATGTCGATCATGCGATCCTCGCGGAGCTGACCAGCGACGGACGCCAGTCGGTCACCACCGTGGCGCAAAAGGTGCACGTATCGCGGGCCCACGCCTACTCGCGTATCGCAAAGCTCCAGGATTCCGGGGTGATTACCCGGTATACGGCGGTGATTGATCCGGTCAAGGCGGGACTCAAGGCCAGCGCCTACGTGACATTGAAACTCCGCCAGCATTCCTGGCGCGAGTTGCGTGACCATCTGGCATCGATTCCCGAGGTGCACCATGTGGGCTTGGTCGGCGGCAATTTCGACGTGATCCTGCTGGTGCGCGCCAAAGACAATCTGGACCTGCGCCGTGTGGTCTTTGAGCAATTGCAGTCATTGCCAACGGTTCTGGATACGCAGACCCTGCTGATTTTCGAAGACACCGACACCCGATAGCCGGCTCGTTTAACGCACGAGAAGAGCACCTGGATGCCACCAGGTGCTCTTCTCGTGTTTGCTGGGAAACTACTTCTTGCCAGTGAACACCGGCTTGCGCTTCTCCTGGAAAGACTTGAATCCTTCGGCGTAATCAGCGGTGTCGCACAAGGCTGCCTGCGCCCGGTTTTCGGTGCGCATCGAGTTCCACAGGCCTACCCGCTGGTCGCGGATTTCCGCAACCAGCTGCTTGGACGCGACGAAGGCCTGGGTGGCCCCCTGGGCCACCTTGGCGACGATCTCCTCGCCGCGCTCGGCCAATTCCTCCGCCGGGAAGGCGCGGGAGAACAGGCCCGAACGCACAGCTTCGGCACCGGAAATCAGCTCGGCGGTGTAGATCATGTCCAAGGTGCGGTGAGCCCCGAGCCGCTCGGTGAACAGCCAGTGTCCCCCGGAGTCCAAGGTCGCGCCCAAGTTGGCGAACGGCGAGCCGATCTTGGCGTTCTCCGCAACGTACACCACGTCGGTGGCCACAGCCAGGCCGAGGCCGACACCCAGGCAAGCGCCCTGCACGAGGGCGAAGGTGGGAGCCGGGAAGCTGGACATCTTCTCCAGCAGCGGCTGCACCTTACCGTCGAGGTAGCCGATGACGTCGTCATCTGCCGGGTTGACTCCTGAGATATCGCGTCCGGCGCAGAAACCGCGGCCTTCGCCGGAAAGCACCAGGGCGCGGACCTCTCCGGTGTCCACGGCCGCCGCGGCCTTGTCATAGGCCTCGGATAATTCGGCCAGTGCCACCTCGTCCAGGGAATTCATCTTCTGCGGCGCGTTGAGCACCACGCGTGCGATTGAATCGGCAATCGTCAGTTCGATCATGGATTCGTCCTGGCCTTTCTAGGCGTCGAAGTCGACGCTCAGCTTCTCGCTGGTCGGGTGCGACTGGCAGGTCAGCACGTAGCCAGCCTCGACTTCCTCGGGTTCCAGCGCGTAGTTCTCGGCCATGGTGACCGTGCCGCAGGTGACCTTGGCACGGCAGGTGCCGCACACGCCGCCGGCGCAGGCGAACGGAACGTCCGGGCGGACGCGCAGTGCGGCGTTCAGCACGGTTTCGTTGGCGCGCACCGGTGACTTGACTTCGCCCTTAAGGCCATCGAGGTTGAAGCTGATCTCATAGCTTTCCTCGTTCTCGTCCACCTCGACCGGGCGGCCGATATGCCCTTGCGGCTTGGTCGGCTCACCGGTGGTGAACAGCTCGAAGCGGACCTTTTCCGCGGGAACATCCAGGCTGGTTAGCTGGTCGCGGACCAGCTGGACGAGCTCGAAGGGGCCACAGAGGAACCATTCGTCCACGTTCGGCGCCTGGACCACGCTGGTCAGCAACGTGGTGAGCTTCTCTGCGTCGATGCGGCCGGAGAGCAGCGGCGAGATGCGCTGTTCGCGGCTGAGCACGTGGTGCAGCGCCAGACGCGATGGATAGCGGTCCTTCAGGTCAGCCAATTCCTCAAGGAACATGACGTCCATGGCTGCCTTGTTCGCGTAGATCAGGTCGAAGCGCGTGTGGTCATTGGCTTCCAGGATCGTGCGGGCGATGGCCAGCACCGGTGTGATGCCGGAGCCGGCGGCCACGGCCACGAAGCGGTCCTGGGCTTTGGTGTCGATGGTCGATGGATCGTTGATCTCCGTGAGCTTGTGCTTGGAAATGAAAGCACCAGCGGGGCTCATCACATCGATCTGGTCGCCCGCAGCCAGGGATTCGTTGGCCCAGGTGGAGAACAGGCCTCCGAGGTCGCGCTTGATCGCTACCTTGATCTCATCCCCGGTTGGAGCGGCGCAAATGGAGTAGGAGCGGCGCAGCTCGACGAGTTCGCCCTCGGCGTTGGGAATTTCCTTGCGCAGCGCCACGTACTGGCCTGCAACGTAGTCGTATTCCTCGCTCAGTTCCGCGGGAATGGCGAAAGTGACTTCGATTGAGTCCTTGGTCAGCCGGCGCACGTTCGAGACAGTGAGCCGATGGAAGGACGCCCGGCGTCGGGTGGGTGTGGTTTGTTCGGTCATGAGAGCACCTTGAAGTAGTCGAAGGGTTCCAAGCAGTCTTTGCAGGTGTAGAGCGCCTTGCAGGAAGTCGAGGCGAACCGGGCCAGCTCACGCGTGTTCAGCGAGTGGCACCGCGGGCACTTCACGCTCATGCCGAGGGTGACGCGGCCTGCATGGCCCTTGCCGGTGGGTGGAGCGATCCCGTACTCTTCGAGCTTGCTCTTCCCCTCCTCGGTCATCCAATCGGTTGACCACGCTGGGGTCAGCACCAGCTTGACGTCAACCTTTTCATATCCGGCATCGCCGAAAACGGCGTACAGGTCTTCATTGATGGCGTCCATCGCCGGGCAACCTGAATAGGTTGGGGTGATGACCACCTGCACGGTTCCGTCCTCGGCCATATTCACTTCACGAAGGATTCCCAGGTCTGCAATGGACAGCACCGGGATTTCCGGGTCGGTCACTTTGGACGCGATAGCGAACAGATCCTTGGCGTCAGCGATCGTTTTGCTCAAGACTGCTTCCCCCTTATTCGGGCAAAAGTTGCGTAATTACCAGCTGGCACCGGGGTGCTTGCGGGCGAGAACTTGCATCTCCGCCAACAGGTAGCCCAGGTGTTCGGAGTGCTCGCCACGGCGGCCGTAGGCCATGGCCTGACCGGTGGAAGGGATCTCCAAGCCGGCTGCGTCCAGTACCGCGGTGATTTCTTCCTCCCACGCGGAGCGCAGGGTGGAAGGCAGCACGGCGATGCCCTCAAGGTTCTGGTGAACTTCTTCATCGCGGAACATCTCATCGACGTACGGCCACAGGATTTCCAGGGCGTGGCGCATCTTGGCGGCCGATTCCTCGGTGCCCTGGCCCAGGCGGATGGTCCACTGGATGGCGTGGTCGCGATGGTAGTCGGCTTCCTTGACTGCTTTGGCCGAGATGGCAGCCAGGGTTTCATCCTTGGATTCGGTCAGCTGCTTGTACAGCAGGTTCTGGAAGATCGAGACGATCAGCTGGCGGATGATGGTGACGCCGAAGTGGCCGTTGGGCTGCTCGACGATCCACAGCGAGGTGAATTCCTCTTCCTCGCGCCAGTAGGCCAGATCGTCCTCGGTCTTGTCCCACGCCAGCCCGGCGTAGGTAAGGAAGGAGCGGGCGTGGCCCAGGACGTCCAGTGCAATGTTGCCCAGGGCAACATCTTCTTCCAGCTCGGGAGCGCGGGAAATCCAGTGCGACATGCGCTGCGCCAGGATCAGGGCATCATCGCCCAGGGTCAGTGCGTACTGCGCGACTTCTTCGCTCGGCTTGACGCCGTCCACAGCGATGTCTTCCGGGCGCAAGGCGTTGCCCGGGGTGACACGGGTGGCCGAAGCCAGCGCATCACCGAAGCTGTCGAGGGCTTCGTCGAGTTCTTCGTGCTTCACAGGTGCTTCACTCCCTCGCTGGCCTTGTAATAGGTCGCGTGGCGGTAGTCCTTGCCCTGCGGGGATTCGAAGAAGGCGTCCTTCTCATCAGGGTCGGAGCTGATGATGTCGGTGGACTTCACAACCCACAGAGACACGCCTTCGTTGCGACGGGTGTACAGATCGCGGGCGTTGCGCACGGCCATCTGGGCATCCGGTGCATGCAGGGATCCGGCGTGGACGTGCGAGAGTCCACGAGATGAACGGACAAATACTTCCCACAGGGGCCAATTGCTCTGTTGGCTCATGCTAGGCAACCTCACTTTGTGCTTGTTTTGCTGCGTATGCTGCGGCGGCTTCACGGACCCAGGCGCCCTCGCGGTGCGCTTCGCGTCGGCGTTCCATGCGCTGCGCGTTCACTGGGCCGTTGCCCTTGATCACTGCCATGAATTCGTCCCAGTTCAGATCCTTGTGGATCCACTGCTTCTTTTCTTCATCGAAGTGCAGCTCCGGGTCCGGCAGGGTCAGGCCGAGAACCTTGACCTGTTCGGCGATCATGCCGACGAAACGCTGGCGCAGTTCGTCGTTGGAGAAGCGCTTGATCTTCCAAGCCATGGACTGCTGGGAGTTCGGCGACTGCTCATCTGGCGGGCCGAACATCATCAGGGCTGGCTCGTAGAAGCGGTTGATGGCATCCTGGGCCATCTTCTTCTGCGCTTCGGTGCCGCGCGAGAGCGAGAGCAGGATCTCGAAGCCCTGGCGCTGGTGGAAGGATTCTTCCTTGCACACGCGGACCATGGCACGGCCGTAGGGGCCGTAGGAAGCACGGCACAGCGGAACCTGGTTGGCGATGGCCGCCCCATCGACCAGCCAGCCGATAGCACCCATGTCCGCCCATGTGCGTGCGGGGTAGTTGAAGATCGAGGAGTACTTGGCCTTGCCGGAGAGCAGCTGCTCGTTGTACTCGTCGCGGGTGGTGCCCAAGGTCTCGGCGGCCGAATAGAGGTAGAGGCCGTGACCGGCTTCGTCCTGCACCTTGGCCATCAGAATGGACTTGCGCTTCAGCGATGGAGCGCGGGTAATCCAGTTCGCTTCAGGCTGCATGCCGATGATTTCGGAGTGCGCGTGCTGCGAGATCTGGCGGCTGAGGGTCTTGCGGTACTTCTCAGGCATCCAGTCGCGTGGCTCGACGCGGGAGTCCTGATCGATCAAGGCGTCGAAACGCGCTTGGGACTGCTCTTCTTCGTAGCTCGGGACGGCACTCAGTCCCGGCTCCTGCGGTGTGGTCGGGGCCATGGGTTCACCTCATCGAAAACAAATTACATACTGACCGTTCGTTCAGTATGTCAGAGTGCGCTCGATCACGTCAACATGAACCCGCCTCCAGGCGCAACAAAACCCCGGGAAAGATTTCCCGGGGTTTGCGAAAGCTGGGGCTTAGGCCTTGACGAGCACCTTGTCCGCCTTCTTGCCCTTGAAGATCAGCGCATCAAGCGAGATCCGGCCAGGGCCCACCAGAAGCAGTGCCAGTGCGCCGGCAGCCAGTGCCAAGACGAGCTCGAAACCGCCATTTTCCACGAAGACTCCACCTGCAGCGTGAACCATGAACAGCGCGACGATCATCTGCACCCCCAACAGGCCTGCGAACACGCGAGTCAGCAGGCCAAGGATAATCGCGGGACCACCAGCGATCTCCAAGGTTGCAGCCAGCGGGGCAAGCAGGTTGGCGGCAGGAACACCCATCTGCCCAAAGGCAGCGGTAGTCCCCTCGATGGTGAACTGGAAGTACTTCTGCCAGCCGTGGGCCAGAAAGAGGAAACCGAAAGCAAAGCGAAGCAGGGTGCGGGCAGCGGTCTGCAGGCCTGCGCTATTTTCCAGAGCGGACATTAGTGAACTCCTAAGGATTGAGATGCAGGGACAAGTCCCATTCATTTACTGCCCCAACCCTATTGGAAAATTAGTTGAAACTTCAATAATATGAAGGGATTTGCCGCGTAAGCTTTGTCACGAAAAAACCGTGCTGCCCGCAACCAGATTCAACTAGTTGCGGACAGCACGGTTTCCGGCCGGCTGTGCGGCTGCTGCCTAGAGGACCTTGGACAAGAAGTCCTGAGTGCGCGCCTGCTGCGGATTGCCGAACAACTGTTCAGGCTCGCCCTGCTCGCAGACAACTCCGTCAGCCATGAAGACCACCCGGTCGGCTACTTCACGTGCGAAGCCCATCTCGTGCGTCACCAGGACCATGGTCATTCCTGTATCGGCGAGCTCCTTGATGACCTGCAGCACTTCGCCGACCATCTCGGGATCGAGAGCGCTGGTCGCCTCGTCGAAGAGCATGATGCCCGGAGCCATAGCCAGCGCGCGGGCGATCGCCACACGCTGCTTCTGGCCGCCGGAAAGCGAGGCCGGACGGGCGTTGGCCTTCTCGCGCAGGCCAACGCGTTCCAAGAGCTCCAGGGCACGCTCCCGCGCTTCGGCCTTGCCCATCTTCTTGAGCTCGACCGGCGCCAGCATGATGTTCTCTTCGACGCTCATATGAGGGAACAGGTTGAAGTGCTGGAACACCATGCCCACATGGCGGCGCACCTCGTTGATATCCACCTTCGGATCGGTGACATCGAAGCCGTCCACGACGACCTTGCCTGAGGTGATGTCCTCGAGCTTGTTCAGGCAACGCAGCAAGGTGGACTTGCCGGACCCCGACGGTCCGATCACGCACACCACTTCGCCTTCGCGCACGTCCATGTCGATGCCCTTGAGCACATTGTTGGACCCGAAGGACTTGTGCAGGTCCTTGACCTGGATCTTCACGTTGTCGCTTTGCACGGTTGAGGTGCTCACTTGTTGAACCTCCGATCGGCATAATTTGCCAACTTGGTCAGCGCCATGATGGCGATGAAGTAGATGATGCCGACGATCAGCAGGGTTTCAGTGACACGGAAGTTCGCCGCGTAGATCTGCTGGCCCTGGTAGAGCAGCTCTGTGAAGCCGATAGCCAGCAGCAGCGAGGAGTCCTTCAGGCTGATGATCAGCTGGTTGATCAGCGACGGGGTCATCATCTTGAAGGCCTGCGGGATCACGACCTTCTGCATCGACTTCCCGTAGCCCAGGCCCAGCGAACGGGACGCTTCGAGCTGGCCTGGATCCACCGACTGGATGCCGCCGCGAACAATTTCGGCGACATAGGCGCCGGCGTTCAGGGACAGCGTCAGCACACCAGCAGTCCAGACGCTGATCTCCCAGCCGGTCAGCTGCGGAAGGCCGAAGTAGAACATGAATGCCCAGAGCAGCAGCGGGGTGCCGCGGAAGATGTTCACGAAGGTCGTGGCGATGCCGCGCAGCACGATGTTCCCGGAGATCTTCATGAATCCGAAGATCAGGCCCAACGCCATCGCGATGGCGAAGGAAATCGCTGTCACCAGCAGGGTGTGCCACAAACCGGTCATCAGCGCCGGCATGGACTTGACCAGCAGATCGAAGAAGTTGCTCGGTTGCGCCGCGGTCGGATCGGCAAGGTAGGAGTCCAGGATCTGCTGGTACTCTCCGCTGGCCTTCAGCTCGGCCAGCCCGTCATTGAAGGCCGCCAGCAGCGCGGTGTTCTCGCCCTTGTTCACAGCGAAGCCGTAGGAACCGCCAGGAACCTTGTCGGTGACGGTCTTCAGGCCATTGCCCTGGGCGATGCCGTAGGCCAGCACCGGGTAGTCATCGAAAACGGCAACGGCGGAGCCGGCCTTGACCGATTCGTACATGGTGGCCGACTGATCCAGGGACTTGACCTGGAAGCCGTATTCCTCGGCAATGGACTTGGCGTAGGTCTCGCCCTCGGCGCCGGTCTTGGCGACAACGGTCTTGCCCTTCAAGTCCTCATAGCTGGTGATCTCGTCATTGTTCGCAGCGACAGCCATCTGGACGCCGGACTCGAAGTAGGGCTCGGAGAAGTCGTAGATCTCCTTGCGCTCGTCGGTAATCGACATGCCGGCGATCACGCCGTCCACCTGGTTGGAGGAGAGGGCTGCCAAGGCGGCGTTGAAGCCCAAGGACCTGATTTCGACTTCAAATCCCTGGTCTTCGGCAATGGCGCGCAGCAAATCCATGTCGATACCGGTCAGCTCGCCGTTCTGGCGGAACTCGAACGGCGCGAACGTCGTATCCGTGCCGATGACATAGGTTTGGCCCTCGACGCTTTCACTGCCTTGGGCCAGAGCCGACGGTGCGCCCACGACCAATGCCATCAAACCGATGGCAGCCGCGGCTATCCACCTGGCTAGGCGCCCGGCGGGGGCAGCTGTTCTTTTCTTTTCCACTGATGAATCGCTTTCTCGTGCTGAAGGGCGAATGGCCCAAGGTGCAGATGATACGTTCTGCCTGCAAGCCTAGGACGAATAAAGCCTAGCCGGTACCCCACGACTCGCCTGCACTTGCATCGTTACCGGTTTGAAACCGCGGTTCTGTCCGCGCTGAGCATAGCTACCCCCGCAAGCATCGGCGGTGGGATTGAATAGTGGTATGACTCCTGAATCATTGACCGCAAATGTTCCTCGTGCCGCGAAGCTGCCCACCACCCGCAGCTTCCACGGCGACGACTTCATCGACAACTACGAATGGCTGCGCGAGAAATCCAACCCGGAGGTCATCGCCCACCTGACTGCGGAGAACGAGTACACCGACACCATTACCGCTGGCCAGCAGCCGTTGCGCGATGCCTTGTTCAGCGAGATCAAGGGCCGCACCGTTGAAACCGACCTGTCGGTTCCGGTGCGCCGCCGCGGCTGGTGGTACTTCACCCGTTCGGCCGAAGGCAAGCCCTACACGATCCAGTGCCGTGTCAAAGCCTCGGACACCGGGGACCTGGTGGCCGACTGGACGCCCCCGGTCATCGACCCGGAAACCGCGCTGCCTGCCGAAGAGGTGCTGCTCGACGGCAACGCATTGGCCGAAGGGCAGCCGTTCTTCTCGCTCGGCGGCATGGCCCTGAATGAGGACGGCAACCTGCTCGCCTACTGCGTCGACAATGCCGGCGATGAACGGTTCACCCTGTTCATCAAGGACCTGGAAACCGGCAAGCTGCTGGAAGACACCATTGAAGGGGTGTTCTACGGGCTGGCCTTCTCGCCGGATTCTTCAACGATCTTCTATACGGTAGTTGACGAGACTTGGCGGCCGCACCAGATCCGCACCCACCGGCTGGGCACCCTCCCAGCGGACGACAAGATCATTTTCGAAGAGACTGATCCAGGCATGTGGCTCGGCTTCGATCTGAGCCCGGACCGCAAGACGCTGATGATCTCCAGCGGCAACTCCGAATTCGCCGAAACCAGCATGCTGGACCTGCTCGATCCTTCGGCGGCAGTAGCCCTCCTGGTGCCGCGCAGCTTGCGCCTGCTGCACGGAATCGATCTGATGCCGGGCGCTGGCCAGGCGTTAATCACCCACGACCATGAAGCACCGAACAATATGGTGTCGCTGGCTTCCGTGAACCAGCTGGGAGAGAACACCGACCCCGCCCAGTGGAGCACCGTGGTGGCCCATGAGGACACCGTCAAGATCGAAGGCACGGCAATTACCGGTTCGCACGTGGTGCTCTCGGTTCGCCGCGACACCTGCGAGCGCGTCCAGCTGCTTGCCTTGGACGGCTTGGGCACCGAAGCCCAGCAGCCGGCTATTGAACCGGACTTCGAGGATGAGCTGTTCACCGCCTCGGCGACCTTCGCCGAATTGGAGGCGCCGTTGATCCGCATCGGCTATACCGCTGACTTCACCCCCGCACGCGTCTACGACCTGTGGCTGGAAGACCAGTCGCTGGTGCTGCGCAAGCAGACTCCGGTGAACAACTTCGACCCGGCCAAGTACCTGTCCACGCGCGAGTGGGCCACCGCGGCCGATGGCACCAGGATTCCCTTGACCATCATGCGCCGGGCCGACCTGGATACCTCGGTTCCCCAGCCGGTGCTGATCTACGGCTACGGCTCCTACGAGGCTTCCATGGATCCTGGTTTCGGCATCCCCCGCTTGAGCGTGCTGGATCGCGGCGTGGTCTTTGTCATCGCCCACGTGCGCGGCGGCGGAGAGCTCGGCCGCAACTGGTACCTGCAGGGCAAGAAGCTGCACAAGAAGAACACCTTCACCGACTTCATTGATTCCACCAAGTACCTGCTCGATTCCGGCTGGGCCGATCCGCAGCGCATCGCCGCTCTGGGCGGTTCGGCCGGCGGACTGCTGATGGGAGCCATCGCGAATATGGCCCCGCAACTGTACACGGCGATCATCGCACAGGTGCCTTTCGTCGATGCGTTGACCTCCATCCTTGATCCAGAGCTGCCGCTGTCGGCCTTGGAATGGGAAGAATGGGGCAACCCGATCGAGAGCAAGGAGGTCTACGACTACATGAAGTCCTACAGCCCTTACGAAAATGTCACGGCACAGGACTACCCGAAGATCGCTGCGGTCACCTCGCTGAACGACACCCGTGTACTGTACGTAGAGCCAGCCAAATGGGTGGCCAAGCTGCGTGAAATCGGCACCGGGCAGGAACCGATTGTGCTGAAGACCGAGATGGATGGCGGGCACGGCGGCGCGTCGGGGCGCTACGAGTCCTGGAAGTCCCGTGCGTGGGACTATTCCTTCGCCTTGGATGCGCTGGGATGCACTGAAGAAATCTGACAACCGGAGGAACGGCGGCCATGCACCACATCAAGATCAGCGACCACCGCAACGACCCTGCGGTACGCCGCTTGCTGGTGCTGGCCGCCGAACCTGCCAGCGAGCAGGCGCTTGAAACGCTGCTCGATGAATGCGAAGGACTCGAGGTCCTTGCCAGCACGACTGCCTCAGGCGACGTCACGGCACTGGCCGCCTACCGGCACAGCGATAGCTACGCGATCTGCGTCGAATATCTTGCCGTCGATCCAGCACTGCAAGGACAGGGCCTGGGCTCCGCCCTGCTGGCTGGACTGCGCGACACCCACCAGAAGAACGTCTGGGCCACCACCGATGATGATGCGGTGGGCTTCTACCGTGCGCTCGGTTGCCTCGTCTCGCCGTCGGCTGCCGACCCGCGCTGGCCGGAGGCCCAGCGGTACCTGTGCACCTTGCCCTGCTACCCGCTGCTGACCAGCCAGCCGGAAGAAGATCCGGGATACGAGGCTGTCGGCGGCGAACTGATGCGCGGACTGATCGCGATTGCCGAACCGGCCGAACAGTGGGCCAAGGACTTCCACCGCCTGCGCGATCAGATCGCCGATGCACTGGGTTCCACCGCGCTGGCCATTGAGCACACCGGTTCCACGTCCGTTCCAGGCCTTCCATCCAAGCCGATCATCGACATCATCTTGCTGGTCCCCGATGCGAACCAGGAAGCGTTCTACGTCCCAGCGCTGGATTCCACCGGCATCATTCTCTGGCACCGCGAACCCGGGTGGTACGGCCACCGCATGCTCAAGCCGGTTGCCGGTTCATTGCTTCCCGAAGCCAATATCCATGTCTTCAGCGCGGGAAGCCCCGAGTACCTGCGGCACCTGATTTTCCGCGAGCATCTGAAACACAACGAAACTGACCGCCTGGCATATGCCTCGGTCAAGCGGAACGCTGCCCGTGCGCTGGCTGCGAGCGATGGCGAAAATGGACTGGTCATGGACTACAACCGGATCAAGGAGCCGTTCATCCTCGACGTGCACCAGCGAATTTTCACCCGCTAGTTCTCCTGTTTGCCCTCGCTGAAACAGTACCGCCAAAACGCTCGCCTAACTTGACTTAGCTCACATAATGTTATTACCTAATGATCGTTCGGTAAATAATTCGGCGAAGGAAGATGATGAGCGAAACACAGGTAGAGAATTCGGTCCCGCACGCCATTCTTCACAATGACTACGCCACGCAGTGGATGGGAATCGAAGTAGTTGAGGTCTCCGACGGCCACGCTGTCATCACCATGACGCTCCGGCAGGAAATGCTCAACGGTTTCGGCATTGGCCACGGCGGGATGATCTTCGCTCTGGCCGACACTGCGTTCGCACTGAGCTGCAATCCGCAGGCAGGCTCGGATGAGACCATCACTGTCGCGTCCGGTGCCGACGTCAACTTCCTCAAGCCAGCCATTCCCGGACGAGTGCTGACTGCCACCGGCAACCGTGTCTCGCAGCAAGGCCGCAGCGGGATCTACGACATCAAGGTGACCCAGCCAGCGGGCGACGGCTCAATCGAAACCGTCGCAGAGTTCCGCGGACGTTCGCGCACCGTCCCGAAACCAAAGAACCGCTAAGCACCTAGCCCACTCGACACGAAAGTTCCAGCATGTCCCAGAACACCGACCGCGACAGCCTTCCGAATCCGCTTGATCCAGAAGAAACCATGAGCCGTGAGCAGATCGAAGCGATCCAGCTGACCCGCTTGAAGGAAACTCTGCACCATGCCTACAACAACGTGCCGTACTACAAGGCGAAGTACGATGCCGCTGGCGTGCACCCCGATGATCTGAAGGAACTGAGCGACCTCGCCAAGTTCCCCTTCACCGACAAGGAAGATCTGCGCAAGAACTATCCCTTCGGCATGTTTGCCGTTCCGCAGCATGAGGTCGCCCGCATCCATGCTTCCTCGGGCACCACCGGACAGCCCACCGTGGTTGGCTACACCAAGAAGGACCTGGAAGACTGGGCCAAGCTCGGTGCCCGCTGCCTGCGCATGGCCGGGGTCAAGCCGGGCTGGAAGGTCCACAACGCCTACGGCTATGGGCTGTTCACCGGCGGCTTGGGTGCGCACGCCGCAGCCGAGTACCTCGGCGCCACCGTCATCCCCATGTCCGGAGGCCAGACCGACAAGCAGATCACGCTGATCCAGGACTTCGAGCCTGACGCGATCCTCTGCACCCCGACCTACCTGCTGACCATCGGCGATGCCATGCAGCGCAAGGGCCTTGATCCGCGATCCACCTCGCTGAAGGTGGCCGTGCTCGGCGCCGAGCCGTGGACCGAAGAGATGCGCCACGAGCTGGAAGAGATGTTCAACATCACCGCCTGCGATATCTACGGCCTCTCCGAAGTCATGGGCCCTGGCGTGGCTGGCGAATCCGGAGAACGCAAGGATGGCAGCCACATCTGGGAAGACCACTTCCGCCCAGAAATCATTGATGCCTTCGACGAGACCAAGGTGCTGCCTGATGGCGAGCACGGTGAACTGGTATTCACCTCGCTGACCAAGCAGGCCCTGCCGATCATCCGCTACCGCACCCATGACCTGACCCGGCTGATGCCAGGCACCAGCCGGCCGGGCCACCGCCGCATGGGCCGCATCACCGGGCGCAGCGATGACATGATCATCCTGCGCGGCGTGAACTTGTTCCCAAGCCAGATCGAGGAACTGATCCTGAAGGTGCCGACCCTTTCGCCGCACTTCCAGCTGATCCTGACCCGTCCGGATCGCATGGACCAGCTGGCAGTCAAGGTGGAGCGCCGCAGCGAGGCGACCATCGAAGATGCAACCAACGGAGCCAAGGAACTGGCCAAGCTCATCAAGATCCATGTCGGCTCGTCCTGCGCCATTGACGTTGTCGAGCCGGAATCGCTGGAACGCTCCATGGGCAAGCTCAAGCGCATCTACGACATGCGCTCCAACTAGTCCCGACCGGGACATGGGATAATGAAGTAATCATGGGACTTACCGATACTGCCAACCGTCCGGCCAAGCGTGGCCGCCCCGGTTACGATCAAGAAGCCGTTTTGCGCATTGCTGTCGAGGCATTCAACGAATACGGCTACGACGCGACCTCCATGGGCAAGCTCGCCGACCGCCTGGGTATCAGCAAATCCGCGATTTACCACCATGTCCCGTCCAAAGAGGACCTGTTGAGGCTGGCCTTGGACGAAGCGCTGATTCCCCTGGAAGCAGTGATCGCCGAGGTCCGCTCCCATGAGGGCACCGCAGATGAACGCCTGGAATTCTTCCTGCGCGCGACGTTCCGGATCCTGCTGGACAAGCGTTCCTACGTGACCTTGCTGCTGCGACTGCGCGGCAACACTGAACTGGAGCGCCAAGCACTGCAGCGCCGCCGCGCCATGGACCGCCAGCTGGCGGAGCTGGTGACCGCCGCGCAGTCGGATGGCAAGTTGCGTGCCGATTTGGAACCACGGGCAACTGCAAGGCTGCTTTTCGGCTTGATCAACTCGGTGGTGGATTGGTACCGCGCCGACGGGCCCATCAACGGAACCGAACTTGAAGAGCAAGCCGTTTCCCTGCTCTTCAATGGCTTGCATACCGTGAACGCCTAGTTGCACGGCAAGGCTACGCGTTGGCTCCCGCCTTCCAGGTGGGAGCCAACGTCGTTAACCGGGTGCGGAGGCACCTGGATGTGGCGCATCCAACCTGGCAATCTTGCCATCCTCACAGAATTCACAGCTAGCATCGAAGGGGTGCTTCCAGCACCGGACATTCTCGATCAACCAAGTGAAGAGCGCTGTGGATTCCATCTTAGAAACCCTTTTCATGGCTACCGCCGACAGCAGTAGTTCCTTTGTCCAGATCCTGCTTTCTGCCGCGAGCATGCTGCTTGTCTTCGTCTCCGCGGCCCTGCTGGCGCACCGCAATGACCTGGGCTGGTGGACCCTGATTCTGGGCGTCTTCGTTGGCCCGGTCATTACCTCGATGCAGTTCGATCTACTGGGACTGATCTACGCCGTTCCGCTGCTGCTGATCGCCATCTTCGGCCTGTGGCGCTTCTCCCGCTTCGAGCTCAAGGGCAAATTCACCCGCGTGGTCACGAGCACTGCCGTGACGCCATGGTCCGCGCTCGGCCTGCTCGTGGGCTTGATCCTGCTGGTTGCCCTGCGCTTCGGCCCGTTCCTGTTCAATGGCGGCTTCATGAGCGCAACCCCGGAAATCTGGGTCCTCTACTTCGCCGATGCGGCCATCTTCGCGTCATTTGTCATGGTTGCCCGCGGCGTGCGCGCCGGCTGGCTGGTGCTGGCCGTGGCTGCCGTTGCCGATCTGGTTGTCTACTTCCTGATCTCCCCGATGCTGGGCATGATGGGCCTGTTCGTCTTCATCGCCCTAGCCGCCGCGTACGGCTACTTCCTGTGGCGCGGCCTTCCTGCCCAGGCTGCCGAGCCGGTGCAGGTCGAGCTGGACGAGGAAGAGCTGGCCTTGCAAAAAGCCAAGCAGGCAACCGTGGACAAGCTGAATGCCAAAACCGAAAAGTAGCTGAACCTAGAATGATCCCGCCCCAGTGTGAACTGGGGCGGGATCATTTTTTTGTGGCTAATTGCGCCAGCTGTCGTTCAGGTTCAGGGAACCGTCCGCATTCACGGTCGCGATGCGGTTGGCCCCTGATTCCCACGTGGCATTGCCGCTCTGGTCGTACTTGACGTACTTGTATTCGAACTGCGTTCCTGCCGGAAGGTCCACCGTTCCGCTCCAGCTCGGGTAGCTGGCAGCTGATAGCTGTGGCGCCTTGGCCGGATCCCAGCTGCCTAGTTCCGGCTGGTTGCCGACGATGCGGATGTTCTGCCCCCAGACGGTTTGGGCGGTGACCGCGACGCTGACATCAGCAGTGTCCTCGACCGGATCCGGCGTTCCTGATCCGCCATCGGATACGGCACCGATGTGCAGGGCCATGGCACCGTAGGCAGGCAGTGTCGCGGTGAACTTGCCGTCGGCGCCCACAGTGATGGTCTTCGAGCAATCGCCTCCGGACACCACATCACAATAGGTGCCAGCGGCCAGCGAGCTGGTGTATTCGCGGGTGGTTGCCGCCGAGGTGTTGTTGATGGCTACGAATCCCTTATTGCCGCGGCCGTATGCGATCTGGTTGCCGCCATCGTCCCACCAATTGCTGACAGCCGCGTCGCCGACGGCGTTGTTGAAGCCCACCATTCCGGTGATTTCATCTTGCCGCTGTTCGCAGGTCCAGGCGGAGGAGTCGCAGTCGGCATTGGGTACCGATGCGTCACTGGCGCCCGGCGCCCCCGCATCCTTGTCGGTGAACGTGTATCCGGAATACACGGTGGGCGATCCGTAAGGCCAGGAGAGCATGAAAACATTGGCCAGCAGGTACTTGGCGCCCCACTTGTAGTTCATGGATTCGCCGTTGCGTTCGGTGTCGTGGTTGGTGACAAAAACCCCGGCCCGGTCACTGGTGAGCTTGCCGTCGCCGATGAAGCGCAAGTTGGCGATTTGCGCGTCGAAATCATGCTTGAGCTGCCGCGCATAGTCGAATTCGTGCGAGTCGCCGCTGCCGAGGTACTCGCTTTCCTGGATCGGTTCACCCGACGCCCCGATCACCTCGTGCACCCAGTACACGCCGGGGTTCTTCATCTTGGATTTGATGCCTTCGAGGTCCGTTGCGGGGATGTGCTTCGAGGCATCGATGCGGAATCCGGATACCCCAAGCGAGACGAGGTCATCGAGATAGTCGGCGATGTTTTGCTGGACGTAGCTGCTGGAGGTTTTCAGATCCTGCAAGCCCACGAGGCGGCAGTGCTGCACTTGCCAGCGGTCAGCATAGTTGGTGATGTTGGTGCGGCAATCGTTGAAGTCCTGGGCCGAATACTCTGGGAAGTTGTCATCAGAGAAAGCCGAGCCTGCGGTTCCAGTACCGGTCTGCCCGGCTCCGGTCATGTGATTGACCACGGCGTCTGCGATCACTTTCACGCCTGCGTCGTTGCAGCTTTTGACCATGGCGGAGAATTCCTCGCGGTTGCCCAGTTTCGAGTCCACCTTGTAGCTCACCGGCTGGTACGAGGTCCACCATGCAGTGCCGCGCAGGTGCTCAGCTGGAGGCGAGACCTGGACGTAGCCATATCCTGCTGGGCCGATGCTGGACTCGCATTCCTGGGCTACCGAATTCCAGTTCCATTGGAACAGGTTGAGGATGACATCCTTGCCGTCGTTGGATGGGGTGGCGGCTTGGGCGGGTGCTGCGAACAACGGTGCGGCGAGCAGGGCGAGCGAGGCGCCTAGTGCTGCCACCGGCTTCACCGTCCTGGCTCCGTGCCGGCGTTGTGTTGATTTGGCGCGTGATGGCAAAAGTCCCACAGAAAAACTCCTTTGTTGTGATGATCGGGCTGCGATAGCTCGACGCGACAGCGTCGGGATCGCTCAACCACACGTTCCCCATCAACGCGTGACCTGCGACACAACTGTAAGCGTTTTCTTACCTCTCTCCAATAAGTAAATTTCTGTAAATACATTAAACCCGCGAAAATGTCCGCGTAAATTGCCCTAAAATTTTTTCACTCCGCGTCAAATCTTGCCAAAATTGGAAACGCTTTCATAGATATCCGGCAAAGCTGTCCTGGCTCCGAGCACGCAAAAGGGTGGATGCCGTGGTTGACGGCATCCACCCTTGCTGAAGTTGCGTTTTAGCCTTCGAAGTTGGCGTAGGTGAGGTTTTCTTTCTCCACCAGGGTCAAGACATCGTAGGTCGCGACAATCTCATCATTCTGGTTGTGCAAGATCGCATCCCATGCGACCTCGCCATATTCATCGGTGACTCGCGGCGTGATTTTCTTGGCCGTCAGGGTCACGCGGATTGAATCTCCGGCAGCCACCGGGGTGATGAAGCGCAGGGATTCCAATCCGTAGTTGGCCAGGACCGGTCCCGGAGCAGGCTCTACGAACAGCCCCGCGGCCCAGGAAACCAGCAGGTAGCCATGGGCCACGATGCCGGGGAAGAACGGATTGGCTTCCGCGGCGGCCTGGTCGGTGTGCGCGTAGAAGGTGTCACCGGTTTCGTTGGCGAATTCGGTGATCTTCTCCAAGCTGACTTCGCGCAGGTCCGAAGCGAAACCGTCACCAATCTTCAGCTCGGCCAGCGATTTGCGGAACGGGTGGACGTTCTCCGGCTTGCC
The DNA here is from genome assembly GCF_006539525.1 of Glutamicibacter nicotianae. Lineage (GTDB taxonomy): Bacteria > Actinomycetota > Actinomycetes > Actinomycetales > Micrococcaceae > Glutamicibacter > Glutamicibacter nicotianae. Next base: position 29,062 of record NZ_BJNE01000003.1, on the reverse strand, counting down.
GCCGAACTTCGGGCTGCCTGCCAGCGACTGCTGGGCGCCGGTATGCCAGACTCCGCTGAGCGCAGTGATCATGTTGGGCGAGCCCTGGACCGCGGTGCGCTGCATGTGGTGCTTGACCGAGCGGATGCCGCCGAGTTCTTCGCCGCCGCCGGCGCGGCCTGGGCCGCCGTGGACCAGGTGCGGAACCGGGGATCCGTGGCCGGTGGTGGACCGGGAGGTTTCGCGGTTCAGGATGTGCACGCGCCCGTGGTGGGCGGCGATGCCTAGGGACAGGGCACGCATGGATTCGGCGTCATTGGTGCACACGGTCGCGACCAGCGATCCGGCGCCCATGGCGGCGAGCTCCACTGCCTCCTCGACGCTGCCATAGCCGATGACTGAGCTGACCGGGCCGAACGCTTCGCGCGAGTGCACGATCGGGTTGCGCGCGTCGTTCCAGCGCAGCACCACAGGCGACATGAAGGCACCGGATTCCGCTACGGCATCGGTTTCCGGAGCCACTCGTACCGCCGGGGCATCCAGCCGGCCGTAGGCCAGCTCGCCGCCGGCAGCGATCATGTCCTCGACGGCCCCGCGCACGTCGGCCAGCTGCTCCAGCGAAGCCAAAGCGCCCATGGTGACGCCCTCAACACGCGGGTCGCCGATGACTACGCGTTCATCGATGCGCTTGCCGATGGCGGCGATGACCGCGTCAACCTGAGCGGCCGGCACGATGTTGCGGCGGATGGCGGTGCACTTCTGTCCGGCCTTCGACGTCATCTCATTGACGACAACCTTGACGAAAGCGTCGAATTCAGGGGTTCCTTCCACCGCGTCCGGGCCGAGGATGGCCGCATTCAGGGAATCGGTTTCTGCCGCGAAGCGGACACCCCCGTCGATGACGTTGCGGTGCGCCTTGAGCTTGCTGGCGGTGGATGCCGAGCCGGTGAATGCGAACATGTCCCGGTAGTCCAGGTGGTCCATGATGTCGCGGGCGGATCCGGAGAGCAGCTGCAGGGATCCTTCAGGAAGGATGCCCGAATCCAGCATCATGCGCACCGCCGCTTCGGTGAGGTAACCGGTGGGGGTCGCCGGCTTGACGATTGTTGGCACGCCGGCGATGAAGGCAGGAGCGAATTTCTCCAGCATGCCCCACACAGGGAAGTTGAATGCGTTGACCTGGACAACAACACCGGCCATCGCGGTGTAGATGTGGGTGCCGATGAACGAGCCGTCCTTGCTCAGGGGTTCGGTTGGCCCATCCAGGATCACGTTGGAGTTGGGCAGCTCGCGCCGGCCCTTGGAGGAGAAGGTGAACAGCACGCCGATGCCGCCGTCGATGTCCACCATCGAATCGATCTTGGTAGCACCGGTCTTGAAGGAGACCTCGTACAGGTCCTTGCGCCGCTCGTTCAGGTACAGCGCCAGTTCCTTGAGCTTGAGCGCGCGCTCATGCAGGGACAGCTTGGCAAGTTCCCGCTGGCCGGTCTCTCGGCCGTAGGCGACGGCGCCGGCGACATCAAGGGGTTCCTTGGTGACGGTGGCGAGCAGCTCACCTGTGTTGGCGTCGAGGACTTCGGTACCTCCCTCGGCTGCTGGGGTCTGCCATTGGCCGGCAATGAAACTTGGTACTGCACCAATCTGGGCTGTCGTCATCGACGCAATTCCTTTCTGAACGGTCGGTCAGTAATAGTGTTAACCATATCAGCATTGGCGTGATCGACGACACCTGAATGACTGCGCAAGAGAACGAGGTGAAGCGCCAGCGCCAACAACCGGCCGAAGCTCGCTATCGGCTGGCCCAGACACCCAGCTCGTTGCCGGAGGGATCAGTGAAATGCAGCCGGCGACCGCCGGGGAAGGGATAGGCCGGCTGGTCGAGCCATCCGCCAGCGGCCTCGATGGCGCGGGCCGTGGAATCCAGGTCGTCGGAATACAGCAGCACGAAGGGCCCGCCAACAGGCCGCGGCTTGTCGGACAGCAGCAGTCCCCCGGACTCTTCAGTGCTCGCTTCCGGCATGAGGATGCCAGCGTACTGGTCACCGTAGTCGATGAACTTCCAGCCGAAGGCGGCCGCGTAGAAATCCTTTGCCGCCTGCAGGTCGGTGACGGTCAGTTCAACATAGTTCAAGGCATGATGCCGCGGTATTCCATCCATTCCCCGAGCCTACAGCGCGGCTGCGGCGCTGTCATGGGATATTGAGTCGAGCCAGCGCCTGGACGGCGGACAGGCTGTCCTCGCTCAGGCCTTGGCCGCGCAAGTAGTCCTCCGCAGAGCCGAGCCAGTCCAGGAACTTCTCCAATTCGGCGGCGCGGCTGCTGATGATAGCCTCCAGCTCACCGGCAGACTGGTGGGACTCATGGGGGTGCTTGCGCGGCGAGACCCGATGCCATTCATTGATGCCGCGCACCGCCGCTTCGTCCTGCGCCAGGATTTCGTCGCGGAGCCCGGCCAAATCCAGCAGCAGCGTCGCCACTAGGCCCGAGCGGTCCCTCCCGGCGGAGCAGTGGATCACCGCTCCGCTGCGGGTTGCCGCCAGATTCTCGAAGACCGCCACCAGCTGATCCCCGAATTCCTCGCAAACCAGCCGGTACATCCCGGTGTGGTTCATATACGGGACCGCGACCGCTTCGAAACGCTCGTTACCTGGGGATTCCAGCGGGAGATTGATCAGCTCGATACCCCGCATGCTCGGCTCGGCAACCACCGGGTCATGTTCGCGGCGCCTGATCTCGCCCGGGTTGCGCAGGTCGATGATCCGGTCAATGCCGTCATCCTGCAGCTGCCGCCACCCCTGGTCGGTCAGCCACTCGTGCCTGCCCATGCGGTAGAACGCCCCGCAGACATGCCGCGCATTGACGGCTCCGTTCCATTCCAGATCTCCGGCTTGCTTGCGGTAATTCAGGCCTTGGTTCATAGGCCCATTGCAACACATCGCTGGCATGTTGTAGAGTTTTAGTCATTGACAAACGTCAATCAGTCTAGCGAAGGAGGGGTAACGATGATTGCTTTCCGCCTGTACCCGTCACTCCCCACTACTTCCAAGGACTATTTCCAATGCATTACCCCGCTGGCCTCGCGGCCGCACATTCACCACTGATCGATGCCGGCTCCGCAGATGCCGATGAGCAACTGAAATTCAGCAAGCACAAGCCTGTCTGGAACGAATCCGATACCGGTGAACCGGATGACGGCCAACGGTACTCGACGTGGCCATTTATCGAAAAGGGGTTGCGCGGGCCGAAGCCGTATCCGCACTGGCTCATCGAAGACGCCGCCGCTATTGACACGGAGCTGGGAATCCTGAAAACCGGCAAGGAAGGCGATGTCTTCCTGCTGGAACGTGCCACCGAAGATCGCAGCAGCCTTCTGGCCGCAAAGCGCTACCGTTCACGTGAGCAAATGCAGTTCAGCCGTTCCCAGGCCTACAGCGATGGGCGCTCCGCACGGCGTTCGCGTGATAACCGCGCCATCCGCAACAACTCCACCTACGGCAAGCAGGTGGCAGCGCTGCAGTGGGCCAACGCCGAATGGACCTACCTGTTGCGCTGCTACGAGGCGGGAATTCCGGTCCCCTATCCGGTGCAAATCGACGGCACCGAAATCCTGATGGAGTTCATCGCCGATCCCGAGGACCAGCATGCGGCGGCTCCGAGGTTGCAGCAGCTCTCGCGCTTTGATCCGCGCCTGCCAGCGCTGTGGGACCAGCTCGTCGACGCGTTGGAGAGGTTTGCCGGACTCGGGGTCGCCCACGGCGACCTTTCGTCATACAACCTTCTCGTATCCGGCGAACGCCTGGTGGTGATCGATGTTCCGCAGTGCGTCGATCTCGCCGGCAACCCGAACGGTTTGGACTTCTTGCATCGCGATTGCGTGAATCTTTGCGAGTGGTTCGCTTCCAAGGGACTGCCCAATGACCCGGATGAGTTGTTTTCTTCGTTGCTGAGCCATCTGTTCTGAGCCGGCGCTTGCCGACCACCGGTTTGTACGCCCACTGGGCTCAGACGGGCAGCACCGCACGACGCCAGGTGGTGTTGTCGCCGATGGCAAAAAGCCGTACCAGGCCAGGAGTGCGGTGATATCCGGCCCGGCCAGCCGCCGAGCTCGTGAATCAGCGTGCTTGCGCTGAAGGCTCCCATGGCCAGGCAAATGAAGGCGTCGGCCTCTCTGTCCTTTCGCCGCGTGAGCTCGAAGTGGATTCCCATCTGGCGCTGGTCCCGTGCAATGCCTTGATTGGCGCGCATATGGGCTTAGCCGAAAGCACCGTCACGAGCTATCTGGCGCCGGCGGCGCGGAAGCTGGTCACCACGAATCGCTTCGATGCGGTGCTGCGTGCGCGCCACAGCGGCTTGATCGCCTGAAACACCTGCCGGAACGCGAAAAGGGCTGCATGCGCAGCCCTTTTCATCGATGTCCTACCAGGTATAGAAGCCCTGCCCGGTCTTGCGGCCCAGCTTGCCCTCGGCCACCAAGTCCTTCAGGATCTGCGGCGGAGCGAAGCGCTCCCCCAGCATCTCATGCAGGTACTCTGCAATGCCCAGCCGCACGTCCAGACCGACAATGTCGGTGGTCTTCAGCGGGCCGGTGGGGTGCTTGTACCCGAGGACCATCGCATTGTCGATGTCTTCGGCGCTGGCGACGCCTTCCTCGACCATGCGCATCGCTTCCAGCGCGATTGCCACGCCCAAGCGGGATGATGCGAAGCCCGGAGCGTCATTGACCACGACCGCGGTCTTACCCAAGCCTTCAACCCAACCGCGCGATGCACCCACCAGCGCTTGGTCGGTCTGCTTGCCGATCACGACCTCGATCAGGGTGGAAGCCGGGACCGGGTTGAAGAAGTGCAGGCCCAGGAAGTTCTGCGGACGCTGCAATTCCTCGGCCAGTCCGCTGACCGACAGCGACGAGGTGTTGGATGCGAGCACGGCATCGCTGCCCAAGGCCTGCTCCACCGCTTGCAGCGAGGAGACCTTCAGATCCCAGATTTCAGGGACTGCTTCAATCACCAGCTGCGCGCTGGCGAATTGCCCGTAATCGGTACTGGTGGAGAAACGAGCCAGCAGCTCTTCGCGGCTTTCGCTCACCCCGCCGCGGGCGATCGACTTGTCCACTGATGCTGCCACGCGCTCATAGGCGGCCTGCGCCGACTCGCTGTCGCGTTCGACAACAGTCACCGAGCTGCCGCTGATCAAGAACGCGTGGGCGATGCCGGCGCCCATGCGCCCTCCGCCGAGCACGCCCATCTGCTGCGGCAGTGCGCCGGAGGTGAAGCTGGTCTGTGCACTCATGCTTACTTCTTCTTTCGATCTAGGAATGCTTGCATGCGGTCGAATTTTGCCTGGGACTCGAACAGCATGCCCTGGGCCAAGGTGTCGATGACCGGGTGGACTTCGCGGGGAGTATGGAAGACCGACTTGGTGATCCGAACCGCCAGAGGATCCTGGGCTCCGATGCGGTCCGCCAAGGCGTCGGCCGCCGCATCCAGCTCGGTGGCGGGATGCAATTCGGTGACCAGGTTGGCGGCCAGGCACTGCTCGCCGGTGAGCACCTTGCCGGCCAGCAGGATTTCCTTTGCCAGCGGTTCGCCGACCAGCTCCTTCAGCCGCCAGGTGGCGCCGGCCGCGGCCATGATGCCCAGGTTCGTTTCAGGGTTGCCCATGCGCAGCTCGGGGGTGCCGATGCGGAAGTCCGCGGCATAGGCCAGCTCGGCACCGCCGCCCAGCGCGAAGCCGTCGAGGGCTGCAATCACCGGCATCGGCAGCTTGGCGATCCTGTCGAAGATGCCCGAATTGATCCCGGCGAGCGCATCATCGCGACGGCGTTCGCGCAGCTGGGCAATGTCCGCGCCCGAAGCGAAGATGCCCTTGCGCCCCTTGGGGTTGGCTTCGCTCGGCCCTTCTGCGGGAGTGCCGGCGATAATCAGGATCTTGGGGCTCTTCTCCAGGTAGGCGCAGATGGCGTGCAGCTCGTCGACCATGGCCTGGTCGATGGCGTTGCGCACATCCGGCCGGTGCAGGCGCACCCAGAGCCGGTCATCGGTTTCCGACAGCTTGAGGGTGGTGAATTCGCTCTTCAGATCGCTCACGCCTAGACGCCTTCCAGCAAGATTGCGGTGCCCTGGCCGACGCCCACGCACATGGTGGCCACGCCCAGCTTGCGCTGCTCGGAGGCCAGTTCGCGTTCCATGCGGCCCAGCAGGGTGATGACAATGCGCGAACCGCTGGAACCCAGCGGGTGGCCCAGCGAAATGGCGCCGCCGTCGCGGTTGACGATTGAGGCATCTACGCCCAGCTCGCGCATGCTGGCCAGGGACTGGCTGGCGAAGGCTTCGTTGATTTCCATGGCGCCGATCTGCTCGATGCCCACGCCGGCGCGTTCGAGGACCTTGCGCGTCGCCGGAACCGGTCCCATGCCCATGATCTCCGGTTCCAGGCCCGCGGCCTGCCCGTCGACGATACGTGCCCGCGGGGTCAGGCCGTACTTCTTGATGGCGCGTTCGGAAACCACGAGGATCGCCGAAGCGCCGTCGTTCAGCGTCGAGGCGTTGCCGGCGGTGACCACGCTGCCGCCCTTGACTACTGGGCGCAGTCCGGAAAGCACATCCATGGTGGTGCCAGGCCGAGGCCCTTCATCCGTATCCACGATGGTGTCGCCCTTGCGGCCCTTGACGGTCACCGGAACGATTTCATCGCGGTAGCGCCCAGCTTCGATGGCGGCGATGGCCTTGGCGTGGGATTCGACGGCGAACTGGTCGCAGTCCTCGCGCGAGATGTTGTAGACCCGGGCGACTTCCTCGGCGGTTTCCGGCATGGAGAACGTGGCTTTGCCATCGCGGGCGTACTCCCCGGAAAGGAATTGCGGGTTGGTGAAGCGCCAGCCGATGGAGGTGTCGAAGGTTGCCCCCGGCTTGGCGAAGGCCTTGGCCGGCTTTTCCATGACCCAGGGAGCCCGCGACATGGATTCGGTGCCGCCGGCGACGACGATGTCGGCGGCACCGGCCTTGATCATATGGCTGGCCATGGTGATGGCGCTCATGCCGGAGGCGCAGAGGCGGTTGACCGTGATGCCCGGAACGGTGATGGGAAGTCCTGCCAGCAGCGCAGCCATCCGGGCCACGTTGCGGTTCTCCTCGCCGGCGCCGTTGGCGTTTCCGTAAATGACTTCATCGATGTCTGCCGGGTCGATGCCTGCGTCGTCGATGACGCGGCGGATCGTCAGCGCAGCCAGGTCGTCGGGGCGCACAGCGCTGAGCGTCCCTCCGTAGCGGCCTACCGGCGTGCGTGCTCCACCTACGAGAAATGCCTCGGTCATTTGTGCTCCTTATGCCGAAATGGTTAGTGACCCTCAACACCTAAACTTACCGACCATTCGTTCAATAATAAAGTCGCGGATCGCCGCTTTTTCACAATTGAACATTTTCAGGCCTGCCATTCCACGTGGCCAGCCCACAGGCCAACTACCGTTTTATCCGCGAACCCTCGGAACCAAATCCATGTCAGTGCTTGATTTTGCAGAATGATTCGAATAGCCTCTGGTATTTAACCGACTCCGGGAAACCCTCGGATCGTGGACCGCGGCCAAGGCGATGAATTTCTATCTGGCCCTTGGGCGATCGGTCGACGGAAAGCTGAAAACAACGGAGCAGCAATGCAACCGGAACATAGCCAGCCAAACGACAACTCGAATTCTCATAATTTCACACCCGACCTGGACCACGACATCGGCCCGGACATGAACACGCAGGAAGGCCGGCAAGAAGTTCGCAAGGCCACTGCCGCCTCGGCCATGGGCAACATGACCGAATGGTTCGACTACGGTGTCTACGCCGTAGCCGTCACCTACATCACCGCCCACTTCTTCCCCACCGAGGGCGGCACCTTCATGGCCCTGGCCACCTTCGCCCTCTCCTTCCTGGTCCGCCCGATTGGCGGCCTGGTCTGGGGCCCGCTGGGCGACAAGCTGGGCCGCAAGAAGATCCTGGCCCTGACGATCATCATGATGTCGCTGGCCACCTTCCTCATCGGCGTCCTGCCCACCTATGAAGCCATTGGCGTCGCAGCCCCGATCCTGCTGGTGCTGCTGCGCATGGTCCAGGGCTTTTCCACCGGTGGCGAATACGGCGGCGCGGCAACCTTCATGGCCGAATACGCGCCGGACCGCAAGCGCGGCTTCTTCGGCTCCTTCCTGGAATTCGGCACCCTGGGCGGCTTCGCCCTCGGTACCGCGGTAATGCTGGCCCTTCAGCTGATGCTCGGCGAAGAAGCCATGATGGCCTATGGCTGGCGCATCCCGTTCTTCCTCGCCTTGCCCATGGGCCTGATCGGCCTGTACCTGCGTAGCAAGCTGGAGGACACCCCGGTCTTCCAGGAGATGGAAGAAGCCGGCGAAGCCCAGCAGGGCGGTTCGCTCAAGGAACTGGTCATGCAGTACTGGCGCCCGATGCTGACCATGACCGGACTGGTCATCGCGCTGAACGTGGTCAACTACACGCTGCTCAGCTACATGCCGACCTACCTGGAAACCCAGCTGGGGCTGAGCTCCAGCGCATCGCTGGCCACCATCCTGATCGGCGAAGTCGCCATGATGGCGGTCATCCCGTTCGCCGGCTCGCTCTCCGACAAGGTGGGACGCCGTCCGATGTGGTACGCCTCGGTGATCGGCCTGTTCGTGCTTGCGCTGCCGATGTTCTGGCTCATGGGCCAGTCCTTCGCCTGGGCCATTGTCGGCTTCGCTGTGCTGGGACTGTTGTACATCCCGCAGCTGGCGACCATCACCGCGACCTTCCCGGCGATGTTCCCCTCGCAGGTGCGCTTCGCGGGCTTCGCGATCACCTACAACGTCGCCACCGCCATCTTCGGCGGTACCGCCGCGATGGTCAATGAAGCGGCAATCGATTCCACCGGCTTCCTGCTCTTCCCTGCGATCTACATGATGGCAGCTTGCGTCATCGGCGCGATCGCCATCAAGTTCATGCCGGAGACCGCCGGAGCCTCGCTGCGCGGGACAGAAATCCCCGATGCCCTGGACACCGGCATCTTGGCCACAGTGCAACAGGACGAAACCCGGACGTCCTGAGCCAGCACAGCACCAAGGGGGCGCATCTGCAGTGCAGATGCGCCCCTTGGTGCTTGGTGCCGAAAGCCCGGCGGCTAGAAGTCGATGCTCGACCGGGCGTGCCTGCGGGCGAACCGCCAGCCGACCCACAGCAGCACCGCGAACAGCGGAATCGTCGCGATCGTGTACAGCCCTACCGGGAATACCTCGCCGTTCTCCCCGGTCAGCGTATCGAAGGAAATCAAGACGGTGATCACCAGCAGGGAAATCAATCCGATCCAGCCGGTCATGGGCGAACCCGGCATGGGCAGCGAGGACACAGCGCCCTTTTTCTTGCGCAGCATCAGCTGGCATCCGAAAATCGAGGCCCAGGTGAACAGCACGCCGATGGATGCGGTGTTCAAGGCAAGGTCGAAGGCGAAAGAATCGCCAAGCCAGATGTTCAGGATGACGCCGGCAAGATAAACCACGCCCACGGTGATGATGCCGGTTGAAGGCACAAAGTGCTTGTTCATCCTGGAAAGCCACTGCGGGGCATGCCCGTTGCCGCTCATGGTGCGCAGGATGCGGCCGATGGAGTACAAGCCCGAATTGCAGGAGGACAGCGCGGCGGTAATCACCACCAGGTTCATGACGCTGCCCACCCAGCCCAGGCCCATCTTCTCGAAGACCGTGACAAATGGGCTGACCCCGGATTCATACTCGTTCCAGGGCAGCACCATGGCCAGCAGGGACACGCTGCCGACATAGAAGACCAGGATGCGGACGACCACGGCGCGGATTGCCGAAGGAACTTCCTTTTCCGGGTGCTCCATCTCGCCGGCGGCAATGCCCACCAGTTCAATGGCGTTGTAGGCGAAGATCACCGAATTCAGGACCAGGATGCTGACGAAGAAGCCGCGCGGGAACATGCCGCCCTCGCCGTTCTCATCGCCGATGAACAGGTTGGCCACCGATGCGGTGTGCTCTCCGACCTGGGCGTTGGTCACCACCATGCAGGTGCCCACGGCCAGGAACAGCAGGATCGCGGCAACTTTGATGCAGGCCGCCCAGAACTCGAACTCCGCGAACGCCTTGGCGCTGATCAGGTTGATGGCCACTAGCAGCAGCAGCGCGCAGAATGCGGACACGGTCACCGGGACATTCGGGAAGAAGTACTGGAAGTACAGCCCGATGGCGATCAATTCGGCGATGCCGGTCATGATCCAGTTCAGCACGTACATCCATCCGGAGACGAAGGCGCCCTTCGGGCCGAAGAGCTCAGCGGCGTAGGAGACGAAGGAGCCTGAGGTCTGGCGGTACATGATCAATTCACCCAGGGCCCGCATCAGCAGGTAGGCCAGCGCACCGGCCACCAGATAGGACAGCACCAGTGCCGGCCCGGTCGAGGCCAGCCGCCCGCCGGACCCCATGAACAGCCCCACGCCGATGGCTCCGCCGATCGCGATCATCTGGACGTGGCGGCGGCTCAGGGATTTCTTGTAGCCCTCGGCGCTGATTTCCGGGGCTGCCGGTTGATGCTGGGCAGATGGCATAGATGAACTCCTGACCTACGGAAGCGTTGAATGGATCCGTGCAAAATCGTGAAATGAATCCGGTGACTCACTGGGTGGTCCAAGGCTTCGAGGCAGGGATTCCGTGCGCAACCGCCAGTCGGGCCGTGAAGAGTCTACTCCCCCTTTCTTAGAGTTCGGGACGAAACCGACTAGCATTCATAGGGTGAGTAGCCTGAATAATTCCGCATTGCCCGAGAAGGTCTCCGATGTCTTCGATCCAACGCGCTGGCGCGTGGTCGAGGGATTCGACTTCACCGACATCACCTACCATCGCCAGGTTGAGCGAACCGCTGATGGCAGCATCGTGCGCGACCTTCCCACCGTGCGCATCGCCTTCGACCGCCCCGAGGTGCGCAACGCCTTTCGCCCGCACACCGTGGACGAGCTGTACCGCGCCATGGACCATGCCCGCATGACCAGCGATGTGGCCACCGTGCTGCTGACCGGCAACGGACCATCGGAGAAGGACGGCGGGCACGCTTTCTGCTCCGGCGGCGACCAGCGCATCCGCGGCCGCGACGGCTACCGCTATGCCGAGGGCGAGACCCGCGAGTCCATCGACCCGGCACGTGCCGGACGCCTGCACATCCTGGAGGTCCAGCGCCTGATGCGCACCATGCCAAAGGTTGTGGTGTGCGTTGTCAATGGCTGGGCTGCCGGCGGCGGGCACTCGCTGCACGTGGTCTCGGATTTGACCATCGCCTCGAAGCAGAACGGCAAGTTCAAGCAGACCGACGCCACCGTCGGCTCCTTCGATGCCGGGTACGGTTCGGCGCTGCTCGCCCGCCAGGTCGGGCAGAAGACAGCCCGCGAAATCTTCTTCCTCGCCCGCGAGTACTCGGCCGATGACATGGTCCGCATGGGTGCGGTCAACGAGTCGGTGGATCACGAACGCCTCGAAGAGGTGGCGTTGGAGTATGCAGCCGATATCGCGCGCCAGTCCCCGCAGGCCATCCGCATGCTGAAGTTCGCTTTCAACCTGGCCGACGATGGCCTGGCCGGACAGCAGGTCTTCGCAGGCGAGGCCACCCGCATGGCCTACATGACCGACGAAGCAGTGGAGGGGCGCGACGCGTTCCTGGGCAAGCGCGACCCGGATTGGTCCAACTACCCCTACTACTTCTAATCCAGCGCGGAGAAACGAGGACCGGATATGGACGCACAACTCGCTGAACTGCTCGCGGCCCTGGCTAAGGCGGCCAATGACGAGGGCCCGGCCGTTGAGGTGCTGCTCGATGAGCGCAGCCCCAACGGATGGCGCATCGAGTACCTGGCCCCAACGGACCTGCCGGGTTTCGAGCAGCCCATGGCGGTAGTGCGGACCTCCGGTTCCACCGGCCGGGCCAAGCGCACGGTGCTCAGCGTTTCGGCCTTGGCATCCAGCGCGCAGGCCACGGCCGAGTTCCTCGGCTTCGAAGGCCAATGGCTGTTGGCCTTGCCGGTGCACTATGTGGCGGGGCTGAGCGTGCTGACCCGTTCCCTGTTCGCCGGCACCAAGCCAGTGGCCATGGACACCAGGGGGAGCTTCTCGGCCACGGCTTTCACCGAAGCGGCCAATCAAATGGTCGAGTCCCGCCGGATCACCTCGCTGGTGCCGACCCAGCTGGCCCGGCTACTGGACAACCCGGCTCCGGAAACCCTGCAGGCGCTGAAGCGTTTCGATGCCATCCTCCTGGGCGGGGCACGAGCCAGCCGGGATCTGCTGACCCGCGCCCGGCATCACGGGCTGAAGATTTTCCAGACCTACGGCTCCTCGGAAACCTCCGGCGGCCTGGTCTACAACGGCACCGCGCTTCCCGGCGTGCAGCTGGCCGAGCATGAGGGACGCATCTGGGTTTCCGGACCGATGCTGGCCGACGGATACGCCAACGCCCCCGAAGCCACGGCCGAGCACTTCGTTGAACGAGATGGTGCGCGCTGGTATGTCACCGATGATCTGGGCACGGTTGACGGACAGCGCTTGAAGATCATCGGACGCGTCGATGACGTGATTAATTCCGGTGGCATCAAGCTTTCGGCATCGAAGATCGAAGGGCTGCTGGAGGAATTCTTTACGCAGGCAATCGTGGTTCCGTTGCCCGATGCGCAATGGGGCCAAAGCGTGGGCCTGGCCTATTCGGGCCCGACCAGCACCGCCGATGCCTTTGACGCGGTGCGCCGGACCCTGGGCAAGGAGGCTGTGCCAAAGCACGTGCGCCACTACCCCCACGGCTTGCCGCAGTTGCCCAACGGCAAGTTCAACCGGCGGCTGCTCATCGAGGAACTGGGCATTCGCGACTAGCCTCAATTCGCCTTGCACGGCTAATCGCGGGAAACTAGAGGGTACGAGTTTTCACTTGCCCTGAAAGGACAGGAAGTGGCCACACTTTCCCAATGGGTTTCCGGAGCGCGCTTGCGCACCTTGCCCATCGTCATTGCCCCGGTCGTCATCGGCACCGCGGCCGCGCTCGGTGAAACCGGAACCATTCACTGGATCCGTTTCATCTTGGCTCTGCTCGTGGGCCTGCTGCTCCAAGTGGGAGTGAACTACTCCAACGACTACTCGGATGGCATCCGCGGCACCGATGACGAACGCGTCGGCCCGCTGCGCCTGACCGGTTCCAAGCTCACGGAGCCGAAGAACGTGCGCAATGCCGCTTTCGGGTGCTTCGGGTTGGCCGCCGCCTTCGGCCTGATCCTGGTTATCCTTTCCTCAGCCTGGCCGCTGCTGCTGGTCGGCGTTGCCGCGATCTTTGCCGCCTGGGGCTACACCGGCGGCAAGAACCCCTATGGCTACCGAGGTCTGGGCGATATCTACGTCTTCATCTTCTTCGGCCTGGTTGCCACCCTGGGCACCACTTTCACCCAGATCAACCAGCTGACCATGGCTTCACTGTGGGGTGCCATCGGCACCGGGCTGATTGGCTGCGCCCTGCTGATGGCCAATAACGTGCGCGACATTCCTACCGACAAAGAGGTGGGGAAGATTACCTTGGCGGTACGCCTTGGCGAACACAACGCCCGCCTGAGCTATGTGCTGATGCTGGCGGCAGCCATCCTGCTGCCATTGCTGGCCACCGGCGACTTCCCGTGGATGTGGCTGATCCTGATCACCTTCATTCCTGCGGCGGCGCCATCGCTGCTGATGCTTCGCGAGCAGCGGCTTCCCAAACTGGTGTTAGTGCTCAAGCAGACCGGCATTGTGAATATGGTCTACGCGGTGCTCTTCGCCCTGGCGATCGCCATCGAGGTTCTAGCCTAGGCTCCAGCAGTGATTGCATAAGACGATGGGCTGGCCGGATCATGCGATCCGGCCAGCCCATCTCGTTAATTGCCGTGCCGGCCAGGGTGGTTGGCTGGGCCATGCAGTTCTCGATTGACCTGCGTAGCGGGAACTACTCGGCGTGAGGCGTCTGCTTGCGCTGCGATTCGTCGAATTCATCCTCGACAGCCTCGTCGTCCAGCTGCTTCTTGGTCTTGTTGGCCGAGGTCTTGTTGAAGGCATTACGGATATCTTCGTTCGCCCGTAGACGAAGTTTGTTGAAGAAAAGGTAGGCCACCGCGAAGGCCACGATGAGGCCAATAATTCCGGAAACGAAGATTGGCCACCTCAGACCCCACCAGAGGCCCAGGAAAACGGCGAGGAATACGCCTAGGCGGATAACGGTATATTTCACGAACTGCATAGTCTCAAGTCTACCGATGAACCTGTGAACAGGATTATCACTAGAATGGAAGCATGGTCCGCATTTTAATTTTCGCCGCAGTGGTTTCGGTTGCTTTGACGATCTACACCCTGATCGAATGCGCTCGTGCAGAACGCAGCCGCATACGTTCATTGCCTAAGCCTGCGTGGTTCGCGGTCATCATCCTGCTACCGCTCGTCGGAGCCGGTTTGTGGTTCCTTTTGGGGCGCCCTGCAGCATCTCATGATGCCCCAGCGCAGAAGTCCATGGCTCCGGACGATGACGAGGATTTCCTGCGCCAGCTGGAGATCTGGCGCCGCCAGCAGCAGCGTGAAGCCGACCTGAAGGCGCGTGAGCAAGACCTCACCAAACGCGAGGAAGCGCAGAAGGCCGACGACGCGAAACCAGCCAAGCCGGAGGCCAAGGAGCCAAAGCCCAGCGCGGAGCACAAGAACAACCCAGAAGGCTCAGACAGCGCTTCGCCTGACTCCGAATAGCCCTCTCGACCTGCCGGGGTTCCCGGCAACCAGCCCAGCACGCCTAGCCAGCGCAGCTGGGCTTTATTTGTGCCCTGGAGCCCCGGGGCAACCGTGTGGCTGGACTATACCCCGGACCGCTTCTCCGGGCTCCGGACGGGCTCAATGGGCCACTTGCAGGCTACTTGCGCCTCGGCTGGACACGGCGCCCTGCACTGCGCGGTTAAAACGCTGCGAGCGGCCTCCCCTGAAAGGGAAACCGCTCGCAGTGCCGATTTCTTTTGGGTCTAGACTCCGGCGTAGGAGTGCAGGCCGTCGAAGAAGATGTTCACGATGGTGAAGTTGAAGACCACGCACAGGAAGCCGATGATGGACAACCAGGCCGAGCGTGGACCCGTCCAACCGCCGGTGGCGCGTGCGTGAAGGTAGCCTGCATAGACCACCCAGATCACGAAGGACCAGACTTCCTTTGGATCCCAACCCCAGTAACGGCCCCAGGCGGCTTCAGCCCAGATCGCTCCGGCGATCACGGTGAAGGTCCACATCACGAAGGCGATGGTGTTGATGCGGTAGGCGAAGTTCTCCAGTGCGCCGGCGCCCGGCACCACGCGCATGAAGGGCAACTTGTCCTTCTGGCCAGCGGCCAGGCGGTTCATGCGGGCATGCTGGATCAGCTGCAGCACGTTCATGGCGAAGCTGATGGCGAACAGCGCCGAAGCCAGCACCGCGATGGAAACGTGGATGACGATCCATGGCGACTGCAAAGCGGGAACGAGGTGGCCCACCGGTGTGGGGAAGCCGATGGTGGCACCGCACAGCATCAAGGTCACCAGGCCGGAAATGAAGGATCCCATGAAGCGCAGGTCCTTGAAGATCAGCACCAGCAGGTACACCAGGGCCACCAGGAAAGCACCGGTCGACAGGAACTCGTACATGTTGCCCCACGGCACGCGGTGCGCTGCCATTGCCCGGGAAACCACTGCGCCGCCGTGCAGGACCGCTGCCAGCCACATCAGCACCACGGCAATGCGCGCCATCGGACGCTTGGATGACAGCTGGGTGTATTCCATCTTGTCGGTCACGATGTGCTCGCCGACGTTATCGGCACGCGCGGCGGCACCCCTGCTGGCACGGGCCTTGGTGCCCACCGCGGCACTGCCGGCGCTGACCAGCAGTTCCTCGTCGCGCTTGAGCGCCTGGGAATCCATTTCGCTGATGGACTTGTTGGTTTTTGCCAGGTCCAAGGCGAAAATGATGAAGACGACCCCATAGACCATGGCGGCCAGCAGCATGAACAGCTGGCTGTATTCACCCAGCGTTTCATTAATAGGCGCTAATGCCCCTGCGTTATCCATTTACGGCTCCTTGGTTCTGCTCCTGGCTTGCCAATGGCCAAGCCTTGTCAAAGATCTTTTGTAGTTCTGCGGCTTCGCGTTCCAGACGCGGATCTTCGCCACGTGCCAGCAATGCGTATTCGATACTACGCTTGCCGTCCTCATTCTTCAGCTTCACCCAAACGCGGCGACGCGGGGTGAACAGCGAGATCGACAAGCCGATCAACGCCAGAGCCGAAGAGATGCCGATCGGCAGCTTGCCCGGGTCGTGGTTCACGTCCAGTGCGACATAGCGCTTGAGGTCGTCAAAGGTGATCGAGCCCTTGCCGTCGGGCAGCTCGTAGGTCTGTCCGGCTTCGAGGATGATGCCGCCGGCATCCAGATCACGGCTGTTCAGCGGCTCCATCTTGTCGGTGTCCAGCACGAACACGTTCTGCGGGTTGCCGTCGTCCAGTCCGAGATCGCCGAAGTACGAGTTCAGGTGCAGCTGCGGGTTAATGGCGTTGGGGTCGCCGGAAATGCCGAAGCCGTTCTCGTCCACCAGCGCGGTGGGAAGCAGGAAGCCCTGGAAGCCCAGCTGCGAAGGTTCTGCGTCCGGCACCTTCAGCACGAACATCGAGGTGTAGACCGAGTCCTGCGGGATGGAGACCGCCGGGCCGGAGTAGGCGACGTTGCCGTTGCCGTCCTTGACGGTAATCACCGGCGCGTAGCCGTTGCCGACCAGGTAGACGTCGGCGCCCTTGATGCGCAGCGGGTGGTTGACCTTCAGTTCCTGCTTCACAGGCTCGGCATCGGCTGATTCGCGCACCTGCACGTGGGCGGTGAAGTCCAGCGGCTGGCCGAAGTGGGATTCGGATTCGCGGTCGAAGACAATATCGAACTTGTCCAGGGTCACTGCGTAGCCAGGGAGGTTATCGGCATTGAAGTTCGTGCCCGGGGTGAAGGAGTCATAGGCGACCAGCGAGTTCACGAAGGTTTCCCCCTCGACCACCACACGCTGCCCGGTGTAGCCCAGGGAGCCGCCGATCGCCGCGGAAGCAAGGACGCCCACCAGCGAGATGTGGAAGAGCAGGTTGCCGATTTCGCGGGTGTACCCGCGCTCAGCGGCCACCGAGGCACCGGTGGCATCCTCGCGGCGCTCGACGCGGTAGCCGCGCTTCTTCAGGATCCTGAACGCATCATCGATGACCTGCTGGTCATCGGGCGTATCGGCTTCGCCTTCAAGAATTTCATGCGTGCTGTACTGGGGCAGGCGGTCCAGGCGCGCCGGGGTCCGCGGTGGCGGGGTGCGCAAGGCCTTGGCGTGCTTCTTCACACGCGGGAGGATGCAGCCGATCAGCGAGATGAACAGCAGGATGTAGATCGCGGAAAACCACACCGAGGAGTACACGTCGAACATCTGGAAGCGGTCCAGCCAGGGGCCAGCGGTGGTGTGCTGCTCCAGATACTGGGCGACAGATTCGGGGTTGGCATCGCGCTGCGGGAATATCGAGCCCGGCACCGCAGCGACAGCGAGCAGCAGCAGCAGGAACAGTGCTGTCGGCATCGATGTCAGCTGGGTCCAGATCCAGCGCATGGAGCCCACGAATCCCAGGGCAGGCACGTCGCCGGTTCCCTTGGACTTCCGTTGTTTTTTCGCCATTAAATTGGCAACCTCACTTCATTGGCAAACCAGTTTTGCAGTTCTGCTACCCATGTTCCCCAGAGCCCTGTCACCATGACCAGGCCCAAGGCGATGAGCAGTCCCCCGCCCAAACGCATGATCAGTACTTGGTGCTTGCGGAAGAACGCCAGCGCCTGCATGCCGCGCTGCAGACCCATTGCGATCAGGATGAAGGGCAGGCCCAACCCGAGGCAATAGAACACGGTCAGCAGGGTTCCGCGGCCCACGTTCGCGTCCACTCCGGTGGACATGATCAATACCGCGCTCAACGTCGGTCCGATGCACGGCGCCCATCCCAACCCGAAGGTCAAGCCCAGCACCGGGGCGCCCCACAAGCCGGCAGGCGGTTTCCTATGGATCTTGCGGTCCCGCTGCATCCAGGAGAATCCGCCCATGAAGACGATGCCCATGAAGACCACAACCAACCCCAACGCCTGGGTGACCCAGGAGCCGTTGAACCTCAGCCATGCGGACGCCTGGCTGAAGAGCACGCCGGCGGCAATGAAGACCACAGAGAATCCCAGGACAAAGAGCAGCACGCCGGAGACGACCCGGCCGCGGCGGTGGTCCTTCAAATCTGCGCCGGTCAATCCGGTGACGTAGCCGAGATAGCCCGGCACCAGCGGAAGGACGCAAGGCGAGAGGAAGGAGACCAATCCGGCCAGCAGGGCCACTGGTGCGGCCAGGAGCAACGACCCGTCCAGGACGATGTCGGCAAAGGGATTAGAGGTCACTGCTCAGCTCACAACTCTTCGGTCAGAGCGGTGCTGATCAACGATTTGAGAGTACCCGGCTCCACCGCACCGATCACGCGGGCACGGACACGTCCCTTGCGGTCCAGCACCAGCGTGGATGGAACAGCCTGCAGCGGCACGTACTTGGTCATCGCCAGCTGGATCGCCCCGTCAGTGTCCTGCACGGACTCGTAGGGAATGTCGAAGGTGCGTTCAAAGGCCTTCGCGGCTTCGGCTTCGTCGCGTACGTTGATGCCGATGAATTCGACCTTCTCGCCGAACTCTTCGGCAATTTCCTTCAGATCCGGCGCTTCGATGCGGCACGGTGCACAGGCGGCATACCAGAAGTTCATGACGACCGGCTTGCCCTGCCACTGCGTGAAGTCGATGTCCGTGCCATGGTACGTGGTGGCCTTGATGGCCACCGGTTCGCTGCGCTTGGATACTTCGTATTCTTCCACTGCACCGTCGCCGGCAATGTAGTTCTTGCCGTCGCCGCTGTTCGCTTGCGCGGTCAGCGCATCTTCCTTGCCGCTGCAGGCAGCCAGCGGCACCACGGCGGCGGCAACCATCAGCGATCGCAGCATGGTACGGCGGCTCAACGGGCGAGGATTAGGCACGGGATCAGTCATTTGCTTTAGGCTCCAGGGATATTCGCCGCGCCGGCAAGCAGCTCGGGGCACGGTTCGGTGTAACGCACGGAGACCAATTCGTCTCCCTCAAAATCAAAGCTGGTGATGGATGCAAGGGTGCACTCGCGCTGGCGCGGATCATGCCACAGACGCTTCTTCTCGGCGGCTCGACGCGTCACCCAGATCGGCAGCTGATGGCTGACGATGATGACCTCGGAGCCTTCGCCGTGTTCGGCGACCGCTGCCTTGCGATGCTCGTCCATGGCCAGGCGCATGCGGGCTACCTGCTCGACGTAGGCTTCACCCCATGAAGGCTTCAGCGGGTTGACCAGCAGCGGCCAATACTTCGGCTGGCGCAGGTGCTCTGCGACCTTGGACAGGCCCTCGAGCTTGTTGCCCGCTTCAATCACCCGTTCGTCGGTGTGGATCTGCAGGTCCAAGGCCTTGGAGGTCGGCGCGGCAGTCTGCTGGGCACGCAAGAGCGGAGAGGCTACCAATCGGACCACGTTGCCGCCTTCGGCCTGGCGCTTGGCAAAATATTCGCCTGCCCCATCGGCCATCTGGAATCCCAGTTCCGAGAGCCCGAAGCCGGGGATCCTGCCGTAGAGCATACGGTCAGGGTTGAAAACTTCCCCATGGCGCAACAAATGGACAGTCGATAATGGCATGATTCCAGTGTCTCAAATATTCGGTGCAAATTAGCCATATTGTGGCCACCGTCAACTATTCACAGGACACGCATTGGAATCCCATATGGAAAAACCATCCTTTCGGAGGGGTTGCTCACAATGACCTGCCACTACGCTTGGTAAATAAGATAGTTCGACCCAGAAGGATGCATGATGAGCGACTACAATCCTAACCAGCCGGGCCAGCCCTATAACCCGAACCCTTCGGGCCAGGGGTCATCGCAGAACCCTTACGGTGAAAACCCCTACGGCCAGCAGCCCTCGCCCTATGGCCAGAACCCGTACGGCCAGAATCCGAATCCCTACGGGCAGCCGCAGGCTCCGGGCTACGACCAGTATGGCCAGCAGGGCGGCTACGCTGGCGTGCAGCCGCCGACCGAGCGTCCGCGGACCTTGGCCATCGCCTTTGGCTTGATCTTGCTCGCCGGCATTTTCAGTGCCCTGGCCAGCTGGCTGATGGCCAACTCCAACATGATGGCGAACATGATTGGCCAACAGTGGTCCTTGGTCCAAGAAGAGTTCGAGAAGCAGATGCAGAGCACTCCTGGCATGGAGCAGGATCCGCTGGTCGAGCAGATGATGGCCAGCCCTGAAGCGTTCATGTCCCAGGTCAATTCCATGATGTCGAGCTTCGTGATTGTCGGCATGGTCATCACCTTGGGCCTGTACTTCCTGGTGGGCTTCTTCGTTGGCCGCGGCGTGGGCGCCATGCGCATTATCGCCACGATCCTCGGTGCGATTTCGCTGCTGAACCTCGTGACGACCGTTCCAATGATCAGCATGTTCGCCGACACCCAGGCCGGAATCATCAATGCCGTCTACGTTGTGGGCATCTTGCTGGGCGTTGCCGGCGTGGTCTTCTCCTGGCTGCGCCCGTCCTCGCAATACATTGCGCAGCGCCGCCAGGCCCGCCTCGCGGGCTTCCGCTAAACCCCTGGCCTTGCAGCTTCGCTAGGCCCCGCAAGAACAATCAAGGCGTAGCCGCGTCATCCCATAGGAGGATGATGCGGCTACGCCTTTCTGCTTGCCGGAGTTTCAGCCTTGGACGGCGAGGTAGGCAAGGATCTGCAATTCGGTGGACAGGTCGACGCGCCGCAGATTCATTCCCGCTGGTACGCGCAGCGGCTTCGGCGCGAAGGAGAGCACCGAGCGGACCGACAGCTCGGCCAGTTCGTAGACCAGATCCTGCGCGGCTTCTCCGGGAACAGCCAAGACGGCAATGTTGATTTCCTCGCGTTCCACAACAGCAGCCAAGTCCGCGATGGCTTCCACATGCAGTTCGCCAACTGCGCTGCCCACCAGTGCAGGATCGACATCCAGAATCGCCTTGACGTTGAAGCCGCGAGTCCTGAACCCTGCATAGCCGCTGAGCGCCCGGCCGAGGTTGCCTGCGCCGAGAATGGCCACACGCCAGTCCTGGTTCAAGCCAAGTGTGCGGCTGATATGTTCTGCCAGCTCGCGGACCACATAGCCCACACCGCGGGTTCCGTAGGATCCCAACCAGGAAAGGTCCTTGCGCAAGATGGAGGGGTTAACGCCGGCTTCCTTGGCCAGCACCCCGGAACTGGTGCGTTCCAGGCCTTGGGCTTCCAGGGCGTTCAGCGCGCGCAGGTATTGGGTCAGTCGAGCCAGCGTGGCCTCAGGCAGGACCCGGGCTTCAAGCTCTGACATCTTCGTTCTCCCGCACTTTTCGGTGCTCTGGACGAGCACAACGCATATTCATGAATTCCGCCGCGGCTAGCTGCGCAGCAGCCGTTCGAGACGCTGTGCGTCGATGTGCCAGAAGTCGCGGACTGCTCCGTCGATGAGCAGCACCGGCACTTCTTCGTGGTGCTTTGCCAGCAGTTCGGGGTGCTGGTCGATATCGAGTTCGGAAAACTCCATATTCAGCCGTCCAGTCACCTCGGCCACGGTTGCGCGTGCGGCGTGGCACAGGTGGCAGCCTTCTCGAACCAATAGCTGGATCTGATGCAAAGTACTCACCTGCCTATAATCTCACGAGCCGTAACCACGCTTAAACTTGGCGATGAAATAAACTGGATCAAATGCCTTCCATCGATCCACACCCCAGCCCGAATTCCGCCCTGGCGCCGGAAACGGTCGCCGCTTTTTTCGATGTCGACAACACACTTGTGCGCGGCGCCTCGCTGTATCTGCTGGCCCGCAAGCTGCATGAGCGCCGTTTCTTCCAGTTCCGCGAAATCCTCTGGTTCGCGCTCAAGCAGCTGCGCTTCGCCGCCCGAGGCGAGCACCTCGGGGACATCCACCAGATCCGCGACCGTGCGTTGATGATGGTTCGCGGGATTCCGGTGTCAGAGATCGAGAAGATCGGCAACGAGATCTATGACGAATACATCGAACCCAAGCTGTGGACCGGGACGGTAGCCATTGCCCGCCAGCATCGGACGGTGGGGCGTGAGGTCTGGCTGGTCACTGCCACTCCCCTGGAAGTGGCGAATGTCATCTCAGATCGCCTGGAACTTACCGGCGCACTGGGCACCGTAGTGGCCAGCGAAGACGGTTTCTACACCGGAGCGCTGGCCAGTCCGATCCTGCATGCTGCGGAAAAGGCCCAGGCCGTGCGCTCCCTGGCGAAGGCTCGCGGAATCTCGCTATCGAAGTCCTGGGCGTACTCGGATTCCTACAATGATGTTCCCCTGCTTGAAGCCGTGGGCCATCCGGTGTGCATCAATCCCGATGCACGGCTGCGCGCCTACGCCAAGCGCCGCGGCTGGCAGGTCTATGACTTCCGCACCGGCCAGCGGGCCGCCAAACTGGGCCTGAAGGCCGCTGGCGTCCTTGGCGCGCTCTGGGCTGCCCGGCGTTCATTCGTGCGCCGTTCCGGCTCTTAGGCGGGCGTTGAGCGGTTTTGGATAAAGCAATCGCCACCGTTCAGCAGTATCACTGTGAAGCGGTGGCGATGATTGCCAAGCGGCAAACGCTCAGAAGCAGATTTACTTCTTGTTGCGACGCTGGTGGCGGGTCTTGCGAAGCAATTTGCGGTGCTTCTTCTTCGACATACGCTTGCGGCGCTTCTTGATAACAGAGCCCATAGTGGTTCCTCACAAACTAAATAAATGCGTCAACCCCAAACGCCTGCTTGCGCGCGAGCACAAGGACAAGGTTGACCGGACGTTAAACGTTCCTTAACAGATTACCCGCTTTTCGGCCATGCTCTGACCATCGCGCGGACTATCGACCGTAGGAACCGGTACCGTGCTGCGGATCAATGGCCGCGGCATTCAGATATGATTCCACGGCGTTTTCCGGAACACGATAGGAGCGACCGAACTGAACAGCTGGCAGATCACCGGCGTGGATCAGCCGATAAACGGTCATTTTGGAAACACGCATCATGTCGGCGACTTCGGCCACAGTCATGAATCGGGCTCCGGCAAAATTCTGTTTATCCGTCATGCGGGATATTCTCCTGACGCTGATCTCTAATTCGTCGCGTTATTTTAGCGAAGATGAACTTACACGACTTTGGATCAACATCGGCGGTTCAGGTTCACGTTCGCTTTGTACTAGTCTAATCGCACTTTTGTAACTTTTGCATCACGAAACACACCGGTGACCATCTGAATCGCATATTTCGATGCCAGAATGAGACAATCCGCGTGGATTCACCGGGGTTCCGATGAATCCACGCGGATTGCAACAAACTGAATTACTAGATGACGCCTTGCGCTAGCATGGCGTCAGCAACCTTCACGAAGCCAGCGATGTTGGCACCGGCGACGTAGTTGCCTGGCATGCCGTACTCGTCTGCAGTGGCAGCACAGCTGTCGTGGATGCCGACCATGATCTCGGTCAGGCGGCGCTCGGTGTGCTCGAAGGTCCATGCATCGCGGCTGGCGTTCTGCTGCATCTCCAGGGCCGAGGTGGCGACACCGCCAGCGTTGGCGGCCTTGCCTGGGCCGAAGAGCACTCCGGCATCCTGGAAGATCGACGTTGCCTCAGCGGTGGTAGGCATGTTGGCGCCTTCGGCGACGGCAATGGTGCCAGCGGCGACCATCTTCTTCGCAGCCTCGGCACCCAACTCGTTCTGGGTTGCGCATGGCAGGGCCACGGTGCCTTCGACGTCCCAGACGCTGCCGCCTGCGACGTACTTGACCTTCTTGCTGCCACGGCGTTCGGCGTACTCGGAGATGCGCCCGCGCTCGACTTCCTTGATCTGGCGCAGCAGATCCAGGTCGATGCCGCCTTCGTCGACGATGAAGCCGGCCGAGTCGGAGGCGGTGACGACCTTGGCTCCCAGTGCCTGCGCCTTCTCGATGGCGTGGATTGCCACGTTGCCCGAACCGGAAACGACCACGCGCTGGCCGTCGAAGGTCTGGCCGCGGGTCTTGAGCATTTCTTCGGTGAAGATCACTGCGCCGTAGCCGGTGGCTTCCGGGCGAACCAGGGAACCGCCCCAGCTCAAGCCCTTGCCGGTCAGCACGCCGGACTCGTAGCGGTTGGTGATGCGCTTGTACTGGCCGAAGAGGTAGCCGATTTCGCGGCCACCCACGCCGATGTCGCCTGCTGGCACGTCGGTGTATTCGCCAATGTGGCGGTAGAGCTCGGTCATGAAGGACTGGCAGAAGCGCATGACTTCGCCATCGGACTTGCCGCGGGGGTCGAAGTCCGAGCCGCCCTTGCCGCCGCCGATTGGCATGCCGGTCAGGGAGTTCTTGAAGATCTGCTCGAAGCCCAGGAACTTGACGATGCCAAGGTAGACCGATGGGTGGAAGCGCAGACCGCCCTTGTATGGGCCTAGTGCCGAGTTGAATTCAACGCGGAAGCCGCGGTTGATCTGCACGCGTCCTTCGTCGTCAACCCATGGCACGCGGAAGATGATCTGGCGTTCAGGTTCGCACAAACGCTGCAGGATTGCGGCTTCAGCGTATTCAGGGTGCTTGACCGATACGGCTTCAAGGCTCTCGAATACTTCTGTGACGGCCTGGTGGAATTCTGCTTCGCCGGGATTGCGGCGGAAGACTTCGTCGCGAATCGTCGCTAAGTGCTTGTCCAAGTTCTTCTCCTCATCACTTGGGGCAGGCACAGGCGCACGAGGGGCCTCATAGCCGGCGTCACTGCCCCGCACACGAGAATGCCATGCTGGGCATTCTGAACAAAATTTTCTTGTTATAAAACAGGATTGCGCGCGTAACTTAAAAGATTGACCATTTTGCCCGGTTGCAGCGTCGAAGACTGGACAACGCCTAGCGTCGGCGTCCGAACCGAGGAAGTTTCTCGAAGAATTCCTGCGCACGTCCCGTAACTTGTTCCAAGCCTTGGCCCACGCGGCGGCCGATCTGCTGGGCGGTCGGATTCGATGCCACAGCCAGCTGCCCCTCGGTTCCGGTTTCGGCCGTTGCCGGTTCCTGGTCCACCGCTGGTGCAGGTACCAATTCGGTGCACCAATGCACGAGGTCTTCGAGCGCAGCGGTGTCGATGCTGTAGATGCGCCGCTGCCCGGCAGCGGCCATGCTCACGAGCTCAGCTTCGCGCAATACCTTCAGGTGCTTGGAAACGGTCGGCTGGGAAATCTCCAGTTCCGTGACCAAGGTGCCCACGGCTTTCGGCTCGGACTTGAGCGCTTCTATGATCCTGCGTCGGGTCGGCTCAGCCAACGCCGAAAATACTTCATCAATTGCCACACTCATAACCCTAACGGCATATGAATGAATGGCAATCGATTTACTTGTCGAAAAAGCTGTGAAGTCTTGTTGCTGCGCCCAGTGGTCGTATCGACCCGAGGCTAGTCAAACCAGGGATCAAGGCCAAATAGCGGGAAAACTTCTTTGCGGGTAGCAATGATGGTCCGGTCCACCGGATCGGCCGGATCATAGCCAACTTCCCAATTGCGCCACCACAACTGGGCATCGTCGCCCATGAGATAAGGCATGGCACGCCCGTACTTCTCCAGGACATAGCGGCGGAAAGTCTCGGGGACATAGGTGCGCAACGGCACCGGCTTGCCGGCGACAATCGCGGTCAGATGGGTCCAGGTACGCGGCACGACGGCAGTGACGTTATAACCCCCGCCTCCGGTAGCCAGCCAACGGCCTTCGCACAGTTCGTCCGCCAGCTGGGAAATATCCAAGGCGGCCTGGCGTTGGGCATCGACCGACAGCTTCAAATTGGTCATGTCGTCATCACGGTGCGCATCGCATCCATGCTGGGAGACAATGATTTCCGGCTTGAAGGCGCGCACCAGTTGGGGAACGATCGCATGGAAAGCACGCATCCACCCGGAGTCCCCGGTCATGGCCGGAAGAGCGACATTGACTGCGCTGCCCTGGGCATCCTTGCCGCCGATTTCATTGGCGAATCCGGTTCCCGGGAAAAGCGACAATCCCGATTCGTGGATGGAAATTGTCAGCACACGTTCGTCATCCCAGAAGATCGATTCGGTGCCATCCCCATGATGCGCGTCGACATCTATGTAGACTACGCGCTTCGCGCCCTGTTCCAGCATGCGCTGGATCGCGGCGGCAGCGTCGTTGTAGATGCAGAAACCGCTGGCTTTGCTCTTCGCTGCATGGTGCATGCCGCCGGCGAAATTCACTGCACGGACAACATCTTCATCCATGATGGCTTGGGCCGCCATCACCGAACCTCCCACGATGCGTCCGGCTGCTTCATGCATCCCGGCGAATACCGGGTCGTCTTCAGTGCCCAAGCCGAATTCTTCGGCAACCAGTGCCGGATCGTTGCTGACCCGTCGTACCTGGTCGATATAGGTCTGGTCGTGAACCGTGCCGATAACCGCGTCCTCGGCAACTTCTGGCGCCTGGATCGAGACGTTCTGCGCATCGAAAACATCCAGCTCGTCGCTGAGCCGATAGGTCAGCTCTAGCCGCGAAGGGTGCATCGGATGCCAGTCGCTGAATTTGTACTTCAGATACTGTTCATCCCACATCACCATGGTGGACCGTGGGGCATGCTGCGGATCTAACACGAATTCAGGCTACCCGATAGTGATCCAACTCATGAATTTATGGCAGATTGCGAGGCTTGTCTGGTCTTCAGGCGGGCAACGCAAGCGTTTAGCGGTGGAAACGCGTAAATTACTAGGAGGACTTCAATTCCGCATGGCAAAGTACTGTTCCCGAGGAAACGGCGAGAAATAAATGAGCACAGCCAGTGCACCGGGCCCCAGTGCCCGGGCAGCTGAAATGCGTGAACGGCGACGCAAGAAATGGCTGGCGGTTCGCATCGCAGTCGCCGACTTCACCGTGCGCTCCCCCGCGCGCTTGACTCTTGGCGCTTTCCTCTTGGCCATCACGCTGTTCACTTCCCTGCTGGCCGCACCGTTTTCCTCGGCCACCGGAGAAGCCACCGCGCTGCATGACGCATTGTTCACGGCGGTGTCGGCGGTGTGCGTCACCGGCCTCACCACCGTCTCCACCGCGGTGCATTGGTCATTTGCCGGCCAGCTGATCATGCTGGTCGCGACGTTCATGGGAGGGTTGGGCATTTTGACCTTGGCCTCCATCATGTCCCTGGCGGTATCGCGCAAGCTGGGCGTGCGAGCCAAGCTGATGGCCCAGAACTCCATGAACAGTTCTGGAGCCTCTGCGCTGGGCGAGGTCAGCTCGCTGCTGCGCATCGTGATCCTCACGGCGATCAGCCTGCAGGCGGTGATCGCGCTGTTCTTGATCCCGCGCTTCTACATTCTGGGCGAAAGCGTGCTGTCCTCCATCTGGCACGGAATTTTCTATGCAGTCTCGGCTTTCAACAATGCAGGCTTCACCCCGCACTCCGATGGTTTGGTTCCCTATGAAACCGACCTGTGGATCCTGGGACCCTTGATGGCCGGCGTTTTCACCGGTTCCTTGGGGTTCCCGGTCATCATGGTGCTCCTGGCGCACAAGTTCAACATCAAGAAGTGGAACCTGCATACTAAGCTGACCATGCTCACCACCACGATCCTGCTCTTTGCCGGATCCTTCCTGTGGCTGGTATTCGAATGGGCCAATCCCAAGACCATTGGGGGTCTGTCCTTGAGCGACAAGATCATTCATGGATTCTTCGCCTCGACGATGACCCGTTCCGGTGGATTCAATCTGGTGGACCAGAACGACATCCACCAGGTGACCGTCCTGCTGACCGACGCATTGATGTTTGCCGGTGGCGGTTCAGCTTCCACCGCTGGCGGCATCAAGGTCACCACCATTGCCGTGATGTTCTTGGCCATTCTGGCAGAGGTCCGCGGCGATACGGACGCGAAGGCCTTCGGCCGGCAGATTCCTCAGGGCACCATGCGCGTGGCCATCTCAGTGGTCGCCATGGGCGCTTCGCTGGTGATGGTCGCTACCGGGGCACTGGTGACCATTGATGAATCAGTGGGCTTCTCGCGCGCCCTGTTCGAGTCGATTTCGGCCTTTGCTACCGTAGGGCTGAGCACCGGCGTATCGCAAGAACTGCCTCCGGCTGGCAAATATGTGCTCAGCGCGTTGATGTTTGCCGGACGCATCGGCAGCATTACACTCGCCAGCGCATTGACCATGCGCCACCGCAACACGTTGTTCAGACTTCCAGAAGAAAGGCCTCTCATTGGCTGACAAGAACATGGACCACAATGCCCCGGTGCTGGTGATCGGCTTGGGCCGCTTCGGTGCCTCTGTCGCCGAGACGCTGGTCAAGCAGGGCCGCGAAGTGCTGGCCATCGAGCGCAGCCCGGAGCTCGTCCAGCAGTGGGCCAGCACCCTGACCCACGTTGTCGCGGCCGACGCAACCAACATCGATGCGCTGCGCCAGCTCGGCGCCCAGGAATTCTCCTCTGCTGTCGTGGGCGTCGGCACTTCCATCGAATCCTCGGTGCTGATCACCGTCAACCTGGTGGATCTGGGCATCGAGCACCTGTGGGTCAAGGCCATCACTCCGTCCCATGGAAAGATCCTTACGCGCATCGGCGCCAACCATGTCATCTATCCGGAAGCCGATGCCGGGGTGCGTGCCGCGCACCTGGTCGGCGGTCGCATGCTCGACTTCATCGAATTCGATGACGGCTTCGCCATCGTGAAAATGTACCCGCCCAAGGAGACCCAGGGCTTCACCTTGGCCCAGTCCCAGGTCCGCTCCAAGTACGGGGTGACCATTGTCGGGGTGAAGTCCCCTGGTGAGGACTTCACTTACGCAATCCCCGATACCATGGTGACGCGTCGAGATGTCCTGATCGTCTCGGGACACGTGGATCTGCTGGAGCGGTTCGCGGCCCGCCCCTAGGGCCAAAGGATTCGAAAACGGCGGTGGCCGGCATCCAGTTGGTTGCCGGCCACCGCCGTT
>NZ_BJNE01000002.1 GCF_006539525.1 Glutamicibacter nicotianae | reverse complement strand
AGGAAGTCGCCGAACATGCCCTCGGCCTGGCCGCCGAGCTGTTCCCCGGCACCGGCCACGGTTTCGCCCAGGCCATCGGCCATGGAACCGAATTCTTCGCCAATGCCGGCAAAGCCGTCAAGCAGCGGCCCGGCAATGGCGGTGCCGATGAAGGCGCCTGCCACGCCGCCGAGCAGGCCAACGCCCAGGCCGCCTGCCGCCCCGGCAGCCATGCCCAGATTCCGCCCCTTGCCGCCGGAGCCCAGGAGCTTGTCCATGAATCCGGGACGCGAGATTTCCGCTCGGGTTGCCGAGCGGGCCAGGTCCCGCGGATCCTGGGTCCTCGGGCGTTCTGCCGGCGGCAGCTGCTCGTTCAGCTCGTGGTGCAGCAGTTCTCGCTGCTGCGGGGTCAGCCGGGCGAAGGCTTCGGCATGAGCGCGTTCCATATCCTGCGGCGGAGCAGTGCGCAGCATGTAGCGGTACTTCTCGATCGCCGCCTGGTCTTCGCGCGAAGGGGCTGAAGCCTGCGGATTGCTGTAGCCGCGGTTGCCGTAGTCCTGGCGCTGCTGCTGGTAAGGCTGCTGGTAGCCGGAAGTGTTCTGCTGGTAACCGCGCTGATCGCTGCTGGAGCTGCGCTGGCTGAGCTGTTCCCGGACATACTGGCCAGCCATTTGCTTGCCCTTGCGCAGCAGCTTGTCGAACATGGACATGAAATCGGCCTCCTAGGCTTTGCGGGCGCGGTGCGCTGGGGCACCGCTCTCACATCATTAAACTCCCCAGCAGTGCTCCTTGTTCCCCGCATTAGACTATTCTCATCTTCGCTTCGCTCCGCGCAGGCTCTGGGTTCTGCGCGGGTTCTGCGTCGGGCACCGGCTGCTTCGCGGCATCCGTGATGCGCGCCAGCAGCTCGGCAGCCACGGACACGGCAATCACCGCCGGCTGCTTGCCGCGCACCTGCTCGATCCCGATGGGGCACTGGATCGCGGCGATCTGCCGATCGCTGAAGCCGCTGGCGCCCAGATTCTTCTGGAAACGCGCCCACTTGGCGCTGGACCCGATTAGCCCGATCGACCCCAAGCCCGGGTGGCGCAGGGCGGCATCGCACAGGTGGAAATCCTCGGCGTGATCATGGGTCATGATCAGCACGTGGGCACCGTCGGGCAGGGCGCTGAGCACCTGCTCCCCGAGCACCGCCACCGCCGGTTGGATCTGCGCCACGCTGGGTTCAAGCACGGGAAGTTCCTCCAGGAATTCCGGGCGCGAATCCACCAGATGCAATTCCAGGTCATGGCGGGAGAGGATGCGGGCCAATTCCATGCCCACATTGCCCACCCCGAAGATCGCCACCGTGGCAACAACCGGCAGCGGCTCCAGCAGCACCGTGACTTCGCCGCCGCAGCATTGGCGGCCGAACTTGGCTGGAGCCTTGTCGCTGAGCTTCATGCTGATGCTCTGCGGCTGGCCCTCGCCCACGGCGATCATCTGGCGGGCCCATTCCATCACCGCCATCTCCAGGTTGCCCCCGCCAATGGTCCCGAAGATTTCCTGGCTGGAGATCACCATCTTTGCGCCCGGCTCGCGCGGGGCATGCCCGCGCACCGCGGTGACGGTTGCCAGCACGCCCGGCCGCCGCTCATTGCGCAGCGCGGTGACCGCTTCAATCCACGAGAGCATGGCTACTGCCCCTCCCGCACCGATTCGATCGCCCAGAACACCGCTTCCGGTGTTGCCGGGGACGCCAGCTGCACGGAGCGGCCGGCGGGCCCAAATGCGGCCACTGCCTGCCGGATCGCCTCGCGCACCGAGAAGGCGAGCATCAGCGGAGGCTCCCCCACAGCCTTGGAACCGTAGACCGCGCCTTCCTCATGCGCTTTCTGTAGCAGGCTGACGTTGAAGACCTCGGGCATCTCGGAGAAGGTCGGGATCTTGTACGTGCTCGCGGCCTGGGTGGCGACCCGTCCCCGGCCCGGCCCATCGGAGGTGTCCCAGCGCAGGTCCTCCAAGGTCAGCCAGCCGGTGCCCTGCACGAATCCGCCTTCGATCTGCCCCAGATCCACCAGCGGCGACAGGGAGTCCCCGACGTCATGGACGATATCCACGCGGCGCAGCACGTAGGAGCCGTCAAAGCGGCTGACTTCCACCTCGCTGGCCGCCACCCCGTAGGCGAAGTACTTGAACGGGCTGCCGGTCATCCGCGACAGATCCCAATGCAGCCCCTCGGTGCGGTAGAAACCGAAAGCTGAGAGCTGGATCCGTTGGAAGTACGCGGTCTTGACCACGTCCGCCCATTCCAGGGTTTCGCCCTTGCCCAGCGCGGTGACCCGGCCGCCGCCGAAGCGGACATCCTGGGCTGGAACCCCGAGCATGCCGGCGGCCACCTGCGCCAGCCGGTCCCGGATCTGCTCGCAGGCATCCTTGACCGCCCCGCCGTTCAGGTCGCTGCCCGAGCTGGCCGCGGTGGCCGAGGTGTTGGGCACCTTGTCGGTCCGCGTTGGCGCGTTGCGCACCATGGACAGCGGCACGCCCAGCGCGGTGGCGGCCACCTGCAGCATCTTGGTGTGCAGGCCCTGGCCCATCTCGGTACCGCCGTGGTTGACCAGTACCGAACCGTCCTTGTACACCAGAACGAGGGCCCCGCCTTGGTTGAAGGCGGTGAGGTTGAAGGAGATTCCGAATTTCACCGGGGTCAAGGCCATTCCCCTTTTGGCGTGCTCATGGGTGGCGTTGAACTGCGCAATTTGTTGTTCGCGTGCGGCGATGCCTGCCGAGTCGAGCACTTGGTTCCAGGCGGCTTCCAGCCGCTCGGGATGCCTCACCGGCTGGTAATACGGGGTGTCCTGCCCTTCTGTGTAGAAGTTGCGCCGGCGCAGTTCCTTGGGATCCAATCCCAGCTGCGGGGCCACCCGGCCGAGGATGTCTTCCATGACCAGCATTCCCTGCGGACCGCCGAAGCCGCGGAACGCTGTTTGCGAGGTCTTATGGCATTTGGCGATGCGTCCGGAAACCTTGATGTTCGGGATCCAATAGGAATTGTCGATATGGCACATGGCGCGGGTCAGCACCGGTTCGGACAGATCCAGGCTCCACCCGCCGTCAGCTGTCAGTTGGGCCTGCAGGGCGAGGATCCTGCCCTGCTCGTCGAAGCCTATTTTCCAGGTGGCATGGAAACCGTGGCGCTTGCCGGTCATGGTCATGTCCAGGGTGCGGTCCAGCCGCACCCGCACCGGACGCCCGGTGAGCACCGAACCCAGGGCCGCCAGCGCGGCGTAGCCGTGGGGCTGCATTTCCTTGCCGCCGAATCCGCCACCCATGCGCAGCACTTGCACGGTCACCTCATGGGCGCTGATGCCCAGCACATGCGAGACAATGTCCTGGGTTTCGCTGGGATGCTGGGTGGAGCAATGGATCATGATCTGTCCGCTCTCATCCACCATGGCCAGCGAGTTCTGCGTTTCCAGGTAGAAGTGCTCCTGTCCGGAGAATTCGAATTCTCCGTCGAAGACATGGGCCGACTGCGCGAAGCCTGCCTCCGGATCCCCCTTGGCGATCTCGGGCTGGATGCCGTGGAAGCTGACGGCCGCGATGGCTTCCTTGATGGTGATCAGCGAATCCAGCTGCTGGTAGTCGACGGTCACCGCCTTGGCTCCGGCCTTCGCCGCTTCCAGGTCTTCGCCCAAGACCCATGCAACGGGTTGCCCGAAGAACATCACCTCATCCACCGGCAGCAGCGGCTCGTCATGCTTGGCGCCCTGGTCATTGACTCCGGGAATATCTGCCGCGGTAATCACCCGGACGACCCCGGGCACATCCAGCGCCGCACTGGCATCCAGGCCCAGGATTTTCGCGTGGGCGCAGGTGGACTGCACCGGGTAGGCATGCAGCACCCCGGCCAGGCGCTGCGCTAGGTCATCGGTATACAGCGCGGTACCGGTGACGTGCGCGGCGGCGGATTCGTGGCGGTGGCGCTGGCCGACCACTGCGTTATCGGGGCGTTGGGATAGCTGGCTCATGAGTTCTGCTCCTGCCCTGCACCCGAGCGAGACAGCTGCTCGGCGTAGAACCGTTCCAGCGAAGAGGCCAGCATGGCCTTGCGGTAGCTGGCGCTGGCCCGGTGGTCATCCATCGGGGTGCCTTCCTCGCCCGTGATGCTTGCGGCGGCCCGGATGGTGTCCAGGTTCCATTCCTTTCCTTCCAGCATCTCTTCGGTAGCCTTGGCGCGCAGCGGGGTTGCTGCCACGCCGCCCAACCCGATCCGCGCCTTGGAGATCACGCCGTCTTCCACCGTGACCGCGTAGCCGACGGCCACCGATGAGATGTCGTCGAAGCGACGCTTGGAGATCTTCTGGAAGCTGGTCAGTTCGGCCAGCGGCAGCGGGATGCGGATCGCGGTGATCATCTCCCCCGGCTCCCGCACGGTCTGCCGATAGCCGGTGAAGTACTCGGCGAGCGCCACTACCCGGTTGCCCCTGATGCTGGAGAGCACCAGTTGCGCTTCCAGGGCCAGCAGCGCCGGCGGGGTGTCGCCAATGGGCGAGCCGGTGCCCAGGTTTCCGCCCAGGGTGGCGCTATTGCGGATCAGCCGGGAAGCGAACTGCCCGAAGAGCTTGCCCAAAAGCGGTACCCGCCCGGCGAGCTGGCGTTCCAGCTCGCTGAGCGTGCAGGCTGCGCCCAGTTCCAGGAACTGCTCGCCCCAGTGGATCTGGCGCAGCTCGGGCAGCCGGTCGATGGCCAGCACCGACCGGGCGCGAGCACCCTTGATGTTGACTTCCACGCCCCAGTCGGTGGCCCCGGCCACCAGCACGGTCTGCGGTTCGGCGGCCAGGATCTGCAGTGCCTGGTCCAGGTCGGTGGCCCGGCGGAAGCGGCCGAGTTCCCCGGTAGGGGTGTCGGCGCGCAGGATGTCAGTGGCTACCGGGTGCGGGGCGCTGCGCTGTGTCCGGGCGGCCAGCGGGTCATCTTCCTCGGGCGCGCCCAGCGCATAAGCGGCGTCGCGGATCGGGCGGTATCCGGTGCAGCGGCAGAGATTGCCCGACAGTGCGTGCAGATCGAATCCATTGGGTCCGCACTCGTGCTCGCCGCTGGCCTCCGCACTGACTGCGGGGCTGGCGGTGCGCTCGGGGCGGTAGTATTCGGCGGCCATGGAGCAGATGAATCCGGGGGTGCAATAACCGCACTGGGATCCTCCGCGGTTGGCCATCTCTGCCTGCACCGGATGCAGGTCCGCGACGCTGCCCAGCCCTTCGGAGGTGATCACTTCCTGGCCGTCCAGGGACGCGGCCGGCAGCAGGCAGGCGTTGACCGCGGTCCACCTGCTGCCCTCCCCGTCGCCGCGGGCGACCAGGATGGAGCAGGCGCCGCATTCGCCTTCGGCGCAGCCTTCCTTGCATCCGATCAACCGCTGCCCGCGCAGGAAATCCAGCGCGTTGGCATGGGGCGGTCCGTCGAATTCCCGGACCGTCCCGTTGACGGTAACCAGGCACTTTGTCTCTTGCGTTGCCTCGGCGCTCATGCCGCTGACACCTCCTGCGCCCGGGTATCGCCGGACGCACCATGTATGAATTGGATGATGGTCGGGATCTGGCTCCCTGCCGGGGATTCAAGGCTCGGCAAGGCGCCGCCGCATGCTGCGGCGCGATCAGTCTCCGTGCGCGATCTGGCCCTCGGACCAGGCGAGGCATCCGCCCATGATTGCCCTCCAGAATTCGGATTTTCTACATGCATCCAACCCGTCGAAGTGAGCCAGCCCACCTCGATGGATCCTTACTATAGCCCGTATCGGCTCAGGCCAGTAGGGCTGTGATGGGCCCTCGGGCGAAGTACACCAGGAACCCCAGCGCCACCACCCACAGCAGCGGATGGATCTTTGAATGGCGCCCGGCCGCGGTATTCACCACCACCCAGGCGATGAACCCCGCGCCGATGCCGTTGGCTATGGAATAGGTCAGCGGCATGGTGATCAGGGTGAGGAACGCCGGCATGGCGCTGGAGAACCGCTTGAAGTTGATCTCGCGGATCTGCGCGCACATCAAGGTGCCCACCAGAACCAGTGCCGCGGCGGCCACCTCGATGGGAACCACGGAGGTCAGCGGCGTGAAGAACATCGAGCCGAGGAACAGCACCCCGGTGATCACCGAGGCCAGCCCGGTGCGCGCCCCTTCCCCGATGCCGGCAGCCGAATCCACGTAGACGGTATTCGAGGAAGACGAGCCCATGCCTCCGGCCACCGCGCCCAGGCCCTCGACGACAAACGCCGCCTTCAGCCGTGGGAAGGTGCCGTCCTTGCGGGCCAGCCCGGCATTCTTCGCCAGGCCGGTCATCGTGCCCATGGCGTCGAAGAAGTTCGTGAACACCAGGGTGAACACCAGCATGGTCGCGGCCAGCGCGCCAATCCGGCTGAAGGATCCGATCAGGTCGAAGTCCCCGGCCAGCGACAGATCCGGCAACGAGACGATATTGCCCTGCAGCACCGGCATGTTCAGGTGCCAGCCATGCGGGTTCTCCGTGCTGGCCGGCCCGATCTTGAAGACCAGCTCGGCGATCACCGCGAGCGCCGTGGAAATCACGATGCCGATCAGGATTGCGCCCTGCACGCCGCGGGCCACCAGGGCGCCCATGATCAGCAGGCCCACCACGAAGACCATGGTCGGCAGCGAGACGATCGACCCGCAATCGCCCAGCTGCACCGGCGGTCCGCCGGCGGTGCGGGTGACGAAGCCCGAGTCCACGAACCCGATGAAGGTGATGAACAGGCCGATCCCCACCGTGATGGCGGCTTTCAGGTCCTTGGGGATCGCCCGGAAGATCGCGGTACGCACCCCGGTCATCCCGAACAGGACGATCAGCACGCCGTTGATCACCACCAGACCCATGGCCTCGGGCCAGGTGACATCCTGGATCACCGAGACGGCCAGGAAGGAGTTGATGCCCAGCCCGGCGGCCAGGCCGAAAGGCAGGTTGGCGACCAGCCCGAACAGGATGGTCATCGCCCCGGCGGTCAGCCCGGTCATGGCACCGACCTGCGCGGCCGGAAGCCAGTTGCCTGCCACGTCCACGGGCGCGGCATCGGCACTGAATCCGCCGAGGATCAGCGGGTTGAGGATCACGATATAGGCCATCGTGAAGAAGGTGACGATCCCGCCGCGCAATTCCCGCGCCAGCGTGGATCCGCGTCCGGAGATGCTGAAGAACTTGTCCAGGATGCTGCCCGGCGTGCCCGGACGCGGCGTGTTCGCACCACGCGGCGCATCCTTGGGGCCAGCCCGCAATCGGCTTGTCGTGGTCATGGTCCCGGGCCTTCTAGTAGTCGGTCCGGGTTTCCTGGGCGTCCCAGGCCGTGAACGGCTTGAGATGCTCGTTGCCTTCGGACTGGAAGCAGTTCACCGGCATCAGCGAGCGGTTGGATTTCGCCTCGAAGTAGTCGTAGAACACCGCGTCGTCGAATCCGGCCGCGGCCGCATCATGCCGGCTGGCCGCGAAGAAGACCTTGCCGATGCGGGCCCACAGCGAGGTGGCCAGGCACATCGGGCAGGGTTCGCAGCTGCTGTAGAGCACGCAGCCGCTCAAATCGAAGGTCCCTAGCGCAGCGGCCGCGGTGCGGATGGCCACCACCTCGGCGTGGGCCGAAGGATCATTGTTGGCAGTGACGCGGTTGACCCCTTCGAAGACCTGTCCATCGGGTGTGACCACGACGGCGCCAAAGGGCCCGCCGGAGTTGTGGACATTTGTGGTGGCAATATCGATGGCCATCGAAAGATAGTCTTGGCCAGTGGTAGTAACGCTCATCGCGCAGCTCCTCATGCTTTGGACAAGACCACCGCAGCGCATTGCTTGGCGCTAGCTTCCGGTTGCGCTTGTCACCTGAAATCGATCAGTTGCATGCCCGGTAGATAGCGACCCATCAGGTGGGTGCCCGCCATAGACAGCTACGAGATTACCAACGGCATGTGATGCACGCAACACTTCTTTTGAAATCGCTTTTTCGCATCCTGAACAAAAAAGCGGCAGTGTTTACAAGCAACCCCGTTGCTGCCAGCACCTCAAAACCCCAACTGGATACCGGCCTTTCCACCCGGGTTTCCAACACGTTACAGCCGCCTATCGGGTCCCCGATCGCCCGGGTGAAATTAAGTTCCCTTCGGCGCAACAACCTGAGCACCTCGGTGAAATACCTGTTTGAAAAGCTCAGAAGCAACAAACGCTAGAGAAGGGATCGGGTAGCGTGAGCGCACAGCTAGAAGCATCTGGCACATCGCAGGCACTGGACATCCAGCCGGGACGCTGGGTCGGCAACTGGACCCCGGAGGATCCTGAGTTCTGGGAGCACACCGGCTCGGCGGTGGCCAGCCAGAACCTCAAGTGGTCCATCTTCGCCGAATTCCTCGGCTTCAGCGTATGGCAGCTTTTCGCCATCATCGTGGTCTATCTCCCGGCCGCCGGATTCAGCTACAGCACCACCGAACTGTTCTGGCTGATCTCCATTCCGAGCCTCGTCGGAGCGACCCTGCGCATCCCCTACACGTTCATGGTCGCCCGGTTCGGCGGACGCAATTGGACAGTGATTTCCGCATTGCTCCTGCTGATTCCTGCCGGCGGAATCACGCTCGCGCTGGCCGATGCGTCCACGCCGTTCTGGGTCATGCTCAGCCTGGCGGCACTGACCGGCTTCGGCGGAGGCAACTTCGCCTCGTCAATGGCAAATATCACCTACTTCTACCCCGCCGCCCGCAAGGGCTGGGCGCTGGGCCTGAATGCTGCCGGCGGCAACCTCGGCGCGGCCGTCGCCCAGCTGCTCGTGCCGGTCATTGTCACGGTGTTCGCCGCCGGGGCGCTGCAGCTCCCGCTGGCTGGGTTGCTCTGGATCCCGCTGATTCTGCTCTCCGCGTGGGGCGCCTGGAAGTACATGCACAATCTGTCATCGGCACGCTCGGATATCCGTGGCGCGGTAGCCTGCCTGAGGGAAAAGCACCTGTGGATCATTTCGGCGCTGTATGTGGGGACCTTCGGCTCCTTCATTGGATTCTCGGCAGTCTTCCCCAAGCTGATCGTTGACACCTTCCCGGAATACGCCGCCTTGCCGCTGGGCACCGCCACCATCACCTTGGCCTTCCTCGGCCCGCTGGTCGCATCGCTGGCCCGCCCGTACGGCGGTAAGATCGCCGACAAGCTCGGAGGCGCACGCATCACCGTGGCCACCTTCGCCGCCATGGCCGTGATTACCGCCGCGCTGGTGCTCAGCCTGCCCCGGGCGAACTTCTGGGTCTTCCTCGCCTTGTTCTTGCTGCTCTTTACCGCAAGCGGCATCGGCAATGGCTCGACCTATCGCATGATCCCGGCAGTGTTTGCCCTGAGCGGCCAGGGACAGCAGGCCGGACAAGTGGATTCTTCCCGCAAGGCGGCCGCCGCGCTCGGATTGATCTCGGCTATCGGCGCCTACGGCGGTTTCCTGATTCCCCAGGCCTTGGGCCTGTCCGTTTCCACGACGGGAGCCTACACGACGGCATTCATCATCTTCATCGCCGCCTACCTGCTGCTCATGGCCACCGCATGGCTCACCTATGCGCGACCCGGCACCCGCTTCGCGAAGCACGGAGTCTAGGATGACCGCCACGCATTGCCCCTACTGCGCCCTGCAGTGCGGCATCACCCTGGAACCCAGCACGCAGGCCGAGGCCTCGGAACCAGTGAGCCTGAAGGGGCGGGACTTCGAGACTAACGGCGGGGCGCTGTGCCGAAAAGGATACAGCGCCGCGACACTGCTGGATCATCCCGAGCGCCTGCAGACGCCGCTGCTGCGCCAAGCCGATGGCAGCCTTGCACCGATCGGCTGGGAGCAGGCATTGGATCTGGTGGCGGACAAGGCGCGGAGCATCCGTGCCGAATCCGGTGCTGATGCGCTGGCGGTTTTCGGTTCCGGATCGCTGACCAACGAAAAGGCCTACCAGCTGGGCAAGTTCGCGCGGCTGGCCCTGGGCACGTCGCGCATCGACTATAACGGCCGGTTCTGCATGTCCTCGGCTGCCGCGGGCACCAACCGCGCCTTTGGCCTGGACCGCGGTTTGCCGTTCCCGCTGGCGGATCTGGATGAGGCGGGGATGATCCTGCTGCTCGGTTCCAACGTCGCCGACACGATGCCGCCTTTTGTCCGGCATTTGGCCGGGGCGCGTGAGAACGGCGGGCTGGTGGTGGTTGATCCGCGGCGTTCGGCAACCGCCAAGCTCTGCGAAGATAATGCCGGCTGGCACTTGCAGCCCACCCCGGCCACCGACCTGCCGCTGCTGCTAGGCCTGGCCCACGTGCTGGTGGCCGAGTCCTTGGCCGACACCGGTTATCTGGCAGCCCGCGCCAATGGTTTCGACGCAGTGAAAGCATCACTGGTCAGCTGGTGGCCGGAGCGGACCGCCCAGGTCACCGGCGTTCCCGCCGAGCAGATCCGGCGTACCGCCCGGGCCCTGGCGCAGGCGGCCAGCGAAGCCAAGGCCGGCGGCAAGCCCGTCTACATCCTCACCGGCCGGGGCATCGAACAGCACGCCAACGGCACCGATACGGTCACCGCTGCGATCAACCTCGCCTTGCTGCTCGGCCTCCCCGGAACTATGGCCGGCGGTTACGGCACCATCACCGGCCAGGGCAATGGGCAGGGCGGCCGGGAGCACGGGCAGAAATGCGACCAGCTTCCCGGCTACCGCAAGATCACCGACCCGGAACACCGTGCACAGGTGGCCCGAGTCTGGGGCGTGGAACCCGAAATCATCCCCGGTCCCGGGCTACCTGCTGTTGAGCTGCTCGAAGCGCTGGGCACCCCAACCGGTCCGCGCATGATGATGATCCACGGGGCCAACCCGGTGATCTCCGCACCCGATGCCTCGAAGGTGAGCCGGGCACTGGCCAGCCTCGATTTCCTGGTGGTCTGCGACTTCTTCCTATCGGAAACTGCAGCCCAGGCAGACCTGATGCTGCCGGTGCTGCAATGGGCCGAA
This sequence comes from Glutamicibacter nicotianae, assembly GCF_006539525.1. Taxonomy (GTDB): domain Bacteria; phylum Actinomycetota; class Actinomycetes; order Actinomycetales; family Micrococcaceae; genus Glutamicibacter; species Glutamicibacter nicotianae. Next base: position 402,689 of record NZ_BJNE01000002.1, on the reverse strand, counting down.
GAGGAAGGCAGCATGACCAACTTGGAGGGCCGGATCCTGCGCCGCCGCGCCGCCTTGGAGGCACCGGGAAATGCGCGCAGCGAACTGTGGATCCTCTCCCAGCTCGCCCAGCGGCTGGACGCTCCCGGCCGCTTCTCCCCCGCCCCACGGGAAGTCTTCGAAGAACTCAAAGAAGCGTCAGCCGGCGGCTTGGCGGATTACTCGGGGGTGCGGTGGGATGACCTGGATGCCGGTGCCGCTATCTATTGGCCGTGCCCAGCAGGCACCGAGGTGCGGGCCGAGCCCGGCATCCGCAATGGCACCCCTCGCTTGTTCCTTGACGGTTTTGCCCATGCCGACCGGCGTGCAGTGCTGGTTCCAGTGGCATTCCAGCCGGCACCCCGGAAGAATACCAGCGCTACCGTTTCCCTGGTGACCGGCCGTCTGCTGGAGCACTACCAGTCCGGCGCGCAGACTCGCCGGGTTGCCGAGCTGGCCCAAGCCGCACCGGAACCACTGCTGGAAATCCATCCGGCAACCGCATTGTCCCACCAGATTGCCCAGGGGCAGAAAGTCGTGATCAGCAATGAACGCGGCGAAGTGACCGCCCGGGCGCTGCTGACCGCTGATGCCCGGCTGGACACGGTCTTCCTGCCGTTCCACTACCCGGGGTCGGGGACCGCGAACCTGCTGACTGAGGCGAAGGTCGACCCCCACAGCAGGATGCCTGAATTCAAGCACGCCCATGTTTCGCTGAACGCAGTGGAAGAGGAACAATGACCGAGCACCGTCCGCAACGCATCGTCATCATCGGCTTCGGCCCGGTTGCCGCATCCCTCGTCGAAGGGCTGCTGCCCGCGGCGGCTTCCGGCCAGTGCGCCATCACCGTCATCAGCGCCGAAGAGCATCTGGCCTACAACCGCGTGCTACTTGCCGAGCTGGCCGTGGGAGCCGCCGAGTTCGAGCATCTGGGCATGGTGGATCCGCAACGGCTGGCAGATGCCGGAGTCGAGGTGCGCTTGGGTGTGCGGGCTACCGGCATCGACCGTTCACGGCGCAGGGTCCACCTGCAGGACGCTGGCCATATTTTCTATGACCGTCTGGTTTTTGCCACCGGTGCGCGGGCTGTGGTCCCAACGCTCAACGGCCTGAACTTCGATCCGCATGCGGAAGCTTCCCTGCCTGCCGGGGTCTTTGCCCTGCGCACGGTGGATGATGCCAATCAGCTGCGGGAATCACTCGGTCCCGGCCGGCGCATTGCAGTTCTGGGTGGCGGTGTACTGGGTATCGAAGCCGCCTTGGCCATTGCCACTACGGGGGCACAACCCGTGCTGGTGCACCACGGCCCAGCACCTTTGGGACGGGTCGTGGACGCAGACGGCGGGGCGCTGCTGGCACGGAATCTGCGCGCTGCCGGTGTCGAGGTGGTCTCGGGCGCGAAGGCGACGGGAATTCACAAGGATGACCAAGGTTTCGCCGGACTGATGACATCCACTCATGGACTGATCCAGGCTGACGCCCTATTGATTTCCACCGGTGTGCGAGCCAGAACCGAGCTGGCTTCGGGCTGCGGGTTGCCGGTGGGCCGTGGCATCAGAATCGATGAATTCCTCTGCGCCGATACCGAGCGGCGAATATTCGCCGTGGGCGACTGCGCCGAAGTAGCCGGGCAGCCGCCGGCCGGATTGCTGGCCCCGGGCTGGGCCCAGGCCGCATGGTTGTCCCGGCACTTGCTGGAACTGGATAATTCAACCGTGTCTGCTTCTCTTCCTGCGCCGGATTTCTCCGCCTCCGACGTGCTGATGCTCAAGGGCCAGGGCATCGAGCTGACCGCGGCCGGCGACATCAGCGCCGGCTATTGGGATGAACCGGACCTGCAGGCAACCGTCTATGCGGATCCTGCGCGCGGACGCTATCTGAAGATCGTCACCCGCAGGGATGCCGTCACCGGGTTCTTGGCCATGGGCTTGCCGCAAACCAGTGCCGAGCTTGTGCTTGCCTATGAACGGGGCACCGCGTTGCCTGAAGACCGTTCGGCCCTGTTGCGCTTGGATGATCCGGCGACTGAACAGGTCTCTGCAATCCCCAGCGATGAAGACCAGCTCTGCCGTTGTTCTGGCGCCACCTACGGTCAGGTGGCCCACGCGGTGAACGCTGGATGCACCACCGTCACGCAGGTGGGTGAAAGCTGCCGCGCGGGCACCGGATGCGGAGGGTGCAAAGCGAAAATCGAGGAACTGCTGGCCAAGGCTCCCGCCGTGGCGTAATAGCAATGATGGCAGTCGGCTCCTAGCGGCACAGAACCGCTCAGTGAAGCACCCGGTACACCAGATGCACTTCACTGGCGAAGGCCGAGGTCTGAATGCGTTCCAGCTCGATATGCTGCCCCAAACCTTCGAACAGGGATATGCCGCTGCCAAGCAATACCGGGGCAATATCCAGGTGCAGCTCGTCGACCAATCCCAGGGCAAGGCATTGCCGCGATATTTTCCCGCCCAGCAAGCTGACAAAACCGCCTTTGGCATCCTGCTTGGCTGATTCCACTGCGCCGGCAATGTCATCAACAACGAAGGTGTAGGTGATGCCGTCGCGTACCACCGGCTCAGTGGCTGTATGAGTCATCAGGTATACCGGGACCTGAAGCATCCCTCCATAAGGGATTTCGCCCTCCTCGATCGTTTGCGTCCGATTCGCACCGCCGACAATGGCTCCGATCTTCTCCATGACCAAGGCAACGACCCCATCATCTTCGGGGGCGGAGGGACGGCCAAACATCCAGTCCACCCCACCCTCAGCATCCGCGAGAAACCCATCGAGGGTGATGGTCGCATGGATAATCACAGTGGCCATAGCTTCGTTCCTTTTCACCAGGGGTACGGCTGTCAATGAAAGCAGTCAAGAAAGCCAACGCCGACGACCATGCCAGGAGCCACCCTAGAACAACCGCTGACACGCTGGCTAGCCTTTACTGGACCTTCTCAGACCTGATGCCACCAACACTGGTGCCCCAACCGGCTGTCACCGATCATCGGAATCAGCGGTTACCTCGCTTGGTTAATGACGGTGGCATTGAGGCCTGCACTGGGTGTTCCATGCCCAGAGGCACGCCGCAAAACGACGCAGGGACAAAAGCCGTTGGCTTTTGTCCCTGCGTCTTGATGATGATGCGAGTTGTCGTGTTTCTTGGCGTCTCTGCTGGACATTGCATTTGCTGGAGCTAGTTGGTTGCAAGCGATTCCGTCTCGTCGAGGATTTCGAACCAGCCTTGCCAGGCCGAATGCTCGACGTTCAGGATGCACTCTGATTTGATGCTCATTTGATCTGCTCCATCCACAGCTGTCCCTCGATTTCCATGAGCCGTTGCACCGGCAGCGGCAGCGAGTCGGCGTTCAGGCATTCGCCCGTATCCAGCCTGTACACTTCCTTGTGCAGCGGGCAGGCTACAGTGGCCACTGAAGCACCATCGACGACTGTGTCACCCAGAATTCCACGGGCCATGACCTTCGCGCCGCTGGTCGGGCAATGATGCGAGGTGGCGTAGAAGGCGTCTTCTTCGGTGCGGAACAGGGCCAGCTGCGTGGTCTCGTGCCAGAGCGCTTCTCCCCACCCGCGCTCCAGCTCTGCGCTGCGGCACAGCGGAGCCAAGCTCAGAGTAGCTTCACGGGTGTCTTCTGCGATTTGCGTGCTCATGATTCCCAGTCCTTCGTGGTTGGTTTTCGCTGATGAATCGAGCTTAGAATCCGCATGTTTCGCCCTATGCCCAACGCGATTGCTGGTCGGTAAAGCATCGCTAACAGCAATTTCAATCGCCGTGAATCGAAAATCCTCCCGTCATTCCGCCGATTTCCGCTGTTCCCTTTCCTTGGCTGAATCGAATTCCCGGCCAAATGATTCGTTCATGTTTCAGCTCCTTCACCAGGACGTCGATCCATGGTGGAGAGAATTGCGCCGGCCGAAACACAAGGGTAATTGCCGCGCAAAACGCGCTTTCTACAGTGGTCTCATCAGCCTGAAACTCACCGTTTCCCAGCGAAAGTCGAAATAGATCATGGGTACAACACACACTGCACGCAACATCCTGGTCATCGGCGGCGGCCCCGCGGCCCACCGCTTCACCGAAGCCTTGGCCAGCCGCGCACCGCAAGATCTGCACATCACGGTACTGACCGAGGAAACCCACCTACCCTATGACCGCGTGGCCCTCTCCCAAGCGTTGACCAACCCCGGGGTGGATCTCACCCTCGGCGATCCGAAGCTATGGGAAGCTGAGCATGTCACCTTGGAAACCAACGCCAAGGCCGTGGCTATCGACAGCACACAGCGCACGGTCGCCACCGCCGATGGACGCAGCTTCGCATATGACGAATTGGTGCTCGCCACCGGATCCAACGCTGCCACCTTGCCCATCGCCGGCAACGAGCACACGTTCGTCTATCGCACGCTGGAAGATGTCTGGTCCATCGCCGAGAAGGTCAAGGAGCTTTCAACCACGCTCGGCCGCGCCCCGGTGGTGGCCACCATCGGCGGCGGGCTGCTTGGATTGGAAGCCGCCGCAGGTGCCCAGGCGCTGGGCGCCGAAGCTGTCGTAATTGACGGCGGCAAGTGGCTGATGGGTACCCAGCTGGATGAAGGTGCTGGCCAAGCCATGGGCCGGCTCATTGAGCAGACAGGTTTCACCGTCCACAACGGGGTCTTCCCGCAGGAGATCCTGACCAGCCAGGACTCCGGCAGCCCGGTAGTTACCGGGGTGCTGATGGCAGATGAACGCGTGATCGAAGCCGACATGGTCATCGTGTCGATCGGCGTGCGACCCCGCGATGAGCTGATCCGCAACTACAACGCGGCCCTGGACGATTCCGGCAGCGAAGCGCCCCGCTTCGGCATGGGTCCGCGCGGCGGCGTGGTCATCGATTCGCATTGCGCCACGGATATCGAGCACATCTGGGCCATTGGAGAGGTCGCGAACTACGAGGGATTCTGCATCGGCCTGGTCGCGCCGGCCAACGCCATGGCGGAAATCGTGGCAGAGCAGCTGGCCGGCGGCGAGGCCGAATTCGCGGGCTTCGATACCGCCACCAAGCTCAAGCTCTCCGGGGTGGACGTTGCCAGCTTCGGCGACGGCTTCGCCCGTGCCGAGGGAGCGCTGGAAGTGGTCTACGCGGATGCCCCGCGCGGCCTGTACCAGAAGCTCGTGGTCTCATCCGACGCCAAAACCCTGCTCGGTGGCATCTTCGTGGGAGATGCCACCCCGTACCAGTCCTTGCGTCCGCTGCTCGGCCGGGAGTTGCCCGGCGAGCCAGGCGCTTACCTCAGCGCACTTGGCGGCGAGGCGCCAGAAGGCGAACTGCCCGATGATGCGGTGCTGTGCTCCTGCAATTCGGTCACCGCTGGAACCATCCGCGATGCCGTCTCCGGTTGCGGCTGTTTCGAGGGCGAGGCTCCGGTGACCACCGTTTCCGGGTTGAAGGGGTGCACCCGTGCTGGCACCCAGTGCGGGTCCTGCGTTCCCATGCTCAAGAAGCTCATGGAAGCGCAGATGCTCAAGGACGGCGCTGAAGTATCCACCGCCCTGTGCGAGCATATTTCCTTCTCCCGCCCGGAACTCTACGAAGCCATCCGTGTGGCCGGGTTGCGGACCTTCGGCGAGGTGATGGAGCGTTTCGGCAGCGGCAAGGGTTGCGATATCTGCAAGCCGGTCATCGCCAACATCCTCTCCTCGCAGACCAGCGTGCACCCGATGGATGCAGGACTAGCCGGGGCCCAGGACACCAACGACCGCGTGCTGGCCAATATGCAAAAGGACGGCACCTACTCGGTGGTCCCGCGCATCCCGGGCGGGGAAATCACCCCGGAAAAGCTGGGCGTGATTGCCGCCGTGGCGCAGAAGTACGGCCTGTACACCAAGCTCACCGGCGGCCTGCGCATCGACATGTTCGGTGCCCGGCTGGAGCAGCTGCCCGAGATCTGGCGTGAGCTGGTGGACGCCGGCTTCGAATCGGGCCAGGCCTACGGCAAGTCGCTGCGCAATGTGAAAACCTGCGTCGGTTCATCCTGGTGCCGTTACGGCATGCTCGACTCCACCGCGCTGGGCATCGAGATGGAGCTGCGCTACCGCGGCCTGCGCGCACCGCACAAGCTGAAGATGGGCGTATCCGGTTGCGCCCGCGAGTGCGCCGAGGCCCGCGCCAAGGATATCGGCGTGATTGCCACCACCGATGGCTGGAACCTGTATGTGGGCGGCAATGGCGGCGCCAACCCGGCGCACGCCCAGCTGCTCGCCGGAGGCCTGGATGAGCAGACGCTGTTCAAGTACATCGACCGCTACCTGATGTACTACATCCGCACCGCGGACAAGCTGCAGCGCACCGCGCATTGGCTCCAGGACCTGGACGGCGGGCTGGAGCGCGCCAAGCAGGTGGTGATCGAGGATTCGCTGGGCCTGGCCGAAGAGCTGGAAGCGGCCATGGAAACCCACGTGGCCAATTACGAGGATGAGTGGGCTGCCACCTTGGCCGACCCGGTCAAGCTCAAGCGCTTCCGTTCCTTCGTGAACACCGCCGCACCGGATACCGAGCTGGAATACGTTTCCGAGCGGGGGCAGCAGCGCCCCGCCGAGCCGGTGGCACTAGGCACCAGCATCCCGGTCGGGGTGCCGCGAAACTAGGAGCTGTCTCCCACCCGCGCTGCTACCAGCGCGGGTGGATCTGCTTGCGCAGCTTGGCGTCGTAGAGAGCACGGACCGAGGCGTTGAAGCCCTCGGAGATCTGCAGCGACCCGGCTGCCGCGTTGGCGCGGGCCTGCTGCGCGTTGCGGGCGCCGGGGATGATGGTGCTCACCCCGTCCTGGGCTGCCAGCCAGGCCAAAGCCACCTGCGCGCTGGTTGCCTCGGGCGCCTCGGCGGCAGCCAGCTTGGCGAACTCGCTAGCGGCTTCGAGCCCGGTGGCGTAGTCCACGCCGGAGAAGGTCTCGCCGACGTCGAAGGAGGAGCCGTCGCGGTTGAAGTTGCGGTGGTCATCCTTGGCGAACTCGGTCTGCAGCGTGTAGCGGTTGGCCAGCAGTCCGCTGGCCAGCGGCACGCGGGCGATGATGCCCACCCCTGCCTCGCGCGCTGCCGGCAGGACGGTTTCCAGCGGCTTGTGCCGGAAGGCATTAATGATGATCTGCACGGTGGCGATGTTCGGGCGGGCCATCGCGGTGAGCGCCTCGTCCACGGTTTCCACCGAAACGCCATAGTTGGCCATCCGTCCCTCGTCCACCATGGCGTCCAGGGCATCATAGATCGCATCGGTCGAGTACACCAGGGTCGGCGGGCAGTGCAGCTGGACCAGGTCCAGGGTGTCCACGCCGAGGTTCTTGCGGGAACGGTCGTTCCATGCGCGGAAGGCGTCCATGGTGTAGTTCTCAGGCAGCTGCTCCACACGGCGGCCCATCTTGGTGGCTACGGTGACGCCCGCATCCGGATTGGCCTTCAGCCAGGTGCCGATCAGCTGCTCGCTGCGGCCATCACCGTAGACATCGGCGGTGTCGAAGAAGTCCACCCCGGCTTCGTATGCGGCATCGAGCACGGCCAGCGCGTCGGCTTCATCCACCGAGCCCCAGTCGGCGCCAAGCTGCCAGGTGCCCAGGCCAATGGCCGATACGTTGCGGTGGGTACGTCCAAGTTCTCGTTGTTGCATGTCTACGATTCTAGTTCCCGCAACCTGTTTTCCTGGGGATGGCAAAATCTCCTTCGCCGCGTTGCCGTGTCCAAAACGGTTCTCAATTATCTAAACGATAGAATATTGAATACCATCACGTCATCGAGGAGATCATGTTCCCCACCATCATTACCGTCCTTTGCGCCATCGCAGGATTGCTTGTCTTGCTTGCCGGAAATGCCATGAAACCGGAAAACAAGAATCGTGCCGCCACCCGCTTCACCGGAATCACCGTTTTCATCGTGTCACTGATCGTGCTGGCCATCATGTCCACCACCATCGTGCAGCCACGCACCGTCGGCGTGAAGGTCGCGCTGGGCAGGCCGACCTCCGTGGTGAGCAACGGCTTCCATCTGAAGTGGCCATGGGAAAAGGTCGAAAAGCTGGATGGGTCGGTGCAGAACGATGTCTACTCAGCCGACAGTGCCATCCCGGTCCGGCTGGGCAACAACGGCCGCGCCGATGTGGATGCGTCCATCCAGTGGCAGCTGAAGACCGATGATGCCATGGATGTTTTCCTGGATTACCGCACCTTCGAGGGCATCCAGTCCAATTTGGTCGACCGCAACTTCCGTGCCGCGCTGAACGAGGTCATGGCCACCTACGATCCACTGGAATACGGCGAACCCGCCAGCGGCGGCCAGGACCTGGAAGGACTGGCGAAGTCCGTGCAGGAAAAGATGCAGGCCAAGGTCAAGACCCAGATCGAGATCCGCTCGGTCACCTTGCCGATCATCAATTTCGATGAGCCGACGCAGAACCGCATCAACGAGCTGCAGGCGGAAACCGCCAAGACCCGCGTGGCCCAGCAGCGCAAGCAGACCAGCGAAGCTGAAGCCGAAGCCAACAAGATCCTGGAACGCTCGCTGACCCCGGAGACCTTGACATCCAAATGCCTGGATATCGTGGCCGAGTCCGGCCAGAGCCCCATCGGCTGCTTCCCCAATTCCGGCGTCCAGCCGATCACCATGACCGGTGACAAGCAGAAGGACTCCAGCCAGTAAAGCCACTCACGTCCAAAACGCCCCAGTTCATTGAACTGGGGCGTTTGGCCTTTGGTGATGGGCGCTGCCGCTAGCCTTGCGGCATCGGCCGGTCGCCGGCGTGGCCCGGCTGCTCCGAGATGACCTGGATTTCCAGGCCCTTCGAGTCGTACAGCTTCCCATCGATCAGGCGGTCGCCGTCTTCGAGGCCGGCCAGCTGGTACTTGTAGACGGTGCGCAGCGAGGTTTCCTGCTTGCCCCAGTTCAGCTCATTGAAGATGATGTTCAGCAGCACGGCCATGATGGTGGCCGAGGAGATGCTGGACTGGAAGATGGTGCCGACCCAGGCAGGGAATTCGGCGTAGAAATCAGGCTTGACCATCGGGATGCAGCCGAAGGCCAGCGAAGTCGCGATGATCAGCATGTTCATGTTGTCGTCCTTGGCCTTGGCCAAGGTGCGGATGCCTGCCGCTGCCACCGAGCCGAACAGCACCACGCCGGCACCGCCCAGCACCGGGGAAGGGATCGAGGCGACCACGCGGCCGAGCATCGGCAGCAGGCCGAGGACCACCAGGATGCCGCCGCCGGCGGCCACCACGAAGCGGCTCTTCACTCCGGTAATCGCCACCAGGCCCACATTCTGCGCGAAGGCCGACTGGGTGAAGGTGTTGAAGATCGGGGCGACGGTGGAGGAGAGCATGTCAGCGCGCAGGCCGTTGGCGATACGCCGCGAATCCACCTTGGAACCGGTCACCTCGGCCACCGCCAGCATGTCCGCGGTGGTTTCGGTGTAGGTCACCAGGATGACGATCATCATCGAGATGATGGCACCGATTTCGAAGACCGGTGCGCCGAAGGCGAAGGGCGTGGGAACCGCGAAGATGTCGCCGGTGAGCACCTGGGAGAAATCAGCCATGCCCAGGAACACTGCCACCAGCGTGCCCAGCGCGATGGACAGCAGGATCGACAGGCGCGAAAGCGCCGGGACGCCGGACTTGGACAAGGCCAGCAGGATCAGCAGGGTGATAGCGGCCAGGGCGATATTCTTCAGCGAGCCGTAGGAGTCCCCGGCACTGGCACCGCCCATGGCCCAGTCGGCGGTGACCGGGAAGAGCGAGACGCCGATAATCGTGATGACCACGCCGGTGACCACCGGCGGGAAGAAGCGCAGCAGCTTGGCGAAGAACGGGGCGATGATGATGCCGATGGCGCCAGAGGCAAGCACCGCGCCGAATACTGCCGGCATGCCTCCCCCGCCGTTGAGGATGGCGATCATGGTAGCCACGCCGGAGAAGGACGTGCCCTGGACCAGCGGCAGCTGGGCGCCGAAGAACGGCACGCCCAGGGTTTGCAGGATGGTGGCCAGGCCGCCGATGAACAGGCAGCTGGCAACGAGCACACCCATTTCGGCTGTGTCCATGCCCGCGGCGCCACCCATCACCAGCGGCGGTGCGATGATGCCGCCGTACATGGTCAGCACATGCTGGAAACCGTAGGCCACGGTTTTATGGGCAGGCAGGCGTTCGTCTTATGGTCTGATGCTCTCAGCGGCTTGGCTGGGGGCAGCACTCATGGGGAATTTCCTCTTCGGTGGACTGCGGAATGGCGCATCCCATGCGTTCGGATGCGCCCCGCCGTCAATTCTCCCGTACCGGGGCGCCCGATGGACAACCGGCAAGGCCCGAATGGCTGCGAGGTGCCTTACGTCAAGCGCTTAGTGTTGCTCTTGTTCAGCTATCCAGCGTGCGCCCCGGCTGCTGGGTGTGCTCGACGAAGCGCACCATCATCGCCTTGAAGCCCGGCGTATTGGATTCGCGAGCCACCAGATCGCGGTGCACCAGCGCGTTGGCTTCCGGGTAGTAGGCAGCCACGCACCCCTTGGCCGTCGGGTAGGACACCAAGCGGAAACGGTTGGCCCGGCGCTCGGTGCCGGCGAAGGTGGAAATAACGTCCACCAGGTCGCGGTCGCTGAATCCGGTCTCGGCCAGATCCTCCGGGTTGATCAGGATGACGCGGCGGCCGTCCTTGATGCCGCGGTAGCGGTCATCAAGCCCGTAGAACGTGGTGTTGTACTGGTCGTGGCTGCGCATGGTCTGCAGGATCAGGTGGCCCTCGGGCGCTTCCAGGGCTTCGAATTCCGAAACAGTGAAGCGGCCCTTGCCGATGTCGGTGGCGAAGGAGCGGGTATCCCGTGGCGGATTGGGCAGCACGAAACCGTTCTTGTCGCGCACCCGGCGGTTGAAGTCCTCGAAACCGGGCAGCACCCGCTCGATGTGGTCGCGGATCACGTCGTAGTCCTCGGCCATGGCCCGCCAGTTCACCGGGTGGTTGTCGCCCAGGATGGCCTGCGCCATGCGCGCGACGATCACGGGTTCGGCCAGCAGGTGGTCGGAGACCGGGGTGAGCCGGCCCCGGGTGGACTTGATCACCGACATGGAGTCCTCCACGGAGAGGAACTGCGCGCCTGAAGGGTGCTTGTCGTCCTTGTCGGTGCGGCCCAGGGTGGGCAGGATCAGCGAGGTCTTGCCGTGCACCACATGCGAGCGGTTGGGCTTGGTGGAGATGTGCACTGTCAGCTTGGCGCGCTGCATGCCAGCTTCCAGGGCTTCGGTGTCCGAGTTGGCCAGGGCGAAGTTGCCGCCCATGGACACGAACACATCCACCTCGTCCTTTTCGAAGGCGTGCAGCGCTTCGGTGGAATCGTAGCCGTGGGCGCGCGGGGATTCGATGCCGAATTCGGCATCCAGCGCGGCGAGCAGCTGCTCGGTGGGCTTCTCCCAGATGCCCATGGTGCGGTCGCCCTGCACATTGGAGTGTCCGCGCACCGGGCAGGCACCGGCGCCGGGCTTGCCGAAGTTGCCCTGGAGCAGCAGCAGGTTGATGATTTCCTTCAGCGTCGGCACCGAGTGCGGCTGCTGGGTCAACCCCAGCGCCCAGCAGATGATGGTGGCCTTGGACTTGGCCAACAGCATTGCGATCTCGATGATCTGGGTGCGGGTCAGGCCGGTGGCCTTTTCCGTGGCGTCCCAGTCCAAGGTGGCGCGCGCGTCCTTGTAGGCTTCGAAGCCGTCGGTCACCGCGGCGATGAACTCGTGGTCCACCACCGTGCCCGGGTGCTTCTTCTCTTCTTCCAGCAGCAGGTGGCCGAAGGCCTGGAACAGGGCCAGGTCGCCGCCGACCTTGATCTGCAGGAAGTCGCTGGAAATCGGGTCCGCCTTGCCCAGCATGCCGCCCACGGTCTGCGGGTCCTTGAAGCCGAAGAAGCCGGCTTCCGGCAGCGGGTTCACCGCGACCACGCGGGCGCCGCGCTTCCGCGCGTCGGCCAGCGCGGAGAGCATGCGCGGGTGGTTGGTGCCGGGGTTCTGCCCCACCACGAAGATCAGATCCGTATGCTCGAAGTCTTCCAGCGACACGGTGCCCTTGCCGATGCCGATGGTCGGGTTCAGCGCCGTTCCGGAGGACTCGTGGCACATGTTCGAGCAGTCGGGCAGGTTGTTGGTGCCCAGGCTGCGGGCCAGCAGCTGGTACATGAACGCGGTCTCGTTCGCGGTGCGCCCGGAGGTGTAGAACACGCACTTGTCCGGGGTGGTCGCATTGACGTGCGCGCCAATGGTCGAGAAGGCCTCGGCCCAGCTGATCGGCGAGTAGTGGGTGTCCCCTTCGCGGATGATCATCGGGGTGGTGATCCGGCCCTGCGAGCCCAGCCAGTATTCGGTCTTATCGCGCAAGTCCTCGATGGAGTGCTGCGCGAACCATTCCGGGGTGACGGTGCGGGCGCTGGCTTCCTCGGCGATGGCCTTGGCGCCGTTCTCGCAGAATTCGGCGGGCTTGCGCTTGCCGGTGATGGATTCGGGCCAGGCGCAGCCCGGGCAGTCGAAGCCGTCGTGCTGGTTGACGCGCAGCATCGAGCGCAGGGTGCGCGACGGGCCGGCTTCGGCGAAGCCGCGCTCCATCGATACCATCACGGCTTTCAGGCCGGCGGCGGCGTGCTTTGGTTCGCTGACCTTCAGATCATCTTCATTGATGTCTTTCTTGGGTGCCGAGCGATGCATGAGACCCTCCTGGTTGGTGGCGCGGGCGGGACTGATATCCAGCTCACATATTACAAGGCTACGCTGTGATCACCCGATGCGCATGTGTATAAATGTTCACGCTGCGTCCGCGGGAGAATGCAGCGAGCGTCAGGCCCGATTCCTCGGCCAAATCCGCAGCCAGCGACGAGGGCGCGCTGACCGCCGCCAGGACCGGGATTCCGGCCATCGCGGCTTTCTGCACCAGCTCGAAGGAGGCGCGTCCGGATACCTGCAGTATGGTGTCCCCCAGCGGCAGCAACCCCTCGCGCAGAGCAGCCCCGATGACCTTGTCCACGGCATTGTGACGCCCGACGTCCTCGCGCAGGATCAGCAGCTCCCCGGTGGCGGAGAACAACCCGGCCGCGTGAACACCCCCGGTGGCGGAGAACAGCTGCTGCGATTCGCGCAGGGTATCGGGCAGGCCCAGCAGGGTTTCCAGCTCCACCTGCCCGGCGTCCGGGTCGGGCGGGAAGGCCGCATTCTTGCGCACCTCGTCGATGGAGTTGGTGCCGCAGATCCCGCAGGCCGAACTCGTGACCACGTTGCGGGCGGCCAACAGATCGGGATGCTTCGCACCCGGGCCCAGCTGCACCTCGATGACGTTATAGGTCTGGTTGCCCGCTTCGTCGGTGCCGGCGCAGTAGCGCAGGGAAACCAGATGCTCGGGGGCCGAAATGACACCTTCGCCCACCAAGAAGCCGGTGACCATGTCGAAGTCGTCGCCCGGCGTGCGCATGGAGGTGGTGTAGGCGGTGTGGCCGAAGCGGATCTCCAACGGCTCTTCGCCGGCCAGCTTCTCCTCGCGGACGCGCGAGCCCTCAAGCGTTGCCCTGACGATGCGGCGGCGCGCGATCTTGCGGCCCATTAAACGCTCCTTGTGCTACTTCGTGCGGCTGGTACCGCTTGCTGCTTGAGCACACTCTACGTTTGCGGACCCCGGCTATGCCAGCCACCGTGACTGATTACGGCCACCTCCAAGGCTCAACCGGGGCTGCACGCCACTGTGCCGCCTAGTCTGCTGCGTTGCTGCTGCGAATTGGCGCTGCGGCTTCCAGCAAAGGTGCCGGCAGGCGCGTGTCGCAGCGCAACTCCTTCATCAGCGACATCCCCAGCAGCGTCACAATCGCTGTGAACGGCACCGCGGAGAGGATGGCCGCCTGTTGAAGCGCTTCGAGCCCACCCACGAGCAGCAGCACGATCGCGCAGACGCCGGTGAGCAGTCCCCAGACCACCAGGACCGGGCGCTTGGGGTACATGTTTCCGCCGGAGGTCAGCGTGCCCAGCACATAGGTATTGGAATCAGCACCGGTGATGAAGAACAGCACCACGAGGATTACCGTGAAGGCAGAGGTCACTTCTGGTATCGGCAACTCGGCCAGCATGGCGAAGAAAGTGCTGTTGGTGTCCTCCAGCGTCGCCTGGCCGATGCCGGAGCTGCCGTTCATCTCCTGGTGGATCGAGGTGCCGCCGAAGATGCTGAACCAGACGCTGAAGACCAGCGACGGGACACCCATGACCGCAAAAACGAACTCACGGATGGTCCGGCCCTTTGAGATGCGCGCCAAGAAGATGCCGACGAAAGCACCCCAGCTCAGCCACCAGGCCATCATGAAGTAGGTCCACCATTGCATCCACTGCAAGTCCTCCGCTCCCGAGGGCGTCAACAGCGCCACGGCCGGGAATTCGCCCAGGAACTGCCCCATGGAACGGAAATAGATGTTGGAGATGAATCCGGTGGGGCCGGATACCAGGACGAAGACGCCAATAGCGGCGGCACCGATCATCGTGCCCTGGCTGAGCCATTTGATGCCTTTGCCCACGCCGGAGAGCGCCGAGAGGGTGAAGACGATGGTCACGCCGGCGATGATCACGATCTTGACGAACAAATCCGTGGGAATCCCGATCAGGCTGTTCAGCCCCTCGGCGATCTGCGAAGCACCCAACCCCAGGGAAGTGGTCGTGCCGAAGAGCGTCGCAAGCACGGTGAACACGTCAATGATTTTCCCCAACCATCCGTCCATCGACTTTCCGAGGATAGGCCTGAGCATCACCGAGACGAGGCCCGAATTGCCCCGGCGGTGTGTCGAATAGGCAATGGCCAGGCCAAATACGCCGAACAGCGCCCAGGCATTTGGTCCCCAGTCGAAGTATGAGAATTGCAAGGCCAGAACTGCGGCATCCATGGTTTCCGGCTCGGCCCGGCCATGCGGCGGCACCATGAAGTGGCTCATCGGCTCAGCAGCCCCATAGCTGATCAGCCCGATGCCCATCACAGCACCGAGGATCATCGCGATCCATGCCCAAGTGGAGAATTCAGGCCGGTCCGCGTCCTTGCCCAGCCTGATGCCCCCGTAGCGCGAAAAGGCCAGGAACAGCATCAGCACGATGCAGCCGAGAGTAACCAGCAGGTAGCTCCAGCCAATGTACTGCGCCGACCAGCTGGACGCCCCGGACATCAGTGCATTGAGCCGCTCCGGTGCAAAAGCCGCCCACAGCACGAAGACCACGACCAGGGCCAGCGAAAGGAAGAGGACGCTGCCTGGGCGCTGGAGCTGCTTGTAGACCTGTTTCGCTTCGTTCTTGTCCGCAGCCCGGCGCAATTTGCCGCCGGTGAGCGTAGGCCCTCCGCGTGGCCCGTTGCCCTGCATTTCGTTGGTTTCGGTTTTCATGGCTCTCACACTTCGTTGTCTTGGAGGATTCTGCCAGCGCCGGGCTACAGCGCGGTCAATTCGGCGCCGTCGTAGAACCGGCCGGCTTTGTAGACCATCGGCTCAAGCTGGGCGACCTCGGAATGCTTGACCTTGGCGATGAATACGGTATGGGTCTTGGCCTGGAAGCGCTCCTTGATTTCGGCTTCGATGGACGCGGCCGAACCGTCGATCAGCGGGCTGCCGTTCGGGCCTTGGTGCCATTCGAGGTTGGCGAACTTGTCATCGCCCTTGGCTGCGAACGTGCCCACGGTGTCGCGCTGTCCGTTGCTCATGATGTTGATGCCCAGATGGGTGGATTTGAACATCTACGCATAGGTGCTGGTGGTCTTCTGCACGCAAACGAGCACCAGCGGCGGCTCCAGCGAAACGGACACGTAGGAATTCGCGGCAAGCCCGCGGGGCTTGCCCTGCTCGTCCATGGTGGTCACGACGGTCACGCCGGTAACGAACTGGCGGTTGAATCCCTTGAGTGCGTCGAGGTTCGGCACCCCGCTCAAATCATCCACGACCACGCCTTCGCCGGCAGGTTCGAATGCGGACTTGAGCGAAGGGACTCCCACATCTTCCAGCAGCTCGCTCTGGTCCCACGTCACCTGCTCGGAGATGATCTTTCCATCCTGGATCTTCATCAGGTTGGAACCACGGGTTTCCACGGTGTTGCCAGTAGCCGGCACTCCCTGCAGATCGTTGATGAAGGTCCCGGTGGTGTGCCAGAAAATCGCGATGGACTGCTCCTGCTCATCAACGAGCAGGTGGTCGATTCTTGTCACCAGATCCGGGAAAGCATCCCGAACGGACAGGATCTCCTGCTTCAGTTCGCCAATGGTGGCGACGTTCTTGGATTTCTTGCTGATTCTCCGGAAGTCCGCGTGGAAGATCTCGTCCAGGGCTTCGACCTGCCCTCGGTCCCAAGCCGCTTCCCAAGCATTGACGAGCGATTCCTTGACAGGCTGGAGTGAATTTACAATTTGTTGCATGCAAGAAATGCTAGCAAAGGTTGTGATGGAGTCAACACATTTCAAAAAATTCTCTTTAATTTAGCGATTTCATGCCGATCGACTAAGTTTCTGTTGCATACAAGGGAATCTATGGATAGAGTTCTTGTATGCAAGAGAGTTCAATCGTGGAATCAAAAGCCAGAAGCAACCCGGAGACGCCGCTGCTCGGCAGGCTCCGTCAGATGATCGTCACCGGAGTTGTCCAACCTGGGGACCTATTGGCGGAGACTGCCCTCGCGCAAGATTTCGAGGTCAGCCGCACTCCGATCCGGGAAGCTTTGAAGCAGCTGGAGCGCGAGGGCTTGGTTGAGGTGCGAGCGCGGGTCGGAACTTTCGTCAGGAAGCCTACCCAGCGCGAAATCCACGAGATGTTTTCGCTCAAGGAAGCCTTTGAGGGATTGGCCGCTGGCTTGCTGGCCAGGCGCGGGGCCGTACCTGAACTGGACCAGCTCAAGGAAAACGTTGCACGCAGCCAGCAGGCCGTCGAACGCGGCGACGCCGAACTCTATTCGCAATTGGTCCATGAATTCCACAGCACCTTGGTAGCCGGAGCCGACAACAGGAAGCTATCCGAGCACTATGACCTGCTGATGAACCAGCTGGCCTACCATCGCATTGTTTCGCAGACGCTGAGCTTGCCCGGGCGCTTGCAGAATTCGAAGGACGAGCATCAGGCAATCATCGACGCCATCAGCTCCAAGGATCCATTGGCCGCAGAACTCGTGATGCGCAGGCATGTTGCAGCATCAAGCCAGTCGGCTGCCCTGGCAGCGATGAAAGAAGAAGACGAAGAACAACCGGGTTAGCCCCACAATAGCCTTGCAAAGGAATAACCAGATGAATTCTCCACTGGCCCAGCCGTCCCAGCTCATCGATTTGAGCAACAGATCAACGCTCGATGCCTACGAGGACTTGGCCCGGGCCATCGGCTTGCGCAAGATCTCGTGCACGGTGGAAGAACTTCCCCACCGCGAGCTGGGCGCCATCACCCGTGCGACGGCCACCGCTGTCATCCCTAATCCATGGCTGGGCACCGGAACGTCGCAGGACTTGTCCGAGCGGACCGAAGCCATCGCTCCTTTGCTGGCCAAGCTGCTCTCGGATCGCCTGCTCCAAGCCTTGGGCGGAGCCGAGAAGGTCGAAGCTTTCGGCAAGGCCGCTTTGGTGGGCAGCGATGGGGAACTGGAGCACGCCGGCGCGCTGATCCACACTCCTTTCTTCGGCAACCTGCTGCGCGAAGCTCTCGGTGGCACCTCGATCATCTGCTTTGTCGACGGCCGAGGCGTTCCCGGTGAGTCGCTGCGCGTACCGATGTGGCACAAGACCGCAGCGGCCACCCGAACCCACTACCAGACCCTGGAGCTGTCCTTGCCCGACGCCCCGCATGCCGGGGAGATCGCCGTGATCGCCGCGGCATCCACCGGACCGCGTCCGCACGCCCGCATCGGCGACCGCACCACCGACCAAGTCATCACCTCCGAAATCCTGAAGGGAATCCAACTATGAACTACCGCAAGCTTGTCACCATCGTCGAGGAAACCGCTTCCGAAGGCGGCCGTCCAGTCGAGCCGGCGGCCAAGGTGGTCATTGTGGCCGCTGTGTTCGACAACCCCTGGGCAGGCCAGGGCTTCGTGGAAGACCTGACCGAGGGCATCGACAAGGTGGCCTCGGATTTGGGCGCCCTGCTGGCACCCCGCGTAATCGAAGCGCTGGGCGCCCCGCTGGAAGCCTACGGCAAAGCAGCCATCGTGGGCCTGGACGGGGAAATCGAACATGGCTCGGCCCTGATCCACACCCTGAAATTCGGCAACCACTTCCGCGATGCGGCCAACGCCACCACCTTGCTGCCGGCCGTGGAAAAGCGCGGACCGGCCGGAGTGCAGTTCGACATCCCGCTCAAGCATTTCACCGATGCCACGATCCGTTCGCACCACCAGAGCGTCGAGGCCAGGATCGCCGATGCTCCGCATGCCGGCGAAATCCTGATCGCCTTGGCTGGTGCGACCCGCGGCCGGCCGCAGGAACGCCTGGCCCCGCTGTCCACCGAACAGTAGCAGGACGCATCAGCCGGAACGGAGCGAAGCACGCATGACAAGCACCAAGCAGCCAATGGTTGTCCTCCTGCATGGAGTCGGATTGGACCGGACCATGTGGAAGCCCCTGCGCGAGCAGCTGGGACGCGAATCGGTGGCACTGGATCTGCCAGGGCATGGTTTGCGCCCGCCCTTGCGCAGCGAGCAGAGCCTGGCGAGCCTGGCCTCCGATGTGCTCGAACGGATCGAATCCCGGGAGCCGGTGCACCTGGTTGGATTCTCCCTCGGGGCGCTGGTTGCCCAGCACCTTGCGCGCTTCGCTCCCGAGCGCGTGCTGACCTTGTCCGCGGTGAACTCCGTATGCCAGCGCAGCAGCGAAGAGTCCGCCGCAGTGGAGGAACGCCTGGCTACCGCCGGCACGAACTTCTCCCAGGGAGTGGACCGGGCCATCGAACGGTGGTTCCCGGCCTCGTCCACCACCGTGGATCCGGAGTTCATCGAAGCTACGCGGCAAACCATGGCCGGCAACGATCTCGAATCCTATCTGCACGCCTACGCGGTCTTCGCCCGGGGCGACCGGGAGATTGCCGGCGAGCTCGGGGCGATCAAGCAGCCGACGCTGGCTATCACCGGCGAGCTGGATCCCGGCTCGACCCCGCAGATGTCCCGCCGGCTGGTTGCCGCCGTACCGCAGGGGCGGCTGCGCATCATCCCCGGAGCACGGCACATGCTCCCGGTGGAGAATCCGCGGGCCTTGGCCGCGGAATTGAACAGTTTTTTCAGCGATAACGAAGGGAAACAGGCATGAGCGAGCGTTACATGCATTTCATCAACGGCGAGCACGTCGCTCCCAGCGAAGATCGTTTCTTCACCAGCACCAACCCGGCGACTCTCGACGAGCTCTACGAGGCCGCCCGCGGCAATGCCGAAGATGTGGACCGTGCTGTCACGGCCGCCCATAAGGCCTTCACCGCCCCATCGTGGAGCACCTTGAGCGCCACCGCCCGCGGACACCTGCTACGCCGGTTGGGCGATCTGATCGGCGAGAATGCCGAGAAGCTGGCCCGCTACGAATCCCTGGACAACGGCAAGCTGCTGCGCGAAATGCGCGGCCAGCTGGCCACGCTGCCCGAGTACCTCTACTACTATGCCGGGCTGGCGGACAAGGTTCAGGGCTCCCAGATCCCGAGCATGAACCCGGCGATCCTGAACTACACCCAGCGCGAGGCGCTGGGCGTGGTTGGCGCAATCACCCCGTGGAACTCGCCGCTGACCCTGACCACATCCAAGATCGCCCCGGCACTGGCCGCCGGCAACACCGTGGTGATCAAGCCCAGCGAATACACCTCGCGCACGGTGCTGCTGCTGGCCGAGCTGGCCGACCAGGCCGGATTCCCTCCGGGCGTCATCAACGTGGTCACCGGTTTCGGGGCCGAGGCTGGAGCCGCACTGGTGGCCCACCCGCTGCTGGCCAAGATCTCCTTCACCGGTTCCACTGCCACCGGCTCCTCGATCGCCGCCCAGGCGGCCAGCCGCTTCATCGGCTGCACACTGGAACTGGGCGGGAAGAGCCCGAATATCGTCTTCGACGATGCCAACGTCGCCAACGCGGCCATGGGCGTGGTGGCAGGCATCTACGCCGCGGCCGGCCAAACCTGCATTGCCGGCAGCCGGGTGTTCGCCCACAAATCGGTCTACGACGAGCTGCTGGAACGTGTCACCGAACGTGCCAAGTCCATCGTCATCGGCGACCCGCTGGCGGATTCCACCGAGCTGGGCCCGCTGGCCTTCGCCGACCAGCTGGAGAAGGTCGCTTCCTACGTGAAGATCGGCGCAGACGAGGGTGCCAAGGTGCTGGCCGGCGGTGCCCGCCCCGAAGGCTTGGATCTTCCGGGCTACTATTTCTCCCCCACCGTGCTCACCGACGTGAATAACGACATGCGCGTGGTCCGCGAGGAGATCTTCGGTCCGGTGGCAGCGATCATGCCTTTCGAGCACGAAGACGAACTGCTGTCGATGGCCAACGACACCGACTACGGGCTGGCCGCTGGCGTATGGACGCAGAACCTGGCCCGCGCCCACCGCATGGCCCGCAAGCTGGATGCCGGCACGATCTGGGTGAACACCTACCGGGCGATGTCCCCGATGTCCCCGCGCCAGGGATTCAAGAACTCGGGCGTCGGCATCGAGCACGGCATCGAATCCATGAACGAATACACCCGTCTCAAGAGCGTATGGATCAACACCGACGAATCCCCCGTCGCGGATCCGTTTGTGATGCGCGGATAAGGGAGGGGCTCCCATGCCATTGATTGATGTTTCCATCGCCAAGGGCCGCAGCCCGCAGCAATTGCGCGCCTTGATCTCCGCACTGCACCAAGCGGCCGAAAACACCGTGGATGCCGCACCAGAGAACATCACGGTCATCGTGCGGGAAATCGAGCACGAACACTGGTCCCGAACCAACCAAACCATCGCCGAACGCAATAACAGCCAGGCATCTGCCTAAGGGCAGCAGAGCACCGAAAGAAGGATAGGCATGCGCTTTTCACTGTTCATCCACATGGAACGCTATGACGACTCGATCAGCCACGCACAGCATTTCGAGAATCTCGTCGAGCTGACGCAAATAGCCGAAGCCGGCGGCTTCTCCACCGTCTGGATCGGCGAGCACCACTCCATGGAGTACACCGTCTCGCCGAACCCGATCCCGCAGCTGGCATACCTGGCTGCCCGAACCTCCACCATCCGGCTCGGAGCCGGCACCATCATCGCTCCCTTCTGGAACCCGATCCGTGCAGCCGGCGAACTCGCGCTGCTCGACGTCATCAGCAATGGCCGTGCCGAACTGGGCGTGGCACGCGGAGCCTACCAGTTCGAGTTCGATCGCATGACCGATGGCATGAAGGCCACTGACGGCGGAGCCTCCATGCAGGAACTCATCCCGGCAGTCAAGAAGCTGTGGGAGGGAGACTACGCCCACGACGGTGAGGTCTGGCAGTTCCCGACCTCCACCTCGGTCCCGAAGCCCGCGCAGAAGCAGATCCCGGTCTGGGTTGCGGCCCGCAGCCCCGAGTCGCACGACTACGCTGTGGCCAACGGGTGCCATGTCATGGTGACCCCGCTGATGAAGGGCGACGAAGAAGTCGAGTCATTGGTCGAGAAGTACGAGACGGCCATCGCAGCCCACCCCGAGGTGCAGCAGCGCCCCGACATCATGGTGCTTCGCCACACGTACCTGCACTCCGCCGACGAGCCGGAGGCCTGGCGCACGGCGGCCGAAGGCATCAACAAGTTCTACCGCACCTTCGATGCTGTCTTCGGCAACAAGGTGGATCCGGTCAACGGTTTCATCGATCCGAGCCCCGAGGAGAAGTTCGCCGGACGCGAGGAATTCACGCCCGAGTCCCTGCATCGCACCGCGATGATCGGCACTCCGGACGTGGTTATCGAGCGTCTTCGCCACTATGAGGAGCTGGGCGTCAGCGAATACAGCTTCTGGAGCGACAATGCACTGAGCCATGAGGAGAAGAAGCGCTCGCTGCAGCTGTTCATCAACGAAGTCGTGCCGCATTTCGCGAAGCAGCCAGCGCTGTAACGACCCAAGGCCGCCGTGCATCCGGTTCTCCGGTGCCGGCGGCCTTCGCCGTCAAGCTCCAGATCCTTGGTTGCTCGGAGGAGCTCGACTTGCGAAACATGTCATGGGCCCGACTGTTGCTTTCCTCCCCACCAGTGGCACCGTTGGCCAGAGGAGGCAAAGTGGAGGGGCAGCGGCCGTAAACTATGCAGATGGATACCGATCGCGACCGCCTCCTCAGGCTCTACGACGAGCAGCTGCGCACCGATGCCGAGACTCCGGGCGCCCAGTCCATCACCCGGCTCGGTCCGCTGCGCCTGGCCACCTACGCCAAGGGGCGCGGCTTCATCACCTATCCGCATTTCAACGGCAATGAACCGCAGGCCTTGGCCCAGCTGGCTGGAGCAGCACTGGAGCATTTCGCGGCGCAGCCGCAGATCACCAAGGTGGAATTCAAGACCCGGGGACACGACCATGCACCCGGTCTGCCCGAGCGCTTGCAAGCATTGGGATTCAATGCCGAGGAGAGCGAATCAATCATGATCGGGCCGCTGCAGGCATTGCCCAGTGGCGACCCCGGTCCGGCTGGGCTGGAATTGCGGCGCGTGAGCGCTGCAGAAGAAGTTGAGGAAATGTGCCGCATGGTCGACCAGGCCTTCGGCGAACCCTACGATCCCGCCACCGCCCACGCCCTGATTTCACGCATGGCTCGCAATGACGGCATGGAACTGTGGGTCGCCTGGCTGGAGGGGCGGATGGCGGGTGCGGGCCGCTTGGAGCCGGTGGCCGGCACCGAATTCGCAGGCCTCTGGGGAGGCGGCGTGCTGCCCGAATACCGCGGACGCGGTGTCTACCGGGCCCTGGTCGATGCCCGGGCACGCAGCGCGATCGCCATGGGCCGCAAGTACGTGCACAGCGACAGCACCGAATATTCCCGCCCGATTCTTGAGCGCCAGGGCCTGGTGAAGGTTTCCACCACGACCCCTTACTTTTGGAAACGCGAGGCAACCGGAAGCTAGCCGCTTCCAGCTAGCTTTTCGGCGGGCAGATGACCGCGAATTCGGCTCCGGTGACGTCGCCGAGCACTGCCATGCGGCCGAAGTAGGAGTCATGGGGTTCATGGATGACCGTGCCGCCGAGCTTCTCGGCGAGCGCCACGGTTTCATCGGTGTCCGCCACCGCGAAGTAGGCGCGCCAGCCGGACTTGGAGTCCGGATAGCCAGAGATGTCGAAAATGCCCGCCACCGCCTCCGGTCCTTGGCCGTAGGTGTGGTAGCGGAACTCGTCCGTGTCCGAGACCGGGGACAGGCACCATCCCAACGCTTCACGGTAGAAGCGGGCCACCGGCTCGAAATGCTTGGTATGCAGCTCGTTCCAGACGCGCGTACCGGGTACTCGGCTGGGGACAGCGTCTGCTGGCGTGAAGGCCTGGAAGAGTCCCACGCCGGTGCCGGCTGGATCCCCGATGATGGCCATGGTGCCCTGTCCGGGAACCTCGATGGGCTTGAGATAGACCTTGCCGCCGTGCAGCTTGGTGGCGTAGGCGGCGGCGTGCACATCGGTGACATTCAGATAGGTGGTCCAGCAGTCCGGAACCTCGGAGTCCGGGTCATTGGCAATGAAGTCGGTGACCATCGACCCGTTGAGGTAGACCTCGGCATATCCTTCATCCGCGTCTGGCGCGTCTCGGCGCATTTCCCATCCGAATAGCTGCGCGTAGAACTGGGCGGAGCTTTCCATGTCGCTGGTGAGCAGATCGACCCAGCAGGGTTCGGCTCGTGGATCCCTTGGTGCCGGCATCGCTTCCCCATTCCACAATTCATCCAGCTCGCTTGGCCTGAGTCTATGTCCTTTTCATCCAGATCAGCAACGGAAAATTTGCCGCCAACCGAGATATTACGGAACTGAATACCTTGCAATGAACCGCAGTTTCATTATGCTTTAATGTGATACAGCACACATAGCACCGTTGGTTCACCCGAGGAGTTCACCATGAGCGTTCCCGCATCCAATCTCACAGTTTCAGTGGCAGCCATCCTCGCAGAAGGGGCCGCCCGCTACGGCGAGCTGAACGCCATCACTGTCGATGGCCACAGCACCACCTATGCGCAGCTGTGGGACCAGACGCGAGAATACGCCGGAGCATTGCAGGCCCAGGGCATCACTGCCGGGGACCGGGTGGCGCTGCTCATCCCCAATGTCGCGGACTTCGCCCGCGCCTACTACGCGGTCCTGGCCCTGGGCGCCGTGGTGGTGCCGGTGCACGCACTGCTCAAGGCCCGCGAAATCTCATACATCCTGGAGGACTCCGAGGCCAAGCTGATGATCTGCGCCGCGCCGCTGCTCGCCGAGGGCGCGGCCGGAGCCACCGCTTCAGGCGTCCCGGTGCTCAGCGTGCTGGCGCCGGAAGACTCGGGCACCGACCGGCTCGAAGACCTGGCCCGGCAGGCTTCGCCGATTGCCACCTACCTGCCGCGGCGCCCGGAGGACCTGGCCACGATCCTGTATACCTCGGGCACCACCGGCAAGCCCAAGGGTGCGCTGGGCACGCACCTTGCCTTGATTGAGCAGACCCACACCACGCTGCTGAACACCATGGACTTGCGCCGCGGCGACAAGCTCTTCGGCGGGCTGCCGCTCTTCCACACCTTCGGCCAGACCTGCGTGCTCAATACCGGGCTGCGGGTGGGTGCCGAGTTGATGCTGCTGCCCAAGTTCACCGCCGAAGGCGCCCTGGAGCTGCTGCTGGACGCGGGCATCGATGTCTTCTTCGGGGTGCCGACCATGTATGTGGCCCTGCTCGAAGCGGGCAAGCACCGCACGGAGACGCCCCAGAAGCTGCGCTACGCCATTTCCGGCGGAGCGTCGCTTCCGGTATCCATCCTGACCGCCTTCGAGCAGCGCTTCGGCGCGCGGATCCACGAAGGCTACGGGCTGACCGAGACCTCTCCGGTGGCCTGCTTCAACCATGTGGGCGTCGAACCGCGGCCCGGCACCGTCGGCACCCCGGTCTGGGGAGTGGATGTGGAAATCGCGGACCCGGCCAGCCCGGAGAAGATCCAGCTGCTGCCGCGCGGCGAGCTGGGCGAACTGGTGGTCCGCGGGCATAACCTGTTCTCCGGCTACCTGAACCGGCCCGAGGCCACGGCCGAAGCGGTGGTCGATGGCTGGTTCCGCACCGGGGACCTGGGCACGAAGGACGAGGATGGCTACCTGCGCATCCTGGACCGTACCAAGGACATGATCCTGCGCAACGGCTACAACGTGTACCCGCGCGAAATCGAGGAGGTCCTGGTGTCCCACCCGGAGATTTCCAACGCCGCCGTGTACGGGGTGCCGCATGAAACCCACGGGCAGGAGATCGCCGCTTCGGTGACCCTGGAGGCTGGCTCCACACTGGGCGCGCAGGATCTGGTGGCGTGGGCCAGCGAGCAGATGGCCGCGTACAAGTACCCGCGGCTGATCGAGATCGTCACCGAGTTCCCGCTCGGTCCCAGCGGGAAAATTCTCAAGCGCGAACTGGTCGCCCAGTTCACCGCCGAGCAGCGCTAGCGGACCCTATTTGCGCAGCCCGCTGTAGTCCGGGGTACGGCGTGCCAGGAACGCGGATCTGCCTTCGGCCAGGTCCGCGTTCGCCCCGTTCTCTTCCCACAGCGTTTCCCACCAGCTGTCGGTGGCTTCCCCAGCGCTCACCAGGTTGATCGCTTCCTTGGTGCGCGCAATGGAATACGGCGAGTTCGCCGCCAGCTGGCCCAGCAAGGCGTCCAGCTGCTCTTCGAGCTGCCCATGGGAAACCACCTTGGTGAACATGCCCCAGCGTTCGGCTTCGGCAATGGACACCTCCGCTCCGGAGAGCAGCAGGTACTTGGCCCGGTGCTCCCCCAGGGCATGCACCAGCCGCTCGATGCCCGGGCGCGGGAACACCAAGCCGATTCTTGCCGGGGTGATCGCGATGCGCACATTGTCCGAGGCCAGCTGGATGTCGCAGGCCGAAGCCAGCTGCCAGGCACCGCCGAAGCAATTGCCTTCCACCACCGCAATGGTCGGCTTCGGACAGCCCACGATGATCTTGTCGAGCAGATCGAAGTGGTTGATCAGCTCCCCGTCCTCATCCCGGTCGAAGAGCACCTGGTCCATTTCATCGATGGCAATCCCGGCGCAAAAGTTCCTTCCGGCGCCGCGCACCACAATGGAAGCGACCTCGTCATTGGTCGCCAGACCGGCAAAGGCACCCACCAGCTGCAGGCACATGTCCTTGGTGAGCGCATTGAACTGGCCCGGATTCTCCAGCCGCACCACGGCGGTGGACCCGGCAATCCCTACGCCGACCCGTGCATTATTGTCCTTGCCCATCAGGATCCTCCCCGATTCATCATGCGTCCTAGGCAATCTATCGCGAATCGGCCAGCCTGCGGAACCTCTCCACGCTCCGCTTGCCTCCGGGCCGATGGAAACGTGTGCGAAACTGGGCGTGTGGATGCACAGATTATTTACACCATCATCGCCGGGCTGCTGCTCGTCGTCTCGGCGTTGGGCACTATTTTCCCGGTGCTGCCCGGGTCCTTGCTGACCATCGGCACGCTCCTGGCCTGGGGCTGGCTGCTGGGATCCGGCGCCTCCTGGTGGGCGGCCGGACTGGGCATGGCGATTGCCCTGCTGGGCTGGTCGGCCTCAGCAATCCTGACCGGCAAGAAGCTCAAGGAGCATCAGATCCCCAAGGGATCCATTCTCTTCGCGGTCGTCGGCGCCATTGCCGGCGCGTTCATCATCCCGGTTGTCGGTATGTTCATCGGCTTCGCGGTGGGCCTGTTCGCCGGTGAAAGCGTGCGCCGCCGCGAGGTCTCCGGCGCGTTCGGCTCATCCTGGGCTGCGCTGAAGGCCATGGGCTTGGGCATCGTGGTGGAATTCGGCTGCGTGCTGCTGGCGTCTTCCATCTGGGTCATCGGCATGATCATGCACTTCGTGATGCGCTAGATCCAGCCCATCTCCCTGGCGTAGCGCGCGGCCTCGATGCGGTTGGCCGTGCTGGTCTTGCCGATCGCATTGGACAGGTGGTTGCGCACGGTGCCCACCGACAGGTGCACCGTCGAGGCGATCTGCGAGACTGGCGCACCGGACGCGGCCAAGGCCAGGATCTCGCGTTCGCGCCCGGTCAGCGGGTTGCTGCGGCTCTCAACGCTGAGCATCGCACGCTGCGGATCCACCACCTTGTCCCCGCAATAGACCCTGCGGATGGCGGCAATCAGCTCGGCAGGCGGAGAATCCTTGACCAGGAAACCGTGCGCTCCGGCTTCGAAAGCCTGGCGGAAGTACCCGGGACGGTCAAAGGTGGTCAGGATCAGCACCTTTACCTCGGGGTGGCTGTCCTTCAGTTCTGCCGCGGTGCTCAGCCCGTCCTGCCGCGGCATCTGCACATCAAGCAATGCAATATCGGCCCGATGCGCACCCAGCGCCGCGGCAACTTCGTCTCCGTCGGCGCATTGCGCAACGACCTCGATGTCCTCTTCGAGGTTCAGCAAGGCTGCCAGCGCGCCGCGCACCAGATGCTGGTCATCGGCAATGAGTATCCGGATCATCGGGCGTTCCCCTCTGCCGCAAAGGCTACCTGCACACTGGTTCCGCCCAGCCGCGAGGCCCCCACCGTGCAGCTGGCGCCGAACTGCTTGGCACGCTCCTGCATTCCGCGGATCCCGTGGCCGGGCGTGCTGGCCTGCAGCCCGTCGCCGTCATCTTCGATGCTGACGTGTTCGGGTTCCAGCTGCAGCACGATCCTGCTGGCGTGCGCATGGCGCAGTACATTGGTGACCGCTTCGCGCAGGATCCATGCCACATGCGAACGCAGCTGCATCGGGACCTGCTCGGCGGATCCGGCCACCGTGAATTCGAGGTTGTTGTCGTTGCAGGCCTGCCTCAGCTCAGCCAATTCCGCGGCCAGGTCCTGGCGGCTAAGCCCCTGCACCGTGGTGCGAACGGAGTCCAGCGCATCGACGGCCAAGGCGCTGAGCTGTTCCAGTTCGCCGCGGGCCTGGGCGTACTGCTCCTGGTCCAGCAGGCGCAGGGCCAGCTGCGCCTTCAGGTTCAATGCGGTCAGCGAATGGCCGATCCCATCATGCACGTCCCGGGCAACGCGTTCCTGTTCGGCGACCAGCAGGTAGTCGCTGCGCATCTTTTCCGCTACGGTCGAGCGCCGGATGGCCGCCACGGTAATCGCATACACCACCATCAGCACCAGGTTCAGGCCGATCAGGAAGATCGCGTCCATGAACTGCCCGAAGATGATCGGCAACGCGAAGCTGAGCACCCCCACGGCCGAGTAGGCCGCGATGGCCCACCTCCTGCCCAGCAGGAAGATCGCGAAAGAGGTGATGAAGGGGAAAAGCCCCATGGTAGTCAACCCGACGACCGGGATGCCCAGCACAATAATCGCGCAGAGCACCAGGAAGTTCACATGCGCCCGGCGAGCACTGGTTCCGCCCTGCCCGATCTTCGAGGAGAATTTCGAATAGGACTGCAAATACACGGCGGCGAAGAGGGCAATCAGCACCAAGCCGATGATCCGGGTGGGCAGCGCATAGTCCTCGACGAGCAGGTCCAGCACCGGGAAGACCAGGAAGATCACCCAGACCCCGGCCACCAGCCAGCCTCGGCGATCCCAGAATTTCTGGTCTTCGTCGAGGCCGCAGAGCGGGTCGTCCGCTGGCGCGGGGCCAGGCTGGCGTGGGCTCACTGGCGCGCCTTGGCCTTGCGGGTGGCGAAGACCGCGAAGAGAACGAAGATGAGTGCCCATGCAACTAGGTTAGCGGTTGGGATCCACAACGCATCCGGTGCCATATCGACCCCGGCAGGCATGTCCTTGAGCAATGGGTAGCGGGCCAGCGCGACGTAGCCATACATCGGGGTGAAGCGGGCCGCGTCGAGCATGCCTCCTTCCAGAGGCATGAACACGTTGCCGAAGAAGGCGAAGAACACCATCAGTCCCGAGGCCAGGCCCAGGGCCGATTCGGATTTGAACGCCATGCCCACCCCGATCCCGTAGCAGGCGAAGATCATGGCACCGAGCAGGATGATCAGGTAGCTCGCGGCCCAGATCCAGCCTTCTTGCGCTTCGGCTCCGGTAGCGGCCCCGAGGGCGAAGACGAGCGCTGCCGAGGCGCCGGCAACGGTGGCCGCGACGATCATCTTGCTGCTGACGAACATGCTCGGCGGCATTTTTGTCAGCGAAATTTGCCGGCCCCACCCCTGCATGGTCTCGGTGGCCACGGTGCCAGCGATGGCCACGGTGCTGACTGCCGCTCCGTAGGCCGCCATGGAAATCATCAGATAGAACTTCACATTACCGGCTCCCAGCTCGAACTCGGTGTAGCTGGGGATGCTGCCGAACAGGATGTACATTGCCGCGGGCAGCAGCAGGGCAAAGATCAGGTTGTATCCATCGCGGAAGTGCCGCGCGAATTCCACGCGGATGTAGGTGCTCATCATGATGGGTCCTTGGTCAGTTGGATGAAGGCGTCCTCGAGGCTCGGCGAGGAAATTTCCAGGTCGTAGCCTTGGTACTCGGTCAGCAGGGCGGCTGCGAAGCTGTCGGAGTCGGAGCTGCGGAAGGCGAAGCGCAAGCCATTGCGTTCAGCCACCTGCACCGAATCGCTGGAGGCGGCGGCCCGTTCGGCATGCTCGGCCGAGGGGAAGGAAGCGCTGACGGCGCGTCCGGAGATGAGCTTGCGCAGATCCTCGGTGGCGCCGTCGGCGACGATGAGCCCGTGGTTCATCAGCACGGTGCGTTCTGCGAAGTTCTGCGCTTCTTCCAAATAGTGCGTGGCGAAGATGACGGTGCGTCCTTCGGTGGCTTCGACGCGCATTGCGGCCCAGAAATCCCGGCGGGCCATCACGTCCATCCCTGCAGTAGGCTCATCGAGGATCAGCACATCCGGATCCGGCAGCAACGCCAAAGCGAACTTGATGCGCTGCTGCTCGCCGCCCGAGCATTTGCCCACGCGCCGCTTGGCGATCTTGTCCAGTCCGGTGCGTTCCATGACCTCACCAATGCGATCTGCCTGCTCATGCATGTGGGCGATGACCGACACCGTTTCCTTGACGGTCATGTCGCGCAACAGCCCGCCGGTTTGCAGCACTGCCGAGACCCTGCCAGCCAGGACCGCCTGGCGCGGGTCCAAGCCGAGGATCTGGGCCGATCCCTCGGTGGGCTGGGTCAGGCCGAGGATCATGTCCACGGTTGTTGTCTTGCCGGCTCCGTTGGGCCCCAAGAAGGCCACGATCTGACCGGTCTGGATCTGCAGGTCGATGCCCTTGACGGCTTCGACCTTGCTGCGCGGCGTTGAGAAGGTCTTCTTCAAGCCGCTGAGCGAAACTGCATTGGTTTTAGTCAGCGTTTCCATGACTCCCAGTTTTCTCCGTTTGCCAGGTAGGCAGAAGAGCAGAAAGTCATGGGTTGCCCATGACCGTTGTCATGGACTGAAACCAGTTTCCCGACGCAACTATGCTGATCAATGCTTGGAAACCTGCTGTGAGCTTGGCAACTCGCCGCTGCGCGATGCGCCTTCGCCTCGTGATGCAGGCCCTGGGAAATGCCATGATCCACCGGGTCAACGAACAAATTGGAGATTTCCGCCCTTGTGGTCGGGTTATCCCCCATCAGACGTTACGGATTCCTCTCTGGGAAACTCACAGCGTATTCCCGTAGGATTTTTGCTGTGCTAGATCATTCTTCGTTTCTTTCCCTTGTGACCGATTACGCGGCCCCGACCATGGGCGCGGCATTCCTGCCCGACTGGTTGAACCCTGCCGTCTTCCTGAACAACCCTGCGCTCGGCCCATGGGTTCTGCTGCTGGTGTGTGCCATTGTCTTCGCTGAGACCGGCTTGCTGGTGGGATTCTTCCTGCCTGGTGATTCGATGCTCTTCACCGTTGGCATGCTCATCGCCACCGGCACCATCCACATCCCGCTGTGGCTCTTCTGCGCCGCGATTTTCGTCTGCGCCTTCGCCGGCGACCAGACCGGTTACATCATTGGCAAGAAAACTGGTCCTGCCATCTTCAAGAAGCCGGATTCCCGCTTCTTCTCGCAGCAGAACGTTGAACGCGCCCACGAGTTCTTCGAGAAGTTCGGCGGCCGCGCGGTGATCCTTGCACGCTTCGTGCCGATCGTCCGCACCTTCGTCCCGGTAATCGCTGGCGTTGCGAAGATGAACCACAAGACCTTCGTCTTCTACAACCTGATCGGCGCAGCCCTGTGGGGTATCGGTGTCACCTTGCTGGGCTACTGGCTGGGACAGTTCACGTGGATCGAAGAGAACATCGACCTGATCTTCATCCTGATCGTCCTCATCTCGGTCATCCCCATCGGTGTCGAACTGCTCAAGGCACGCAAGCCGAAGAGCAAGACCATCGAAGACTGATTTTCAAGCACTTCTCCGGCGGAATTGTCCGCCACCCCACTGTACGCCGCGGCGCATCAACCAATGTTCACAAGGTTGGGTTGTGCCGCGGCGTACTCCTTTGCAGACAAGATCCACCTCGTCTTCCAAGGCGTTGCTTGCCTCGCGCGTGATCGGGCGGATGGCATTGGCCAGCACTTCGCAATCGCAGTAACCGCCCAGCAGCTGCATCTTCCGTTCCACCGCGGTAGCCCGCGGGGCACTCTCGTCGCGATAGGCCAGCAGGAAGAGATGGGTCCCGCCGCACCCTTGGGCTCTCAGGGCCCGATAGAGGAAGCAGGCAAGGCATTCATGGTCGACGGGTTCGAGTACCGCGGGCATGGGTGGCTCCTTAAAGCAGTTGAAGGCAGTAGTGTTTCGCTACTGCCTTCAACTGTCTGTGGTTCAAGCACCGCGCACCGCGCCAAGCTCACCAGCTGTGGATATCTAGCTGCCTGCCAGGCTCTGGCGGAGGAATGCCGCTACGCGTTCCACTGCTTCTGCCACGCGCTCGTATCCGGCCGCGAACGACAAGCGGATGAACAGGTGCCCCTCGAACGGATCGAAGTCGCCTCCCGGGGTCAGCGCCACGTGCGCGTGTTCCAAAACCGCTTGGCAGTACTGCCCCGCAGAACCGAAAAGTTCCAGCACTTCGGGTGCCAAACGGCCATAGAGGTAGAAGGCACCATCGGCGGGCGCCGCCTCGCTGATCCCCAGGCTGCCCAGGTGCTCAAGCACGTGGGCCCGGGTGCGGGCGAACTCGGCCACGCGCTCATTGGCTTCATCCAGGCTCTGCTTCTCGAAGGCTGCCACGACCGCGCGCTGCGCCGGCGCCGGAGCGCACAGCGCAAGGTTCGAGGCCAGCGCGTCAACGGTGGCCACCAGATCATCGGGCACGATCATCCAGCCCAGGCGCCAGCCGGTCATCCCCCAGTATTTGGAGAAGGAGGAGACCACGATGGAAGTGCGGGAGAACTCCCACGAGGTGTGCCCCTTGCGCTCTGGGACGAACTCGATGCCGTGATAGATTTCGTCGCTGACCAGCCGCACGTCATTGGCTTCGCACCAGCTGGCCAGGTCCTTGAGCTCCTGGGCGCTGAACATGGTTCCGGTGGGATTATTCGGCGAGGCGATCACCAGCCCGTCCAGGCGGCCATGCTCCTTCTTGGCCGCTTCGAGCAGCTGCACGGTGGGCTGGAAACGCTGTGCCGCACCGGTGGGCAGGTCCACCACTTCCAGCCCGAGGGCCCGGAGGATATTGGCGTAGGCCGGGTAGCCGGGGCGGGCCAGCGCCACCACGTCTCCAGCGTCGAAGGCCGCCAGGAACGCGAGCTGGAAGGCTCCGGAGGACCCTGTGGTCATCACGAAGTTCTTGGCCGGAATCTGCACCCCATAGGTATCGAGGTAGTGCTCGGACAGAACCTGGCGGGTTTCGAGCAGGCCCGCGGTGGAGGTGTACCCGAAGTCGGCGTGCCCGGAATGCAGCTGGGCGGCCAGCTCATTGACCGCCGCTGGCGCACCGCCGCCGGGTTCTCCGACGCACAAGGAGATCACGTCGTGCCCCGCGGCACGCATCGTGGCGACCTGGTCAACGATCTGCATCACTTCAAAGGGAGCTACCTTGGAACGCTGGGAAGCTTGCACTGTTTGTCCTTCTTTCCGCAGGCATCGAAGAACCACAGCATCCTCGCCGCGGCCTTCTGCGCTATCTGCTTCAAGGCTATCGGCTCCAGCGTGGCATTGCGCCCACCGGAAGCCGGTGAGCAGGCTCACTGCCCCGGTTCACCCTCCGTTTGCCTCCCGTCAACCGTTGGGGCATTCGCCCCGAGCATCCTCGAGGTATCCGCCTATTGTAGGCGACACCTCGCACAGGAGAACGAACCATGAACAAGCCACTCTCAGCCGCCCTGGCCGCCGCAGTATTGCTCCCCCTGGCCCTGGCGCCAACCGCCGGAGCGGCAGCCTCGCCTGCAACCGCGGCTGCTGCCCTTCCAGCGGCAGTTGCCAAGGACCCCTCACCGGGGTTCCGCGTATTGCCATATCTGCAAGCTCCTTCTTCCACCTCGATGACCATCAACTGGATCAGCGAAACCGATGAGCCGGGCACCATCAGCATGAGCGGACCGGGCCTGGGCAAGTCCGGCCAGCAGAGCAGCGAGCCGGCATACCTGGATCTCATGGAATACACCCAGGCCGAGCTCGATGAGCAGATCGCTGGCTTGGAGCAGGGCTCGTGGCTGAAGTCGAATTCGAACTACAAGCACTCGGTGACCTTCGAGGATCTCAAGCCGGGAAAGACCTACAATTACACGGTGACCCAGTCCGGCGAAACGCACAGCGCCGCCTTCAAGACGGCGCCCAAGGGCGAGGCCTGGAAGAACGTGCGCATCATCGCGTTCTCCGATTCCGAGACCGAGCCGCGCGGACGCACCGAGCATCGCGAATGGGAGCTCTCTCCGGTCAACGGCTACACCGCGGATTCGCTGCAGCGCCCGGGTGCCGGATCTGCCTGGGACCAGGAGTTCGGCATGACCACCCGCTACGGCCAGCCGACCCTGCGCTACCCGCTGGACCAGTCCACCGCCTTCAACGAGAACCTCAAGCACATCCAGGCCGCCGATCCGGACCTGGTCATGATGGCTGGCGACCTCACCCAGGGTTCGGGCTACCAGCCGGCCTGGGATGAGTTCTTCAGCCATGTGGCCGGGGAGCATTCGGACCTGGCCTCCAATGTCCCGCTGCTTCCGGCGCTGGGCAACTGGGAAACCTATGCCGCGCTGAACGGCGGCTACGGCACGGACGCCGACCGTACTCCCGCGGTCATCTCGCGCAACCGCTTCCTGGATTACTTCTCGCTGCCGCAGGATCCACAGCACCCCGAGTACAAGGGCTCGTACTACCGGGTGGATCACGGACCGGTCACCGTGCTGACCTTGGATTCCACCAACGGCCGCCCGGACGAGAACACCCGGACCGGCCAGCTGTCCGGGGAGAAGTTCTCGGGCGATGACACGAATATGGACGCGGCGAAGCTGTCCACCGATACCCAGGGCGAGTTCACTTTCGAATCCTATGTCCAGGGCTTCAAGGAACTGTTCCCCGGCACTACCGAGCAGGACGTCGACCTGCCGAATATGGATGCCGCCTCGGCGCAGTGGGAATGGGCCGAGAAGCAACTGGCCGATGCACGCGCCAACGGCCAAATCGTGCTGGTCCAGTTCCACCACTCAGCCTATTCCAACGGCGTGCACGGCACCCCGCCGAACCATGAACACCCGGATAACCAGTCGGGCACCGCGATGCGCGCCTACACCCCGATGTTCGAGGAGCATGGAGTCGCAGCTGTGATCTCCGGCCACGATGAGATGTTCGAGCGTTCCTGGGTGGATGACGACGGCGACGGACGCGGTTTCCACTCCTATGACGTCGGAGTGGCAGCCGATGGCCTGCGCGGTGAGAAGCTGGTGCAGAATGCCGAAGGCGGGTACGAGCCGTTGCGCTTCAACTCGCATTCGCAGTGGTCGGCCCCGGCCGATGAGCCGGAAACCTGGGCCGAGGATGCCAACGGCGTTCCGCAGCTGGTCTCCGGCGGCTTGCATTACGGGCACCTGCTGATCGACGTGGCCAATACCGCGCAGGGCGCCGAGCTGACCTTGACCCCCGTGCATATCTTCCCGCTGCTGGATTCGCAGTACCAGCTGGAGAAGACCGAGCGGCGGGCCTATGACGATGTCGTGCGCTTCTCGGTAGGCAAGGACGGGGTGCCACTGGCAAAGTAGCTCTGGCGGAGCAGGCGACTTGTCGCCATGGCTGCAGGTAGTGGACTATTGAAGTGAGCAAAGGCCACTGAGCGCAGCAGCGCAGGGAGCAGGACGAGACATGAGTGAACAGCGCGTTTTCAAGGCAGTAGTCGCCAAGGAAGCCGGCTGGTGGAACATCTGGGTTCCCGAATTGGATCATGTGACTTCCACCCGCAAGTCCCGCAAGATCTCCCTCTACACCCGCTCCTTGATCGCAGCGGTGCTGGGCATCGAGGAATCCTCGTTCCGCGTCGAGCGCGAACTGGTTTCCGCTGGAGAATTCGAGCGCCGGTTCACCGAAGCCGTGCGCGCAACAAGCCCGCAGGAAAAGCTGTAGGCAGCACGCATCCACGGCAGAGGCCGTCGTGTCCCCAAGGGGCACGGCGGCCTCTGGCTATTTGCCCGTGGTGTCCAGTTCGCGTTCCTTGACCGGGTGGCGCGAAAGGATGGAAATCCGGTTGAAGGCATTCATGGCGATGGCGATCCATTGGATCGCGGCCACCTGCTCATCGCTCAGCACCAGCCGGGCCGAAGCCACCGCAGCAATGCGCTCTTCGGGGTTCGGAAGGCCAGTGGTAGCTTCGGCGATGGCCAATGCGGCGCATTCTTCTTCGGTGAATAGCCCTCCGCATTCATCCCAGGTGCGCAGCAGGGTGATCCGCTGCAGGCTCTCGCCGGCATCCAGCGCCTTGCGCGCATGAAGGTCCAGGCAGAAGGCGCAGCCATTGATCTGCGATACGCGCAAATTGACCAGCTCGGCGGTGCGGTCGCTGATCCCGGCGGCGCGATAGGACTTGGCGACATCTTTGGAGAATCTGCCAATCGAGTTCCAAAGCTCGGGATTGGTCTTGTCGAGGAACATCGGGTCTGAAACGGCCATAGTTGAACCATACATCCACGTGCAGCCCTCCTGCTCGAAGGCATCCGGGTAAAGAACCGTGGAGACCAGCGAAAGCTGGTCTCCACGAAGTTTGCTACTTGTCGCCGTCGGCGGCCAGCTGGCCGCAGGCGCCGTCGATTTCCTTGCCACGGGTATCGCGCAGCGTGGTCGGCACGCCCAGCTCGTCCAGGCGGCGCACGAACTTGGACGTGATGTCAGGTTCGCTGCGGGTCCAGATGGAGCCCGGCACCGGGTTCAGCGGGATCGGGTTCACGTGTACCCAGCCGCGGCCGCGGGCGTTGAGCTTCTTGGCCAGCATTTCCGCGCGCCACTCGTGGTCGTTCATGTCCTTGATCAGCGCGTATTCGATGGAGACGCGGCGTCCGGTCTTCACGTAGTAGTCGTACGCGGCATCCAGCGCCTCGTCGACCTTCCAGCGCGAGTTCACCGGGATCAGCTCGTCGCGCAGCTCGTCATCCGGGGCGTGCAGCGACAGGGCGAAGGTGACCTGGACGTTCTCGTCGGCCAGCTTGCGGATCGCCGGAACCAGGCCGACGGTGGAAACGGTAATGCCGCGGGCCGCCATGCCCAGGCCTTCCGGGGCCTCGGCAACCATGCGGTGCACGGCGTTCATCACGCGCTTGTAGTTGGCCAGTGGTTCGCCCATGCCCATGAACACGATGTTGCCCACGCGCTCATCCGGGTGCTGGCGTCCGCCCAGTCCGCCCTCGGCGATCACTCGGTTGGCCTGGACGATCTGGTCAAGGATTTCAGCAGTGGACATGTTGCGGGTCAAACCCGCCTGGCCGGTGGCGCAGAACGGGCAGTTCATGCCGCAGCCGCACTGCGAGGAAATGCACAGGGTGATGCGGCCCGGGTAGCGCATCAAGACGGACTCGACCAGCGAGCCGTCGAACAGGCGCCAGAGGAACTTGATGGTCTTGCCGTCATCGGTTTCCAGTCGCTTGACCTCGGTGAGCAGCTTCGGGAACATCGCCTCGGCGAGTTCCTCGCGGCCGTTCTTCGGCAGGTCGCTCATCTGTGCCGGGTCGGTGGTGTAGTGCTGGAAGTAGTGCACGGAGAGCTGCTTGGCGCGGAAGCCCGGCAGTCCCAGTTCCTTCAGCTTGGCCTGGCGTTCGGCCAGGGACAGGTCGGCCAGGTGCGTTGGCGGCTGGGAGACGCGGCGCTTGGTGGAGAACTGCAGCTCCGGACGGCCATCGGCACCCATCTCCTGCTTCCAGCCTTCGGCGGTTGGCACGACCTGGGCGCGGCCTTCGGCTTCGGCTCGGGACTTGGAGATGCGCAGCTGCTGGGCGCGCTGGGCCGCGGCCTGCTCATTGCGCAGCGCCTTGCGTTCTTCAGCGGAAAGTGGGGTGGAATCGATGGAAGTCATTGCTACCTATTGTTTCATGTATCCGCGAGAGTTTGGCGGTGAGTTTGGGCACGCGCAAAGCAGTGACGCACCGCCAATCTACCGGCGGCGCGGCACAGCTGCATACGGGTATTCAGTACTTGAAGGATTCCTTCAGGTGGCCAATATTGCCCACAGCCCCGGCCAGGTCGATGTCGCCCAGCTGCCCGCTGGTGGCAGCTGCAGGGCGGTCCTTGCTCCAGTGGCGGAATCCTTCCTGGCGCTCGCGAGTGATCACCGCGTCGCCGGGTACTGCACTGATAGATGCAATCACGCAACCAGTAACCGAAGCGTTGCCATTTCGTCATGCAACGGGAAGAGTCCGCTGCCCGGGAGAGGTCATCGTGAAGCTGCGCGCCACCGTCTCCTTCAGCCAGGCGCTGGCGGCCAGGGAGGAAATCACCGAATCCCGCAGCGGGACCGTCCAACTCGGCAGGGCCCGGCCCAGCAGCATGTTGACCTGCGCCCGCCGGGCAGCACTGCGGGCGGCTGCGAGCCGCAGATCATCCAGTGAACCAGCTGGCGCCCCGGCAGCAAAGACGCTGGCCGCCGCCTGCGCATCAGCCAACCCCAGGCTCAGCCCCTGCCCACCGATGGGGCTGATCTGATGGGCCGCGTCCCCGAGCAGCACCACCCGCCCATGGACCATCGAGGACACCATTCGGGTAGCAGTGCCGAAATAGCTCGTCATGGTGCACGTCCCGGGATCAAGCAGGTATCCGGTGCGGCTCAAGATCGTCTCGGCCAAGGTTCCCGGTGAATCATCGGCCAGCTTCTGTTCGACGCGCACCACCCAGCGCCGCCGTGCACCGGGCAACGGAAAGGATTCGACAATCCCCTGCTGGTGCAGGAACAGCGCCGCAGTATGCGCCAGTCCAGTGCTATCGGGAAAGTCACCCATCAGATATCGATCCCGATGGTCCCTTCCGGCAAAGCCCACCTCGAGATCCGTGCGGACCGCGGAGCGGACCCCGTCAGCTCCAGCCAGCCACCGGGCCCGGTGCACCACGCCCCCGGCGGCGAATTCCACCGCTTGCTCCGACTGCTTGAGTACCTGCTCAAAAGCGGTGGACCACATCATTGACCCCGGTGCGAGCTGTTCCAGCCGCTCGCGCAGCAATTGCTCGGTGGACTGCTGCGGCAAGGACAGAACATAGGGGTATTGCCCGCCAATCGTGGCGAAATCCATCGCGGCGATGCTCCGCCCGCGCGAGATCCCCAGCCCGCCGCGGATCTGCACGCCGTGGCGCTGCGCGGCCTCCCCCACTCCGAGCTGATCCAGGACCTGTTGTGCCGGAGGGTGCAGGCCAAAGGCCCGCGAGTGGGCTGCCGGCACACTGCGCTGCTCGAAGACCCGGACGCTGCGCCCGTTTTGGGCGAGCAGGATGGCCAAGGCCAAGCCCACCGGTCCGGCGCCGATGATCGCGACGTCATCCACGGCCGCCAGCTTCCCAGAGCAGCAGGTTGCGGTACGGACGCTGAGTGCGCACTTCCCACCCTGCCCGGAGCAGTTGCTCCAGTTCTTCCGGCACGAAGCTGCGCCTGATGGAGGTCAGGCCGTCGCGGCGGATCAGCGAGCTGCCGGCCAAGGGCAGGGTCGCCAGGCCGAAGAGTCCCAGCGCCATCGGCGAGCGCCGGATATCGCTGTGCAACCCGAGACCGGTGCACAACTGCTCGGTGTCTTCCTGCAGCTGCTGCAGCTCATCCGGCAACAGGTGGTGCAGCAGGTGGTTGGAGAGCACCAGGTCGTACCGCTCGCCGGCGGCCGCCAGCCGGGTGCTGGTGGTTTCATGGAATTCCAGCACCCCGCCAGGCAGCTTGCTGCGGTGCAACGCTTGCCGGGCGTATCCGATGGCCCGCGGATCCGGGTCGATGCCGTGCACTGCGACTTCGAATCCGTCGGCGAGCGTCCACCGGGCCAGATTCGCCGCGATATCCCCGCCGCCGCAGCCCACATCCAGGATTCTGGCCCGTGCCCGGTGCACCAGCAACGGACGGATGCATTCCAGGTAGTTGCCCCGCCAGCCCGCCACCACCCGGTTCACCAGCGGGAACTGGGCGTAGGTGCGGCGCAGCAGCACCGGATCGCAATCCGGCCGGTCCATTTCCTCGATGGCTTCCGTGGCCCTCGCCAGCCGGAGCATCATTCCCTCCTGGATACGGTGAACAGCCCGGTTTCAACGGTCAGCCCCGGGCCGAAAGCCATGGAGCAGACTCGATCCCCGCTGTCCGCTGCCGCGGGATCCAGGATTTCCTTGAGCACGAAAAGCACCGTGGCGCTGGACATGTTTCCATAGCGATCCAGGATCGCGCGGGCCGGCTCCAGCTGCCGATCATCCAGGCCCAGCCGGTTTTGCACCCGGTCCAGGATGGCCCGGCCGCCGGGGTGCAGGCCCCAATGCTGGATCCTGCCTACCGAGAGTTCCGAGTCGGTGTCCTTGTCCAGGAGCGGTTGCAGCGCTGCGGTGATGTGCTCGTCGATGATGTGCGGGACATAGGTGCCCAGCACCATCTCGAATCCGTGATCACCGATATTCCACGCCATCGCTTCTTCGCCTACCGGGGTGAGCACGGTTTCAAAGCCGTCCATCTGCAGCGGCCCGCTGCCCTTTGCCGAAACGATCACCGCGGCCGCCCCGTCCGCGAAGATAGCCGAGCCCATGATGGTGTCCGGGTCATTCGAGCTGTGCACATGCAAGGTGCACAGCTCTGCGCAGACCACCAGCACCGTGGCGTCCGGGTCGGCCAGGCAGAAATCGCGGGCGGCGCGAAGCGCCGGGAAGGCCGCGTAGCAGCCCATGAACCCCAGGTGATGGCGCACCGTACTCGGAGCCAGCCCCAGCGCCCGCACGATCTGGTAGTCCGGGCCGGGGTTGTAGAACCCGGTGCAGGAGACGGTGATGACGTGGGTGATGTCTTCCGGCGCCAAGTCCTCGCAGGCATCCAACGCCTTCTTCGCGGTCTCCGTGAAGAGCGTGCCTGCCTGCTTGGCGTACACGTTGTTGCGCTCCGCGGTGCTCGGGGAGAGCAGGAGTCCGGCGGCCCGGTCATAGAACATCGGCTGTTCCGGCTGGGGCAGGGTGAGGTCGAATTCGTCGACGCAGCTGTATCTGGTGCTGATCGCTGCGGAGTTGAAGGAAGTGGTGATGAGCCGTTCGCCCAGCCGGCTCAGATTCGGCTGGCTGGCGAAGACATCACGGATTTCGTCCTGGGCAAGTTGCGTCGCGGGAACTGCGGTCTGGATCGTGCGGATCTTCACTGGCATGCCCCGAGCCTAGGGCCGTTGCCAGCGATGGTAAACAGCTTCGGCGAATTGCCAGCATTCACCCGATGATCCGTTGCCCTCCGCGCGTGGATTATCTATCCTCGGCGAAGAATATGATTATTGTTATTAACGTCAGATTTAATCGATCGCGCAGGAAGAGGCCCCGTGGCAAAGGCATCAGTTCATTCCCTGGAGGGTATCCGCCGGACCATCCTTGATGGCTTCTGGTCCCCCGGCGATCGCCTGCAGCCGACCGCATTGGCAGTGCAGTTCGAAACCAGCACGACGGTGATCCGCGAATCGCTGACCCGGCTGGCTGGCGAAAATCTGGTGGTCATCCGCCCGAACCGCGGCTTCTTCGTACCGGATCTTGATTTGCGCGAACTGGCAGATATCACCGAGCTGCGTTGCTCCACCGAAGCGCTGGCCGCCCGCCTGGCAGTGGAACGCGGAGATGTCGCATGGGAATCCAAGGTGATTGCGGCCCATCACAAGCTCTCGCGCACCCCACGCCGTTTGCCGGAGGAACCCGGCACTCTCAACCCTGCGTGGTCCGAAGCGCACCGCGAATTCCACCATGCTCTGCTGGTGCCTTGCGATTGCCAGCCGATGCTCAAGCTATCCGCCGACCTGGCGAACTTCACCGAGCTCTACCGGCGCTGGGCCGCCCCGTCGAAGGCGGCAGGCAAGCGCAACGTCGAGAAGGAGCACCAGGAAATCCTGGATGCCGCTATGGCTCGTGATGCCGACCTGCTCGGAGAACTGCTCGGAAACCATTACCGTTCCACCGTCCAAGTGGTCATTGATGCTGGGTTGAGCACCCTACGTTGACCCCTTTGGCACGTCGCTGGTGGCGTGCGCCGTCGGCTATTTCTTGCCTGGCGCAGGCGGAATGACGCGCTCACTGACGATGGCGGCGTTCATCGCTGCCACTGCTCGTTGTGCCGAATCCGCTGCCGGTGAATCCTGCGCGAGTTCCGCTATCCGGGACTGCGCTTGGGCCGAAGTCATGGGCGCCAGCTCTTCCTCCAGCACAGGGTGCACCAGGCCTACGGCCTGAAGGATTGCGAGCACGGTGGTATCGCTGGCTCCAGGGATTTTCTGCCCGTGAAGGGCACCGTGCAGGTCGGTTCTGATCTGGCGCTGGATCTGCTGGTTGATGATGCGCACCCGCTGCTTTCCCAAGCCCAGCATCGTGCGTTCGCCGTATTCGATAATTCCGCCCTTGGCCAGGGAATCGGTCAGCAACCGGACATCGCACAGGGAATTGATCTTCACCGCGTCATCCAGGCTCAGGTTGCCCCGTCTTTCCAGCTGCTCCAATGGCGCGGCAAGCACTGGATCCGGGCAGGGCCCGGCACCGATGAGCTGGATCTGCCGCTGCTCATCCTCGCTGAGCGCCACACGCCCGGCAACCATCAGGTCTGTGATGATGGCGGCGTTCATGCCGTATCCCGTAGCTGATACAACTGCTTCCGGTTTCTCGGAGTCATCGGCCATGAGCAAGTAGAGCTTTTCTGCGATCAACATATTCTCAGGCTACCGGCCCGCACTGGAGGAATTCTTCAGCCTTGCGACGGATATTCAGGCTCAGTCGCCCTTGGCCGCTGGCTTCTTCTTCGCCTTTTCCAGCTCGGATGGCGAATGGGTGGTCCGGGGTTCGGAGCGATCCTGCGTCATGGCCGAGGTGGTGCGGATGAAGACCGAGATCCAGCTGAACATGATGGCCACCACCGACAGCTCGAAACCGGTCAGGTTGTAATAAGACCATTGGTTCCACAACTGGAAGGCGCCCCAGATCGCGCCGATGGCCGCATAGGACAGCAGATGAAACACCACCGGGTAGCCAGGCAGCAGCACGATAGTGCCCAGCAGCAGGAAGATCAT
Organism: Glutamicibacter nicotianae; assembly: GCF_006539525.1. GTDB lineage: Bacteria > Actinomycetota > Actinomycetes > Actinomycetales > Micrococcaceae > Glutamicibacter > Glutamicibacter nicotianae. The sequence continues at coordinate 359,964 of NZ_BJNE01000002.1, read as the reverse complement.
GGCTACCGAGACCATCTGCACAAAGGCCGAATGCACCTCCATGGCCACGTCGAAGGGAACCAAACCGATGCCGATAATGCCCATGGAGACAAGCAGCAGGCACCAGCGCACCAGCTTCGGACGAGGACGCACCATGCGTGCAATCTTGTAGCGTTCCAACGCAGGGCGGCAACGGTAGGTCTGTGCCAGGCGGACCAGGTCGCGGGTCAGGAACTCGGTGAAGGCAGCGAGCACCAAGCCGGAAATCACCAGGGTGAGATTGAAAGTCCAGAAGGACCCCATGCCGGCTTGCGTGGTCCCCAGCGACGAGAACATGCTCCGCCACCAGTTCTGGTCTTCGGCCAGCAGCATGCTGATCAGCACACCGGCGCACATGAAGATCCCCAGCACCACTGACAGGGACTCCGCATTGATCCGCGCGGTGGCCTCCAGGGACAGGTAGGCGCTGATGCCCGTGGATACGCTGACTGCCAGAGCCCCTGCGAGCACGTCCAGATGCAGCCCGTAGAAAGCCTGTTGGAGCAGGTGGAACACGACCAGCATGATCATGATGGTGCTGGCTACGTGCACCAAGACGAGGCCAAGGGCAGTAACCATCTGGCGCCATGCGGGGATCCTCTTCAGCCACGTCTCGCGGGCCCGGAGCATGGTGCGGAACGCATAGGCGCTGCTGGCTCCGGCCGAGACAGCACCACAGACGGCTGAAACAATGCCTACCGACAGATCGCCAAAGAGAGGCGGACGTTCACCGGCGAAGATGATGAGCCCGACAACCAGCCCGAAGAGGGAACAGATCAGGCCGGCCCATAGAGCACGTCGCTCGATGTCCAGTTCGGTGACTCGCCTGCTGAGAGTGACATCGGGATATTGGGAATGCACGTAGTACATTCTCTCATTTTCATTGAAGAACGTGTACTGCCCGCAGCCCGGCCATCCTCCGCGGAAAAGGTCTTTGCGCTAGTTCGAGGACAACGCGAGCAAGCCGCTGGCCATCAGGCTCACCGCGCCGCTGAAGGCAATCAGCACCACGAAGGCGCGGCTGAACTTCTGCGCAATCCTCGGGGCCAGAAAATTGCCCAGCACGATGCCCAGCACCATCGCGCCGAAGCAGGCACCCCATTGCTGCCAATGCAGCTGCGGCATGCCGCCCTTGGCGATCAGCGACGTCAAGGACAGCACCAGGAAATAGAGCTGCACGGAGATGGCGAATTGGGCTTGCGGCCAGCGGCTGGCTACCGCATATCCGGCAATGGCTGGACCGGAGACCCCGGCAGTCACGGACATGAATCCGGAGACAGCCCCTGCGCCAATAGCCAATCCCCTGCTTTGGGCCATGGCGAGGTTCCGGATCATGAAGCTGGAGCACAGTGCGAGGATCACCATGAAGGAAATGCCGATGTTCAGCCATGGCCCATCCAGCGAGTTCGCCACCCACGCCCCGGGAATGGTCATGAGCATGGCGGGGATGAGCATGAAAGCGACTTTCCGGTATTCGACTTGCCGAAAGACCTGCGCAAAGATCAGCAGGCTGCTGCAGGCGCCGAGCAAGTTGACCAGCATGACACCTTCGTGCGGCCCCAGCACCATCACCAGGAGGGGCGAGGAAACCAGTGCGAATCCCATGCCGGAAATACGCTGTGTGGAGGCACCCACGAAGACTGCGGCCGCCAAGCCAATGATCGCCGCTAATTGCACGCCCTGCTCCACGCTGTCTCCGCTATCCCTCGTCGCTGTCCACTATTACGTTAGTCCACGGCCAATGAGTCATTTGAATGGAGCACGCTTCATCTGGAGTTCTACGCTGTAGGAATGCGCAATGACGTGGATTTCCTGGTAATTGGCGGCGGGGCGATGGGCTCGGCCGCCGCGTGGTCCCTGGCCAATGGCGGACACGAGGTGCTGCTGATTGAGCGTTTTGCTCCGGGGCATCGGGAAGGCGCTTCGCACGGGGCCACCCGCAATTTCAATCCTGCCTACGCCGAACCCGAGTACCTGCGCCTGCTGCAGCGCTCCAATACCTTGTGGGATGAGATCTCGCAACGCTCCGGCAAGCCGCTCCTGACGCGCACCGGATTGGTCAATCACGGAATCGTTGAAGCGCAGCGCGCCATGCACGAGGTGCTGGGTCAGGCAGGTTTCGGCAGCGAGCTGCTGTCCCTTGAAGCTGCGGAAGAGCGTTTCGCTGGCATGAAGTTCGAGACCGAAGTCCTGCATATCCCCTCTGGCGGCCAGATCAACGCCGACCTCGCTGTGTCCTCTCTGCAGCAGCTGGCAGTTGCCGAGGGTGCGTCCGTGGAGCATGGGTACCAGGTGGCAAGCCTCCAGGTGCTTGCCGATGACCGTGTCGAGGTCCAGGTCCAGCACCGGGGAACCAGCTCGCGCATCCGGGCCCGCCATGCAATTGTCACGGCGGGCGCTTGGACCCGGTCGCTGCTCGGTGCTGCGCTCAGGCTGCCGGCCATCCACGTCACCGAAGAGCATCCGGTGCATTTCGCGCAGAAGGACCTGCCTGCGCACTGGCCCGGATTCAACCACATCCTGGACCCGAACCGGGATATCGGTTCACGGATTTTCGGTCCCGTCTACGGGATGCGCACCCCCGGCGAAGGCATCAAGGTGGGCTGGCACGGCTCCGGGCAGATCATTGATCCAGAGCACCGCCCGCACCAAGCCAGCGGGGAACAGCTGCGCGGGCTGCAGGACTACGCGGAACGCTGGCTTCCAGGGGTCGATCCCTCGCGCTATGAGACGGTGTCCTGCACCTACGCTAATACCGAGGACGAGCACTTCATCCTCGACTCGCTTGGTCCGATCACCGTCGGCGCAGGGTTCAGCGGCCACGGCTTCAAGTTCGTGCCCGCCATCGGCGAGCACCTGGCCGAGCTGGCCTTGGGCCGGCGCACGGCCGAACCGAAGTTCTCGGCGAACCGCACGGTGGCGAAGCCAGTCTTCCTGCAGCGCCGCCGCGCGGCCGGCATCAGCTAGCCGCCTGTTCCCGTGCAGCTGCGGGCACCTGCTGGGTGATGCAGTGGATGCCGCCGCCACGGGCAAACAGCTCGCGCGCATCCACGCCAACCACCTGGCGGCCGGGATAGGCGGCGGCCAGGATGCCAGCAGCCTGCTGGTCGTTGGGGTCATCGAAGCTGCAGGCGATTACCCCGCCATTGGTCACCAGATGGTTGATATAGGAATAGTCCACCCAACCCTCGGCATCGCGCAGCACTCTGGGGGCCGGCACGGCAATGAGTTCCAGGCTCCGCCCCTGGGCATCGGTTGACTGCTCCAACCGTGCGCGCACCGCCTGGGAGATGGCATGGTCCGGGTGCCGCGGATCCTGCTGGTCGTGGAAGAGCACAACACCGGGCCGGGCGAAACAGGCGACAATGTCCACGTGCCCGCGCGTGCCGAATTCCTCGTTGTCACGGCTCAGCCCGCGATCAAGCCAAATGGTTTTCCGGGCGCCCAGCAGCCGCGCGAATTCGGCCTCGATGTCTTTTTCGGACTTCCCCGGATTGCGGCCCGGATCCAGCTGGACGCTGCGCGTGGCCAGAACCGTGCCTTCCCCGTCCACGTGGATTCCGCCTCCCTCGTTGATGATCGAGGCCCGCACGTGCGCCGCGCCTGCAAGCTGGGCGGCGTGGCCTGCTACCAGCCGGTCGTTGTCCCAGCTGGCCCACTCCTGCGCGCCCCAGCCGTTGAAGTTCCAGTCCACCGCCGCCAGCTGGCCGTCCGGGGTGCGCACGAAGCTCGGGCCTGAGTCGCGCATCCAGGCATCATCCAGCGGGTGCAGGGCATAGCTGACTGCATCGCCCAGGTGGCGCCGGGCCGCCGCTTCGCTGGCCGGGTCCACCACCATCGTGACCGGGGTGAAGGCACTGACCGCGCGGGCCACGGCGCTCCACGCGGAGCGTGCGGCTTCGGCCTGTTCCTCGTTCTCGCCCAGCGTGTAGCCGCCGGAGGGGAAAGCCATGAAGATGCGTTCATGCGGATCGGTTTCCGCGGGCATGAAGAACTCAGGCATGGGAATGCCCCAGCTTTCCCAGGCCGGACTCGGTGCGGGCTTCGGTGAGCGCGCCGTAGGTTTCCGGGCGGCGGGTGCGCAGGAACGGGAAGAGCGTGAGCCAGTCGCGGCGGGCATCCAGGTCCAAGGTGGCCACCAGCACTGCTGATTCGTCGCGCGGGGCGCGGGCCAGGATGCGGCCGTACGGATCGGAGATGAAGGAGGAGCCGTAGAAGGTCAGTGCACCCTCGTCGCCCCAGCGGTTGGGCACCACCATGAACAGCCCGTTGGCGATGCCGTTGCCGATAATGGCCTGGCGCCACAGCGGTTCTGTGTCGAAATCCGGATGGTCCGGTTCGGAACCGATGGCCGTCGGATAGGCCAGCAGGTCCGCCCCGGCCAGCGAATAGATGCGCGGCGGCTCGCTGAACCACTCGTCCCAGCAGGTCGGCAGGCCCATGGCCAGGCCGTCCAGAGCTTCGATCTTGTGGACCGGGTAGGGATCCTCGTTGGGTCCCTCGCGGAAATACTTGTCCTCGTAGTACCCGGCGGTGCGCGGGATGTGCAGCTTGTTGGTCAGTGCCACGATCCCGCCCTCCGGGGAGAGCACCAACGCGGTGTTCAAACCCAGCCCGTCGGCGGCCGGCGCCTTGCGGAACAGCGAGATGTGCACGTGCAATTGGTACTTGGCGGCCATGTCCTTGGCAAAGGCGACGGTTGGTCCTGTCTCCAGATCTTCTGCGGACTCATCAGCCGCGTCCGGGTTGGGAACTACGAAGGCCGGGTACTTGCTCAACGTCAGCTCCGGCAGGAAAACGATGCGCGCGCCATGCTTGGCCGCACGGGCGATGCCGTCCTCCAGTTCGCTGCGCAGCTCCTGCGGGTCTTCGTGCCAGCAGTGCTGGACCAGAGCGATGGTGATCTCGCCGCGCTCGGCGGCGTCCACGCGGGCCAAAGAGGCCGGCGGACTCAAGGTGACTATTTCCTTCATGGCTGAGCTCCATCGATAAAACGAATGTTATTCGTTTACAGATTAGAGCCCTCCCCGACTCCTGCGCAAGGGATTTAACGAATGACTTTCGTTTATTTGTGTAAGCTCTATCCAGAACCTTCAATATCAGGAGAACTCATGGCCAGGCCCTCCAAGCCGAAACTTAGCACTACCACGATCGCCGATGCAGGACTTGAGCTCGTTGATGCCCATGGCGAGTTCACCGTGCCGCAATTGGCCAAGGTGCTTTCGGTCTCAGCCTCATCCCTGTACAACCACGTGCAGGGAAAGGGAGAAATCATCGAGTTGATGCGCGGGCGGGCCATGGCTGGAATCCGACTGCCCGACCTGGGCAACGTCTCCTGGCAGGAAGCCGTGCGGGATATTGCCACGGAATACTGGGCCTCATACTCCCAGCACCCGCGGCTGATCCCGCTGCTGACCAGTCATACGGTTCGCGACAGCACCACCCTGCGGGTCTACGACGCGCTGGCCGAAGCTTTTGCGCTGGCTGGATTCGAACCGAAGCAGCGGCTGCAGGCCATCACGATCGTCGACTCTTTCGTGCTCGGTTCAGCGTTGGACGCGGCGGCACCGAAGATCGTGTGGGAAGCGAATGCGCAGTCGTCGAGCTATTTCAGAGAGGCCTTGGACGCTGACCTGCCCGACAGCAACCGTTCTCGGGCAACCTTCGAGCTAGGCCTGTCAATGCTGCTGGACTCCTTCGCCCAGCAGGTTGCCGACGCCACGGCCGACTCAGGCAATGGGCCCTCGCGGAAGCCTTAAGCGCAGGTGAAGTCCCTGGCGAGCAGCAGCCAGGGATGGTAGACGATCGTCCGCGTAGGCGAGGTAGCTGCTGGGGCGCTCCACCCGATATTGCTGCCTGTTTCCGTGACGGCATTGTTATCGGTCGTGTAGACGACCAGCAGCTTCAGTTCCATCGTCATGGATCCCCTTGACGTGACCAGCCCGAGCAAATTGAGTCCTGGCCGGTAGGCCGCGGACGTGGCTCCGGACGCCACATTCGTATACGAGAAAGTGGAAGTGCCGGTCTGCAGCCTTAGTACCAGACGAGCACCAGGCGGCAGCGTCTGGGCTGGCCAGGAGACCGTGGCAGTGGTCAGCACCAGGCCGGACTCGGTACAGGCCAGCGTTCCTGTTGCCGGCGGCACCGTATTGGCGCGGACAGCGGATGATGCGGTGGCTGAACCGGTGAAGGCCGCCTGGGTAACTTCGGCTTTCGGCCCCTGCAGGGCGATCGTGCCCAGCAATGCCGCCACAGCGAGTACGGCGATCACCCGAGAGCTGTTGGAGGCCCGTTTCGCCGTCGGCGTTTCGCCCGGCGCTTGGCGAGGCGGCGCGCTTGCAGTCTCCGGACCGTCTGCGCGTGGCGGTCCGGCCTTGCCATGTCGGCGGCCATCGCGTCGGAAGGCAATGAACAACACGTACGCGCACAACAGGCCGCCAAGGAAATACACCCACGGCTGGCTGAGCCAGGTCACCGCATACCCCAGTAATGGGGCGCTGAAAATCAACCGGTCTACCTGATCCACCGGGTATGCTTCCACATCTGGAACCGAATTGGCATCCCCCTTGAGCACCAGTCCGCCCGGAGCCTGCTCGATAACCCGATGGGTGATCCGGTGCCCCTGGCCATTGACGACCGAGACCACATCGCCAATCGCGGCGTCCTGGGCAGCCATGGGCACGGCGATGCCAAGAGAACCTGTGGGAATGCCCGGTCCCATGGAACCCGAAGCAAAAACCAGTGGCTTGATTCCGAATGCCAGAGCCAGCACGGCCATGACAAGGCACAGGGTCCCCGCAACGGCGCAGGCATTCAGCACGATGCGCTGGAACAGCGTCAACGAGGATCCTATGCGGACTTCGGTTCGGTTGAACTCCATCTCAGGATCCCACCGTCGAGGTGAAGTCCATGGCGATTGTCGTCGTGGCCCCCTGCAGCGTATTTGAGGCAGTCACCGGCAGCGAGTACTGGACACACAGGGTTTCGCTGCCTCCGGAGGCCAAGGGCCTGGAGGCCGTGGCACTGCCGAACTGGGAGCAAGCGTTTTTTGTCAGCAGCGCGGTACCGCCCGAGCAGGTGACGCTGGAGCCCCTGCCGCTGACCGTGGCACCAGTTTTCACAACGATATTGAGCGCCGTCCCCAGCGCGGTACTGCCCGATCCGGTGATTCGTCCAGCGAAGACGTAAGGTGCCGAGATGGATCCGGTGTTCTTCACGGTCACTACGGATGCCGATGTCGATCCGGGAAACAGGTTGTTGCCGGTGATGGGCATCTGGTAGCTGGCCGTGGTGGCGGTACCCGAGGTGGCGCCAACTCCCAGCGTAACGGTGGCCGTGCTGATATCCGAGGTAGCCGTCGCCTCCCCGGTCCACGAGGCCAGCGTCGAGACGGCGCCGAATCCCACGAGGATGCCCAAGGACAAAATTGCCTTGACGCGCATTGAAAGGTCACTCATCGTTCCACTCCATCCGCTTCAAGTTCATTTTGATTCTTGCGCCGCACGGCCAGCAGCACCAAGCCCGCGAGGCCCACGATGCCTGCAGCCGCAAGCAAAGATGCACCGTTGGATCCGGTGTCTGCCAGGTCATCGTGCCGTTCTCGGGGATCCGATTGCGGCGATTCTTCCCTCGGCTCATCGCCGTCTGGCGGCTCCTCATCGCGCGGCGGCTGCGATGGATCTGGTGCTGGCCCATCACTGTCTGCCACTTCGACTGCATCGATGCGCACCTGCAGCGAAGGCACCTGCTGGCCCTGCGGCCCATTTCCCGACGACCAAGGCAGTCCGACCTGCAGCCCAATTTCCGCAGCTTGGTCCGGTTCCAGCCGGACGACGGAGGCACCGGCTGTTTCGAAATAGATCCTGGTTGATGCTTCAGGCTCGACCGGCCGGATGCGAACTTCGATATCCGACTCGCGGTCGTTGCGGATCCACAAATACCTCGTGGATTCATCGCCTGGCACCAAAGCCGGGATGCCCTCGAATACCGGCGGAGGGACATCGGAATAGGCTTGGCCGTCCAAGCTGTAGCTCAGGCCCTGTTCCGTTTCCGCGCCCGAGGCGGGAGCTGCCCAGAAGATCACCACTCCGGGAAGGGCTGCCACCATGGCAGCACCGGCGGCAAGCACACGAAGCTTCATCGCAGCTCCTTCCTTCGGCGCTCACGCCATGCTCCGACAAACATCACCAGCGAATACACGATCAATCCGCCAGCTGCGATCCAGGTCAACCAGGTTCTCTGCTGGATTGACAGGGCGCTGTTCACGTATCCGAGGTAGGGGACGGAATACCAGAGCTTGCCCCGGATCTGCTCGGGTTGCACCGGCTCGTCATCGGTGTTGTTCGCATCCCCGCGAAAGATGAATTGTGCTTCCCCGCCCAGGCTCGCGCCGATGGCGGACACCCGGTGCGTGACGACTTCCGGCTCCCCCGATTCCAGCTGGTACGTGGCAACATCGCCTATGCGCAACTGCTCCGGGTCAATCGGCTTCACCACTGCCAAAGTCCCGGGAGGCAAATGCGGCCTCATGGATCCGGTCAGCACCGTAAATGCTGTCGCCCCTCCCAATTTCGGGATCACAATCATGATCGCAATCAAGGCAAGAACGGTGAACAGCACCAGCCAGGAAAGCACCTGCCCGCACCACCACCAGATCCCGGTGCGCTCCTGCTGTCCTCTATTCCGGATACGGTTGCCTGCTGTCATCGCTGCTGCCCCGCAAACCCCAGTTCGAGCGCCATTTTCCCGCCGGAAGCTGCTTCCGGTGCCCCTGAGGGAACCGAAACACGAACACACAAGGTCTCCGTCGCCATTGCAGGTTCTGCGCGCAGCACTCTGGGCGCTGCGAACGAAGCGGAGGCGCCCAGAGAACCGGTGTACAGCTGCTCCCCGGACAACGGCTGGTCATCGTCGCAGGCTTTCTGGTCCATGCCGGTGTAGATGCTCAGTTGCAATGCGCTGGACAGCGCCCGATCAGCAGCGGTGGACGAAGTGGTCGCATTCACCGCTCCGTCCAGCTGATACGACAAATCAACTGTGCCTGCATTGCTGATCACCAGTGATGCCTGCGTGAATGCTCCGGGGATCAGCTCGCTGCCGGAGAGATTGGCGAACTGGTGCTCCATTTCGCCACCGGCCAGCAATGCCAGCGATCCCGTCCTCAAGCTTGGCGGATCCACCGTGCTTTCTGCGCGCCACGTAGCGGCCGTCCCTTGCGCGCTGATACCCAGCAACAAGAGCACGGCCGCGACCAAGGCGAACTTCAGGGGTTTTGGCATGCACCGGCCGATCCACGTTCCGCGGTTACGCGCGGACTTGATCCAGGGTCAAGGTCAAGGCTTCAAGATCCAGCGGCTGGTCGTAGGTTGATGGCGGGGTGTCTCCCACTCCGCCTTCGTTAAAGGTGATCGTGATCAGGAATGGAACCGTGTAGGTACCCGGCTCGGCGAAAGTCAGCGTTCCGTCGGCTTCTTCAGTGATACCCGGAGCTGACGCATCGACCTGCAGCTCGACGGTCGCATACCCTTCCAGCGCACCGAGATTCGTTGCCGCCTGGTCGACGCTGAGTGATCCGGCAATGTTCTTGCCTTCGGCATCGATGGTGGCGGTCTGGCTGAACGCAACGACATCGCCAGGAACGATCTGCTGCGTCGTCGGGTCGAATGGCTCAGGCGCAGCTGGATTGCTGACGTCCTGCCAGGTGCCGGTTCCGCTCGTCGTCAAATTCAAATGGCCGGTTTCGACAGTGCCTGCATCGATGGTCTGCTGTGCCTGCCAGCGTGCAATTGTGCCGGCACCGCCGAGGAGCAGCGCTCCGGCAGCGACTGCGGCGATGGTTGCCTTGGTTACTTTCTTCATGAAATACGCATCCTCAAAGTTCACGTGCCCCCAGTGACACACACTTTAAGTAAAGCTTGTTTTAGTAGGTTTTTCAACCCCGCCACTTCACATGCCGTGACAACCATCAGGTCCCTCGAAATGACGCACTGCAACTATTGCGCAGAGGTACACTCAAGGTACTGGCAATTTTTCCTAACCAGCAGGTGGGAAGCCCTATTTAACGGGAATTTTCCAGACCTTGCAACACCCATGCTCCGGATGGCGGACACAAGTCAGCAAGACCTAACCGCTTGTCTAGCAAACTTTAGCTAGTTAGCGAATCAATCCACCTCATTGGATAAACTACGAAATTCTCGGAATCAGCTGTCCCGGTCAGGGGCTGAGGCGAAAAGGTTGAGGCCCATGGCGCGCGAAAGCTGCCCGATGGCAAGCTGCGCCCGCACCGAGTTCCCCGCCATATCCAATGGTGGAGAGAACGCGCCAATTGCACCCTTGCCCGGAGCCACCGCGACGATGCCACCGGAAACACCTGATTTCGCCGGGATACCGATTTCAAACAGCCATTCACCCGAGCGCTCGTACAAACCGTTGGAGGCAACTGTCGCCAAGGTGTCACGGCAAACATCAGCATCCACAACACGCTGCCCGGTCACCGGGTTCACGCCGCCGTCAGCCAATGTCGCACCCATGATGGCCAGGTCGTGCGCGTTGATGTTCAGCGAGCACTGCTTGGTGTAGACATCCACCGCATCATAGGGATCGCCATCCAACCGGCCGTAGCTCTTGAGCAAATGCCCCAGGGCCTTGTTCCGTTCGTTGGCCAGCGACTCGGAATGGTAGACCTCGTCGTCCAGGCTCAGCGAGCGGCCGGCGAAGGCCGAGAGCCCTTCACGCACGTTCTCCCATTTCTTGGCAGCAGTCTTTCCCGGCATCAGCGAGGTAGTGGCGATGGCACCGGCATTGACCATCGGATTCATCGGCAGCCCGTTGTTCAATTCCACCGCCATGACCGAATTGAACGACATGCCGGTGTTATTCACGCCGATGCGGTCCCGGACCACCTCGCGGCCGTGCTCCTGGACAACCAGCGCATAGACAAACATCTTGGAGATCGACTGGATGGAGAAGAGATGACTGCAATCGCCCACCGTGTGGACCGAGCCGCCCACATGGGACATGGCGATGCCAAAGAGGTCGGGATCGGCTTGACCCAGGATCGGAATGTAGTGGGCCAGCAATCCCTCATCGACATCCGCATAGCGCTCATGGGCTTCCTTGAGCAAGGCATCGATGCGATCATGCTCCAGCTCTCCGGTTGAAACCTGCTGAACGACGTCGTCGAAGTCGGTAGGAATAGTTTCGTTATTCCCTTCCGAAGGATAGGTCATTTTCACCTGCCTTTGATCCTGTGGCCATTGGTCCATGCTGCTTAATTTGACCTTATCAACAGCTTCGGCGCTTGGCACCTCGCGTCAACCGCGAAGCGGACAGAATCACGCTCGCCGCGGACCTCCAACTCGAGAATCCCCTGTGTTTTCCCCGACATTGTGGAGCAACTAACAGCGCAAAGTCCTCCGCCTGACTTAGCATTTTGTGTATGGCTAAGGGTATTACTTTTCATACGCGCAAGTGGGTCCGCCCAGAAGACTTGAACGCAAACGGCACCCTGTTCGGCGGCAGCCTGTTGCGCTGGATCGATGAAGAAGCTGCGATCTATTCGATCATCCAGCTGGGCAACAAGCACGTTGTCACCAAGTTCATGTCCGAGATCAACTTCATTGCCTCCGCAAAGGAAGGTGACTTGATCGAGATGGGCCTGACCGCCATCGACTTCGGCCGGACCTCGATCACCCTGCGCGCAGAGGTGCGCAACATCTTCACCCAGGAATCGATCCTGACCATCGAGAAGATCGTCTTCGTGAACATCGGCGAAGATGGAAAGCCGGAGCCCCATGGCTATGACCACATCACCTACACCCGCGATCGCATCCCGCTGGAAATCACCAAGGCGCTGATCTAGCCTCCGTCTGATTGCCCGAAGCCCTGAATAAACCAAGGGTTTGATTCAAGGTCCCGCTCGGCCGCACCTCATGGCGCGTCCCGGCGGGATCTTGTTTTATTATGCAGGCAATTCACCCCAAGCTCTTGCACTGGGTTCATGCGTCCAGCAAAGTTGTTTTGCACCGAGGAATTCCCACCTACGCAGAAGCGAGCCACCCATGGGACAAATGATTTTCGTCAACCTGCCAACTGCAGATCTAGCCAGAGCCGACAAGTTCTACGAGGCTCTGGGGTTTACCAAGAACCCCACGTTCTCCGATGAGAACGCCACCTCCTGGATCATCGACGAGAACATCTTCGTGATGGTGCTGCGCCAGGAGTTCTTCTCCAGCTTCCTGGTCAACGGCGATCAGCCGGCACTCGGAAATGGCGTGCGCGAAACGCTCAATGCCATCTCTGCGGAAACACGCGAAGGCGTCGACGACTTCGTCGCCCGTGCCGAGGCTGGTGGCGGCAGCATCTACCGCCCGGCGGATGAGCCCTTCCCGGGCATGTACCAGGCAGCCGTACAGGACCCGGACGGGCACGTCTGGGAAATCGCGTGGATGAGCCCCGAAGCAATGGAGAACCCTGCCGGCTGAGCCGCTAGCCAAGCTCGGAATTCCGCAGGTGCCGCGACTCTTCTGATTTGCGGCGCTTGCGGAATTGCTTTTTCATCCCTTGTGCCGGATACATCGGCTCAGGCCAGCGGGGTTGCAACTGGTCGCCGAGGGTAATGCCGCGCATGCGCCGCCCGAACATCGGCAGCACCCATTGCCGCAGCCACTCCACATCACGTTGCGTGGCCTGCCAGAAGCCGACCCGGTCCGCAGCGCCAAAGGGATCGAAAACCAGCTGGTGCGGATAACCGAGGATCTCCAGGATCCGGATGGCCATATAGCGATGGCCCGCACGGTTCATATGCAGCTTGTCGATATCCCACATGCGCTTGTCCCGGTAGGCATCCCAATCCCAGTAGTCAACGAGCACCACCGATTCGGGGTAGCGTTCCGCCAACTGGCGCACGCAGTCGTTGAAGCGCCAGTTGCGCCGCTTGAACGGGGCGAGCACCGGGTGCACCGGGATATCGAACCCGGTGAATAACAGGACCTTGGCGCCTGTGGAGACCAGGGCGTCGACGGCTTGGGTGTATTGAGCCAGGAACTCCTTCATGTCCTTGCGGAATTCGAGGATGTCATTGCCTCCGGCATAGAAGGTAATCACATCCGGCTTGAGCTCCAGGGCTACGGGGATCTGCTCGTCGATGATCGAGTTGAGCCGGCGGCTGCGGATGCCCAGATTCACGTACTGCCATTCGGGATCCGCTTTGGACAGCTGCTTGGCCACGCGGTCAGCCCAGCCGCGCACCCCGTTGGGCAGCCTGGGCTCCCAGTCCCCCACGCCTTCGGTGAAGGAATCCCCGATCGCCATAAACAGCCGTCCCATGCTACCGACGCTAGAAGCCGAAAGTGCCTAGCAGGAGGCCTGCTGTTGAATTTCTGGCAAACGCTGGCAGTTCAGAACACCTTGCGCATGATCAGCCGCGGCATCTTGCTGGCCTGGGCGTCGCTGACTCCAACGACTTCGAACCCGACCTGCTCGAATATCTTCCGCGTTCCGACGAAAGCCATGGTCAAGTCCATGCGTCCTGCAGGATCCACCGGGTAGGCCTCGACCGCTGGCGCTCCGAAGTCCCGCGCATATTCCACTGCACCGTGGAGCATAGCCCGGTTCACGCCCTGGCGGCGGTGGCCGCTGCGCACCACCATGCAAATGATGCTCCAGACTTCCAGCTCATCCACGGGCCTGATGAGCTTGGACTTCGCCAGCAGCGGGATCTGCGAGCGCGGGGAGATGCTGCACCAGCCCACCGGTTCACCGCCCCGATAAGCGATGACGCCCGGGGCAATCGGCTCGGCGCTCAGCGAGCGCATGGCTTCGAAACGGTCCCCTGCGCCGCGTTCCCTGATTTCGGTGGCGCTGAGCCGGTGTGACAAGCACCAGCAGTGCTTCTCGCGATGGTTCGGATTCACAACCGTGGCGAAGTCTTCCATGCGTTCCTCGGTCAGGGGCTTGACCTCGATGCGCGCTGTTCCTGTGGCTTGCGGATCCTGATTCGTTTTCATCTGTCTATCCTGCGCTTCGAACGGCCGTAATGGCACCCCCGGCGGAAGATTCTTCGGGTTTTCCATAATGAAGAACTCCGGTTCCCTCGGTGTTGGCGCTGACCTGCGCGCTCTAGTGTTGAGGTATGACTTCGACACCCAAGGTTTCACCGGGCACCGCACCGGCCCGTCCCCCGCTGAGATTAGGCATGACGCTGCTGCAAATGGCGTTGCTCGGTTCCGCCGGCCTGATCATGTTTTCACTTTTGCTCGGATGGCTCTCGCTCGGCATCGCGCTGACCCCTCTGCTCGGCCTGGGGCTGGTCTTCCTGGCCGGCCTGGTCTACGCGCTCTTCGGCATCGCCCGCTTCGAGCTGATGCGAGTCAGCAACCTCTACGACATGGACGTCACTGCCCTGAGCTGGCGGCCCCGCCGCCGCGAGGGTTTCGCCGAATACGTCCGCTCGCTGGGGCGCAACCTGTCCAACGGGCGCATGTGGGCGCTGCTGGGAAGCTTGCTCTTCTCCTGCCTGGCCGGTTCGCTGATGCTCAGCGCAATGGAGCTGGCAGTCCGCACCGGCATCGTCGCCTTCGCCCCGGTCCTGCAGTCGGATCAGGCTGATCCGCTGGCGAGCGTTCCAGGGCTGTGGGGTTTCCAGATCCCGGTTGGCCAGGCTCCGTGGCTGCTACTGGCAGCCCTGCTGGGACTGGCAGTAGTTGTCGGCCTCGTCTTCTTGCACCGCATGGTCACCGTGGGAATCGTCGGCTCGATTGCCCGCGAGAGCGCACTAGTGGAACGCGTTCGCACCACCGCGGTGCAGCGTGAAGGAGCCGTGCGGGCCGCAGAGGTGGAGCGTACCCGCATCGAACGCGACCTGCACGACGGGGTCCAGCCCCGGCTGGTTTCCGTGGCCATGACCCTCGGCCTTGCGCACCAGCAGATCGACTCCGATCCGCAGCAGGCCAAGGATCTGGTGGCCGAAGCGCACGCTTCGACCAAGTCGGCGATTACCGAACTGCGCCAGCTCACCCGCGGAATCTACGCTTCGGTGCTCGATGACCGCGGACTGGATGCGGCGCTGTCGGCCATCGCGGGCCGCTCGCACATCCCGGTGGGACTGGATGTCCAGCTCAACGGCCGCTACCCGCGGGTGGCTGAGGCGGCGGTGTACTTCGCCATCGCCGAAGCGCTGACCAACGCGGCCAAGCATTCGCGAGCCCAGCGTTGCCAGGTCACCGTGAGGGTGCGGGAGCACGAGGGCCAGCAAAGCCTGTGGGCCCGCATCGAGGACAACGGCACCGGCGGGGCACGCATCACCCCCGGCGGAGGCCTGGATGGTATCAACAATCGGGTTCTCGCCGCCGGCGGCACCCTGAACCTGGACAGCCCGGCCGGCGGGCCAACCGCAGTGGAGGTGAACGTGCCATGCGCGTACTGATATGCGAGGACTCGGTCCTGCTGCGCGAAGGACTGGTCAGATTGCTGGCGCACAGCGGCCACCAGGTGGTCGCGGATCTGCCAGAGGCCAGCGGGCTGATGGATTTCCTGGAGACCGCCTCCGCGGAAGAATTCCCGCAGATTTGCATCCTGGATGTCCGGCTCCCGCCGACCTACACGGATGAAGGCATCCGCGCGGCGCTGGAACTGCGCAAGAAGTATCCGGATCTGCCGGTGCTGGTGCTCTCCCAGTACGTGGAGGAACGCTACGCCTCTGAACTGATCTCCACCCAGTCCTCAGCGATCGGCTACCTGCTCAAGGACCGTGTTGCGGATGTCAGCGAGTTCATTGCTTCGCTGGAGCAGATTGCAGGTGGCGGAACCATCCTGGACCAGGAAGTGGTGGCACAGCTGTTGACCCGGCGAAATCACGATGACCGCATGCAGAACCTGACCGACCGGGAACGCACAGTCCTGGCCGCATTGGCCGAAGGAAAATCCAACCAGGCCATCGCCGCGCTGCTCTTCCTCTCGGAAGCCAGCGTTGAAAAGTACATCACTTCCATCTTCCAGAAGCTCGGCTTGGAAGCCGACGGAACGGGCAACCGGCGCGTGCTGGCAGCCCTGGCCCATATCGAAACCCTGGGCACCAACCGCACAGACAGGACAGGATCATGACTTCCACGCACACCATGCCGCTACCCCCAACCCCTCCGGCTCCCTCCAACAACGGCAAGCCGCTGAACATCATCCTCGCGGTGCTAGGCGGGCTGGTCATTCTCACCCTGGTCATCGCCACGGCACGCAGCGCTTTCGCTTCGGTGTCCCGGGAGCATGCGATCCACGAAGCCGAGGTCTCCGGGGTGACCGCCTTGGAAGTTTCGGCCAGCTCAGGACGCTTCGATCTGGTCTTCGCAGACACCGAGAAGGCAGCCCTTGAAGTCCGAAGCGCCAAGGCCGCCAGCTGGAAGCTGCACCGCGAAGGCAACCGGCTCATTGTCGATGCCCCGAACGCCTGGGACAATTTCTGCTTCTTCGGCTGCGGATTCGACGAAAATGAGGCAACGCTGGTGCTTCCGGAATCCCTGAATAACGGAACCCTGGATGCCGACTTCGATTTGTCCGCCGGATCCTTCAATGCCGTCGGCAACTACAAGGATGTCGTGGTGGAGGTCGGCGCCGGGGATCTGGAACTCACCGGCAGCGCGCACACCGCCGATGTTGATCTGGGTGCCGGCGAAGCAACGGTCCGCCTGGAGAATGTCGAGAGCGCACGGTTCGACATCTCGGCCGGCGAACTAATCGGCGAACTGTCGGGCGAGGCGCCCAAGAGCATCGACGGCAGTGTCAGCGCCGGCTCGCTGGAGCTGCAGCTGCCCGAAACCACCTACGACCTGCGGCAGAATAAGGCTGCCGGTTCGGTTGAGAACCAGCTTGCAACCGGTCCGAACTCGCCGCATAAGATCACCATCCAGGTGGCTGCCGGCAATGCCATCCTGTACCCGGAAGGCACCGACAAGGAATCGATTGACCGCTAGTCCCGGTTTTCCCGGACAAGCAACAGCGTCCCTTCCTTTGATCAGTTCACGCTGATCTAAGGAAGGGACGCTGTTTCGTTCTGCTGGCAGTGGCCAGACCCCGGCGTGCGGACCGGCCGAAGATGCTGCCCGCTAGGTCCAGCCGTCCGTCGCCTCGCGCAGTTCTGCATAGCGGGCATAGATTTCCGGACGCGGCTGCGCCTCGAAACGAGTCGGGGCGGCAATATCCCAGTGCGGAGGCTCCTCCTTGCCGCTCAGTGCCCAGGCCGCTTGCCGGGCGGCTCCCAGCGCCACGTATTCCGCGGGCTGCGGAACGTCCACGGCGACGCCGAAGACCTGCGGGGCAATTCGCCGCACGGCTTCGGATTGGGCGCCGCCGCCAATCAGCAGGATCCTGCGGGTCGCCACCCCGGTGGCATTTTCAAGGGCTGCCACCGCATCCTTCATCGAGCACAGCAGGCCTTCCACGTAGGCGCGGGCCATCTCATTGCGTGTGGTGCCCGTGCGCAGCCCCCGCAGCACGCCCGTGGATTCGGGCCTGTTGGGGGTCCGTTCGCCGCCGAAATACGGCAGCAGCGTGACACCGCCGGATCCGGGTTCGGCACCCAGGGCAAGATCGGAGAATTCCTGCTGGCTCACGCCCAGCATGCGCGCACCGAAATCCAGCACCGGCGCGCCATTGAGCGTGCAGGCCAGCGGCAGGTAGTTCGCGCCGGCCGCCACGAAGCCGCTGACCATGCCGCTGCCATCATGCACGCTGCGCTCGACCAGCGCGGAAGCCACGCCCGAGGTGCCCATGGACACGCACACATCGCCCGGCTGCAAGTCCAGCCCCAATGCGGCAGCCATGTTGTCACCGGTTCCGGCCGCGATCCTGGCTCCCTGCGCGGTCTGCCCGACCAGTTCATTGGCGGCGGCAAGCCGCGGTAGCTGAACACGATGCCCCAGGGCCTGCTCCGCCAGCTCGGGCAGGAACCGCCGCTCGGCCGTCGAGTAATAGCCGGTCCCGGAGGCATCTCCGTGATCCGTGACGAATTCCTTGCGCCCGCCCAGGTGCCAGGTGAGGTAGTCGTGGGGAAGCACCACGCGGGCGGTGCGCCGGGCGTTCGCCGGTTCGTGTTCGCGCAGCCAGCGCAGCTTGGTGATCGTCAGCGACGCCACCAAGACGCTGCCGACCTTGTCGGCGGTAGCTTGGGCACCTCCCAGTTCACCGCCCAGCTGCGCGGCCTGCGGTGCCGATGACACGTCATTCCAGAGCATCGCATCGCGCACCGGCTCGTTCCGGGCATCTAGAGCCACCATCCCGTGCTGCTGCCCGGCCACGGACAACGCAGCGGCCCGGTCGATCAATCCGCCAGCGCTGGCTTCCAAGGCTTCGATCCATCGTTCGGGATTGATCTGGGTGCCCGGCAGATGCGGCTGGCGGCTGCTTGCCACTATCTCGCCGGTGGCTGCGTCGACAAGCAGCGCCTTGCACGATTGCGTCGAGGAATCGATTCCAAGGACATGGGTAGGGGTCATGAGTTGGCCTTCGTCGAGGTAGTGGCAATATGGATGCGCGGGCCCAGGCGTTGCAGCTCGGTGCGCGTTGCGGCGTCGAGCCCGTCATCGACCACAATGTCGTCGAATTCGCCGAGATCCATCACATGGTACATGCCCGAAGATTCGAATTTGGTGGAATCGACGACCAGGATCTTGCGCCCGCCCATTTTCAGCAGGCTTCGCTTGGTCAGGGCGGCTTCCGCGTCCGGGTGCAGCAGCGCATGGTTCTTGATCGCGGTAGTGGACACGAAGACCGCGTCAGCGGTGAGGCGCTGCGCCTGCTCGACCACGATGGATCCGAGGAACGAGTCGGTTTCTTGGTAGTACTGCCCGCCCAGGCCGACCAGGGCGATGTTCGGCAGCGAGGAAACGATCCCCATCAGCGCGAGCGAGTGCGTGATCACGGTGGATGGCTGCCGGGCTTCAAGGTGCGCGCCCAGTGCCCCCACGGTAGTGGAGTCGTCCAACGCTATGACAGCGTCCGGCTCGATCAGCGTTGCGGCCGTGGCTGCCAGCTCCTGTTTGATCTCGGCATGCAGGTGCCGGCGCAGTTTCACGTCCCGCTCAGCAAGGCGTGCAGTAATCGCCCGCGCTCCGCCGCGGATGCGTTCCAGCCGGCCGTCCTTGGCCAGGTGGTCAAGGTCCCGGTGGATCGTCATTGCGCTGACGCCGAAAATCTCGGCCAGCTCCTCGACGCGCGTACGCTGCATGCGATTGACGTAACCGGTGATCTCATCACGCCGGTCGTCAGGAGACAATCCCGCGACATCTTCGGCAGCAGCTGTTCCCACTCTGGATTCCCCATTTTTCACAATTTCGATGATATGTCCTGTGCGCTGAGTCGCAAAAGACTGAACCTCAGACAAATAATTTAACACTTTTCATGTTGAGTTTGTGTTTTTTGGTGTTAGATTGATTCCAGCACAAAGCAGAGAAGGCAGTCCGGCCGCAAAGGAGCGCATACGATGTCCATCCCCCAGTCCACCGCACCGGGAGGCGTTTCGCCCCGGGAATCCTTGCTGGATCGAATGGGATTGCCCCGTCCCCTGCTGTGGGGATTCGTCGGCCTGATGATCTTCATGATCGGCGATGGCGTCGAAACCAATATCCTCGCGCCGTACCTGACCGGCGAGCACGGCTTCTCCATCCCGCTGGCCGGCACCCTGGTCACGGTCTACGGCGTGGCGGTGGCCGTGGCCGCATTCCTGTCCGCTTCGCTCTCGGATCTTTGGGGCCCGCGCAAGGTCATGCTGATCGGCGCAGCCACGTGGATCGTGTTCGAAGTGCTGTTCCTCGGGGTTGCACTGAACTCGTCCAGCACCGCGCTGGTCTTCATCACCTACGGCTTGCGCGGTTTCGGTTATCCGTTCTTCGCGTACGGTTTCCTGGTGTGGATCTCCGCGACGGCAAATGCCAAGCGCCTGGCTGTGGCCATCGGCTGGTTCTACGTGGCCTTCAGCGCCGGCTTGCCAACGCTGGGTGCACTGACCGCCAGCGCATCCATCGATTTGTTCGGGTTGGGCTACTACCAGACCCTGTGGCTGTCCTTGGCCCTGGTGGTCATCGGTGCCGCGGTAGCCCTGATCGGAGTCAAGGAGAAAACCGGACGCGCGCCGCTGGTCGACAACCCCGAACAGGTCTGGCAGACCATGAGCTTCGGCTTGCGCCTGCTGGTCACCAACCGCAAGGCCATGATGGTGATGCTCACCCGCACCATTAACTCCGTGCCAACCTACGGCATGGCAATCTTCTTCCCGGCATTGTTCGTTGACCGGTTCGGCTGGAGTGTTGGCCAGTTCCTCATCCTGACCACGGTGATCTACGCAGTGAACATCCCCTTCAACTTGGTCTTCGGGGCGCTGGGCGACAAGCTCGGCTGGTCCAAAACCGTGGTGTGGTTCGGCGCGGTGCTGTGTGCCATCTCCATGCTCTCGCTCTACCTGGTGCCGGCATGGGCCGTGGATAACGGCCTGGACTTCGCCTACGGACTGACCTTGCTGTGCGGTGCAGTGTTCGGCATTGGCCTGGCCGGCTTCGTGCCGCTGTCCGCCATCGCAGTCTCCCTCGCGCCGCAGAACCCCGGCGCTGCCATGGCTTCCTACAACTTGGGCATCGGTGCTGCAGTCTTCGCCGGTCCACTGCTGGTCGCCCTGCTCTACAACCTGCTGGGCGCTGCCGGCATGGTGTACCTCTTCGCGGCGCTCTACCTGGTGGCAGCCCTGATGTCCCATAGCCTGCGCGGAACCCAGCCCCGTGCGGAAGCTGCGCCACTCAGCGAAGCCGCCCAGCGCGCCTAAGCATCCCCCGACCTCCCACTTCCTAGGAGTTGTGAAACCGTGAAACCGTCCAACAACGCGCTGGCCAATCTCCAGACCGACGCCGAACTCCCCCGCTACGACCGCAGCCAGCTGCGCGCAGGCATCGTGCACTTCGGAGTAGGCGGATTCCATCGAGCGCACCAGGCAATGTACCTCGATCAGCTCATGAACGAGGGAAAGGCCCTTGACTGGGGCATCATCGGCATGGGCGTCATGCCTTCGGATGCGCGCATGCGCGATGTCCTTGCCGAGAGCGACGGGCTGTACACCCTGATGGTGAAGAACCCCGACGGCAGCGTCGAGGGCCGCGTCATTGGTTCCATCCTGGACTTCATCTACGCCCCGGATGACCTGCAGCGGGCCATTGAGCAGCTGGCAGACCCGCAGATCCGCATCGTGTCCTTGACGGTCACCGAGGGCGGCTACAACGTCAACCCGGTCACCGGCGAGTTCGACCAGAAAAATCAGGCCATCCTCGATGACCTGGCCAACCCCGAACAGCCGCGGACCACCTTCGGGCTGATCTGCGCGGCACTGAAGCTGCGCCGCGAACGGGGCATTGCTCCGTTCACCGTGATGAGCTGCGACAACATCCAGGGCAACGGCGAGGTCGCACGCAAGATGTTCGGCGCCTTCGCCTCCGCGTCTGACCCGGAGTTCGGCGCTTGGGTTCAGCGGCATGTCCCGTTCCCCAACTCCATGGTGGACCGCATCACCCCGGTGACGACCGAGGCCGATCGCGCCGAGGTTTCAGAACGCTATGGCATCGACGATGCTTGGCCGGTGGTCTGCGAGGACTTCGCGCAATGGGTCCTGGAGGACAAGTTCACCAGCGGCCGGCCACCTTTCGAGGAGGCCGGGGTCCAGCTGGTAGATGACGTGGTCCCCTACGAGCTGATGAAGCTGCGTCTGCTGAACGCCACCCACCAGGGCCTGTGCTACTTCGGGCACCTGGCCGGCTACCGTGCCGTGCACGATGCGGCCCGCAACCCGCTGTTCGCGCAATTCCTTCTGCGCTACATGAAGACCGAGGCAGAGCCGACCTTGCGCCCCCTGCCCGGCGTGGATCTGGATGCCTATCAAAACAAGCTCATCGCCCGCTACAGCAACGAGCATGTGGCAGATACCATTGCACGGCTGTGCGCCGATTCCTCAGACCGCATCCCGAAGTGGCTGGTGCCGGTAATTCGCGAAAACCTCGCCACTGGAGGCGAGGTGGCCCTGTCCGCCGCGATCGTTGCCAGCTGGGCGCGCTACGCCGAAGGCGTCGATGAAAACGGCGAGCCGATTGAGGTGGTGGACCGCCTGGCCGATCAGGTGCGCGCCGCGGCAGCGCGCCAGGGACAGGACCCCCTGGCCTTCCTCCGCCAGCGCGACCTCTTCGGTGATCTGGTGGAAGACCAGCGATTCACCGCGCCCTACCTGCGGGCGCTGGAGTCCTTGCACGTCCACGGCGCCATGCAGACCCTGGAAACGATCATGAGCGCCGAGCTCTCCGCCTGAAAACAGCGAAAGGGACAGCTTCTCTCACGTGAAGCTGTCCCTTTCGTTCGTTGGGCAAGAATTGCTGCCAGCCTGCTGCGGGACAATTCCGACGGGGAATTGGCCGTGCTTGGCCGGGGCCTAGGCCTGGTTCTTCTTCAGGGCGGCCAGCCGTGCTTCGATCTCGGAAACCTGCGGTTCGCCGGCTTCGATCTGCGCGGCGCCGTCGGCTTCTTCCAGGATGTCCTGCGGAGCGTTGCTGGCCTTCAATGCCGCCAAGCGCGCATCGACTTCGGTGGCCGCACCGAGGTCATCGAGCTGCGCGAACTGCGCATCGAGTGAGGATGCGGCCAGTTCCTGCGCACCACGGACCTTGGCTTCGTCCTGGCGGATCTTCTGCTCGAAGCGGCTGATCTCGCTGGTCGGGTCGTTGATGTCCAAGGCCTTGAGGGTGTCCATCATCTGGTTCTGGGTCTTGGCATTGCGGGCGCGAGCTACCAGCTCATCGCGCTTTGCCACCAGTTCCTGGCGCTTGGTCTGCATGGTGTTCAAGCCGGTCTTCAGCTTGTCCACGACTTCGCGCTGGGTAGAGATGGTGGATTCCAGGTTCTTGGCGCGCTTCTCGGCGTCCATCTGGCGCTGAATCGCCACGGTGGCCAGCTGGTTGAACTTCTGCTGGTTAGCGGAATCACCGGCGGCGGCATATTCATCAGCCTTGTTCGACGCGGCCAGCGCCTTGCCGCCCCAGTCCTTGGCTTCCTGCAGGAACTTGGCGTGGTCATCCTCGGCCATGCGCAGGTTGCCGATGGTCTGGGCGACTGCTTGCTCGGCCTGGGCAATGTTGTTGGTGTAATCGCGGACCGTCTGGTCCAGCATCTTCTTCGGATCCTCCAGGGCATCCAAGGCAGCGTTGGCGTTAGCCTTGCCGATACCGAAAATTCGAGCCCAAATTGAGCGCTTCTTGGCCATAGTGCGTCCCTTCGTCTTCCGTTGCTTAAAGCTTAGGGGAATTAGCGGTGGCGCTCTAACCAGAGATCCTTCTGCGTCGGGAAACTGCCTACGTTAAATGGCGCAGGTACCGGCCCGGGGCGTCCAGGAAAAGCCGCCAGTTGCGCACCATGTCCAAGTCGTCATAGCCCGATTCGCGGATTCCCCATTCCCCGATTTCATAGATTTTCGCCTCCGGCAGGGAAGCGAGAATTGGCGAGTGGGTGGAGAGGATCACCTGGGACCCAGCACGCAGCAGATCGGCAATATGCGAGAGCAGCATCAGGCAGCCGTTGAAGGACAGCGCGGACTCGGCTTCGTCGAAGACCCACAACCCGTTCACGGATGAGCGCTCGGTGAAGAACTCAATGAAGGACTCTCCATGGCTCTGGAAATTGTGCTTTCCGTGCGAACCGATGGATCCAAGATAGGCGAAGTGCCCATGCATGGTTTCCGCGCGCAGGAACACTCCTGCCTTGGACGCCCCGGCTCCGCGTTCCAATTGCAGGTGCGAGGACAGCCCGGATTCGGTGGCCTGCGTCTGGTGCATGCTGTGGTTGGTTCCGCCCTCGGCATTCAGCCCGAAAGCCGCGGCGATCGCTTCGACGAGTGTGGATTTTCCGGCGCCGTTTTCGCCAACCAGGACGGTCATCTGGCCAAGTTCCAGCCCCTCGTCCAGCAGCTGCCTGACTGCCGGGATCCGGGCGGCCCAGTCGGAGCGATCCATCGGTGCCTTGGGATGCTCGGTGATCCGGCGAACCGGCAACGTGTCGAAAGCTGCGCTCATGAACCTGAGGCTATCAGCAGCCCACGACAGCCCGGCACCCGCAGAACAGCACTGGGCCCCGTGGCCGCGCCGCTGCATGAGCAGGGTGCGGCCACGGGGCCCATGCGGTTTCCTAGGGGTTGACCGGGAGCATGTTCCCGGCGAAGAATCCGGAGATCTCCTCGCGCGCATCCAGTGGGAAGATGCCTGCCACGTACTGGTCCGGGCGGACCACCACAATGGCGCCGTCGGCGCTGATCTCGCGGTCGCGGAAAATGTCGCGGCCGTGGCCGGCGGCGAACACCTGGTTGATGTCGTGCAGGCCGTACGGGACCTTCAGCGGCTGGAAGGCCTTGGGCACGTCGTGCAGCTCCACCTCGGTGTAGTCCTGCTGGTAGATCGCCTTGGTGTCGAAGACCGCATCCTCGTCCCCGCCGGCCGGGGTGTACAGGTTGCGTGGCGAAGAAGCGTCCTCGGCCCACCAGGTGGCGAAGTCCGCCATCTTGGTGCCTTCCAGCGCCGGGGCGGCGGCATCGGCGAAGACGTAGACGCGCCAGCGGCCATCGGCCTCGTGGAAGTGGCCCAGGTGGCGCCAGCGGTTATCCGAGCGGCGGATGACCTCGGCGGACTTGAAGCGCTTGCCCACCGGGAAGCCCGGGGCCAGATCCTGATGCTCCAGGCCGGTGGTGATCGAGGAATCGGTGTACTGGGTCATGAACCCGGCAGGGAATTCCATGGTCTGGGTGTAGTACTTCTCCAGCTCGTCCGGATCGGTCCAGTCCTCGACGGACTTGGCCATCAGCGTGGACCATTCCTTGTCGAAGTCGATCAGGTTCTGCGCGATGACTTTGCGCTCCTCGGCGTAGGTGTCCAGCAGCGCGGCCGGGGCGCGGCCTTCGAGCACGGCGGCCAGCTTCCAGCCCAGGTTGAACCCGTCCTGGATGGACACGTTCATGCCCTGGCCAGCCTTGGCCGAGTGGGTGTGGCAGGCATCGCCCATGATGAAGGCGTGCGGACTGCGGGTGCCGCGCTCCTCGTCCGGGACGTCGTCGAAACCGTCGGTGATGCGGTGCGCCACCTCGTAGACGGAGAACCAGGCGACGTTCTTCACATCCATGGTGTACGGGTGGATGATGCGGTTGGCGGTGTCCACGATCTGCTCAACCGGGGTGCTGCGGATGGCGCCGGCGTCTTCCGCGGTGGTTTCGCCCAGGTCCACGTAGAAGCGGACTAGGTAGCCGCCTTCGCGCGGGATGAGCAGGATATTGCCCTGGTCGTGGGACTGGATGGAGCATTTGACCTGGATGTCCGGGAAATCGGTGTTGACCATGACGTCCATGACGCCCCAGGCGTGCAGCGCGGCGTCGCCGTGCAGCTTGTGGCCCAGCGAACGCCGCACCTGGCTGCGCGCGCCGTCGCCACCGACCAGGTACTTGGCCTTCACGGTGCGCTCCTCGCCGGCGCGTTCCCCGGCGACGTACTTGATGTGCGCGGTGACCGGGTATTCGGCCTCGGGGTCGATCTCGCAGTCCAGGAATTCCACGCCGTAGTCCGGGGTGATCTTGCCCGGCGCGCGCTCGGCGTCGCGCAGGAAGTAGTCCAGGATGCGCGACTGGTTCACGTAGATGTGCGGGAATTCGCTCATCCCGGTGGAGTCGTCGGCGGCGCGGGAGTGGCGCTTGATGTTCGCCGGGTTTTCCGGATCCGGGGTCCAGAAGCACATCTCCACATTGCGGTAAGCCTCTTCGATGACCTCATTGGCGAAGCCGAAGGCCTGGAAGGTCTCCACCGAGCGGGCCTGGATGCCGTCGGCCTGGCCCACTTCCAGGCGGCCCGGGCGCATCTCGATGGCGCGGGCGTTGATGCTCGGGAAGCGAGAGAGCTGCGCGGTCACCACGGCGGCGGCCGGACCGGTGCCAACGATCAGCACATCCATTTCGTCGGGGATTTCCTCCGCGCGATTGATTCCGTAGCCGGCGGCTTCCTTGACGCGCGGGTCTCCGGAGACGTATCCCCTGTGGTGAATCTGCATTATCTGGCTCCTTGTACTGTGCCGCCACCCGGCATTGTCTCTATAGTTGCGACACTGTTGTAATTATAGAAACAATCGTAGCTTTCACGTAGGCTGGAGGCAAGACGTACGTCACACCGGGAACAGCGCGGGAAGCATCCGCGCATGCCAGATGAAATGATTGGATCATGAGCAAAACCACCGAAGGCGGTTCGCAGACCCTGGGCCGCGGGCTAGAAGCACTGACCCTGATCGGGGAATCCGCGGCGCCGCTAAGCGTCTCGGAACTCGCAGGGCTGCTGGGCGTGCACCGCTCCATGGCCTACCGGCTGGTCAAGACCTTCGAGCAGTACGGTTTCGTGGAACGCAACCCGGCCGGCGAGCTTGAATTGGGAGCACGATTGGGCGCGCTGGCACGCAATGTCGCCAAGTCCCTGCAGGCCGCGGCCGCACCGCATTTGGCCACCGTCTCCGATGAGCTGCAGATGACCGCGCTGCTGGTGGTCTTCGACGGCGAAGCGGCCGTCACGTTGAGCACCGCAGAACCCCGGTTGGCCGATGCCACCGTGGCCCAGCGCCCGGGCACCCGCCACCCAATCGACAACGGCGCGCCGGGACGGGTCATCCGCTCCATGCTCAATCCCGAGGGATATCCAGCCAAGGACTTCGAATTCAGCCATGATGAGGTGATCCCGGGGCTGAGTTCGATTGCCGTTCCGCTGCTGCTTCCGCAGGGCAAGCCGGCGGCCATTGCCGTGATCTACCCGCCGCTGGAACGCGACCGCCACCATATTGCGGAAGTGCTCACCGTCGCTTCGGCACGCATCTCCGCAAGCCTCGGTGTCCGCTCCTGACGCGGCACCGGCTGCCCGGCTGCGCTAGCTACGCGGTACAAGCCTCATTGGAGCACCCGGCATCGCGCGGAAGGTAGGTGTCGGTTCCCTCTACCTGCTCCCACACGATGTGGCGGTGCTGCCCGCAGCGCTCGCACGAAGGAGCCAGGTACGTGGACCGCTCTTCCATGGTGTATGCCCGAAAATCACCCATCACAACCTCCCGATGACCAGCCGCGAAGCGAGGTTCACGGCCTGCTGGACCTGCTTGGTGCCTTCACTCTACGCGCGGAAAGCACAACCGGCTAGGGTCTGCCGCAAGCGGTTACCCACAGCCCCGCCAGCAGGCTCGGCCACCTCGTGGCAAACTAGGGCAGAGAACCGGAGACCACCGTTTCACCACCGCAGGACCGCTACCAAGGAAGAAGCCATGAGCACCTCAGAGCAGAAGCTGCACCGCTTGAAAGAACGCATCACCCTGTTGCTGAACAAGGCGGAGAACACCAATTTCCCGCATGAAGCGCAGGCGTTCCAGGAGCATGCCGAACGGCTCATGGTGCGCTACGGCATCGGCCGCGCCGAGCTGGACGCGGATTCGGCCGACCGGGGCAAGAAGAAGGAACCCATCATCGAGGAGCACTTCGATATGCGCGGCGTCTACCGGCTGGGCCAGCGCGACGGACTGTCCGCGGTGGGACGGGCCTTCCGCACGGTGTCGATGCTGCAAAGCAACTACTCGAACTCCTGCCGGCTGTACATCATCGGCCACGAATCGGATGTCGCCACGGTCAAGAACCTCTTCGCTTCCCTGGTGGTCCAGGCCACCGCCGCCATGGCCCACTGGTGGGCGCAGGAGGGCAAGCTCTACACGAACTGGTACACCGACTCGGAGAAGACCATCGAGCGCCGCGAGTTCCAGCGCAGCTTCTACCTGCAGGTCGCCTCGCGCATCGCCAACCTGTACCAGGAAGAAAGCGAGCAGAACGGCAGCGGCACCGAACTGGTCCTGGCCAGCCGCAAGGAGCAGGTGGACGACTACGTCAGCAGCAACTACCCGTTCCTGCGCCGCAGCAGGAACCGCGCCGCCTCCGGCAGCGCCAATGCCTCATTGGCCGGACGCGTGGCAGGATTCAAGGCGGATCTCGGTTTCGGCAAGCACGTCGATTCGGCCACTCCGGGCGAGGTTGCCAGCTAGCGCACTTCCCGAAGCTGGGTGTCCTCGATGTAGCGCGGACGCCCGGCCATGATCCCGACCAGGGTCTGGAAGACGATCAGGCCGGCGATCAGCCAGATCGGGGCGACCCATGAACCCGAGGTCTCATGCAGCACCCCGACCAGGAACGGACCGGGAAAGGCCATCAGGTAGCCGGCCGATTGGCCGAAGGTGGACAGCTTCGACACCCCGGCCGCAGTACGGGCCTTCAACCCGATCATGGTCAGCGCCAGCGGGAAGTTCGAACCGCAAATGCCCAGCAGCACCGCCCAGAGCACCGCTCCCTGGACCGGAGCCAGCAGCATGCCGATGATCGCGATGATACCCACCACCCCGTTGAAGATCACCAGCGGGGTCTGATTCGAGAATTTGGCAGCCAGCGCTGGCATCACGAAGGACAATGGGACACCCACACCCAGCAGGATCGCCAGCAGGGATCCGGCAAACGCCGGCGAGACTCCGAAGTCGATGAAGATCTTGGGCAGCCACCCCATGAAGATATAGGCGACGGCGGACTGGCCGCCGAAGAACAACGCCACCCACCATGCGGTGGCATTCTTGCGCATCGGCCCGATGCCTGCCCCGTCAGTTGAGCTGCCGGCCAGCTGCTGCTGGGCCGCGATCTGGTTGCGCATGCCGAAGTACACCAGCAGCCACAGCACCAGGGCCAGCAAAGCCAATATCGCCCAGAAGCCCAGGCCCAGGCGCCAGTTCCCGCCAAGCATCTGGTTCACCGGCACGGCAATCCCAGCCACCCCGGACGCGCCCAAGGCGACCGCCGTGGTGTAGGCGCCGGTGACAATCCCGATCTTTCCCGGGAACCAGCGCTTGACCAGCACCGGCATCAGGATATTGCCGACCGCGATGCCGGCCAGAGCCAAAGCGGTGCACAGCAGGAAGACCCCGGTCCCCGGCGCGACCGCGCGCAGGGCGATGCCCAGCAGCACGGCTGCCATGGCCGCGGCCACCACCAGTTCCGGGCCGCGCTTGCCCGCCAGCCGCGGAGCCAAGGGGCCCATCAGCGCAAAGCACAACGGGGGGATGCCGGTGATCATTCCGGCCACGAACCCATTCATCTGCAGGTCCTCGATCACCAGATCGAGCAGCGATCCCAGGGAGGTGACGGCCGGCCGCAGATTCAGCGAGGCCAGGATGATCGCGAGGATCAGCAAGGCGCCAAACCCCTTGGACAGGGTGGCGTGGTTTTTCGGGAAGTCAGGCATGGTATCCACAGACTATCCGCTTCAATTCACGGATCCCATATCCGTTGCCTTCACTACGCTAAAAGGCCGCCCCGGAAAAGGGGACGGCCTCGTGGCGCAGGGCAATACCCAACGGATTAGCCCAGTTTGGCGCGCACCATCTGCGAGAGGGCCTTGCCGTCGAAGCGGCCAGCGATTTCGGCGCCAACCAGCTTCATTGCCTGGCCCATGTCCTTCATGGTCAGCTCGTGGTCGGCGGCCAGTTCCGCCATGATGCGGTCGACAACCTCTTGGGCTTCTGCTTCGCCCAGCGCCTTCGGCAGGTAGGTGGAGATGAAGGCGGCTTCGGCCAGCTCGCGTTCGGCGTGTTCGGCACGCCCGTCCTTGGCAGCCAGGGCAGCGGTTTCCTCGCGGTTGCTGACTTCCTTGCGCAGCAGGTTCTCCACGTCCTGGTCGTTCAGTTCCGTGGGGTTCTTCCCGGATTTCTCCTTGGTGCCGATGGCGCTGAGGATATTGCGCAGGGTCGTCTTCTCCAGCTCGTTGCCGGCCTTCAGGTGGACGATGCTGTCATCGCGCAGGCGATCTTTCAAACTCATGGGAACTGCCTTTCACTTCGTGTGCTTGAAATTTTACTCGCATAGCTTCCACGCTGTTTTCCACTGGGCCATCCCGGATGCACGGACACGCTTTTGATACAGTGACCAGATGAAACCACTGCGCGCTGGCGCCATCGTTGCCGCGCTGGCGCTGATCGCAGTTCTCCTGATGATCTGGAAACCATGGGACTCCTGCGATGCTCCCGGTGACGTGTGCGATTTCCTGGCAACCGTCGCGGATCGAGATGGCGTCTTGGGCTCCCAGGTTTCCTCCAGGGTGTCGGAGCGCGATGCCTTGGCCGCACCGGAGTTGTCGGTTGACGTGCAATTCGAGCTCTCAGATCAGCTCGCCCCCGGGCAAGCCAGAGAAGCCGTCACCCAGATGGCCCAAGACATCCAGGCCGGAGCCCCTGCTCTGGAAATGAATGAAATCCACCTGTCTTTCGTTGCCGGCCCCTCGCGGAAAATCCAGGGGTCGAAGACCAAGGCCTACCCGTTGGAAGTCAGCGAAATTATCTCCCCCGCCGCCGCTGACGAATAAGCGAAACCTGCCTTGCTTGGCGAGAAGGCAGCCTTCGCCTTCGGCCTGCGCCACCATGGCGCGGCCAGCGTGATCAATGGCTCGGCCACGGCGGACAATCTGGAGCA
The DNA here is from genome assembly GCF_006539525.1 of Glutamicibacter nicotianae. GTDB lineage: Bacteria > Actinomycetota > Actinomycetes > Actinomycetales > Micrococcaceae > Glutamicibacter > Glutamicibacter nicotianae. The sequence continues at coordinate 329,387 of NZ_BJNE01000002.1, read as the reverse complement.
GCTGCTGAAGCTGGGAGAATTCACGGCCCAAGCCAAGCACCCGGCCGAGCTGGTCCTCGCCGATCACAGCGTGCGCTATTCGGCCACGGATCGCACCGATATGTCCGAGCTCCAGCTCCTTGCCGATGCAGCCAAGCGGGGGATCTTCCAGAACGCCAGCATTGATAATTCCGGGTTGAACCTGACCCTTGGCAACCAGGTGCCAGCAGCAGCCGAGCAGGAAACCCACGTGTGGCTGGAGCAGCATGAAGCATTTGACGAGGCCATGCCCTACAAGCTGTTCTCGGCTGGATACGAGGTCCTTGCCGAAGGCTGGGTTGGCGGCAAGAAACCCGAGTCGCTCATTCCCCGACCGGTGGTTCTTCCCGATAACGTCACCAGCTGGCCGCAAGACCCGTCGGCCCCATGGTGTGCGGAGGGCGATGTGGACATTGCTTTGGGAACATCCGACGCGGCTGCCGGTTCCCGGTACCTGCCGGTGTTTGCCAAGAACACTTCTGCCGGCCCGTGCGCGCTGCGCTCCTACCCGCAGATCGCTTTCCTCAACGCGGATGGCGACGCCCAACCGGATGTCCAGCTGCAGCCCGAACCGGGCATCCTCCTTGAACGCGTCACCATCCCTGCGGGCGAAGCGGTGATCTCGACTTTGGAGTGGAATGCCATGTCGACATCCCTGGATCCGGATGAAACCGTTGCGCTGGGCATTGCCGCGGCCAGGGGCATGACACCGGTCGAGCTCGCACCGGCCTTCGACGGCCAGCCCACAACCCTTGACATCCTGGATGGCGCGCGGATCACGCAGAGCCCGTGGGTCCAGGCCCGCGACGGGTGGACAGTTCCATCCGGCGCTTTCGCCCAGCAATCCCCTGCCCGGCCAAGGCCCTAGGCGAGGTTGCCTACTGCTCGCGTGGCGGGAATGCCTTGTACTTGCGGTAGTGGTTGACCGCGTTCAGCAGCAGGTACAGCTTGCGGCGTGGGTGCTTCTCGGCGGAGAACTTCAACGGGTTCGACACCTTGCCGGCCTTGAGCAGCCCCTCGGCCTTGCGTCCGGTATCGCTATCGAAGAAGCGGCGCAGCAGATGATGCGGCAGCACGGTGAACAGCCGCTGGCGCGACAGTTGCAGCACCCCTGCCCCGGTCTTCACCACGGCGTCCGTTTCCGGGTCTGAATTGTCGAACTGCGCGCCGAGGAACTCGGTGACGTAGAAACGGGCAGGGTTCACCCCGGCCGCGGTCAGGTAGAAGTGGTTGCGGCCCAGGCGCGGGTTGATCTCGAAGAACTTGATCTGGCCATCGCGGTGGTCATATTTGGCATCGATCATGGCGATCCCGCGCCAACCCAGCTCCTCGAGCATGCGGGCTCCATCCGCGGCCATTTGGTCGTTCCGGCCGGTGACGATGGCGGCGGAGTTGCCCAGCACCAGCGGGGCGTGCTCCTCGATCACCACTTCGCCGTAGCCTGCGAAGATGACCTTTTCTTCCTGGGTGGCGAAATAGGTGCACAGCCGCATCGCGTCATCGCCACCGGGAATGTATTCCTGCAGGATGTAGCCCGCGTCGTAGCCGCTGCCATCGATCTTTGCCAGTAGCGCTTCAAGCTCCGCACGGCTGTTGATGGTGTGGATCTTCTGCTTGCCTTCGAACTTGGCGGCAATCCACGCCGCGGAGCTCGAGGGCTTGCCGATGACCGGGTAGTCGAAGGAGCCAACCAGGGATTCCAGCTCGGATCCAGGGTAGTACACGGCCGTGCGCGGGTGGGCGATGCCCAGCTTCTCGGCGAGCGCGTAAAAGTTCTCCTTCAGCGCCGCCCCCTCGATGGTTTCCAGCTCGGGGTACGGGATGACGTACTGGCCTTCCAGCTGCGCGCGGTGCTTGGCGATCAGCATGATGTGGAAGTCCAGCGAGCCGAAGAGCATCAGCGGCCGGTCCCCCGCGGCTTTCAGCTCATCGGCCAGCTCGGCCAGGGCCGCGACCACGCGTCCCTCGTCGGCCATGGATCCGATGGGGCGCAGCTCGATGGCGACCGAGTGCTCGATGACGCCGTTGCCGGCGGCCGGCAGGACTACCGAGCGCACGCCGTAGGCCTCGTAGAATTCGCGCGCCAGGGTGTAGGTGCCGATATCTCCGCCGAGGATGACGGGGACAAAGGGCTGGGTTGGATCGATTGCCACAGTGGTGCTTTCCCTACTTCTTGCGCCAGTTCATGTACTTTTCGAAGGCCCAGGCCAGCGGCTTGTTCAGCGCAAGGTCCCATTCGCCGTTGGTCTGCACGATGTCGCAGCCGGTGTTGGTCTTGAACTTGGTCAGCCCGGAGAGGTGGTGCTCCTTGTCCAGGGTTGCGCTCACGCCGCCCTGGTCCAGGTAGCGGCAGCCGGCCTCAATGGAGTCGCTGACCATATGGTGCATGATCGCCTTCGGGGCGAACAGCTTGCGCTGCTCCGAGGAGGAGGCTCCGTACAGGTACCAGGCAAGGTTCGAAGAGCGGATGACAATGGCGGCCGCGAGGTCCACGCCTTCATTGCTGGCAAGGTACAGGGTGCAGGAGCCCGGCACCGCTTCGTTGAGCACGGTGTGCATCTTCTCGAAGTAGCTCAGCGGGCGGCCGGTGAACTCCTGGCGGTCGGCGGTGTGGTTGTACAGGGCATGGAAGCGGGCCATGTCCTTGGTTTCGCCGATCTCGATTTCCAGGGTGCTCTTCAGCGCCTTGCGGGTCTCGTTGCGGGTTGTCGAGGAGTAGCTGGCCATGACCTGCTCGCTATCCAGCTGGTTGCCCTCCTCATCCTGCAGTGCCACGCGGGCCACGTATTCTGGCTGGCCAGCGGCGAAGTCCAGGCCCACGTCTTCTTTGGTGAATCCCAGGTCCAGCAGCGCGTCATTCAGTGCCAGTGCGGTGCTCGACGTGCTCTTGGTTTCCAGGTCCTTCAGCTGGGTGAAGCCTTCCTTGCCCAGGTTCTTGCGCACGGCGGCGGCACCCCAGGTGCGTACTGCAAGCCCCGGGCCCATTTTCAGCTGGAAGGCGCCACGGTTCTTGAGGTAGGAGGCCAGCGGGCGGATGACCGCTGCCGGTGCGTAGGCACCGAAGTCGATAACCGGGCCATCGGGCAGGTAGGCAAGGGTCTTCTTGATGACCGGGGCCGCACGATGCAGCACCAGTGCGGCTCCTACCAGTTCGTCTTCCTCGAAGAAGCCGAGGGATTCACCCCTCCAGCCGCCCTTGACCTGAGCCCATTCGGGACGCTGCAGGAAGCTGACGTCGTGGGCGGTCTCAAGGAATGCTGAGTGCTCGGTACCGGATATCGGACGCACATGAAGTTCGTTGTGGCTCACGGGTGAAATCCTACCGTGCTTCCCTGCTGGATTGAGGGACGCAAGATACCCCCAGGGGGTACTTGACTTAATACCCCTAGGGGGTATCATCGGAGTATGGAAACCAACCACACGCCACATGAAACAGCCGAGCACCACGGCTACCACGCGGACAAAAGCGCTCTGGAACGACGTTTGAAGCGCATTGAGGGCCAGGTGCGCGGAGTGGCCAAGATGGTAGATGACGACAAGTACTGCATCGACATCCTGACCCAGATCTCCGCCATCAACGCGGCATTGCACAAGGTCAGCGTGCAGCTCATCGATGACCACATCGGCCACTGCGTGGTTGATGCGGCCAAGTCCTCCATCGAGCAGGGCGACCCGTCCATCGTGCAAGACAAGATTGCCGAGGCCACGGCCGCCATATCCCGCCTGGTGCGCTAAGCCCGCGTCCACGCACCAATTTTCCAATTCACACAGAATTCATCGAAAGAGAGCAAGATCATGAGCCACAACTGCAACTGCGGATGCTCCTCGGAAAAGAACTCCAACCAGGGCCTGCAGATCCAGCCGCGCACCGACATCGCCGCGGCCCCGACCCAGACCGAAATCAAGGTCTCGGGCATGACCTGTGGGCACTGCGTCGCTTCGGTCACCGAAGAACTCAAGGAGATCGCCGGGGTTGATTCCGTGGACGTCGCACTGGACGCACAGGGAATCTCCACCGTGAAGGTCACTTCCGCCTCGGCGCTCGCCGAGGATTCCATTCGCCAGGCTATCGACGAGGCAGGCTACACCGTCGAAGCCATCAACGCCTAGCCACCGCACGGCACAGGCACCCGCGCCGCCGCCGGCGGCGGGAAAGTTCAAGGTATTTTCATCATGACTTCCGAAACCCCCACCCACTCCCCCGAACTGCGCACCGTAGACCTGGACATCCAAGGCATGACCTGCGCCTCCTGCGTGGGCCGAGTAGAGCGCAAGCTGGGCAAGCTGCCCGGGGTGACTGCTTCGGTCAACCTCCCGTTGGAAAGCGCCAAGGTCCAGGTCCCCGCGGGGATCAGCGACGACGAGCTGATCAGCACGGTCAAGGCCGCCGGCTACGGCGCCTCGTTGAAGCCCGAGGCCAAGGCCCCGGAGCACCACGAAGAGCATGAGCACGGCGGGCACGAGCATCTGGTGCCCAACCACCTGCTGCGCCGGCTGGTGGTCTCCGCGGTCTTCACCATTCCGCTGTTCATCATCTCGATGGTTCCGGCCGCCCAGTTCCCGCACTGGGGCTGGTTAGCCTTCGCACTGGCCACCCCCGTGGTGCTCTACGGCGCCTGGCCGTTCCACAAGGCAGCCGCGATCAACGCGCGGCACCTGGCCTCCACCATGGACACCCTGGTCTCGTTGGGCGTGCTGGCCGCCTACCTGTTCTCCGCCATCCAGCTGTTCCTCGATCCTCAGATGACGGCCCATACCGGCATGGCCATGAGCGAGCACCAGCTGTACTTCGAGACCGCCGGCGTGGTGGCCACGCTGCTGCTGCTCGGGCGCTACCTTGAGCACCGGGCCAAGTCCTCGGCCTCCGATGCGCTCAAGTCCCTGCTGAACCTAGGCGCCAAGGACGCGGTGGTGCTGCGCGAGGGCCAGGAAGTGAAGATCCCGGCCGACCAGGTGCGCATCGGGGAGCACTTCGTGGTGCGTCCGGGTGAAAAGGTCGCCACCGACGGCGTGGTCATCTCCGGCACCAGCGCCATCGACACCTCGCTGATCACCGGCGAATCGGTGCCGCAGAAGGCACAACCCGGAACCAACGTCACCGGTGCGACGCTGATTACCTCCGGACGGCTGGTCGTCGAGGCCACCCGCGTCGGTTCGGACACCACGCTGGCCCAGATGGGCCGGCTGGTCTCCGAAGCCCAGTCCGGCAAGGCCCCGATTGCACGGCTGGCGGACCGCATCTCGGCGGTCTTCGTGCCGATCGTGCTGGGCATCGCCGTGCTCACCTTCCTTACCTGGTGGCTGGTCACCGGTGATACCTACGCGGCCTTCGTCGCAGCGGTCGCCGTGCTGGTCATCGCCTGCCCCTGCGCCCTGGGCCTGGCTACCCCGATCGGCCTGCTGGTCGGCACCGGCCGCGGCGCCCAAATGGGCATCCTAATCCGCGGACCCCAGGTTCTGGAAGACACCCGCAAGCTGGACACCATCGTGCTGGACAAGACCGGCACCGTCACCACCGGCGTCATGGCGCACACCGGAACCCGCACCGTCGATGGCGTCGACGAGGCCACCGCACTGGCGCTGGCCGGAGCCGTGGAGCACCACTCCGAGCACCCCATCGCCCAAGCCATCGCCGCCGCGGCGGCCGCCCAGGCCCCGCTGGCCGAGGTCACCGGTTTCCATGCGGAGCCAGGCGGCGGCGTGAAGGGCACCGTAGGCACCCAGCTGGTGGTCGTCGGGCGCCCCTCATGGCTCGAATCCCAGGGCGTCACGCTGGACGAATCCGCCCGGCAGATGCTCCACGAGGCCGAGCAAGCCGGCGCGACCGCCATCCTGGTCGCGGTGGACCAGCAGTTCCAGGCAGTGATCTCGGTGGCAGACAAGATCAAGGACAGCTCCGCGAAGGCCATTGCCGAACTCCAGGAGCGCGGCCTGCGCGTCGTGCTGCTGACCGGCGACAACAAGTCGGTAGCCGCCGAGGTGGCAGCCCAGGTTGGCATCAAGGAAGAAGATGTCTTCGCCGGCGTCTTCCCTGCCGACAAGGCCAAGGCGATCAGCGCGCTGCAGGAGCAGGGCAAGGTCGTGGCCATGGTGGGTGACGGCGTGAACGATGCGCCGGCACTGGCCCAGGCGGACCTGGGCATCGCGATGGGCTCGGGCACCGACGTGGCCATCGAGGCGGCTGACATCACCCTGATGGGCAATGACCTGCACCAGGTGACACAGGCCATCGACCTGTCGGCCAAGACCCTGTCCACGATCAAGATGAACCTGTTCTGGGCTTTCGCCTACAACACCGCCGGCATCCCGGTGGCGGCCCTGGGCCTGCTGAACCCGATGATCGCCGGAGCCGCCATGGCCGCCAGCTCCGTGCTGGTGGTGCTGAACTCGCTGCGGCTGCGCCGTTTCGGAAAGCAATAGCAGGAACTAGGTACAACTCATGGGGCGGACCGTGCAAGAAATTGCGCGGCACGCCCCATGCGTTCTGCAATCCCCTAGCCACCCCCGTTTTTCCGGCAAGAAATCGTCCGGGGCAAAACGATGCCAAAGACCCCGATCCTCAAGTACGGTAGAGCCAAGCGCGCACCACGCGCAGATAGCTGAATCGTCTTCCGCACAGGAAATCACGGCAGGCCGCCAGCGGTATGCGGCGCTCGCCCCCCAAGGCCTGGGAATTCCGGCCGGCACCGGCTGGTCCGGGCTGGAACAGTTTCAAGGATTGGCAGCTCTCCATGAAATTGTCAGCCGCAGTACCCGCCGTCGTGGACAACAATTCCACCGATATTCTTGCCGTCGCCAACTCCCCCATCTTGTGGGCCTGCGCGATCGGCGTTTTCCTGGTCATCGTCCTCCAGAGCCTGATCTACATGAAAGCGGCCAAGACGGCCGCCCCGCACATCGGGATGAGCCAGGAAGACGTCAGCACCAGCTTCAAGGCCGGCGCAATCTCGGCCCTCGGCCCGTCGCTGGCGGTGGTCCTGGTAGCCATCGCGCTGCTGACCGTCTTCGGCACCCCGACGGTGCTGGTGCGCATCGACCTGATCGGATCGGTCTCCTATGAGACCGCGGCCGCCGCAATTGCCGCCAAATCGGCCGGCGCCGAATTGGGCGGTCCCACCTACACCCAGGCAGTCTTCGGCCTGGCGCTGGCGGCCATGTCGCTGGGCGGCGCCATGTGGATGATCGCCACGCTGATCCTCACTCCCCTGCTCAAGCGCGGCGACTCCGCCTTGCGCAAGGTCAACCCCGCGGTGATGACCGTCGTGCCCGGAGCCGCGATGATCGCGGCGTTCATGGTCCTGGGCATTGGCGAACTGCCGAAGTCCGCATTGCATATCGTCGCCTTCGCCTCGTCAGCGGTGATCATGACGCTCTTGATGCTGCTGGCCAGATGGCTGCAGGCATCCTGGATCAAGGAATGGGCATTGGGCATCGCCATCCTGCTCTCCTTGGCCATCACCTATTTCGCTGGCCGAATCTAGCGCGCAAGGAAACCAAGGAGCTCATCATGCCACAGGCAACGAACATCCACGAAGCGCTGGGAGCCTTCGACAGGACCACCTCGCGCTGGGGACGGATCACCATGCTCATCGGCCTGGCCTTCTCTCTCGCGGCCCCCGCCTATCTGGTCTTCTTCTCCGGGCTGGACATCCAGATCTCCGGCATCCTCGCGGCCTTCGGCGCGCTGGCCGCGGTCTTCGGAGTCATCTGGATCGTGGAACCGCTGACCTACTTCCCGATCCTCGGCGCCTCCTCGATGTACCAGGCGTTCATGATCGGCAACATCTCCAACAAGCTGCTGCCGGCGGCGATGATCGCCCAGTCCACCATCGGGGTGAAACCGGGCACGCGCAAGGGCGAGCTGGCATCGGTGGCCGCGATCTGAGGCGCGGCCGCAGTGCACCTGGCCTCGCTGTTCATCTTCGTCGGGCTGATGGGCACCTGGCTGGTCAGCGTCATTCCCGCGGGCCTGGTCACCACCGTCCAGACCTACATCCTGCCCACCGTCATGGGTGCTGTCGTCGTGCAGGCCATCGTCAGCCAGAAGGCCCCGCGCGCGGCCATCATTGCGCTGGTGGTCTCGCTGATCGTGGTCTTCGGGCTGGTTCCGCTCTCCCCGCAGATGGGCTTGTTCTCCACCGCCATCGCGGTTATCGGCTCGGCGGTCATCGCCTGGTTCCTGCGCGACAAGCGGGCCATCGCCGCGGCCCGGGAACCCGATGAGCACGGCAATCCGCCCGAGGGCCCGGTCTACTAGGACCGGATGCCGCCAACTACCCCGCCACCGCATCGACTGGAAGGCCAGAACCGGAAATGACCCGCATCCCAGCATCCTTGCAGCTCACCGCCGCATCCGCGGCAGAGCTGATCAGCACCTACAAGCATCTGCATGCCCATCCCGAACTGTCCATGCAGGAGCACCGCACCGCGGATTTCCTGGCCCGCAGGCTGGGCGACACGGGATTGGAGGTTTTCCGCTGCGGCGGCACCGGAGTGGTGGGGGTGCTGCGCAATGGGCCAGGCCCGGTGGTGGCCTTCAGGGCCGATACCGACGGGCTGCCGGTGGTCGAGGACTCCGGCCTGGACTATGCCAGCGAAGCTACCGGTGTGCTGGAGGATGGCACCGAGGTGCCGGTGATGCATGCCTGCGGCCACGACTCGCACATGGCCGTGGCGCTGGCAACCGCCGAGCTGTTTGCCCGGGGAACCGATGCGTGGGCGGGCACGCTGGTCTTCATTCTGCAGCCGGGCGAGGAAACCGCTGCCGGGGCCAAGGCCATGGTGGAGGACGGATTGTGGGACAAGGCGCCCAAGCCCGAGGTGGTCTACGGCCAGCATGTCATGGGCGGGCTGGCGGGCACCGTCACCCTGATGGGTGGGGCGGCGATGACCACCGCTGATTCCTTCCGGGTGACGGTGATGGGCCAGGGCTCGCACGGCTCGATGCCGGAGCATTCAATTGACCCGATCGTGCTGGGAGCCGCCATGGTGATGCGCTTGCAGACCGTTGTTTCCCGCCAGGTGGCCCCGCAGTCGGCAGCTGTGCTCACCATCGGCTCCTTCAATGCGGGGCTGAAGGAGAATGTGATTCCCAATCGCGCGGTCTTCACGATCAATGTGCGCACCTTCGATCCCAAGGTGCGCCGCACCGTCCTGGATTCCCTGCGCCGGATCATTGCCCACGAGGCACTGGCCTCGGGAGCATCGGAGCCGGTCATCGAGGACATCTCCAATTTCCCGCCCTTGTACAACGACTCGGAGGAAGCCGGGAAGCTCGCCGAGCAGTTCCGCGGGGAATTCGGTGCAGAGAAGGTCGTGCAAGGCACTCCGGTGATGGGCAGCGAGGATTTCGGCGCGCTGGCATCAGCGATCGGGGTGCCGAGCGTGTTCTGGTTCTTCGGCGGCAACAGCGCCGAAACCCTGGCCGCCGGGGCTCCCCCGGCCAACCACTCGCCGTTCTTCGCCCCGATCACCGATCCAACGCTGGCCACCGGTGTGCGGGCCGCCGTGCGTGCCCTGTACTCAAAGGTTGGCCAGCAGTGAACAAGGACTGCCACTTGCCCCGGGGGCCATCCTGGCGCTGGCCTTGGAGCCGACAGGGATCGGGGCCGCGACGGAGTCCACCACTTCGCATTGGCTGGTGAAGCCGTCGGCATCCATCGGGCTGGTTGCCGCGAACTGCAGGAATTGGTGCGCCTTCGGCCTTCTTGGTTCCAGTTGGGCTCCTCGTTTGGCGTACCGGGATTCCCTGGCCGGGCGGAGTCACGAGGTGGCGAAGCGACCGGCAAGCCTGCTGAATGCCACCGGGCGTGATCCATGGATCACGAAGAACGCTCGGCACTAGACGATCTCGTGCTTGGGACAACCGCCCCGCTGGTGGCCCGCCGGGCAGGCAAGCACGGCACCGCTGCCGCCTGGACGCCGCAGGGCCGTGCTTGCCTGCTTTGGCGACTACATCGGCAGATGGTTCTCGTACCAGTGCTTGGCAATATCCACGCGGCGGGCTACCCAGATGTCCTCGAACCCGGAAATGTAGTCCAGGAAGCGGCGCAGGCTGGCGATGCGGCCCGGCTTGCCCACCAAGCGGCAGTGCAATCCGATGCTCATCATCTTCGGCGAGCCTTCCTGGCCTTCGCGATACAAGGTATCGAAGGCATCCTTGAGGTAGGTGAAGAATTGGTCACCGGAGTTGAATCCCTGCGGCGTCGCGAAGCGCATGTCATTGGCATCCAGGGTGTAAGGAACGATCAGGAACGGCTTGCCTTCCTTCGTCTGGGTCCAATAAGGCAAATCGTCTGCATAGCTGTCGGCCGAATAGAGGAATCCGCCTTCTTCCATGACCAGTTCCAAGGTGTTGTCCGAAGGCTTGCCCTGGTACATGCCATAGGGTCGTTCACCGGCCGTTTCGGTGTGAACCTTCACCGCGTCATGGATGTGGCGGCGTTCCTCTTCCTTATCGAAATCCTTGTATTCCAGCCAACGGTAGCCGTGGCTGGCAATTTCCCATCCGGCCTCGTTCATGGCCTGCACGGCTTCGGGATTGCGTGCCATTGCGGCAGCCACTCCGAAGACGGTAACCGGAAGGTTCCGCTCGGTGAATTCGCGATGCAGGCGCCAGAATCCGGCGCGCGATCCGTACTCGTAGAGCGATTCCATATTCTGGTTGCGCTGTCCTGGCCACGGCGCGGCACCGACGATTTCGGAGAGCAGATGCTCGGAAGCGGGGTCTCCGTCAAGCACGCAGCTTTCGCCGCCTTCTTCGTAGTTGACCACGAATTGCACCGCAACCTTGGCACCTGCGGGCCACTGCGGGTCAATGCTCTTGCGGCCGTAGCCCACGAAGTCGCGATTGCCGTTCTTTTGCTCAGATGCGCCCATGGATGGTCCCTTCTTTGTTCACTCCGCACGCATGGCAGGCTCGGAAATACATGATGATGCAGTGCTTCTCGCGCTGCCGGAAGACCGGACTGGCCCCGGACTGGAAGTTTGTATTGTGCATCCTGCCACACCCTGCCGCAGACGGTGAATTGTGAAGCGTCTCCCCAACCCGAAGCACCCCGGCCTCGCCCTCTGCTGGATCGGCAGTCGCGTGCCTATGGCAGCAACACCGTCTTGGCCCCGATGCACGCACCATGGGAAAGCCCGCTATTCGTTACGAAGCAAGAAACCCTTGATTTCCGGCAGGTGATCGCTTGTTCCCGGGGGTTGCGCGGTTGCCGTCGGCCCAAAATGTGAAAATGCGACTTGCACCACGTTGAGGTTTCTGCGCATACTGTGATGGCAATCACCACATATGCCGCTGATGCGTGGCGGGAGAGACCCGCCCACACCATGGGCGGGCGCCGTAGGAGCAATTTTCCTCCCCGGGAAACTCTCAGGCACCCGTACCGCCACGACTAGGCAAATCTGGAAAGCAGTGCGGCACGGCCGCACTCACCGAAGGAGCAAGCTTCGCCCAGTAATCGGGCCGAAGTGAAAACTCTCAGGTCGACATACAGATTGGGGAGGGACCAAGAACAGTGCCGCACCGAGCGCACCGGATTCGAGGTACTCCCCGTGGCTGGCCTGGTCCCTGCTCTTTGCGCAGCGTCCCGGGCAAGCCTGCTGGACTGCTCCGAAACGGAAGTGTTCATCGAAGCGAGACTGCACTCCAAGCCAACCCGGCTTGGAGGCAGATCAGCTTCGGGGCGCCACGCCACACTCCTGGAAGGCAACCAGCATGAGTACCACCAGTTCTGACCCCACTCTCGAGCGCGGGCTCTCCAATCGACACATCCAGCTGATCGCCATTGGCGGCGCGATCGGCACGGGCCTGTTCATGGGCTCCGGCAAGACCATTTCGGTCGCCGGCCCGTCGGTCATCTTCGTCTACATGATCATCGGCTTCATGCTCTTCTTCGTCATGCGCGCCATGGGCGAGCTGCTGCTGAGCAACCTCGAATACAAGACTTTCGCCGATTTCGCCGGCGACCTGCTGGGCCCATGGGCGGCATTCTTCACCGGCTGGACCTACTGGTTCTGCTGGGTAGTCACCGGCATCGCCGATGTGGTGGCCATCGCCCACTATGTCGCCTTCTGGTGGGGCGACCTCCCATTGTGGATCCCGGCCCTGGCATGCATCGCACTGCTGCTGGTGCTGAATCTGGCCACCGTGAAGGCCTTCGGCGAAACCGAATTCTGGTTCGCGCTGATCAAGATCGTGGCCATCGGCGCGCTGATCGTGGTCGGCCTGGTCATGATCATCACCGGTTTCCAGCACGACGGCACGACTTCCTCCTTCGCCAACCTGTGGGCGCACGGAGGCATGTTCCCCACCGGCTTCATGGGCTTCGTCGCCGGCTTCCAGATCGCCGTGTTCGCCTTCGTGGGCATCGAGCTGGTGGGCACCACCGCAGCCGAGACCAAGGACCCGGAAAAGACGCTGCCCAAGGCGATCAACTCGATTCCCGTGCGCATCCTGTTCTTCTATGTCGGCGCCCTGCTGATCCTGATGATGGTCGAGCCGTGGAACCTGTTCTCCGCCGAGAACTCCCCATTCGTGGGCATGTTCGCCCTGGCCGGCCTGGCCGGCGCCGCGGGCATCATCAACTTCGTGGTGCTCACCTCCGCCACCTCCAGCGCCAACTCCGGCATCTACTCCACCTCGCGGATGCTGCGCGGCCTGTCCATGGAAGGCGATGCCCCGAAGAGCTTCGCCAAGCTCTCCGGACGCAAGGTCCCGAAGAACGCGCTGATGTTCTCCTGCATGTTCCTGCTGGCCGGCGTCGCCCTGCTCTACAGCGGCGACTCGGTGATGGGCGCCTTCACCTTGGTCACCACCGTCTCGGCCCTGTGCTTCATGTTCGTGTGGACCATCATCCTGCTCAGCTACCTGGTCTTCCGGGCCCGCCGCCCGCACCTGCACGATGCCTCGAAGTTCAAGGTGCCAGGCGGAGTTCTCATGCCGTATGTGGTGCTCGGCTTCTTCGGCTTCATCATCTGGGCGCTGACCACGCAGGCCGATACCTTCACCGCCCTGCTGATCACCCCGGCCTGGTTCCTGGTCCTGGGCGCCGGCTACCTGTACATCCGCCGCAACCCGCAGCACCAGGAGCTGCGCGCCGCGCACCTGGCCAAGGTGGCGCATGAACGCTACGAAGCGGCCGCCTACCGTGACGCGAAGTCTTTCGCCACTCACGAGCAGGAAGCTGCCCCGCGGGCCAACGAAAACGTGCACCAGTAGCACTGCACGCACCGGCTGCGCAGCCCAGGCCCCGGCATCTTGCCGGGGCCTTTCTGCGTGCTCGCTGGGATCGCTATTGCCGCTTGCAGGATTGATGCCATCATTGGTTCAGCCAGCAAGCGCTGGCTACCTTCGAACAGCTGCCTCAGGAGGAAAGAACCATGACATCAACGGGTCCATTGCCGCGCATCGAATCCGGCCAGGTGCCGGCGGACTTGCCCGACTGGATGCGTGATGACCGGGGGCTGCGGGCCGCCTACCGCTTCGATTCCTCCAGCACTGCCCTGCAGTTCATAGTCCAGGTGGGCTTGCGTGCCGAGCAAGACAACCGGCATCCGCATCTGGATTGGCGGATCACCACCGTGGAGCTGCGTCTGGCGCCCAACCAGCCTGAGCGGCTCTCAGCGCCCGAGATGCAATTGGCCCGCCACATCTCCATCGAAGCCAGCAAGCTCGATGCCCAGGTGATCACCGGCAATCAGTAGCCGTCGCCTCCCCTGTTCAGCTGCGCTGGCGTCGGGAAGCGATCATGGAAATGATGATGCTCTGCGCCGCACCCGCGGCCGCGCCGAGCCCCGTCATGGATATCCGGTCGATGAGCAGCGACGAAGGCGGTTCCGGGCTGACCAGGTGGACCATGAGCAGCGCGGAGATGGTCATGAAGACCATGCCCACCGCATAGTTGCGCAGGATCACCAGCTCGATGATGAACTGCGAGGCCAGCGCGGCGGCCAGGACCACCCAGAGCGGGGAATCGAAGGCGAAAACCACGGCAGCCAGCGCCACCCCGAGGCAGGTGCCCACGCAGCGCTGCAGCCCGCGGGCCACGCGCGCATAGGCATCGATGCCGGTGACCGCAGCGATCGCGCCGAGGCTGGCCCAGTACCAGTGGCCGTCGCCGACCAGGCAGGCGATGACTGCAGCGAGCAGCACGCCCGAACCCATCTGCAGCGACTCCGGCATGGCTCGGTCGCTGGGATCCCAGGTGAATCCGGAGCCAAGGGTATGGCGCAGGTTCGCTTTGCGCAGCGAGAGGCCCAGCATCAGCAGCATGCTGAAGACCATCGTGCCGCCGCCGGCCAGCAGCACCCCGGTGAAGTTGTCCACGGTAGCCGGCAGGCTCAGGCAGGCCCCGCCGGCGAAGACCGCGAAGATTGGTCCTGGCGGCATCCAGCGTGCTGCATGCGAGACGTAGTTGGCGCCGAAGCCGATAACTGCCAGCACCAGCGCGCGCACCAGGAACGGCGCATCGATGAGCGAGAAGTAGGTGCCCAGCAGCATGGCGAGCAGCTGCACGATGCCTGCCGAGAGCTGCTGCCAGAAACGCGGCGCATAGGCATCGAAGCGGCCGAAGACCGCGCAGAAAGCGCCGAATGCGGCGTACATTGCCCAGTCCAGCCGGCCAGCACTTGCCACGAGGATCAGCGGCACGGCCAGGCTGAGCGTCGCCTTGGATGCCGGGATGAGCGACGGGCGGTGCGGGGCCACGATGACGCTGCGCTGCATGACTTCCTTCAGATGGCGTTTCACTGCTGCGCTTCCCCGTCCTGGGCGGCAACCAGCTGGAGCAAGGTGCGCAACTGGACTTGCTGCTGCGCATCCAAGGCGCCAAACACCTTGGCCTCGCTGTGCTCGGCGGCGGCCATCGCCCGGGCAGCGAACTTCCTGCCTGCGGCGGTCAGCGTAATGAGGTTGCGGCGGCGGTCTTCCGGATCGACGTTGCGTTCCAGGATGCCGCGACTGGACAGCTCGTCGAGGTAGGCCACCAGGTGGCCACGGTTCAGATTCGAGCGTGCCGCCAGGTCATTCTGCGAGATGCCGCCGAACTCCTCCAGCGCGCAGATGATGGTGAAATGATGCCTGGTCAAGGACTCGGATTCCATCAGCTCGGTCAGCTCCTGGGTGCCGATGCGTCCGGCGCGGGCAGTGAGATAGCTCAGAGAGTTCCATTGGTACTGGGGAATCTGGTGTTCAGCCATTCCCCCAAAATATCATTTCATTTCGAAACGATTTCAAAAAGAAGCGTTTTATCGATGAATCTCACATGGCAATGACGGCCATCATCGCCCACCCGTTCTGCTCAAACACCATCCAGCGGGACGGGTGGACGATTTGGCTTGGCCTCCCCGCCGTTCAGAGCCCCAGGTCTGCCACCAGGAACTTGGCTCCCATCTCGCCGATGAGGATGGCCGGGGCGTTGGTGTTGCCGGTGGTGATCTTCGGCATGATCGACGCATCAATGACGCGCAGGCCGGCCAGGCCGCGGACGCGCAGCTGCGGATCCACCACTGCCTGCGCATCGGCGCCCATGCGGCAGGTACCTACCTGGTGGTGGTAGGTCACCACGTTGTTGCGGATGTACTCCCCCAGCTGCTCATCGCTCTTCACCTCATTGCCCGGGTACACCTCCCGGGCACCCCAGTCCTGGGCCAAGGCGTCCTGCTGGACCATCGCTCGGCACTGCTTCATCGAGTACACGAACGCCTCCAGATCCCGCGGATCATCCAGGGCATTCAAATCGATGTTCACCTGATCTTCCAGTCCAGGTCCGCTCAGGGTGATTTCTCCACGGCTGTGCGGGGTCACGATTCCGGAGTGCAGGGTGAATGCAGTGCCCTCGATCGGTTCCATGCCCGGGGAGTACATTGGCACGGCGAAGAAAATCGGCTGGGTGTCCGGGCGGTCCAGGTCTGCGCGGGAGCGGGAGAACATGTGCGATTGCGAGACCGAGACCCCGGTGCGCGGGGCAGGAATGTCCCGGGTAGTGGTTTCGGCGATGACCGGGGCGAGCAGGTGGTCATGCAGGTTCTTGCCCACCTGGTCCAGCTCATGCAGCGGCTCGACGCCCACGGCCTGGAGCTCGGCCGCCGGGCCGATTCCGGAGCGCAGGAGGATCTGCGGGGAGCCCAAGGCGCCGGCGCTGAGCACCACCTCATCGGCGCGCAGCTCCTGCAGCTGCCCGCCCTTCTGATAACGCACGCCCACCACGGTGCCGGATTCCAGGATCACCGAGTGCACTTCGGCGTCGGTGATGATCTCAAGACGCTCGCGCACCGGCTTGAGGTAGGCCTTCCAGGTGTTGATGCGTTCGCCGCCAACGACGTTGATCTGCTCCTTGGACACGCCGTCCAGCTGCTCGCCGTTGTAGTCGGGGTTGAACTCGATGCCGGACTGCACTGCCGCGTCGATGATCGACTGGTGGATTTCATCCAGCTCGTAGTCGTTGTCCACCGGCACCAGCCCTTCGGTGCCGTGGAACTTGCTGGCGCCGCCGGAGAAGTTCTCGATATCCTTGTAGATCGGCAAGACGTTCTTCCAGGCCCACTGCTCGCCGCAGTCCTTGGCCCAGTCGTCGTAGTCCTGCGGTGCGCAGCGCACCCAGATGGTTGCGTTCAGCGCGTGCGATCCGCCGAGCACCTTGCCACGAGGCAAGTGCATCGGCTTGTTGGCGGCCCCTGCCATCGGGACCGTGTGATAATCCCAGTCGTCCTTGCTATGCCACAGTTCGCCCATGCGCGAGAGGTCATGGATGGCCGGGTTGGTGTCTTCGGACCCGGCTTCGAACAAGGTCACATGCGCTCCCGCGTCCACCAGCCGGCGCGCGACGACCGCACCTGCTGAACCTGCTCCGACGACAATGACCGACTTGCTGCCCATGGAAACTCCTCCACCGTGAGGTGCTGCGAAATGTATTCATCCCAGTCTGTACAGGTCAGCAGGTTTTCCATTGTCATCGTGCGCACAGCAATTGGCAACGCGTGCGCAGTATCCGCTTGGGGCCGCTTCGGCTATTTGCGGATCCGGGCCGCTCGCAATTCGTCGATGCGGACCAGGACCACTCCGCCCACGATCAGCAGGCCGCCGAACAGCTGCACCGCACCGGGCAGCTCGGCCAGCAGCAGCCAGGCCCAGAGCACCGCGAAGAGCACCTCGGTCAATGAGATGAAGCTTGCCACCTTGGATCCCAGTTCCCTCGCGGCCATCACGCCGGTGGTGTAGGAGAACACGGTGGCGATCAGGATCAGCCCGGTCAGTGCCAGCCACCACGGGGTCTCGAAGCCGGCGAAAGAGCCAGTGCCGGGAGCCCAGTGCATGGGAAGGATGCCCAGTCCTCCCACGGCCAGCATGGTCAGCGCACCGACTGCCATGCCCCCGGCAGAGAGCATGATCGGCGGCAGCGCGCCATCAACCTTGGCGCTGATGAAGAAGTAGACGGTCAGCCCGATGGCCGCGCCCAGTCCCCAGAGCACGCCAATCGGATCGATACGTGTCGAACCGGTCAGGTCGAGCACCGCTACCAGCCCAGCCAGCGACAGCAGGGTTCCGGCGATGGTCGCCACGGACGGGCGCTTCTGGTGCCTGGCCCACAGCACCAGCACAATCAGCACCGGCGCAAGATATTCCAGCAACAGGGCCACGCCCACATCCAATCGCTGCACCGCCAGGAAATAGCACAGCTGGCAGGCGCCCACCCCGAAGAGTCCGAAGAGCACAATCGATACCCAGTTGGTGCGCAGCAGCACCCACCGTCCGCGCATTGCCAGCAGCGCCGGGATGGCCAGCACCAGTGCCGCGCCGGCCATGCGGGCGGCTACCGCGGCGGTAGGGCTCCAACCGGCCTCGAAAAGCCCCTTGGCGAAGGAGCCCGACAACCCGAAGGCGGCCGAGGAGGCCAGTGCAATCCAGATGCCCTTCGATTGGCTGGGCTGGCTGGTCGCAGCGTAGGTGGAAGCTGCAGGCGCACCGGGGGTAGGCAGGTCGCTCATGAGGGTCTTTCGCGCAGAATTTCATGCCCCGTTCAGGGGCAAATGGGGGTATGAGCATGACGATACGGTTAGGCTTGAGTGGCAGTCAATCCACCCACCCTCCAGGAACGAATTATGACCTTTGCCCCAGATATCGAAGCGTCGCTGAAGACCGTGGTGAATCTGCTGAATACCGAGGTGCAAATCGTCGATATGCTCTCCACCGTCGCTGATCTCGATGAGTTCCTCGACGCGGAGAACTTCGACGGCTCACGCGCGCACAACCAGGCGGAGCTGCGTTCCATCCGCCAGCTGCGTTCCCAGCTGAAGAACATCTGGATCGGCACCGAAGAGGAATCGGTGTTCCGGGTCAATGCCATCCTGCGCAACGCCAACGCCCAGCCGCAGCTGATCAAGAGCGAATCGCTGGGCTACCACCTGCACGCCACCACCAACAGCACCCCGCTCTACGACCGGATGGCGGTGGATGCCGCGATGGCGCTGGCCGAGGTGATCCGTTCCGGCGGTTTGCAGCGGCTGCGCATCTGCGCCTCCAAGGACTGCGAGGCGGCATTGCTGGATTTGTCGCGCAACCGTTCCAAGCTGTACTGCGATACCCGCAACTGTGCCAACCGCGAGCATGTGCGCGCCTACCGTGCGCGCAAGGCGTCAAAGCGCTCGGGCCAGCAGCTGCCCGCCCGCTGAGCGTCCGGCCTGAATCGAGTTGGGCGATGCTCCTCGCCTTTTGCCTTGCGCGGGCCATATGATGAACACACAACCGGGACACCGGCAGTTGCAGTAGTGGAAGGGGCAGGCCATGACTCAGGAAACCCACGCTTCGGATGATTACGAGGCTCGGATCGAAGCTGCTGAGAGCGGCCCGCTGAAAGCCGCCGCCCGCTGGGTTGTAGCCCTGGCATCGGCAGCCTTGGGCGATGCCGAATACGAAGCGAATGAGCCGCAGGTTGTCGTGCATTCGCGCCAAGACGATTCGGTAGTCCTGCGCATCACGACCTCCAGCCTCGAGGAGGCTGAACGTCTGGTCGTCCAGATCCGCGAGGACCTGGAAACGTTGAGCACCGACGAGTTCAAGGCGGAGTGGGAAGGCGCCGGCGACAAGTCCTAGCGGCGCCGGTCGGCGATCAGTGCTCGACGAGAATCCCGTCGATATCCGCGTACACCATCGCGCCGGGACGGATGTTCACGTCCCCGATGCTGATGACTTCGTCCACTGAGCCATGCGAGCGCTTGACGGTTTTGCGCGGGTTGCTGCCCAGCGCCTTGATGCCCAGCTCCAGTTCGGCCAGTGCGGCCCGGTCGCGCACGGCGCCGCTGATGATGACCCCGGCCCAGCCATTGGCTTCAGCGCTCTCTGCAATCATGTCGCCCATCAGTGCGTAGCGCAGGGACGCTCCCCCATCGACCACGAGCACCGCGCCGTTGCCCGGGAAGCTCAGGATTTCCTTGACCAGGCCATTGTCCTCATGGCACTTCACGGTGCGTGCCGGCCCGTAGAAGGACAGCCGCCCGCCAAAGTCCTGGAACTGCAAGGAGACGGACTGCAGCGCATCTCCATGCTGGTCGTAGAGGTCGGCGGTGCTGATCGGTTCCTGGTGCATGTCGCTTCCTTCATGAGCTGCGATAGTGGTCCACCACACAGCTTAGCCCTCAGCGCACGCAACCCCAGAGCATGACGAAAGGTTTAGAGGTTCAGCTCCGCCTCATACGCCTTGGAGTCCAACGCTCCCAGACGCGAATTGCGCCGGCCATAGGCCAGATAGATCGCGGCGCCCACGGCCATCCAGATTCCGAAGACCAGCCAGGTGATCCCGGCCAGATTGAACATCAGGAACAGGCAGGCAGCGATACCCAGCATCGGAGTCACCGGATACAGCGGGACGCGGAAGGTGCGCGGGATATCGGGCTGGGTCTTGCGCAGGTAGATCACCGAGACGCCCACTAGCGAGAAGGCGAAGAGGGTGCCGATGCTGGTCGCTTCGGCCAGCTGGCCCAACGGGATCAGCGAGGCGGCAATGGCCACGACCGCGCCGGTGACGTAGGTGCCGATGACCGGGGTGCGGGTGCTCGGCGAGACCTTGGCGAAGAAGCGCGGGATCAGGCCATCGCGGCCCATGGACAGCAGGATGCGGGTTTGGCCGTACAGGGTGGTGAGCACCACCGAAACGATCGCGATCACCGAGGCCAGGGCGAAGGCCAGGACAATCCACTTCTGCCCGGTGATCTCTGAAACGATTTGCACCAGGGCGGCTTCCGAATCGGCGAACCACTCCCATTCCCGGGCGCCGATGGCCGCCACGGCAACCAGCACGTAGATGGCGGTCACCAGCACCATGGCGATCATGATGGCCCGCGGCAGATCCTTCTGCGGGTTCTTGGCTTCCTCGCCAGCGGTCGAGGCGGCATCGAAGCCGATGTAGGAGAAGAAGACCATGGAGGCAGCACCGGTCACGCCCGCGGCGCCCATGGGCAGCAGCGGCGCGAAGTTGCCGGCATTGAAAGCGGTGAAGGCGACGACCACGAAGAAGACGAGGATGGCGATCTTCACGATCACCATGACGGTGTTGGCCAAGGCCGATTCACGGGCACCGCGGACCAGCAGCAAGGTGGCCAAGATGACCACAATCAGTGCCGAGAGGTTGATGATGCCGCCCTCGCCCGGGCCGGCGGCCAGTGCTTGCGGCAAGGCGAGGCCGAAAATCTCCAGGGTCTGGTTCACGTAGGACCCGGCGCCTACCGCCACCGCGGCCGCGGACACCGCGTATTCCAGAACCAGGCACCAGCCGCACACCCAGGCCATGCCTTCGCCCAAGGTGGCATAGGAATAGGAGTAGCTGGAGCCGGAGACCGGGACCATGCCGGCCATTTCGGCGTAGGACACCGCCGAGAGCAGTGCGGTGATGCCGGCCAGCACGAAGGCGATCCAGATCGCCGGGCCGGCGACCGGAACGGCTGATCCGAGGATCACCAGGATGCCGGTGCCCAGGGTGGCGCCAACCGAGATCATGACCAGCTGGGTGACACCCAGCGAGCGCTTGAGCGTTCCGAGTCCGGCGTTGTCCGCCGCATCGTTGGCCATCGCCTGGATGGATTTGCGCCGCCGCAGCTGCGTGCCCAATGGGGTATGGCTGTGCTGCTCTGTGTTGCTCGTGCTGCTCACTCGAAATCCTTGGTGCGTGCTGGAGGCGTTTCGCATCGATTGGCCGACCCGGCAAACGACAACGCGCTGGGACTATCTGTGGATGGACAGTCCCAGCGCGTCATGCCGCGTGGCTAAGCTTTATTATCAGTCTTCAAACTTCTTGTCCGGATTGGCAGAGGATCGGTTGACCCCGGTGCCCTTTCCAAGGTCAGGATCATTTTCCTTGGCTGCCATGGTCAACACCGAGATGACCAGCAGGCTGGCGACGAAGGCGATGCCGAAGGCCGCCAAGCCGATGTCGAAGCGCAGTGGATTCTGCGATCCGCCGGTGGAGCTGATCAGGCCGACCACGCCGGAGACAAGGCCCAAGATCAGCGAGAAGCTCAGTGGGCCCTTGATTGACTGGCTCCACGGTTGCTTCTTCTTATTGTTTCCCACCAGAAACTCCGTTTCTACTCTTGCTGCTGACCTGAGGACTAGTTGTTGTCCTGGTCCGGGGTATTGGTCGTGGCCGGTGCGGCCGCCTTCATCTCGTGGCGATGGCCGAAGGCTGCAATCAGCGCGAAGACCGCGAGAACAATGGTGCCGCCGCCAATCAGGCCGAACAATGCGTGTGCATCCAGGCCGCCGCTGAAGCACAGCGAAATGGCCAAGATCACGCCCACCGCGCCGGTCACCAGCTGGTTCCTGAACGGCGGGAAGGCCTCGCGGAGCTTGGCGAAGACCACGAGTTCGGCAATGCCGGCTGCCAGGAAGGCGAACGCTGCCACGTAGCCAACCCAGGTGATCGAGCTGACGAAGATGGTTGCGATGCCAGCCATGAGCATCAGTCCAGCACCCAGTGCGTAGGGGGCGCGCGACTTCTCAGGAGCGCTTTCCACCGATACGTACTGCCACATGAATACGCCAGTGACAACGAGGAACGCTGCCGTCGAGTAGGTCACGACCTTCTCATCTGCGCCGATCCAGAAAATCGACATCAGGGCATAGGCCAGGGCTGCCAGACCGCGCAGGAACACTGGGCGGAAGACATCTGAAGCTTGGACTGGGGTGGTTTTTGGTGCAGGCACAATCTCTATTCTACCGCTCATAGAACTAACCGCCACTTCGCCCGGGGTTAATCACATCAGCGGCGGCGGCGGATCAGCGACTCGTCCAGGTTCTTGATGCTGGCAGCGCCCATCAGCTGCATATTCACTTCCACTTCCTTGGCCAGCAATTCGATGGCACGGCTGACGCCTTCCTCGCCGCCAGCCATCAGGCCGTAGAGGTAGGCGCGGCCAATGAGCACGAAATCGGCTCCGGCGCACAGCGCGGCCACAATGTCCGCACCGGACATGATGCCCGAATCCATGATGATTTCCATGCCCTCACCGACTTCGGCGCGCACCTCGCTGAGCGCCTCGAAGGCAATCGGCGCACGGTCCAGCTGGCGTCCGCCATGGTTGGACACCACCAGGCCATCAGCACCGGCAGCCTTTGCCTTGGCGGCGTCCTCGCGGGTGAGCACGCCCTTGACGAACAGCTGGCCCTTCCACAGTTCGCGGATCCATTTCAGGTCCTCGAAGTCCAAGGAGGAATCGAACATGGAGTTGATGATGGTCGGCAGGTCTGCCGAGGTATCGGACAGGGAGGCGAACTTCAGCGAATCGGTGGTGAGGAAGTTGTACCACCACTCCGGACGGTAGGAGGCATCCAAGACGGTCTTCAGCGTCAGCTCGGGCGGGATCTTCATGCCGTTGCGGGCATCGCGGTGGCGCTGACCGGCTACCGGGGTATCCACGGTCACCAGCAGGGTGTCGAAGCCTGCCGCGGCCGCGCGTTGCACCAGCGCCTTGGACTTCTCCCGGTCCTTCCACAGATAGAGCTGGAACCACTTGCGCCCCTCCGGTGCCGCCGCGGCGACTTCCTCGATGGAGCGCGTGCCCATGGTGGACAGGCTGAAGGGAATCCCGGCCTTCTGGGCAGCCCTGGATCCGCCGATTTCTCCCTCGGAGTGCATGAAGCGGGTGAAGCCGGTAGGCGCGATGCCGAAAGGCAGCGCCGATGGCGCACCGGCAATGGTGGTGGACAGGTCCGAGTGCGCGGTGCCGTGCAGGATGCGCGGCAGCAGCTCGACGTTGTCGAATACCTCGCGGGCGCGCCTCGCGGTGATCTCTCGGCCGGCGGCGCCGTCGACATAGTCGAAGGCCGCGGCCGGGGTGCGGCGCTTGGCGATCCTGCGCAGATCCCAGAGGTCAGCGGCGCTGGCCAGGCGGGCGGCCCGGCGATCGGTGGTGGGGAGCTTGAACTTCATCAGGCTGACCAGTTCGGCGGCGTCCGGCAGTTGGCGCTTGAGGTTACCCATTGGTTGTTCCTTCTTCGGTGGAAATGCGTTGGTTCAGTACAGGTTGCGCGTGCTCGCGCGGGTGCCGATGGAGATCGCCACGGCCGAGGACAGGCAGCACAGGGCCAGGTAGCCGGCCGGCATCACGATGGAGCCATTGCCTGCCTGCAGCAGCGCGGCGGCGATCAGCGGCGAGAGTCCGGCGACGATGGCGCCGTTCAGTTCGCGGGCCAGGGCGATCCCGGAGAAGCGGATCGAAACGGGGAACAGCTCGGTGAGGAATGCGCCCTGGGCACCTGAGGTGCACGGAATCACCAGTGCGTAGCCGGCGGCGATGCCCAGCAGCCCGTAGGCGAATTCGCCGGTGGAGACCATGGCGAAGATCGGGAAGGCGAGGACCAGGCCGGAGATGTTTCCAGCAGCCAGCACCTTGGAGGCGCCGAACCGGTCAGCCAGCCAGCCGCCCACCGGGGTGAGCACCACGGAGACCAGCGAGCCCAGGGTGACCGCCAGCAGCGCCTGGCTGCGTTCCATGCCGCTGCTGACCATCAGGCTCAGCGCGAAGACCGCGAGGATGTAGTTCACCGCATTGTGCCCGGTGATGGCCAGGAAGCCCAGGATGACCCGGCGCCAGTGCCCGGCGAACACCTGCACGATGGGCAGCTTGGCCTGCTGCTGGCTGGCGCGGGCCGAGGCCATGGCCGCGGCGTAGTCCGGGGTTTCCTCCAGCTTGTTGCGGATGTAGATGGCCACCACGAACAGCAGCGCCGAGATCAGGAAGGGAATGCGCCAGGCCCAGCCGAGCAAGGCCTCGTCGCCGGCCAGCGAGACCAGGAAGAAGCACACGGTGGCCAGAGCAATGCCCAGCGGAGGGGTGGCGAGCACCAGCGAGGTGTAGAGGCCGCGTTTCTTCGGCTCCACGTATTCGGCTACCAGGGTCATTGCCCCGGTCAGCTCGGCGCCGGCGCCGAAGCCCTGGATCAGGCGCAGCAGCACCAGCAGGCCCACGGACCATACGCCCCAGCTGGCCGCGGTGGGCACCAGGCCGATGCCCACGGTGGCGACGCCCATCAGGATGACCGAGAGCAGCATCGCTGGGCGGCGGCCGAACTTGTCCCCCAGATGCCCGATGACCACTCCGCCCAGCGGGCGGGCTACGAAGCCCACCGCGAAGGTGGCAAAGGAGGCGATGGAGGCCGCCGAGCCACCGGCCCCGGAGAAGAACAGCGGGCCGATCACCACCGACGCGGCCGCTCCATACAACGCATAGTCGTACCATTCGATGGCCGTGCCGAAGACGGAGGCGAACAGGGCTCGGCGCCGGTTGCGCGCTTGCTGCCCGCTGGCTGAGTTCTGGGTGATCGGCACAGTCATAGTCCTTGCGATGAGGTAGTGTTCACGTAAGATTCCTGAAATATATTTCATCCCAGACTAGAGTGTTGCCCAGAACGGCACCTAGATCAGGTAGCTACATTACGCGCAGGAGAATCGGAGAATCATGGCCAGCTCACTCTCCGAACAGCTCACCATCACCTTGCGCGAACGCATCAACCGCGGGGAGCTCGCCCCAGGCACCCTGATCATCGAGCCGGCCCTCGCCCAG
Organism: Glutamicibacter nicotianae; assembly: GCF_006539525.1. GTDB lineage: Bacteria > Actinomycetota > Actinomycetes > Actinomycetales > Micrococcaceae > Glutamicibacter > Glutamicibacter nicotianae. Next base: position 304,313 of record NZ_BJNE01000002.1, on the reverse strand, counting down.
GAATTCGACGTCTCCAAAACCCCGGTACGCGAATCCCTGCGCCAGCTCACCAGCGAAGGCCTGCTGCAGATCCTGCCCAAGAAGGGCTATCTGGTGTGCGCCATTTCGCTGAACGATGTCTACGAAGTCCTAGAGCTGCGCAGCCTGCTCGAACCGCATGTGGCCGGACAGGTGGCCAGCATGCACTCGGCGGCGCTCGTCGTGTCCCTGGCCGGTCATCTGGAGGCCCAGGAGAAGCTGTCGGTCAGCGATCCCATCGCCTCCATGCATGCGGCCCAGCGCTTCCACAGCGAACTGGCGGCGGCCTCGCGCAATTCGCGCCTGGTAGCCAGCCTGGAAAACTGCTTCGCGCAAACCGCCCGCGCCCACTACGTACTGCCTTCCATGCAGCCGTACATGTCCCAATCGGACGAGCTGGCCGAGCACCGGGCGATCTTCAACGCCATCCAGAATTCAGATCCAGCCGCGGCCACCGAGGCCATGGCGCTGCACCTGGAATCCATCCGCACCGCCATGCTCGGCCAGCACTAGCCGCCGAGCCCACCGACTGCCAAACGGACTTTGACCGGGCGCCGCAGCTCCTGGAGCAACCGGCATCGGGTGGCCAGGTGGCCGGCCATCAGCTGCCCAGCCGCATCCATGCGGTGTTCTTGGCCCGCAGGGACAGGGTCACACCGCGAGCCGCCATGTAGCCCAGGGCGAAGGCTACCCAGATCCACAAGATCGCCGAGGTGGCGTCCTGCGCGAAGACATGGATCACCCAGAGCATCGGTGCGTAGACCACTAGGTTCAGCACACCGACCAAGCCGAGGTAGCGGGCATCGCCGGCTCCAATGAGCACCCCGTCCAGGACGAACACCAGGCCGCACAACGGCTGGGACAACGCCAGCACCCACAGCCCGATGGTGGTCAGCTGGCGGATCTGCTCATCCTGCGTGAACATCATCGGGAAAACCCACGACGTGGCAAATAGCAGGATGCCGGTGGCCACGCCGAAGTAGATGCCCCAGCGGCTCATGATGCCGGTAAGCTTGCGGACCTGTTCGGCATCCCCGCGGCCCAGCTCCTGGCCAATCAGGGCCTGGGCCGCGATGGCCAAAGCGTCCAGCGCGAAGGCCAGGAAGCTGAAGATGGTGAAGACCAGCTGGTGCGCGGCCAGCGTCTGGGTGCCGGCATTGGTGGCCACCAGAACGGTGAGCAGCAAGGCCGCGCGCATGCTCAGGTTGCGCAGCATCAGCCAGGAGCCGACCTGCCCGGTGGAAATGAACCCGGACCAGCTCGGTGCCAGGGAGATCCCTTGAGCCCTGACCCTTGGAAGGATCATCCACAAATACACCAGTGCCATCATCCACTGGGCAATCGAAGTTCCCAGCGCGGCACCCGCTACCGACATGTCAGCCCAGTAGACCAGGATGAAGTTCAGGACGATATTCAATCCGAAGCCGACGGTGGCCACGACCAGCGGCGTTTTCGTGTCCTGCATGCCGCGCAGCACGCCGGTGGCTGCCAGGACCAGCAGCATCGCGGTCAGGCCGGGCATCGAATAGTTGATGTAGTCCACGGCGAATTGCGCGGTTTCCCCCTCGCCGCCCATCAAACGCACCAGGCTCCCGGCACCGAAATATCCAGCCAGCGACAGCACCAGGCCGAGGACGACGGCAAACCACATGCCGTCGCGGCCTGCGGCCATGGCCTTGCCCGGATCGCCGGCACCCAGGGCGCGGGCCACTGCAGGGGTGGTGGCGTAGGCCAGGAAGATCATCAGTCCCACCGCCGTATGCAGCACCGTGGTGCCCAGGGCGGCGCCGGCCAGCTCGGCCACGCCAAGGTGGCCGACAATAGCCGAGTCAGCCATCAGGAACAGCGGCTCGGCAATCAGCGCGCCCAGCGCGGGAACGGCCAGGGCAAGGATCTGCCGGCCCATGCTCCGCGGGGATTCGGTGGGGGTTGAAGGATTCACAACCCCCACTCTACGAAGCGGCGTGCAGTTTCACCATTTGCGTCCCGGGTGCGGAGATTGCAGAGGCCGTCCTCTTTCCTGCATCCGGGGCTGGTACTAGGTTGGATGGCGAGCAAGACGCAACCATCACCCTCAATAGAAGACGGATTCATCCATGGGAGAAGAACAGATCGGCCATTGGCAGTGCGCAGGCTGCGCAGTGGAGTTCCCGCCGGGCGCGCAACCTGCCGGCCTGTGTCCTATCTGCGCCGATGAACGCCAATACCTTCCCGGGGGCACCCAGCGCTGGGTGCGCACCGAGGAGTTGGCAGCGGCCGGGCACCAGCTGACCATCACCTCCCTCGAACCAGGGCTGAACGCCATATCCTCTCCGGAGATTGGCATTGGCCAAAGCTCGCTGCTCGTGGAGACCACCGGGGGCAACCTGCTCTTCGATGTGCCGGGGCTGATTACCGGCGAGATCATTGACTGGCTCAAGAGCCGCGGGAAACTCGCGGCGATTGTGGCAAGCCATCCGCATATGTACGGGGTGCAGCAGCAGTATAGCCAGGCGTTGGGCGATGCGCCGATCTTCGTCGCCGAGAAGGATAAGGAGTGGGTTCAGTATTCGTCTGACGTGATAACCGCCTGGTCCGAGCCCTTTGACGTGCTGCCCGGGATCAAGCTGATGCAGCTCGGCGGCCACTTCCCGGGCAGCACGGTGGCCGTCTGGGAAGCAGGCGCTGATGGCCGTGGCGTCCTGCTGGCCGGTGACGCGATTTTTCCCGTGGCCGATGGCAATGTGACGTTCTTGCGCAGCTATCCCAACCGCATTCCGCTCTCTGCTGCAGTGGTTCGGCGCTTGTCCGCGACGCTGGCACCGGAGAGATTCGACCGCCTCTACAACAACTTCGCTTCCTGCATCCGGGCCGATGCGCACCGGGTAGTGCAGTTCTCGGCCGAACGCTATGCACGCTGGGCATCTGGAGAATTCGACCATCTGACCTGATCATCTGCGAAGAAAATGAGTATTCCGTGTGCGGAATATGATTTACCGGCGCAGGGATGGATCCGTCCTGGACAGCAAGGAGGCCAGGATCAGGGCAACCACCTGCAGTGCTCCCACGCAGAGCACCACGCTGGCCCACCCGTAGTGCAGGAACGGGATGCCGATGAGCCAGCCCAGCAGCGATGAGCCGACGTAGTAGAACAGGTTGTACAGGCTGGAGGCTTGGGCGCGGGCTCCGGTTGCCAGCACCGGAACCCACCCGCTGGCCACCGCGTGGGCGGCGAAGAAGCCGGCGGTGAAGATCAGCAGCCCGGCGATGATGACAACCAGGTTCCCGGCCAGCGTCAGCAGCAGGCCGAACGCACTGAGCAGGATGCTGAGGCGCAGCGTATTGCGTCGTCCGGCCCTGGCCACGAGCTTGCTGCTGGCCACCGAGGTGTAGGTCCCCGACAGGTAGGCCAGGAAGACCAGTGCCGCCCACGAGGCCGGGATCAGGTAGGGCGGTGCTTCCAGCCGGAATGCCAGGTAGTTGTAGACGGCGACGAAGCCGCCCATGAGCAGGAAGCCCTGGGCATAGACCAGCGCCATCTTGCCGCGCAACGCCTGCGCGAATTTCCTGGCGATGCTGCCCAAGTTCTGGTCCCGGATGGGAGCGAAGCCCTGCGCGCTGGGCGCCTTGAGCAGGAAGAAGAGCGTCGCCAGGCCGGCCATGATGCTCACGGCAGCGATGCCCCAGCGCCAGCCGGCGGGGTCTGCGACAAAGCTGGCAACCAAGCGGCCGGCCAGCCCGCCCAGGGTGGTGCCGGAAATATAGGTGCCGCTGGCAACCGCTACGGCGCGCGGGTTGACCTCGTCGACCAGGAAGGCCAGTGCCGAGCCGGGCACCCCGGCCAAGGCGATGCCTTCGAAGAAGCGGATCGCCACCAGGAACTCGAAGCTTGGCGCCAGGCAGCTGAGCATTCCCAGGGCAACCGAAGAGACCAGTGCGATGCTGATGACCTTGCGGCGCCCGACCCTGTCGGAGATGATCGCCCAGGGAGTCACCGCCAACGCCAGCCCCAGGGTTGCCGAGGACACGGCCAACGCTGTTCGCGAGGAGGTGATCTCGAAGTAGCTGGCGATCACGGGCAGCAGCCCCTGCACCGCATACAGCTGGGAGAAGGTGGCGACACCCCCGGCAAAAAGCGCCAGCAGCATGCCGCGGTAGGCGGGGGTATTCGGTTCGAGCCCGGTAAATGCCACTGCCTAGACCCCGGTAGGAAGCAGCGGGTAGATCAGGTAGACCACCAGCAGCGCCACGGTGTTGTTGATGACATGCAGCATGTAGGAGTAGGCCAGCGACTTGCCGCTGAGGATGTAGGCGACGGCCATCATGACGCCCAGCATGAAGTACGGCACCACTTCAAGCCAGGATCCGATGCCGGCCCCAATGAAGTGGATGCTGGCGAACAGCACCGTGGAGATCAATGCGCACAGCCAGACGTTCAGCTTGCGCGACAGCTTGCCGATGAGCAGATGGCGGAACAGGTATTCCTCGACGAAGGGGCCGAAGAACGCGGTCACTACCAGCATGACCGGCAGCGGCACGGTTCCGGCCATGGATTCCAGGGCTGCCTGGTTCTCGCTGGTGACCACCTCGCCGGTCAATGCGGCGATGACCCCGTTGACCATGATGGTCAGGAACCAGCCTCCGGGCAGCATCAGCCATTTGGCCCAGGGGTAGTACCGCATGGTCTTGAACGATTCGAAGAACTGCGCCCCGCACTGGATCATCGCAAGAATGAAGAAGGTGACATACAGGATCAGGTTGATCCCGAACAACGCCTGTTCCTGGGTCGAGAAGGCACTCATGTAGCCGGGGATCAAGCCGATGAGGGCTGCCGCGCCGCCGACAAAGAAGACGAGGTAGGCAATGACGGTCCAGAGGTCGCCCTTGGTGAACGGTCCTGCATCGAATACACGCTGTCTGCGTCGGGGAACAACAGGATAGTTCGGGTAGTCAGGCAGCTGATGCATATCCCCTAGCCTATCTGCCTCGGCTGGGGATCCGTTGTGTTTGGGGTTTGACGCACGCAAGCGAAACCGAAGACCTCGCAGGTGTGGTCAGCGAACGAGCGGAGCGGGCCGAGATCCAAGACAAATGTTCCGCGGAATTCTGCAGTGATCTTGGCCAGGCATCCAAGATCAAGAATGCGTCATGATGGCTCATGCTGCTGAGTTCAGTTGCCCGCATATTCGAAGTGCCATGCTTCGGCGTACGGATTCCTGCTTCCGTTGGCGCGGAATTCTTCCAGATTTTTCCGGTGAATCCAGTTGTATTTCTTGGAGTTGGCTTTCAGCCACTTGTAGTACTTGCCCTTGAATGAGTAGTTGAAGGTCTCAGGCACGTCGATGGCCAATCCCCAACCGTGGTTCGAGGTGCCCGGTTTGGCCGCGATGTAGTGGCCGAGCTCCTGATAGAGGAGCTGCTGCGTATCCAGGGTGCGGTAGGCCAGATCGATATCCAGGTTCTTCCCGAATTTCTTCTTGAAGGCGGCGTTCAACCTGCCCAGGTCTGCAGCGGCCGGGGCGGCGATCAGCGTTTTCTCCTTGTCCCAGTGCAGGGCCACCAGCATCGAGGAGGGCAGCTTCCCATTGGCTTGCTTCAGTACTGTGGCCCGGGTGGTCTTCGCGGTGTTGCTGGTCTTGGCATTGGTGCTGCGTTTCAGTGCCGAGGCTTTCATCCAGCCATCTGCCCCTTGGGTGCGCATGTAGTACCAGCCGGAGACCGGGCCGGCTTTCTTTTCCCACGCTTTGTCGCGATAGGCGATCGAGTTCTTCGGGATGTCGCCGATGCGCTTCTTGCCCTTGACCGAGGCGAACAGGTCTGCGCCGGAAGTTTTGGCGAAGTAGCGGTCCGTCAGGCCTGCGCGGTTGGTGGTGTACGGGCCGGCATCGATGGCGCATCCCTTGGAGCAGGTAGTGACGTAGGCGCCGGAGATCCACCCAGTCTTACCCTGGGTGGATATCTTGTACCAGCCGTTGGCTGCCTTGGATGTCGCATAGGCCGGCTGGCCCTTGCTGATCTTCCCGACGACACTGTGCCCGGTTCCCGCCCCCTTGCGGATATTCATCGTCGATTCCGGGGTGACCCAGAGCTTCACGCTTTTCGCCCGCTTCGGCGTCTTGCCGGTGCCGGAGGTCTTGGTGACCTTGGCGTATTCATTGGAAATCCACCCGGTCTTCTTGTTGTACGTGACCTGGTACCAGCCGTTGGAAGCCTGGGACTTGACCGTGACCGTCTTGTTTTTCGGGATGGTTAGGATGACGCGGTGCTTGGTGCTGGAACCGGAGCGCATGTTCAGCTTGCTGGTGGTCTTGACCTGCACTACACGGTTGGCGGCAGGCACCTGCAGTGCTCCGGGGGCCGATAGCGACGCGGAAGGCTGGGCAGACGCAGCTTGCTGTGCAACCGGGTGCGGCTGCGCGGCGCCGGCCGGCACCAGGCCGCCCAAGGCCAGCGCACCGGCCAGCAGTGCGCTGGCAGTTGAAACGGCGAATCGTCGCGGAGAACTGAACTGTGTTTTCACGGCGGTGGAATCTTCCATTGGGCACGGATTGGATGGTGTCCTGCGCAAAGCCGTTCCCGGTTCGAGCGAGATTGCCGATTCGACGCCTGACCTATTTAATCATGCAACGTCCAGTCCAAATCCGGTACTTCGTCAGCGGGGTTTGCGATCGAAGAGCTGCGCACCGACGATGCCAGCGAGCACTCCCAACAGGTTGCCCGCGGCGCGTTCCCAAAGGACATCCGCATTGACGCTCGGGTCGGCGAGCTCAAGCATCAGCATGATCAGCGGAGTGAAAAAGCTCAGCGCCAGCCCGTAGTTTCGGGTCATGTAGCCCTCGGTGGGGAACATCAGCACGATGATCACCAGCCCCAGGGCCAGCTGAGGCAGCTGCAGATGGTAGATGCCCAGCAGCACCCCCAGTCCGGCCACGGTGCCGGCCACACGGTGCAGTCCCCTGCCCAGGCGGCCACGGGCGTTGCCCGCCGCCAGCGGCACCACCGAACCAGCCATGACCCATTGCAGGTGTTCCAGGTGCAGCCCGATGGCCAGGGCTCCTGCCAGCATCACCACGCTGGCGTAGCAGGCGGCGCGGCGCAGCGCTTCCGGCCAGCCGATCGGATCATGCCCGGGATATCCGCTTGCCGCAGCTCCAAACGTGGCGGTCTGTCCCACAGCAATGCAGAACAGTGCGGTGACCACGAACGCCGCCAAACCCGCCACGGACAGCGATTGCCCCACCGGGAGGCTGGCCAGCGCCCCGAAGGCGAACAGCGGGAAGAACGAGCCGCCGGGCTTGAGCCCGTAGCGGTCCGCGGCCAGCGAACTGGTGCAGGCCCAGAAAATGCCTCCGGCGAGCAGCGCCCATCCGTCAAGTCCCCACGGCGCGATGACGATGCCGGATATGCCAGCGCACAGCATCATGGTTCCGGCCAGGGCCTGGTCCTTGAGACGCTGCACCCGGTGCGGGCTGCGGCCGTACATTCCGACCACCGAACCGAAGACCGCGTAGACCATGAGGTCCACCCGCCCCAGCAACAGCAGTGCGGCGCCGGGAATCGCCAATCCGAAACCGACACGCAGGGCGGGGCGGATCTCGGGGCTGTGGGACAGCACAAGACCCCGCCACGCCGCGGAGGCCAACGCCGGGGCCAGGATTCCCGTTTTCGGGATTCTGGCCGGCTCGGCCGGCACATTCCGGAAATTCGCCATGATCGCTCCTTGCGGGTCGTCCAGCCTCCTGCAAAAAGGAGCGGTTCTGCCACTTCAGAGTTGCATCAACACTTTGATCATGTCCAAGCATTATTTCTGATGTTTCAATCGGTCTAACTTATCAAGCCAAGTCAAGGTCCTTTGTTACGGATGGATACAGGTCGCCCGTCGCAGAGAGCAATGCGCGTAACATGAGCGGCAGCGGCTGGTGCCCGGTCGTCACCAAGCTGATTTGGCTGGTGATGCGGGGACCGGCAAGGGGCGTCTGGACAAGGCCCGGCAGCTCGCCCAGGGGTTCGAGCCACTGCTTCGGGACTACGCTCGCCCAGCGGCCGGTGGCCACCTGCGCCAGCAGCGTGATCATCGAATCGCACTCGATGCGCGGCTCGGCGCTGCGCCCGTGGGAAGCCAGCACCTCGTCCAGCAGCTGGCGGCCGCGCATGGAGGAATCCAGCAGGCACAACGGCAGCGAGAGCACCTCGTCCACGGCGGTTGGCTGCCCCTCGCCAGCGAACATCCCTGCCTTGGTGAGAAGCACGTGCTCCTCACGGTACAAGGGCAGCGCGAGCAGTCCACCCAACTGCGCGGGATCCGCGTAGACCAGCCCCGCATCGAGTTCGTAGCCGCGGACCTGGGCAATGATGCCGGTGGAGCGCAGGCTGCTCTGGACATGGATCGCTGCTTTCGGATTGGCCCGGGCGAAGGCATCGGAAAGCTGCGCGACCGTGGAGGACGCGGCGGGCACCGCGCCCAGGCGCAGCGTGCCGGTCAGCCCGGATTGCAGCGCCGCCACCTCCTGGGCCAACGCATCGCGGTCGGCCAGCAGGCGCTGGGCCCAGCGCAGCACCGTTTCGCCTTCCGCGGTCAGCCCCTGGAACGCGTGCCCGCGGCGCACCAGCGGCACCCCGAGCCCGGCTTCAAGCTTCCTGATGGATTCGGACAGCGCCGGCTGGGAAATGCGGCACTCCTGGGCGGCCCGCGCGAAATGCTGTTCCCGGGCCAGGGCAACGAAGTATTCCAACTGCCTAAACATCACCTGTCCATTGCACCATGCTCACCTCGGGTCGCGCGGTCGGGGCATGCAAAAAGCCGCGGCTGGAATGGACCAAGGTCCAGTCCAGCCGCGGCTCTGATACCGCTAGTTCCTATGAGTCGAGGTTCGTCCCTGGCTCGGGAACCGGCGCATCGGTCAGCGGCATTCCGCCGGTAGCAGGCACCGCAGCCGTATCCGGGTTCGCATCCACGTCCTCGGCCGGGCCGGCAAACTGGGACTGGTACAACCGGTAGTAGGCGCCCTTCGTTCCCAGCAGGTACTCGTGGTTGCCCTGCTCCACAATCCGTCCAGCCTCCATCACCAGGATGGTGTCGGCATCGCGGATCGTCGACAGACGGTGGGCAATCACGAAGCTGGTGCGGTCGCTGCGCAGCGCGGCCATGGCCTGCTGCACCAGCAGCTCGGTACGCGTATCGACCGAGCTGGTCGCCTCGTCCAGGATCAGCAGCGACGGGTTCGCAACGAACGCGCGGGCGATGGTGATCAGCTGCTTCTCGCCGGCCGACACGTTGGTGCCTTCCTCGTCGATGATGGTGTCGTAGCCATCGGGCAGGGCGCGCACGAAGCGGTCCACGAAGGTCGCCTTGGCCGCCTCGATGACTTCCTCATCGGTGGCATCCAGCCGGCCGTAGCGGATGTTCTCCATGATGCTTCCGCCGAACAGCCATGCATCCTGCAGCACCATGCCCACCTTCGAGCGCAGGTCGGCGCGCGAGAGCTCGGTGATGTCGCGGTTATCGAGCATGATCTTGCCCGAGTTCAGCTCGTAGAAGCGCATCACCAGGTTCACCAGCGTGGTCTTGCCGGCGCCGGTCGGTCCGACAATGGCCACCGTGTGGCCGGGATCAGCATCGAAGGACAGGTTCTCGATCAACGGCTTGTCTTCGCTGTAGGAGAAGGACACGTCCTGGAAGGAGACATGGCCATCGGTGCGGGCAGGCAGCGTGTCCTGCGCGCGGTCCGGTTCCTGCTCTTCGGCATCCAGCAGCTCGAAGGTGCGCTCGGCCGAGGCCACGCCGGACTGCAGCATGTTGGCCACGCCGGCAATCTGGCCCAGCGGCTGGGTGAACTCGCGGCTGTACTGGATGAACGCGGTGGCATCGCCCAGGCTCATGGTGCCCGAGGCCACGCGCAAGCCGCCCACCACAGCGATGCCCACATAGGCCAGGTAGGACACGAAGTTCATCACCGGCATGATCATGCCCGAGACGAACTGGGCGCCGAAGCTGGCTTTGTACAGCTCCTCGTTGCGTGCGGTGAAGCGCTCTACCATGTCCTCTTCACGGCCGAAGACCTTCATCAGCTCGTGGCCGGAGAAGGATTCCTCGATCTGGCCGTTGAGCGCACCGGTGTTCTTCCACTGCGCGGTGAACAGCTTCTGCGCCCGGGTGCCGATGACGCCCGCGGCGACTGCCGAGAGCGGCAGGGCCACCAGCGCGATCAGCGCCATCTGCCAGGAGACCACGAACATCATGATCACGATGCCCAGCACCGTCATGATCGAGGAGACCAGCTGGCTCAGCGCTTGCTGCAGCGCGTTCTGGATGTTGTCCACGTCGTTGGTCACGCGCGAGAGCAGGTCGCCGCGCTGGCGCGTGTCGAAGTAGTTCAGCGGCAGCTTGTTGATCTTGTCCTCGACGTCCTTGCGCAGGTTGTAGACCACGCGCATGACCAGCTTGTTCAGCAGCCAGCCCGAGGCCCACGAGAAGAGCGAGGCGATGAAGTACATGGACAGCACAATCAGGATGTACTGCGAGAGCTGGGTGAAGTCGATGCCCTGCCCGGGGACGAAGTCCACCTTCGAGAGCATGTCGGCCTGGGTGTCCTGCCCGGAGTCGCGCAGCTGCGCAATGACCAGTTCCGCGGGCGTGCCCTCGGGGATGTTCTTGCCGATCAGCCCGGCAAAGATCACGTCCATGGCCTTGCCCAGGATCCGCGGGGCGATCACCGAGAGCACCACGTATACGGTGATCAGGGCGAAGACCAGCACCATGCCCAGCTTGTATGGGGACATCAGCCCGATCAGCCGCTTGGCCGATGGCCAGAAGTGCTGGGCCTTGCGCACCGGGGCGCCGCCGGACCAGTCGTCGGCTCCCGCGGCGGCTTCGAATTCATTGACGTCTGCGAGCTCGCTGTCGAGCTGCGCCAAATCGGTATTCTTCTGCTTCTTCGCCACTTAGGCCACCTCCTCCACGCTCAGCTGGGATGCAACGATTTCCTGATAGGTTTCCGAGGTTTCGAGCAGCTGCTCGTGGGTTCCCCGGGCGACGATTTCGCCATGGTCCAGGACCAGGATCTGGTCTGCACCGGTAATCGTCGAGACGCGCTGGGCCACGATGATCACCGCGGCGTCCTTGGTCGGTTCGGCCAGGGCGGCACGCAGCTTGGCATCGGTGTTCACATCCAGCGCCGAGAATGAATCATCGAAGAGATAGGTGTTCGGCTTGGCGGCCAAGGCCCGTGCGATGCACAGGCGCTGGCGCTGTCCGCCGGAGACGTTGGTGCCACCCTGGGAGATCTTGGAGTCCAGCTGGCCCTCGCGTTCTGCCACGAACCCTTCGGCCTGGGCGACCCGCAACGCTTCCCACAGCTCGTCCTCGGTGGCCTCCTGGGCGCCGAAGCGCAGGTTGCTCGCGATGGTTCCGGAGAACAGGTAGGGCCGCTGCGGCACCGCGGAGATGTTCCGTGAAATGGTGTCGCGGCCCAGGTCCTTCAGCGGCACCCCGCCGATGAGGATCTCCCCTTCGGTGGCGTCGTAGAGCCGCGGAATCAGGTTCAGCAAGGTGGTCTTGCCAGCACCGGTGGACCCGATGATGGCAGTGGTCTGCCCGGGCTTCGCGGTGAAGGAGATGTCCGAGAGCACCGGAGCCTCGGCCCCCGGGTATCCGAAGGTGACGTTCTTGAATTCCACGGTGCCCGGGGTGGGCAGCTCGATCTGCCTTTCGGCGGCGTCGAGCATGCTCGGCTCGCTGTCCAGCACCTCGGCAATGCGGTCGGCGGAAACCATGGCGCGCGGGACCATCATGGCCATGAAAGTGCCCATCATGACTGCCATGAGGATCTGCAGCAGGTACTGCAGGAACGCGGTCAACGCACCGACCTCCACGTCGCCGTTGTCCACGCGGTGACCACCGAACCAGAGCACGGCGGCGGTGGACAGGTGCAGGATCATGGTGATCGCCGGGAACATCAGCACGAACAGGTTGCCGACCTTCACGCCCAGGTCGGTCAGCTTCTGGTTGGCATCGGCATAGCGCTCGGTTTCATGCTCTTCGCGCACGAAGGCGCGCACCACGCGGATGCCGGTGATCTGCTCGCGCAGCACGCCGTTGATCCCGTCGATGCGGGTCTGCATGTCGCGGAACAACGGCATCAGCTTGATGACCAGCAGGCCGACGACAATGAGCACCAGCGGCACGGATACCCAGACGAGCCAGGACAGCCCCGGGTCTTCGCGGATCGCCATGATCACGCCGCCGATGGACATGATCGGCGCGGTGATCATGAAGTTCAGCGCCATCAGGGTGAGCATCTGGATCTGCTGCACGTCATTGGTGCCGCGGGTGATCAAGGTGGCGGCACCGAACTTGTTGACGTCCTGGGCGGAGAAGGTGGCGACCTTCTCGAAGACCGCCTGGCGGACATCGCGTCCGACGCTCATGGAGGTCTTGGCGCCGAAGTAGACGGCGGCGACGGCGGTGGCCACCTGGATCAGGGCCACCACCAGCATCAGTCCGCCGGTGCGCCAGATGTAGTCGATATCGGCATTGACCACGCCGACATCGATGATCTTGGCGTTCAGGCTGGGAAGGTAGAGCGTAGCCATGGTGGTGGCCAGCTGCAATATGACTACTGCGGCGATCCACCCGGCATAGGGCTTGGAGTGTTTCAAGATGAGCTTGAGAAGCATGTGGAAAATCCTCGCTGGCATCATGCTCTCCGGCATGCTGGGTCTTCGGATTAAGGGCTGCGTGATTGAAGAGCGATTGCCAGTCTAGCGCTCCGCTTGGACACTTAGTATCATCCTTCCGATTGATATTTGCCAACCAGTGATTAACGCTCGATTAACCGCAGGATTCCGGGGATGGTGGCGTTAATCATAGGGTGTGGAAATAGCTCACATCAGCCATGGTTTCCGGCGGATTTTCATCCGCCGGAAACCTGCGCTCATTTATGCCTGAACGCTGCCGGGAACCTCGCTGGCGTAGTTTCCGCGGATGTACTTGGACAAGGCCACGGACGGGCGTTCGAAGCACAGCAGCCGCGGGAACTCTGCCCAGGCCTCGGGCACCAGCTGCACGATGTGCTCAGGGTGCGCCCGTTCTTCCATGATGCTTCGGCCAGTGTCCGGGTCCTTGCCGGTCACGCGCAGATAGGTCTGGCCAGCCTGCGGGTTCTTGGCTTTGATCCCGAGCAGTTCCAGCCGTTGTTCCAGGCGATCTTGGTCCTCAAAATTTCTGCAGAGCTCGCGGGCATGCTCCAGCGCGGCTTTAAGCCCCGCGCTGACTGCCCAATACAGTTCCGGGGTGAACCCGGCGGCAATCCAGCGGGCCACGTATTCGTGGACATGGGGAAGGTTCAGGCACAGCAGCCCCTTTCGCTGCTTCTCGGCCTCGAAGGCCAGGAATCCTCCTGATTGGAGCGTGCGCGATCCTGCGTGGAAGGGATAGGCCAGCAGCAAGCTATGCCACTTCCGCTCGCTGTCGGTTCCCTGCGGATTCTCCGGAGTGTATTCATGAATGGTGCCCATGGCATCCTCGCGTTCGTTCCAGGCGGCGTGGCATCCCGCAGGATCAGCACCACCAATCGACTTGCCCGGGATGGCTTCCCGGACCGGCTCTTCCCCTGGGGCACCCCGCTCGATGAGGAGGGTTGCCACGCGGCCAGCCAGGTACTTAGCGCCGCGATTCTGTGAGCTTGGTTCGATGGTACTGGGCACCACCGACAGTTTGGCTTGGTTCGAAAATGCAGGGGGCCGGTGCGCAGCACCGGCCCAAGCAAGCGATTCGATCAGTTTCCGATTGGCGGTGGTGCCACCTCGTCGTGCTGGGTCTTCTCGCTGTCCTTCTTCTTTTCGGAAGGCACGGTCACGATGATCGACGCGATGGCGATGACCACCATCAGCACGTTGAACAGCAGGCCGATGGCGCCACCGAAGCGCAACGCCACATTGTCCTGGCGGCCGATGAACAGGCCCCAGGACTGGATCAATGCCGGATCCATGGCCTGGCCCGCCACGTACAGGGCCGCAGAGATGGCCACGCCGATGGCGTTGCCCAGAGACGAGGCCATCTTGTAGATGCCGGACGCGGAACCCACCTCGCTGTCGGGGACATTGGACAGCGCCGCGTCGGTGGACGGCGTGGCATAGAAGCCCAGGCCGATGCCGAACAGCGTGAAGCCGATCACCGACAGCACGATGTACTGGTCGGTATACAGGAAGGTCATCGAGCACATCAGGATACCCAGACCGGTGATCATCGATCCCCAGAGCATCGGCTTCTTCGGCCCGAAGCGCTGCAGCAGCTTCTCCCCCACGCGGATGGTGGCAAGGATGGCCACCAGGTAGCCCAGGGTCAGCAGGCCGGATTGCAGCGAGGACATTCCGGCGGCCACCTGGACCAGGCCCAGCGAGACGATCAGCGTGCCGGCCGCGCCGTTGAGCAGGAAGTTGGACAGCGTGGCGCCGGTGAAGGTGCCGTTGGAGAACAGCTTCAGGTTCACGAAGGGGTTGCGGCTGTGCACCTCGATCTGCAAGAACAGCAGCCCGGTGACCACGAAGATCGCCACGAGCGCGATGCCTCCCAGGCTCAGCCAGCCGATATTCGGCCCCTGGGAAATGTAGACGTTGATGGAGACCAGCATGAGGATGAAGAAGATGAGCCCGGTGAAGTCGAAGCGGCGCTCGGCTGCCGGATCCTGCTCGGCCTTGGATTCCGGGGTGCCCTTGAGCAGGAAAAGCGCCAGCATCGAGAGGACGATGGAAATCCAGAAGATGGAACGCCAGCCCAGGAAGCTGGTGGCCATCAGCCCGCCGAACAGCGCGCAGAATCCGGAACCGCCCCAGGAGCCGATGGACCAGTAGGACAGGGCCCGCTGGCGGTCCTTGCCCTCGTAGTAGGTCTTCACCAGGGCCATGGAGGCGGGCATGATGCAGGCGGCGGACAGGCCCTGGACCACGCGGCCGCCCAGCAGCATGGCGCTGGTCAGCCCGCCGAGGTTTTCAGGGGTCAGGGCGATCAGCAGCGAGCCGGCGATGGAAAGCCAGATGCCCAGGTAAAGGATTTTCGCCCGACCCAGCCGGTCGGCCAGTCCGCCGGCGACCACGATGAAGATGCCGGAGAACAGCGAGGTGATGGACACCGCCAGATTGGCCAGTGTCTCCTCCACGCCCAGCTGGCCGCGGATCCCGGGAATGACGTTCAGCAGGGTCTGGGCGAAAAGCCAGAAGTTGATGACTGCCAGGACGATGCCCAGCAGCCATTTGTCGGTGGGCTGCCAGGTAGTGGCGCCCGTGGTCGGTGCTGCGGACATCGTCTGTTCCCTACTCTTGTGCTCCGGTGCCCAGGTAGGCCAGTGCGGCCACCACCTGGGTTCTGGTTGCTGTTTGAAGGGTTGGGTGGATCACCGGTGCGAAGAACGGCGAGTGGTTGGCCGGGATATCGGAGGCGACGGTTCCCGCGGCCACCGCATCCTTGTATTTCTGCGGATCCACGCAGCCCACCGTCCAGTAGGCATAGGGAATGCCGAAGGCATCCGGAATGGTGCTGAAGTCCTCCGAGGCGGTGGCCGGGTCTGCATGGTAGACCTGTCCCTCGGGGAAATGGGCTTCGAAAGCCGCGGTGATCTTGGCGTTGGCCGTCTCGTCATTGCTGGTGAGCGGGAACTGGTCGTAGAACTCGAACTCCGGTTCCTTGGGCGAGCCGGCAGCCTGGCATTCGCCGCGCACAATCCGGTGGATGGAATCGATGACGCGCTGGCGGATGGCTGGCTCGTAGGTGCGGATATTCAGCAGCAGCTGAGCGCGGTCCGGGATGATGTTCGCGGTGGTGCCCGCGGTCAGCGACCCGACGGTGAGCACCGCGAAGTGCCCGGGCTGGGTTTCGCGGGAAACCACTGTCTGCAGCTTGAGCACAATGGAGGAGGCCAGCACCACCGGGTCCACCGAGTTGTGCGGCATCGAGCCATGGGCTCCGCGTCCATGCACAGTGATCCGAAGGCAATCCCCGGCAGAGAGAATCGGCCCGGCGGTGGTCCCGATCATCCCGGCTTCTGCAGGCATCACATGCTGCGCCAAGGCCACCTGGGGCTTGGGAATCTTGTCCACCAGCCCGTCTTCCACCATCGCCTTGGCGCCGGCCGCGGTTTCCTCGGCCGGCTGGAACAGGGCGATGTAGGTGCCGGACCAGGCTTCCTTGTTTCCGGCGAGGTACTTTGCCGCACCGAGCAGGGTGGCCATGTGCATGTCGTGGCCGCAGGCGTGCATGGCGCCCGGAACTTCGGAGGAATACTCCAGCCCGGTGTCCTCGGTGACCGGCAGCGCGTCCATGTCGGCGCGAGCCAAGACTACCGGGCCCTCGCCATTGCGCAGGACGCCCACTATTCCGGTGCCGCCGATCAGCTGGACTTCATAGCCAAGATCTTCGAGTTCTTCGCAGATCCGCGCCGAGGTTTCATGTTCCTTCAGCCCCAGCTCGGGATTGCGGTGGAAATGCTTGTAGAGCTCTTCTTGCCATGACAGCTGTTCTTCGATCGAAGCGGTGATTTCCTGTGCAGCGCCCACTGGGTCCCCTTCTCTTCGCGCCGAGCTGCGGTTAGCCGACATGGCCCAGCTGGCTCCGGTGATTTCAATCTATCCCCGGCCGGACAGGCAGTCCAGCAACCGGTTGAATGCAATATTCGGCAACTTCGGCGAGCGCCGGCGCCGCTAGCGGTCCTGCTCGGTGCAGATGCAGAACCTGTTGCCCTGCCGATCCGTCGCCACGGTGAAGCTGGGGGCGTACTGGCTATCAAGTTCCGTGCTTTCGCTGCCCAGCGCTTCGAGTACCGGCTGGCTTTCGGAGAACGGGACCCAGACATCCAAATGCAGCCGGTTAGGGTTGGGGTCTTCTGTTTTCTGGAACCAGATGGCAGGCAAGCGGTGGTTCGGGTCAACTAGGCTGCCGTCCTCCTGCTGCTGGTATCCCAGGCCGGCAGCCCACTGCGCGGCGACCTGCTGCGGGTCGGCTGTATCGATGCCGATTTCCACCGTGCGGATCAATTCCGGGCGGGAAGTGGCGCCAAGTGCCCGGGCCTGTTCGGAGATCCTGCGTGCCAGGGCGATATCCCGGGTGGTCACCCGCCCTCCGGCGTCATGGGAAGTAGTGGTGACGAAGACGCGGTTGTAGCGCCAGTCCACGTCCGGGTGGTGGTTGTTCACTTCGGCGGCTCCGGCGATATCGCTGAAGAGCTCGATGGCGGATGCCGCTGTTTTGGTCTGGAAAACGGCGGCTATGCCGCCGGGGATTTCCCGCCAATGCGGCAGGTCCTCCAGATAGTCGCTGATCTGCTGGTCACTGAGAATGTCGTTGCTGCCCATGCGTATCTCCTCCTTGAAAACACGATGGCACCGGTGCCGCTTCGCCTCAAGGAGATTTCCTGAATGCACAGGTTTCCATCAGTGCCAGCGATCTGGATGTCTCCTGTGAACTGATGCGCCACCTGTCCGTACGCGGGCGGGACGGCCTAGCCTCGATGGCAAAGCGCAAGGAGGCCAGAATTCCATGCTGAACATCTTCCAAGCCGAGATCAATGATTCGACGCTGGATGACATCAAATCTGCGCAAAGCAATCGCAAGCGCCGGCGGCTACGCCGTGCCGCTGTCCTGGCGGTTGCGGTCATCGTCGTGGCTGCCTTGCTCGGCCTGTTCGCCCAGGAGCAGACCGTGGTGAAGGACGGGGACAGCTTCACGGCCGAAGTGCAGCTCCCCACCGTGATCAGAGCCGGAAACGAAATCGAGCTGAGAATTGAAATCACCGCTGCCGAGCCGCTGCCCGAGACCATCACCCTGGAGCTGGACGAGGACTACCTGATGCTCTTCGAGGACTTCTCGGCCTTTCCCGAGCCCGAGTCCGTAGCAAGCGGCGCAGGCGGCACCATCCAATTCGAGGTGGCCCCGGTGCCGGGGTCCAGGCAAATGGTCGCCACGCTCACCGGCCGCGCCTCGGATCAGTGGTCCCCGAGCACCGACGGGGTGCTGGGCATCAAGGTGAATGGCAATACAACGGAACTAGAGATCAGAACCTGGAGGATCCCCTGATGGATATCGTCATCCGCGCCGCCGCCGCATTCATCATCTTGTGGCTGGCTACCCGCGCCGCGGGCCGGTCCACCCTCGGCGAGCTCAGTTCATTCGAGCTGGTGCTCTTCGTGGTGCTGGGCGATTTGGTGCAGCAAGGCATCACCATGGAAGACCGTTCGCTGGTCGGCAGCTTGCTGGCGGCCTTCACCATGATCGTGCTCGCGGCGATCCTGAACTACGCGAATATGCGATGGCCCAAGCTGGGCAAGCTGATGCAGGGCCGGCCCATTGTGCTGGTGCGCGACGGCGTGCTTGACCGCAAGGCGCTGCATGCTGAGCGTATCGGCCTGGATGAGTTGAGCATGCTGGCCCGCCAAGCCGGCATCGAGAACTACAGCAGCATCCGGCTGGCGATTCTGGAGGCCAGCGGCAAGATCTCCTTCTTCACCCAGGAAGCCCAGTCCCAACCCTGAGCGCAGTGGCCGGACATTCGAGAAAGCGAGCGGTGCCAACCGGATAGGTTGGCACCGCTCGCTTTGTGCGCTCGGTCCGCTACTGCTCTTCCGGTGTCTCGCGCTGATCGGGCAGGTTGGCGCTGCGCTCCGCGTCCAGCCCGGGGTCCTCGAACTCTTCGGGTTCATCGAGCTGCGTGTCATCGACAGCGCGTTCCCCGTCCAGCGGTTCGACCAGCGTGGTTTCGGGATTCAGCAGCAGCGGGTCCTCGTCGCTTTCGGCCAGGATGCGCTCTGCCCCGCGCAACGGGTCATCCGCATCCAGCTGCGCAGGCGCATCCGAGGAGCCTTCGGCCGGTTGGCTGTCGCGGCCATCCAGCGGCTCGTCGATGTCCTGGTCCTTGCGCACATTCTCGAATTCTTCATTGTTCAGTGACATTTGCGCTCCTCTTGCCTTGTCCATAGGGAAATGATTTCTTCGGTGTCCATCAGCTTCTGCCGATGCTGGGTGCTCATGTATTCCAGTGCGTTCTGCCCTGCCTGCGGGTCCGGGGACGCACAGGCATCGGTGGCGACCGCAACCGGCAGGTTCGCGGCAAACGCGTCAGATGCCGTAGCCCGGATGCAGGTATCGGTGGCGACCCCGGCCAGCACCAGGGAACTGGCGCGGCGTTGCAGCAGCAGCGTCGTCAGCTCCGTGTTCCAGAAGGCGCTGTCCCGGCGCTTGACCACTTCGATGGCCCCGGCCAGCTCCAGCTCCTCCAGGTACCCGGCTTTCGCCGTGCCTTCGAAGAGGTAGCCCTGGCCATCCTCGAGCATCTTCAGCGTCCAGGTGGACCTGTCTTCCTTGTGCACGGTGCGCACGCTGATCACCGGCACCCCGGCCCGTGCCGCCGCCGCGGCCAGCCGATTGCAGTTGGCAGTGATCTGCTGCCTCCATGCGGCCACCCCGGGGTCTGCGAAGAAGCCGCGCTGCAGATCGATGAGCAGCAGGGCCGGGTGCCTGAAGTCGCTCGTGGAATCCGTAGCACCCATGGCTCAGCTGTGCGCCGCGCAGTGCTGGCAGCAGAACACGTCCTGTTGCTGGCGCACCGGATGGCCCAGGATGGCGCAATTGCAGTGCGCGCACCGCTCAGCCATGTCCTGGATGGCGCATTCGAAACTGTCGTATTGGCCTGAACGCCCATCCCTGCTGAGCATGAACAGCGGGTCCTGGTCGTTTCCGCACAAATCGCAGGTCTGCATTGGTTCTCTCCTGTCTTCTACTGGGTGTTCCCCTTTGCGGCTAGCGTTCCTCGTCATCCTCGCGGTACTGGTCTTCGGTCGAATCATCCAGATCCGGGTCGATGCCCTCAGCCTCGTCGGTCGGGGCGGGAACGTGCTCGTCATCCGGCTGGCCCAGCGGCCAGGCCTTCTCGACCAGATCCTGGTCCGGGTCCTTCAGCCGATCTGCGGCGTGGGCAATGGCTTCCTTGGCCTTGTCGATGAGTCCCATGGTTCTTGTCCTTCCGGATTGATCCGATACGGTCCTCTAACCGAATACCAGTGAAGCGTGCCCCGCGTACATGGTTAATCGGCTGTTGCCAGCTTCGCCCCGGGCGAGCCTGCAAAGACGCTGGCAATGGTTGATGGCCTGCTTGCGGTGCTGGAGCGTGGGAAGCGTCCCCGCAGGAAAACGCGAAAGGAGCACGATCATGGTTGCAGCCAAGGAACTAATGACCTCGCCAGCCAAATGCGTCAAGGAACAGGACTCGGTCCAGGTCGCAGCCCAGCTGATGAAGGACCTGCAGGTCGGCATGCTGCCCATCTGCGGCAAGGATGACCGGCTGGCCGGCACCATCACCGACCGCGATATCGTCATCAACGCCGTAGCCGACGGCGTGGTCACCTCCAGCACCAAGGTTGCCGACTATGCCCAGGGCAAGCCGGTGACCATTGGCGCCGACGATTCCATCGAGGAGGCCATCCGCACCATGCAGGAGCACCAGGTGCGCAGGCTTCCAGTCATCGACGGGCATACGCTGGTGGGAATGCTCGCCCAGGCGGACATTGCCCGCTACTACGACGAGCAGAGCACCGGCAGCCTGGTCGAAGGGATTTCCCAAGACTAGGACCAGGCCAGGACCTGCCGCCGGCAGCAGCACAAGGAAGAGCTTCCGGGAAAACTGTGGTTTTCCCGGAAGCTCTGTTCTTGCTCTTGGCGATTTTTCGCCGCAGTTGCCGCGTCACCGCTCGTTGGCGTCCGTGCCTCCCCTCGGGTCATCCAACGAGCTTGGTCCCCGAACCAGGCGGTACACGCCGTAGATGAAGACCAATGCGCCCCAGCCTGCCACGATCCACAGCGGCCCCGAGGTGCTGTCGGGCGCCGCGAGCAGCGCGTAGATGGCGAATCCCACGGCCACGAGCCCGCCCGCAATCGTGAGCCACAGGCCGGGCCGACGGCCATGAGTCTTATTAATCGGTTTGTCCGTCATGTCTTCATCCTTTCCTGGAGGGAAAGCTCAACCCGCGTCAAAGCGATCTTCGCTTTCCTCAGACGTATCCTCGGTGTTCTCATTGATGCTGCCCCGGCGGGCCACGCGCTCGTCGCCGGGTTCTGCTTCGCCATCCGGCTGCGTGGTGCGTGCCAGATTCTCGGGCTTGTCTCGGTCACTCATTGCTGCTCCTGTCGTGGCGATGGGCTATGAATTGCGCAGGGCATCGATGAGCTCGGCCTTGCGCATCTTCGAACGGCCCTCAACCCCGATTTCCTTGGCCCGGTCCTGCAATTCCTCGACAGTCCAGTCCTCGTAGTCTCCGGATTTGCCGCCGCGCTTGCCCACCTCGGAGCGGCCATCGCGGGCGGCGGCATTGGCGATGCGCGCCGACTTCTGCTTGGAGTTCCCCTCCTCGCGCAGCTCCTCGTAGAGTTCCTCATCCTTGATCCGGCTCTTGCCCTTGCCTGCCATGGGTTTCCTCCCTCTCACGCTTCGCCAGCTGACCTTCGGATAGCCAGCACTGTGCGTCCCACGCTAGCTACCTGCGGCCACGGGCGACAGGGGCACCCCCGGATTCTGCGCTGGATCCCAGACTTCGGCGGTAGCACATTTTCTGGCAGCAGCCGCGAAGCTGATGCTTGGCCGAAAGCTCTCTGGCCGTTGCCGCCAAGTGGGCACCGTGCTGTTCACCGCCGGTACCCCGCGAAGAACACTGGGAGGTGCCCCTGACGCCGTTGGCGCTCTCGCGACGGCGTCTTCCAGCAACTGAAGGAGGAAAAGCCATGCCCGGGAAGAATCCCCCGCACCATAATGAACCAGTAGGCACTGCCAATGATTCGAGCAGCACGGGGTTGCCGGATCATGGGACAGCAGATGAGCCGGTGGGCACCGGCAGCCACCCGGATTCGCGCACCAGCGATTCCGCTGGAACCGAGCGTACCGGCAAGGAAAAGATCAGCCCTCCCGAACAGCGCCAACCTGAGCCCGGCCTGGATCAGGAGTTGAAGCCGAAGGCGGATCACGGCGAGCGCAGCTACCAGGGCCGGGACCGGCTGGGCGGAAAGCGCGCGCTGATCACCGGTGGCGATTCCGGCATTGGAGCGGCAGTGGCGATCGCTTTCGCCCGCGAAGGGGCCAGCGTCGCCTTGGCCTACCTGCCCGCGGAGCAGCCGGATGCGGATGCCATCGCCGGGCTCCTGGAAGAGGCCGGCGTCGAGGTGCACCTGCTGCCCGGGGATCTGCGCGACCGCGAGTACCGCGGTTCGCTGGTCGACGAGGCGGTGGCCGCACTCGGCGGACTTGACATTCTGGTGAACAACGCCGGCAAGCAGATCAGTGTCGAATCCTTGGAGGAGCTGAGCGATGAGCAGATCGAGGCGACCTTCGATGTGAATATCTTCGCGATGTTCGCCCTGAGCCGGGATGCGCTGAAGGTGATCCCGGCCGGCGGATCCATTATCAATACGACATCCATCCAGGCTTTCGACCCCTCGGACCACCTCATGGATTACGCCTCGACCAAGGGGGCGATCAGCAACTTCACCAAGACGCTGGCCTCCCAGGCTGCCAAGCAGGGCATCAGGGTCAATGCGGTGGCTCCCGGTCCCATTTGGACTCCGCTGCAGCCCTCGGATGGCCAGCCCATCGAGGCGTTGCCGAAGTTCGGCCACGATACCTGGCTGGGCCGGGCAGGTCAGCCGGTGGAACTCGCTCCAGCCTATGTGTTCCTGGCCAGCGACGAGGCTTCGTATGTTGTCGGATCCACGGTGCACGTCAACGGCGGGAAGAACCAGCCGTAGGACCGTGTATTTGTCCCCGGGCGGATAGGGGTCCGGGGATCAATCCACCTCGTCCTTGCTGATGGTGAATTCCATGTTCCTCCGCTCGTACTCGCGCTGGCTGAAGGTAGCGCGCTGGACTTCCTTGACCTCGTCGAAGCTGGAGCCGATGGCCCCGCCCATGGTTCCCAGCGAGGATGCCAGCCAGGCAAGATTGACGTATTCGGCCAGCGACACATCGTGGCGCAGCTGATAGGCGAGGTATTCCTGGTCAATGACAATCAGTGCACCCGCCAGCAGCGCCAGGAATAAGAGCAGGTACATGGCCGTCGCTGCAAACCCGACCGTGAGCACCGTGGCCGCGTTGTAGATAACCATCCGCTCGCGGCGGCGGTTGCCCTGGGGCCTCTCCCACAACCGGTTGTGCAGCAGCAGCCAGAGCGTGAGGATCAGAATGCTTGACAGCGTGATCAGCGCAAGCCGCGTAGCGGGCAGGTAGTCGGCCATTGACCAGATGCTCGTGTAGAACACGCCGAAGGCTCCGGTGGCCACCGCACCTGCCATCGCGGATGAAAGCCGCGGCACCAGTTTCCACGGCTGGTTGCTGCGCACCATTCCGGCGACCAGCAGCAGCCGCCCGCGCAGGCCCTCGATGCTCGTGATGCGGTTCTGCTCGTTCTGCCCGTCCTGCCGGCTGGCGTGCACGCTCATTGCCCGGCCCAGCGGGGTGGGCGGCGGGGCGGGCTGCTTGCCGGTAGCCAATTCCCTGACCAGTTCGGCCAATTCCCGTGCCACCGTGCGCGGCCGGGCCATCCCGAGACTGGGCATGGAAAGCACGGCCGAAGCATCCTCGACGGAAATCACCGAACGCACCGGCCGGTTCTGCACATAGTGCGGTGCATCGGTCAGGTAGATGATGAAGTCCCAGCCGTGCTTCTCCCGCAGCTTCGGCACCTTGTCATTCAACGCCACCCGTCCACTCTCCCCCAATGGCAGGGAGAACGGAGCCACCTGCACGTCCCACCGGTGCTCCTGCTCCTGCAACTTCTCCAAGACCCCTTCCAACCGCGCAGCTACCCGATTAGCCACGGCATCGGCGATGCCGGGATCGGCAATTATTCCTATCGTGCGCATCTCGGGATCTTGCACGCTCATCAGCACCTCGCAGCTCTCCGGCAGCAGCTTGAGCCGCTCCCACAGCACACCCTAGGAAGTTGTGCCAGGGCATGCAGTGCCGTTCAGCAACCTTGCAGGAACCAGCATCGGCATTGCACCCTTGATCCCCGGGATTCCGCGGACTCCTGACTCACAGGCAATGCCCATCAAACTTCCCTTGTTGCCTGCGGCCCGGTGTGGCAGGGTCGGTGCCATCGCCCATCTGGTACAGGAAGGAAAGACCATGGACTCCAATCAGCCAGAAGAAGAGACGCGCCAGGGGAACCCTCCGCTGCGCGATGAGCACGCTGGGAAGGATCCCGCGAAGGGCAAGCAGAATCCGGTTGGCAGCAATGAGGATGCTTTCGAGCAGCCGGCGGAAGACCAGGACCCGGACGCGGTGGACACCGACCGGTTCAATACCGACTGACTGTTGTCCATAACGGGAAACGAAGCACGGAGGAGAATGATTTGAAGGCATTGACATGGCAAGGCAAGCGAAAGGTCGCATTCAGCGACGTCCCGGATCCGGTGATCCAGGACCCCTCAGACATCATCATCAAGGTCACTTCCACCGCGATCTGCGGATCAGACCTGCATCTCTATGAGCTGCTGGGCCCCTACATGCATGCTGGCGACGTGCTGGGCCACGAAACCATGGGGATTGTCCAGGAAGTTGGCAGCGGCATCACCAAGCTGTCGGTGGGCGACCGGGTAGTCATCCCGTTCAACATCTCCTGCGGCCACTGCTGGATGTGCCAGCATGACCTGCAGTCGCAGTGCGAGACCACCCAGGTGCGCAAGCACGGCAAGGGCGCCCAATTCTTCGGGTACTCCGAACTCTATGGACAGGTTCCCGGCGGCCAGGCCGAATACCTGCGTGTGCCTCATGCCGATTATGGTGCCGTGAAAGTTGGCCACGAGCTGCCCGACCACCGCTATCTGTTCCTCTCCGATATCCTGCCCACCGCGTGGCAGGGCGTGGAGTACGCAAGCGTCCCGGACGGCGGAACCCTCGCGGTCTACGGGCTCGGACCGGTGGGCCAGCTCGCCGCGCGAATCGGCCGCCATCTGGGCTATGAGGTGCTGGGTATCGACCCGGTAGCCGAACGCCGCGCCATGGCCGAGCGCCACGGGATCCAGACCCTGGACTTCACCAAGGACACCGTGGGCGAACTGCGCGGGCGCACCGGGCGCGGCCCCGATGCCGTGCTCGATGCAGTGGGCATGGAAGCCCATGGTTCCCCGGTCTCCTCTATGTTCCAGCAAGCCACCGGGCTGCTGCCGGACAAGGCCGCGCAGCTGGCCATGGAGAACGTCTCCGCGGACCGCACCAGCGTGCTGGATTCGGCCATTGATGCGGTGCGGCGTGGCGGCACCTTGTCGATCAGCGGCGTCTATGCCGGGGCAGCCACACCGATGCCGATGGTGAAGCTGTTCGACAAGCAGATCCAGATCCGCCAGGGCCAATGCAATGTGCGCTCATGGACGCGGAAGCTGCTGCCGCTGGCCGAGGATGCAGCCGATCCGCTGGGCCTGGACGACCTTGTCACGCACGAGCAGCCGCTCTCGGACGGTCCGCAGATGTACGAGACCTTCCAGAAGAAGCAGGATGCGTGCATCAAGGTGGTGCTCAAGCCGTAGCGAGCTAGGCACTTTTCTTCCCGGAACCGGAGGCCTTCTTCTTGTGTGGCGAGGAGGAGGCCTCCTTTGCCGTCGCCTTCTTCTTGGCTGGTTTCCTGGCAGCAGCCGGCTTCTTGGCTGCGGACTTCTTCGCTGGCGCTTTCCTGGCTGGTGGTTCCTTGCTCTTCGCCGCTTTGCTCCCGGCTTTTGACTTCCGGCCCTCGATGCTGCGCTTGAGCGCTTCCATCAAATCGATGACCTCCCCGGAGTCGCTGCTGCGCTCCTCGGAGCCGAAGGTCGCTTCAGTATCCAGTTCCTCGCCTTGCTCGATTTTCGCTTCGATCAGCGCTTGCAGTTGGAGCTGGTAGTCGTCCTGGAATTCTTCCGGGGTGAAATCGGTGCTGTACTGGTCCACTAGGGCAGCAGACATCTTCAGTTCCTGCTCACTGATCCGCGGTGATTTCTCCGGTGCCACCTGCTCGGCGTCGCGCAGCTCGTCCGCCCACATGACCGCTTGCAGCACCATCACCTTGGACCGGACACGCAAGATGCCCAGCCGGGTCTTCTGGCGCAGGGCAAAGCGCACCACCGCCAGCTTCTCAGTGTTTTCCAGTGTCCGGCGCAACAGCTCGTAGGCCTTGGGCGACTTCGAGTCCGCCTGGAGGTAGTAGCTCTTCTCCAGCATCAGGGGATCAACTTGGCTTGCCGGGACGAACTGGACTACCTCGATTTCGCGGCTTTTCTCCGCAGGCAGAGCGTCCATGTCCTCATCGGTGAGCACAATGGTCCGTTCCCCGTCTTCATAGGCCTTGTCCAGATCCTTGTAGGCGATTTTCTTCCCGCAGACTTCGCATCGGCGTTCGTAGCGGATTCGGCCGCCGTCCTTGTCATGGACCTGATGCAGGTCGATGTCGTGGTCTTCGGTGGCGCCGTAGGCCTTGACCGGCACGTTCACCAAGCCGAAGGCAATTGATCCAGTCCAGATAGCTCGCATGGGCATAGTGAAGCATCTTTCCGGCCGCGCGTCACTGGCCGGATGAGACTGGCAGGCTGCACGGAGGTTCAGCAGCGCAAAACGCAAAGCTTGCTTGGAACGCTGGATTCCCCGGCGCTGCTCGGGAAGATTGGCCCCATACGGAAAAGCAAAGGACAGCGCATGGCACGCAGGGAGCAAACCGTGAAAGTCGCGGGGCACACGCTGAAGGTCAGCAATCTGGACAAGATCTTGTACCCGCAGACCGGAACCACCAAGGGAGAAGTCATGGACTACTTCCAGCAAGTGGCTCCGGCGCTGATTCCGCATGCCGCGTGGCGCCCCGCTACCCGCAAGCGCTGGGTGGACGGGGTGGGCACTGCCGAAGAACCGGGCAAGGTGTTTTTCCGCAAGGATCTTGAAGACTCCGCCCCCAGCTGGGTTCCCTCGGCCAAGCTGCAGCACAAGACCCATGCGAATACCTATCCGCTGGTCAATAACGAGGCGGTGCTGGCCTGGCTGGCCCAAATGGCAGCGCTGGAAATCCACGTTCCCCAATGGCGTTTCGATTCGTCGCTGGAACCTGCCAACCCGGACCGGCTGGTTCTGGACCTCGATCCCGGTCCCGGTGCCGGTTTGGAGCAGTGCGCTGAAGTCGCGCTGATCTGCCGGGAGATCCTCGACGGCATGGAGCTGCCCAGCTTCCCAGTGACCTCTGGTTCCAAGGGCATCCACCTCTATGCCGGGCTGGATGGCAAATACGCCTCAGACCAGGTCAACGAGGTGGCCAAGGAACTGGCTTCGACGTTGGAGAAGGAGCACCCGCAACTGGTTCTCTCCAGCATGAAGCGCTCGCTGCGCGAGAACAAGGTGCTCGTGGACTGGAGCCAGAACAATGCCTCGAAAACCACTGTCTGCCCATATTCGCTGCGGGGTCGCGCCCGGCCCACCGTTGCCGCCCCGCGGACCTGGCAGGAAATCGAAGCGCAGGGGTTGGCGCAACTGGACTTCCACGAGGTGCTGGAGCGCATTGCTGATGGAATGGAACCCCTGGCGCAACTGGCCTCGGCGCAACGGCAGGACCCGGATCGCCTGGCGGCCTACCGCTCCAAGCGCGATGCGTCGCTGACACCCGAACCGGTGCCGGAGCAGTCCGGGAAGGCTGAGAAGGCACAGTCCGTTCAGGCCGGAAGCGACGGCACCGGGTTGTCTTTCGTCATCCAGGAACACCATGCCCGCCGGCTGCATTGGGATTTCCGCCTGGAGCACGAGGGAGTGCTGGTCTCCTGGGCAGTGCCCAAGGGCCCGCCGCTGGAACCCGGAGTCCAGCGCCTGGCGGTCATGACCGAAGACCATCCGCTATCCTACGCAAGTTTCGAAGGCAGCATCCCGAAGGGGCAATACGGCGCCGGGGAAGTATCGATCTGGGATTCGGGCCGGTGCGTTATCGAGAAATGGCGCGAAGGCAAAGAAGTCATCGCGGTACTCACCGGTGATTCAGCAGGAGGACTGGGCGGCGTGCCACGGCGTTTCGTGCTGATCCAGGCCGCAGGGATGGGCGGAAAGGACAATTGGCTGCTTCAACTGGCCAAGGACCAGCCTTCGGCAGCCGAGGGCGGGGCCTCCGCTGATTCCAGTGGCGCAGGACCGGACGCAGCTCGCGAGCCCAGCGCCAAGCAGGCCGTGGCTGACCTGTCTGGCCAACCCTTGCGCCCCATGCTGGCCACGCCTGGCACGGCCGGGGACTTCGGCGTTGAGCAGGACTGGAGCTTTGAAATGAAATGGGACGGCTACCGAGCACTTGCAGTAGTCGGTGACGGCGTAACCAAGCTGCTCAGCCGCAACGGCCATGACCTGACCGGCGACTTCCCGGAACTCGGAATTCTCGGTTCGTTGCTGCCGGACCGCTGCGTAGTGGATGGGGAAATCGTTGCCCTGGATTCTTCGGGCCGCCCAGATTTCTCGCTGCTCCAGCAACGGGTGTCCCACCAGCGCAAGAAGCGCACGAAGCAGGCCTCGGCCGTCAGGATCCAGTACATGCTCTTCGACGTGCTGCAATTGCCCGCCGGCAAAGGCGCCGGGCTAGAGGATCTGACTGCGCTGCCCTACGAGCAACGCCGCCAGCGGCTTGCGGGCCTGGATATCGACCACCAGTACGTGCAGGTTCCCCCGACCCACACCGGGACCTTGGAACAAGCCATCGAGACCAGCCGCGAGCTAGGCCTGGAAGGCGTGGTGGCCAAGGAACGCGACTCGGCATACGAGCTGGGCCGGCGCAGCGGCAGCTGGTTGAAGCTCAAGCACCAGCTGCATCAGGAAGCCGTGGTGATTGGCTGGCGGACAGGGCACGGGTCGCGCAGCCGCAGCCTGGCGTCGCTGCTGCTGGCCATTCCGGGACATGACGGTTTGGAGTACGCCGGCCGTGTGGGCACCGGATTCAGCGACACGCAACTTGCCGAGATCCGCGAACGGCTTGAGAAGATCGAGCGCAAAACTCCGCCAGCCAAGCAGATTCCCGCAGCGCATCGGCGTGATGCCCACTGGGTGAGCCCGAAATACGTGGCAGAAGTCCGATACACCGAACTGACCTCGGAGCGCCTTCTGCGCCATCCCGTGTGGCGCGGTTGGCGCGAAGACAAGCAACCGGATGAGGTCCACTGGGAAACAGCGGATCCTTCCGGAAACCAAACCGCAAATGGCGGATAACACAAGGAGCAAAACATGAAATTGCTGGCAAAGATCTTCGGAACCCTGGTCTCACTCGGCGCAGGCTGGCTTGGCGCCAAGCTCGTCTCCGGGATCTGGCACAAGGCCATGGGCGAAGAACCGCCGTCACTGGCCAACCCCGATAAGCAGCAGCAGGCAGCCGTAGGCAAGGTGCTGGCATTCGCCGTGATCTCAGGGGCAAGTGCTTCTGCCATCCAGGCTCTGGCCAAACGGTGGACGCGTTCCCTGGAAGCCAAGGCAGCGGGCCGGTAGCTGGCCGCAGTCAGGCAGAAACCCGGATGCACTGGGTCGGGCAGCTGTTATGCAGTCGCCCGACTCGCTGCTGCCCGGTCCTGCGGAATGGTTGCACTCGGTGCATCCACCGCAGTGATGAATTACGGGTACCTGAAGCCCTTTGGGATACGAGCGGTGATCAGCTGGCCGGCAGATTCATATCGGTCGGCGGAAAGATCCATGCCGTAGCCATTATGCGTGGCGATCTGCGAGGGCA
This sequence comes from Glutamicibacter nicotianae, assembly GCF_006539525.1. GTDB lineage: Bacteria > Actinomycetota > Actinomycetes > Actinomycetales > Micrococcaceae > Glutamicibacter > Glutamicibacter nicotianae. Next base: position 274,595 of record NZ_BJNE01000002.1, on the reverse strand, counting down.
GGCAAAAACAGCTTCGGACTGGCCGGCCATCTCGACGAGACCGAAGGGCAAAAGTGCAGCGATGCAACTCGCGGCAAAATCACCGACTCCTCTGGCATCTGGGCAATCATGGACTTAGAATGGAAAGAAAATATCACTATACGAAAGTGGAATCCATGTCCATCCAGTCTTCTCCCCTAGCCGCAGGCCAGGCAGCTCCGGACTTCTCCTTGCAGGACGCCAAGGGGGAAACAGTTTCCCTCTCCGACTATTCAGGTCAGAAGGTTATCGTCTATTTCTACCCCAAGGCCGCAACTCCAGGCTGCACCACCGAGGCCTGCGATTTCCGCGACAGCCTCAATTCGTTGCAAGCGGCAGGATACTCCGTACTGGGCATCTCCCCGGACGCACCGGAAGAGCTGGCAGCCTTCGCCAACGACGAATCGCTGAACTTCCCGCTCCTCTCCGATCCTGGAAATGAAGTTGCGACAGCCTACGGCTCTTACGGCGAAAAGACCATCGGTGGAAAAACGATCGTGGGCACTTTGCGCTCCACTGCAGTCATCAATGAAGATGGCAGCATCCAGCAAATCGAATATTCGGTGGATGCCACGGGACATGTAGCCCGACTCCGTGACTCGCTGGGAATCTAGAGGATTTCACATCCGGTTCTTTCCTGCGCCAGTAGTGATGCTTCAGCCGGGGCCAGCTTCGTCTGGCCCCGGCTGTGCTCTGCAGCCCGCGCTGGGACCGTCAAGCTATATCTGCATTTCGGCATGGGCGTTGGCCAAAAGATGCATGAAAGCACCACGGTCGAATGCAGCTCGCTGCCGGACCGCGCCATTGCCCGTCTCCAGCATATTTCTCAGGGAAATCACGGCGAAGTCGTAGTCCCCATGAGCTCGCAGTGCGTCCTCGGCAGTACGCAGCAGCCTGCGAGCCAGCTCTTTCACCGCAATCGGTGCGCCGGTTTCCGTATCCACTTGCTCTCCGGTGATTCCATTCTTGGCCGCTTGCCACAATGACAGATCCAGGACTTCGGGAAGATACTCGACAGCTTCGAATTCACCGGCCACGGCAGTTTCGACAAGCCCCCGCAGCAGCACGGCAAGCAAAACCGAATCTTGCGCTCTGAGCTGCGAATCGGCGACACGAATTTCGACTGTGGGATACTTTTCCGACAGCCGTGCGGACCATCCGATATGCCCGGGGTCGGGTACAGCAGCGGTGCCGTTGATGCGCGCAAGACGCGACTCATAGTCCCGGAAATCTGCAAAGTATGGCGGGATTCCCTGGACAGACCACTTCCGGTAATGAATGGTTCTCCACGATGAGAAGCTGCTGTCGACGCCTCGCCAATATGGTGAATTCGCGCCTAATGCGCAAAGAAGGGGCAGCCAGCCGCGCAAGAAATTCAGTGCACGAACGCCGGCTTCCGGATCAGGGACCGAGACATGGACGTGCAAACCGCACATGTAGTGCTCGGCAGCTATTCCTGAAATGAATTTGCCGATTTCCTGATACCTTGCGTTATCGGTAAATGCCGGACGCTGCTGGGGAATCATGGGCGCCGAACCTATGCCCGCGACCAGCAGACCGCTAGAGGCCGCTTTGCTTACCAGGGCCCTGCGAAAGCTTCCCAACTCGTGCAACGCCTGGTCCCGGTCTTCGCAGATGGAACTCGCGTGTTCAACTTGGCAAGCTAGAAACTCATTTTGCACTTCCCCGTCGCGTTGCGAATCCAGTGCCTGCCGGAACGGCTCCTGATCCACGCTGGCAGGCAATCCTGTTTCTGCGTCAAACATGAAGAATTCTTCTTCAATGCCAAAGGTACTCATCTCATGCCTCCCGGAATGGGTTTGCTTGGGCGCCAAGCTAGCAACTGGCCAGCGTTGAATTTCCAGGTCGCCGCAGGACCACCCGCATCAGTTGTTTGCGCCATTGCGCGTGCGGCTTTTGAAACACTAGTTCGCATGGCTTGGATGCACCCGGTTGCGGCAGGGATTCCCATGGACCTCCCATCAATCCGACATGAATCGAACACGAAGGCTGAAACAGGTCCGGATGTGGAATTGATGCGCTGCAGTGTCCTCGCCCGCATGAATCCGGCGAAGTTCGGATGATATTGCGGAACCTGCGAACCAGCTACTGACTAGTAGGGAAACTCGAGCTGGCAATAGGCTGGGTACGGATTGATTCCCGCCCACGCCCAAGCCAAATACCTTACGCTTGAAGCACACTCCGCTTCTCATTGACGGCGAACTATGCCCTGCCAGCAAGCCAACCCGCAATTTGCGAAGTGGCGTGACTTATGGGGATAACTCGAAAGTTACGAACAAAGTGGAGGTAGTACCAATGTCAGGTCGAAAACTGCTGAACGTGTCGCGGAACTTCTGGGATCCCGAGAGGGACGCTCCCATCTGAGCGAGCATGGATGGATCCAGGGAATGCCGGTGATCATTGGACAAATCAACGAGCCGGTTGACGATGTCATGGGTCTCGTTTCCGTTCACAATTGCCCTGTGCTGGTGGCAATACTCGACGACCAGGGTGAGCGGCTTCGTTTCATTCACGTCTCGCCACCAAATGATGCTCTCGAAATAGTTGAAGAAACTCCGGCGCACCACCCGATCTGCTCTCTTTTCGAGCTAGCCGAGGAACACGGCATGCTGGAGTTCCGAGTCCGGTACTGGGCGCACACTGCTGTTGCAAACGCCCTTCCGGACTTCACACCGAAAGAACAGGTGCAAATGACAATGCTGCGCAGATAAATTCCGAACTGCGCGACGTACGCCCGCCGGGAATGGCCGGCTTGCGCCATACCGCTAGGCACCGATTGCAGCCTAAGGCGCCAAAACGAGAACGGTCCTGCCCTCCGATTTACGGAAGGCAGGACCGTTCTCGTTTTGCGGACGGCTAGCGGCCGGCGATCTTCACCAGCTTGTGGTTGATGAATTCATCCATGCCGTACTTGCCCAGCTCACGCCCGATGCCCGAGCGCTTCACTCCCCCGAAAGGCAGCTCAGGGTAGGAAGCGGATGGCTCATTGATGGCCACCATGCCGCTTTGCAGCTGCAGTGACACGCGCTGCGCGCGTTCCATGTCCTGCGTGTGGATGGAAGCTCCCAGCCCGTAGTCGGTGCTGTTGGCCAGGGCCACGGCTTCCTCTTCGCCGTCCACCTTGTAGAGCACGGCGACCGGACCGAAGAGCTCTTCGGAGAACGCGCGCATCTCGGGAGTCACCCCGGCCAGCACGGTCGGTTCGTAGAATGCGCCATCGCCCTGGATCGGCTTGCCGCCGGCCAGCACCTGGGCACCCTTGTCGATGGCATCCTGCACCTGGGCGGCCAGTCCGTCCCGGGCCGCGGCCGAAGACAGCGGGCCGAGGAAGTTCTCTGGCTGGGATGGGTCACCCACAGTGATCCCGGAGACCTGCTCCACCAGGGCTTTGGAGAAATCCTCGTAGACCGAGGAGTCGACGATGAAGCGCTTGGCGGCATTGCAGGCCTGCCCGGTGTTGCCGAATCGAGCACGCATGCCCAGCTTGGCGGTGCGGGCCACGTCTGCATCCTCGAACACCATGAATGGATCCGAGCCGCCGAGTTCCAGCACGACCTTCTTCAGGTTGCGTCCGGCAATTTCCGCCACGGCAGCGCCGGCACGCTCCGAACCGGTCAGCGAGACGCCCTGCACCCGGCGGTCCGCGATCATGTCCGCGACCTGCTCATTGGTGGCAAAGATGTTCACGTACGCGCCCTGGGGCGCACCGGCTTCGCGGAAGATCTCTTCCATTACAAGCGCCGACTCCGGGCACTGCGGAGCGTGCTTGAGCAGGATAGTGTTGCCGTTCATCAGGTTCGGTCCGGCAAAGCGGGCCACCTGGTAGTACGGGAAGTTCCACGGCATGATGCCCAGCAGCGCGCCCACTGCTTCCTTGCGCACCAGCGCCGTGCCGCCGGAGGCGATTTCCAGCTCCTCATCCTCCAGGTACTTCGGGCCGTTCTTGGCGTAGTAGCGGTAGATTGCCGCCACGATGCCGATTTCGCCCAGCGCCTGCTTGATGGGCTTGCCCATTTCGCGGGTGATGATCGCTGCCAGTTCCTCGGCTCGTGCCTCGTAGATGTCGGCCACGCGTTCGAGCAGGGCAACGCGCTCCTCCAGCGCCGAGACCGACCACTGGGTGTAGGCGTGGTGCGCCTTGGCCATGGCTTCCTGGATTTGCTCATCGGTGGCGGTCGGGTAGGTTGCCTCGACGACGCCGGTGGCAGGGTTGGTAACAGCATAAGTGGACATGGTGCTCCTTCGACGATTCGCTATTTGGACACTTAGCGCCCAGTCTTCCAGCTCCCGTCGCCAATTCCCCGGACTCTTCGGCTATTGGCGTGTTCGCCGCGGAAACTGCCGCTGTTCCTCCAAAGTCGCAGACTGGGCCGGCAGCAAGGATTGCAGTGCTGCTGGACTCCTCGCAGCTGCGCCGGGTGATGCGCTGGACGCTCGGGATCCGGCTCGATCCTACTCGCTTGCCTCCTGCTTTCCTGGAAGCTCCGAGCTCTCGCCATCGAACCTGAATGCTTCCTGCGGATTGGCCGCGATCCGTGACCTGCGGCGCGCTCTTGCCTAGCGTCGTATGCAACCAGCAGCGCTCCGCACGGACTGCGGAGCCGGATGCGCGGCCACCCGCCGCGCCACCCGCAGCTGACGACAGCAGCAGAGGAAGGGAAGACATGAGCACCAACGATCACACCAGTTCGAATCCATTCCCCGATGACCAGCGCAGCACCCCGCAACCCGGAACCATCCGCCACGACTTGAACGATCCGGATCCGTTGACCGAGCCGCAAACGGACCTGTTCCCGTCGGGCACTGTCGAACCGGTACCGGCCGACGCGCATGATTCCGGTGACCTGCAGTCCGCAGGAAGCGGCAGTACGTCGGGCAAAGCGCAGGCAGCCCAGGATCTGGCGCGCGAGGGCCAGGAATCCGCCACCCACGTGCTTGACAGCGCCAAGCAGGAAGCCTCGATGCTCGCTGAGCAGGCCAAGGACCAGGCCACCCACCTGTGGGATGAACTCGGCTCCGACCTGAAGGAGCAGACCTCCGCGCAGCAGCGGAAGGTCGCGGCCAACCTGCGCGACATCAGCGATGAGTTCCGCGCCATGCTGGACCAGTCCAGCGCGAGCGGAACCGCGTCCATGCTGGTGGACCGGGCTTCACATCACAGCGGCCAGGCCGCCGATTGGCTCGAACAGCGCGAGCCGCACGACTTGCTGGATGAGGTCAAGGGCTTTGCACGCAAACGCCCCGCCGCCTTCTTGGGGCTGGCGCTGGGCGCCGGCCTGCTGGCAGGACGCATGACCCGGAATGCCAGCGAGCCGAAGGAAGGCACAGGGCACCGCGACCAGCAACCGCGCCCCGGCACCACCAGCGCACCGAACGCCGCGTCCGGTGACGGGCCAGGTCCGGTGCGGGTTGACCCGTCCTTCCAGGGAACCACCCGCGTGGATTCGGCAGGCAACCCGCTGCATGCCGATTCGGTGGATGTGGACCCGCTGCGCTCCTACCCTCCTGGGGATCCGCGCAGCACCGACTACCGCTAGGAGCATTCGATGACTCACACGACGCCAGATCCCGATTCCGCAGAACATGAACGTAGTTCCCTCGGCGCCCTGTTCAATGACCTGACCCAGAACGTATCGCTGCTGGTTCGCCAAGAGATCGAGCTGGCAAAGACGGAGTTGAAGGAGTCGGCCAGCTCCGCCGGCAAGGGCGCGGGAATGTATGCCGGTGCCGGTGTTGCCGGCCATTTCGTCTTGCTGTTCCTTTCCGTTGCGGCTTTCTTCGGATTGGCGCTCTGGATTGGCTATGGCTTCTCGGCCTTGGTGGTCGCCGCCCTCTGGGCGGTGATCGGTCTGGTCTTGGCTAGCGCAGCCAAGAAGAAGATGCAAGAGATCAAGGGACTGCCTAATACGGCCGAGACAGTCAAGAGGATTCCGTCAGCTTTTACTCCGAAGGATGATGCACCATGAGCAAGAATTCAGAAGAACTCCGCGCGGAAATCGCCCAGACACGAGGCGACATGCAACAGGATGTGGATGCGATTGCCGACAGGGTCAGTCCCAGCCACATTGCCCACCGACAATCCGAAAAGGTCAAGGACTCATTCAGGAAGGTGAAGGACTCCGTCATGGGAACCGGTGAATCAACGAGTGACCAGCTGCACCACTACAGTGAAGACGCCGCGGAAGCCGTCAGGGAGGCACCGCACAGGGTGGTGGAGCAGACCAAGGGCAATCCGCTGGCCGCCGGAATCATCGCCTTCGGGGCAGGATTGCTGGCCTCGTCGCTGCTTCCGGGGACCCAGAAAGAAGCCGAGCTGGTCCAGCGGGTCAAGGACAAGGCAGAACCGCTGGCCGCAGAGGCCAAGGATGCGGCGAAGCAGATTGCCGAAGACCTTCGGGAGCCTGCGCGACAGGCCGCCGAGGACCTGCGGGATTCCGCCCAGGAATCCGTGGAGACCGTAAAATCCGAAGCCAGCTCCGAAGCCGAGCATTTGCAAAGCGAAGCAAAGGACACGGCCAAGGGCATGAATAACGGCTCCTGATCCCCGGGTAGCGGTAAGAGGCTGGTGCGTGCAATCACTGATTGGAACCACCAGCCTTTCGCTATGCCCGGTAGCCGCCGAGCTAGACGGACCATCCACCATAATTTAGCTAGCCAAGCTAAATAAACACTAGAATGGTTCCATGGAGAATTCCAAATGACTCATTCGGCCTTGCCTACCCAGCTGGTTTGGTTCCGCGATGATCTGCGCACCAGCGACCACCCAGCGTTGAATGCCGCTCTTTCCTCCGGTCCGGTGATCGCGGTGTATGTCCTGGACCAGAAATCTGCCGGCATCCGCCCGCTGGGCGGCGCGGCCAAATGGTGGCTGCACCACGCGCTGGCGGACCTTCGCATATCGCTTGGGCAATTGAAAATCCCGCTCATCCTGCGCCAAGGCCCGGCCGCCGGGATCATCGGCGAACTCGTGCACGAAGGCAGTGTGCAGGCAGTGCACTGGAACCGCCGCTACGGCCACGCTGAACGCGCCGTCGACATGCAGATCAAGCAGGACCTGCAGGCCCGAGGCGTCCACGCCCACAGCTACAGCGGGACGCTCCTGCATGAGCCTTGGGAGCTGCTTACCAAGAACGACACCGGCTACAAGGTCTTCACGCCCTTCTATAATGCGTTGCGCGACGACGAGATCCGTCCTCCGTTGCCCGCGCCACAGGCACAAGAACCTCTCCCGGACACTAATCTTCCCGCCAGCGACGAGTTGGAGAGCTTGGGATTGTTGCCGGCTTTGGACTGGATTGACGGACTCGCCGCGCAATGGGGACCCGGAGAAGCGCCTGCCCGCCAGCGCCTGGAGCAGGTGCTGGAATCAATCGCCGGAGGCTACGCGGAGCACCATGACCGCCCCGATCTGGACGGCACCTCGGCTTTGTCCCCTGCTCTGCGCTGGGGACATCTGAGTGCGCCCGAGATGTGGGATGCCCTAGGCCGCCTTGCCGCCGAAAATCCCAAAGCTGCAGCAGGAGCCACCGCAATGCGGCGCCAACTGGCCTGGCGGGACTTCTGCTGGCACCTGTACTACCATCACCCGCAACTTCCGGAGCGGAATCTGCGTGCGCAGTTCGACCACTTCGACTGGGCCTGGCCTGAGCAGGACCCGCACGCCGCCGAACAGGTGCGGCTCTGGCAGAAGGGGCGCACCGGCTTCGGGCTGGTCGATGCCGGCATGCAGCAGCTCTGGCAGACCGGCTGGATGCATAACCGGGTGCGGATGGTGGCAGCCAGCCTGCTGGTCAAGAACCTGCAAGTGCATTGGAAGGTCGGCGAGCGGTGGTTCTGGGACACCCTGGTTGATGCGGATCTCGCCAGCAATTCGGCCAATTGGCAATGGGTCGCCGGCAGCGGAGCCGACGCTTCCCCATATTTCCGGGTCTTCAACCCGGAACTGCAGGCCAAGAAATTCGATCCCCAGGGAAGCTATGTGGCTCGATACGCGCCGCTGGCCGCGGAGCCCATTGTGGACCTGAAGCAATCGCGGCAGGCTGCATTGGATGCTTACGAGCAGATGAAACTCATCTCATAGTCGCGAAGCGTCTGGCAGCGGGAAGATGAAGCCCGCTGATCCAGATGATCTTCAACTGCTATTCGATGTTTCGGCCCAACGCATCTTCGGCTCGCTGTCTCAACGCATCAGCTTCCTTGCCGAGGGATCCAGAGCATCCTCAACCGAACACCAATGCGAAAACGCCTACCCGCTCACTTGCGTGCCTCCGATGCCTGCAAATAAGTCCAACCAAGACCAATCCGCCTTCCATCCTCCTCCGAAGAACCATTACAGGGCTCCTCCCGGAACCCGCAGAACTCGACGCGGAATAGAATCCGTGTCCCAGGAAGGACTGATTGCAATGCGCACTTCGCCTAACCGCTTGCTCGCAACAATTTTCGGGGCCGTGTACCTCCTTGTCGGCCTGCTCGGGTTCCTTGTCACTGCCGGCGTGGACTTCTTCGCAACAGAGGGCGGGAAGCTGATCATTTTCGAGGTCAACCCACTTCACAACGTGATCCACCTGGCCATCGGCGCTGCACTGCTCATCGCTGGGCTCGGATCCGTGCGTGCTTCCAAGCTCACCAACACCACGGTGGGCGCCGTCTACCTCCTGGTTGGCATCCTCGGCCTCTTCTTGGCCTCGACAGCGTTGAACATCATTGCCCTGAACGGTGCGGATAACGTCCTGCACCTAGCCAGCGCGATTCTCCTGCTGTCGGTAGGGCTGTCCCAGGACCGGACGCCAGCAGCCCATACCGCACGATCATGATTTCCCACGAGGCCATGGAGCCTGCCACCGAACCTGCCACGCAAGGGCGAGATGCAGTTGCGGGCTCCGTTGCCTTCGGCGGCCTCTATGCCGGGATCGCTGGTCTAGGAGTCGCGGCGCTGGCCGTGGCTTCCTCCGCCAGCTTGGCATCGACGTTCGGGATCGGGTCCGCCCCGGCACCATGGTGGGCGTGGCTCGGCGCGATAGCATCCGCGGTGTGGGCAGGCATGGCGCTGGTCTACGCCGTGGCCAGCCTGCTGAAGGCAGCGGCCCCTGCCGTGAACCTCGCCATTTCCTGCCTGGCGCTCGTCTCCTCCGTGCATTTGGCCAGCATTGCTGCTGGTCTTTGGGGGTTCCCGGAGGGAGCGAAAAATCTGGATCTCACCATTGCATCCTCGCTGTTGCTTGAACTGTCGGTGCTGGCGGTCTTCATGTGGCAGCGCAAGCGGCGGAAGAACCTTCCGCACCGGGCAGTGCGGTCCAGCAGCCTAGTTGTCCTCGGAGGCATGTTTGCCAGTTCAGTTGCGGTTGCGGCGGTTGCCAGTTTGGGGTTGGCGGCCTCGTCCGCCGGAGAACTGGCGGTACCTCATTCCGAGCACGGCATTCATCATTCGGGAGACATCGACCCGGGAATCATTCAAAAGATGAAACAGGCAGAGCACCACCACTAGCCGCAGCCCGGGGGCCAGTGCCAGGTATCCTACTGGCCCCCCATAGCCGAGGATTGCTGGCTAGGCCCGCGGATCAACGATGATCTTCACGTGTTCCTCGTTGTTGTTGATCAGCTGGTCGAAGCCTTCGGAAATAAGCTCATCAAGTCCGATGCGCCCGGTGATGAACGGTGCCAGATCCAGCTTGCCGCTTTGCACCAATGCAATGGTGTCCGGATGGTCATTGGCGTAGCCAATGGTGCCTCGCAGGTCGATCTCCTTCAGCACCAGCTTGGGCATGTCCACTTCAGGCTTATGCCCCCAGATCGAGACGTTGACGATCACCCCGCCAGGAGCCACCGCTTCCAGGAGCATGTCCAGCACCGCCGGGACCGAGGAGCACTCGAATCCGGCATCCGCACCACGGCCACCGGTAGCTTCGCGCACCTTCTCGGCCACGTCCCCATCCCTGGGATCGAAAACCTCGTCGGCCACCCCGGTTTCCCGCGCCTTGGCCTTGCGGGCCTCGGAGAGCTCCGAGATGTAGACCGTCAGCCCCTTCGCCTTGAGCACTGCTGCGGTCAGCAAGCCGATCGGGCCGGCCCCGCCCACGATGGCCACCTGCCCGGCCTGGGCGCCCGAGCGCACGAAGGCGTGGTGGGCCACCGACAGCGGCTCGATCAGCGCGGCTTCATCCAGTGGGATCTTGCCGATGGGATGCACCCAGCGGCGTTCCACGACGATTTTCTCCGATAGCCCGCCGCCGCGGCCGCCCAGGCCGATGAAGTTCATGTCCCGGGAGAGCTGGTACTGCTGGCCTTCGCCGGTGTCCACATCCTCGTGGATGATGTAGGGTTCCACCACGACGTTCTCGCCGACTTCGAGGCCGGTGACGCCCTCGCCCAGGGCGGTAATGGTTCCGGAGAACTCATGGCCCATGGTCACCGGCGCGCTCTCCCCCGAGATCGGGTGCGGATGCCCGGCCGGCGGGATGAAGATCGGGCCCTCCAGGTACTCGTGCAGATCGGTGCCGCAGATGCCGCACCAGGCAACATCGATGGCCACCGTTCCGGGCTTCAGCACCGGCTCATCGATGTCTTCGATCCGGATGTCCTTCTGGTCGTAGTATCGTGCTGCTCGCATGGCTCCCCCTCGAATCTTCCTGCCTGTTCCCGACCGGCCCAATGCCGATCGGTGCTTCCAGCACCCAAGCTACTGCGGCCGCCAGGATTTGAGAACCGTTGCAAGAGGTTTCACCCGATGGCCTCAGCAAGCCATCCAGTCAATGCCCAGCCAGCAACGCACGGCCTGGTTAGCGGCGCACAATGGACTATGGACATCATGTCGGCGGCGCAGCGTTCGCGGCTCATGTCGCGCATTTCCAGCAAGAACACCGGGCCGGAACTGGCCTTGCGCCGATTGCTGCACGCCGCCGGGTACCGTTACCGCGTGCACGGCATCCTGCCTGCACAGCAAGTTGCCCGGCTGCGCTCTTTGCATCCCGGGATCCCGTTGCGGGGCGGTAAGCTCCCCGGATCACCGGACTTGGTCTTCAGTGCCCGGCGCAAGGCGATCTTCGTCAATGGCTGCTTCTGGCACGGCCACGACTGCCCGGTTGGCCAGCGCCGCCCCGCTTCCAATACCGGCTATTGGAATCCCAAGCTGGATGCCAATATCGCCCGGGACCAACGCAACCGCAGGGACCTCGAAGCACTTGGCTGGGAATCGCTGACGCTCTGGGAGTGCGAACTGAAAACTATGGATGACGTCCTGCGCAGGGCAGCAAGCTTCCTCGGCCCCGTCCGCATCGCACAGCGCGGCGCCACCGCGCAGGATCCGCCCCAGGGCACCGGCGTTGGCTAAGATCGGAGAGTCCACCCTGCCGATATCGAGGCCGCCGCTAGCGGTTAGCCGAACCAACACGTTCCCCGAGGTCCATGAAATCCAGCACCCCCCGCTTCGAAGTCCCGGTGCTCCTGGGAACACAGACGCTGTTCAATATCGGTTTCTACGCTGTGGTTCCTTTCCTTGCTGTAGTGCTAGCCAACGACTTCCTGCTGGCAGGTACCGCGGTGGGCCTGATCCTGGGTGTCCGGACCTTCGCCCAGCAAGGGCTCTTCCTGGCCGGAGGCAGCCTGGCCGATCGCTTCGGCGCCCGGCGCATGATTCTCATTGGTTGCGCCGTACGCGCCGCAGGGTTCTCCACACTGGCGGCCTCGCTGTCCTTGGGCGACCCGCAGCTCTGGCTATTTATCCTCGGCACATTGCTCACCGGATTCGGCGGAGCACTCTTCTCCCCGGGCCTGAGCATCCTGGTGGGCGCGGCCCAGACCGCGCGCGACAGGGGCCAGGCCACAGGAGCCAAACGGGCCTCCCTCTTTGCCTGGCTGAGCATTACCGGAGAGATCGGCGCCGTGACCGGACCGCTGGTCGGGGCTGCACTGTGGGGCTGGGGGTTCGCAACAGTTGCAGGCTTCGGGGCGCTGTTCTTCATCGCCATCGGATTGTTCCTCGCTGCAGCCTTGCGCCGTCCCGCCCCGGAAAGTTATTCGCGCGATCGCTCGGAAAGCCCTGCACAGCCGAAGCACCAGTCCGGCAGCCTGCGGCGCTGTCTTGCGGACCGGAAGTTCGTGGCGTTCTGCGCCTTGCATGCCTCGGACTTGCTGGCATACAACCAGCTCTATTTGGCCATTCCCCTGGAATTGCAACGCACTGGCATGCCCACCCAGTGGCTGGGACTGGTATTCGCTTGGATCTCTGTACTGACCTTGGGCTTGCAATTGCCCGTCGCCTGGATCGCTGCACGGATCGGCGCGGCGGCGACCCTGCGTTGCGGGTACTTCTCGAGCGCTTTGGGATTTGGCGTGCTGGCGTTCCTCCCGGCCTCTGCCTTCGGCGAGCAGACTGGTCCGATCCGCATTCTGTGCGCAGTCACTCTGCTGGCTTTGGGGCATATGAGCGTGCATCCCACGGCCTTGTCGTTGGTTCCAAAATTCGCCGGGCACCGCGCCACTGGATCCTACTTCGGCCTGCTCGCCAGCTGCGGCGGCCTGGCTGTGCTGGTGGGGAACATGCTGGTCGGGTGGCTGCTGGCGCAGGCCGGCCAGGATCTCATCCCCGGCTTCCTGCCTTGGCTTTTCCTCATGCTCCCCTTGGGCCTTGCTGCTTGGCTCGCCGCATTACTCGTGCGACGCTCAGGTGTCCTTGCCCAGGGTGCATGAACTGCGACACATGACGCCTAATCTGCGAAAAATTTCCATACGGCACCCCAACTTTGCACTACTCAGCTTCAACTCTTACAGAACGCTGCACGGGTGCTTTCCTTCCGGTTTTCAAGCGGGGTAATTATCAGCAAGACAAGGCCGCTAATTAGGGTACGCTTACCAAGGCACTATTGCATTAGATGCCAATCCATCACGTAATGCCGAAGGATTTCCATGAAACTTGGACGATTGAGCGCTGCCGCAGGATTCGCGGCCCTTGCCCTCGCGCTGGCCGCCTGCAGCTCCACCTCCGCCAGCTCCGCTCCGGAGAAAGCAGCGGACCCGGAGGCCCGGGTAGTCGTGGCCAACTTCCGTGCCCCGGTCTCCAATTGGGCGCTGGAAAGCGACGACGCCTACGTGCTCTCCATCGCCGGCTGCCTGGAAACCCTGGCCAAATACGACCAGGGAACCAAAACCGTCGAACCGATGCTCGCTACCTCCTGGAAGCAGTCCTCGGACACCGAATGGGACTTCGAGCTGCGCAAGAACGTGGAATTCCAAGATGGCACCATCATGGATGCCAAGGCCGTAGCCGCTTCACTCAACCATGTGCTCAAGGCGACCGCACCGGCCCGTGCGGTGAACCCCAAGACCATCAAGAAGGTCGAAGCCCTCGACGCTGATACCGTGCGGGTCACCACCCCCGGCGCGGATCCGCTGCTGCCCTACCGCATGGCCAGCGTGAACGCAGGTGTGCTCTCCCCTGCCGCGTACACCGGCAAGGGCATCGATCCGATGCATCATTGCACCGGGCCTTTCGCCCCGGTCTCCGAAAAAGCCGGGCAGTCCCTGACCTTGGACCGCAATGAGAATTACTGGGACGGCGAAGTGAAGCTGGCTGGCGGAGAAATCCGCTACATCACCGAAGGCGCCACCCGTGCCACCCAGGTGCAGACGGTCGAAGCGGACATCTCGATGTCCATCCCGGCCACCAGCCTGGCTACCCTGGAGGCCGATGACAAGATCAGCGTGCTCAAGGCCGATTCTCCTCGCACCTCGACCCTGTACCTGAACAACTCGCGCGCTCCATTCGACAACCCGGAGCTGCGCAAGGCCGCCACCATGGCCTTGGACCTGCCGGCCATGGCCGCGAGCATCTACGAGGGCGCTGCGCAGCCTGCCACCGGCCCCTTTGCCCCGAGCGAGCCTTGGGCCAACCCTGACCTGGCCGTACCGCAGGTGAATCTCGTGGAAGCCAAGAAGCTGGTGGAAGCCTCGGGATACAAGCAGGAGAAGCCGCTGGAAATCATTGCGATCACCGAACGCGCGGAGTTCGCCGGGGTAGGCGCCATCATCCAGGAGCAGTTCAAGCAGATCGGCTTGCAGGCCAACGTAGTGACCAAGTCCTACGGCGCCGCGGAGCCCGATGTGCTGGCAGGCAAGTACGACATGATCCTCAGCCAGCGCAACCGGATGATCGACATCGCCGACCCGATCGGCTTCCTGCAGTCCGACTACACCTGCGAGGGCGGCTACAACCTGAGCCACTACTGCAACGAGGACTATGACAAGCTGGTCGGCCAGGCACTGGTGGAGAAGGATGAAACCAAGCGCCACGACCTGTACCGCAAGGCAGGCGATATCCTCGCCGAAGACGCCGCGAACGTCTGGCTGGTCAACGAGCAGGCTATCGACGCCGTGGGAGCCAAGGTCCAGGGCTATGTCCAGGACCCGCTGACCCGCTACGTGCTGACTAAGGATCTGGCGAAGACCAGCTAGCGTGTCTCCTCTAGCCACCATGGTGCGCCGAGTCCTTGGACTCGGCGCATCAGTCCTGCTTTCGTCCTTCGTGGTATTCCTGGTCCCCTTTGTTTCCCCCGGGGATCCCGTGCGCTCCTTGCTGCGCGCCCGCATGGACATTGGGGCCGCCGATGAGGCAACGGTGCAGGCCTACGCAGAGCAATTCGGCCTGCATGACCCGATGCTGGTGCAATTCGGAAGGTGGCTGGGCCGGTTCGCCACCGGAGACATGGGCATCTCGCATATCAGTGGTACCCCGGTAGCCGACCAGGTGCTCCCGGCCATTGGCGTCACCCTATCCTTGGCCGGCAGCGCCCTGCTGGTGGCCATAGTGGCCTCCATCCTTTTGGGCGTCGCTTCGGCAACCCGCGCCGGGCAATGGCCAGATAGGCTCATCACCTCCATCACCCATGCGCTCATTGCGATCCCTGAATACGCGCTGGCTCCGCTGCTGGTGCTGCTCTTCGCGGTGCGCTTCTCGCTGCTGCCCTCGGCCGGGTTCGATTCCCCTGCCTCGTTGGTGCTCCCGGTCTTCATTCTGGCCTTGCGCCCCATCAGCTTCTTCACCGTCGCGGTGCGCTCGGGGGTGTGCCAGGCTCTGGACTCTGAACATGTGCTGGCGGCTCGTGCCCGCGGGCTGAGCAGCACCCAGGCTTTGGTTCGCCATGTGGTTCCACACGGACTGCTGCCATTGTGGACCATGGTCGGTGTCTGGTTTGCCGGGTTGCTGGGCGGGTCGGTCATCGTGGAAGTCATCTTTGCCATTCCCGGCATGGGCAGGCTGATTTTCGACTCCATCGTTGATGCTGATATCCCGGTAGCCCAGGGCGGCGTGGTGGTTGTCGTGGCCTGTGCCGTGGTGGTGACCGGAATCGTTGACCTGGTGCACAAGATCAGTGACCCCAATGTGAGGATTGGTGTACGGCATGGCTAGGAATCATTCCAGGGAAATCCTGCTTTCCCCTCCCGCGTTCATATTGCTGGCAGTGGTCATCCTGACCATCGCCGCGCCGTGGATTTCCCCTTATGATCCCAACGCCCAGAGCCTGGCGGACCGGTTGCAGGCACCCAGCCTGGCCCATTTGCTGGGCACCGATGCCCTGGGCCGCGACACCTTGAGCCGGGTGCTGCATGGTGGCCGGTTCTCGCTATCGGTAGCACTGATCACCACGCTGTTCTCGCTGCTGGTGGGCACCGCACTGGGCCTGCTCAGCGCGGTGCGCGGCGGCTGGCTGGATGAGCTCTTCCTGCGCGTGAACGACTTGCTGCTCGCGTTGCCCGAAATCGTGATTGCGCTGCTGATCATCGCGGTCATGGGTCCCGGATTCTCCACCATGGTGCTTTCCGTGGGCGTCGTGGCATGGACCCCCACGGCACGGTTGGTGCGCTCCATGGCGGCCCAGGCATTGAGCACCCACCATGTCGAGGCCTCCAAGCATGTGGGCGCTTCACGCTGGTTCATCCTGCGCCATCATGTCCTGCCCTTCGTCGCGGGTCCGGTGCTGGCCCAGGCCGCTTTGCGCTTCGGCCTGTTGCTCGTATTGCTCGGCTCATTGTCCTATCTGGGCATCGGGGTCCAGCCGCCGCAGTCCGACTGGGGTTCGATGCTGGCCGAGGCCCAGCCTCATGCGATCCGCTCCCCGTGGGGCATGATTGCACCGGGCGCAGCCATCTTCCTGGTCAGCTTCTGCGTTACCCTGCTGGGCAATCGCATCACCCACGTGCTGGGCGGGCAGGACGTGCTTGCTACCGAGGCCAAGGCGGAAATCCATGACTAGAGAACTTGAATTCATTGATCTCTCGGTCAGCTCCGGCGATCAGCGGTTGCTTTCCGAGGCACGTGGCGCCTTGAGAGCCGGCGAACTGGTGGCGGTGGTAGGGCGTTCCGGTTCCGGCAAGACGCTGCTCACCAAGGCGATTATCGGCCTGCTGCCCCAGCAGCTGCGTGTAGAGGGGAAGATCCTGCTTGATGGCCAGCGCCTTGACCAGCTGGACGAAAAAGCCATGGACTCGGTGCGCGGACGACGCATCAGCATGCTGTTCCAACAGCCTAAGCGCGTGATGAACCCGCTGTTGACCATCCGCGCGCACCTGCTCGAGGCCTTGGGAGCCCACGGCTGGGGCAAAGCCCGCCAGCATGAGGATCGGGTACTGTCCTTGCTCGAGGAAGTAGGCCTGTCTCCCGCCAAGCAGATTGCCGGCAAACGCCCGGACCAGCTCTCCGGCGGGATGGCCCAGCGCGCCATGCTTGCCATCGCCCTAGCCGCTGATCCGGAGTTCATCCTGGCCGATGAACCGACATCATCTTTGGATTCGATCCTCAAGTCCGAGGTGCTGCAATTGCTGCGCCGCAAGCAGCAGGAGCGCGGCGTAGGCGTCCTGTTCGTTACCCATGACATCGCCAGCATCCAGCACATCGCGGATCGCGTTGTAGTAGTCAGCGACGGTCAGATTGTGGACCAGTGCCCTACCGCGCTGATCTTCTCCAAGGACCGCCACTCCAAGACACGCGAGCTGGTCGAAGCCAGCTTGCCTCCTCTGCGCACGCTCCGTGCGACGGATTCGGCATGCTTGCTCGAGGCGGTGGACGCGGGCAAGAACTATACGCGCCGCGCAAAAGGCTCGGCAGCATTGAACCCCACGAGCTTGCGCCTGCACGGTGGCCAGGTCCTGGGTGTGGTGGGCCGCTCAGGTTCCGGCAAGAGCACCTTTGCCAGGCTGCTGGCCGGGTTGGAACAGCCAACCACCGGTCGGATCATTCATGCGCACCATAATGGCGAAGCAACCCGGGTGCAGGTCATTGCCCAGGAACCGTATTCCTCCTTCGATCCCCGGCTTACCATCCGCACTTCGATGAGCGCGGCGGTGCACCGGCTGCCGGCAATCCAGGCCGGCGAGCGCATGGCGCAAGCCATGGCCCAGGTGGGATTGCCCGAGCAATTGCTGGATCGCAGGCCGGGCCAGTGTTCAGGCGGCCAGCTCCAGCGACTGGCTATCGCACGTGCGCTGCTGACCGAGCCGCAGGTTTTGATCTGCGATGAATCCACCTCGGCACTGGATTCGGTAGCCCAGCGCCACATCCTGGACCTGCTGCTTGATTTGCGCGAGCAAATGGGGCTGAGCCTCGTGGTCATCTCCCACGACATGGACGTGATCCGCTATGTGAGTGATGACGTGGCAGTGTTCTACGAGGGCGAGCTGGTGGAACATCGCCCCCTCGACGATTTCCTGGCTGACCCGGAACACCAGCACAGCAAGGACCTCGTGGCCGCGCTGGACATCACCGCTGCGGTTCCTTCCGCCAGCTGATTTCCGCTTCCGCAAGAAAACCCGGAAGTCTTGTGCCCTGATTCGGACGGCTTATAGATTGATGGACTATGACCGACAAATCGCTGAAGAATCCGTCCATCACCCGCCGGTTGCCGTTGCTGGGCCTATGCGCTGTGTTGTTCCTTTCAGGCTGTTCGGCTCCAGCCCCGGAATCCGGCGACGACCAGAAGCCAGCTTCCGACAGCACCCGGCTGGCCAGCGTAATTGAAGCCGGAACGCTGAAGGTCTGCACCACCGGCGATTACCGGCCGTTCACCTACCTCGACCCCGAATCCGGGGAATGGTCGGGAATCGACATCACGATGGCCAAGGATCTTGCCGAGTCCATGGGCGTCGAACCCGAGTTCATCCAGACCTCATGGAAGGACTTGATGCCGGACTTCCTCTCCAAGTGCGATATCGCAGTGGGTGGTGTTTCCATTTCCATGGAACGTGCCCAGCAGGCCTACTACAGCGAAGCCACACTGGACGAGGGCAAGACGCCAATCACCCTGTGCGAGAACGTGGAGAAGTACGACACGATCAAGGAAATCAACCAGCCCGGGGTCCGTTCCATCACCCCGATCGGCGGCACCAACGAGAAATTCGCAGACTCGAATTATCCCGACGGGGAAATCATCCGCTTCGAGGACAACAACAAGATCTTCGATGAGATCATTGCCGGACGGGCGGATGTGATGACCACCGATGCCTCCGAAACCCGGTGGGTGGCCAATGAGCATCCCGAGCTGTGCGCAGTGCACCCGGACAAGCCGTTCAACTTCTCCCAGAAGGCCTACCTGCTGCCGCTGGGTGATGACGAGTTCCAGGAGTACGTGAACCAGTGGCTGAACATGGCCAAGAACGACGGGACGCTCGCCGCCGCCGAGAAGCCGTGGTTTGGGTAGGTTCGAAGCTAGAACATGACAATAAGCCAGCGGCCCGAGGGAACCGTCCAGCACAATTCACCATGCGCGTCCAATAATTTAACCTCATAAAAGACAAATGGATTCACAAAGGACAGCTGCTGAGAAGACTTGCCTAGTAGATGCCCTTTTCAGAATATTTAGCTTATAATTCCATTGGGGCATGGCCAAGGAAATAACTCTTGAGCTCTTCGTTTTTTAGCAAAACTGATAATTTTTTGGAGCCTGATGAAGAATTTTAGACTCTGTTGGGACATCCTGAAAATCGTTGCAGGCCTGATTGCTGGAATCACACTCGGAATTTCCAAAATACCCGACAAGCCTTTGCTTGAGTACAAGCCTCCGACCTCAACAGACCCTGTTCCTCTGATGCCGGCTTTACTGGGCATCCCACAAGAACACTGGATAATCGCTTCAATCATCTCGGCGATTGCAGTAGCCGTCATTGTTGCAGTTGACGGAAGCATGGCCATTGTTAAAGCAAAACGAACCAGGCGGGACGAAGCGCTAAGAAAAGATATTCAACGAGTACTCCTTGCTTCCCTTAAAACCCTGAGCGAAAGCACAGGCGTCAATATCGTCTATCTCGGGGCATCTG
This sequence comes from Glutamicibacter nicotianae, assembly GCF_006539525.1. GTDB lineage: Bacteria > Actinomycetota > Actinomycetes > Actinomycetales > Micrococcaceae > Glutamicibacter > Glutamicibacter nicotianae. Next base: position 255,257 of record NZ_BJNE01000002.1, on the reverse strand, counting down.
TATTCAGGTACAAGAAAACAAAGGAAGGTTTCAAACTAAACCTTCTGGAGAGATACCGACTCGACGATTTTCCTCCACGTTCCATCATTAAATGGACTCAGGGAAAAGGTGCCATAGGAGCAGCGGCCCAAAAAAGGACAACAGTTCATTGCGACTGGGTCGCGTTGTCACAGTCCCTACGCAACAAGTGTGCTCCCGAGGACCAGATCTTCTCTTCGCTCAGCGACGAAGACAGATTTGGATTCACTGATGACGAACTCCGAGAGATGGCGGGCAAGTACTACGAAAGCTTGGCTACCCCTATTCTGTCGGCAAGTTCTCGTAAGATCCTAGGAGTACTTGCGATCGACATCCCCAACCGGGAAAACATCTCAATTACGCAATCATTGTTGGGCGGTCGAGACAAAGAGGAAAGGCTTGCGGTGCCCGCGGCAGCTTTACTCGCACAAATATTGGAACCGGACTATGCTTTGGATTAGAGGGGGATTCAGATGGGACCTGAAGTATATGCTGAGAATGTCATAGTTGATGGTGCTCTTTTTAAAACGCTCCGCGACCTCCATCCTACTGAATCTCAACTGAGGGCAATCCGAGTCGTTGAGAAGGATATGCTAACTCCTCGTCTATCCTCGGCGCGTGGCTCCCAAACTGGCCGGAAAGCCCGTGCAAAGAAACCCTCCGCACGGCACCGTCGAGGATAATAATTCCACAGACCTTTCCTCCCCTTAGTTACTACACCCGCGACTTATTGGACAAAGCCATCAACATCCAGTCATGAAAATGTGAGGGTAAAGGCGGCTTGGTCTATGCAGTGCCGGCAGACCCAGAAATCAGTTCTCCCAGAATGGGTAGTCGATGTAGCCCTTTGGACCTTCCGTGTAGAAGGTCGCGAAATCCGGTTCGTTCAGCGGCAACTGTTCCTTCCAGCGGCGCACCAGATCCGGGTTGGCAATCGCAGGGCGTCCGACGACCACCGCTTCGCCCCAGCCTTCGGCAGCCACGCGTGCGGCTTCCTCATAGGTGGTGATTTCAGCGAAGCCGGTGTTCAGCAGCACCGGGCCGCCGAAGGACTTGCGCAGCGACTGGACCAATTCACCGGACGGATCATGGTGCAGAATGCTCAGGTTAGCCAAGCCCAGTGGCGCGATGCCCTGGACCAGCGCTGTGTAGGTGGCCAGCACATCCGCACGATCGTTTTCCACCGCACCCTGGACATTGTGTTCCGGCGAAATGCGCAGGCCGGTCTTCCCGGCGCCAATGGCGTTGGCAACCGCGGTCACCACGTCAATGACAAAGCGTGCACGGTTTTCAGGTGACCCACCGTAGCTATCGGTGCGGGTATTGGCCGAAGGTGCCAGGAACTCGTGCAGCAGGTAGCCGTTGGCACCGTGAAGCTCCACGCCGTCGAATCCGGCGGCGATTGCGTTGCGCGAGGCGGCGACGAATTCCTCGATGATCCTTGGCAACTCATCGGCGGCCAGCGCGTGGGGAACCGGGTAGGCGTGCTTTCCGGTGTAGGTGCGCGACTCGCCTTCAACCGCGATGGCACTGGGTGCTTCGACGTAGCCGACACCGGTGGTTTCCGGGTGGGTGACGCGGCCAGCGTGCATGACCTGGGCGACGATGAGGCCGCCTTCGGCGTGCACCGCGTCGGTGACCTTCTTCCAGCCGGCAATCTGTTCCTCGGTGACTAGGCCCGGCTGGCGGACAAATCCCTGGCCGGCAAAGCTCGGGTAGGTGCCCTCGCTGACAATCAGGCCCAGGGACGCGCGCTGGCGGTAATACTCGACTACATCTGCGTTGGGCACGCCGTCCTTGCCCGAACGGGAACGGGTGAGCGGTGCCATGACCAAGCGGTTGGACAGCTTGAGGTCGCCGAGGGCGAGAGGGGAAAACAGATCCATGGGATAAGACTCCTGAAGTGGAATTTGTACTTGCATAGTCCAACTAAGCTTTCGGTGGGCCTATTCCAGTTCAGCAAGAAATATGAGCTGGCTAACTGCCAAGGCTGTCTGTGGAACAAGGCCCAAGGAGCTATTTCCCGGCTATTGTCGCGGCATTCTGTGCACCCGATGGGCAGTACGCGCGATGAATCGCTCATCATGGGAAGAGAACAGCACCGCTCCCCCGCGTTCAAGCACCGAATCGATGACCTCGTTCAAGATTTGAAGCCCCGCCGGATCCAGCGCCTCGGTTGGTTCATCAAGAAGCAGCAGCCGTGGTTCGCGCACCAGCACGGTAGCCAAGGCAACAAGCCGTCGGGCCGATGCCGGCAGCTCATAAGGATGGGTCTGGGCACAGGATGCCAAACCCAGTTGCTCAAGAATTCGTGGGACCCGGGCGCGTTGGAGTCCCTTTTTGGGAAGGCCAAAGGCAATCTCACGAGTTACCGTTCGCTCGAAGAGCTGGTCCGACGGATTTTGCAGGAGCATTCCGGATTCGGCTGTCACCCGCAACTTGCCGGCAATTGGCTTGAGCAGGCCCGCGGCGGCTTTTAGCAGTGTAGTCTTGCCTGTTCCGTTGGCACCGGCAAGCCCCACGCATTCTCCTGCACGGACTTCGAGATCGAGGTCGGAGATGACCGGGGCACTGGCACCCTTGTATCCGAGTTGCACTCCGGCAAAGGCCAGCAGAGGCTTTTCAGATGCTGCTGCGGCTGCGAATCCACTCGGCTTGGAACTCGACGCTGCGGTTCTAGCTGTTCTGGTTGCAGGCCGCAAGGTTCCGTCCGCCAAGGTCAACAGGGTCTCCGCTTCGGCTTCCCATGCTTCAGTTGTCCGAGTCAGCACCACAAGCGCGGTGCCCGCGGCGCGCAGCCGCGTGATCATTGCGGTCACTGTTGCAGTTGCCGTGGAATCCAACCCGGCCAACGGTTCATCGAGCACAATGATGGAGGGGTTAGCGGCGGATAGTGCGGTTAATGCGACCAGGCGTTCCTGACCTCCCGAGAGCTTGGATGGGTCGCGTTCCAGCAGATGTTCCAGGGACAGCCGCGTGGAAAACTCGGTGATGAGCTCTGTCATCTCTTTGCGGGGCATTCCTTCGTTCTCCCTCGCGAAGACCAGCTCTTCTGCAACCGTCTGGCGAATCCTCGAAAGGTAGAGACCAGCATCCTGGGGCAGCAATCCCAGATGCCTGGCCCAGCCGGCTACGTCGATTCGTGGCGAATGCTCCGGAGAATAATCGATCCGTTGCCCCGCCAGGATAAATGTTCCCTCACAGCTGTCGGCGCCCTGTCGCGGGAGCATACCGGCGAGTACCCCGCCAAATGTGGATTTCCCGGATCCAGAGTCGCCGGAAATGACCGTCAGGGACCCCGGCGATAATTCCAGTTCGATTGCGCGCAAGGTATCGTGATCCGCGTCTGCGTAGCGGAAGCTTCCCAGCCTGAGGTGCAGCGCCGATGTGCTTTCGACAGGTGCACGGTGTTCCATGTCCATCATGCGGCACCTCCGAATGGCACCAGAATCGCTGCCGGCACCAGCACCGAACACAGCAGGGCAACCCAGCGGACTCCTCGCTGTATTTGCGAATCTGCGACCTGGCGCAATCTGCTGTGCTCGCCGCGGGCTGGAAAACCGCGTGCCGCCAGATGAACCGAACGGTCATGGGCATCCTGCACCGAGGAAAGTACCAGCGGCACAGCGCGCAGCCTCAGGCGCTGCAGCCACCCGGCCAAGCCACGGCCGGTTCCTGCCTTCCTCAAGGCTTGGGCTTCGCCGATGGCATGCTGCTTTTCCATCATCTGCGGAAGCAGAAACAGCGTGGATGCAAGCAGGTAACCCGCCTGCGGTGGAGCCGGAGACAAATCAATGGCTGCCACCAGTTGGTGCTTATCGATGAGCAAACCGCACAGCAAGCCAACCACCACCAGCACGGCGGTACGCAGCGCCAACATCATGGCAACCTCTGCTCCCCCACGCGTCAGGCTGATTGGTCCCCAGGCAGCAATTACCGGGGAAGAATCCCGGGACGCCAGTCCATGGATCATCAGCAAGGACAGCAGGGTTGGAAGCATGATGGCACCACTGAGCGCCGCGAGCTTGCGGGCCTTGCCCGCCACCGCGCCAATGGCCAGGCACATCACTATCACCGCGCAGCTCAGCCACCAGACGCTGGCAGCCGTAGCCACCGCGACCGTGAACACGGCCAGGCAAAGCACGGTAAACGGATGCAACTGGGTGATGCGGCGCTTCATTGGTAGTCTACTTGTTTCCGCTCTTGCCCAGCACCTTGTAGCGGCGGATGAATTCGAAGGAACCGCTCAGGCGTTTCGGCAAGGCGAAGACCAGCAGCGCTGCGATGAGGAAGACAATTGCCTTGTCCCCTGGGTCGGAGATCAGGGCCTGCTTGGTAACCGCGGAAAGCAGTGAATCACCCATGGAGCGGAAGGCCGCCACTACTGCGCCGGTACCGACTCCCGAGGTGCCGCCGTAGACAAAGGCAGCCACCGGGGAGGACACCACGCCAACCAGTACACCGGCAACCAAGCCTGCAATTGGGGCAAGGTAGGGGCGGCGCAAAGCTCCGTAGCGAGCGGCGGTTCCCGCGAGGAAGCCAACCAGCGCGGCTCCCGCGGCGAACGGCAAGACGGTCGGTGCAAATAGCGACCAGATCAGCGTGCTGAGCACACCGGTGGCGGCGCCGGCACGGCGTCCGGCCAGGAAGCCCACCAGCACGGTGCCGATGGAGTCCAGGTAGAGCGGGACCATGACGGACCCGACGAATTGGCCGAGGATGATGTTCAGTGCCAGTGCGACTGGGATCAGCGTCAAGGCGGAGACCGGCAAGTCCGGCAGGACTGCGAGCAGCAGCAGGACGGCAGCGATCAGGTAGGCGGCAAAAGTTGCCAAGGCGACACCCTGGCCCAGGCCTTCGACGATTCCCGTGGGTTGGGTAATGACCAGGAACAGGTAGGTTCCAACGAGCAGCAGGGTTCCAGCTGCGCCGAGCACCCTGCGCCGCAGGAGCTGGGCTGCTGATGCTTCAGGCAAAAGAAGATTCGGTGACATGATGAGGCAATCCTGGGGATACGAGTTAATTGCGCGCAGGATTGCTCCCGCAACGCGCGAATGGCGGGTCTATGTCACCTCGACCCGGTAGACGATTCTAGCCCACCTGCCTGTACTCAGGAATTCTCGTTGAGTTTCGTTGCCAGCGCACCAAGACGCTGGACCAGCTCGGCGAACCCTGCTTCGGGGTCGTTTGACACAACCACGTGGGCATTCGCCGGCTTGCCCCACAGCCCGCGGAAGTCAGCCACGGTGGTACCGAAGAACAATTGCGATTCTGTCTCAACGTCCACCGTTGCGGGGCGGGTCTCGTAATCCAGCGTCCCGGCGGCAACACCAGCGGCAAAGAAGTCGTGCACGTGGGCGATGTAGCCCTGGTCGTATTGCCGGTGGAATTCGAAGTAGAACCGTAGGGCATCGGAGAGATAGCGCACCAGCGGATTCGATGACTTGCTCAACGTCCCTTCGGGGTCGCTAGCCTGGACTATTTCCGGTTCAGCGCATCCAGCTTCAATGGAGAGCTTGGTCAGGAAGGCGGGCTGCATCTCAAAGCGCTCCGTAGTGTCCAGAGAGCAGACAATCGGCAGCTTCGAGGAATCGAGTCCTTGTTCAGCAGCAGCAGTGTACGCAGAAAAGACTTCCTTGGCGGCGTGCGGGTCCACATGGGTGTTCCACTCTGCGGTGGGTGTGGTGTTGCCTTGGTAGTAGAAGGTACCACCCATGATCACTACCTTGCGCAGCAACCAGGGAAGACGAGGTTCGCGGCGAAGTGCCAGAGCGAAGTTGGTCAGGGGCGCAGTCAGGAGGACAGTCACTTCGCCTGGGTTTTCGCGTGCGGTTTCGATCCAATAATCGACGGCATCGAGATCCATTGGCTCTGGGGACATTGGATCTGGAAGAGTCGCGTAGCCCACGCCTTGCGGACCATGAGTTTCCGGCGTTGTCACCAAAGGAATCTCCAGAGGTTCGCGCGCACCAATGAGCACTGGGATGTCCAGTTTTCCGCAGAACGCAAGCAACGCACGATTGTTGGCAGCAACCTGCTCAACATCGACATTGCCCGGGGTGCTTGTGACAGCCTCTATCCAGACATGGTCGAGCGAGCAGAGGTACGCCAGCGCCAAGGCATCATCTATGCCGGTGTCGCAATCGGCCAGAAGTCTTACATGATCCACGGTTTATCCTCCAAGCATCTCCCGCTTTTCATTCTGTCTTATCTAGCGCCATCTCTAACTCTGAATATGCGACCATTCGGCAGGCACCTACGTTCACACGTTCAGTTACCGAGACAATACTTCCCCACGCTGGCCTGCATGGAAACTGAGTCCTGAAGTTTTGGATAGATGTTCAATAACAAAACGTTGTCATTCGTATCCAAACGATAATCATGCGCAGCTCCAAGAACCTTGTCTATGCGTGTTTGAAGTTCGTCTATCACCCCTGAACAAATCACGCACTAGCGATCGAAATGTGAACTAGTTTGAATTGTTAATGAAGTACCTCCGCCATAGAGTATTCTCATGTTGTCTTTTTCAGTAGTCAGTGAAGCGGTGCCCTTCGATCCTGGCCTTGATGCAGTGTTTGATTGGTTTCGACTATCAGATCCGGACGGCTCACGCATGGCTCGAGTCTTCAGAGAAACTTTTGACCAGTTATATGACGGTCAGCGCACTGGTCGGTATCGATGGGATCAACTCTACAAGACAGAGAAGACGCACTACGGAACCTTGATTGAGATAAATCTTCAACGCGAATTTAAATTCAATGATGGATTAGCCATGGATTACGAAATTGCTGGTCATGAAATAGATTGTAAGTACTCTGCGTCAGGTCAATGGATGCTCCCGCCCGAGAGTATTGGTCATCTCATCCTGGGATCTGTTGCCAATGATGCGAATTCCGTCTGGAGTATTGGCCTTGTTCGGGCAACTCCCGAACACCGAAACGTCGGCAAAAATAGGGACCTGAAAGGTAGCCTTAATGCCCTAGGTAAATCCCGCATAAAATGGCTGTTCAAAGATGCTCCTATGCAGCCCAATATCTTATTGCAGTTATCCGAGGAACAAGTTGCACGCATAATGGCACCTAAGAGTGGTCAGGCTCGGGTCAACGAGCTACTCCGCACGGCGACAAACATGAGAATCTCCCGCAATATCATAGCAACCGTAGCGCAGCAGAATGACTTCATGAAACGGGTCCGAACCAATGGGGGCGCTCGTTCAACATTGCAATTAGAGGGTTACCTCATCCTCGGCGGCGACTACTCCGTTCAAACGGATATCGCCCGCAAACTTGGCTGCGTAGTTCCTGAACCAGGAGAAATCGTTAGCGTTCGTGTTACTCCAGTAGATTCTGCTGTCGAGGGTTCTGTCAAACTTCAGGGACGATATTGGCACAGATTCATGGGAGACACCGATGTCTCGATTCCTGCTCCGACGGTAGTAGGCCAATGACGGCATCCGAGAAACCACTACCACTGCCAGGAAGTTTATCCTTGGAAGAAGTGCTGCCAAATAAACTCGACCGACAGATCTATGAATTCCTATATGACCGCAGAGCTACTCCGCCGACGATGGTTGAAATCATTGACCACTTATCGAGTCGCACAGTTGGCACTCAGGCACACTTCAATCGCCGTGTCCGAGAACTCTATGAAGTATTCGATTGCAACGCGACCAGAATGGGTAAAAACTACGTCTACCAACTGCGGGGTTGGTCAAAAACCAGTGCAAATAAACGTGTCTCGGTTTCCAGAAAAATCCGCGCCCAAGTACTTATTCATCAAAGATGCGCGCAATGTGGCAAGACCCCTTCCGAAGACCACGTAAAGCTGGAAGTCGATCACAAACTTCCGTTGACTTGGGGTGGCACAAGTGACTTCGACAATCTGCAAGCACTTTGCCATCCGTGCAACCAAGGTAAGCGAGACTTCTTTGCGACCTTCAACGAACACTCCGACAAGATTAGGGCCGCAGCAACCCATACAGAACCGCACAAACGCATAGGTGAAACGCTCAAGGCATTCCATAATGCAGGTCTTGAGGCTCCTTCGGAAGTCATCGGCCTAGTTGCCTGCTTGATCCAATATCAGGACGACTGGCAAAAACGAACACGCGAGCTTAGAGAGCTCGGTTGGGAGTATACAATTCGTAAAAGAAAAGAAGATGGCCGAATGCGAAGCTACTACAAATTAGTCAAATGGACAGCGTGGCCGAATGAGCCTATTGCGCCCCTCATCAAGCGAATTGAAGCGAAAAAGAAAATTGCCCGACAGGAGCGTACATCTTAGCTAACCGCTCGTAGTTGAGATTTCTTCGAAGTCGGTTCAAGTTTCTTCGCCTCTCTTTTAACGCCCAATGCGGCCGCGATCGAAGTACCGATGGCCGCGGCAACGGGCGGAGGGAACGCATTGCCGATCTGGCGGTATACAGAGGTTTTTAAGCCCGAAAACTGCCATTCCGGGGGGAACCCTTGGATTCTGGCAACCATCTGATTGGTAAGTCGAGGAATGTGGTCACTTGGAGTGTCCGGACCAGGAACTTCGTTCGCAATTCCTTTACCATCTACTCCGAGCTCGAGCCATCCGGCCTTTGCACGAGTTGGACCAAGGTCAGCTCCTCCGTGCTTCTTGGACCCGCCAACAACCGTAGGCGCAACACTGTTGGCCTTTGCTGCCCATGCCTCTGCACCAGACCAGCCACGGCTTGCCATGTAAGGCAGCAAGACTTCACCGACTGTTGGCGGGGTGCCTTGCGGGGCGGGCCATTCGAACTTTTTCTGATATCGCTTTTTAACGGCCACTAGAATAAAACGAGGACGCAGCTGAGGCACGCCAAATTCACTCGAATAAAAGAGCTGCCACTCCGCGTGGTAGCCAGAACCTTCAAGTTCATCCAATATCGACTTACGGTAGGTTGCGAACCGTGCCGAAGCCAACCCCTTGACGTTTTCGAGCATCACTGCTGACGGTTTCGCTTCTCTGACAAGACGCAACGCTTCGGGGAATAAGTCGCGTTCGTCCTCAGCGCCCAATTGCTTCCCGGCGACACTAAAAGGTGGGCAAGGCACGCCACCCGCAAGTAGATCCACACCTCTGTAATCATTGCCATCGATCTCGCGAACGTCTTCTTGACGGACATTCCAAGCGGGACGATTAAGCTTTAGGGTTGCCGCTGCGTCTTTGTCAATTTCAACTGCCAATGAGTGACCAAACCCGGCCATTTCCAGGCCAACTGACTGGCCACCTGCGCCTGCGCAGATTTCAAGTACAGAGAGAGGCGTAAGTGTGTTCATGTTATCTATCATCTCATTTTGAAGGCTGTTCCCGCGGCCACTTGCTGCGTAATTACTACCATGCCACGTTGCACTGACAATTAAAGACAATCAGCTCGAGCTGTGGAAATTGATGTGTTACCTACTGATCACGACTTCTTACTACCGAATTCTATGCAGCGGTAGTACCCTACGATAGCCTGGCCAACTTAGCTATCCAACTTGGTAAGTATTCGGTTCGGGCGTTGCAGTCACGCCGCAAGAATGCGCGGTTGTGGTCGTCAAGCGCTTCAGTAGACTGGCATTGCGGCTATTGCAGGCCTGGGGACCACCCCTGTCGCTCCAAAAACCAAAAGCCACTGCGAAATGTCAATCGCTCAGGAATCCCCGGGAGTTAGTCCATACTGCCAATTGCCTGAATGGTTCATATAGATGTGTACCTTCAATTTGTGTGCGAAGATCATGCGGATTCTCGGACAACAGAGCCATTGCAGGGAGGAGCTCAGGCTGCGCGGCAATGTAATCAGAGTTCACTTGGAAGCCCTGCGATGTTGCGCCTTTAGTGCTGACTATTCGGTGTATCGTATCTGGATCAGCTTCAACGTACTTATCAGTTAAAGTTAGAAGGGCTCTCGCATTCATGCCCAATATCTCAAGTAGGTCGTGAAGGAAACCAATCGTCATTGATTCGCTGGACGACCTTATATTGAATTGCTGGGCGGTACTACGCACGAACTGAACAAGCAAATGGTCCGCGTACATGTCTGAGTTTTTCACGTCATCCACACCCCGAACCAATTCATCGTCTACGAGCTCTACTAGAGCGAGTAGTCTAGCAAAAGTTCTTTGGACACTATGTGGAAGTCCTTTGGGTCCCTTATAGACAAATTCATGTTCCGTCTCAGCCCATGTATGTTCTGCTACTGTGCGGACTTGAACTTCGCACTGAATCGGCTGATCTGTAGGCCCCAGAAAATCCCTACATTCAATCTGGATATGCAATCCACCATATTTTAGATGTTTGGGATCCCGGTGAAGTTCCTTGTCTTCAATTTGAAGTACCTTAATATCGTTACACTTCTCCAGCGCCGCTGTGACCCGAGCCTTATCACTGGCGAGTGGGACCACGATTCGAGCGCCAATAAGATCAGCACATTGTGTCCAGGGGTCCTCGTATTCTTTATCGAGTTGCTTAGTATAAACGCCCATTTGCGTCTTACACCGCAGCTTGACCAGGGTCGTGTTGATTTCAGAATTTTCGAGGCTCCGGCAAATAATCTTTTCATACCGTAATAGTGCCCTTTTGTAGGTAGCCTCAAACTCCACGAACTTGTCGTGTGTGCTTTCGGGCGTCCATACTCGATCAGCCTCGTCCATTATTATCCACTTGCGCTAGCCTTGTTGGGGCGATCTCAATAGTCACGAGTTGTGTTCCATCATTTGACGCAGGCTGCTGCTTGACATTAATTTTTCGTCCCGTGCCAATGGCTTCTGCGGGTGCCACGATATAAATATCGTCATCCAGCGAGATTCGTAAGCGCTCCACTCGGTTCGAGATTCGAGCATTGTCCTTCAAGAAGGGTGCCATATTAACACCTCTGGACTGAGCGAAAGTTCGTACTTCCGTCTGCCGATGTTGCGGAATATGGTTACGAATGAACGTGTCAGGATCTAGAGTTTTTTGATTGTTCTTGAGTTCTACGGTAAGAGCCGTCCGGGCATCTATTTTCTCGTTCGGCGTCAATTCAAGCTTGTTGATTGCGGCAGACATAACATCCATGTACCGCTTCGTTACCACATCTGGTGCATCATATAGCTTCATCCCTAGAAAGCTTCGCAAGAAAAACTGCGCTGCGTCCGGGCCGTTTTGAGAATCCGCAAGCTTGCCGCTAACGTCCTCTTCTTGACCGTCTCCACTTATAGTTAGGAGCGCGACTTTGTAGATTTTGGTGTGATCCCCGAAAACCAAATCGTTGAGCTGAACCATAGAAATAACTCGCTGGCCTTTATCGTTAGTCGACGGGGAAGCTTGCATTGCTTGCTGATGTTCTACTTTCGAGACAAGAAGTTGCTTTTTCCCATCGACAGTCGCATCCGCGACAACCAATAAACCTGACCCAGAACTAAACGGTTGAACTGTCTTCAACCGCTCAGACATAGTCTTGCTCATCGAGATCAAATCAACTTGCTGGTCTGATTCTCCTTCCCAGTATGTCCTAACCAAACCCATAACGCCGTCAGTGATATCTGCATCTTCAACAACTTTAAAGGCGTGTTTCAGCAGCGCTTCGATGAATCTATCCGTGAGCTTCCGGCGAACATCTGGAGTCATCTCAATTGGAATGTCCGTCTGCTCGATGACAAAAACGGATTCACCTTTTAAGCGTTCCTTACGGACTTGATGGATCATAACTTCACCAAGCATCAGGGTTGAGTAATCCAATAGAGCTCCCAGGCAAACGAAATTGACGGTAAATACCAAAATAATACCCCACCCGATCAGGAGTACCGCAATCAAGTATTTCTCTAATGAGTTTTATGGATTCTGAGTGAATTATTAGGATTCTGCGTTTAACTTCAGAGAACATGACTACTCGCCCACCTTATATAGCTATTTAGCTGGAAGGACCACAACGTATTCTGTTCTCATTGTCTTGCCAGGCATCGCGTGACCGAAGTTATTCTTTATATCTATATATTCCGGAGAACATATGATCTGCCCACAGACCGTTCTCGGCATCGCGTCTTGCCGCTGCAAATCAAGTAGTTCCGGTATTGTCATCTATTCAGTTAGATGCCATTCAGCTGTACTGTATTGTCATGGTGAGCTGGTATGTGTCGAGGCACCCTGAGTGGGACGCAATGTATTTAGCTGGACTTACTGCGCGTGAAATCTCTGACCGCGTTCACCGTGGCGTTGCTACAGTGCACTACCACCTCCGACAGCGTGACTACTATGAACCTGGCTTTCAAGCCAAACATGAAGTGGCACTTGCTGACCGCGGGAGTAATCGCCCTTCGACCACTTGGCGCCGGAGAGCTAAAGAGATCGTAGCTTTCCAATCCGAGCATGGTCGTCTCCCTTCCCGAACTGGAGATCCAGTTGAACGTTTACTGCATTCGTGGCTCGCGGTGCAGCGTAGAGAGAACAAAGATGGCAGACTCCCATCCACCAAGTTAACATTGCTACAAGATTTGGACGATTGGATGATTGACCCATGGCAGAAGGAGCTGGATGATGCGTGGCGAAACAAGCTGAATGCAGTCTGCCAGTTCTTTGAAGAACAAGGCAGGATTCCACGGTATCGAACATACAAATCTGACCAGGAGCGCCGTCTGGGAGTCTGGCTACACAACCAGCATCAACGTCGCAGCAGGCAATTGCTCGCACCTTGGCGCTTGGATGCTCTGAACGTGAATCTGCCAGGCTGGCGCAGCCGGGCCTAAAGCACTTGACCTAATGGCTGTGGGACGGCAACTAAGGACAAGTAAAACTTCGCGAATCCCATTCTCTAAGAGTCCGGAATCTTAAACTTCGTCTTGAACCAACCTGTATTCTCTTGTTCGATCAAGTAAGCAGACCGTTTTGATGCGAACGTAACTACGCTTAACGTGCCTCACCCACATGGACAATCAATCCAGGAATCCGCGCAGCAGCGTCGCAGTGCCATCAAGATGTTCTTGCATCAGCTTCTTCGCGCTGGCTCCATCGCCGTGGAGGATGGCGTTCAAGATGTCCTCGTGCTGGCGGCTGGAGTGCGCGATATTCGGCTTCAGGAACGGAATCCGATCCAGCAGTTCACTGGTTGCGTCGCGCGCCTCTGCAACCGCTTTTGCCAGCATGCTCGAAGCTGACAAATCGGCGATCATGACATGGAGCCGGGCATCCAGCGGCCGGTAGTTCGTCGCGTCGGCCGAATTGACGGCTTCGTGCGCCAGCATCAAATTATTTCGCTGGGTTGCAGTGAGCGATGCCCCCGCGGCCAATTCAGCTGCGGCAGGTTCCACGACCGACCTGAATGCAAGCACATCCTCAATGCGTGCACGGTCCGAATCATCCAATGGGTTCTCATGCGTATTCGGATGAGCCGCAACAACTGTTCCACCGTAGCGACCTCGCTGCACCTGCAAGTAGCCTGCGCTCTGCAATTCCGCCAACGAGTCGCGCAATGTTGCTCGTGAAACACCCAGGGCCTCGGCAAGTTCCCTCTCCGCAGGCAATTTTTCGCCGGGCGGGAAGACGCCTAGCCTCATGGCGCGCAACAGTTGCCCGAGGGTCTCCTCGAAGACGTTTCCCCGGCGCACTTGCCCGAGGAACCTCATCCCATCCCGGGAATCCAATGGTTTAGTTTCGGCCATGATCTAAGAATGGCACACAATTTGGTTCAAGAAAACACCTTTCATTTTCGCTTGCCATCTCTATTTCCAAATTAACCTATTGACTTTCCAGCGTGACCCCTGCCACAGTTGAGCGCATGCAAAGGACTGATTTCAGTCCATTAGATTCAGGACTCATGGACCGGGGAAGCTCACATGACCAAGAATTCACACATCGACTACGCATCGGTCGACAAAGACTATCTACGACATAGGCAGCTCAAGAAAGGCGCCGCAGGTTGGATCCTGCTTGCCGGTTTGGGTATCGCCTACGTGATTTCCGGCGATTTTTCAGGTTGGAATCTCGGCTTGGCCGCTGGCGGCTGGGGTGGTTTGCTCATTGCCTTCGTGCTTATGGGCATCATGTACACCTGCATGGTTTTCGGTCTGGCAGAAATGTCCTCGACACTGCCCACAGCCGGCGCAGGCTATGGATTCGCCCGCAGGGCCATGGGACCATTGGGCGGTTTCGCCACCGGTATGGCTGTACTCATTGAGTACGCCGTGGCCCCTGCCGCCATCGCCACCTTCATCGGCGGCTACATCGAGGCCCTCGGCCTGTTCGGAATGACCAATTCGTGGCCCGTCTACCTCGTCACCTACATTGTTTTCATCGGCATCCACATGTGGGGCGTTGGCGAAGCACTCAAATTGATGTTCGGCATCACCGCTATCGCCATCGTGGCGCTGTTGGTCACCGTCTTTGGCCTGATACCGCACTTTGAACCGGGCAACCTCTTCGACATCGTCCCAGACGGTTCGGCCGGTTCCTCCGCATTCATGCCGTTCGGCATTTCCGGAACTCTCGCCGCGCTGGTGTTCGGCATCTGGTTCTTCCTCGCCGTAGAAGGCGTTCCGCTGGCCGCCGAAGAATCCCAAGACCCGAAACGTGATATGCCCAAAGGCATCATTACTGCAGTCATCTTCCTGGTCTTCTCCGGTGCTGCCATGCTCATCCTGGTGCCAGGCGTCGCGGGCGCCGAAGCCATGAGCGTCTCCGGCTCCCCTCTTCCCGAAGCGCTGCGCGAAGCCTACGGACAGAATTCGGCTCTTGCGAACTTCGTGAATTACGCGGGCCTGGCAGGGTTGGTGGCCAGCTTCTTCTCGATTGTCTATGCCTACTCCCGGCAGCTGTTCGCCTTGTCCCGTGCCGGCTACTTGCCCCGGGTCCTCTCGCTGACCGGATCCCGCCATACTCCGTGGGTGGCCCTGCTGGTTCCAGGCACCATCGGATTCATCCTGGCAGCAGTCATCCGCAATGGCGACCAGCTGATCAATATCGCGGTCTTCGGAGCCACCGTCTCCTACGTTCTGCTGAATCTGAGCCACATAGTTCTGCGGATCAAGGAACCCGACCTGACCCGCGGGTATCGCACCCCGGGCGGCATCATCACCACTTCCATTGCCCTGGTGCTTGCCGTCGTTGCCCTCATCGCAACATTCGTCGTCGACATCCTCGCCGCAGGAATCACCGCCGGAGTCTTCGTCCTGGCCCTCGCGTACTTCTGGTTCTATAGCCGGCACCGCCTGGTCGCCAGCGCACCCGAAGAAGAATTCGCCATTCTGGAGTCCGAGGAAAATGCCCTGAAGTAAACCGGTCCCAGGCTACAAAACCAATCCCCGACAATCTAAGGAATATTCTCCATGCAAGACATCCAAGAACTCGTCAAGGCCGCCAAGAACGAACGCATGCTGAGCGTTGAACAACTGACCGAGGGCATCCGCACCGGAGCCTACGATTCGGTCATCCTCGCCTTCACCGATATGCAAGGCCGGCTTCAGGGAAAAATCGTCCACGCCCAGTTCTTCCTGGACTCCGTCCTGAACCACGGCACCGAGGCCTGCAACTACCTGCTGGCAGTGGATACCGAAATGAACACCGTGGAAGGGTACTCCCTGACCAGCTGGGACACCGGCTACGGAGACATGGAGTTCGTGCTGGATTACGACACCATCCGCCCAGTCCCTTACTTGGAACGCACAGCACTGATCCAGACCGACTTGGCCACCACAGACGGACGCCCGGTTCCAGTGGCGCCGCGCTCCTTGCTAAAGGCCCAGCAAGAAAAAGCCGCTGCGCTGGGCTTGCGCGCCATGGCAGGAACGGAACTGGAATTCTTGATCTTCAACGACTCCTACGAAGATGCACAGCAGCGCGGCTACCGGAACCTCACCCCAGCCAACCAGCACAACGTCGACTACTCGATCCTGGGTTCGATGCGCGTCGAGCCGCTGCTGCGCGATATCCGCAATGCCATGTACGAATCGGGCATGATTGTCGAATCGGCCAAGGGCGAGTGCAACTTCGGGCAGCACGAGATCGCTTTCAAATACGACGACGTGGTAACCACCGGCGACAACCACACCTTCTACAAGCTCTCGGCCAAGCACATGGCCTCGCAGCGCGGGCAATCCATCACGTTCATGGCCAAACCCAACCAGCGCGAAGGTTCCAGCTGCCACATCCATATGTCGCTGCGCAAGCTTGATGGCTCACTGGCCTTCTGGGACGAAGCGCGCGGAGAACGCACGGAGATGTACAACCACTTCATCGCCGGTGTCTTGGCCACCATGCGGGAGTTCACCCTGTTCTACGCCCCGAATATCAACTCCTATAAGCGTTTCGCCAAGGGATCTTTCGCGCCTACCGCCGTTGCTTGGGGTCTGGACAACCGCAGTTGCGCGGTCCGGCTGGTGGGCAAGGGATACAGCGCACGCATGGAGAACCGCCTGCCGGGTGCGGATGCCAACCCGTACCTGGCCATGGCCGCCATGCTGGCAGCCGGACTCTACGGCATCGAGAACAAGCTGGAACTGCCTGAGATGGTGACCGGAAGCGCCTACGACTCCGGGGCCCAGCATGTGCCCCAAACCATGGCCGAGGCCCGGGAGCTCTTCGCGAACTCGAAGGTCGCCGAGGAAATCTTCGGCAAGGAAGTAGTGGAGCATTACACCCGCTACGCGGACGTGGAAATCGAGCAGTTCAACTCGGCGGTCACCGACTGGGAAATTGCTCGCGGTTTTGAACGCCACTGATCATGAAGGACAACTAAAAGTGAACCATCCCTTGGACCCAGCCGCGCAGCCAAGGCCACGTATCGGGCTGACCACGTACTGGCAGGAAGCCAAATGGGGTGTCTGGGAAAGCACCGCAGCCATTGTCCCGGGCAAGTACATCAAGTCGGTGATCGCGGCCGGGGGCACACCAATGCTCCTGCCACCGGTAGCCACCGATACCTCTGTATTGGACGTCCTGGACGGACTGATCGTCATCGGCGGTGTGGATGTGGATCCTGCCAATTACGGCCAGCAACCCCATCCGCGCACAGCGGCACAGCCAGAGCGGGACCTGCACGACATGGCCTTGGCCGCCGCCGCGCTGGAGCGGGCCGTTCCGCTGTTCGCCATCTGTCGCGGGGCGCAGGTGCTCAATGTGCAGCAGGGAGGAACCTTGAACCAGCATCTGCCGGATCTGCTCCCGGATTCTGCCGGCAAATACCAGCCAGCTCCCGGTGTATTCGGCATGGTGGAGTTCACTACCGTGCACGGATCGCTTGCGGAGCAGATCCTCGGCAACCAGGCCAGTGCCCCGTGCTACCACCACCAATCTTTGCAGGAGGTAGCCGAAGGCCTAGCGGTCACCGCGCGTGCCAACGACGGCACAGTGGAAATCGTTGAAATGCCGCAGGCACCGGGCTGGGTTCTGGGAACCCAATTCCACCCGGAAGAAAACTTGGACGATATCCGGCTCATGCAGGCTTTCGTCCAGGCTTCGCAAGACTACGCCACCAGCAAAAGTATCCAGACACCACAGGAAGCGCTATGAGCATTGATACCGCAGTGAAAGACACCTTTACCGTGATCAACCCGGCAACCGGACAGACAGTCCAAGACGTCGAGCTAGCAGATATTGCGCAGGCGGATGCCGCAATTGCCTGGGCGGCCGAAGCGTTTCCCGCCTGGAGCAAAGTGGCCCCCGCGGAGCGTGCCGAGCTGCTGCGCAGGTTCGCGGCCGCCGTCGACCGCGACCTGGAGAACCTGGCCCAGCTGGAAGTGCTCAATGCCGGGCACACCATCGGCAACGCCCGCTGGGAAGCCGGAAACGTCAGGGATGTGCTGAACTACTACGCAGCGGCCCCGGAACGGAATTTCGGCAAGCAGATTCCCGTCGCCGGCGGAGTGAACGTGACGTTCCACGAACCTCTGGGCGTCGTTGGAATCATCGTGCCATGGAATTTCCCCATGCCGATTGCGGGGTGGGGTTTCGCCCCGGCCCTGGCCGCAGGAAATACTGTCGTGCTCAAGCCGGCTGAATTGACACCGTTGACAGCAATCCGCCTGGGCGAGTTGGCCCGCGAGGCCGGAATTCCCGAGGGCGTCTTCACGGTCATCCCGGGAAAGGGCTCGGTAGTCGGCGAGCGCTTTGTCACCCATCCTGATGTCCGTAAGGTAGTTTTCACCGGGTCCACCCAGGTGGGACAAGGCATCATGCGCGGATGCGCGGACCAATTGAAAAGAGTCACCCTGGAGCTGGGCGGCAAGAGCGCGAATATCATCTTTGCCGATGCCGATCTCGACAAGGCAGCTGCCCAAGCACCGGGTGGAGTGTTCGACAATGCCGGGCAGGACTGCTGCGCCAGGTCCCGGATCCTGGTTCAGCGCAGCATTCTGGATGCGTTCTTGGAGCGATTCACGAAGGCGGTCGCGGCTGTTACTGTAGGGGACCCGGGCGACGAGACAACCGTGATGGGGCCTTTGGTCTCTGCCAAGCAATTGCAGACGGTGTCATCCTTCCTGCTTGATGAACAGGGAAACCCCCGTAGCGATATCGCTTACCAGGGAAAGATTCCCCAGGGCGACGGATACTGGTTCCCTCCTACTGTCGTCGTTCCCGAGGATCCGCAGGACAGGATCCTGCGCGACGAGATTTTCGGCCCGATCGTTGCGGTGATTCCCTTCGACGATGAGCAGGACGCCATCCGCATTGCCAATGACTCGGAGTACGGGCTGTCTGGATCCATCTGGACCCGGGATGTGGGCCGCGCCCTGCGCGTAGCCCGCGCGATCGAGGCTGGAAATCTGTCGGTGAACTCCCATTCCTCGGTGCGCTATTCCACACCCTTCGGCGGCTACAAGAAATCCGGGCTCGGCCGCGAGCTAGGACCAGATGCACTCGAAGCCTTCAGCGAGGTCAAGAACGTCTTCATTGACACCGAAAACTGACTTACCGCAGAACAACATCCAACTATAAAAACACTAGCAAGGAGAACCATCAAATGAGCGAAACAGCCCCATACAACGGCCTGGTCACTAATCGGCTTGCCGGACGAGTCGCCACTATTACAGGCGGCGCTTCAGGCATCGGTCTGGCCACGGCCAAGCGGTTGGCCCATGAAGGCGCCAAGGTAGTCATTGGCGATATCTGTGCCGATGACATCGGCCAGAAAGCCGCCGCGGAAGTCGGCGGGCTTTTCGTCCGGACCGATGTCACCAATGAAGAAGACGTCAAGAACTTGTTCGCCACAGCCAAGTCGACCTACGACTCGGTAGATATCGCATTCAACAACGCGGGCATTTCCCCGGCAGACGACGCCTCCATCTTGGAGACCGGCATTGATGCTTGGCGCAAGGTGCAGGAGGTCAATCTGACCAGCGTGTACTACTGTTGCAAGCACGTACTTCCCTACATGCAGGAACAGGGCCGGGGCTCCATCATCAACACCGCCTCATTTGTCGCCGTCATGGGCGCGGCGACCAGCCAAATCAGCTACTCGGCTTCCAAGGGCGGCGTGCTGTCCATGAGTCGCGAGCTCGGCGTCGAATTCGCCCGGCAGGGTATCCGAGTCAATGCACTGTGCCCCGGCCCGGTGAACACCCCGTTGCTCAAAGAGCTCTTCGCCAAGGATCCGGAACGCGCCGCACGCCGACTGGTGCATGTTCCACTCGGGCGCTTCGCGGAACCGGACGAGCTGGCAGCCGCGGTAGCCTTCCTTGCGTCGGATGATTCCTCCTTCATCACCGCGAGCCAGTTCCTGGTGGACGGCGGTATTGCAGGAGCCTACGTCACCCCGCTTTAAAGTGTAGAGGCCGAGTATGCACTCCGCTGGATCTGGCGTTGGTCCAGATGCAGCGGAGTGCTTTTACACTGAGCTAGTCTGCCTCTAATCCGAAGAATTGTCATTGGCGCAGAATCCGTCTTAGGTGGCCGCCAGCACGGCTCCTTCATCCGCCGGTCATGTCTCCAGGTCAATAGCATTGGACACCAATCAAGGCCTTCAATGGCGATACGCTGAGTAAACGCTAGCTGATTAGAAATGTTCTCGGTAACGTGTATTCAACGTCCACCGTTGTTCGGAAAGTCCTGGAAATCTCCCTCGGCTACAACGGCTGGAGTTTCAATCCTCCTTCGAAGGATCAATTTTTCGTCAACCCAATAGGATCACGCCGAGAATGCGCCGTGTGACGCCACTGTCTGTCAACATTCCTGCAGTGTCGGTCAGAACGCTCCACATTTCCGTCGTTGCCTCAGCGTAACCTGCTAATAAAGAACAGGAGCTGACTGTGCCTACATCCAGCAACAACGCAAAACGTGTCCAACTATTACTCAAAGAACTTGCTTCCAGCCCCGAGGGATGCGGTAGAGCATACGGTCCAGGTTCGCTCACTTCTGGAGTGTTCGATCGCATACCTGCACAAGGTGCTGAAGCAGAACAGAAGCCTGATGGACAGACTCGTGCCGAAACCGACCTCATGTGGACCTCTGTCGACCTAGTGAAAGCGGGCTGGATCGAAAAAGATGGCACCGGGTTGTGGAGTATCACCGATTCAGGGCGGCAAGCACTCGAAGAATTTGATAATCCTACGGAGTTAGTGGCGGAAGCTCACCACCTCTATCAGGCATGGAACACCCTGAGAAACGACGAGCAAAATCATCAGCTTCGCACCGTGATTGTTTCTACTAGCAAAGAAGAAGAAGCTGTTCGTAGTGCCGCTCAGCTCTTCGTGGAACGCGGGCTGAAAAGCGGTGAGTCCGTCTTCGCTCCAGGTCGTGAGATCTGGTTGCGAGGCCCAGTTGATGAGTTGCGGTCTGTCTTCGTTGATAAGCCGGATTTTACTGCGGGCGATTTCGTCACCAAGCTCAAGGGCCAGATGGCTTCTGTCTCCGATGATGCTCGCCTGTTGATGACCGAGCTAGTCTGCTGGCAGTTCCTCCCGATGGATTCAAGGACCATAGGCGAACGCAAGAAGATGGAACGCGTGCAATCGCTTCTGGGGTATATGGATCACCCAGTACAGGTGCCTGCAGAAATTTCCAAGGCGTTTAAGTCCGGTAGCTTCAATCCCGGTTCAGCGATGAAGCAAAGCCTTTACTACGCACTCGTCCTTATCATTCGTTTGCTCGACGAATGGTGCGACAAATCGCGAGACGAAAAAGGTTTGCTCCTTGAAGATGCATGGGCTTGGAGGGATTTTGTCCAGAGCATACCGGGCGATAAATTTCCGACCCAACGGCATTCCTTGGCCTACCTCGTTCACCCACTCCGAATAACTTCCATAGTATCTCTCAGACGTAGAGAGGCCATTAGAGAGGCCTTCATTGGCGAGATCGGGGAAAGTACCGGGGACATCGACCGTGATCTGTTTTCTATCGTGCGTCAATTGCAGGTCAAGTCGGGTAAAAGTGTAGATTTCAATGCTCACCCATATGTTGAAGCTTGGAAAAATGCTCAGAGTAATGCATCTGCTGAAGAAGCTGAAGAGGAAACAAGGTTTGAGAAAGCACGGCCAGGTAATTTATCAGGACGTTGGTTCGCTCCCGCCACACAGGCACTAGCCGAGTCCGTATACATTGACTCTGCATGGATCCAAAAGCAGTTAGACCTCATCGAGCGCCGCCGCCAAATCATCCTTTTCGGCCCTCCAGGTACTGGTAAGACGTATCTCGCGATAAAGCTCGCTGAGCATATCGCTGGGGATGACACTAACACGGAGATCGTTCAATTCCATCCGAGTTACTCTTACGAAGACTTTTTCCAGGGCTACCGCCCCGTAACCACAAGTTCGGGAAACCTAACTTATGAGCTCAAAGATGGGCCTCTGCGTCGAATCGTGGAACAAGCTGTCAAGAATCCCGAGTACAACTACGTATTGGTGATTGACGAGATAAATCGTGGAAACCTCGCCAAGATATTCGGCGAACTCTATTTCCTGCTGGAATATCGCAACCGGCCAATCAAATTGCAATACAGCAAGGACGACGAAGATTCATTCGTGATGCCAGAGAACTTATTCATCATAGGCACGATGAACACTAGCGATCGTTCCATCGCACTGCTCGATGCAGCCATGCGTCGGCGTTTCTCGTTTGTTGAGCTTCACCCCGAGAAACAACCAGTTAAATCGGTCCTCCCCAAGTGGTTGGCGCGCCATCAGCTTGATCCTGAGCCAGCAGACCTTTTGGCAAAGGTCAACGCAAGCATCAATGATTCTGATTTTCAGTTAGGCCCAAGCTATCTGATGCCCGCAAGTGGGACCTTGGTGGCGGGACAATTGGAAGAAATCTGGGAATACGAGATCCTTCCGCTACTGAGCGAATACCATTTTGGCGAAGAAGTCGACATTAAGGAACGATATGGTCTTGCTAGCCTCCGTGCGCAATTGAAGTCTGAAACCACGGATCGTATCGAGAGCGCGAATGCAGCGGACGAATAGAAACATGCAACTACTGGAACTTTTCGAAAGTGGCCCTCCGGAACAGCACACGTTGTCGAACGACATGGCGTCACTGCTGAATCGAATGCGCATTGCCACAGTAACTCCAGCGGGTGGCGACGAATGGATCGTTGCCAACGTACGCAAGGTTGGCGTTATTCGATTTGGCGAACATCAGATCCTAATTCGTCCCAAAGTTCCGGTCTCGCGCCTCTTCTTCATGATGCAGTATGCACTGCACCCAAAGATGTGGCTAGACGAGCCCATCCAGCTAGACAGTGATCAGGATCTGCTCAGCGTAATGGCGATGCTCTTCCTGCAGCAAGTCTCGAAGATCCGTCAGAATGGAATCATCCAGGGATACAAAACATTCAATGACGCATTACCAATGATGCGAGGCCGGCTAGATATAGCAGCTCAAATCGGTCGCAGAGGCGGGCTCGCGCTGCCCGTAGAGACCGTGTACGACGAATTCACAACTGATATTCCAGAAAACAGAATACTTGTTTCGGCACTGCATCGACTCCTGAAGCTTCCAATGCTGGATCCGGCGCACCGTGCTGGCCTACATAAACTTTCCGAATCATTCGTAGGCGTCAATATTCTAATTCCTGGCCAGGAACTACCTGTTATCCGCTATACAAGGATCAATGCCAGATATCGCCAGGCAATATTCCTCTCTGAAGTAATTCTCCGAAACACCTCGGTGGAACAGATCAACGGCAACCTGACAGCCCGTGCTTTTCTTTTCGATATGTGGAAGGTCTTTGAAGATTTTGTAACAGTAGCACTATCCAACTGCTTTGCTGACATGGATGGCAAGGCGACTCGGCAAGAAACCGGGACGTTTCTCGATGAAGGAGCGCGGCTCGCTCTACGCCCCGATCTCGTGTGGCACGGATCGAATCAGCGCCTGGCCATAGTTGACGCCAAGTACAAGGCCCCAGATTCCGCGAACTACCCCAACGCAGATATTTACCAGATGCTGGCATATTGTGTTCGTTTCGGGCTAAATGCAGGACACCTCGTATACGCGAGTGGGCCAGGTACCGACCTCTCCCATGCCATCATTGGCCACGCGTCAACCGTGCACTGCCACGCCGTGGATTTGGCCCAACCACCGTCTGAGTTGCTGAGCCAGATGTCGAGTCTGGCGTTAAAAATCATAAATTCTGGGCCCCACACATCTACGGGATCCAACCTGGCTCAATTCATACCCTAGATGAGCACCCTGACTGCCTGAAAATTGTTGCGGTCTTTGCCGCAGTTCTCGTGGGATCGCGACATTCATGCTTCCGCCGCTCTATGGAGCTTCGGGCCGCGTCAATCGTTATGGACGCTCAAGTCCAAGTGATCTTCCGGCCGGTTAGCGGCGCTTCGCTGATAACCCTTATTGACTGAGAGCCTCGATCACGCCTACAGAGCGCTACGAGCGTAAGCGCTGTCCAATGGTCAAGGCATTGTCACCCCAAAATGAAGCGAACTACATCTCGCCAGCCGATGGAGTTCGCCATGGCCTTGTCCAGGAATTATGCCTTGTCCGAGATCAACGACTTGTCGCTCTCCCCAGAGATGGGGTTTCCAAGCAAGGTACTGCGTTCTGCCAGGGGAACCATCTGGAGCACTCCAGTCGTCAAGTCATCGCAGTGGCCGTTCAGTTCCTTACGGATCGCGTTGGCCATGAAGAACAGGCCGAAGACGTTGGGAACAGTCATCAGGAAGAACACCGCGTCAGAGAACCTCACGACCCTCGACAACGATGCGGCTGATCCGATGACGATCGTCGCCAACCAGACAAGGTTGTACCCGTGGCGAACGACTGCAGATTGACCGCAGATGAACCCTGCGGCCAGGTGCACATAGTACGAGTAGCTCAGGATCGTTGAGAAGGCGAAGAGCAATACGCTGACGGTGAGCAGGTAAGGGAATAGCTCCTTGACGGTGGCGAGCGCAGCAGTGGTCAGCGCAATGCCGTCCTGTCCCTGGTTTGCGTACTGTCCGCTGACAATGATCGCCAGCGCTGTCATGGTGCAGACCACCTCCGAATCGATGAATGGTTCCCACGCCGCACCGAAGCTTTCCTGGGCTGACCGTCTGTTCTTGGTGGCGGAGTGCGCCATGCCGACGGTACCTGCACCTGCAACATTGGAGATCTAGGCACGCTGGATGCCGATGATGGCTTACCAACGAAGAAGCTTTCTCTCCACCGGTCATCAACACGATTTGGGCGCTGAGCTGATTGGTCCGGACTAAATCGTCGCTTCCAAGGGCTGCTGGAACCGCCAATTCACAGATGCTCCGGACCCGCGTCCTCCCCTGATCCGCCGGCGCCCGCGCCATCGTGCGGATACAGGTCCGCACCGGTGCGATCGTTCAAAGTCAGGTTCGCGATCAGCGAAGTCCCCACCCAAATGAACAGGTACGTGAAGACCGCCACCGTGGTATCGAACTTGCCCACCAACGCTGCGGCAATAGTCGGGGCGAAAGCGCCGCCAACCACCGAGCCCAGTGCGTAACTGATCGAGGAACCGCTCAAGCGGATACGGGCCGGGAACAGCTCTGCATACAGCGCCGGCAACGGCCCGTAGGAGAAGCCCATGAAGGCGCCGAAGACCACCAGCGATACTGTAACCCAGGCAAGGTTCCGGGTCTCGATGAGCAAGAATAGCGGGAAGAGCCAGACCAGCAGGAGCACACAGCCGATGATAAATATCTTCTTGCGGCCCACCCGGTCCGTGACCACTCCGCCAATCCACGTCGAGACCAGCCAGGCCTGCGAGCCGATGGTGATGATGTTCAGAAGGTCGCCCGCCTGCAATCCCAGCTTGTTTGTCGCATAGCCCAGAATGAAGCCTCCCGTGAGCATGTAGCCGGGGGTGTTGTTTCCCATGAAGACCAGCGTTGCTTGGATGACCTTCATCGGATGCTTGCTGACCATCGTGGACAACGGGGTTGATTCGGTCTAATTGGTCTTGGCCATCTACTCGAACACCTGGGGCTCCTCCACGCGCCGGCGGATGAAGTAGGCGATGAGGATCAGCACGAAGCTGAGCAGGAACGAAATGCGCCAGCCCCAAGCCATGAACCGCTAAGGGGAAACTACGGCAGCAAATATGGCGCTGACCGCGGAGGCCAGCAGCATGCTTGCCGGAACCCCGAGTTGCGGGAAGACCCCGAATTTGCCGCGCACATGATCCGGCGCGTCCTCCGCCGCCATCAATGTCGCACCTCCCCACTCGCCGCCGGCGGAGAAGCCCAGCACCTTGTGCAGGACGCTCAGGAGAATCGGAGCCCGATGCCGATGCTCGCATAGGTGGAAAGCTAGCTCACCAATGAGGTGCCGACGCCCATCAGCACCTGGATGGACGATCAGTACCGCTCGGCGGCCGTACTTGTCAGGCTTGCGCGAACAGCTTGGCAGCATCAGCGGCTACCTGCTTCGCACCTCCCTGGTTCCAGCTCTCGCGTTGGCGCGTGGCTCCATTTCCGAAAGTGGCGAGCGAGTCCAGGTAAATGGCTACGAACTGTTCATCGCCATTGCGATGCAATGCACGGCCCGTATAGTCGAGCACCCGTTGGATCACGGCCTTGACAGGCACGGTGGTCCTGGATTCGCTATCGAAATAAGTGCCATCCACTCCCGATTTCGCCGCTTGCCACAGGCCCAGGTCAAGCACTTCGGATGCTGCCGTGACGGCAGAGCCGTCAGTTTCCGAGGCGGTATCCACAATGGCCCGGATGAGCAGGGCCAGGGCCACGGATTCGCCGGCTGTCATCTGCGTGTCCGCAGCGCGGACTTCAATGGTCGGATGGTTCACCGACAAGCGGGCGACCCAGCTAATGTGGCCCGGATCGAGCAGCGACCCGGAAGCAATCATGTCCTCCACCCGCTGCTGGTATTCATGCACTGTCGCAAAAGCCGGCGGAATGCCTGTCGCAGACCATCTGCGGTAGTGCACCGTCCGCCATGACGCGAAACCCGTCAGTTCCCCGTTCCAGATGGGAGAGTTCGCGCCAATTCCCGCAATCAGCGGCAACCAGCCGCGCAAGGCATTCAGCGCCCGGACTCCGGCTGCGGCATCCGGGATATGCACATGGATGTGCAGTCCGTTGATGAAATGCTCGCGGGCGATCCCCGGGACGAACTCGTGGATGGTTGCGTAGCGCTGGCCCTTGGTGAAGTCCGTAGCGCTCGGCAGCTGCAGCGCCGTTCCAGAAGCAAAGGGAAGCACCTGGTGTTCGCGGCATATCCGCTCAATGGCGGCGCGTCGCCGCACCAGCGCTTCCAGGGCTTCGTCCGCGGAGGCGCAGATTCCGGTGACGATTTCCAGCTGGCTGGCCAGCAGTTCACGGTGGACCGTGGTGCCCGGCAGTTCCAGGCCAAGCAGCTGGGAGCTGAGCCGATCGGACATCGGCACCGGGGCGGCAGTTGCCGGATCCACGAGGAAGAATTCCTCCTCGATCCCAAAGGTCCTGTTCATGGATGCTGGTTCGCCTTCTCTGGGCAGCAGTACGAACTGAACATTAGACCGCAGCTAGCCGGGACGGCCGTTCCAGGCACGAAACCCAGCGATTTTCCAGCTTCGCCGCAGCGACACACGCGGCTGTCCACAGGCACTCGTTCACGTTCTGGCCCTACGCCCGATGGCTGCCCCGGGCACCTGCTGCCTGCTTTTCACAGCTGCTACCGAGCTTGCGGCCATGCAAGTACAAGCCCCGGTGCGGGCGCTTGCGTAGTGTGCGACGATCGATTCACCGCGGCTCGGCAAAGCACCGCAAGACGCAGAGTTGCGGGCTGTCACGCCCAACTGGAGGCGCAGCTTCACCCGGCCGGCTACTGGCCAGCCGGATCGAGATTACTGGATTGATCCGAAGTCGAACGCAGCAGGAGGACAGAGCCATGATCAGCACAGAACAGCTTCAGGAACTCAGCGCAATTGGCGGCACCGTCATTGGCCCCGACGGCCAGAAGATCGGCAAATTCGGCCAGATTTTCCTTGATGACCGCAGCGGGCAGCCGGAATGGGCGACTGTCCGCACCGGACTCTTCGGCCTCTCCGAGAGCTTCGTTCCGCTCAGCCAGGCGACCGTCGCAGGCGATACGCTCTCGGTGCCCTATGACAAGCAGACCGTCAAGGACGCCCCGAACATCGACCCCGAGGGCCAGCTCACGCCAGAGCAGGAGCAGGAGCTCTACCACTACTACAGCCTGTCCTATCATGAAGCGGACCAGGCCGCCGTGCAGCCGGGCGTCCCGGACACCGATGCCCGCGCCGAGTATTCGCGGGAAGACGTGCGCGGTCCGGGAGCCGGCGCTCCCAGGTCCTCTGCCGTCCGTTCCGAGGAGCAGCCGCAGGTGGGTACCGAAGGCGTGGAAACCGGCAAAGTGCGCCTGCGCAAGCACGTAGCCACCCGGGATGCGGCAACCACCGTGCCGTTAAGCCATGGGGAAGCGCGGCATGAGCGCGAGCCCATCACGGATGCCGCAGCCGCCGGCACAAGCGGCGAACTGGCTGGGGACGAGCAGAAGGTGGCCTTGGACGAGGAACGCCCCGCTGCAAAGAAGGCTGTTGATCCGGTCGAGCGAGTCAGCCTGGAAGAGGAAGCAATCACCGAGGAAGAGCGCCGCGAAGCGCAATTGCGCATGGAACAGGCGCAAGCCGAGGGCTGGGAAGGCGGCCGGCAGACCCGCTAGCGCCGGCGCGCTGGCTTAGCGCAGGAGCTGAACCTGCACGCAGCGGTGATCGGGGCGGAATCAGGCGGGTGCCGGGTTCCGCCCCGATCCGTTTTCCGGAAGCATGCTGGGTATCCGCCGTTGCCCTCGAATCCATTGCCGCACCCGGTTAGATTCGGGATCCAAGGAGGCAAGCACCATGGCGAAACAAAAAGGACACCGGATCTACCGGTGGGAACAGGCCGAGCTGCTTGCCACGCGCCTGGACCGTCCCATGGGGATGCTCGGCGTGATCTTCCTCTTTGTGGTTCTCGGGCAGTTGCTGGTGACCGACCCGTTCTGGACCCGGACGCTGGCCATCGCAGGATGGATTTTCTGGGCAATCTTCGCTGCTGAATTCGCCTTGCGGGCGATCATCGCCAGGTCCCAAGCTGATTTCTGGCGCCGCAACTGGTGGCAGGTGCTGTTCCTGCTGTTCCCTTTCTTGCGTTTTCTGCGCGCTTTCCAGGCCTCCCGCCTGCTGCGGGTGGGCCGTGCCGCCCGGGTGAGCGGCATCCTCTCGGCAGGGGTCCGCGGTTCGCGCTCCGCAGGCAGGTTGCTCAGCGGCCGCATCGGCTGGCTGGCTGCGGTGACCGCCGTGGTCATCCTTGCCTCCAGCCAACTGCTCTACGCAATGGAATCGACCAGCGACTATTCTTCGGCACTGTACGAGACCGCCATGGCAACGATTACCGGCTCCGGGATCACCAGCACGGATACGTTCTCCAAAGCCCTGCAGCTGATCTTGGCGAGCTACTCCGTGGTGGTGTTCGCTACCTTGGCAGGCTCACTCGGCGCGTTCTTCCTCCAGACGCAAGACGAAGCGAAGAGCGAGGATCACGCACCGCGGCACCAGTGATCTGCGCACCACCGATTCTGGACGTTCCCTAGGTACTGGAAGATTCGCGTGCCATCCAGTCGGCAATCCCCTAGCGTGGCTTGCATGACGGCGGCCAGCATGCCTGGCCAACGTTTCCTTCCGATCGCAACAGCCAGAATGAAGGAGCAAGATCATGGAACATCCAAAAGATCCTGTCATAGCAACACGTCCGCTGGTGCAAAAGGCCGCATTAGCGGTCGGCATCGTGTTCTTCCTGGTCGGAGTCCTCGGATTCATTCCGGGAATCACCACCAACTACGCATCGCTCTCAGGTGCCGGCCACCACTCCGAGGCCAAGCTGCTGGGAATCTTCCAGGTCTCGTACCTGCACAATGCCGTGCATCTGCTCTTCGGTGTCGCCGGCTACCTGATGGCTCGGACCGTGCCTGCTGCCCGCAGCTACCTCATCGGCGGCGGAATCATCTACCTGGTCTTGTGGGTCTACGGGCTGGTCATTGATTTCGACAGTGCCGCCAACTTCATTCCCCTGAATGATGCAGATAACTGGCTGCATCTCGGGCTCGGTGCGCTCATGATTGCCTTGGGATTGTTCCTCTCCCGCAAGGCGGCCGGACAGCCTCGGGACCCGTACGCGGCATGACCAGACGATGAATTGCCGAAGCGGGCACCCCGGCATGCGGGGTGCCCGCTTCGTCAATGCAGTTCATGGCAAAGCCCTCAGCGCCTTCGCTACACGCAACGGTTCGAAAAGCCGAGACCGCCAGACACCGGGAATCCCAGGAATCCAAGCGAGTTCGCTGTCGCCGTCGCGGCAGATGACGCCTAGGCCAGTCTTCTGCACGGCTTGGCTGCGATGGCGGATAGTGAAGCAGCTGGCGCAGAGGAACTCATCCGCTGCTTGCGGAAGGACTTCAACGCTCAGCTCTTCCTCGACGATGGCGCCAGGGAGCTCCACGCCATCGGAAAGGTCGGTTTCTTCAAGCTCGGCCGCAACGCTCTTCGCGTCGGGGGCATCGGCTTGTTGCACGTCCTTGAGCGTCTTCTCGGACGCCGCGGCGAAATCCGGACGAACCTCGTCATAATCTGCAGCCATGTTCCTGCCTCCACAGGTGGGAAAATACGCGACAACCACAACGTAGTGGCGTGCCCTTCGATCGCCAAAGCCGTGGATGGCGGGCTTTGGTCCCAGCGCAGCGAAGCCGCCGTCCGGAAGGCTGGCTTCGACGGCGGCTTGGCCGGCTGGCGGCAATTGCTAGGAGCTGAGCTCCTCGGCAATGGCACTGCTGAACGCGTCGAGGTCGTCCGGATTACGCGAGGTAATCAGCACGTAGCCGTTCGCCGGGCAGCGGAAAACCTGTTCGTCCTTCCAGGTGCCGCCGGCATTGACCACATCGGTCTTGATCGAGGTGTACGAGGTCAAGGTCTTGTCCTTGGCCAATCCGGTTTCCACCAGCAGCCATGGCCCATGGCAGATGGAAGCGATCGGCCGGCCTGAACCGGCAAAGGACTTGGCAATGCGCTGGGCGTCGGCGTCCAAGCGGAGGTTGTCGGCATTCAGCGTTCCGCCGGGGATCAGCAGCAGGTCGAAATCCTGCTCGTCCACTGCCGCCAGTGCTTCGCTGGCTTCGAAGACCTCCCCCAGATCCCAATCGCCAACCAGCGACTTGACCTGGCCGGCCTCTGGGGCCGCGATCACCACCTCAGCACCGGCTTGGCGCAAGTGCTCCACTGGCTTCTTCAGCTCATCCTGCTCGACTCCGCGGTTGGAAACTACCGCAAGGACTTTCTTGCCTGCTAGATCTGGCATATTCATGCTCCTTTCATCGACCACTGCCCACTGTGCTTTGCGCAACCAACGAAGGCAAGCCGCACTCAGGAAGCATCAAGCTGCCGGCTGCGAATGGGGGACGTTGCCTGCTGCGCAGGGCATAGGATGCTCAGGCGTTGGCCGGCTGGCCCTGCTCCTCGGCCAGGGCTTTGGCCTTCTTCTTCTCGCGCATGTGCTTGATGCCGGTGAATGCAAGGGCCAGCGCGAGGACGGTGTAGAGGATGACCGTGATGGAGCTGTCCACCAGGATTCCAATATCGCCTTCTGACACGGTCAGCGCACGGCGCAGCTCGGTTTCGGCCAGCGGTCCGAGGATCACCGCGATCAGTACCGGTGCCAGCGGGATCTCGTAGCGGCGCATCACGAAGCCAAGCAGTCCCACGCCCAGCAGGATCCACAGATCCAGCAGCGCGGCGCTGATCGCGTAGACGCCGAGGACTGAGAGCACGGTAATGCCCGCGTACAGGTAGTGGCGCGGGACCAGCAGCAGCTTGGCCCATAGCACCGCGAACTGCATGTTCATGACCAGCAGGATCACCAGTCCGATGAACAGCGAGGCCAGCAGCGTCCACACCATGGGGCCGCTGCGCTCGAACAGCAGCGGGCCCGGCTGCATGCCGTACTGCTGGAAAGCAGCGATCATGATCGCTGCGGTAGCGCTGGTTGGCAGGCCCAGAGCGAGCAGGGCGCCCATGGCGGTGCCAGCGGTGGCGTTGGCGGCGGCTTCCGGGGCGGCGACGCCTCGGATGGAGCCCATCTGCCCGAATTCGATATCTCCGCGGCGCTGAGCCAGGCGCTTCTCGGTACCGTAGGCCAGGAAGGTCGGAACCTCGGAGCCGCCGGCTGGAATGATGCCGAAGGGCAGGCCGAAGGCGGTTCCGCGCAGCCATGCTGGCAGGGCCTTCTTGATGTCGTGCCGGTGCAGGCGCGGGCGACCGCTCGGCTTGATCTTGTCGGCTTCCGGATCGCGGTGGATCCGCGAGGCAATATGCAGCACTTCGCCCAAGGCCAGCAGACCCACGGTGATCACCACAATGGAGATACCGTCAAAGAGCTGCGGCAGGCCCAGGGTGTAGCGGATGGTTCCCGAAGGGCCGTCCACGCCAACCATGGCCAAGACCAGCCCTATGCCCAGGGCCACCAAGCCCTTGACGATGGAATCGGAAACTACCGAGGAGATGGCCAGGAAGGCGAAGACCGCCAGGGCAAAGTATTCGGCCGGGCCGAATGCGGTGGCCAGTTTCACCAGGGTCGGGGCGAAGAACACCACGACGGTGGTAGCCAGCAGGCCGCCCATGAACGCTCCAACAGCCGCGGTTGCCAGGGCCTTGGCGGCCAAACCGTTACGGGCCATCCGGTGCCCTTCGAAGGTCGAGGCGATGGCCGAGGAATTGCCTGGCGTATTGAGCAGGATGCCTGAGGTGGAATCGCCGAACAGGCCACCGTAGTAGACACCGGCGAACATGATGAATGCGGCGGTGGGATCCAGCGAGAAGGTAATAGGCAACAGTAGTGCCACGGCCATCGCCGAGCCCAGGCCTGGCAGCACGCCCACGGCGGTGCCCAGCAGGGCGCCGAGCAGCACCCACAGCAAGTTCATTGGGGTCAGTGCGTTTGAGAATCCCTCAAGCAGCAGATTGATCTGTTCCATCTAGAGCAGTCCTTCCAAGAATCCCGAAGGCAGGTTCAATCCCAGTCCTGCGTTGAATGCCAGCTGGATGACCGAGGAGAAGAGCAAGGCGATGCTCACGTCCATCAGTGCTTTCTTGCTGCCCAGCGCGCGGGCAACGATCCAGAACAGTGCCGCTGCGCTGATGATCCAGCCTGCGTAAGGCAGGACCAGGATGAAGACGATGACGCCGGCAATCACCATGCCCATGGTTTTCCAGTCCGACTGGGTCTTGTACTGCTTTGCCGTTTCAACCTTTACGGCTGCGCCACCACGCGGTGCGCGGAGGATCTGGATGGTGTGGGCAATGACCACGCCATAGAGCAGAATGCACACGATGGTTGGGAAGAACTGCGGTCCGGGGACCGACTTGCCCAATACCTCCATGGTGGCGGTCTGCCAGGTCAGGAAGAGCGCGAGCAGCAGCACCAGTGCCGGTACGATCAGTTCGCTGCGCCCGCTGAAGAAGCCCGGAGCAGAGTTGTGCGCACGGCGGGTGCCGGTAGCGTTGCTGGTGCCCTGCGTTGATTGGGGTGCTTGAATGCTCATAGTCCCAGTCCCTTGATGATTTGTGCCGTGACTTCGATTTCGCTGTCCACGTACTCTTCGAATTCCTTGCCGATCATGAAGCTGTCGGTCCAGTTGTTGCGTTCCAGTGCATCTTTCCACTGCTCGGATTCGTGGATTTCATGGACCATCTCCACGAAGACTTGCTTGTCCTCTTCTGTGATGCCCGGGGCGGCGGAGAAGCCGCGCCAGTTCGCCATAACTGCATCGACACCCTGTTCCTTGAAGGTGGGAATGTCTACGCTTGGCAAGCGTTCTTCGGAGGAAATGGCTAGCGCACGCAGATTTCCGGCTTCAATCTGATCGGCTACCTCGTTGTAGCCCGACATGCCGCCGGCGGTGGTGCCTGCAAGCATGGAAGTCAGGGCCTCGCCGCCGCCAGAGTAGGCGATGTAATTGGCCTTGGCAGGATCTATCCCCACTTCCTGGGCTACCTTGCCAGTGAGCAGGTGGTCGATGGATCCTAGCGAACCGCCGGCAATCGAGGTTCCCCCCGGGTCCTTTTTCCATGCCTCGACGAACTCGTCCAGGGTCTTGATCTTGGACTTAGCCGGAACTACCAGTGCGGCGTAGTCATCGGACATGCGGGCAATCAGCTCCACGTCCTTCATGGTGGCCTCGGAGTCGGCCAGCTCGATGGCACCAACCATGACGCCGCCGGTGGCCATGAGCATGTCATGGCGTCCGGTCATCTGCACGAACTGGCTCAGGCCGATGGTGCCGCCGGCTCCGGGGATGTTCGTTACCTGCACGTTGTTGACCGCGCCGATGGATTTCAGTGCCTGTTGCGCTTCACGAGAGAAGCCGTCCCAACCGCCGCCGGGCGAGGCAGGGGCCATGATGACCAACTTGTTCCTCGCCGAGGACTCTCCGCCCGACGCTGCTGCGTTGGTGAATGCGAGTCCCGCTACCGCCACGACGGCAACTCCGTAAAGGGAGCGGCTCAAGATGCGTTTGTTCACCATTTTCCGTAACCTCAATGCTAGTGATTCACCTCACCGATTCCCGGCGCGGCCCTTCCAAGTGTGCAAGGAAAGTGAGCCGAAGCACACCGAAAATGTGGTTCTGGTCATAACGGGCAATTAAGAAAATAAAAACAACGGGAGCAGGCAGGTCCGCGATGCAATGGATAAAGAAAAACCGACGCTTCCGCATACGCGTCCTGTTTCTGCAATTGGCCATCGTGCTGATCACGCTGTTGGCGGTGTCGGTGATCGTGATGCGTGTCGAGATCAACCGGGTGGAGAACAACGCGTTTTCCCGTGTAGCCACGGTGGCCGAGGAAACCGCCCAGCTGGCTCCTATCGGCAGCGCGCTGGCCGAGGATCCGGCAAACGCGGCCAAGGTGGTTGCCCCGTTGGCCCATCTGGCCGAGTCGGTATCGGGCGTGGATTACGTGACCATTGCCGACTTGAATGGCATCCGCGTCGCCCACCCCGACCCCGAGGCCATCGGCCAGCCGGTATCTTCCGATCATGAAACCATCCGCCGTGGCGAGACCTTCAGGGGCGTCGAAGAAGGGCCCTTGGGGGTCACCCTGCGGGTCAAGCAGCCCGTCTATGAGAATGGGGAAATCGTCGGCACCATTTCCGTGGGCATCCTCCAAAGCAAGGTGCGTGCCAGCCTCGTTGATGTCGTCTGGGCCTTCGCACCCTGGATTGTTCTGGCCGTAGCCATCGGCAGCCTCGCGGCCGCCTTGGTGGAACGGGCCATCCGCAGGATCTACCGCGTCGATCCAGAAGAAGTCGATTCGCTGAAGCAGGCGCAGCAGGCCGTGCTCTACTCAGTCAGCGATGGCGTGCTGGGCGTGGATGGCACCGGCCGGCTCTCGTTGGTCAACGATGAAGCGCGGCGGTTGCTTGAGCTTCCCGAAAATGCCGTGGGCCAGCAGGTCGAAGAGGTCCTGGACCAAAGCCTCGTGGACCTGCTGCGCAGCGACTCCCCCAAGGCCGAATCGGTGCAGAATGTGCTCTCCGGGGAACGCGTGCTGATCGCCAACCGCCGCGAGGCGATGCTGGGGCCGAAGAATTACGGACGCACGCTGACGCTGACCGACCATACCGAGCTGGAAGATACCTTGCGCGAGCTGCGCGGACAGAAATCCCTGACCGATACGCTGCGCGCGCAGGCGCACGAATTCACCAACCGCCTGCACCTGCTCTCGGGACTGATGTCCATTGGCGAATACGAGGAAGCCAAGGAGCATATCCAGCGCTTCACCGGTGCTCGCGGCGAGCATCCGGAAATGCACCTGGGCGACCCCACCCTCTCAGCGCTCTTCATTGCCAAGCAGGCGGTGGCCGGCGAAGCCGGGGTCCGGCTGGAGCTGCATCCGTTCTCCGCTGTGGCGCCCGGAAGCGCAATTGACGACGATGCCATCACCGTCACCTCGAACCTGCTGGCCAACGCCATCGAGGCCGCCGGGGATGGCGGCGAGGTGTCCTTGCAATTAAATGCAGGGCCGACCGGCGTTCGCATCGCAGTGAGCGATTCCGGCCCGGGCATCAAGGAAGGCGATGCAGCCCGCCTCGTGCAGCTCGGCGTCAGCAGCAAAACCGGGACCCAGAGCGCAATCCACGGACGGGGCATCGGCTTGGCCCTGGTTGACCGCATCCGCATCCGGCGCGAGGGCGTGCTCAAGTTCGGATCTAGCGATCTAGGCGGTGCCGAAGTCATCGCCGCGTGGCCTCCGGCGAAGCGACCTAAGGTTAAGCAGAGCGCTTCCATCCCCCTGCAAGGAGATTATTTCAATGATTAAGACACTCGTGGTCGATGACGACTTCGCAGTGGCCGGGCTGCACCGCCGCTACCTGCAGGGCATGGAGCATTTTGAAGTGGTCGGCGTGCTGGAGCGCGGAGCCGGCGTAGTCCCCTTCGTCCAGTCCGGCGAAGTAGACCTGATCCTGTTGGATGTTCATCTGCCGGATCTGACAGGCCTCGAGGTCTTGGCACAGTTGCGCGCGGCTGGTTCCGACGCGCACGTCATCATGATTACGGCCAACAATGAACGTGATGCGGTGCGCCAAGCGGTAGGCCATGGTGTCGAAGACTATCTGGTCAAGCCCTTTACCGTGGATGAGTTCAAGCAGCGCCTGGCGCTCTACGCCCAGCGCGTTTTGGAGCAGCCCGAAGAAGCGGAGAGGCCGGACGAGCGGATCGATGAACTGGGTCAGGCCGAGATCGACCAGTTGCTCAAGGCCGCCAGCGGACGCGGGGACGCGAAATCCGCTGAAGTCCTCGAGCTTTCCCCCGGGGCCGTTACCGGCATGCAGACCGAGCGCCTGCCCAAGGGCTTCACTGCCCCCACGATGGCACTCGTTGGCGAAGCGCTGCGCAGCGCTCCGGGCCAGCCGGATGGCACCTTGTCCTCATTGGAGGTTGCCGAAATCTGCGGAATCTCGCGGGTCAGCGCCCGGCGCTACCTGGACTTCCTGGTCCAGGCGGGCAAGGCCCAGTTGCGCCCGCGCTACGGTTCGGCAGGCCGTCCAGAACACCGCTACTCGTGGGTCAAGTAACTCTTCTGCACTCTACTGGCTTTTAATGCACATTAGTGTATACACTAATTTCGGATCCACGTTTTCCCACGTTCTTCATTTCCGAAAGGTCATCCCATGACAACCAATGTTCAGGAAACCAGTGCCAACGTCGCAGACGTCATTGTGGTCGGCGGTGGCAACGCCGCCTTCACCGCAGCGCATGCAGCAGTGACCCGCGGCCGCAAGGTCTTGCTCCTGGAGAAGGCTCCTCGCGACCAGTTCGGCGGCAACAGCTACTACACCGCAGGTGCGACGCGCATTGCGCACAACGGCTTGGAAGATTTGCAGGATCTGGTTGAATTCGATGAGCGCCACCCGGTCTCAGAAGTTCCTCCCTACACCGCGGCCGACTACGCCGGCGACATCACTAAGGTGACCGAGGGCCGCAACGACAAGGAAATGACCGAGGTCTTGGTCAAGGAAGCGGCTCCCGGGCTGCGCTGGCTCAAGTCCCTTGGGCTGAAGTACCGCCTGATGTACGAACGCCAGGCTTACGAGACTCCGGAGGGCGGCTACCTGTTCTGGGGCGGCCTGCACGTGGGCAACGTGGACGGCGGCGAAGGCCTGATGAAGGACCACCTCGCAGTCGCCGAGAAGCTGGGCACCGAAGTCCGCTTCGAGCAGGATGTCTACGGCTTGATCGTGGAAAACGGCAAGGTCGTGGGCGTCAAGGTCCGCGCCAACGGCGAGGAGCAGGAACTGCGCGCCGAGTCGGTCATCCTCGGTGCCGGCGGCTTCGAATCCAGCCCGAAGTGGCGCCAGGAGCACCTGGGCGAAGGCTGGCAGAACGCCAAGGTCCGCGGCACCCCATTCAATAATGGCGAGATGCTGGCCGCCGGCCTGGAGATCGGCGCCGCTAAGGGCGGGGACTGGAGCACCTGCCACTCGGTGCAGTGGGACGCACTGACCCCGAACAACGAATCCAATCGCGAGCTGACCAACCGCCTCACTCGCCAGTCCTATCCGCTGGGCATCATCGTGAACAACCGCGGAGAGCGCTTCCTGGACGAAGGCGCCGACTTCCGCAACCTGACCTACGCCAAGTACGGCAAGGTCATCCTGCAGCAGCCGGATTCCATCGCCTACCAGGTCTTCGATGCCTCGCTGCGCCCGATGCTGCGCGCCGAAGAGTACGAAATGCCTGAGATCTCCGAGGTCATCGCGGACACCATCGAGGAATTGGCGCAGAAGATCAACGTGGATCCGGCGGCACTGTCCAAGACCGTCTCGGAATTCAATGCGTCCATCGATACCTCCATCGCCTACGACCCGAATGTGCTGGATGGACGCGCCGCGAAGGTGACTCCACCGAAGAGCAACTGGGCCAACCCCATCGAGACTGGACCGTTCTACGCCTACCCGGTCACTTGCGGCATCACCTTCACCTTCGGTGGATTGAAGGGCAACACCGACGGCCAGGTGCTGAACGAGGATGGCGAGATCATCCCAGGCCTGTTCGTCTGCGGAGAGATGCTCGGCGGGCTGTTCTCGGCCAACTACCCAGGCGGGTCCGGCCTGGCAGCAGGTGTGGTCTTCGGCCGTCGTGCCGGTAACCTTGCCTAAGAACTAATTGCTCTTGTTCCGCCGGTACGCCTGTACCGGCGGAACAACAGTTTTACCCGCTAGCCAGCATTAGACGAGAATGGGAATCATGGCCAAGCTCGATTCGGATTCAATCCATGCCCAGCTCAAGGACGACTTGCTGCAAGGGGCATTCCAGCCCGGAGACGCCCTGCGCGAAGTTGCCTTGGCCGAACGCTTTGGAGTCTCCCGCACCCCGGTGCGCGAAGCCTTGACCCGACTGCTGCATGAAGGGTTGCTGGAGCGCCGTGCCCGTGGACTTTTCGTCAAGGAAATTGACCCCGAGCAGATCATGCAGGTCTACGACCTGCGCATTCTGCTGGAAGGCCAGGCCGCGCAGGAAGCCGCCTCGGTGCGCACCGAAGTGGACCTGATGCGCCTGCAGGCGTTGGTTGACCGGGACCGCTCACTTGCCGAGCCGGATGATGCCACCCGTTTGGCCACCAACATCGAATTCCACCGCGCGCTCTGGCGCGCTGCGCATAATCCGGTACTCGAAGATCTGCTCGAGCGCCTGGCCACCCACCAGATCCATGCCCCATCATCCACGCTGTCCATCGGCTCGCGCTGGACCGAATCCCTGGACGAGCACCAGCTCATTGTGAATCACGTCCGCGAGCGCGACAGCACGAAGGCAAGTGAGCTCATCCAGGACCATATGGCCACCGCCAAAGCAATGCGATTGAAGATGTTCGCCAACCTGATGCACTAGCGCACAGTGATCGAATCGATGGCCTCGCGAGCTTCCTTTGCCAGCTGCTGCGGCATCGGCGCGCTCTTGGCCGAGTCAGCCGCCGTCTTCTGCCCCTGATCACTGACCACGTACTGCCCGAAGGTCTTGACCAGTTCCACGGTCCGCGGATCCTCATAACCACTGCAGAACAGCAGGTAGGAGACCAGCACCATCGGGTACGCGCCTTCAGCGGTGGTCTTCCGGTCAAGTTCCAGGGCGATATCGTGCTCCCCTCGTCCTTCCACACGCTCGGATTCGGCCACGGCCTTGGCCGCGGCTTCCCCGCTGACGGCCACGAATTCATCTCCGACCTTCAGCTTCACCTTGCCCAGCGACTGATCCACCAGCGAATCGTCGGCGTAGGTGACCGCTCCGACAGCGCGGGTCACGGTGGTCACCACACCGGCATTGCCCTGGGCTTTCTCCAGGCCAGTGGCATCCGGCCAGCCGCCATCGGGCTCATGGGTCCATACCTCGGGAACCACGCTATGCAGGTATTCGGTGAAATTCTCCGTGGTGCCCGAGTCATCGGCACGGGCCACCCCGGTTACCGGGATATCCGGCAGCTGAACCTCGGGGTTCAGCTTGGCGATGGCAGGGTCCTGCCAGGAACGGATCTCGCCGGAGAAGATCCGGGCGATCGTTTCGGCATCCATATTCAATTCCTTGATACCCGGCAGGTTGAAGGCGATGCTGATCGGGGAAATATATGCCGGAATATTGATCGCGCCCTGCGGCCCGCAGGTTTCGATGGAACGCTGGACTTCCTCGTCCTTCAGATACGCATCGGATCCGGCGAACTCGGTACCGCCAGCCAGCAGTCCTGCGCGTCCGGCGCCGGATCCCACCGAAGCGTATTGCACCTGAACCTTGGGGTGCAGGGTGGAGAATTCGGTGCTCCAGGCATTCATGGCCGAGTTCTGCGCGGTGGATCCGCCTCCGGTCAGGGTGCCTTCCAGGTTGGAGGTATTCGCTTCGGCGGCCTTGCGCTGCTCCTCCCCCAACGGATAATCCGAACCGCAGCCCGAGAGCAGCAAGGCCAAGCCAAGGCTGGAAGCGGTGATTGCTCCTGCCCGGCGGGCAAGTGAATGACGGGCAAAGCGGGTGGGGCGCACAACAGCTCCTGGATCATCGGGGTGCATTTCAACTAGTTCGTAAACTCCAGTCAAACATCATCCCAACATTTTTGCGCTTCTCAAACCCGTCGGCACCTATCCCACCGCATTCCCAACCGCTCACGCTCGTCCGGGTGATTTGCCTCGCCGCAAAAGCTTAAGTGATAATGATTCTCATTATGACTTATGTGGATTCCCCATCGGCCGGCCCGCCTGGCGCCCAGCAACCGCCTGCTCCGGTGTTCCGCCTGCGCAACGCACGCCTGGGACTGCGCGCGGAGAACCGCGCACTGCTTGAAATCGAGGAGTTCACGCTTCTTCCCGGCGAGCGCGTGGTCATCACCGGCCCCTCGGGTGCTGGCAA
Organism: Glutamicibacter nicotianae; assembly: GCF_006539525.1. Classification (GTDB taxonomy): domain Bacteria; phylum Actinomycetota; class Actinomycetes; order Actinomycetales; family Micrococcaceae; genus Glutamicibacter; species Glutamicibacter nicotianae. Next base: position 214,937 of record NZ_BJNE01000002.1, on the reverse strand, counting down.
GTCGCTGCTGCTGTCCATGATCACCGGACACTGGGCACCCGGATTGGAATTCTCCGGCACCCGCGTTGCCGGCTCGCCCCGCATTGGCTGCATACCGCAACGCGGCCAAGATGCCCTGCACCCCCTGCTGCCGCTGGGACGGCAGCTTCGCAAGGCCACCAGCGCAAGCACGCAGCAGGTTGCCAGCACGCTGGACGCCGTGGGACTTGGTGATCCGTCATTGCTCGCACGGCGTCCCGCTGAATTATCCGGAAGGCAGGCGCAACGCGCCGCCATAGCGCTGGCAGTGCTCAGCCAGGCCCCGGTGATCATTGCCGATGAACCAACCAGCGCACTTGATGACCGCTCCCGCGATCTGGTCCTCGACCTACTGGGTACGGTCCTGGATGAACGGCAGGCACTGGTGCTGTCCACCCATGACGCGGCCGCAGCCCGGGCACTGGCCACCCGGCACCTCGTTCTGGACTCCGGAAAGATCGCCAGTGCCAGTCCCAGTGCGAGCGCACCGCGCGGGGAACGAGTTCCAGCTTGAGCATCCCCGCACTGGAAGCATCCAACCTCAGCGCACGGCGCGGGCACGGCGAAGCCCGCCGGCTGGTCCTGGATCCCATTGGATTCACGCTGGCGCGGGGCGAAGCCGTGGCCATCACCGGGCCCTCCGGCGCCGGCAAATCCACCCTGGCCGACATCGTGCTGGGCCTGGGGCTGCCGGACTCCGGGGAGATCCGGGTGCTGGGCGAGCCGTGGAGCACACCGAAACGCAGCCATGCGGCGGCACGCCGCCGGCTGGTCCAGGGCGTGCCGCAGGATCCCGCCGCCGCCTTCGTGCCGCGCTGGAGCATCCGCACGTCGCTGCAGCACGCCATCACCCGGCTGTTCCCCTCCGCCCACCCGGCAACGCTCATTGCCCAGGCCGCCGAGCTGGCCCAGTTCGACCCCGGGCTGCTGGACCGCCGCCCGCATCAGCTCTCCGGCGGGCAGCTGCAGCGGGCCGCGCTGGCCCGCGCCGTGGCGGTGAAGCCGTGCGTGCTCGTGGCTGATGAACCGACCAGCGCCCTGGATCCTGGCACCGCCCAGGCCGTTGCCGGCCAGCTGCTCTCCACCGCCGCAGCTTCAGGCATTGCCCTGCTGCTGATCACCCATGACCCGCAGCTGGCGGCGTACTGCGCGCGCACCATCAGCATCCAACCGCCCGCCCAATAAGCCACCTGACCGCTCCCTTATCTTCCAAGGACACCGCACCCATGAATCGACTCCGCAAGAAAACACTGGCCTTGCTCGCCATCCCGCTGGCCGGGACGCTGGCCCTCAGCGGCTGCTTCTCCGCAGCGGCCGAGCAGGCCGGCAGCACTGGCCGCATCTCCGTGGCCCACATGCAGCCTCCCCGCTCCGGGCTCAGCCCGCTCAGCGATGACGCGTTCAAGCTCTCGCGCTGGTCCACCGCCGAAACCCTGGTCACCCTCGATGAGTCCGGGGATGCCCAGCCGGCCTTGGCAACCAGCTGGGAACGCATCGATGACCTGGTCTGGGAATTCTCCATCCGGAAGGGCGTCACGTTCCATAACGGGCAGCCGCTGGGTGCTGCGTCGGTGGCGAACTCCCTGCAGCGGGCCATCGATTCCACCCCGGTGCCGCGCATCCTGAACGGCACCGCGCTGGACGTGGAGGTGCTCGGGGAGCACGGGCTGCGGATCACCACCGCGGATCCCGACCCGCTGCTGCCCCAGCGGCTCTCCAGCCCGCAGCTGGCCATCTTCGCGCCCGAGGCCTACACCGACAGCGGGGTTGACCCGGCAGGCCACGGCACCGGCCCGTTCCAGATCACGGCCGTGGACGGGATGTCCGGGGCCACGCTGGATCGCTACGAGGATTATTGGGGAGACAAGGCCGCGGCTGCCGGCATCGACGTGAAGTTCGTGCCCGATGGCACCGCGCGCACCGCCGCGCTGCGCACCGGGGAAGCGGATATCGTCGAGGCCATCCCGGCCGGCCAGGCCGCCTCGGTGGATCAGGAGCTGCTCACCGAAGTGCCGATGCCGCGCACCAATACGCTGTACCTGAACACCGCCAAGGGGCCTTTCGCCGACCCGGCGGTGCGCGCCGCGGCCCGCGAGGCCATTGACCGGGCCGCCATCATCCAGTCCGTGTACGAGAACCGGGCGGACCGCGCCGACGGCCTGCTCGGCCCGGCCCTGCCCTACGCCGCCGGCCTGCGCGAAACGGAAGAATACCGGCAGCTGCTGGCCCAGCGCGCCGAACCCGCGCAGGTCCAGGACGTGGAGATCACCCTGGGAACCTTCACCGACCGCGCCGAACTGCCGGAAGTCGCGGTGATCCTCCAGCAGCAGCTGGAAGCTGCCGGATTCATCGTGAAGCAGGATGTGCGCGAGTACCAGTACATCGAAGCCGATGCGCTGGACGGGGCCTTCGATGCCTTCATCCTTTCCCGCGCCACCGTGCTGGATTCCGGGGATCCGGTGGCGTACTTCGCTTCGGACTTCACCTGCGAGGGCGGCTTCGCCATCGCCCAGCTCTGCGACAAGGACGTGGAGCAAGCCATCGACCGGGCCGCGCAAAACGATGCCGGGGCCAAGCGCCAGCAGCAGATCATGCTCGCCGAGGCCCGCATCCTGGGCACCGACGCGGCCATCCCGCTGCTGCATGAACGGGTGATCCAGGGCGAGAGCCCTGCCGTGCACGATGCCGCGCAGGATCCGCGCGAACGCGAGCTGGTCACCGCGCAGACCCGCCTGGGCAGCGAGTAGGGGCCGGGCTGCCGATGAACTGGTTCTCCCGCCGCAGGCGGCGCATCGCCTGGGCGTCCTTCGCCTCCTGCCTGCTCAGCGCGCTGGCGCTGCTGCTGGTGGCCGGCGCCCTGCCCTGGCTTTCGCGCACCGATCCGGCCGCGGCGGTGCTCCGTGCCCGCTATGCCGAACTGGAACCCACCGCACAGGCTCTGGCCGCCGTGCGCGCGCAGCTGGGCCTTGACCGCGGACCGCTGGCCACCAGCTGGCACTGGTGGTCCGGGGTGCTGCACGGGGATCTGGGCAGCTCCTGGGTCAGCGGGGCGCCGATCGCACCCGGAGCCTGGCGGGCCCTGTCGGTCTCCGCCACGCTCACCGCCTTCGCCGTCCTGGTGGCGCTGGCCGTGGCCTTTGCCCTGGTGCTGCCGGCGGCGTTGCGCGTGCTGCGCAACCAGCGGCAGTCCGGGTCCGGTCCGCTGGGCGTGGCGCTGACCTCGTTGCCGGAATTCCTGCTGGCCAGCATGCTGCTGGTGCTGGTGGCGGTGCAGCTGCAATGGCTGCCGCCCTATGGGTGGACCGGGCTGGAAACCGCAATCCTGCCCGCGCTGGCGCTGGGCATCCCGGCCGGCGGGTTGCTGGGCCGGCTGCTGGCGGATGCCATTGCCGCGGTGGCCGGCGAACGCTGGGTCGGGATCTGGCACCTGGCCGGGGCGCCGGCGCCGGCCATCCTTTCCGGGGTGCTGCGCCGGGCCGCGGCCGCGGTCATCGACCAGCTTGGCCTGGCGTTCATCGGATTGCTCGGCGGCGCGGTGGCCGTGGAGCAGGTCTTCGCGATCCCCGGGCTCGGCCGCTACTTGCTCGGGGCCGCCAATGCGCAGGACATTCCCGCGTTGCAGGCCGGCCTGCTGCTGATGGCGGCCTCGGCCGTGCTGATCGGGGCGCTCACCGCGGCGGCTCGGCGCACGCTGCGCAGAGGCGCCCTGCCGCCCGGGTCGCTGCCTGCCCCGCCCGAGGCCCGCGGCACCGGCAGGATCCAGCGCTGGACCGCGGGGATCACCTGCGCCGCGCTGCTGGCCATCCTGGCTTCCGGGTTGCCGCGCGATCCCTATGCCATTGCATTCGGGCGGCTGCAGGCCCCGGAACCGGGCCTGCCTTTCGGCGCGGATGCCAGCGGCAGGGATCTGCTGGCACGGGTAGCCCACGGAACCCTGGGCACGGTGGGACCGGCACTGCTGATCGTGGCCGGCGCGATCCTGCTCGGCCTGCTGCTCGCGGCGGCAGGCGAGATCTCGCGCGGACCGGCGGTAATTGCCAACGCGACGCCGCCGATTCTTGCCGGGGTCGTCATCGCGGCCCTGGTGGGCCCATCGGTGGGCGGTGCCGCGCTGGCCGTGCTCTGGGTGAGCTGGCCGCCGCTGGCTACCCATGCGGCCTCGCTACTTGATGAGGCGCGGGCCATGCCGCATATCCGCTGGCTTCCGCTCTCGGGGGTGCCGCGGAGCAGGATCTGGATCCAGCATTTGCTGCCGGCGGTGATTCCCGCATTGCTGCGGCATGGGATGCTGCGGCTGCCCGGGGTGGCTTTGGCCTTGGCTGCCCTGGGATTCCTCGGGCTCGGGGCGCAGCCGCCCACCCCAGAGTGGGGGCTGCTGCTGGCCGAAGGCATCGGCTACGTCGAGCGGGCTCCGTTCACAGCCATCGCCCCGGCTGCCGCACTGGTGCTGACCTCCGTGTGCGCTGTGGCGCTCGCCGGGATTCCTGTGCCACGGCGTGCCGGTTCCCGCGGCCCTTCGAAGAAGCCGGAGGCGCAGTCCGGGAGCTCCCAGGTGCTGGTGAGCTGAACGGCGGGACTACCGTCCGGCCGCCAGTTCGCTGTTGCCGTGCAGCGTTCCGGTGGACATCCCAAGGCTCACCGGCTGCGGCGAACTGCAGCAGCCGCTGGATTCGGCAGGCTCGGCCGGTTCCGTTCCGCAGGAGTTTTCGCTGGCCGGAGCGTCGCAGGAGCCGCCCAGATCCGTTGAGCAAACACCTGTTTCCGGCAGCTCCAGTTCCACCCGGCCGGCCGCCTCCGCATCACCGGAGAGGGCGGCGGCAATGGAGCGCACCTGCTCGTAGCCGGTAGCCATCAGAAACGTCGGGGCCCGCCCATAGCTCTTCATGCCAACGATGTAGAAGTCCTTTTCCGGGTGCGCCAGTTCCTTGGCGCCGTGCGCGCTGACCGTTCCGCAGCTGTGGAACTCCGGATCGATCAACGAACCGAGCTGGCGCGGGGCCTCGACGCATTCGTCCAGCTCCAGGCGCAGTTCGGAAAGCATCTGCAGATCGGGGCGGAAACCGGTGGCGGCGATAATGCGGTCAACGGCCAGCTCGCGGCCATCAGCCAGCACGACTGCCAGCTGCTCCCCTGCGTTCATCGACGCGACGGAGACATTCTCCAGCAGTTCCACGTGGCCGTTTTCCACCAGCCGGCGCAGCGAGGTGCCCAGCTGGCCCCGGGCCGGAAGCTGGTCGGACGCTCCGCCGCCGTAGAGCCGGATCGGGTTGGCTTCCCCGCGCAGGCCCCAGCGGATGCGGGTATCCGGATACTGCTTCTGCAACCGGCCCAGGGCGATAATGGTGTTCGCCGCCGAATGCCCGGCGCCGAGCACCAGCAGGTCCTTGCCTGCCAGCTCGTGCTCATCAGCGCCCAGCGGATCGGGCAACCCGCTGATGATGAAACCCTGTTCGCACGCTTCGGCTTCGCCAATCGCCTCGATGCCGCCCCGGCCAACCGGGCTTGGCTGGTTCCAGGTGCCGCTGGCGTCAACTACGGCGCGGCCGAGCAGATCCACCAGGCCGCCAGGGGTTTCGGTGCGCACCAAAAACGGTGCGTCGTCGCGGTTCGCGGTGCGGGCCTTGTCGGCGCCGCGGCCGTCGGCCAGCACGCGGCTGATCTTCACCACGCGGTGGCTGTAGCGGATGCGTGGCGCCAGTTCCGGGTGGACTGCCAGCGGCTGCAGGTACTGGCTGACCAGTTCCGCGCCGGTGGGCAGTTTGGTGATCCGCGGCGCTTCCCAATCCCCTGCGTATCCTTCGTTGGGGGTTTCCAGCAGCCGTCGGGAAGCGGCATCGATATTGAAGCGCCATGGGGAGAAGAGCTTGATATGGGACCACTGGGCAATGGCGGCGCCGGCGCTGTCCCCGGCTTCCAGGACGAGCACGTCCTGCCCGCGCTCGCGCAGGTGGGCTGCGGTGGCCAGCCCGATGGGGCCGGCGCCGATGACGATCACTGGAAGGTTCTGGTTCATGGCGTTCTCCTTGGCTGCTGGATTCCGGGGGGGCGGGTGGCGCTTAGCTGGCTGGCAGCAGTTCGGCGATGAGCCGCTCTATCCGGGTGCGGATTTCATCGCGGATCGGGCGCACGCCATCGATGCCCTGGCCTGCAGGGTCCTCCAGCTTCCAGTCCTCGTAGCGCTTGCCCGGGAAGAATGGGCAGGCGTCTCCGCAGCCCATGGTGATCACCACATCGGAGTCCTGCACCGCTTCGGTGGTCAGCACCTTGGGAATTTCCGCCGACATGTCGATGCCGACTTCCTTCATGGCCTCGACCGCCGCGGGGTTAACCGAATCAGCGGGAGCCGAGCCGGCCGAGCGGACCTCGATCCGCCCTTCGGACAGGTGGTAGAGGAAGGCCGCGGCCATCTGGGAGCGTCCGGCGTTGTGCACGCAGACAAAGAGAACTGAAGGCTTCTCGGTTGCAGTCATGGTTATTTTCCTCAGGCAGAAGTTGTGACGGTGCTGGATGCGGGGAAGAATTTCCGGGTCCACAGGGCGACATAGACCAAGGCGACCAGGATCGGCACCTCGATCAGCGGGCCGACCACGCCGGCCAGGGCCTGTCCGCTGGTGGCGCCGAAGGTGGCGATGGCCACCGCAATGGCCAGCTCGAAGTTGTTCCCGGCCGCGGTGAAGGCCAAGGTGGTGGTGCGCGGGTACCCCAGCTTCAGCCAGTGGCCAATGAGCATGCCGGCGCCGAAGACCACCACGAAGTAGACCAGCAGCGGGATCGCCATGCGCAGCACATCCAGCGGCTTGGAGATGATGTTGTCCCCCTGCAGCGCGAAGAGCAGGACAATGGTGAACAGCAATCCGTACAGCGCCCACGGGCCGATCTTCGGCAGGAATTTGCCCTCGTACCAGTCGCGGCCCTTGGCCTTTTCGCCCAGCGTGCGGGTCAGGTAGCCGGCCACCAGCGGGATGCCCAGGAAGACCAGCACCGAGGCGGTGATCGCGGCGATGGAGAATTGCGCGCTGGTGGTTTCCAGTCCCAGCCAGGAAGGCAGCACCTGCAGGTAGAACCAGCCCAGGGCACCGAAGGCGATGACCTGGAATACCGAGTTGATGGCCACCAGCACGGCGGCCGCTTCGCGGTCCCCGCAGGCCAGGTCATTCCAGATGAACACCATGGCGATGCAGCGGGCCAGCCCCACGATGATCAGCCCGGTGCGGTATTCCGGCAGCTCGGCCAGGAAGATCCAGGCCAGCACGAACATGAATGCCGGGGCGAGGATCCAGTTGATCACCAGCGAGGTGACCATCAGTTTCTTGTCGGCCAGCACGCGGCCGGTTTCGTTGTAGCGCACCTTGGCCAGCACCGGATACATCATGACCAGCAGGCCGATGGCGATGGGCACCGACACCCCGGCCACGGTGAAGCGGTCCAGCAAGGCGCCGAGCTGCGGGAAGATGCGGCCCAGGCCCAGGCCGACGGCCATGGCGAGCAGGATCCACAAGACCAGGTAGCGGTCCAGGAAGGAAAGTTTGGCCGCCACGGGGGCCGTGTCTAGCGCAGGGGCAGGTGCCACTGAATCATCACTCCAAGAATAGACATCGACGATTATCGATGTTTTGAGTATGATGAAACATATCGACGTTTGTCAATCTCTAGCGCCCGCCAAGAAAAGAGCCGAGTCCATGAGCACAGCCACCGCGAATCCTGCCGACGGCACCTGCACCGCTCCGGCTGCCGATACCTGCTGCGTGCCATCCCCCGGGGAGGCAATCCTGAACGCCGAGGAAGCCGAACTGCTGGCACTGCGATTCAAGGCGCTGAGCGACCCCAATCGTCTGCGCATCCTGTCCATCGTCTCCAGCAGCGAGTCTGCCGAGACCTGCGTCTGCGACCTGTCCGAGCCGCTGGGCCTCAAGCAGCCCACCGTCTCGCACCATTTGAAGATCTTGGTGGATGCTGGGATCCTGCACCGCGAGAAGCGCGGGGTCTGGGCCTACTTCTCCGTGGTCCCCGGCGCCTTGGAATCCTTGGGCGCCAGCTTGGCACCTAAGCCCTAGGCGGTTTTGCCACGCGGCCCTTGCTTGCAGGCACGGGCGAGTGCCCTATTTCGGGCGCTCGAACTTCATGAGCTTGTGCGTGCCATCGCAAAAGGGCTTGATGGCGGAGCCCCCGCAGCGGCATAGCGCTACGGGCCCTTGCCGGGCCTCGATGGATTGCCCCTCGGCATCCACAATTTCAAAATCGCCCCTGAGCAGCAATGGGCCCTGCGGGCAAACGGTAATGGTGGCTGCGTCCGGAGCGCGGTGCTCGTCGCTCATGCGGTTACCCCTGCCCCGGCATGCAACGCCGATCGGCCCGCTTCCCACGCGTCCAAGTACTTTACGCCAGCCAATGCGTCAACTGCTGCCGCTGCGTACGCTCCGAAGAGGATGTCTGGCACCAGCTCCGGTTCGGATTCAGCCAGTCCGCCAGCCAGGTCGCGGCCGGCGATTTGCTCATGGACCGCATCAGCTTCCACATGCTCATCGAAGTAGTCGGTCACCGGGGATTCATACCCAAGGCGCCGGAACCCGCGGGCATAAGCCGCCTGGGGTATCGAAGATGTCATCTCGTACAGTGCCAGGTGGCCAGTGATGGCTCCGCGAAGGCGCCGGTGCATGCCGAAGAGCGAAATCATGTTGACGGCCGCCAGTGTCACCGCGGGAATGCGGTCGACGTACGCGCCGAAGTCATCTCGCAGGCCCATGCCCCTCATCGTTTGCCTGAACAGTTCGCTATGCATTCGCGGCAGCTGCCCGTTTCCGTATTCATCAGCCTGGATCTCCACCATTGCGGCTTTTGCACGGCCCTGGAGTTTCGGGATCGCCCAGGTATGCGGATCAGCTTCCTTCAGCTGGTAGATCGACTTGAGAATCAAGAATTCGCGTGCTTGGGCGGCATTGGCCTTGCGCTGGATGAACTTCGAGACCGACGGTCCATCATCATTCGCAGCGAGCGCGAACAAGGCTTCGGCCACCTTGGATGAGCTCGGCGCCACGCTTGGAAGAGGGCCTGCCGCTTTGCGTAGCTCCTGCTCGAAAGCCTCCTCGATCTGGGCCCGGACCGAAATGAGCCCAGGGTTCCATTCCCAATGATCATCGACTTCTGCGAATCCCCGATAGTGCAACTCGTAGAGCACGAAAAGGCTCAGCTGCAGGTCCCCGTCATCCAGGACATTCGTCGTCGCAGCCAATCGTTCCTCTGCGGCCGTTGCCAGATATTCTGCATATTCTCCCGAGGGGTCGCACAGCAGCGCGTTGATCAGCGCTCGGGACAGTTCTCCGCGGGGTACGGGCAAATGCATGATGCTCCTTAGGTCTCGCTGGACGCACAGTCGGCACTAGTGGCCTGAGGACGATCGTGCCAGCATCCTGTGGATATAACCACCATTGGGAGGAAAGCCCAAGGTAAGCCTCCGGCACCTTGCACCGGACTCGATTGCGAGCCGTGGATTTTACGTGGTTCTGCGCAATAGGAGGTATCCTGAGAAGAACACTCCACGATGATCACCGAGCGCCAATGGCGAAACCCGGGGATCCCTCGGCTTCGCGCCACAGGGTTTCGTGGGCGGTCACCTTTCGGAGAGCTGCCATCAGCGGAGGATTATATGAACATGCCCGAACGCCGTACTCGCGCCATGCAGCGCGTCGAAGAACTTTTGCATTGCCCTGAGGCAAGAACCCTTCTCACCTCGTACGGCTGGTTCGAGGGGACGCCGGTGGTATTCGCCCAATATGCCGATCCAGTAGATGAAGTCATGGGCTTCGTATCGGTCCACGGACGGGCAGTGCTCATGGTTGTCGATGACGGCCAAACCGATGAGCTGCAGCTATGGCACATCACGGTGCCCAGCCCGCTTTTTCCCAAAGTTCCGCCACTGCCAGCGGGAACCACAATCAGCGAACTCTGTTCCAGGCGCCGCACAGAGAAACTGATGCCGTTTCGCGTCGCATTCTGGTCCCATAGCGCGGCAATCCATGAGATTCCCTGCTTCGTCCGCAGCGACTGGCCCGGGCAAGTAACCCCGCTGCCGACGGATATCGGCTAACCCGGCGGGGCAGCCAAGGCGGGCGATGGCCGGAAACTCGGTTTTCAGTCCTGCTTGAGGAATTCAGGCAGCTCGGGAACTATCGTCACCACCACGTCATACGCTTTCCAGTCGGTTCCTTCAAGCGCTTTCCGCGCTTCCTCTGATTGGGCAAGCGTCACGGTTTCCGCTTCCGGAACGATGAACGCTTCGGTGTGCTGGACCTGGCCCAGTTCGCGGACCCTCAAGCCCGCAGTCCGAACCCACTCCAGGGACTGAAGCTGTTCCTCCATGGCCGCGATCAGCGGGTGCGGATCCGTGCCATCGACGCCTTTGGAACGGCGGTCCAGCAAATCCGATGTTGCGGATCTCGTGCTGTCCCAGCCGTCTTTGAGAATGCCCGCAGCGATCACCAGAGCCGCTGTGGAATCCAGCCACCACAATCCAATGCCGATTCCGGCCACGCCGACGATCGAAGCAGCATTGGTCTGCCAGTCGGCCTTGGCCATCTTGGAGTCAGCGTAGAGCAGCTTATTGTGCAGAGGTTGGGCAATCTTGATTTTCAGCCGTCCCAGCACCACGGCCGGTGCCGCGATTAGCGCCATGACCGCCATCATGATCCATCCTTGCCATACCGTATGGCCAAACAGGTTCATGGTACCGATCGTCGGGTGCTCCAATTTAACTAGCGCCGAGACCGATTCGTAAGCGAGCATCGCTCCGACGACCAGCAACGCTACTCCTGCGACCAGATGCCCGGCTCCCATGGACCGGTGGTAGCCGTAGGGGTGGGAGTACCGACGGGCCTTGCGGGTGAACTGCAGCGATGCTAAGAAGGCCAGCTGCGGCAGGACTGAAAGCATGTCTTCTATCCACGCTGTGCGCATGGCCTGCGAATTTCCCACCACTAGGGCAACAAGGGTAATAGTGAGCGCCGTGTATCCGATGCTGATCAACTCGAGCCTTGCGGCGCGAGCCATGAGTTCGCGTTGCTCGGGAGGCAAATGGGTTCCCGCAGCGTTTTTCATGGCATCTCCTGCGTCTGGTCCAGGAAGTATTCCACCTCGGACAGGAAAGCGTTTTCGCCCGGAGGCACGAGCAGGACTATTTTCATTTCCTTGCCTTCGGCGTCAGTGGCGGTCCTATAGGGACGGGTTACCCCAGCTTTTTCCGACCACGGCGTCTTGGAAGTGATACCTCCTGCCACCAGATCCAGCTGGCCTGCTTCCAGCTGCTTCACTAGCTGCTCCTCGCCACCAATGGTCCATTGGATTTCCGCTCCTGCATGCTCCGCAAAGTCTTCTATGAGCATTGCTTCGGCGCCCTGGGGCTCACCGTCCCTTATTTCCACGAAATCCGAAGCAGGAGATACGCCGGCCCGAAGTGTCCCGGAACGGACCGTGTCGAGGGTTCCCTCGGGGTCCACCGGCACCGCTGGGAAGCAGGCTGTCGCCAAGAAGACGCTTCCAAGAACCGCAGCCCCCTTCACCTGCCGGGCGCGGAACGGACGTTGCCGGAACATCATTCCTCCTGAGCTTGATCGGCCGAGTTGGACCCCAAACTACTCCGAGGACTCGATTCGCAATGGAACGCCCAGGAAATATCGGCGAACTCCCAGCTCGCTCCTGCGACCTGCCGAAGGATTGGACCGTGAAGACCCGGCATTCCCGAGGCCACAGGCAAGCTCGACGTACGGCCCGGGCTCCCGGCTTTTACGGGACTATCGTGGCCGGTTGCGCAATCATGATCCGTTTGGCCGTGCTCTCCAAGCGGCAGCTAAGGACCACCGGGAAGGTTTCGGCGATCATCCGGGTGACCGCCATCGGCTCCTGTATCTTCTATGCTTGGTATTCCGCCGGGCATGTGCTGGCTTCGGCCGCCGGAATTCTTCTTGGGCTGGCGGATCCAGTCCGGATTGCCGCAGGCAGGTATTCCATTCAATGACATGAATGCCGGATCGTTGCCCTGCGCGTGCCACAATCCGAAGTGGACAATAGCGCCCGAAACCAGTTTGCGCGCAATAGGCAAGGAGGCATCGGTGGCAGTGCAAGCCAAAATGGACCAGGCCCAGCAACGGACCAACGCGGCCTGGATCATCATCGTGGCCTCCGGCGTAATGGCAGGGCTGCACATCTGGAAGCTCGCTCCAGCACTGACCGTCATCCAGAACGAGCTGGGCTTCTCGCTGCTTTTCTCCGGTGTGCTGCTGGGCGTGGTCCAGATTGCCGGCATGGCCGGCGGGCTGGCAGTCTCCCTGCTCTCGGAAGTCATCTCCCAGCGGCGCACCCTGATCCTCGGCCTGCTGCTGCTGGTGCTCGGCAGCGCGCTGGGCGCCGTGGCCCCCAGCGCGCCGCTGCTGCTGGCTACCCGCATCCTGGAAGGCGCGGGTGTCATCATGGCCACCGTCATGGGGCCGGGACTGGTCCGGCTGCATGCACCCATCAGGAACCTGAATATGGCCGTGGGATGGTGGGCCGCCTACATGGGCATGGCCACGTTCATCGGAGTCTTCTCCACCGCCTTGGCGCTCCAGCATCTGTCGTGGCACCTGTGGTGGGGTATCCTCGCGTTCATCACCCTGTTGCCCATTCCGCTGATCTTCAAGTTCGTGGGCGCGGATCAGCCTTCGGGTCCGGCAGCCCTGCGCGAAGCGGCCCGGCGCATTACCATTACCGCCCGGGCACCGCGCGTGTGGATCAGCGGACTGATTTTCGGCTGCTATACGGTGCAATGGATGGCGGTCGTGGGGTTTTTGCCCACGATCTACGAGGAATTCGGCCTGGATCCGGTGGCCGGTGGATTGGCCTCAGCCGTGATCGGCGGGCTGAATGCGGTGGGTGCGATCGTCTGCGGCGCGCTGCTCCAGCGCGGCGTGAACGGACGCACCCTGCTGTTCACCGGCTTCGCGCTGATGTCGCTGACCTCCATCCTGACCTTCGCCGTCGACTATCCCCCGGGGCTGCTGCTGATCCAGATGCTCTGCGTCGGCCTCTTCTCGCTGGCCGGCGCCACCATCCCGACCACCATGACCCGGGTCGTGGTCGACCTGGCACCGCCCGGCGGTTCGGCCCCTGCCTCGATGGGCTTGACCCAGCAGATCTTCAATATCGGCAATTTCACCGGCCCGATGCTGCTCGCAGCCACGGCGACGCTCACCGGAGGGTGGAATGCCACCTGGTGGCTAACCACGTTCTTCGCACTGCTCGGCGCGTCGCTGACACTGGTGCTCTCGCGCTGGAATTCGCCGTTCGCCAAGGCGCACTGACGCCCTCTATCGGCAAGGGGCTGGAGGCAGGACGGTTTCCCGTCCTGCCTCCAGCCCCATTTCCCTGCATTCTTTCTGCGCTGTGCCGCTAGTGCGCGCTGCGGCGCTCATCCCTGATCTGGCCGACCAGCTCTGCGAGCATGTCCTCCAAGGTCACCATGCCGGCGACCTTTCCGGTTCCGCCTTCGCGGACCAGCGCCAGGTGGGCACCGGAGAGCTGCATTTCCTGCAGCGCGGTGCGCACGCTTTGCTGCGGGGCAAAGGACGGCAGCTTTCGGATGTCGCTGGGCTGCAGCGGCCGCTCGCGGGTGTGCGCATCGGCACCCAGCACGTCCTTCACGTGGACATAGCCCACCGGGGTGCCATCGGCCTGCACCAGCGGGAAGCGGGAGAAGCCGTGCGCGGCCGCCGACTCGATATCGGCCACCGTGCAATCCACCGGCAAGGTCTGCACCTTCCCGAAGCTGATCGCCACCGACTCGATGCTGCGCGCATCGAAGTGCAGGGCGCCCATCAGCAGCTGCTCGTCCTGCTCATCCAGGACACCGCCCTCACGGGATTCTGCCACCATGGAGGAGACCTCGTCGCGGGTGAAAGTGCTGGCCACCTCGTTCTTCGGGGCCACCCCGAAGATCCGCAGGACCAGGTTGCCCATGGCGTTCATCAGCCACAGCACCGGGCGCAGGATCTTCACCAGCACCACCATGCTCGGGCCGAGGATCAGCGCCATGCGCTCCGGGCCGGCCAGCGCCATGTTCTTCGGCACCATCTCGGCGAGCACCACGTGCAGGTAGGTGACCACGATCAGCGCAATCGCGTAGGACAGCGCATCGATCATGCCCTCCGGAATCCCGATGGCCTCGAAGGGACCTGCTACCGCGTACTTCACCAGCGGCTTGGTGACGTAGCCCAGTGCCAGCGAGCACACGGTGATGCCCAGCTGGGCGCCGGCCATCACCAGCGAGACGTTCTCGATGGCCCACAGGGTCAGCTTGGCGCTGCGGCTGCCGGCCAGCGCCTTGGGCTCGATGATGCTTCGGCGCGCAGAGATCAGCGCGAACTCGGCGCCGACAAAGTAGAAGTTCGCCGCAAGCAGCAGGACCGTGACAAGAATTCCGATAAGATCGCTCATCGCCCGGCCTCTTCCTCATCAAGTTCGGACACTTCCACGTCAACGATCGCGATCCGCTGCTCATCGGTGGCGTGGATGGTGAATACCAGCTGCTTGTCCGGTCCGCCGGGAACGCCGGGCACCACGAGGGTGACCACGTCGCCGACCTGGCCGAAGCGTCCCAGCTGCACGGTCAGCAATCCGGCCAGGGTCTCATAGTCCGAGTCCTCGGGGATCTGGCAGCCCAGCAGCTCGCTGGCTTCATCCGGGCGCAACGCCGCATCCAGTCGCCATCTATTCTCCGAGAGAACCTGGACGCTGGAGTCCTGCGGGTCATGCTCATCGCGCACTTCCCCGACGATCTCTTCCACGAGGTCTTCGAGGGTCAGCATGCCGGCGACGTCGCCGGTCTCGTCGATCAGCACCGCCAGTTGCATGCCGCCGCTGCGCAGCTGGTCCATCAGCTCATCGAGCTCGATGGTGTCCGGGACCAGCAGTGCATCCTGGGCGTAGTCCCCCACCGCGGTGTGCGCGCGCTGCTCGAAAGGCACGGCGAGCAAGGCGCGGATATGCACCAGTCCCAGCACCCGGTGGCCGTCCTCGGCCACCAGCGGGAAGCGCGAATGGCCGGTTTGCGCGGCCAGCTGCAGCACGTCTTCGACGCTCTGCTGCGCGGTCACGGTGATCATCCGCGAACGGGCGGTCATCACGTCGTGGCCACGGCGGTTGCCGAAGGCCACGGTGCGGCGCAGCATCTCCGCGGTTTCCGAAGGCAGCACGCCTTCGCGGGCGGAGTGCCCCACCAGCGCGACGAGTTCCTCGGCGGAGCGGGTGGAGGCCAGTTCTTCCTGGGGCTCGATGCCGAACCGGCGGACAATCCAGTTGGCGTTGCCGTTGAAGAATGAGAGGAAAGGCTTGGTGACGGTGCTGAAGCCGCGCTGGAAGCCAACTACCGCCTTGGCGGTGGCAAAGGGCTTGGCAATGGCCAGGTTCTTGGGGACCAGCTCGCCGAAGACCATGGTCAGGATCGTGGCCAGCACCAGCGCGATGGCAACGGAGACCGTGCGGGCCAGGGCCGCGTCGAGGCCTGCATCCTGCAGCGGGCCCACCACGAGGGCGGCGATGGCGGGCTCGGCCAGGAAGCCGATGCCGAGGTTGGTCAGGGTGATGCCCAGCTGGGCACCTGAAAGCTGTGTGGACAGGGTGCTCATGCCCTTGAGCACGCCTTGGGCGCGGCGGTCGCCATCGGCGGCGGCCTGCTTGACTTGATTTCGGTTAACCGTGATCAACGCGAATTCCGCGGCTACGAAGAGCCCGCATCCGAGAATGAGGAGCACAGCCAAAGCCAGAGAAATCCATTCCATTATCTGCACCCCCTGTCCTTCGAAGCCTGGCCGGCAATTCTGCCGGGCAGAGGGCTGGAACTATGAGATCTACTGTCGCCTGAAGCGTCCATCATTCCCTTCCGATCGGAGTATCTTCCCCCGATCTGCTGTGTTCCAATAATTATCCAGCATGCTGCTGCCCATTTTGCTTGAAAGTTCCATTTGTTTGCCAGATCCCCGGCATCCGCATAGCAATTTCACAAGATTGCGGCGCATCCGATTCCCGGTTCAGCAAAGAGAACACCGCGCAACCCGCCTCGGGCGGCTAGATTGGAGTCAGCACCGGTACGGCTGGAGCTGACGTCCGATTCGATCTTGAGGATTGCACCCATGCAGAATCCGATTCCCGATTACCTGCGCGAAGTGCTCGACGCGTTGCGCGATGACACCAGCGGCGAGCGTGCCGGCTACATTCCCGAGCTGGCCGAAGCCCATCCCGACTATTTCGCCTTGGCCGTGACCACCGCCATGGGCAGCACCTACACCGCCGGGGATGCAGGCATCGAGTTCACCATCCAGTCGATTTCCAAGCCTTTCGCCTACGCGGCGGCGATCATGGACCGCGGCCTGGACCAGGTGCTGGAGCGCATCGGGGTGGAACCCTCGGGCGAGGCGTTCAACGAGCTGTCGCTGGAAGCCGGGACCAACCGGCCGAAGAACCCGATGATCAATGCCGGGGCCATCGCCGCCCACGGGCTGCTGGTCGGCACCGATGCCACCGGCGAGCAACGGGTCGACCGGGCCCTTCAGCTGTTCTCGGCACTGGCCGGACGCCAGCTGCGCATCGACGAGTCGGTTTTCGCTTCGGAGCTGGGCACCGCCGACCACAACCTGTCCATGGCCCATATGCTGCGCAAGCACGGGATCATTGCCGATGACCCGCATGAGGTGGTGGCCGGCTACACCCGGCAGTGCTCCATTCTGGTCACGGTGGCCGACCTGTCGGCGATGGCCGCCACCCTGGCCAACGGCGGCGGCCACCGCCCGGCAGGTCATGTCGGTGATGGCGGTGGCCGGCATGTATGACGGGGCCGGCGACTGGCTGACCCGGGTCGGGATCCCTGCCAAGAGCGGGGTGGCCGGCGGGCTGGTGGGCGTGCTGCCGGACCAGGTGGGCATCGGCGCGTTCTCGCCGCGACTGGATTCGCACGGCAACAGCCAGCGATCGCGGCGGGCCTTCGAAAGGCTCTCCACGGATATGGGCATGCATCTGTTGGCTCCGAGCCATGGACGGCTCGACGTCGTCGATGTGCGGCGCGGGGGCACCCGCGAGACGTTCACCTTGCAGGGCAATGTGCAGTTCACCGCCGCAGCCGAGCTGCTCGACCTGTTCGCCGCATCGGATTTCGACGGGCCGGCACACCTGGATATCTCCCGGGTGTTCTCCTTCACCGACGTGGCCCGGCGGATGACGCTGGAGGGGCTGCGCCGGCTGCGCAATGAGGGGCGCCGAGTGTTCTTGCATGATCCGCTGCAGTCCCTGGCGGATCCGGATCTGGGTGATGGCACCTATCCGGAGACGCCCTGAACAGCGGAGGCTAGCGGAAGATGTCCAAGTAGGCCAGCGTGGAGCCCACGCGGTAGTCCGCGGCCGGGTAGTTAGCCACCAGGTAGCGGTCGCGGATGGCCAGCTCGACGTTGTCGGTGACGATGCCGTCCACGCCGGCGCCCAGCAGCTCGCGGATGCTCGACTCGTCATTCACCGTCCAGATATGCACCTCGCGGTCCAGCGCATGGGCCTGGGCCAGGAACTCGGGGGTGAAGGATGCCTGCTCCAGCGTGTAGAAGTCGGCCTTCGTCTTCGGCAGCCCGCCCATGCTCATCGCCACGGTCAGCCCGACCCGCAGCTCGGGTCGCCGTTGCTTGATTTCCTTGACCGCACGGGGGTTCAGCAAATGGTAGATATTCTCCGTGGCGGTTCCGGCGGCGTCGGCCTGCGCAAGGAAGCGCGTGAGATAGTCCCTGGATTCATGTCCGGTGACCTTCAGTTCCACGAGCACCTGGATGCCCAGCTGCTCGGCGCGCTGGAGATATTCCTGCATGGTGGGGATGCGCCCGGTGAAGCCGCCTTCGCGGACCGTGACCTTCCGGACTTCGGCCAGGGTCATCTCATGGATGTTCTGGTTCACCCCGGCCACCACCAGCAGGTTGGTGTCATGGCTGGCGACGAAATGCCCATCCGCGGTTTCCTGGAAATCAGCCTCGACGATATCGGCCTGATGCGCTGCCGCGGCGTCCAGTGCGGCCAGCGTGTTCTCCACCCCGCCGGCGGAATAGCCGCGGTGGGCCAGGATCTTGGCCTCCCCGGCTCCGGTTGCGGTCTGTCCCAGGGCCGGGGAGGCGGCAAGGCTGCCCGAAAGCACCAGTGCGGCGGCCGCGGATCCGGCCGCTGCCTTCAGCACGAGGGACTGAGTCCGGCGATGCCGTTGCGAGCGTTCCTGCAGGGTGACCGGCAACTGCAGGTGCTCGCGGCCCAGGGCCACCACGACCTGGATCGCCATCACGGTTGCCGCCCCGATCAGCAAAAAGCCCAGCGTGTGGCCCACGCCGATGCACAGGGTCGCCACCAGCGCCGAATCCTGCTCGCTAAGCAGCCCGGTGGCCAGATCCGAGATCCATACCAGCGCCTCGACCAGCAGCGAGGCGCATAAGGCGCTGGCACCCAGCGGGATCCCGATCAGCAGCAGGTAGCGCAGGCTGTTGCGGCGGGTGGCTTTCAGGCTGGCGCCCAGGGCGGCCAGCGGCTTCTTCGGGCCGACGGCCAGCAGCGGCAAGGTGAGCACCAGGCGGAGGTTGGCATAGATGATCGCGCCGATCATCAGCAGGTAGAGGGCCGTGCTCAACGGCGCCTTGAGGTATTCGCGGGTGATGAACGGCGGGATGCCCACACCTTGGATCAGCACGGACGACAGACCCAGGCCGCCCAGCGGCAGGGCGAGGAAGAAGTACGCCATCATCAGCGGCGAGGGATACGACAGCATCCGGCGCAGGCAGGAGGCGGTTTCGCGGCATACCGCCCGAAGATTGGGAGGCTGCCCGGATTGCTGGCGGTTGACCATCACTATCAGCGCCACGAACTGCACGCTCACCGCACCCAGTGCCAGCACCGCAATGGCAACCAGGAGCAGCACCGAGACCGGGTGGGCCAGCAGCGCGGTGTAGGTCCGGTCGGTGACGTTGCCCAGGTTGCTATTTTCCAGCGCCAGCCCGAAGAGGTACTTGATCGCGGGGATCACCAGCAGGCCGTTAACTGCCTGCAAAGTGGTGATCACCGCGAGGTAGCGGAGCACGCGCACGTGGCTGAGCTTCAGCACGCGCAGCAGGAAGCTGAAAATCTGCTTCAGGAAGGGCAGCCCGCGGCCCGAGGGCAGCGCAGCGGCAGGAAAGTTCGCACTGTGCTTGCTCGATGGAATCCTGGGGGCCACTGCTTGATTTGCCTTTCCGTCCGCCGGGAACGCTTCGGCGGCTAATTGCAATTCTATCGCCGCCATCTTCCGTTCGCTGTGCGCCTGCTGGATGGAAGCTGGACGACTCGGCCACCCCCGTCAGCCGGCGCCGCCTCCCCTGCTGGCACCACCTGCGCGTAATCTTCCGCAGACCCATTGACCGCTAGCTCGATGTTCCCTACTGTGTGAACTAGATCACTGATATATCAATAGGATATTAATCAATATCCCCAGTCAACTAGAAGAAGGCAGGTCGGATTCAGCATGACAGACAGAACCGCAGTGCAACCGCTCGGAGCCAGCACCCGTAGGCTGAGCCCCAAGCGCGTCCTGACATTCGCGGGGGCAATCATTGCCTTCCTGATCGGATCCGGGTTCGCCACCGGCCAAGAAATCCTGCAGTACTTCACGTCCTACGGCTACTGGGGAATCTTCGGCACCGGCGCCCTGGTGCTGGCGCTCATGTCCTACGTCATCATCGAGTTCTTCTTGGTGGGACAAGCCAAGAAATTCGACAAGCCCTCGCAGATCTTCCACTACTACTGCGGGAAGCACTTGGGCAGTTTTTTCGACTACTTCTCGATTCTCTTCGTCTTCCTGAGCTTTGCCGTCATGGTCGCCGGCGCCGGCGCCGTGTTCGAGGAGCACTACGGACTCTCGCGCTTCATCGGCGGCGGCGCCCTGGCCATCGTGGTCGGTGCCAGCGTTTGGTTCGGCCTGCGTTCGCTGGTGGACATCATCGGCAAGATCGGCCCGCTCATTGTCGTGATTGCCATTGCCTTGGGCATCATGGGCATTGTCCGCGGCAGCGACGGCATCAGCGCGGGCAATGCGCTGCTGCCGGGCCTGGATGTCACCCAGGCTTCCAGCAACTGGGTGCTCTCCGCCCTGTCCTACGTCGGGTTCTGCATGCTGTGGTTGGCCGCGTTCCTGACTGCCTTGGGAAAGACGGCGCGCAGCCGCAAGGAAGCGGTCGCCGGGGGAAGCCTGGGCGCCATCGCCTTCTCGCTGGCATGCATCATCGTGGGCCTGGGCCTGCTGGCCAACATCACCAAGGTGGCCGGGACCGAGATCCCGATGCTGGTGCTGGCCACCGATATCAGCCCGGTGCTCGCCTCCGGAATCTCGGTGATGATCCTCGCTGGCATCTACACAACTGCGGTTCCGCTGTTGTGGACGGTCTCCTCGCGCTTCTTCGTGGACAACACTCCTCGATTCCGCTACAGCACCGTCGGCCTCGCGGTTCTTGGAACCGTCATCGGCCTGTTGGTGCCGTTCAGCCAGATGGTCAACGTGGTGTACGTGGTCAACGGCTATGTGGGCATCCTGCTGCTCGTGCTCATGCTGGTCAAGACCACCACCCGCGCGTGCCGCGATAGGCTGGCGCCGGCAACCGGCCGCAATGCGAAAACTAGCCGAGATCTCCTCTAATGTTTCTTGGGGGACCTGGGCTCGATGAGATGCCTTGCAACCTACCGTTCACGTTTCCTGAATTGCCCCTCGGATACACTCCCCTGATACCCGGTGGGGCATGACCGGCATGAAGATGCCCAACCGCAGATAGGTCGTCGAAAGCGAAAGACAGCCGTCCTCATAGCCGCAACATCATACAACGGCCAAGGGCACGCAAATCGCAGTTCATGCGAATTCCGCGCCCTTGTCGCTCACACCTTCACGGCTACAGATCTACGGTTGCCGAATCCCCGGGATGGGCCGGTTCTCCGGCTACCTTGCCCTTGACCCAACTGGCGGCCAGGCTCAGTACCCCGCCGGGGTTTTCCCAGTATTGCGCGGAGTCGGATTTCAGGTGGATGAGCACAACCTCCGGGGATTCGGGCTCCTGGCTGAAGAAGGCTGCCACCGCCGAATTCCACAGTTCCTTCTTCTTGGCAACGTCCGTGACCAGATTGGCCTTGCCGCTGAGCGACACCCAAGACTTGTCGTTCGAGAACGCGGCGTTAACTTCCTGATCCTTGGAGACCTGCTCGGCAACATCCGAAGAAGCAGCAGTGAAGAACCACACGTCCGCGTCGTTGCCCACCTCGGTGACACTCAGCGGACGACTTTCCAACCCGTCCGGTCCATGAGTCGTTAGCATCGCAATCTTGATGTCCTTGATGATTTCCACAAGCTTTTCCACTTCGTCAATGTGTGCTGCTTTATCGTGCGCCACGGCAATCTCCCGTTCAACTTGTCCATCAGGTACACACGCCACGCTACCGGGCCCTTGGCACCGCGCAACGGACTTCCAGCGAAAACGCAGGTTCTCGTACCGGACCGGAACTTGTATCAGTCACTGGAACGGCGTCGAAAGCCGTAAGCTAGCCTCAACTCACGCTGAGGCATCAGACCAGGTGTAACTGTCAACGGCGTTGGTGCTTGCACGCAACACCCTCGAGGAATAGGGGCGAGCTGATTTTTTCACTCCATGCACCAGTGATCATTCCTCCGGCATCGGCCACCTATCAAAGCATGCCTGCCAGGATTCTTCTTTATGAATCATTCTCAGGCTCACACAGTGCTTTTCTTTTCCGAGAGGGCCAGATAGCGTCCTACTAGCCCAGCAGCCGGGTCATGTTGCTCTTTTTACAGCGTGAGGACTTTTGCCTCCCACCCACTGAACGTGGTAGTACGCAATGGCGTTTTCGCCCCTTTCGCATTCCCTCAACCATCAGGAATCTTCCAGCAATCAGCCAGTGGCTCTAACTTGCGGGTAGCTTACGGGACAAGGGGCGAGTGTCGCCACCAAAGAACTAGACCGCTACAAAATAGTCGAGGAGAGCTCATGGGTATTTTAGGTTGGATCGTACTGGGACTGATAGCCGGTGCTATTGCCAAGGCCATCAAACCCGGAGAGCAGGGCGGCGGATGGCTCGCTACTTTACTGCTGGGCATCGTCGGCGCGGTCGTAGGTGGCTGGATCGGCTCAGCCGTCTTCGGTGAAGGAGTGGATCAGTTCTGGTCCCTGTCCAGTTGGCTTCTGGCCATCGGCGGCTCGTTGATCGTACTGGTTATTTGGGGAGTGCTCACGCGCAAGCGTGCCTAACTGCACTTGCAGAGCAACGGTCCACCACGGAATCGCGGTGGACCGTTGCCGTGCGAGGAAGCGCATCTGGCATGCCTGCGCCGGATGTTCATTGACGAGAATCAGACTCGAAGTCCCGATCCCGAGCCGAATCGACCTCGGGGCCAGTGTCCGCTTCGCTGGTGGAAGACTCGCCCTGTTCGAGCTCGTCAGTACTGTGCTCGTGAATCGTCTCGCGCAGACCCTCGACTTCCGCAGCTCGCCCTTCCCAGTATTCCGGTTCCAAACCGAAGCCATTGGCCGCCTCTTCGGCCATCCTCTTGAAACCATCTCGATGGTCCTCCAGAGCGTTATTCAGATCTTCGAACTCGTCATGGCTGACACTGACGTCAAGGTGCTTTCGTCGCATTTGCATCATCCTAACTTGTTAGACAGGCTAAATAATTTTGATGCTCCCACCCTACGGCCCTGGGTTATCCATGGCAGCAGCCATAAGCTTTTCCCCAGAAACCCGGAAATGGGCCCTTTCGCACATCTGGCACTCGCCAAATAAAAGCAAGAGTCGACCAGCCAGGGTCGCCCCCGCGGCAAGGCTGGCACTCAAGCCGGCAGCCAAGTCACGCGCCGTGGGCGAATCACATGCCCTGCGCCTTGCGCCTACCGCGAAGGCAGGGCACCCTCCCTCACCACGCCCTTCCCCGCGGATGGCCGGCTTGGCTCGTCATCGATCTCGACACTGCGGATCATAGCCTCCAGGAACTTGGCTGCCGCAACCCGCTCGTCCTCGGAGAGCGTGCCCACGGCATCCATCATCTGCTCATGCATCCGATGCAGCGTTCCACGAACCTCCGTATCGCTGTAATCAGTGGGCACAATTCCCACAGACCGCCGATCCGCAGGATGCACAACACGCTCGGCATACCCATCGCGGCATAACCGGTCGATCAATACCGACACCGAAGCATTGGAGATCCCCAGTTCCTCAGCAAAATCCCGCTGGCGGGGAGTCACCCCTTTGCGGTGCTCGGCGAGCAGGAATCGCAGCGCGGACATATCGGTCTCATTCATCCCCATCGAACCGCGGGTCGCAGCTCGCATCCTGCGCTCCGCCTCACGGTACCTGCGCATCAGATTCAACAAATCCACTGCCTCGGGCACCGAACGGCCCTCGCCATACCAATACCCGTTGGCTTGATAGCTGCTCATGAGAAGAACTCCTTCCGCCGGATACGAACGCCATGCCCGCAACCCCCGGGGCTTCCAATGCCCGTTTCCGCGAGGTCCAGCTTGCCCAACACCGAAAAATTCATGTAACCTAGCTAATAGTTAGCCTGTCTAAAGATATTCTACTACGAAACAGCTATCAGTACCGGAGTGAAAGATGAAAGAATCCTTAGCAGTTCCCGTAGAAACCTCCCCGCGGCAAGGCAGCGCGTGGAGCACGCGAATCCAGAAGATCGCCGCCTTCGCCTCTGAACAGTGCCGGAGCCGGGATACCGTGCATTCAGCAATATGCACTATTACCGGCTCCCCGGAGCAGCTGGTCATCAACTTGGCATGCACGGCAAAAAGCGAAGACCAGGTGCCCGAGTTGATGCAGTACGTCAACGACACCCTCCTGCCGCAGATGGAAAGCGCGCTCGGTGTCCGCTTCGAGGTGAAGAATCTGCAGTTCGCCGTCGCGGGCAAGGAGAGCCTGCTCGCGGCACCAGAGCACGCACCCGAGGCCGAACTCCCCGCGCATTGGCTCGATCAGCCTTTCGCCGCACCGAAGCAGACCCCCACCCCCGGGTCAGGGCTCGAACCTGCCAGTTCGGGAAGTCAATCAGATGCCTCCCCTGCAGATTTGAGCATGGCCTAGGACCTGCAGCACCCGCCGCCCGCCAAGAGCGGCAGCACCAAAACGAAAGGACCTTTCCACAGCGCATCCCGCTGCGGAGCCTTACGTCAATATCGCTATTTTCATGAGCAGTGCAAGAAAGGGAAGTATCTAAAATGCCAGGTCGAATCGTACGAACCCGAACCGCAGTCAGAGTCGCTGATTTTCTCGCCACCCGTGAAGGCAAAGCCCACCTGTCCGACTACGGCTGGGCGCAGGGAATGCCGATCGTCATGACCCAGCCGGCCGAAACGCTCAACGATGCCATGGGAATGGCATCGATCCATGGCCGCGCAGTGCTGGTGGCCATGCTCGATCCGCAGACCGAGGAACTGCACATGATGCATGTCACCGTCCCCCAAGCAGCACTGAAAGTCACCAAGGCCTGCACTGATCGACTCACCATGGGAGAGTTCTTCGAACGCCTGTCGACCGAGCTCATTGCTGAGTTCCGTGTGAAATTCTGGAAGAACACTGCCGTCGCCCATAAGATCCCGGCCTGCCCCGCGATGCAGTCGCGAACCACCTCAGTGGCTCGATATCCACTGCCGGATCGTTGCCACATAGACGCTCCCCTCGCGGCGCGCGCGAGCAAGTAGGCACTTCGTCCCATCGGCCCTGGCTCATTCTCATGGCTGGCCACCGACCATATTGGCTCGGTCCGCTAATGAGCCAGAACCGGGCTCCTTTTGTGTCTAGCTGCTGGTCTCGGTCCTCTCTCCAGGTTTGCGGATTCCAGGACCCCGAACAGCCAAGAAGCCACAACCGGATGCGCAAAGCGTGATGGCATCACCCATAAAGCGTGATGCCCATTGTTGAGAAATCGAGAATCACAGGTGAAGACCTGTTCAGCGCCCGAGGCCTGAAAACACCTTTCCCGCAGTCGCTCATTCGGTAGCTTGCTTCCCCGAGGCATGGAAATGCTCCCCGAAGGTTGTTGTAGTTTGTACAGTCCAACTCTTGGGGAGCAATTCTCCAACGGCGATTTGGTGTTAGGCGCTTAACGGCCAGTGTGGTGCATGACGTGCTTGGTGCGCGAGTAGTCGTCAATGGCATAAGCGGAAAGATCCCGCCCGTAGCCCGAGCCCTTGAACCCGCCCCACGGCATTTCGGTGGCCAGCGCCAGATGCGAGTTCACCCAGACGGTTCCGGCATCAAGCCGCGATGCCACGAAGTGGCTGCGCTGGGCGTCCTTGGTCCACACCGATGCGGCCAGGCCGAACGGCACCTCGTTGGCCCGGTCCAGTGCATCCTGCTCGGTGCTGAAGGTCTCCACGGAAACCACCGGGCCGAAGATTTCCTCCTGGGTGCATGAGGCTCCCTGCGGAGCATCGATCACGGTCGGCTCAATGAAATAGCCCGGGCCTTCCATCGCCCCGCCACCTGTAACGAAGCTGGCGCCCTCGGCCTTGGCCTTCTCCAGGTGCTCCAGGACCCGGTCATAGTGGGCTTTCGAAATCATCGGGCCGATCTCCACCTCGTCACCGGCTCCGGGCTCGCCCACCACCAGGCTGGACACTGCCTCGCCCAGCCGCCGGGTGAATTCCCCGGCGATGGATTCGTGGACAAGCACCCGGCAGGCGGCTCCGCATTCCTGGCCCGAGTTCCAGTAGCCTGCGGAACGGATCCCAGCAACTGCTGCCTCGATATCTGCATCCTCGAAGACCACCACCGGGGCCTTGCCTCCCAATTCCAAATGGACGCGCTTGACCGATTGCGCCGCCACGCTGGCCACGGAGATTCCGCTGCCCACCGACCCGGTCAGCGCCACCATGGCCACCTCCGGGTGCTCGGACAGGCGCGTTCCGATGACCGAGCCCTTGCCGGTGAGCACGTTGAACACGCCCGCAGGCAGCAAGTCTGCAGTGAGCTGCGCGAACTTCAGGGTGCTCAGCGGGGTCGTTTCCGACGGCTTGAGCACCAGGGTGTTGCCAGCAGCCAGAATCGGAGCGATTTTCCATACTCCCATCAGCAGCGGATAGTTCCACGGGGTGACTGCCCCGATGACCCCCAAGGGCTCGCGCACGATCATCGACAAATGGTCCTTGGCGTACTCCCCGGCGGACAGGCTGGTGCCCGAACGCAGGGCACCGGCCATGAACCGGAAGGAATCAATGGCGGAGCTGACGTCGTCTTCGGCCACCGCTGACGGCTTGCCGGTATTCAGCGACTCCAGCGCCATCAATTCGGCCTGGTGCTCTTCGAGGCGGTCGGCGATCTTCAGCAGAACGGCTGCGCGTTCGCTGGGCAGGATCCGTCCCCACTCGGTGAAAGCTTCCTTGGCCGCGAGCACTGCCTGGTCGACTTCCTCAACCGACGCCCGCGGGATCTCCAGGATGCCCTTCCCCGTGCTGGGGTCCACGACGGTGAAACTGTCGCCGCTGGCGCCTGGCACGAAGCTCCCGTTGATGAACAGCTGGTTCTCGGGCAAGCTGGCGGCAGCTAGCGCCTCGGAGGTGCCGCGCTTGATTGCAGCTCTGGTGGACAATTCCATGATGGCTCTCCTCGGTTCAGTTGGCCACGGCTTTGGCCGATTCGAGCTGGCCGAGCAACTGGCTGATGCGCTGCACGGTCGCCTGGCTGGCTGGGTGGATAGGCAGGCGGGGTTCGCCCACGCTGTGCCCCTGCTGGCTCAGCGCGACCTTGATCGCCGGGATGAACGGCTCGGTGATCAGCCCATCGACTACCGGGTAGATCCGGTTCCAGGTGCTGCGGGCGGCGGCGAGGTCGCCGGCCTGCACGGCGGCGTAGACTTGTGCCAGTTCGGCCGGAACCACGTTGGCAGCGCCGGCAACGATGCCCGCCGCGCCTTCCAGCAAGCCCGAGAGGGTCAGCACGTCCCAGCCTACGAAGGTCTGGATCTTGCCGGAAAGATGGTGGATCAGCTGCACTGCCTGTTCCATGTTCGCCGAGGAGTCCTTGATGTACTTGACGTTCGGGATCTCGTCGGCGAGGCGGCCGACCAGCTCGGGATCCAAGTTGATGCCGGTGGCTGGCGGGATGTTGTAGAGCATGACCGGGATGGATACCGAGGCGCAGACGGTCTTGAGGTAGTCGACGGTTTCCTCTTCGGAGATCGGCTCGTAGTACGGAGTCACGATCATTGCCACATCGGCGCCGACCTGCTGCGCATGCTGGGTGAGTTCAATGGCTTCGCGGGCAGTGGTGGCTCCGGTCTGCGCTACTACCGGGACGCGGCCGGCGGCGGCTTCGACAACTACCTCGACCACGCGCTTGCGCTCGTCGTGGGTCATCGCGCTGAATTCTCCGGTGGAGCCATTGGCGACAACGCCGTTGACTCCGCCGGCGATGCTACGCTCCACCAGGGAGCGCAGCGCGGTCTCGTCGAGGCTTCCGTCGGCCGTGAATGGCGCGACAAGCGCGGTCAGGATGCCATGAAGATTTACAGACATGAGCAGTGCTCCCTTGCTGAATATGATGTGCGTTTGAATTGAGAATGCGCGGCACGCTCCAGGGCGTCCCGCTGCCGGATCTGCCGCGGGTGCGGCGTGTGGCTTCGTGCCGGAGATGTAACCGGCGTCTCATTCAATCGTAATCTGTGATCACAAATCACACAATGGGTGACAGCAAGTATTTCAGCGGAAGAAGCAAAGGATCTTTCAGGAGACTGGAGGAAGCAATAGCGCTACGACTCCTGGGGCTCCTCGGACTCGGAGAGCGCAGTGCGGATGCGCTCCATGGCCGCCATGATCGAGGCGTCATTGAGGTCGGCAATTTTCTTGGCGTCCCGGGATTCGGCAGCCTCGAGCATCTGCTGCTGGAATTCCCACAGCATCTTCTGCCGGCCACTGGCCACGGCCCGGCGGGCACCGATGACCTTGTACGCCCGGCATTGGGTCCACAGCCGCTCAATGCTTTCAATGAGAAAGGGGTTGCCGGAGGCGGCGTACATCCGCGACAGGAAAGCCTCGTCCTGGGCCAGGCAGTCGTTGATGTCCTCCCGCTCCAGGGCCGCGATCATCTTGTCGTAGTCAGCATGCAGCCCTGCAATGTCAGCATCGCTGAGGTTGGGGGCACCCAGCTTGGCGGCTTCGACCTCCAGCAGGCGGCGCACCGCATAGATATGGAGCAATTCCTGGGCGGTGAAGCCCTTGACCACAGCGCCGCGGTACGGAATGGTCTGGACCAGTCCGCCTTCCTCGAGGCGCCGCAGGGCTTCGCGCACGGGCATGACGCTGGTGCCGAGCTGCTCGGCCAGGTCCCGGATGCGCAGACGCTGCCCCGCCTCAAGTTCACCGTTGATGATGCTGCGGTGAATGGCGTCGTAAACCTGTTCTCCCACGAGTGCGCTGGGTTCAAGTTTGTTCAGTGTCATGATGCTCATTCTATCCATGGCACTGCACGGGAAAATTCTCGGACGCAACACGGAAGGCCCTGACACGCTTCGGCAGAAGCGCATCAGGGCACTGAGGCTAGTTCGCCTCAACCTTGTTCTTGTTGTTCTCTTCGACCCAGAAGTCAGCACCGGTGATCCCGAGTGAAACGGGATCAAAGACCGGATTGAGGCCCATTCTCCGTTGCCGTTCGTAATCGCGGTGGATCTTGCGCACCGTAGGGAAGAGCAGCGCGAGGCAGATGAGGTTGACCCAGGCAATCAAACCGAGCCCAATGTCTCCGGCGGCCCAGATCAGCTTCGCGTTGGCGATGGAGCCGACGAAGACGATGAGCATTGTGCCGATCTTCAGCACAAGCTTCCAGCCATTGCCGGTTCGCCCGTCGAGCAAATACAGCAGGTTCGAGTTCGCAACGTAGAAGTAGGCGAGCAGGCAGGCGAAGCCGAAGAGCAGCACCGCCACCGCCACGAAGCCGGCACCCCAACCGGGGATCACCGAGTCGATGGCTTCCTGCACCCAGTTCGCTCCGGCGGCCACGTCCGGCACATTATTCGCGAGGAATCCATCCGCGCCATCTGAGACGTTGAATTTGCCTGACACCACCATCATCAGCCCGGTAGCCATGCAGATCAGCAGCACGTCGATGTAGATGCTGAAGGTCTGCACCAGTCCCTGCTTTGCCGGGTGCGAGGTGCGGGCGGCCGCCGCGGCGAATGTTGCCTCGCCCAAGCCGTTGGAAGAGGCGAAGACCGCACGCCTCACGCCCCACGCGATTGCCGCGCCAGCGATGCCACCGAACACCGGTTCCACGCCCATGGCCGAGTAGAAGATCAGCGAAACGGCTTCGGGAACCTTGCTGATGTTCAACGCAATCACCGTCAGCGCGAGCAGCAAGTACCCGATGGCCAGGAACGGCACCAGCAGCTGGGTGACCTTGACCAGGCGGGTGGTGCCACCGAAAATCACCGCGGCGATCATGGCAGTTACAAGGATCGCCGGGATCCACGTGGGAATGTCGAATGCCAGTTCTGCGCTGGCCGCAATCGTGTTGACCTGGAAGCCGGGGAACACCACGCCGTAGCCGATGACACCGAGAACCGCCACAAGCGCGCCAATCTTCGGCAGCTTGAGACCGTGCTTGATGTAGTAGGGCATGCCGCCGATATCCTCGTTGGCCGCCCGCCGGTCCTCGTCAAGCACCTGCCGCTTGAAGGCCTGGGACAGGGTTGCCTCGGCGTAGCCAACGGTGCATCCCACCAGCCCGGTAACCGCCATCCACAGCAGCGCCCCGGGGCCGCCGGCGAAGATTGCCGTGGCGACACCGGCAATGCTGCCGACGCCAACGCGTGACGCCAGGGCCAGCACCAGCGCCTGGAACGAGGACAGGCCGCCCTGGCTGCCGTCGTTCTCGCGCAACTGGCGGAACATGTCGGGAATGCGGGTGAACTGCACTCCTTTGGTTGCCACCGAGTAGGCCACGCCAAGACCCAGTACTACATAGGCCATCGGCCCCCAGATGACGTCGGAAATTCGTGATAGGAGTTCTGCAAAGTCAAAGCTTTCCATGTCAACCCCTCCTTAAGATTTCTTCGTGGTGATTGGTTAGATGCAAGTCCCGGCTCTGGATTCCCGGCCTTGCGCGAATGCTTCGTGCGTTTTGGAATCAGGCAGAGGCAATCGTCAGTCCGGTGAAGCGGCCATGGCCGTTCTTCTGCCGTTCGGTGGCCAGCAGGCTGGCTGCCGACTGGGCAGCGGAGAATCCGGACGTAATCGAGCTTTCGGTGTAGAGGGTTCCCATGAAATCGCCGGCCAGGAATACGCGGTCGCCTCCCCGCGTCAAGGTGGACTGCAGCTTGGCGCGCCCCGGGAAGGAATAGGGAGAAGCGTTTTTCCACGACGAGACCTTGGCCTCGACGACGCTGTCTGCGAACTTGCCGCCCAGCACCTCGTCAAGATCTTTCAGGTGGGTTTGGATCACTTCATCCTCGGGCTTCTCCAGCAGTGCTTGGCCCAGGGCCGCGGGAGAGAAGGTCATCATGCTGCCGCCGGGCTGGCGCTCGGATTCGGCACCACGAACGATGCTCGCCTGGTTCAGCGCAATCGCGAAGGAGCGCTTGGGTGCGGCAATGGCATAGATGTCATCCCATGGACGCGGGCCGCTCTCGTTGGTCAGGAACGCGGTGCTCACATGCGGGCCGTACTTGATCTGGGACAGGGCATCGCGCAGCTCCCCGGGCAGGTCCACGCCGACACGGTGGCACACATCGGCGGTGGTGGCCAGCACGACCGCGCGGGCCTCGACCTCGTGCTCGCGCCCGTCTTGCACGTAGCGGACCACCACGGAATCCTTCTTGTGCACCACTTCGTGCACCGCGGCGCCCAGCTGGACACGATCGCCCAAGGAGGCGGCGATGGATTCGGTCAGGGTGGATGGACCGCCCACGATGCCATTGCTCAACCCCTGGCCGAAGCCGAGCACCAGGCTGAAGTAGCCGATGCCTGCACCGGCAGCGATCTGGTCCATGTTGCCGGCCGAACGGGTGACGGTGGTCTTGAACAGGGATGCCGCGTCTTCGGGCATCTCGCCGATGAAATCCTCGAAGGTCCGCTCGTTCTCGAAATCGTAGATGCGCTGCTGGCGCATGGCTCCGGACTCCCCCGGACGCTTCTTGACCACCTGCGTGTAGCGCGCAACTCCGGCCACGACCTTCAGACCGGCGCGCACCGTGGCGATGCGGTCAGCCAGCGGCATCGGCAGGCGTAGCGGGTACGTTGCGATATGGCCGCTGCGCAGGAACTTGCCATTCAAGCTCATGGCCTGCAGCGAGCCCGGGATAGCTACGGCGGTGACCCCGACTTCGCTCAGCAGGTTTTCGGTGGAAGATCCTTCCCCGGCAAAGACATGCCCGCCCCAGTTGAGCCAGTAGTTTCCGCGGCGCTCGGACTTAATGCGTCCGCCAATCCTGGTGTCGGCTTCCAGCACCAGGCTGTCCCAATGACGCAAGCGCCACCCTGCTGAAAGGCCAGCAAGCCCGGCACCTACGATCACGACGTCTTTCATTTTTGGCTCCTCGATTTTGGACAGGGCAAGCCCACGGCAGGGTTGCAGATTTGGAAGTGCGCGGCTGTTAGGCACGGCCGAGTTGGGCATCTGTCAGCCCTTTGCATGCTCGTGGCGCCAAGGACAAAGCTAGATGGTGAGCGAGCAACGGCATCGCCTGAATCACAAGGCCATGTAATCGCCCTCACATTTACTACTGTAATTTGTGATCACATATCACGCAAGAGTTGAATTCGATTTTTCTTGAACTCGCTTTTGCGGGGCCAGATTGCTTCGCGTCGAGCTTGCATTCGTGGGCTCTCAGGGTGCCACGGAAGCCGCAACGGCGAACGCCACCCCCAGCAGATGAATCTGCTGGGGGTGGCGTGTTGTATTGCGTTCTTAAGGGTGCGCTTGAACGGCGGATCCGTGGCTCCGGGGCGATAAACTCAAGACCTGCTGGCCTGCTGGCTTCGGCTGCAGTCCGGTAGCTAGATCCTCATGTCGGGTGATGCCGTGCTCTATTTTTCGCCGAAGGCAGGGGTCGTGACCGCGCATTCCACGCGTTCTCCGGGCTTGCCGGTCTGTGCCGCGATTTCCTTCACCCCGTCAAGCAGGATCCGGCAGGTGGCAGTGCTGCCTTCGGCAGGCGTGGCCGCAATGGCTGCGTCTTTTTCTGCGGTGATGACGCTTTCGGTGCTCCAGCTCGTTTCGTTCTTCTTGCCGGCGTCGCTGGTAGTGGCCACCGACTCCTCGGTCACCTCGGCAGAGTCTTCGCCACGGCTGGACGAATCGAGGTAGGACACATCGCTCAGCGCATCAGCGTTTTCCCCGCTCACGGTCACCTGGTAGGTCACTGCCCAGGCATCCGCAGTCGCTTTGTCCCAATCATCAACGGCACCGCAGCCGGTCAGGCCCATGCCGAGGACGAGTGCCGCGGAACTGGCTGCCAGCCAAGTCGAAGTGCGATTGATTGCCGAACGGGAAGTGCCGTGCATGGTTTTCCTTTTTCCGAGGTTGAAGCGGGTAATGCTCTATCTACTGATCAACACTAGTTTTTTACGCACCTGCTGTCCTCAACGCCGAGAATGATCTCTGCTCGTTGGCGTCCGCCTCTAGGTGGAGACTTGCATCGCCAGCATCGCACGGGTCCCGCGTCGTGGATGCCTTGGGACCCGGTGCAAGCGGGTAAACTCGCCCACGGATCCCCGCCATTGAAAGGACTTGATCATGCAGCAGCAGTTTGCCCCTGATAATCACGCAGCAGGGCTGCCGTCATGAGGCTTTCCATCCTTGATCAGGTTCCGCTCACCGAGCATGCCACTACCGTGAGAGATGCCTTGTCCAGCGGCCTGCAATTGGCGCAGGATGCCGAAGCACTGGGCTACCATCGCATCTGGTTTGCCGAGCACCACCATTCCAAGTCCTTCGCCAGCGCCGCCCCTGAAATGATGACCGCACTGGCGCTGGAACGTACCTCCCGCATCCGGGTTGGCACCGGAGCCATCCTCTTGCCCTACTACCAGGCGCAGAAGGTCATCGAAGCCATGGGCCTGCTGGCCGCTGTGCATCCGGACCGGGTGGATATCGGCGTGGGCCGCGCTGCGCTATCCGACCCGTACTACGCGCAGAAGATCGCCGCGCTCGTGCAAGACCTTGATGCAGTCCACGAAGCCTCGGACACTGAGCCGGCAGGCCGGGTCTGGGTGCTGGGCGCTGGCGGTTCCACCGCTCCCCTGCCCGGAACGCTCGGCGCTGGCTACGTGCACGGCCACTTCCTGCGGCCTGCCGGTGGCGAGCCTGCCACCCGCGCCTACCGCGAGGCCGCGGCCAACTCCGGGCACGCCGCCCATACCGTGCTGGCGGTTCGCTTCGCCACCGCTGACACCGAGGAGAAGGCCCAAGCCTTGGCCAACGCGCTCTTGCTGTGGCGTGTGCGCAAGGATCTCGGACACGATGGACCAATCCCCTCGACCGCAACGGCAGCGAACTACGAGTGGAACGCGCAAGAACGTGCCATGGCTACGGAACGCAGCCATGCGCTGATCGTGGGCACTCCTGAGAAGGTCCGCGATGAGCTGCTGGCATTGGCGCAGTCCCACGGTGCCGATGAACTGATGCTCAACACCCTGGTCAGCGACCCGGCAGACCGGCTGCAGTCCTATCGCCTGCTCGCAGAGTGCTTTAACGCCTAGCTCTCAGGGGTGCACCTCGCCAACTCCAATGCGCTGGCTCGCTTACTGCTTGAGCACGTAAGTGTTCAGATCATCGAGCGTTTGCTGCATGTGGCTGTCCATGGATTGGCGGGCTTGTGTACTGTCGCCCTGCCGAAGCGCGGCAAGGATCTGCTCATGTTCCGCTATTGCATGCTTCTGAATCTGCTCGAATGCGCTGGTTTCGCGCCTGCGTGAAGAAAGGACGCGGCCCAGCGGCTCATAGAGCGCCGAAACGAAAACATTGCCCGAAGCCCGCAGGATCACATCATGGAATTCCAAGTCGGCTTCGACAAACCCATCCAAATCCGCAGATGCATGGGCAGCACGCATGGCATCAAGCAGTTCGCCCATCGTTGCCAGCTGCCCTTCGGTGATCCGTGAGGCAGCCAGTTCGCAGGCGCCGGTCTCCAGCATCCGGCGCAACTCGATCAGCTGCACAGCGGCCGCGGCGGCACCCACGCCGGCGGTCGTGGCACGAACGACAGCCTCCAGTGAATTCCACATATTGATCGGATTCACAAACGTTCCACGGCCTCGCTCGACGCGGATAATGTTCTGCGCCGCCAGCGTCTTGATCGCCTCGCGGACCGTCATCCGGCTGACGTCCAAGGTTTCACAAAGTTCCAGCTCGCCAGGAATCAACTCGTCAACCGGCAGTTCACCGCTGACTATGCGGTCCAACACGCTGTCCGCTACCTCTACGACCAGTGACTTCCGGGCCACGATTCCTCCATCCCCGGGACTGCTCATCCCGCCAAAGACCTGTCTAGTCTATGTCCCGCAGGCAGTTGCAGCAGACCACGATCCGTGTAAAACTATTCGTCATGACAGATGTCTGACATCTTACCTATGATGCAGATGTGGTGCCCAATGACGAAGGAGTCCTTGACCATGCTTGAGTCCGAGTTGCTCGCCGGATATCTCCCGGAGCGCGAAATCGCGCCCGCGAAGATTGCCGAGACGGCGCGTTCCACCGGCAGCGTGCTGGTGGTCCTGGATGACGACCCGACCGGAACCCAGTCCGTGAGCAACCTGCCGGTGCTCACTCGTTGGGACGTCGAGGATTTCCGCTGGGCTTTCGACCTGCAACTGGATGGCGAACGCCCATTGGCCGTCTACGTGCTGACTAACACGCGTTCCCTGGATGCCGCCGATGCCGCACTGCGCAATGAGCAGGTAGCCCGGGCTGCCCTGCAGGCAGCTGCAGAAGCCGGCCTCTCGGTATCCTTCGTCAGCCGCAGCGATTCCACCCTGCGCGGGCATTTCCCGCTGGAAACCGACACCTTGGCGGCCACCACGGCGTCCGTTGATCCGTCTTCCTCGGTAGATGCAGTGCTGATGGTTCCCGCCTTCGGCGAAGCCGGGCGTATCACCGTTGCCGGCGAGCACTACATGCGCACCACCGACGGCCAGGTCGCCAAGGTCAGCGAGACTGAATTCGCCAAGGATGCCACCTTCGGCTTCAGCACCAGCTACCTGCCTGACTACGTCGCCGAGAAGACCGGCGGGCGCATCGCGCCCGAGGACGTGATGATCCTGGACTTGGACACCATCCGCTCCGGCGCCGCAGCCATCGCCGGCCGATTGGCCGAAGCATCCAACGCCCAGGTGGCCACCGCGGATATCGTCACCGAAAACGACTTGCTGGCCTTGGCCGAAGGCCTGCAGCAGGCCGAAGCGTCCGGAACCCGCGTGCTGTACCGCGTGGGCCCGCCATTCATGCGCGCCCGCATCGGGCAGGAAAAGCGCCAGCCGCTCACCGCAGACGAGATCTACGCCGAGAACGGTGCCGAGCAGCGCACCGCCGGCGGGCTGATCGTCGTGGGCTCCCACGTGGGCGTGACCACCCGCCAGCTGGCCGACCTGACCGGCCAGCATTCGAATGCCACGGTCATCGAGCTGGATGTCCCGGCCATCCTCGCCGAAGGGGCCGAGGCCTACCTGGCAGGCAAGGCCGAGCAGATCGGTGCCGCCTTGGCCACCCAGGATGTCATTGTGCACACCTCGCGCAAGCTGGTGAAAACCGACGACGCGGCGCAATCGCTGGACATCGCCCGCACCGTGAGCGCCGCGGTGGTTTCGGTGGTCAACCAGATCCTGCACGCTACTCCCCCGCGTTTCGTCATCGCCAAGGGCGGGATCACTTCTTCGGATGTCGCCGCGCATGGCCTGGAAATCCGCCATGCGATCGTGCGCGGACCGATGCTCCCGGGCATTGTCTCGCTCTGGGAATCGGTGGACGGGCCTGCAGCCGGCATCCCCTACATCGTCTTCGCCGGCAATGTGGGCGATGACGGTTCGCTGACTGCCGTCACCGCCAAGCTGAGCGCCACTTTCTAACCATCTTTACTACTCCTTGGAGATTTCAATGAGCACCACTACAGTTGCAGTCCTCGGCCTGGGCGCCATGGGCCTGCCCATGGCCACCCGCTTGGCCACCGAGCTTCAGGTCAACGGATTCGACATCTCGGCTGAACGCATGGAACTGGCCAGCAACGCGGGCATCGCCACCTTTGCTTCCGCCCGCGAAGCGGTCACCGGCGCCGATGCGCTGCTGCTGGCCGTGCGCAATGGCGAGCAGCTGGACGCCGTGCTTTTCGGCGAGCAGGGCGTGGCCGGGCAGCTGAAGGCCGGCGCGGTGGTCATCCTGACCTCCACCGTTGGCTTGGACGCGGTACCTGCCACCGCCAAGCGCCTGGCCGAACTGGGCGTCGGCCTGGTGGATGCGCCGCTGTCCGGCGGCCCGGTGCGCGCCGGCGAAGGCGACCTGCTGATCGTGGTCGGCGCCGAGCCGGCGGAACTGGCCAAGGTCCGCAACGTGCTGGACCTGCTGGCTTCCACCCTGAGCATCGTGGGCGACAAGCCGGGCGATGGCCAGGCGCTGAAGACTGTGAACCAGCTGCTGTGCGGCGTGCACATCGCAGCCGCCGCCGAGGCCCTGGCCCTGGCCGGCAAGCTCGGCCTTGACCAGACCACCACCCTCGAAGCGCTGCAGGCCGGCGCCGCGAATTCCTTCATGCTCGGCAACCGCGGCCCGCGCATGCTCGAAGCCTACAGCGAGGACGGCGCCGAGGTGCTCTCGCGCCTGGACATCTTCGTGAAGGACATGGGCATCGTGACCAGCGCGGCCCGTTCCCTGCACCTGTCCACCCCGGTGGCCTCCGCGGCCGAGCAGCTCTACCTGCTGGGCGAAGCCCACGAGCTGGCCGCCGCCGACGATTCAGCAGTCATCAAGGCAGTGGCCCCGAAGGCTGCCCAGTAAAGTCATCAGCGCGCGGGTTCGACACCCGCGCACTGCGTCAAAGGAGACGACACAACCCATGAGCCCGCTAATGCTCGTACTGATTGCAGTGGCCGGAGTGGCCCTGCTGCTGCTCGGCGTCATCAAATTCAAGATGCCCGCTTTCATCGTCCTGCTGCTGGTCAGCATCCTCGTGGCCTTGGCTGCCGGTATCCCGATCCAGGAGGTGGCCGGCCTGGTCACCGAGGGCATGGGTGGCACGCTGGGCAGCGTCGCCGTCCTGGTGGGCTTGGGCGCCATGCTCGGCAAGGTCATCGAGATCTCCGGCGGAGCCCAGGTGCTCTCCACCCGCTTCACCGCGCTCTTCGGCCCACGCCGGGTGATCGCTGCGCTGACCACCGCTGCCTTCCTGCTGGCCATCCCGGTCTTCTTCGACGTGGGCTTCATCGTGCTGGTGCCGATCATCTACGGCTTCGCCAAGGCATTGGGCGTCTCCCCGGTGAAGATCGGCCTGCCGGTCGGCGCGATCATGCTGGCCATCCACGTGGTGGTTCCTCCTCATCCAGGCGTGGTCGGCGGTGCCGAGATCCTCGGCGCCGACATCGGCTGGGCCACCATCCTGGGCTTGGCTTTCTGTGCCCCGCTAGGCGTGCTGAGCTACTTCGCGGCCAAGCGGATCAACCGCCGCGAGATCCCGATGCTGGCCGAAACCGCCGAGCAGTTCGAATCCTTCGGCGCAGGTTCCAGCGATGACGGTGCAGTGGCCACCAAGACCAAGGCCCCGACCTCCTCCATGGTCATTTCCATGATCCTGCTGCCGATCGTGATGATCATGCTCGGCACCGTGGGAGGCTCCCTGGTCCCCGCAGAATCCACTGCGGCGAACGTCCTGGGCTTCATCGGCTCTCCATCCATCGCACTGCTGGTCACCGTGCTGGTGTCCTACTACCTGCTGGGCGTGCGAAGCGGCTGGACCAGCGAGCAGACCGGCAAGGTCATGGACTCGGCGCTGGCCCCGGCGGCCATCGTGATCCTGGTAACCGGCGCCGGCGGCGTGTTCGGCAAGGTGCTCACCGAATCGGGCATCGGCACCGTGCTGGCCGAATCCCTGGCCGAGGCCGGGCTGCCGGTCATCGTCATGGCATTCGTCCTGGCCGCGATCCTGCGCGTCTCGCAGGGATCCGCCACCGTCGCAATCATCACCACCACCGGCCTGCTGGCCACAGCCGTGGAAGCCGGCGGCTACTCCACCGTGCAGACCGCGCTGATCCTGGCTGCTGTGGGCTTCGGCGCCTTCGGCCTGAGCCACGTGAACGACTCGGGCTTCTGGATTGTCACCCGCTTCCTGGGCCTGTCCGTGGCCGACGGCCTGCGCACCTGGACCGTGCTGACCACCATGCTGGGCGTGGCAGGATTCGCGCTCACCGCCATCACCTACGCCATTATCACCGCTGCAGGAGTGTAATTTCCCGATGCTCACCCCCATGAACCAGATGGTCGCCGAGGCCATTGCCGCCGGACAGGCCGTCCCCGCGTTCACCTGCTACGACTTCACCACCGCGCTGGCAGTGGTCGCCGAAGCCGAAAACCAGGGCCGCGCGGTCATCCTGAATGTCGCGCCGAAGACCGCCGGAAACACCGCGGGACTGCGGCTGATCTCGGCCCTGCGCACCTTGGGCGAGCAGGCAGCCGTGCCGGTAGCGGTCCAACTGGATCATGCCAGCGACGCGCAACTGATTGCCCGCGCCGTGCAGGCCGGCGCCACCGCGGTGCTGGCCGACGGT
Source organism: Glutamicibacter nicotianae (assembly GCF_006539525.1). Taxonomy (GTDB): domain Bacteria; phylum Actinomycetota; class Actinomycetes; order Actinomycetales; family Micrococcaceae; genus Glutamicibacter; species Glutamicibacter nicotianae. The sequence continues at coordinate 176,109 of NZ_BJNE01000002.1, read as the reverse complement.
TCGGCCGGGACGCTGGAGGAGAACATCGCCTTCGTCCAGCAGGTGCGTTCACTGATCGGCCCGCAGGTGGTACTGGAAGCCGAGCTAGGCGCCCTGCCTGGCAACGAGGACAAGGCCTTCGAGCAGTCGGCCTCGCAGCTGACCGATCCGGCCCAGGTGGCCCGCTTCGTCCAGGACAGCGGCGCGCAACTGCTGGCAGTGGCCATCGGCAACGTCCACGGCAGATACAAGGGCGAACCGAAAATCCACTGGGACGTGCTGGAAGCCATCCACGCCGAATCAACGGTTCCGCTGGTACTGCATGGAGCATCGGGCATCGCGCCTGCGGACCTCTCGCGTTCCATTTCCTTCGGAGTGGGCAAGGTCAACTTGAACACCGAGTTGCGCACTGCGACGCTGGCCGCACTGGCCGGGCAGGTGGAAGCCCGCCGCGCCGACGGACAGAATGTGCTGGGCTTGATGGGCGACTGGGAGCAAGCGGTCACCGAGGTCTCCTCGGCGACCTTCAACTCCTTGAGAGCCAAATAGATTGCTGCCATTGAAAGCCGCGGCGAAGGAACTCCCTTGTTCCGGCGCCGCGGCCTTCGGCGTATCCGGCTGCGGCAGAGCCAACGGCCGGGGACAATGCTATCGCTTCGCTTCGCGCCGCGCTTCCTGGCTCAAGGTCATCACGAAATCATCGATGTCAGTGTGCTCGAGTTTGGTACATCGGCCAGCGTCGATATCCACGGCGCCGGCAAGGACGGGCTCGCGCAGGACTGCAAGCCTGATCTCATGTTCTTGCTTCCGGCGCTCGGTCAGAACAACATTTCGAATTTGCATGATGAGCTCCTCCTGATCCTTCCAAGCTACAGATAATTGGCATATTAGGCCATACCCTGCGACCCGGCTCCTAGCTGGCTCTGGTTCTGAACGAGCACCTGTCAGTTCCCATTTCCCTGCTCGGTTAGAGAAGAGTAGGGTCCGGATTCTGCGCGAACCGCAGGGAAACTCCTCAGTAGCTAATAGGCAGTCTCAACCGACAGCACCTTCAACCCGTCGGCCACCACGCGACCGTCGTGGATGACGGTGCGGTCGGTGCCCCGGTCCATCACGGTGGAGGAAATGCTCTCGCCATCCACCAGCACCAAGTCTGCCCGGTCTCCTGCAGACACCCCCGGGCGGTCCGCCACCGAAGCCAGCCGCGGCACCGCGCGGTCCATGATCGAGGCACCGCCCATGGTGGCCACCGCGAGCGCGTGCTCGATCAGCTCGTCCTTGCGGAATCCGTTGACGAAGGCCAGCTGCCAGGTCCGGTCCAGCAAATCGCAGTTGCCGTAGGGGCTCCAGTAGTCCCGCTGCCCGTCCTCGCCCAGACCGAAGCGCACCCCTGCTTGCACCAAGTCCACCAGCGGCAGATGGCTGGAGGTGCTCGGCGCCACCGAGGTCAGCGAGATGTCCAGGTCGGCGAAGGTCTCGATCAGCCGGCGGCTGGTCGCTTCGTTGATGCTGCCCAGCTCGTAGGCGTGGGACAGGTTGACCCGGCCCTGCATGCCCAGTGCCCGGGTACGTTCGGCAATCAGCTCCGTGGAGAAGACGGCGAGCGCACCGGGCTCATGCAGGTGCACGTCGATATCCACCTGGTACTTCTCGGCCAGCCCGAACACCGTATCGAGGTGGCGGACCGGATCGCGGTCCAGTGCACAGGGGTCGATGCCGCCCATGGCATCCGCACCGGCTTTCAGTGCATCCTCCAGATACTTTTCGGTGCACGGTTCGCGCAGAATCCCGGCCTGGGGGAAGATGATGATCTGCACTTCGGCCTCGTTGGAGAACTTCTCCTTCGCGGCCACCACTGCCTCGTATTTCTCCAGCTTGGAATCCACATCCACCTGGGCGAAGGAACGCACCCGGGTGGTGCCGCGGGCGATCATCCGTTCCAGGGTTCCGGCAACGCGCTCGGGCAGCGGAATTTCGGCATCCCGCCAGTTTTCGCGGTCGTTGCTCATCATTCCCCACACACCGGGCCGGCCGGTGTGCTCGCGGAAGGGCAGGCCGATGCGCGTGGAGTCCAGATGCACGTGCACGTCCGAGAAGGACGGGATCAGGATGCGGCCCCTGCCATCCACATCAGTTGGTTCCGGGATCCGCTGCGGATCATGGGCGGCGATCGAGGTGATCTTGGCGCCCTCGATGAGGATGTCGCTGGGCGCTCCGCCCCAAGGGCGGGCATTGCTGATGAGCATGAAATGAAGTCCTTTGCCCGATTACCGAGTTCTCGTACGAGGGTATCGCACGCCGAGCTGCCCGCCAGCGTCCCTGGGCAGAGCCTCGACCGCCAGTGCTCTTCCGGGCTCATGGCCCTCGTCGCCGCCGCCAATCAGTTCCGGGGGGCTCGATCCGCCGCTAGCAATCCGCGCCCCGGCTGTTTTCTAGTGCCACGACGGCGACCGCCTGAACGGCCTCATCAACGTCAATCCCTCCGCTCAGACTTTGCTCTAAGGGCCCCCTTCGTCCATTGCATCAACTCCACTTCGGCACTCCAGCGCATTGGCCCAATTTCGCCCGCGAAGTACCAGTACTCGCATCCGCAGAAGACTAAGTGATAGTAAGGCGAGTCGTTAACTATCACCTAGGATGCACGAAGCGATGAAGCACAACGACAGCGACGACCGCATTGAGATTCCTGTCCGCTGCTCAGCAAAGCACCACTGGCGCCCGCGGCGAAGGAGAAGTCAGGATTGCGCAAAAAGCGCGTCTGGCAGCATGATCACATCCTGCGCATTCTGGACGACTAGGAGCAACGATTCGACGGGACTCGGTGCACTAAGCCCGGATGCCCATACGACAAGCCTCGGGCCATATGAATGTGATATGACAGTGATAGCCAAGTGGGCCTCACTGCTCACTGGCCAGTCATGGAAGAGTCAAAAGCATGGCCCCTGAACATTCACAGCGAACCCAAACCCCGACTTCCGCCGAGCCCAAGCCGTCACTGTCGACGCGTGTAGGCGGATTCATGCCCGGCATCCTCCTGTGCCTGGTGATGGGCGGCGTGGCACTGGCCGCGGCGAAGCTCATCCCCGGGATGAGCGCGCTGCTGATTGCCATCCTGCTCGGCGCGCTGTGGCGCAACCTGGCACCGGTGCCCGCAGTCTTCGCGCAGGGCGTGGCGTTCTCCGCGAAGAAGCTGCTGCGCGCCGGCATCGTGCTGCTGGGCTTCCAGCTCTCGCTCGGCGCCATCCTGGCCCTGGGCCCGGGCGTGCTGGCCATCGTGGTGCTCTGCGTGGGCGTGACCTTCCTGGCCACCGTGTGGATCGGCGGGCGCATGGGCATTGAACTGCCCCAGCGCCTGCTGATCGCCGCCGGCTTCTCCATCTGCGGCGCGGCCGCGGTGGCCGGCGCAGAGGGCGCAACCCGCGCCAAGCAGGACCAAGTGGCCACGGCCATCGGCCTGGTGGTGCTCTTCGGCACCTTGATGATCCCGCTGACCCCGGCACTGGGTGCGCTGCTGGGCCTGGACGAAACCAGCACCGGTGTGCTGATCGGCGCGTCCACCCACGAAGTGGCCCAGGTCGTGGCCGCCGGCGGTGCCGTGGGCGCCACCGCGCTGGGCGTGGCCGTGACGGTCAAGCTGGCACGCGTGGTCATGCTCGCGCCGATTATGGCTGGCCTGACTCTCTACATGAGCCGCAAGCACCATATCGAGGGCGGCAAGCGCCCGCCGATCATCCCGCTGTTCGTGGCATTGTTCCTGGTCGCCATGCTGATCCGCACCACCGGCATCCTGCCCGAGTCGCTGCTGCAGCTGGCCTCCACCGCGCAGACCGTGCTGCTGGCCGCGGCGATGTTCGCCCTGGGCCTGGGCGTGCACCTGAAGTCGATCGTGAAATCCGGTGGCCGCTCGCTGGTCCTGGCGCTGCTGTCCACGCTGGTCATCCTGGTCATCGCGGTGGTCGGCGCGCTGCTCTACCGCCCGCTGTAAGCGGCAAGCCAACCAGCCGTTCCGCTCGCGGGGAACGGTTCTGATCTTCGAAGCTGGAATCGGCCGAACTACAACTAGATAACCTGCTCCAGACAGGCAAATGGCGGACCTTCAAGGGTCCGCCATTGGCCGTTCCAGCTACTCGTCGTCCGCTTCGCCTGGCAGACGCTCCTGCTCGGGCAAGCTGTCCCACATAGAGGTATCGATGGTTTCCACGGAACCGTCGGCTACCGCCTTGATAGTGCTTTCCAAGGTCAGGATGGTTTGCTGACGCAGGTAGCCATTCGACTTCTGCCCCAGCACATAATCCGGATTGCTGTGGTCGCTCATTCCGCGCATTTCGAAGAGCAGCGTGGAAATGCCGTATTCAGCCGCGATGCCATTACGCGCAATGGTGTTCGCGGTTCCTCCCACGTACTTGCCCAAATGGCCCCAACCGGTCCGGTCCACATTCTGGTAGACCACTGCGCCCAGCCGCTTGGAGCCTTCACGGACTTCTTCAGAGACATCCGGAGTTGTCGGGTAGAGGATCGAGCCGGAAACCAGCTTGCCGTCCACCGCCGAGCGAGCGCCCTGGTGGTGCAGGTCGATCATGTAGTCGATGTCGTAAGTGGAGAGCACGTTGTTGTGCAGCGCCTGGATTTCAGGTTGGGTCTTGGCGACGTGGTCCCGGTTGATATCCTGGTTATTCGCGTTGTAACGAGTCAGGTGGCGGTCACCCGAAGCGATGTAGTCATCGAGCGGGAAATCCACATCTCCCATGGCGCCATCCGGGTTCAGCATCGGCACAATCAGGATGTTGACGTTCTCCAGCACGCCCTTCATCCGGCCGCTGCCCAGGTGCTTGATGACTTCCAGAGTTCCCTCGGTGGTCAGCTGCTCGTTGCCGTGCTGCTGGGTGAGGAACATGATCGTCGGGTTGTCCGGGTCGGAGAGGTATTTGGCAAGAAACAGATCGCGCCCCTTGACCGATTGGCCGATGACTTCAAGTTCCATCGCCGGCTGCTTGGCATCCTGCTTTTGAAGTTCGGCGGCCATCGATTCGTGCGTGTGCAGGATCGAGGTGTTGATGGTTTCGTTTCCGTTGAAATCGGGTCCGTTGCCCACGGCGTTGGCCGGGACCAGCCCCAAGCCGAGAAACAGTGCCGAGCCAGCAACGATGCAGGTGCCCTTTTTCAGCATCCGGACGGGGAACTGCCTTGAATCATTCTTCATTGAATCTCCAGTGTCTTCCTGTGATGGGGTGGGGGTGGAATCTTGGGTCATGCAGGCGATACGCGCCGTTTCCGGCATCAACTTCCGATGAAGAAGTAGCCGCCGTTCAGTCCATCCACCATGATGCGGTAGGACTTTCCTTCCAGCTTCGCTTCGATCACCCAGTTGGGTTTCCAGACCTTGGCGACACTGCTCGTTTCGCGGATTCCACCGCGCCAGGCCAGCCGGGCACGGCGCAGCACCGCGGTGGACAGCAAAGCCTTGGCCCGCTCGCGCGCAGTGTCGAAATCGATGGTGTTCCACTTCGGATCCGCCACGAGGTCCATTCGCTGGCCAGCTTGGGCGTCCTGGACTTGCCACGGGTCGGTGACAAAGGCCTTGCCCGAGTAGTAGTCCACCAAAGCATGCGCTTGCGCGATTCGCCCGGCCAGTTGCGGAACCTCGAAGACGAACCCCGCGAAGGGGTGATGCCGCAGCTTGGCCGACGTGACCGCCAGCCCCGGCGCCTTGGCGGCGAGGATGCGCTGCGCATCCTGGCCATCGACCAGCGTGCGCAGCACAAGTTCACTCATGGCGACCCGCCATTTCAGCCTGGCTGGCCAGCAGGGCGTCCTGGTCTATGAGCATCTTCTTCGGAATCGGCCCGATCTTCGCGGTCTCATCCAGCGCCCGTCCGATATGTTCCGGCACCGGATGCGACTTCTGGCTGGCTAGGCTGCCAATAATCATCGCTGCGGTGGATGCCAGAATGCCGGTGACCATCGGATCGATGCCCGTAGCGTCCGGGGCCCCGGAAACCTGCCAGAGCACCGAAACCAAGGTGCCGGCGATCATCGAAGAAATGGCCCCAACAGCGTTGGCCTTCTTCCACCACACTGCGCAGATGTAGGAAGGAACGAAAGCGCTGCCCAGCACGGTGGTGGAGAAGATGACCACGGCGGCGACAGCGGGCGGGTCAAAGGCGGCAATGGCATAGCCGATGATCGCCAGGGCCAATACAGTGATCCGGGAGACCCAGACCATCTGCGCATCGTTCATCTTCCTGTTGATGAACCGGGCGTAAATGTCCTGACTGGCAATGGTTCCCGCCTGCAGCAGCAGCGCATCGGCGGTGGACATGATCGCTGCCATGATGGCAGCCATGACAATGCCCACGGCAAAGGTCGGCAACACGGCATCGGCGACCTCGAAAATTGCGGTTTCAGGGTTGGCCAGGTTCGGCAGCAGAATCAGCGCGAACATGCCCACGAGGTAGGGGCCGGGGATGAACAGGAGGTTGAAGATCAATGAGTAGACACCTGCGGTGCGTGCTACCGATGGCTTTTTCATGGCCATATGGCTGACCACCACGTGCGGCCACCCCATGTAGCCGATCGAGAAGACCAGCAGCGCTCCGAGGATGACTCCCCATTGGCCCTGGTAGCCCAGGTCCGCTCCCCACATGGTCAGCAGGTTCGGGTTGATCTCGCCCACTGCCTCGTTGCCTTTGGTGAAACCGCCGACTGCCATCAGCGTGGCAACCAGGATCCAGACCATGCCCACCACCATGATGATGGCCTGCACGAAGTCGGTGTAGGCCACAGCCAGGTAGCCTCCGAGGAAGGTGTAGAGGACAATCACGCCGATGGCGATGGCCAGGGCCACCGGGAAGGAGACTCCGGAGACCATCTCCAGTCCGCGGCCGCCGGCGATGAACTGCGCGAGGACGTAGAAGAACATGCAGAACAGCGCCACGGGAGCGGCGATGAGCCGGATCCACTTCGAGGGGTAGCGGTGCTCCAGGTACTCGATGGATGTGATGGATCCCAGGATTTGGGACAGCTTGCGCATGCGCCGGCCAAGGACCGAGAGGTTCAAGATGCCGCCGCCCAGGTCGCCCAGCGCGTACCACATGCTGAAATAGCCCTGGGTATAACCCATGGATCCAGCACCAATGAACATGTAGCCGGACATGGATGAGCTTTGCAGGCGAAGTGCGGTGACTCCCGGGCCGAGGCTGCGTCCGCCCAGCAGAAAGCCCTCGGCATCCTGCTTGCCGCGCTTCATCGCCCAAACGCCGATGCCTGCCATGGCGACGAAATAGATGACCAGGAACAGGATCTCGAAGCTCATCGCTGCTCCTCCGCATCCTCATGCTTCCAGCCGCGGCTGAGCCACAGGAAAACTCCGGTATAGATCACCCAGAGGGCCGGAACCCCGATGATGACCATGGTCGTGAACGCCGGAAGTCCAAACATCGACGCATTCCCCCTAAAAGCCAAACACTCTGTATTGTGTGAAGCGAATCACTATAGATCCATGTGATTGACAGTTTTGCATAGCTGGAGGCCGATCAACAGTGACACTTGTCGGGAAAACACGCGATGTCCGGACAGACTGTCCGGAGCAGTCGATTGCCACTATGGAACAGCTGCTCCAGCTGCCCGCAGTACTGGCCGGCAATCCGCAGGTCTTTGCCGATCAGTCGTCATTGAACCGTCACATTGGTTGGGTCCACGTGCTGGAGAACTCGGATCCGAGGACCTACCTGCGCGGCCAGGAACTGGTGCTGACCACTGGCATCGGGTGGGGTCCAGAAACCTGCTTCGAGAAGTACGTGGCCGAATTGGTCGAGCTGGAATCCGCCGGCCTGCTGCTAGAGCTCGGCAACCATTGCCCCGCAGTTCCGGCGGCGCTCATCCAGTCCTGCAAAGAGCATTGCTTCCCGCTGGTGGCATTGCACGAACCAGTGGCTTTTGTGGAGATCACCGAGGCACTGCACCAGCTGCTCTTCTCCTCCCAGACCCGGCGCATCGAGGCCGGCGGCGAGGTCACCGCCCATTTCACCGCGCTGATGCAGCTCGGCGCTCCGGCCGAAACCATACTCCGGGACTGCGCCAGGCTGCTGAATGCCACGGTGGTGCTGGAGGATTCAGGCTACAACGTGCTGCGCCATGCCAGCGCCGTTCCGGTGCCCGTGGACTTCTTCGAGCACTGGCAAGACCGTTCCCGCAGCTTGCACGTGACAGGCAATGCTGGACGCCAGGTGATCCCGGTGCAGATCCATGGCAGGCATTTCGGTTCTTTGATCGCCCCGGACACTGCCACTCATCCGGCAGGATCCCTGCATGTACTGACAATGGCGGGCATTGCGCTGGGCACCGAGCTCCTGCGCAAACAGGAACCTGCCTCGTTGGCTTTCGATACGGCCTGCGAACTGCTTGACGACCTGATGCTGCGAAAGGACGCGGACTCGGACCTGCTCGCCGGGAAATTCGAAGCCTCCGGGTTCCCGGTGCGCCACCGGCAGCTGCGTGGTTTCGCGATCCCGCTGGCCTCGTGCGCCGACCTGAGAGCAGCAGCCAGGCAGATCGAGCGCACTATCGGCAAGGATCTGCGTCCGGTGATCGGTGCCCGGAATGCGCCCGCGTCCAAGCTCTTCGGCTTCTTCTCCGCTATCCCCGGCAAACTGCCGCCAGACTGGCCCCAGACCTTGCACCTGGATGAGGTGGCCGGATATTTTGACGGACCGCTCTATCTGGGTGCGGCCGTCAATGACTTCGGCCTGCTTGCAGATTCCATCAGGCAAGCCATCGGCGGATGCGAACTGTCCCTGGCTGCGAACCAGCCTGTTGTGCTGGCCGAGGAGTATCCACTGGCACTGCTTGCCCATGAACTGCGCCATGAACCGGCAATGCAGCGCCTGCCGCAGCAGGTGCTCGCGCCAATCCTGGCCTTGGATCCTGCCCGGCGCACCGAATGCCTGAGGGTCCTGAAGGCCTATTTGGCTTCACCGACCAACCGATCCCAGGCGGCTACCCGTTGCCAGCTCTCCCGGTCGGTGTTTTACCAGCGGCTCGGACTACTCGAATCCCTGCTGGACATGGATCTGAATGATGCCCAATCCTTGACCGTCCTGTCGCTGGGCCTGGCCGTCTACCAGCAGAACGTGTCAGCTTGAGTCCCCGGTCTGCCGGCCACAAGAAGACCCCCTGGCACAGAAAGCCAGCCACGTCGCGATGGCAACGTGGCTGGCTTCCAGGAATTGCCGCCGCTAGCGCAGCACGACGGTGCGCGAGCCGCTGAGGAAGACACGGTCTTCGCAGTGCCAGCGCACCGCGTCGGACAGCGCCTTGCACTCGGTGTCGCGGCCGGCGGCCACCAGATGCTCGGGCTCGAAGCTGTGGTCCACTTCCTGGACCCGCTGGGTGATGATCGGGCCCTCGTCCAGCTCGGAATTCACGTAGTGCGCGGTGGCGCCCACGGTCTTCACGCCGCGCTCGAACGCCTGGTGGTAGGGCTTGGCGCCCTTGAAGGAGGGCAGGAATGAGTGGTGGATGTTGATGGCCCGGCCGGTGAGCTTGCGGCTGAGGTCATCGGAGAGCACCTGCATGTAGCGGGCGAGGACCACCAGATCCACCTCGAAGCGCTCCACCAGGTCCATCAGCTTGGACTCGGCCTCGGGCTTCGTCTCAGCGGTGACCGGAATATGGAAGAACGGGATCCCGTTCCACTCGACCTGCTGGCGGTGATCGGGGTGGTTGGAGACAACTGCCGCGATCTCCACCGGCAGCTCCCCCATCCGGGCGCGGAACAGCAAGTCGTGAAGGCAGTGGCCGAACTTGGAGACCATCACCACCACGCGCTTCTTCTGGCCCGTCGGGCGCAGCCCCCAGGTAGCCTCGTGCTCTTCGGCAAGCTGGCCGAGGCTCGCTTCGAGCTCCGCGACCTCCGCGGCAATTTCCTTCGACTCGGCGACTTCGAACTCGATGCGCATGAACAGCGTTCCCGAACGCTGGTCATCATGCTGCTTCAGCTCCCGGATATCGCCGTGGTGCTTGAGCAGCAGACCGGTGACCGCATGCACGATGCCCGGGCGCTCGGCGCAGGTGAGGGTCAGGACGTATTTGTTGTTCGGTTCGGTCATCGTGCCGCTCCTTGGTTTCGCCGAGATGGCTATAGCTTCGCCATGGCTCGTGTGGTTTTCAGATGAAAGGAATACGGTCGCGCAATGCGCCCGCTTGCCCGCGTTGCCCCGCGGAATCCGGGCCGCCAGGCCAGGGGTTTTCCTGCCGGGTATCCGCGCCTTGCACTGTCCTTCAAAGTGGATGCTGGCATGCCCGGCATCCCTCGGACAGTGTCTGATATATCAGTTGCTGATCACAATACTATGTGTGCCCCAGCACAGCGTCAATGACTTTTCCTGCCGTATTTCTGCAGGGTTCCAAACAGGTTTTCAGCTCTGTTGCCGACCGGCGGGGCACGGCGTATTAGGCGCATTTGTGCGGGATAAGCGCCCAATTCGGAGCCGGGGCGATACTCTTTGTGTGTCGGCAAATGATTTTTGAGCAATGAAGAGAGCGATATGCCAAGGCCCACAGGATTGACCAGCACCGCCACGGAGCAAGGCTCGATGGCCGATCGCGCCTACAACGCACTTCGCGACCGGCTGGTGCTGCTGGAAATCGCGCCGACCCATCCGATCCACGAGCCGCAGCTGGCTGAGGAGCTCGGCGTCGGGCGCACCCCGATGCGCGAAGCACTCAAGCGCTTGGAAACCGACCACCTGGTCGTGTCCTATCCGCGTCGCGGCACCTTCGCCACGGCCGTGGATTTCCACGAGCTGAACTACATCTCCGAGATGCGCCAGGTGCTCGAGCCGCTGGCCGCCCGCAACGCGGCGGCCAACAAGGACCCGCTGATCCGCGAGGAGCTGGCCGGCTACCTGCAGCAGATCGATGCCTTGGACCCTGCGCTGGACCAGCGTTCGCTGCTGCTGCTCGATGTGCACATCCACCGGCTCATCTACAAGGCCGCGGCCAACAAGCATCTGGAGGAAACCCTGGTGCGCCTGGATAACCTGGTGACCCGGATCTGGTGCCTGGTCATCGACCAGATGCCGCCCATCGCCGAGCACATTTCCGAGCATTCAGCCCTGTTGCGCGCCATCCTCGACGGCGACGCGGAGCTGGCCTCGCGGCTGGTCTCCGAGCATGTGGACCACTTCGAGCAGGCACTGCGCCGCGCCCCGTAACCGCAGCTCCGGGACGCGGCAGTCACGCTAGCGTCCGGCACCCTCGGGTTCCAGATCCGCATCGGGGTGCTGGCGGACTTCGCGCGCCTCGGCCTGTTGCCCATCGTCCGCCGGCTCATCCACAGGTGCTTCCGGCTCTTCTGCTTCGGCTTCCGGCGCCGAGGCTGCGACAATCGAGTTCTCCCTGGTCATCAGGCAGAACTGTTCGCCCTCGTGGCGGTCGATGCCGTCATCCACTGCCTGTTCCAGCACCTCCATGGCCACCTTGCCGCGCAGCACCAGCGGATCGCGGCTCAGGTCCTTCCACAGCGCCACGCAGAGCAGCAGCATCACCAGCACGAAGGGCAGCGCCGAGACGATCGTGATGTTCTTCAGCCCGTTCAATGCTTCCGCCGGATGGTCCCCGCCGGCCAGCAGCATCACCGCCGCCACCGCGCCTACCGAAACGCCCCAGAAGACCACCGATTTCTTCGACGGGTCCTCGGCACCGCGCTCGCTGAGCGCACCCATCACGATCGATGCCGAGTCCGCCCCGGTAACGAAGAAGATGGCAATCAGCACCACGGTCAGCCCCATCAGCGCAATGGAGAACCATTCGGGGAACGGCAGCGCGCCGAGCAGCTCGAAGAGCACCGAGTCGAAGTCGATGTCAGGTGCCCCGTCCACCATCCTGGCCAGCGCCTGGCCCATGTCCCCGTTGCGCTCGGCCCGCTCCTGCAGGCCGATGGCGCCGCCGCCGAAGATCGCGAACCAGATCAGCGTGACGGTGGAAGGAACCAGCAGCACGCCGGTGACGAACTGGCGGATGCTGCGCCCGCGCGAGATCCGCGCGATGAACAGGCCCACGAACGGGGTCCAGGAAACCCACCATGCCCAGTAGAAGATCGTCCAGGAAGACAGCCAGGCGGCCATGTCCCCGTCGCCGGAGGCAGCGGTCCGCGATGCCATTTCCGGCAGGTCGGCAATGAAGGAACCCACCGCATTGGGGATGACATTCAGGATGAACAGCGTCGGACCGCCAATGAACACCACCAGGGCCAGGATCACCGCAAGCACCATGTTGATATTCGACAGCCACTGGATGCCGCGCTCGATTCCGGACACAGCCGAGGCCACGAACATGGCGGTGAGCACCGCAATGATCAGCACCAGGATCCCCGAACCCACCGAGGGCAGCAGCCCGACGGACTGGATCCCGCCGCCGATCTGCAGCGCACCGAGGCCCAGCGAGCAGGCCGAACCGAAGAGCGTGGCCAAGATGGCAAGGATGTTGATCGTCTTCCCGCCCCAGCCGTGCACCACCTTCTCGCCGAAGATCGAGCTGAACATCGAGGAGAACAGCTGCGGGCGGCCCAGCCGGAAGCTGCTGTAGGCCATGCCCAGCCCGACAATCGCGTACATCGCCCAGGGGAACAGCGTCCAGTGGAACATCGTGGTGCCCATGGCGGTGCCCACCGCTGCCGAGGTCTGCCCGCCCACGGTTTCCGGCGGCGGGGACATGTAGAAGTACAGCGGCTCGCCCACCCCGTAGAAGACCAGCCCGATGCCCATGCCGGTGGCAAACATCATCGAGATCCAGGAGACGGTGCTGAACTGCGGTTTCTCCCCGTCCTTGCCCAGCGGAATGCGGCCAAAGCTCTTGGCCGCGACCACCAGCACGAAGACGGTGAACACCGTCGCGGCGATCACGAAGACCCAGCCGGTATTCGTGATGACCCAGTCCAAGGCCTTTCCTGCCGCGGAGCCCAGTCCGGCGGGCGAGGCGAAGCCCCAGGCGATGAAGGCCAGTGCGAGGACTCCGGCGATGCCGAAGACCCAGTAGTCGGTGCCGGAAGCCAGATACCTTCGAGGGCGGCGCCGGCGAGCCGAGTGCAGCTCGCTGACCAGATCGTTCACGGGTTGCTCAGTGCGTTTCATGTGGATTTCCTTCAATCAAGGCAAGAGGAGGCACGCAGGCAACGGCATGCGGGCGCGCCGAATCAGCCGGGGTCCCGGGGTTGCTCGTTAAATGGTGCCGGGGCCGGCGAGATGGCCTGGCTCAAGGCCAAGGCCGGTAGGCCGCCCGGCGGGCCGGGAATGGTTCCCGGTCCGCCGGGCGGGCAGCGGTTGCGCGGCCGGTCAGGCGCTGATCAGGCCGTGCGGGTCGAGCACGAACTTCTGCGCGGCACCCTCGTCGAAGGCCGCGTAGCCCTGCGGGGCCTGGTCCAATCCGATGGCCGTGGCGTTGACGTTCTTGGCAATCGAGACCTTGTCCGCCAGGATCGCCTGCATCAGCCCGCGATGGTATTTCATCACCGGGCACTGGCCCGTGACGAAGGTGTGGGACTTGGCGAAGCCCAGGCCGAAGCGCATGGACAGCGAACCGACCTTGGCCGCCTCGTCGGTGGCGCCCGGATCCCCGGTGACGTAGAGTCCCGGGATGCCCAGGCTGCCGCCGGCACGGGTGATTTCCATCAGCGAATTGAGCACCGTGGCAGGCTGCTCCTTCCCGGCATCATGCCCGTGGCCGCGGGCCTCGAAGCCCACCGCGTCGATGCCGCAGTCCACCTCGGGCACGCCCAGGATCTGCTCGATCTGCCCGGCAGGATCGCCAAGCGAGACATCCACGGTTTCGCAGCCGAAGCTGCGCGCCTGGGCCAGCCGGTCGGCGTTCAAATCCCCGACGATCACCGTGGCAGCCCCCAGCAGCTGTGCCGAGGTGGCGGCGGCCAGGCCCACCGGCCCGGCACCGGCGACGTACACCGTGGAGCCGACGGTGACCCCGGCGCCGATCGCCCCGTGGTAGCCGGTGGGGAAGATGTCCGAGAGCATGGCCAGATCCAGGATCTTCTCCATGGCCTGGTCGCGGTCAGGGAATTTCAGGGCGTTCCAGTCCGCGTAAGGCACCAGCACGTACTCCGCTTGGCCGCCCACCCAGCCGCCCATGTCCACGTAGCCGTAGGCCGAGCCCGGGCGGTCGGGATTCACGTTCAGGCAGATGCCGGTCTGGCCGCTCTTGCAGTTGCGGCAGCGGCCGCAGGAGATGTTGAAGGGCACCGAGACGACGTCGCCCACCTTGAGGAACTCCACGTCACGGCCTACTTCCACCACTTCGCCGGTGATCTCGTGGCCGAGGACCAGGCCCTCCGGGGCGGTGGTTCGGCCGCGGACCATGTGCTGGTCCGAGCCGCAGATGTTGGTGGCGATGGTGCGCAGGATGACCCCGTGGTGCACCTGCCGCCCGACGTTCGCCGGGTGCACCCCGGGACCGTCCTTCAATTCGAATTCGGGGTACGGGGTGTCGATCAATTCGACCTTGCCGGCTCCGGCATAGCTCACTGCCAAGTTGCCCATGGCGCACTTCTCCCTTGAAATATCAGTTGGATACCAAATTGGATGTGCCCAAGTCTGCGCATGGAGCGTGATCCATGTCAATAGCCCGGTTTGAAATCCCTCCCCCTCCGGCAGGCTTTTGCGGCGTCCGCTACCCGTCCAATTCCTCGGCAGATCGCTGGGAAATGATGCGTTCGGCGGTGCGCTGCAAAATTTCCAGCGATTCCTCGATCAGCGGCGAGCCGCGGCTGCCCTTGCGGGTCACCGCGACGATGCGCCGCGAGGGCTTGGCCGCCCCTGAAATCCGGCGGCGCACCACGTCATCCGCGTGGCCCAGGGTCGCCAGGCGCGGCAGCAGACCCACGCCCAGGCCCGCGCCGATGAAGGCGATCATGGTTTCCCACTCCACCGCCTCGTGTGCGATGTGCGGGGTGACCCCCAGCGAGGTGAAGGCCGCGACGAATAGTGCCCGGTAGACCGACTGCCCGGATTCGGAGATCCACGGGTCATCGGCCAGGTCCTCCAGGGCCACGGACTTGCGCTGCGCCAGCCGGTGCGACGCGGGCAGCACCACATCCAGCGGGTCATCGAGCAGCACGGTTTGCTCGAAGCGGTCCTTGGCACCGCCGCCGCCCGGGGCCTGGCTGGCCACGATCACCGCAAGGTCGATGCGCTCGGCCAGCAGCAGATCCAGGCAGCGCTGCGGCTGCGCCTCGATCAGCTGGACCTCGACCTCAGGCCGGGTGGCGCGCAAGCTCGCGGCCAGCGGGGCGAGCAGCTGCGCGGCCGCGGTGGAGAATCCACCGAGGCCGAAATGCGCCTGCAGCTGGCCCGACGCGGACCGCGCCGAGGCGGCCAGCAGCTCCCACTGCGTCACAATCGAGTCGATTCCGGAAACGAGCTGCTGGCCGGCAGAGGTCAGCCGCACCCCGCGCCCCTCCTTGGCGATCAGCTTGATGCCCAGCGAGCGCTGCAGTTCGCGCAGCTGGGCGGAGACGGCAGAGGGCGAATATCCGGTCAGTTCCGCGGTGCGGGCCACGGAGCCCGTGGAGGAGAAAACCCGCAGGGTGGAGAAGCGTGGATCGATCATGCACTAATTGTGCACGGTTTGATCCAATTTCTTGCGCTTTTCTTGCAGGGGATTTCTTCCTAGTCTCGACTCATGCGGTGACTCGCCTCACAAGTTCACCGAAAATCCACATCCCGAGGACGCCTGGCGCGTCTTGCCCCTAGGAGTACCAGATGACCGCTTCGGCCAGCGCGCCGCACACCACGCGCGGAAAACTTGCTTCATCGATGAGCCATGAGCAGCTCGCCGAGATCACCGAGCTCTTCGCGAACCGGCGCAAGGGCTATTCGCTCGAGGCCCCGCTGTATACCGACCGCTCGGTATTCGATGTCGAGATGCAGGCCATCTTCGGAACCCACTGGCTCTTCGCCGCGAGCATCGCCGAAATCCCCGAGCCCGGCGACTACGTCACCCTCGACTACGGCCCGCACTCGCTGATCGTGCTGCGCACCGACGACGGCGGGGTCAACGTGCTGCACAACGTCTGCCGGCACCGCGGCGCCCGCGTGCTGACCGCCGCCTCGGGCAGCACCGGCAACCTGGTCTGCGGCTACCACTCATGGACCTACTCCCCCGAGGGGGACCTGATCCATGCCTCGGCCCCGGGCGAAGGCGACTTCGACAAGAACTGCTTCGCGCTCAAGCGCGCCCACGGACGGATCCACGCCGGGCTGATCTTCGTGTCCCTGGCCCAGGAGCCGCCGGCGGATTTCGACGAGGTCGCCGAAATCTTCGAGCCCTATCTCGCGCCGCACGACATCTCCCGCACCAAGGTCGCCTACCAGCAGGACATCATCGAGGAAGGCAACTGGAAGCTGGTGATGGAGAACAACCGCGAGTGCTACCACTGCGACGGGCACCCGGAGCTGGCCTGCTCGCTGTTCCCCACCTGGGGCTTAAGCGACGAGACCGTCCCGCCGCATCTGGAAGAGGTCTGGGCGCGCAACCAGAAGGCCCAGGCGGATCTGGAGGAACGCTGCCGCCGCTATGGCATGCCCTACGAGGTCGTCGAGCAGCTGGACACCCGTGTGGCGGGCATCCGCATTTCCCGCGAGTCGCTGGACGGCGACGGCGAATCCTTCTCCGCCGACGGGCACCGCCTGTCCAAGAAGCTGCTCGGCGTGCTGCGCGACTTCCGGCTGGGCCGCTGCTCCATGCACCTGCAGCCCAACAGCTGGTTCCACTTCCAATCCGACCACGTGATCACCTTCGCCGCCTACCCGATCAACGAGCACCAGACCCTGGTGCGCACCACCTGGCTGGTGGCCGATGACGCGGTGGAAGGCGACGACTACGACCTGGAGCAGCTGACCCACACCTGGAAGCAGACCAACCTGCAGGACAAGGCGTTTGTGGAGCTGTGCCAGAAGGGCGCGGCCAGCCCCGCCTACCAGCCAGGCCCGTACATGAAGAGCGAGTACCAGGTGGAGGCGTTCATCAACTGGTACACCCAGCGCGTGCTGGAGCACCTGGCATGAGCACTGGCACCACGCAGGCCGGCACCGCCGCCGCGCAGCGCATCCGCGGAATGGAAATGCCGTGGAACCGCGTGCTCAGCTCGCAGGAAGGCCCGGCGAGCGCCGCCCGCGCCCTGGGCCCGTGGCATCCGCAGGAATTCCTCGCCGAATGCGTGCAGACCATCGAGGAAGCCGGCGGGCTGATGACCTTCGTCTTCCGCCGCCTCGACGGCGCCCCGCTGGCGTTCCGCGCCGGGCAATACCTGAACATCGCCTTCCCGGTGCACGGCGAGGGCCAGGAAATGGTGGACCGCAGCTACTCGATCTCCAGTGCTCCGACCGTGCCCTGGACGTTCAGCATCGGGATCAAGCGCGACCCGAAGGGCCTGGTCTCCCGGTGGGCGCATGAGAACCTGCGCCCTGGCATGGTGCTGGACATGCTCGGCCCGGTCGGGGCATTCCACCTGGGCGATTCCGATCGCCGCGCCCGCTACCTGTTCCTTTCCGCCGGTGCCGGGATCACCCCGATCATGTCGATGGTGCGCACCATCCACTCGCTGCCGGGCCAGGCGGATGTGGTGGTGCTCTGCCACGGCACGGTGCCCGGGGACTTCGCCTTCTGGCCCGAGCTGGAATACATCGCACAGGTCGATTCGCGCATCCAGGTCTTCTATTCGCTGGGCGACCGCGAGAAGCCGGCGGACTGGGAAGGCTTCTCCGGGAGGCTGACCGCACAGATGATCGAGGCGGTGGCCCCCGATGCCAACGGACGGAAGGTCTTTGCCTGCGGGCCGGAGGGCTACCTGAACTCCGCCACCGAATTGCTGCGCCAGGTTGGCGTGGACGACACCTCGGTGTTCATGGAGTTCTTCTCCGGGGACCGCAAGACGCTGCTGGAATACCAGCAGGAGATTTCGCTGGCCGAGGGCATCGCCGAGGAGGTGGCCGAATCGGTGGAAGAGTTCTACGAAAGCCAGCCTCCGGAGCTTGCCATCTACGAACCGGACTACGACGAGACCGGCACCATCGAGGCTACCGGCCAGCCGCTGGTCGCCGTCGATTCCGCCGCGCCGCTGGCCCCGGAGCCTGCGCCGGGCACCGGTTCCCCGGCCGCCGATGCCAGTTCCTTCCCCACCGTGGGCACCGGCGAGCTGACCATGACCTTCCTGCGCTCCGCGCTCAATGTCCGGATCAGCTCCGAAGAGCGGATCCTGGGCGTCGCGCAGCGGGCCGGGGTGCGCATCGGCGCCAACTGCCAGGAAGGCATGTGCGGTTCCTGCAAGGTCGTCAAGCTCGACGGCGACGTGGAGATGAACCACCAGGGCGGCATCCGCGCCCGTGAAATCGAGGCAGGCAAGTTCCTGCCCTGCTGTTCCACCGCCGTCTCGGATCTGGTCATCGACGCCTAGCCGCCACGCACCCTTCCGCCCCACCACACCTCACGCCTTTAAAAGGAGTCCCCATGTCCCGTCTTTCCCCACGGATCATCATCATCGGCGCCGGCATCGTCGGCGCCAACCTGGCCGATGAGCTGGCCGCCCTGGGCCACGCCAATACCCTGGTCATCGAACAGGGGCCGCTGGGCCTTCCCGGCGGCTCCACCTCGCACGCCCCGGGCCTGGTCTTCTCGTCCAACCCGTCCAAGTCCATGACCGAATTCGCGCAGTACACCATCGAGAAGCTGACCAGCCTGGTGGGCGCCGACGGACGCGGCTGTTTCCTCCCGGTGGGCGGGCTGGAAATCGCCACCACGGATGAGCGGCTGGCAGACCTGCATCGCCGCGCCGGGTGGAACCGCTCCTACGGCGTTCAGGCCGAAGTCATCGACGCGGCCGCCTGCCTGGCGAAGTTCCCGATGCTCAACCCTCAGAAGGTCCTGGGCGGGCTGTTCACCCCGGGCGACGGGCTCGCGCTGGCGGCCAAGGGCACCGCGCTGGTGATGGAACGCGCCAAGGCCGCCGGCGTTGAATTCCGCGACCGCACCATCGTCACCGGCATCGAGCAATCCGGCGGCAAGGTCACCGCGGTGCTCTGCGGCGACGAGCGCTTCGAGGCCGATATCGTGGTTTCCTGCGCCGGCTTCTGGGGACCGAAGATCGGCGAGATGGTTGGCACGCCGATTCCGCTGCTGCCGCTGGCCCACCAGTTCGCCTGGAGCACCCCGGTGCCATCGCTGGCGGGAGTCAACGAGCTGCCGGCCGGCGCCAGCCGCCCGATCCTGCGCTACCAGGACCGCGACCTCTACTACCGCGAGTGGGGCGATCGCATCGGCATCGGCTCCTACGCCCACCGTCCGATGCCGGTGGACCTGGATACCCTTCCGGCCTACCGCCCGGAGGACATCACCCACGAGCGCATGCCCTCCTCGCTGGACTTCACCCCCGAGGACTTCGCGGCCGAGTGGGAGGCCAGCCAGGAACTGCTGCCGGATCTGCGCAGCACCGAGATCCAGCGCGGCTTCAACGGCATCTTCTCCTTCACCCCGGATGGCGGCTCGCTGGTGGGCCAGTCCCGCGAGGTCGACGGCTTCTTCGTGGCCGAAGCTGTATGGGTCACTCACGCCCCGGGCATCGCCAAGGCCGTGGCCGAGCTGATCGCCACCGGCACCTCCAAGACGGACCTGGGCGACTGCGACCTGAACCGATTCGAAGACGTTCAGACGACCAGGGAATACGTCAGCGAGACCTCGCAGCAGAACTTCGTGGAAATCTACGACGTCCGCCACCCGCTGGAACCGCGCACCACGCCGCGCGCCGTGCGCACCTCCCCGTTCTACTCCCGCCAGCAGGAACTGGGCGCGTTCTTCCTGGAAGGCACCGGGTGGGAACGCCCGCATTGGTACGAAGCCAACGCCGCGCTGCTCGAGCAGCTGCCTGCCGAATGGGCCGGACCGGAACGCGATGCCTGGTCCGCCAAGTTCCATTCGCCGATCGCCGCGGTGGAAGCCTGGAAGACCCGCACCGCGGTGGCCATGTTCGACATGACCCCGCTCAAGCGCGTGGAGGTCACCGGCCCCGGAGCCGGCGAGCTGCTGCAGGGCTTGACCACCGCCAACATGCTGCGTGCCCCGGGCATGGTCAGCTACACCCTGCTGCTGGATGCTGCCGGCGGCATTACCAGCGACATCACCGTGGCCCGGCTTTCCGACGAGGTCTACCAGGCCGGCATCAACTCGAATGTGGATGTCGCCTACTTGAACCGCGAAGCGAAGAAGTTCAATGCCGCCAACCCGGGCAAGTGGGCAGCGGTGCGCGATATCACCGCCGGCACTTCCTGCATCGGCTTGTGGGGCCCGCTGGCGCTCGAGGTCATGGCCAAGGTGTCGGCGGATGACATGAGCAACGAGGGCCTGAAGTACTTCCGCACCAAGCAGATCTCCATCGCCGGCATTCCGGTTACCGCCATGCGCCTGTCGTATGTCGGCGAGTTCGGCTGGGAGCTCTATGCGTCGGCGGATGTCAGCGCCAAGCTCTGGGACGTGCTCTTCGAGGCCGGGCAGGAGCACGGCATCATCGCCGGCGGCCGCGCGGCGTTCAACTCCATGCGCATGGAGAAGGGCTTCCGCTCCTTCGGCACCGACATGACCAGCGAGCACGAACCCGAGCAGGCCTGCCTGGGCTTTGCGGTCAAGGCCGCCAAGACCGCCGACTTCGTGGGCAAGGCCGCCCTGGCCGAACGCGCCGCGGCGGCCACCAAGCGGCTGCGCTGCCTGACCGTTGATGACGGCGTCTCCGTGGTGCTGGGCAAGGAGCCGGTCTACGTGGACGGCAAGGCCGCCGGCTACGTTACCAGTGCCGCCTACGGCTACACGGTGCGCAAGCCGATCGCCTACGCCTGGCTGCCCACAACGGTGGAAACCGGGGACGCGGTGGCGATCGAGTACTTCGGCAAGCAGATCGCCGCCACCGTGGCCGATGACCCGCTGTACGATCCGCAGATGGAACGGCTGCGCGGCCTGTCGCTGGCTGCTTCGGCCAGCTAGGGCAACCCACCGCAAAGGACGGGCCGCTGTTCACCCAGAACAGTGGCCCGCATACCTATATATACGAGTCCTCTGGCATTTCCCCTTTCAGTAGGATGCAGGAATCGCACTGCGCCCAGGCTTTCGCCCTTTCGAATTCCGTGTTCAGACGTTCAAGAGCTTCCCGATACCTGGTGCTGCCGTTTTCTTACGGCGAATAGCGACGAGCCTTGCAGGCATGTTCAGGCAATCAACATCTTCCGTAGACTGCGGAATATTGCTATTACCTGAACATGCCCGTTGCGAAGAACCTTCCCAATCTCGTCACTGAACGCCTGCTACTCGAAACCGTGCCGCGCGCACTTCAAGAACGCCTACCTGCCGGATGGACCGTCGATGCCCCCGAGCCAACTTCTGGGCCCGATACTGGAATCGATGCCTTCCTTGACTTCTCAGCGCCTTCAGGGGAATCAGTAAGAGTCGCAAGCGAGACGAAGAGCGTCATCGAGCCGCGAAATGTAATAAGACTGCAAGAAAGACTTGAATCGGCGCGCAACAGCAACTTTTGGGATATCGGGCTACTGGCAGCACGCTACCTATCACCACCCGTGCGAAAACGACTCATAAACGCCGGATTATCATTCGTTGATGCAACAGGTAACATCTACATCCGGTCAGATACCCCGCCACTATTTATCCGAGATCAAGGTTTAGATCAAGACCCTTGGCGGGGCCCGGGACGCCCCCGCGGAACTCTCAAGGGCTCGCCTGCAGCGCAGGTTGTTCGCGCCTTGATCGACGCACCAGGTCCGTGGAGAATACGTGATCTCATTGCTTCCGCTCAAGCATCAACCGGCTCCGTATATCGAGTCGTAGAGTTCTTGGAATCAGAAGATCTCCTCTTGCGAAATAGCGATTCCACTATATCTGTTCCGGACTGGGGAACCATTCTGCGCCGCTGGTCCACAGACTATGAGTTCCTAACTACCAACAACGTCTCCCGATGGATCGCCCCCGTGGAATCGATAGCGTGATCAGCGCTGCGTGCAACACAGACCCCGCATCGTACGCGGTGACGGGCTCAGTTGCTGCGGCCACTTGGGCATCTTACGCACCAGCACGCTCGCTTATGGCTTACACGCAAAACACAATTTAAATAGCCAAGCGATGGGGCCTACGACCCACAGACACTGGTGCAAATGTCCTGCTCGCTGAACCCGCTTGCCCTTCGCTAACACGAAATTCTCTACAACGCGAGGACGGACTTTCCGTAGCAGCTCCAGCCCAGGTAGCCGCAGACCTACTAACTGGCCCTGGCAGAGCACCTAGCGAAGCCGAAGAATTAATCGATTGGCTGGTAAATCATGAGTCAGACTGGCGCTAATTCTGAGAATCTTTTGATAGTTGCGCGCGAAACATTACTCAATGCGCTTGAAGCCCTTGAAGAGCAACGAGAAGCCTTGATCGTGATGGCGCACAGGCGGTCTACTTGCGCACCGGTGACCTAGACGTCGCTCAGGCACCAGCGCCCAAGGATAGCGATTTCTCCCTTGACCCCCGGCTCCTTCGCGAGAATCCCCTTTTGGAGGAAGCCATGCGTCGCGCAGGCTTTCTCCCCGGCTCGCAGCCCGGTGCATGGCTGGACAAGGACGGAATCCCCGTTGACCTGATGGTCCCAGAAATATTTGCGGGACCAAGCCGTCGCAGTGTGCGCATACCCCCGCATGACAAGCTCTCGGCCCGAAAGGCTAGAGGCATAGAAGCAACCACCGTTGACTTCGATGTTTTGGAGATTGGCGCTCTGGACGCACGGGACACACGCTGTATTCTTGCAAAGCTCGCGGGCCCCGCAGCACTCTTGGTTGCCAAAATCCACAAAATCACAGAAAGGCTCGACACTCCGACACGGCTGAATGACAAAGATGCACACGACTCCTACCGAATTCTGCGGAGTATCGAAACTATGGAACTGCGCGATCGATTCGCCGTCCTCCTAGAAGACAGCGTCAGTCGCGACACAACCATCGAAGCATTGCAGTCCTTGAATTCGAACTTTGCAGAAGGTCCGAACGCGCCGGGTCCGGTCATGGCTGGCCGCGCAGAATCCGGCCTCGGCGATCCGCAGCAGGTTGCTCTCTCGACAGCATTCCTTGCAGAGGATCTGCTGAAGGCACTTGCCGATATCGGGTTCAGCACAGGATCATCCTAACCGCGGTCGCAGCGAGCCAGGCCGCCTCCGGTCTCGAAATCCAGCGCCAAACGCGAGAACAACCCGCGACCCAGTTGGACGCATAAACAGGTGTGCATACTCTGCACGGGAACACCTGAACGATCAACCAGCTGCCAGCCTGGGCAGGATCTTGCCAATGGCTGGAACGCAGAAAGCCGCCGCATCGTCGACACTCCTATCGATGATGCGGCGGCGGCACCGGTGCATCCAGCCGGCGGCAGATCCCAGTTCTTGTTCCCCGCCGGCATGCACCGTGCCTGTGAGTCGCTTCGCCATGGCAATTGCGGTTCCGCCATCCCGGCCCCTGCTGCACGCTGGCTTGCCTGCCGCGGATCCCGGAACGCCGGCCAGCCAGCTACCGGCGTCCGGCCATGTGCGCTCCCTTCGCCGGGTCCAGCTGCAAGCTGGCCTCCGCGGCCTGCGCGGCATGAAGTACCAGCAATGCCGTGGTGACCGTGCCGACTCCGCCGGGGACCGGGCTGAGGGCCCGCACCAGTGGGCGCACCGAGGCCGCATGGACGTCTCCCACCAGCTTGCCTTCGGCATTGACATTGGTTCCGACATCGATCACCACGGAAGTTTCCCCGGCCTCGTTGGCAGTGAGCAGGTTCGCCCTGCCGACGGCCGTCACGATCACCGAGGCGGACTTGGTGATTCGTCCCAGATCGACGGTCTTGGAGTGGCAGATGCTCACCGTGGCATCACGCTGCAGCAACAGCTGGGCCAGCGGCTTGCCCACTACCGCGGAGCGCCCTACCACTGCGACATGCTGCCCGGACAGCGGAATCCGGTAGTGCTCCAGGATCTCGATGACCGAGCGCGCGGTAGCCGGGGCAAATGCCGGCTGGCCAACACTGAGCCGTCCCAGGCTCAACGGGTTCGCCCCGTCGATATCCTTGGCCGGATCGATCAGCGCCACCAGCGCCGCCGCATCCACCGCTGGTGGCAAGGGGGTCTGCAAGATGATGCCGTGCACCGAGGCATCTTCGTTCAATGCGGTGATGGCTTCGGCCAGCTGCTGGTGCGTTGCACCGGCCAAGTCCACCACCTGGCATTCCACCCCCAATTGCGCGGCGGCACGCTCGATGGAGCGCACATACCAGGCGGTGGCCTCGTTGCCGGTGGCCACCACGACCGCGACACGGGCGGTGACCCCCGCACCGGCCAGGCGCCCCACCAGTTCCGTGGTGCGCTGGCGGATCGCTTCGGCCACCGGCGCTCCGGACAGGTCCCGTGCCGTCATGCGGCCACCGCCGTCCGGGCGCTGGCACTGAGCTCTTCGGCGCGGGCGATTGCCTCGCTGGCCTGGTTGGCCACCTGCACCAGCCGGTCCCGCTGGGCGATATTGTTGATGGCGCCAATGTTCATTTCCAAGGTAGCCAACGCGGTGGCCAGGGCCGCCCGCGTGGCTTCGGCAGCGGCGGCCACGTCGCTGATAACCGAGCGGTTGCCAATGGGCAGCAGCTGCTGGGCCAGCTTGATCACCTCAATGGAGGCCTCGACGGTGGTCACCAGTGGCGCTGCCGCGGCGATGGTGGCGTCTTGGATCGCCGCACTGCGCAGCGACTTCTGCTCTGCGCTGTCCTTGGGCAGCTTGTAGGCAGCACCCAAGGCGCCGAACAGCCGTTCGTCCTCCTCGGCGGCGCTGAGCCCTTGGCGCATCATTGCCTTGGCCTGCCGGGCAATCTGCTGTGCTTGCTCCCGGAATGCTTCATACCGCGGCCCGGAGGTGAATTCGGCAACCATCGAGACCAGGGCCGCGGCCTGCGCCGCATGCAATCCTGCGGCCGCGCCTCCTCCCGGCGTCGGGGCGCCAGAGGCAAGCCGGTGGAGATAGCTGATGACGGTTTCGTTGGAGATCAATGGGGTTTCCCCTCGCTCGGGACGCGTGGCAGTTGATCCCTGCACCGTTCGGCGGGATTCCAGGGCACGCAGGAGCACGGTCCGGCCCGCTGGAATCCCTTAATATCCGACTGGTATATCAGGTTATCTTGAAGCCTAGAGCACCTCCGGAACTCCGGTCAAGGATTTTTTGCGGCCGGCACCATCCCGGGGATCAGCCAGCCCGGGCACGCGTCTTCGGCTAGTCGATCCAGGTCTTGCCCATGTCGACGAGCAGCGTCTGGAAGGCATTTTCCGCAGGGGCGCGGACCCGGTCGCGCCGCTGGGCCAGCAGCACGCTGCGCGAAGCGGCCGCTTCGCCCAGGGAGAGGACCTTGACCCCTGGATGATGGTTCACCACTGCGGACTTCGGGGCCAAGGCGATGCCCAGCCCCACTGAAACCATCGCCTGGGCTTCCTGGTAGTCATTGGCCTGGAAAGAGATCTTAGGGGAAAACCCCGCCGCATTGCAGGTGCGCTCCAGCAGCTCGGCAACCGGGTGCTCGTTGGCGCGGACGATCCATTGCTCATGGGCAGTGGCCGCCACATCCACCTCTTCGAGTTGCGCCAGCGGATGCTCGGCGCCGACCACGAGCACCGTGGGCTCGGTGAACAGGGTAGTCAGCTCGAAATCGTCGCGCTTGAGCCGCATCCATTCGTATTCCCACAGCAGGCCCATCGAGATCTCGCCCCTGGCGAGCAGGCCAATGAGTTCGCGCAGACGGGTACTGCGCACATCAAGCTTGATGGACGGGTACATCTTGCGGAAGCGGCTGATGACCAGCGGAATGAACGAGCTGCCCAGCGTGGGGAACGTGCCCAGGCTCAGGCTTCCGCTCTTCAGGCCGGCCAGCTGGTCCAAATCGGCCATGGCCGCATCCATCTGCTGCAGGATGGCGCGCGCATGGCCCGCCAGGACATGGCCCGCGTCGGTGGGCACCATGCCACGGGCGTGGCGCTGGAGCAACGGCTGCCCCACTTCTTCCTCGAGCTTGCGCAGCTGCTGCGAAACCCCCGACGGGGTATAGAACAGCTCGTCGGCGGCCGCGGTGACCGAACCCCCTTCGACCACGGAGAGCAATATCTGCAATCTCTTGGCATCAAGCACGGTTCCTCCTTGCAGTAGAACTTCACTATATTTCATCAAGCGCACATTTGCTGGATTCTTGCGGAAATTTCAACGAAATGCACGGCTCTGCCGCGAATCGATCAGCGGCTCGGCGCGCATTTTCTCCTAGTAAAAAAGCTGAATTAAGTGTTGCTTCAATTTATTGAACTAAGGGTAACTACTAATTAAGTGTCGACTGTCTCATTATCGATACAGGCATAAGTGCCCGGCGTCACATCTAACGCGGGCGCTACGTTATCGATAGATTGGGTCAATCCAATGAAACACTCGGTTAAGGCCACTTGGATGCGCGGGGGTACTAGCAAATGCTGGGTCTTCGAGCGAAGTGCGCTCGAAGTTCCCGGCTTCACCGCCGATGAGGTGCTGCTGCGCCTCTTCGGCTCTCCTGACCCGCGCCAAATCGACGGTGTCGGCGGCGGAACCTCGACGACAAGCAAGGCCGTCATCCTCAGCCCCAGCGAGGAACCCGGCGTAGATGTCGACTATACCTTCGCGCAGGTGGGCATCGAGCAAGCCGTGGTGGACTGGGGCAGCAACTGCGGAAACTGCTCGGCAGTCATCGCTCCGTACGCGCTCAAGCACGGCTGGGTTGATGCCATTGACGGCCAGGTGACCGTGCACATCCGCAATACCAACACCGGGCAGCTGCTCGTCGAACGCATGAACCTTGACGGCACCCAGTCCGCCGAGTTCATTCCCGGGGTACCCTTCCCCGGCCAAGCAGTGGAGATCGGCTTCCTCGATCCGGCCGGCGGCACCACCGGCCAGCTCTTGCCGGCCGGCGAAGCGCTGAGCACGCTGCAGGTAGCCGGCAACGGTACGCAGCCGGGGTTCGAGGCAGAGGCCACGCTGATCGATGCCGGAGCGCCAGTAGTCATCATCAGCGCCGCCCAGGCCGGCCTGGATGCCGTGGATTTCGCCGACTGGCCGGCTCAGGCGCTGGCCGAGTCCGAAAAGCTGGAGAAGATCCGCCGGGCCGGGGCCGTGGCCATGGGCCTGTCCGACAGCGCCGAATCCGCGCAGCGGGCCATCCCGAAACTGGCCATCGCCCAGGCAGCGGATCAAGGCGACGAAGGCGATTTCAGGGTCATGATGCTCTCCATGGGAGCGCCGCACCCGGCCTTGGCCATCACAGGCAGCGTCGCGCTGACCATGGCCGCACGGAAGCGGGGCACGATCATCGCCAATCTGCTCTCCGCGGAACCAGGCGAGGTGCTGCGCATGCAGACCCCTGCAGGGCAGATGCAGACCTGGCAGCGCGAGATCGAGGGCAGGACCGCGGTCGGAACCACCCGAACTGCCCGCGAGCTGGCCGAGGCGCAACTTAGCTTCGACCCGGTCGCCCCGCCCGAAGTGCAGGCCACTGCCATGCTGGCCGGCGAACCAGCGCTCGCCCCTGCGTCCGCGCAGTTGCTCGATGATCCGCCGCCGCACAAGCGCCGCACGGTCTTCGCCTCGGTGGCGGCATTCGCCGCCCTGGGGCTCGGAGCCACCCTGCTCGGCGGCGGTCTGCTCAACCCGCCGGCCACCACCGCCGATGGCGACTATGCTGGCGAGACCCTGGAAATGGTCATCCCGCTGGCCGAGGGCGGCGGCACCGATACCTGGGCCCGCTTCGTCGGCCAGGAACTGGTGCACGACATTCCCGGGCAACCGGGATTCGCCCCGATCAACGAAGCCGGCGGCGAAGGCATTACCGGCAGCAACCGCTTCGCCAGCTCGGCCGCCGATGATGGGACCGAACTGCTGGTGAGCACCGCTACCACCGTGGTGCCGTGGGTGCTGGACCGCGATGTGGTGCGCTATTCCTTCGACAAGCTGGAACCGGTACTGGTCAACGGCACCGGCGGGGTGATCTACGCCCGCACCGACGCCGGCGTGGACGGAGTCAAGGACTTGGTGGACCGCAAGAAGCCGCTGGTCTTCGGCGGCATCACCGCCACCGGCCTGGACCTGACCACGTTAGTCGCCTTCGACCTGCTCGAAGCCGACATCTCGGCGACCTTCGGTTTCGAGGGACGCGGTCCGGTGAACCTGGCCCTGCAGCGCGGCGAGGTGGACATCGACTATTCGACCACCTCCTCCTACCACTCGGCGGTGGAACCTCTGGCCGAGGAAGGCTCCGCCACCGTGCTGATGTCCTTCGGGCAGCTCGACGAGAACGGCAAGGTCGTGCGGGATCCGAACTTCCCCGACGCGCCAACCGTCGTCGAGGTATACGAGGAGCTGCACGGCAAGGCGCCGAGCGGGCCGAAGCTGGAGGCCTACAAGACCCTGCTGGGCCTGACCTATACCTACCAGAAGGGCCTGTGGGCACCGAAGGACGCACCCGAGGAAGCTGTCGAGCTGCTGCGCGAGTCCGCGCACCAGCTGTCCGAAGACAAGGAATTCAACGACAAGGCCGAGGATGTTCTCGGCGGCTACCCGATCGTCGCAGACGAGAACCTCTCCCAGCGCGTCAAGGACGCGTACACCGTCACCGAGGAGACCAAGGGCTACGTGACCGCGTTGCTCAAGGACTCCTACGGAATTGAAATCGACTAAGGAGGCAAGCAATGCTGGAATCCGCAATGGCCGCATTGGCTTCGCTGGCCGACCCGAGCATGCTGCTCATGCTGCTCATCGGCGTCATCTCGGGACTGGTCATGGGCCTGATCCCCGGCCTGGGCGGCACCGCCGCCGTGGCCATCCTGCTGCCCATCACCTTCGGCATGGACCCGGCCTCGGCGCTGGCCCTGCTGATCGGCGCGCTGGCGGTGGTGCACACCTCGGATACGGTGTCGGCGATCCTGCTCGGCGCCCCGGGCTCCGCCTCGGCCTCGGTGACGATGCTCGATGGCTACGCCATGGCCCGCAAGGGGCAAGCCAAGCGCGCCCTGTCCCTGGCCTTCCTCTCCTCGATGGCCGGCGGGCTGATCGGCGCGGTCGGCCTGACCTTGGCCATCCCGCTGGCCCGCCCGCTGGTCCTGTCCTTCGCCAGCCCTGAGCTGTTCATGCTCACGGTGCTCGGCGTCGCCTTGGCCGCGGTGCTCTCCCGGGGCAACGTGATCAAGGGGCTGACCGCCGGCCTGGCCGGTCTGCTGGTGGGAATGATCGGCACCGCGCCGACCACCGCGGAAGAGCGCTTCACCTTCGGTTCGCTGTTCCTCGGCGACGGGCTGTCGCTGGTGGCAGTGGCCCTGGGCGTCTTCGGACTGGCCGAGATCGCCTCGCGCGCCAGCCAGCGCCGCGGCGACCAGCAGAGCGTAGAAGTAACCGGCGGCTGGGGCTCGGGCATCCGCGAGTGGCTGGGGCACTGGTCCCAGGTGCTGCGCGGCGGGCTGATTGGCATCTGGGCCGGCGTGCTGCCGGGCGTGGGCGCCACCGCAGGCACCTGGCTGGCCTACGGCCAGGCGGTGGCTACCGCCAAGGACAAGCGCAAGTTCGGCAAGGGCGACCCGCGCGGCATCGTCGGGCCGGAGAGCGCGAACAACTCGGTGGAAGCCGGCGATTTGATCCCCACCTTCCTGTTCGGCATCCCCGGAGGCGTGCCTTCGGCGATGCTGCTGGGCATGCTGCTGACCTACGGCATCCAGCCGGGCCCGAGCATCATCAACGAGCACCTGGACCTGATGTACATGATCATCTGGGCCTTCGCCATCGCCTCGGTGCTTGGTGCCCTGTTCTGCTTCCTGACCGTGCGTCCGCTCTCCTCGCTGACCAAGGTTCCCTTCGCTGTCCTGGCCGCCGGCCTGGTGGTCATCATGCTGCTGGGTTCCTTCCAGGACGGCGGTCAGCTGGGCGACCTGTGGGTCATGGTGCTGCTGGGCGTGGCCGGCTGGGTGCTGAAGTCCACAGGATTCCCGCGGGCTCCTTTCCTCATCGGCTTCGTGCTGGCGATCCCGATGGAGCGCTACTACTTCCTGACCGACAGCCTGTACGAGGGCTTCGAGTGGATGCTGCGTCCGGGACCATGGTGTTCATCGCCGTGCTCGTGCTGCCGATCCTCTGGAACGTCTTCAAGTGGGTCCGTTCCCGCCGCAAGCTCGGCGCCGACGACGATCCGAAGTCGGACAGCGCTCCGGATGCCGAAGCACCGCTGAAGAACTCGGTGTGGTCTCTGGCCGCGGCCGCAGTGCTGCTGCTGGTCTTCGCCGGATCGTTGCTGCTCTCCTCCAGCTACTCCCCGGATGCGAAACTTGTTCCGCAGCTGGTCGGCTGGGTCGGAGTTATCATGTCCGGAATCCTCCTGGCGCTGGAACTGCGCACCCGCAAGACGGCGATGGCCGCGGACCGGCAGGTCAACGTATCGGCCGCAGCCTATCTCACCGCGCCTGCCGAAGCCGTCCCCGTAGCTGCAGGGCATGCACCATCCGGCACTGCCCAGGCAACGGCTGCGATCCACCAGCCGGACACCGGTCCGGGCACCGGATATCCGGCTGGAACCAGCACAGCGGGCACTGGCCGCAACTCGGCTTGGGGCCCCAAGTGGACCAACGATGCGTCTTTCGCCTTGCGGACTTTCAGCTGGATGGCTGGGTTCCTCGTGCTCACCTCGCTGGTGGGATACCTGGCAGCCATCTCGGTCTTCGTTCCGGCCTTCCTGCTCATCGTGGCCCGAGCAAAGCTGAAGACCACGATGATCTACACGGTGGTGTTCTTCATCCTGATGCTGGCCCTGCCGTCATTGCTTCCCATCGACCTGCCACAGGGCCTGCTGGCCAACTGGCTCTGATTCCGAGATCCATTAGGAGAACACCATGGCTATCATCGCCTGCTACAGCGACACCCCCGCGGGCCGCTTGGCCATACGGCGCGGGCTGGCCGAGGCCCACAAGGCACAGGACCGGTTGCTGATCGCGAACCTGGACAAGGAGCCGATCACCGAGCAGCATCTGGACATCGACCTCGATGCCCTGCTGGATCTCGGGGTTCCACTGCAGATCCTGCCGCAGGACGGCCCGGTCCATGACGCTGCCGATTTCGTCCTCCAGGCAGAGCAGGAGCATTCCGCCGCATTGATCGTCCTCGGGCTGCGCAAGCGCTCGCGCGTAGGCAAGCTGCTCATGGGCAGCATCGCCCAACGCATCCTGATCGAGGCCGACTGCCCGGTGCTTGCAGTGAAGGCGAAAGACTAGTCCTTCGCTTCGCCAACAGAATCAACCAACGCAATCCCCGCCCGCATTTTCAACAGATGCAGGCGGGGATTGTGTTTGCGGTCCACCATCCATGGGCGGTGCCCTATCTCACGAATATTTTCACAAGACGCTTGTACAAGTTAATTGTATTCTGTACCTATGGAATTTGAGCAAGAGCCGTCAGACCTTCCAGAGCAGATGCATGAAGCGTTGTCGCCGCTGCTGAGCCTGATACGCACAGCCCGGTCCATTTCCCCGGGCAAGCTGGGCATTTTGCACACCCTGGCCACCGAAGGCCGGGCAAGTGCCGCCCGGATGCGGCAGGCCATCGGGGTCAGCCAGCAAGCCATCTCGCTGACCACCAAGGAGTTGGAAGGCCTCGGGCTGATTGAGCGGCACCGGGATGAAGCCGACCGGCGCAAGCTCTGGTTCAAGCTCACCGATGCTGGCCGGCAAAAGCTGGAGCATGAAATCCAGCTGGGCCAGAGGGCGTTGATGCAAGCCATCGGCGAGAACCTGAGCGATGAAGAGATTTCCCTGATCCGTGCCGCCTTGCCTGCACTGAAGAAGATCAACACGGCGGTCCGACCATGAATCGCACCGCAACCGCCCGAAATCCGCTGGTGCCGACGCTGGTCTTTGCCGCGCTCGCCACTGCCATCGTCTCCTCGCTGGGAATGCTGCTGGTCCCCTCGATTTCCCAGCGCTTCGACGTCGACGTTGCCACCGCCCAGTGGATGCTCACCGTGAATCTCCTGGCCGGCGCCGTGGCAACACCCATCATGGGACGACTCAGCGATGGACCGCATAAGAAGCGGCTGCTGCTCGCTTCGCTTGCAACCATGTTCGTCGGCTCGGTCATGGCGGCGGCCGCGCCAACCTTCGGGGTATTTCTTGCCGGACGCGTGCTCCAGGGCCTGTCCTACGGCATTGTCCCTGTCACCATCGCCATTGCCCGGCGCTACGTGCCTCCCGAGCACGCGCAGAACACCATCTCTACCCTGTCGGTGACCGTTGCCTCCGGAATCGGCATCGGCTATCCGCTGACCGGCATCATCGCCGGCATTTTCGACTACTCCTTCGCCTTCTGGTTTGGTGCGGTATTCGTGCTGGCCACCATCTTCGTTGTATGGAAAGTCGTCCCCTCGGGCCCCGATGGCCGCGCAGAGCAGCACCCCTTCGACTTCGCCGGCTCCTGCTTGCTGGCGGTGGGGCTCGGTTCCCTGCTGCTGACCATATCCGAGGGACCCAAATGGGGTTGGGTCTCTGGGACCACCCTCGCACTGGCCGCTTTTTCAATCATCGTGCTGGCCCTTTGGGTACGGGTGGAAATCCGCCTGGACCACCCTTTGATCAACCTTCGCACACTGAAGCAGGGCGAAGTCCTCCTGGCCAATATCTCGGCCATCGCCCTGGGCGCGGCACTGTATATCGCCATGTCCGTCTCGTCACTGGTAGCCCAAGCGGATACCGCAACAGGATACGGGCTGAGCCTCCCGGTCTTCTGGGCAGGATTTGTGATCTTCCCGCTCTCGGTAGGCAGCTTGGCCGCCAACCGCACGGTTCGGGTATTGGCAAAGCGCGTTGGCATGCAGGTCATGCTTCCCGTTGGGGCGATCATCATGGCAGCTGCTGGAACCATGCTCTGGCTGCTCCATGCGGAGCTCTGGGAGATCTTGCTGAGCATGCTGGTCTTCGGCATCGGCATGGGCGCAAGCTACGCGGCGATGCCGGCATTGATTGCCCGCAGCGTGGCGACCCAGGAACTGGGCAGCTCCGTAAGCTTCAACCAGGTGCTGCGTACCGTGGGCTCTTCCTTCGGCACGGCGATTTCCGCGGCAATCATCGCCACCCACCCGGGACTCAACGGCGAGGCCAGTCCCGAAAGCATCGACATGACTTTCCTGCTCGGTGCCCTGCTGTGCATCGGACTCGGCGTGGCACTACTGGCCGATTCCGCACGGCGCCAGGAAAAGTGGAAAAGATAGTCGCCGATCCTGGAGGCAGAAAACGCCCCGATACCGCAATGGCATCGAGACGTTTCTGGATTCGGGAGTGCCTAAAGTTCTACGATCTCGAATTCCAGCAGTTCAGCGCCGGTGGCCACCGGTTTCTTGGCATCGTTGCCGGCATGCGCCGCATCCGCGCGCTGCGCGCGCCAGTTCTCGAAGTCCTCGCGGGTGGCCCACTGGGTGTACACGAAGTACTTGTCTCCACCGTTGACCGGACGCAGCAGCTTGAACCCCTCGAAGCCCGGCGAAGAATCCACCGAATGCTTGCGAGCGGCGAAGCGCTTCTCCAGTTCCGGTCCGGCTTCGCCGGGAACCGATAGGGCATTGATGACGACAATCGACATGTTCAACCTTTCGTGACCGGGTTTCGACGATAGGGAAACCCTCTGCTTCCACCCTACGCCTGCGCATTCTTCACCGCAGGCCGGCGTGACGAACTTGGTCCGGCTAGTCGGCATGCTCCATTGGCCAGCAAAGTTCAAAGCGTTCCAGGACCAGCTCTCCCCCGGGTTGGAGCGTGTCTTCAGGTTTCCAATCGACACCAATTGATTTTTGCGTACGGCGCCAGAATTTCTCATGTTCTGCGCGCCAGTATTCCAACGAGAGATCACCTTCGCCCTCAGCTGCGGCAAACTGGGCATCCACCTCGAAGAACGATGCGCGCTCGACGGACAGCACGCGCAAGATTGCTCGCGGCTGACCGTCGCCGTCGCAAACGATGCAGTGGTCTTCAGGCTGCGGGACACGTTCGTTGTAATAGGCGTAGTCGCTAGCCAGAGATGAAGTCGCCCGCTTGGTTCCGTGCAGCATTTCGTGTAGCAGCTCATCGGCAAGCGCAGGGTTATCCCCGAACGATTCGGCTACATGATGCGGCGCATCAGCCAGCGGAATCCCCCTGCTCCCCAGATACTCGGACCACATCTTCTGGGCAGCTTCAGCATTGACAGGAGGCAAGTCAGGAACGGAATTTTCTGCCATGCCTAGATCCTAACCGCGGACAGCATCCAGCGTGACGATGAACTGGCCGTCGCCAATCCCGCCGTTGGCTAACCACCGCGTTGCGGCAGGCCGGACCGCTGGCGTCATTTGCCATCCTCGAAACTGCGTTTCAAGGTTTCCGGCCTACGCAGATCCCCGAGGGTTGAGAGCACGTCCAGTCGCGGTGCCCGATGCTGATTACCCTTACTTCCAGGGCAAGTGAAACCAGCTGGCGGGGCAACTCCGATACGCTTGGCGTTCTTCAACTGGCGACGCCAGTGGACATAGGTCTTGATGCCGAAGGCCAGCAACACGGCCAAGACCACGAGGCCGAGGACTACCGACGCCTGGACAACCTCGCCCAAGGACAGGTCCTCGACTTCCTGGGTCAGCACCGATGCAACAGTAATCGTGTCCATACCCAATTCCTGTATCTAGAGTTGCGTCTGCTTCATCCCCACGTGGCTGCCAGTCTATGGGCTGCGTTGCTGGAATGGTCCAGGACACGGCAATCGATATGCGTTTGTTACGGACTTCCCGGACACCCGTCAACCACGCGATGAATACGCGCCAAACTCCGGTATTCCGCCGTGCCTAATCAGAAGCAATTCCCCGCAAAAAGGCTTCGGCATCCTGCTCTTTTGCAGGATGCCGAAGTCATTTCCCAGTGCCTAGTGCTCGCGGCGGATCAGCTGGCCGGATGGGGTCTGGAAGTCCACGTCATTGCCGGCAATGATCGAGCGGCGCACCACGCCGTGCAGGGTCTTGCCCTGGTACGGGGAGATCGGATTCTTGTGGTGAAGCTTCTGCACGTCCACCTCGAAGGTGTCCTCTGGAGCGAAGATCGCGAAGTCGGCGTCCTTGCCCTCCTCGATGCTGCCCTTGGCGCCCAGGCCGGCGAGCTTGGACGGGTTGACGCCCATCCACTGCACAACCTGTTCCAGCTTCAGTCCGCGCTGCTTCGCCTCGCTCCAGATCAGCGGCAGGCCCAGCTGCAGCGACGCCACGCCGCCCCAGGCGACACCGAAGTCGCCGTTCTCCACGTCCTTCAGATCGATGGTCGATGGCGAGTGGTCCGAAACGATGCAGTCGATAACGCCTTCCTCCAGGCCCTTCCAGAGCAGCTCGCGGTTGTCATTCTCGCGGATCGGCGGGCAGCACTTGAAAGCGGTGGCCCCGTCGGGGATGTCCTCCGACAGCAAGGTCAGGTAGTGCGGGCAGGTTTCCACGGTGAGCTTCACGCCCTCGGCTTTCGCCTCGCGGATCATTTCCAGCGCATCCGAGCTGGACAGGTGCAGCACGTGGGCGCGCACCCCGGTGGTGCGGGCACGTTCGATCACCTGGGCGATGGCGGTGTTCTCGGCATCGCGCGGGCGCGAATCCAGGAATCCGGCGTACTTGCCGCCTACCGGCTGCGGGGAGTTGTCGATGATCTCGGCGTCCTCGGCGTGCACGATCATCAGCGAGTCGAAGGAGGCCAGTTCGGCCATGTCCTCTTCCATCTCGTCAACGCTCAGGGACGGGAACTCGTCCACTCCCGAGTGCAGCAGGAAGCACTTGAAGCCGAAGACCCCTGCTTCGTGCAGCTCGCGCAGGTCCTTCTTGTTGCCCGGGATGGCGCCGCCCCAGAAGCCGACATTCACGTAGGCGTTCTTGCCAGCGGCCTCGCGCTTGATCTCCAGCGCTTCGAGGTTCACCGTGGGCGGGATGGAATTCAGCGGCATATCCACAATGGTGGTCACGCCACCGGCGGCCGCGGCCTTGGTGGCCGATTCGAAGCCTTCCCATTCGGTGCGCCCTGGCTCGTTCACGTGCACATGCGTATCAACGAGCCCGGGCAGCAGCACCTCGTCGGCGGCCACCTCGATCACGCGGGTACCGGACAGACCGGTGCCGTAGGGCTCAACGGCGACAATCTTCCCATCGCGCACGCCGATTTCGCGCGGCGCGATGTCCTGCCCGGCCAGCACTTGCTGCCCGCGCAGCACCAGGTCAAAGGTGGTTCCGGTGGTGTCTTGGGTCGATGCGCGTCCGACAGCTTCGTTGATGCTCATGAGGCGTTCCTACTCGTTGATAGCTCAGGTTTCTTGGTGCTCGGCAGCTCTATGCCGAACCTGGATTGTTGTGGCGCGAGGCACACCCGAAATGGTGAACCGGTGCCTCGCGCCCAACGTTGCGGGGTGCAGGTCAGCGACGACTTCCCTTTCAGGCACCCACAGCGGCCGAGGTTGCCAGCGGAACCAACGCGGTGGGCGCATCCGC
This sequence comes from Glutamicibacter nicotianae, assembly GCF_006539525.1. GTDB lineage: Bacteria > Actinomycetota > Actinomycetes > Actinomycetales > Micrococcaceae > Glutamicibacter > Glutamicibacter nicotianae. The sequence goes on along the minus strand of NZ_BJNE01000002.1, from coordinate 139,509 downwards.
GGCATCCAGGGCCAGGTCTTCGAATTCATTGACGGCATCCAGCTGCGCGCCCATGGCGATGTTGGTGACCTTTTCCAGGATCACTTCCACCACGACCGGCACCTGGTGCTCTTCGGCCAGCGCATTGGCCTGCGCGAATCCGGCAGCCAGCTGGCTTGGATCCTCGATGCGCACCGCCTTGCAGCCCAGGCCTTCGGCGACCTTCACGTGGTCCACGCCGTAGCCGTTGGTTTCCGGGGAGTTGATGTTATCGAAGCCCAGCGACACGTGGTAATCCATTTCGAAGGCGCGCTGCGACTGGCGGATCAGGCCCAGGTAGGAGTTGTTGACCACCACGTGCACGTACGGCAGCTTGAACTGCGCGCCGACGGCCAGTTCCTCGATCATGAACTGGAAGTCGTAGTCGCCGGAGAGGGCCACGACCTTCTCGCCCGGCTTGCCGCGCACCACGCCCAGGGCGGCCGGTCCGGTCCAGCCCAGCGGGCCGGCCTGGCCGGCGTTGATCCACTTGCGCGGGCCGTAGACGTGCAGCATCTGCGCGCCGGCGATCTGGCTCAAGCCGATGGTGGACACGTAGGTGGTGTCCTGGCCGAACGCGGCGTTCATCTCCTGGTACACGCGCTGCGGCTTGATCGGGATGTTGTCGAAGTTCGTCTTGCGGTGCCCGGTGGACTTGCGGGCGGTGGCCTCATCGGCCCACGCCGAGTAGTCCGGCAGGGTGCCGGCGGCGTTGCGCTCGCGCACCACTTCCAGGATGGCATCGATAGCGGCGCCGGCATCCGAGGTGATCCCCAGATCCGGGGAGAAGACACGGCCGATCTGCGTGGGCTCGATGTCCACGTGGATGAACTTGCGCCCGGCACGGTAGGTCTCCAGGTCGCCGGTGTGGCGGTTGGCCCAGCGGTTGCCCAGGCCCAGCACCACGTCGGATTCCAGGAAGGTCGCGTTGCCGTACTTGGTGTGGGTCTGGATGCCCACCATGCCCGACTGCAGTCGGTGGTCATCAGGGATGGCGCCCCAGCCCATCAGGGTCGGGGAGACCGGGATGTTCAGCTCTTCGGCCAGCTCGACCAGCTTGTCGCTCGCGTTGGCGTTGATCACTCCGCCGCCGGCGATGATGATCGGCTTCTTGCCGCCGAGCAGCATATCCACCATCTTCTCGGCCTGGCCGCGGGTGGCTTGCGGCTTGGATGGCGCCAAGGGCTCGTAGGCGTCGATGTCGAAGTCGATCTCGGCCATCTGCACGTTGATCGGCAGGTCGATCAGCGCCGGGCCGGGACGGCCCGAGCGCATGATCTGGAAGGCCTTGGCGAAGGTGCCCGGCACCAGGCCCGGCTCCAGGATGGTGGAGGCGTACTTGGTGACCGGCTTGGCGATGGACTCGATGTCCACTGCCTGGAAGTCCTCCTTGTGCAGCACGCTGGTGGGTGCCTGTCCGGTGATGCACAGCATCGGGATGCTGTCGGCAATCGCGGCGTACAGGCCGGTGATCATGTCGGTGCCGGCTGGGCCCGAGGTGCCCAGGCACAACCCGATCTTGCCGGTGGCCCGCGAATAGCCGTCGGCCGCGTGGCTGGCGCCCTCGACGTGGCGGTGCAGGGTGTGGCGGATGCCGCCGTGGGCCTTCATGGCCGAGTACAGCGGGTTGATGGCGGCGCCGGGCAGGCCGAAGGCCTCGGTGGCGCTCTCCTTCTGCAGGATCTGTACGATGGCATCTACTGCGCGCATCTTTGGCATTTCAGTCACGTCCTTAGGAGCACCGGCAAGGGTGCAGGTGGGTTGCTTGGGAGAAAGCTTGGGAGAAAGATAAGGAAACCTGCGGCGGGGCGGAAGGTGCATGAGTCACCACAACGCCGTTTCCTTGAGCATCGGATGCCGGCAATGAGCTGGAACAAAGCCCATTGCGCGGCGGGCGGGGCCTGCGTTGGCAGCTTGCCGTGTCATCAAGCGGCCTGCATCGGCCGGGCCCGCAATTGCGCGGCCAGCATCCGAGGAAGCGGAGATACCTTGGCCTCCCCGCCGCAGGAAGTCAGTGTGCCCTGGGGTGGTATTCCCTAGGCAGGAACCGGGGCCTCGACCTTGCCGGCCAGGCGCTGCACTCCGCGGAACAGCCCGGAGTGATCCAGTGCACCGTCACCGGAGGCGACGGTGGAGGTAACCAGCTGGGCCACCAGTGCACCTAGCGGAAGCACTACGCCGGCTTCGCGGGCGGCGGAGGTCACGATGCCCATGTCCTTGTTGTGCAGGGCCAGGCGGAAGCCCGGGGTGAATTCGCGGTCCAGGATCTTCTGGGCCTTCTGGTCAAGCACCTTGGAGCCGGCCAGGCCGCCGCCGAGGACCTTGACTGCGGCGTCGGTGTCCACGCCGTAGGCTTCGAGGAACAGCACCGCTTCGCTCAATGCCTGGATGTTGGCGGCGACAATCAGCTGGTTGGCCGCCTTGACGGTCTGGCCCGAGCCCGAGGGGCCCACCAGCACGATGGTCTTGCCCACTGCTTCCAGTACCGGCTTGGCGGCGTCGAAGTCCGCCTGCTCGCCGCCGACCATAATGGACAGCACGCCCTCGATGGCTCCTGCTTCGCCCCCGGAGACCGGGGCATCCAGCGGGCGCAGGCCTGCTTCGCGGGCCGCGTCCGAGAGCTGCACTGCGACGTCCGGGCGGATCGAGGAGTTGTCGATCCACAGGGCGCCGGGCTTCGCGTTGGCGAAGACGCCTTCCGCGCCGAGGGTGACGTCCTGGACATCCGGGGAGTCCGGGACCATGGTGATGATGACGTCGGCGTCGGCCACTGCTTGCGCGATCGATGCGGCCTTGGTGCCGCCAGCGGCTGCCAGCTCATTGCCGGCCTTGTCGCTGCGGTTGTAGCCGGTGACGTTGTAGCCGGCGTTGACGAGGTTCTTTGCCATCGGCAGGCCCATGATTCCCAGTCCGATGAAGGCGATGTTCTGCGACATGTGATTCTCCAAAAAGTCTTGTGCGAAAGGTGTTCTCTAGGCGGTTGCGTTGCTGCTGGCGGTCTGCATCCAGTCGAAGGCTGTGGCGGCGTCCTGCTTGTATTCCAGGGCGACGTTGCCGCTGTAGCCCAGCTCGCGGGAGCGGGCGATCCAGTCCAGCAGCGGCAGGCTCCCGGTGCCCGGAGCTCCGCGGTCTGGCGCGTCGGCGATCTGGATGTGGCCGAAGTCCTTGGCATGCGCCTCGATGACGGCGGGCACATCATCGCCGTTGACTGACAGGTGGTAGAAGTCTGCCAGCAGCGCGATGTTGCTTTCGCCCTGGGCCTTGACGGCGTCGACGACAGCGAGCGCCTGGGCCGCGGTCTTCAGCGGGTAGGCTTCGGTGCCGGAGACCGGCTCGATCAGCACGCTGCCGCCCACCTTGGCCACGCCCTGGGCCGCGGCCACCAGGTTCTCCAAGGCCAGTGCGTCCTGGGCCGCCGGGTCGGCACCCTCGATGCGGTTGCCGTACAGGGCGTTGAAGGCCTTGCAGCCGGTTGCTTCGGCGATGGCCACTACGGCATCGATGTTGTCCTTGAATTCGGCTTCGCGTCCCAGCCAGGAAACCAGGCCGCGGTCGCCTGCCGGCATGTCGCCGGCGAAGAAGTTCAGTCCGTCGAGCTGGACGCCGGCGTTGGCCAGCGAGGCGACGAATTCGTCGATCTGCTTATCGGAAGGCGCTGCTTCGTTGAATGGCCACCAGAATTCGACGCTGTCGAAACCTGCCTGCTTGGCGGCATCCGCGCGCTGCAGCAGTGGCAACTCGGTGAGGAGGATCGAGCAGTTCAGAGTGTAGGACACTGGATTTCCCTTCAAGAACACCTTCCAATAATTCCGCTTTATGGAAGTTAGCTTTTGCTTTATGAAAACTGTAGGACGAGACGCCGATCACTGTCAAGAAGGTTTCCCGGCAATTTGCCGAACCGCCCGAAGGCTGCCTAAATACCTATCCTCATGGGATTAGAGTGGGCGGCAGGGCCAAGCACGCAGGCAAAGAACTGTTCACCTGCAGTTTCCTGGAATGGAATAAAGCGCTCCAGAATACGCGAAGAATACCGCTTTGCGAAATTATCATTTTCTATTGCGGTAATGTGATCCAGAGCATAGAGTGGTGGGTACTCACCTGGCACATATCTCGGAGTGACTTCCTAGCTCAGGAGCAGCCATGCTTTATCCATCGTGCTTCACGCACAGCGCACTGCCGCTTGCCGCCGCACCGCGCCCGGCCATGCCGCTTCTCGGCTCGCCGGCCGAGTTCTACGCTAATTTCGGACAGCCGATCTACCCGTAAGCGGGCCCGCCTCGCTGCCTTGCGTCCCCGCACGGCAGGCACGGGCCGTTGCACTCAACGTTCCGCTTCCCCCAGATTTGTCATTTTCCCTGCTGCAGTGCGCCCGGATGCGCCGTGCCCGGATTCATGACCCTTTGACAAGGATGTCCATCATGTCGCAAAAGACCCCTGAAATGGTGCCCATGGACGCACCGCAGGAGAACCCGCCCACTATCGACCGGGTCAATCCCTTCGAACTGAGCGCTTCGCTCTACAACCAGGATCTGGCACCAACCACCCGCAAGGGACGCACCTGGAACTCCTACAGCATCTTCACCCTGTGGGCCAACGACGTGCACTCGCTGGGCAATTACACCTTCGCCATCGGGCTCTTCGCATTGGGCATGAGCGGCTGGCAGATCCTCGGCGCCTTGGGCATCGGAGCGATCCTGCTCTTCGCGTTGCTGAATTTCTCGGGGTTCATGGGCGAGAAGACCGGCGTCCCTTTCCCTGTGATGAGCCGCATCGCCTTTGGCATCACCGGCGCCCAGATCCCGGCGTTGCTGCGCGGGGCCGTGGCCATCGCCTGGTTCGGCATCCAGACCTACCTGGCCGCCCAGGTCCTCTCGGTCATGGTGATCGCCGTGGCGCCGGGCTCCGCGGCCCTGGAGCAGGCCAGCTTCCTGGGGCTGAATGCGCTTGGCTGGATCTGCTTCGTGGTCCTGTGGGCCGTGCAGCTGGTGATCGTCAGCTACGGCATGGAAATGATCCGCAAGTACGAGGCCTTCGCCGGCCCGGTCATCCTGGTCACCTTCCTGGGCCTGGCTATCTGGATGCTGTTCGAATCCGGCTTCAACGTGTCGATGAGCACCGGCGAGCCGAAGTCCGGCGTCGAGATGTGGACCGCGATGTTCGGTGCGGCCGCCCTGTGGGTTTCGATCTATGGCACTTTCGTCCTGAATTTCTGCGACTTCACCCGCGGCGCATCCTCCAAGAAAGCCATCGTCAAGGGCAATTTCTTCGGCATTCCGCTGAACATGCTGTTCTTCGGTGCCATCGTGGTGGTGCTCACCGGCACGCAGTTCTCCATTAACGGCCAGGTCATCACCTCGCCATCGGATATCGTCGGAGCCATCCCGAACACGGTGCTGCTGCTGCTGGCCTCCGCCGCCCTGCTGGTGCTGACCATCGCGGTGAACCTGATGGCCAATTTCGTCGCACCGACCTACGCGTTGACCAACCTGTTCCCGAAGAAGCTGAACTTCCGTGCCGCCGCACTGATCTCCGGGGTCATCGGACTGGTCATCCTGCCTTGGAACCTGTACAACTCCCCCGAGATCATCAACTACTTCCTGGGCGGCCTGGGCGCGCTACTCGGCCCGCTGTTCGGCATCATCATGGCCGACTACTGGCTGATCCGCAAAGCCCGGATCAACGTCATGGACCTGTACCGCTCGGATGCCGATGGCACCTACTACTTCACCCGCGGCGTGAACTACCGGGCCGTCGGAGCGCTGGTGATCAGCTCGATCATCGCACTGGTGCTGGCCTTCGTTCCCGCCCTGCACGTTGTTGGCCCGTTCGCCTGGTTCCTGGGTTCGGGCGCCGGCGCCCTGGCCTACCTGGCCCTGGCCAAGCGCCAGCACGATTTGGCAGACATCGATGGCGAGCCGATCGCCGTGGCACCAACCCACTAGGACTACTCATGCGCATTCTGATCCTGAACGTCAATACCACGCAATCCATGACCCGCGCCATCGGGGATTCCGCCCGGCAGGTCGCCTCGCCAGGCACGGAAATCGTCGAACTGACCCCGGACTTCGGGGCCGATTCCTGCGAAGGCAATTTCGAAAGCTATCTGGCCGCCATCGCCGTAATGGACAAGGTGGTCCGCTACACCGAGCCTTTCGACGCGGTCATCCAGGCGGGCTACGGGGAGCACGGCCGCGAGGGCCTGCAGGAGCTGCTGGATGTCCCGGTTGTGGACATCACCGAAGCCGCCGCCTCCACCGCCCAATTCCTCGGCCACAAGTATTCGGTGGTCACCACGCTGGACCGCACGGTGCCGCTGATCGAGGACCGGTTGAAATTGGCTGGCCTGACCGACCGGCTCGCCTCGGTGCGTGCCAGCGGGCTGGGCGTGCTGGAACTGGAATCCGATCCGCAGCGCGCGGTGGCGGCCATTGTCGAGCAATCCCGCCAAGCGGTCGAGCAGGACAAGGCCGAAGTGATCTGCCTGGGCTGCGGCGGCATGGCCGAGCTGGAGGACCAGGTGCGGCTGGCCACCGGCGTGCCGATTGTCGATGGCGTGCGTGCGGCGGTAACCATCGCGGAGTCGCTGGTCCGGATGGGGCTGAGCACCTCCAAGGTGCGCACCTACGCTCCCCCGCGGCCCAAAACCGTAACCGGCTTTCCGATGGTCCCGGCGACCGCCGGCCTGGCGAGCCGCTGAATGCCAAGCCAAATGGCAGGCTCAACCCAGCGAGCTCACAGTCAGCCGTTCTAGAGTAATAAGTACCTCATGAAGGTGCGAGTGATGACAAAAGGGAACCCCGGTGCTTCGGCACCGGGGTTCCCTTGATTTTCGGACCATTTCCCAGCCCCCGGCCGCACACTGCCACGAAGTAGCCCCTGCATCCTGCTCGCTGGAGACGCATCTGCCCGCACTGCAACAGTCATCTTCAACCGCCACGCCGCCAAGAAGTCCCGACATGTTCTGGACAGCAGGTTACCCCGGGCCCTAGGGACACCGGGGCAACCTGCTGCTGCACAGCCGGGCGAAGATCAGGAGAATTCAGGCACCTTCGGCGATGCCATGTTCTGCGCGAAGAACTCGGCCAGTTCCGCACGGGCAGCCAGCGACAGCACCTGGGCTACATACATGTCCGGGCGGACGACGACCAGGGCACCTGCCCGGTCGATCCCGCGCTCGGTGAAGATGTCCTGGTGCCCGATCGCCGTGTAGACCTTTTCCCAGTCCATGATCTGTGCCTGGCCCACCTTCGGGAGGAACCGCCGCGGCACCTTATTGATGTCCACGTCGTGGTAATCCTGCTGGTAGATCACCTTGGCATCGAAAACGCTGTCGATATCTTGGCCCTCAGCGGTGTACGCGGTGATTGGCGAATCGGCGGAATGCTCCAGCCAGCCGGCGAGCGCGGCAACCTCCTGCCCCGATTCGTCGGCAAAGGCGTAGAGCCGCCAGCGACCATCGGCACGGAAGTGGTGCCCCAGGTGCACCGTGGTGGTATCGCACACGCGGGAGACCTGCGCGGACTTGAAGCGCATGCCCACAGGGAAGCCTTCGGCCAGCTGCTGGTGCTCGGTGCCGCCGGTCAGCGAGGACTGCTCGTATCTGGTGTCGAAGCCGCCCGGGAAGCTGGCGGTATTCACGAAGAAGTCGACGATCTCGTGCGGGCCCTCCATTTCCTCCGGGCTGCGCGACATCATCGCCGACCATTCCTTGTCGTAGTCGATGAGCTTCTGCGCTACGTCCTGGCGCTCTTCGTTGTAGGTTTTCAGCAGGGACCCGTCGCTGCGCCCGGTCAGCACCTGGCCCAGCTTCCAGGACAGGTTCCACCCATCCTGGATGGAGACATTCATGCCCTGGCCGGCCTTGGCGCTGTGCGTATGGCAGGCGTCCCCGGCAATGAACACCCGCGGGTTCAGCGACGGGTCGTTCTTCGCGGCAACATCGTCGAAGCTCTGGGCCACCGAGTGGCGCACCTCGTAGATGCTGAACCAGGTCACCTCGCGCACATCCACCGAGTATGGACGCAGGATGCGATTGGCGCGGGCGATGGCTTCTTCCGCGGTGGTGGCGCGGATCCGTGCCCGGTTTTCATCGTTCGGGGTTTCCAGCGAAACGTAGAAGCGGGTCAGGAAGCCGCCTTCTCGGGGTATCAGCAGAATCGATCCGTCCTTGTCGGACTGGATGCCGCTGCGCGTGCGGAAATCGGGGAAGTCGGTGTTGGCCAGCATGTCGATGACCACCCAGGCTTGGTCGGCCGGGTCGGTGACGACCTCGACGCCGATGCAGCTGCGCACCTTGCTGCGTGCGCCGCCGCAGCCGACCACGTACTTGGCGCGCACGGTGCGTTCGATGCCGTGCTCGTCGTTGATGCGCACCTGAACCGGGTACTCGCCTGTTTCGTGGACCACCAGGTCCAGGAACTCCACGCCGTAGTTGATGTTGACGCGGGCCTGGTTGACGGTGAGGATCGGGAATTCGCTGACATAGGCCGGCGGGTCATCGGCGCGGGCTCCGCGGGCAATTTCTGCCGGGTTCTCCGGGTGGGGTCCCCAGAAGCTCATCTCGCGCATATGCGCCGCCTCGTGGGCAATCTCGTCGTAGAACTCGAAGGCCTGGAAGGTTTAGCAGCTGCGCGGGAACAGTCCATCGGCACGGCCTGCGGCCAGCCACTGGGGGCGGGCCTCGATGATGCGGGTGTGGACTTCGGGGTATTCGGTCAGCTGGGCAGCCTGGACGATGCCGGCAGGCCCTGCGCCGACGATGAGCACATCCATGGTCTCAGGCAGTTCGGCGCTGCGATTCGGGCCCGTTCCTTCTGCATTACTGATCCAGGGATTGCGGCCGACATATCCGTCGTGGTGCTACTGCATCCTGGGGCTCCTTAGCTGGGTGGCGTGATCATCGAGCGTCAACTGCGCTGTCGCTGCCGATGATCCGGAAAAGTTTCCTCATCTACGCGTCATTGTGATGCGGGACACATTGAGGGCTAGCAGCAATCCCGCTTCCTTCCACGCCGAAGCACCATGGCAATCTTCCACCCAGCGGAAGCCCTCTTAGCAAACCGCATTTATCGTATTTGACCTGTAATTTTGGCGATTTTCGCAGGTATCCGCGATTCGGTTCCAGCACCCGAAAATGGCAGCAGGACGCCTCAGACCCAGTGGGCCTGAAACGTCCTGCCGCCATGCTTTCCGGAAGGTGTTTTGCTAGCGGACCTCGCGATGAATCGACTTGTAGCTCAGGTACGCCGAGAGACCCTCGGGACCGTATTCGGCGCCCAGGCCCGAGTCGTGCCGGCCGCCAAATGGCGCCGCATGGTTCGAAGCGAAGAAGTTGATGCCCACACTGCCTGAATCGATCCGGTCAGCGACCTGCACCGCATGCTTCTCATCGGCACTGAAGACCAGTCCGCCCAACCCGAATTCGGTGTTGTTCGCTAGCGCAATGCCCTCGGCCTCGTCCTGGTACTTGAGCACGGTAATCACCGGCCCGAAGATCTCCTCGCGGGAAATCCTCATGTCCGGGGTGACGTCGGCAAAGACCGTTGGCTCGATGAAGTAGCCGCCGGCCAGGTCTCCGCCCATCGTGGCCTTGCGTCCACCGGTGACCGCCTGCGCACCTTCGGCATGGCCTGCCTCAAGGTAGCCGAGCACCGTCTCGTACTGGCTCTTGTTGGCCGAGGGGCCGAACACCGTGTCCGGCTTCAGCGGGTCCCCCTGGACTCCGGCGGCGATCGTTGCACGTACCGCCTCGACGACCTCGCCATAGCGCTGCGCCGGAGCCAGAATCCGGGTGGAGATGTAGCAGGTCTGCCCGGTGTTGCGCATGCATGAGCGGATCAGCCGCGAGCTGAGCACGTCCAGGTCCGCATCCGGCAGCACCAGCGCGCTGGACTTGCCTCCCAGTTCCAAGGTGACCGGCCGAAGCAGCTCGCCGCAGGCCGCGGCAATCTTGCGCCCCACAGGAGTGGAGCCGGTGAAGGCCACCTTGGAGACCAGGGGATGGCGGACCAGCTCATCGCCCATGCGCCCCGGTCCGGTGACCAGGTTCGCCACGCCTGCCGGCACCCCGGCGGCAGCCATGGCATCCATGATGATGCGGAAGGACAGCGGGGTGGGCGAGGCCGGTTTCATGACCACGGTGCACCCGGCCAGCAACGCCGGAGCCAGCTTGATCACCATCAGGTTGATCGGGAAGTTCCACGGAGCAATCAGCGCGCAGACCCCAACCGGGTCGCGGCGCACCAGGGACTCCCCTGCCCCGTTCGGGAAGGGCCGCAGGTCCTCGTTTTCCAGCATCGGTGCCAGCGAGGCGAAGTAGCGCAAGATGCCAGCGGCATTGGCCGCCGCTCCACCGGTTTCGGAGACCGGGGAACCGTTCTCCAGCGTATTGGTCAGCGAGAGCTCGGTGGCCCGGGCTTCGACTTCCTCGGCGATGCGCAACAGCAGCGCCGCACGGTCCGACGGCGAATAGCTTCGCCACTGCTCGCCGTGGAAGGCTGAGTGCGCGGCTCCCACCGCGCGCTCGACATCCCGGGTATTGCCTGCCGGCACCGAACCCCAGACTTTCCCGGTGGCCGGGTCGGTGACTTCGATGCGTTCGGTTCCGGCGGAGCGGACCCATTGACCGTCAATGAAATGCGTGTCGACGTGGCGGTGCGGGATCGCCAGCTGCTCGCGCGTGGTTGCGGCCGTAATCATCGCAGCACCTTCGTGCGCAGCAGCGAACGGGAACGGGCCAGGTCGGCGGTTGCCATGGCGACCGCAGCCTCGGTGATCAGCTCCGGGATGATCTCGGTTTCCAGCCGGTCAGTGTAGGTGCTCGGGTCCTGGCCGAACCAGCCCGAAGCCAGCGCAATGCCCGCCTGGTCGAAGCGCCACAGCCGATCCGCGTCGCGCATCAGCGCGTCCTCCAGCGAATACGCCTCGGCACGGGTGTCATGCCCGTCGATGATCGCGCAGACCGCCTCGACGAATTCTGCGTCATAGCCCAGCGGCGGCAGCACGCGCCTGGCCACTGCGCAGCCCTCCTGCTCATGCTGGAAGCGGATATCTGCCTTGCGCCAGTCCCCGCGGAAGCCGTCGGAGATGATCTTGTCCTCATCCACGTGGGCCCAGCCGGTGTCGTGCAGCAAGGTGGACACCAGCACCAGGGTGCGGTCCGCGTCCGGGTAGGCGTCGCACAAGCGGCGGGCGAAGGACAGGGAAATCGGCAGGTGGATGTCGTTGCCGCGGGCCCGGGTTTCGGGTTCCACTGCGGCCCAGATCGCATCCAGCTCGCCGTCGAGGTGCTCATCGAGCGCAATCGGCGAGGTGTTGATGGTGCCCTGCGCGGGCAGTGGCCGGGTGTCATTCAAAGTAGTCATGATGTCCTCAGGCAATCAGGGTCTTGAGTTGGACGGCAGGATCGGCGCTGGCCTGCGGGTCAATGTTCTTCCCGGCGGCCAAAGCCTGCTTCACTGCCATGAAGTCCAGCGGCGCGTTCACGCAGTCGGCGGCGATGATCCGGCCGTCGCGGTAGTACAGCACGGTGAATTTGCCCTTCTCCGGGACTTCGCGCTTCACGGTGGAGTCGAAGCCCAGGGACAGGCCGGCGATCTGCAGCTTCATGTCGGCCTGGTTGGACCAGAACCACGGGATGCCGGCGTAGGCTTCGCGCTGGCCCATCAGGGCGTAGGCTGCCACCTTGGCGTGCTCCACGGCGTTGTTCACCGACTCCAAACGGATGCGTTCGCCCTCGGGCGCTGAGGGGACCGGGTTGGGCATGTTCGCCACGTCGCCGACCACCAGGGTATGGCCATCCGAGGCCAGGGCCGCGTGATCGACAACAATGCCGTTCTCGATGTCCAGGCCGAGCTTCTCGCCGAGCTCGGTGTTCGGGATGACACCGATGCCGACCAGCACGATTTGCGCGTCGATCACCTCTCCGGTTTCCAGCTCGACGGCGCTCACCTGGCCGTCGGCGCCATGGATCTTGCGCACCCGGGCTTCCAGATGGATGTCGAGCCCGCGTTCGCGGTGCTTGCGCAGGAAGTAGCCGCTGGTGTCTTCGCCGACCGCGCGGCCGACCAGGCGCGGGCCGTATTCCAGCACGGTGACCCTCTTGCCCATGGCCTGCAGCGAGCTGGCCGCTTCCAGTCCGATGAATCCGCCGCCGATGACCACCACATCGGTGGCATTCGGGGCCAGGTCCTTCAGATGCAGTGCGTCATCGGCGTTGCGCAGGTACACCACGCCGTGCAGGTCGCTGCCTTCAGCCTCGAATCGGCGGGGGCGGGCGCCGACCGCCAGCGCGAGGCGGGTGTAGGGGTAGCGGGTGCCGGAGCTGCCCACGGCAACCCCGGAGCCATCCGGGTTGGAGTCGATGTCCTGAATGCGTTCGCCCTTGACCAGGGTGACGTTGTGCTCGTCCCAGTAGTCGTTGGAACGGAAGATCAGCGACTCGCTGCCGATCTTGTCCTGCAGGAATTCCTTGGACAGCGCCGGGCGCTGGTAGGGGCGGTGGTCCTCGTCCCCGAGCAGCGTGATGTGCTCGGTGTAGCCCAGCGCGCGCAGCGAGATCGCCAGCTGGACGCCAGACTGGGATGCGCCGACGATCAGCAGGCCGGTGGCGGTGTGCGCCGCCGGGGCCGGGGCGCCGGCGGTGGAGACTGCGGTGGCGGTGTTCATGGCTATACCTGCGTTTCCGGTGTGGTGACGTTGAGCGTTTGCCCTTCGCACAGCTTGATCTGGCAGGACAGGCGCGAGTTCTCTTCGCGGTCTACCGCGGTGCCGTAGAGCATCTCGTCTTCCATTTCGCTCATCGGCTCCAGCGATTCCAGATCGCTGTCGGCAACGAAGACGTGGCAGGTGGCGCAGGACAGCGAACCGCCGCATTCGCCGACGATGCCTTCGACACCGTTACGCACAGCGGTTTCCATCACCGAGTCGCCGGTGTTGGCCTCAACGCTGCGTGCGTTGCCTTCGAAATCGGTGAAATTTACTGTCGCCATGATGATCACTCCTCTTTAAGTGACTGAAGTCTTGTGGGTTGAAGCGTGTTGTCAGATGAATTGGCGTCCGCCGTCGACGACGAGGGTCTGCCCGGTGATGAAGGATGAGTCCTGGCCGGCCAGGAAGAGTGCGGCGCCGACGATGTCGGCCGGCTGGCTGGCCCGCTTCAGCGCTCCGCGGTCCACGCCGTAGCTGGCGGCGTCTTCCATCAGCCCCAGGCTGGCTTCGGTGAGGGTGAACCCCGGGGCGATGGTGTTCACGGTGATCTCGCGCCGCCCCAGCTCCTTGGCCATCACCCGGCTCAGGGCGATGACTCCGCCCTTGGATGCCACGTAGTGGGCCCACTGCTCGGAGCCGGAGTAGACGGTGGCGCTGGCCAGGTTGATCACGCGGGATCCGGCGGCCAGGAACGGGGAGGCCGCGCGGGTGACCATCCATGGTCCCTTGAGGTTCACACCCATGACCTTGTCCCATTCGCCGGGGTCGATGTCCTCGAACAGCGAGCGGGTCACGGTGGCGTAGATCGCCGCGTTGTTGATCAGCACGTCGATGCGTCCGCCGGCGAATTCCGCGGCGCCGGCCGCCATCTGCTCGGTGGATTGCGGGTCGGTGACATTCACTTCGAAGGCCTGCGCCTGCCCGCCGGCTTCGCGGACCAGCTGCACGGTTTGCTCGGTGCCTGCCAAATCGATGTCGGCGGCGGCTACCTGGTAGCCGCGTTCGGCGAACCCGAGGGCGAAGGCCCGGCCCAGTCCGCCGGCGGCCCCGGTGATCAGCACCGTAGGTGAGCTGCTCATGGATCGTGCCTTTCGTCAGTTGGAGATTCTTGAGCGGGTGCCGGCCCTGGGACGGGCCGGCACCCGGGGTGATCCCGGCTTGGGGTACTGGGACGGAATTAGCCGTGGTTGTGGGAATGGGCTGAAGGCCCGGTCAGCACGGGGCTGTCCACCAGGATTTCCACGGTTCCCTTGCCGCCGTCCACCCGCAGGCGGTCGCCGGTCTTGATGGTGGTCGAGGCGCTGCCGGTACCGGTGACCGCAGGCAGGTCGTATTCGCGGCAGACGATCGCCGCGTGCGACATCATGCCGCCGATATCGGTGACCGTGGCCTTGATCTTCCCGAAGATCGGGCCCCAGCTCGGCGCGGTGATCGGCGCCACCAGGATTTCGCCCGGCTGGATCTGGCCCAGCTCGTCGGCGTGCATGACCACTCGTGCCACGCCCTCGACGGTGCCTGGCGAGGCGGCCATGCCCTTGAGCACGTTCTCCTGGGCGTCCTCGTCATTGCCCAGCCAGGACTGCACCTGTTCGGTGGTGATGCCCCACAGCATGCGGGTGAATGGCTCGGTGATCGATTCCGGCGGGGTGTTCAGCGCCGGGGCCGGGCGCGCGGTCTTCAGCGCGTCGACGATCTGCCGGCGCTTGGCGATCTTCTTGGGCAGGGCCACCGCGGCGATCGGCTCGCCGGCCCCGATGCCGAAGGAGGTGACCAGGTCGAAGAGCACGTCGCGCACCTCGTTGCGGCCCAGGTAGAGCAGGTCCCCTGGATCCTCGAAGACCCCTGCATCAGCCAGCATGCGCGACAGCTCGCGGACCTTGCGCCAGAAGACGCCCATGGTCCAGTGCTCGATGTAGAAGTTGTGGTTCTCCACGTACGGGTAGGCGGTGGCTGCCAGCGCGCGCTTGGCCTCGAAGACCTGTGCGGTCTCGCCGTCGAGCAGGTCGGCGTATTCCTCGACAATGCGTTCCTTCTCCGCGATCAGCTTCTCGGTGGGACGCAGGATCTGCGCGCCTTCCTCGACGCGGCGGATGTAGTCGGCGATGAAGCCCAGCGGGATTTCCGGGTTCTCATTCCAGTACTTGTCGTGGCCGTAGAAGCCGTTGCCGATGGTGAAGTTGAACCATGGCTCGTGGGCTTCTTCCCACTGCGCGATCCAGCGCTCTCCGCCGGGTGCGGCGGCGATGGCGGCCAGGGTGGCGGCCGGGTCGTCGGTGTTGGAGAAAAGCTCGGACAGCTTAAGCTCGACTGCCAGCAGCGCCAGCGCCTTGAGCTCGTCGTCCGGGCGGAAGAGTTCCATGTCCACGCCCTGCACCATGGTGGCGATGGACTGGTCAGGGATGTTGGGGAACACTTCCTTGCAGAAGTTGAAGAAGTCCAGGTAGGCAATGTAGCCCAGGTTCAGGAATTCGAAGTGGTACTGCCAGTTCTGGTAGGTCAGCGAGATCAGCTTGTCGTAGTTATCCAGCAGGACCTGCGAACCGTCCTTGCCCACGCCGTTCTCCATGTCCTCGAAGGGGACGATTTCCGGCAGCGGGTCGAAGCGCAGCGCTTCCATATCGGCAATGGTGCCCTTGACCTTGGTGTGCCAGGCAGCCAGCTTGTTCTCCCAGTCGCCGAAGTAGTGGCCGATGCGTGCTTCGAATTCAGAGACGCGCGCGGCGATTTGCTCATCGGGCACCGGGATCGGGGACATGTACAGGTAGCCCTGGTGGATGCGGAAGTCGATGCCGTTGGCGTTCGGGATCATCAGGTGGCGGGCGTTGTACTGGCCCAGGCACTTGACCGCGAATTCGCCGCCAATGGTCTCGAAGGGCTTGAAGACCGTTGGCCAGTGCTGTGAGTCGCAGAACCAGAACTTGGCGTCTTCCTGCTCCTTGAGCTCGTCTTGGAACACCAGGTAGTACGGGTAGATCTCTTCCCATCCTTCGGCACCTGCTGGCACCGGCAAATCGGATGGCTTGGGGAACGACTTCATTGTCATGGTCATGCACCCTTTCAAGGGGTAAGGGAAGGCTCGGGCGGGAATTGCGATGTGTGCTAGCCGCTGATCTTGGTCAGCGATGCGGTGATGGATCCGAATCCAAGGGATGAGGAGTAGCCGGTGCTCTTGGGCTTGGCTTCCGGGGTCTTGGCCGAATGGACCGTTTCCGGACGGGCCTGCAGAAGCAGCAGGTTTTCGCCCTCGGGCAGGTCGGCGTCGATGGCCCATTCGATATCCTGCGGCGCCTTGTAGTGCTTCTCGGCGCGCTTGGCCAGCTGGGCCACGGCTGCCAGTTCGGTATCGGACAGGCAGCGCACGGTGCGCCGTGCTTCCTCCACGTCGCGTTCCACCAGGGTGTTGGTGGCCGCGTCGGGGACCATCTCGGCATGCTTGTCGCCGATATGCTCGTGGATCACTGCCAGGGTGACCTTGTCCAGCTGGATGTTATCCGGGGTGACAGTTCCCGAGACCACCATTTCGCCCACGCCCCAGGAGGCGTCCACGGTGATCTTGGAGCGGTCGCCGTTGGTTGGGTCCAGGGTCATGGCCACGCCTGCGCTCTTGGCGTTGACCATCTTCTGCACGACTACCGCCATGCACAAGCCTTCGTCGGGGATCTGGTTCTTGATCCGGTAGATGATCGCACGGGTGGTGTACAGCGAGGCGAAGCAGGCGCGGATATGGTCTGCCACCTCCCGGTAGCCGTTGAGCCAGAGGTAGGTGTCCTGCTGGCCGGCGAAGGAGGCGTCGGGCAGGTCCTCCGCGGTGGCCGAGGAACGCACCGCCAGCGGCACCTCGCTCTCGAAGCGGGACTGCAGCTGCGCGTAGGCCTCCCTCGTCGCGTTGCCCAGCTCTTCGGGGACCGGACGGGAGATGATCATTTCGCGGATTGCCGCGCTGGCGGCGTCAGCGGCCTGCACGTCCTCCGGGTCCAGTCCCTTGAGCCGCTCGGCGATCTCTTCGGAGAGGCCCGAGTGCATGAAGGTGCGGAATGCTTCGGTGTTGACCACGAATCCCGGGGGAACCGGCATGCCGGCTGCGGTCATGGTGACCAGGGAAGCGCCCTTGCCGCCCAGCGAGTCGAGGGTCGGTTCCTTGCCGCCGTCGAAGAACTCAATGAATTCGTTGTTGCTCATCTCTAGGCCTCTTTCAGCGAATCGGCATCCGCGTTCAGCGTGACGTTCACGAAATCGGGGACGCGGAAGGAAATGTTCTTGCGGAAGGTGATGGCATCGCCATCCACCAGTTGGAGGTTCGGCAGCGCGCTGGCCAGTTCCTCCAGCGCGATCTTCGCCTGCAGCTTGGCGAGCATATTGCCCAGGCAGTAGTGGATGCCGAAGCCGAAGGACAGGTGGTCGCGGGCGTTGGCGCGGGTGATGTCGAAGTCCTCGCCGTTCTCGAAGCGGGATTCGTCGCGGTTGGCCGATCCCATCAGCAGCAATAGTTCTGCACCCTGGGGGATCTGCACGCCGGCGATCTCGGTGTCCTTCAGCGCCTTGCGGCGCCAGCCGACAATGGAGCCGGAATAGCGCAGCACTTCGTCGATGGCCTTGGGGATCTGCTTGGGCTCGGCAACCAGCGCGTCCCAGGCGTCGCGGTGCTCAAGCAGCACGCGCACGCAGTTGGAGATCAGCGTGGTGGTGGTCTCGTGGCCTGCGAACAGCAGCGAGTAGAGCAGCGAGGCGATCTCGTGATCGGTGATCTCCGCACCTTCGTTCTGCGCTTTGACCAGGTCGGCAGTCAGGCTGTCGCCTTCCGTCGCGTGGGCTTCGGCGACCAGCTTCTGGCATTCGTCCCAGTATTCGACCAGGTTGTGGGCGTGCGGGATCTGCTCTTCATCGCTGAGGTCGCCCCAGGTCATGGCCGCACGGGAGTCGCTCCAGCGCTTGTAGGTGTCGACCTTGGAGATGTCGGCGCCGATCAGGGTCACGATGGTGATGGTCGGCAGCGAGTAAGCCAGGTCCGCCACGATTTCCGCATGCCCGTCGCCGCGGGCGAGCATCTGCTCGATGGCGCTGCGCACGTTCTCGCGGATCATCGGCTCCAGCGCCTTGAAGCGGCGCGGGGTGAAGGCCTTCTGCGCAATCGCGCGGATGCGGGTGTGCTCCGGCGGGCGGCGGGCGGACAGGCCGGAGTAGGTGGTGAATCCGCCGTCATTCATGATCTTGGTGGCCTGCGGGCCGCGCTTGCGGACAGGAGCCTGCGCGTTCTCCGAGGAGAAGGTCTCCCAGTCTTCGAAGACCGCCTTCACGTCGTCATAGCGGGTGAGCACGTACAGGCCGGTTCGCTCGTCGAACATGACCGGCTGCTCGCTGCGCATCTTCGCGTAGGACGGGAAGGGGTTCTCCATTGCAAACGGCTCGTACCCGTGATGGCCGGCCGGCGCTTCGGCGCCGAAGCCCATTGGGCATCCGCCCGAGATGGCTGGGGTGCTCGTCATGGAACTGCTCCTTGGGAAATCGATGGGGCACGGTGTGCTCCGCGCCACGTTCACTAACCCAAGTGTTACCTACCCCACACCCCGCGGTATAGCAGGAACTTCCATCCAGTGGAAGCTGCCTTTCCTGCCCCGCTATCCTTCTTCCGGCGATTCTTCCTCGGGAACATTCATGTCGGGGCCGGATACGATGCCCAGCAAGGTTTCCAGCGGAATATGCACGGTCGCGGCTTCCAGCCGCCGGGACGTCCCCTGGAGCACGGGCAGGAAACGGTCCATGTTCGCGGCATGGGAGGTCGGGATAACCAGGCCGATGGAACAGCCCAGGCGGCCGGTGTGGAAGACCGGGACCGCAATCGACGAGGTGCCCAGCCGGACCTCCTCATTGGTGGTGGCATACCCCTTCTCGCGGACCCGCTCCAGCTCCTCGCGCAGCTGCTTGGGGTTGCTGCGGGTATGCGCGGTCATCTGCTGCAGGGGCAGTTCCAGATAGGCGTCGGCGACCCACGATTCGGAAAAAGCGAGAATGACCTTGCCCACGGCGGTGGCATGCAGCGGCAGTCGCCCGCCGACCCGCGAGGCCCGGGCAATGCGCTTGGTGCCGTAGACGCGGTCGATGTACAGCGACATGTTCCCGTCGCGGATGGCCAGCTGGCTGGTTTCGCCGGTCAAGGAGAACAGGTCCTGCACGTAAGGGCGGGCAGTGTCGCGAAGTTGCCGGCCGGTGTTCTGGGCGATCGCCCAGAGGCGCAGGCCCAATTGGATGCCGCCGTTGGCGGAGCGGCTGAGCATCCCGGATTCCACCAGTTCGCCCACCAGCCGGTGGGTGGTGGATAGCGGCAGGTCGGCCGCGGCGGAAATTTCGGTCAGGCTCAGCGACCTTCTGGTTGTCTCGAAGGCGGCAAGGATCGCGAGGATCTTCGATGTGACGCTGCGCCCCGGCTGCGAACTGCCACCGGCCATTATGCCTCCTGTTGGAAATCTGCTCATGCCCTCGCATAAACCGCTGGCACACCCCACAGTAGCCCTCCGGCATGGTCGCTCTTGGGCAACCGGCCGGGCGCACTGCTGCGTGCTCGCCGCGGTTCGGGCGGCTACTGCCCGTCGAGCACGAGCCGTTGCGGCAGCATGCTGGCGCGCTGGACCGCGATGAATCCGCTGGCCATGCTCCGGGCCGCCTCGGTGAAGAGCTTCCCCGCAACCCGGGATTCCACCAGGGTTAACGCCTGGACGCGGGTCAGGCCGAACCAGTCCATGATGGTGTCCAGCCCATGGCCGGTCAGCCGCCAGAGCTTGTCCGCGTCCTTGACCAGGGAGTCCTCGATGCTGGTGGATTCGGCGCGGGAGTCATGGCCATCGATGATATGGACAATGCGTTCGATATCTTCCTGCGCCACATCATGTTTTTCCAGCAGCCGCGCAGCCAGCTTGGCGCCTTCCTTTTCGTGCTGCAGCACGAGTTCCGGGTTGCCCGCACCCGGCGCGATCGCACTGAGCACGAGGTCCGGATCCACGGCAGACCAGCCGATGTCGTGCAGCAGCATGGCCGGCAACACGATTTTGGCCTCCGCATGCCGGTGGTGCTCCAGCAGCTGATCGGCAATGGACACCGAATACAGCGTGTGGGTGTCATTGCTCCGGACCGCTAGAAGGTCCTTGGCGTCCTCCCACAGCGCCCCCAGCAACGGGTACTGCTCGAACAGATTGGGAGCCGCGCTTCCAATCCTGGCCGAGACATCGCGTCCGTAGTGGTTCGCTGCAGGTTCTAGTTTGGTCATGGTCACATGATCCCACCGGTTGCCCGCGGGCAGAAGCCCGGGCATCCACTCAGTGGAAGCCGCGAACCTCTATCCCGCACACCCTAGAGGATCGCTTCGACGATCGGCATCTTGCCGTCGTAGAAGTTCACCGTGGTCCGGCGTGCCGCATTGCTGGATACCACATGGGTGATCACTTCCGCGACATTTTCGCGGGAGGTCTGCATCCTCTCGCCGTCAGCGTCCGAATCCTTGAGGTTCCCCGCCTCGTCAGCCAGCACCACATGCTTGCTTGCAGGCTCCAAAGTCAGCGCGCCCGGGCCCAGGATCGTGTAGTCAAGGTCGGTGCCGCGCAGGAAGGCATCCGCGTCGTGCTTGGCCTTGGCATAGGGGTAGAAGGAGTTGGACGGGTCCAGGTTGTCCACGTCGACCAGCGCACGGCTGTAGGAGACCATCACGAAACGGTCCACCCCGGCCTGCTTGGCAGCCTTCATGGATCGCACTGCCGCCTCGTAATCCACAGCGCGGGTGCGCTGCTCGTTGCCGCCGCCGGCTCCCGCCGAGAACACAATGGCACTGGCACCGGTGAAGGCATCCGCCAGCTGGTCCACCTCGGCGCTCTCGATATCGAGGACCACCGGCTTGGCACCTGCTGCCTTGATGTCGGCGGCGTGTTCGGGGTTGCGGATCAGCGAATCGACCGCGTAGCCGCGATCAGCCAGCTTGGGAGCCGCCAGCAGGGCGACCTTCCCGTGTCCGCCAATGAGTACTACTCGATTTCCTTCAGCCATGAATTGCTCCTTCTGGTTGATGCTCGTATCTGGCACAACGAGGCCTGCCCTGAGCCTATTCCCTTTACCCGCGCCGCCGACCTCTTCCTGAGTGGCAGCTCAATTGACAGCATTCTTGCTGGCAATCGGCGTATTCTCTGCTTTATAGCATTCGCACTCAACCGAGGATGAAGCTCATGAAGCATAAAACCCTGAATTTGGAACTCAGCAACGACCAGTTCGCAGATTTGGCCAATGCCTTGGAAGACCACCGGGACTACTTCAAGAAACGTGCCGATGAAGCGTCCCTCGGTTTCGGGCTCGATACCGGTTACTGGCAGTCGCGCGCTGCCGAGGTCCAGGAGCTGCTACAACTGGTGCTCAGCTCCGCCAAGCACGAACAGCACTAGCCCGTTTCCTATTCTCTTCCAGGGAGCCAGCACTTTGCCCGCCAGGATTTTCACCATTGGACACTCAACAAGATCCATTGAGGATTTCCTCGCTCTGCTGATGCAGCACGGAATCATGCAGGTGGTGGACGTTCGCAAGCTGGCCGGATCCCGCAAGTTCCCGCAGTTCAACTCCGATGCCTTGCAAGCCTCGTTGAAAGCGGCCGGAATCGGCCTGCATCGCGAGGAGGCTCTGGCCGGCAGGCGCCCGGTGAGCCAGAGCGTCGATTTCGAGGTCAACGCGTGGTGGAGGAACCGCAGCTTCCATAATTACGCCGACCACGCACTCGGCGATGATTTCCTCCACGCAATCCAGCAACTCCAGGAGCGGGCCGTCGGCCAGAAGATTGCGATCATGTGCGCCGAAGCGGTGTGGTGGCGTTGCCACCGCCGAATCATTGCCGATTACCTCTTGGCCCGCGGCGCCGAAGTCCTCCATATCATTGATGGACCCGAGGCCAAGGCCGCTGAGCTGAGCCCTGGCGCCGTGATTGGCCCGCAGCTGAGGATTACCTACCCGGCCGCCTGATACGCGGCGGGAAAGATTAGGCAATAATGCCCTTTATTCCGTCATGGAAATCGTTACCGGTGCAATTCATGACGTTCCCTGACGCGGCCGCCGAAGCAATATGGACTAATTAAACAAGGTGGACGGTCGTTATTTACCCCGGAAATCGCCCAGTCAACTGGGGGCAACTTCGGAAAGTGCCGAATTTTCCTGCTGTGCCCCGCGCGTAGTTCGGGCATTCGGGTGATTTACCTAACATAAGGGCGGCTTAGCTTAATTCGCTCAGATAAGGCTAAGCTAATTATCAGATCACTTAATAGCGCAACCAACGCCGGTTGCTGTTCGAAGAAGGAATACATGTCCTCCATGAAGCTTCGCGCTGCCGCACTGCTGAGCATCGCCGCACTGTCCCTGACCGCTTGCGGTTCCGCAACCGATACCGCTGCCGAGGCCAAGGCCGGCGACGCCAAGACTGTCACCATCACCGACAACGAAGGCGAGAAGACCATCACGGTTCCCGCAAAGTCTGTCGTTGCAACCGATAACCGCACCTTCGAGACCCTCGATTCCTGGGGCATCGAGCTGACCGCAGGCGCCGTGTCCCTGATGCCGGACACCATCTCCTACACCAAGGACGAGAAGATCCTGGATTTGGGAAGCCACAAGGAACCCAACCTGGAATCGGTAGTCACCGTCGACCCTGACCTGATCATCAACGGCCAGCGCTACACCCAGCACGCCGAGAAGTTCAAGGAACTGGCACCAGAAGCCACCATCGTTTCCCTCGACCCACGCGAAGGCGAGCCATTCAACACCGAGCTGGAACGCCAGGTCACCACCCTGGGCGAAATCTTCAGCAAGCAGGCCGAGGCCAAGAAGCTCGTTGAGGATTTCCAGGCCGCCGAGAAGCGCGTAACCGATGCTTACAACAAGGACGAGACCGTCATGGGCCTGATCGCCTCGGGCGGCGAGCTGGGCTACTCGGCTCCGACCACCGGCCGCACCGTCGGCCCGATGTTCGACTTCCTGGGCCTGACCCCGGCACTGAAGCTCGAAGAGTCCTCCACCGACCACGAGGGCGACGACGTTTCGGTCGAGGCCATCGCCAAGTCGAACCCTGACTGGATCATCGTCATGGACCGCGACGCAGCTGTTGGCGCTGACGGTGCCGACTACCAGCCTGCCAAGGAACTGCTGGAGAACTCCGAAGCGTTGCAGAACGTCACCGCCGCCAAGGAAGCCCAGGTTATCGTGATGCCGGCTGACACCTACACCAACGAGAGCATCCAGACCTACACCGAGTTCCTGAATGATTTCGCTGACGCCCTGGAAGCTGCCAAGTAAGCGTCTTGAACTCCCCTGGCCTCTAGTGGCGAAGCCGGATTCCGGCTTCGCCACTAGAGGCGCATTCCCACCACATATTTCCACGGCGGCATTATGACAAGCACGACCCTCCCGGCCCGGATCAAGAGCAAGGTCCTCACCGGCAAACTCGCACTGGGCATCCTCGCGGTGCTGGTGCTGCTGGCGTTCTCGCTGTTCACCGGCGTCTACGACATCTTCGGCAAGGACGACGGCGCGATGATGTTCGCCGTCACGCGCATTCCGCGCACCATCGCACTGGTGCTCGCCGGTGCCGCCATGGCCATGAGCGGATTGGTCATGCAGCTGCTGACCCAGAACCGCTTCGTGGAGCCGACCACCACCGGCACCACCGAATGGGCCGGACTGGGCTTGCTGACCATGCTGGTCTTCTTCCCCACCGCCACCCTGCTGGCAAAGATGAGCGTGGCGATTGCCTTCGCCTTCATCGGCACCATGATCTTCTTCCTGTTCCTGCAGCGGGTTTCGCTCAAGGCCTCGCTCACCGTGCCGATCGTGGGCATCATGCTAGGCTCCGTGGTCGGCGCCTTCTCAACCTTCTTCGCCCTGTCCACCGACAAGCTGCAGTCCATGGGCATCTGGCTGGCCGGCTCCTTCACCTCGGTGATCCGCGGGCAGTACGAGGTGCTGTGGATCGTGGCCATCGTGGCAGTGGCCATCTACATCGTTGCCGACCGCTTCACCGTGGCCGGATTGGGCGAGGAAATCGCCACCAACGTGGGCCTGAACTACCGCCAGGTGATGCTGCTGGGCACCGCGCTGATCGCGGTCGCCACCGGCGTGGTCACCGTGGTGATTGGCAATCTGCCATTCCTCGGGTTGATCGTGCCGAATATCGTCTCGATGGTCCGCGGCGACGACCTGCGCAGCAACCTGCCCTGGGTCTGCCTGCTGGGCATCGCGATCACCACGATCTGCGATCTTGTAGGCCGCACCATCATCATGCCGTTCGAGGTTCCGGTCTCGCTGATCCTGGGCGTGCTCGGCGCCGTCGTTTTCATCTTCCTGCTCCTGAGGCAGCGTAAAGTTGGCTAATCTCATGACTTACCCCGCCTTGGGCACCCATCACGCCGGCCGCAGCGCAGGCCCGCTTCCCACCAAGCAGGTCCGCAAGCGCTACTGGATCACCCTGTCCATCATGATCGGGCTGGCCCTGTTCTTCGGCATCGGCCTGCTCGCATGGGACAACCCCATGCCGTTCGGCTCCGACGGCTTCTGGATCATCGCCAAGCTGCGCGCCAGCAACATCCTGACCATGGTGATCGTGGCGGCCTGCCAGGCCATCGCCACCGTCGCCTTCCAGACGGTCACCAACAACCGCATCATCACCCCATCGATCATGGGCTTCGAAGCCTTGTACCGCGTGGTGCAGACCGGCGCGGTCTTCGTGCTGGGCGTGGCCGGCGTGACCTTCTTTACCGGGGTCAGCCAGTTCGTGTTGCAAGTGGCGATCATGGTGGGCCTGTCGGTGGCGCTGTACGGCTGGCTGCTGTCCGGCAAGCTGGGCAACATCCAGATCATGCTGCTGGTGGGCATCATCATCGGCACCGGGCTGGGTTCCATCGCCACGTTCATGCAGCGCCTGCTGACCCCGAGCGAATTCGACGTGCTCACCGCACGCCTGTTCGGCTCGATGGCCAACGCCGACATGAGCTACATGCCGGTGGCCATCCCGCTGGTGCTGATCGCCGGCGGCTACCTGGTGCTGTCCTCCAAGAAGATGAACATCCTCGCCCTGGGCAAGGAAACCACCATCAACCTGGGCATCAACCACCGCCGCGAAGTCATGAAGTCCCTGTTCTTCATCTCCATCCTCATGGCCGTCACTACCGCGCTGGTTGGCCCGCTGACCTTCCTCGGCTTCCTGGTGGCCACCTTGGCCTACCAGCTGGCCGACACCTATGACCACCGCTTCATCTACCCGATGTCATTCCTCATCGGCTTCGTGGTCCTGGCCGGCGCCTACTTCATCATGAAGAACGTCTTCTACGCCGAAGGCGTGGTTGGCATCATCATCGAAGCCGTCGGCGGCATTACCTTCTTGATCTTCATCCTGCGAAAGGGCCGGCTGTGATTACCCTCAATTCCGTCAGCAAGCAGTACAGCTCCACGGTCTCCATCGGCCCGGTCAGCTTGGAAATCCCCACCGGCGGGATCACCGCGCTGGTTGGCCCGAACGGAGCTGGCAAGTCCACCATGCTCACCATGGTCGGGCGCCTGCTGGGCATCGACCAGGGCTCCATCGAGGTCTCCGGCTACGACGTGTCCAAGACCAATTCCAAGGACCTGGCCAAGATCGTCTCGATCCTGCGACAGGAGAACCACTTCGTCACCCGCCTGACCGTGCGCCAGCTGGTGGGCTTCGGCCGCTACCCGCACTCCAAGGGCCGGCTGACCCAGGCCGATGAAGAGATCATCTCGCGCTCCATCGACTTCCTGGATCTGGGCGAACTGGAAGCCCGCTACCTCGATGAGCTCTCCGGCGGCCAGCGCCAGCGCGCTTATGTGGCCATGGTCCTGGCCCAGGACACCGATACGGTGCTGCTCGATGAGCCGCTGAACAACCTGGACATGAAGCACTCAGTGGTGATGATGCAGCACCTGCAGCGTGCCGCCCGCGAGCTGAACCGCACCATCGTGATCGTGCTGCACGACATCAATTTCGCCGGGCACTACGCGGACTACATCTGCGCCATGAAGCAGGGCAAGGTGGTGCACTTCGGCACCCCAGCGCAGATCATGCAGGACGAAATCCTCAGCGAAGTTTTCGAGACCCCAGTCAACGTCGTTCCGGGCCCCAATGGCCCGCTGGCGGTGTACTACTGAGTTCGCGAAATTTCAGTACAGCAAGACCCCATGACCGTCAGTGGTCACGGGGTCTTGCTGTGTCGCGGCAACTTTGATGAGGTTCCCATGCTAAAACTCGAAGAGCACCTTCAGCAGGAAGTCGAGTCCGTCCATTCCTCGGCCAACAGCGCATAGGCCATGGAATCCATCCATTCCCCGCTGCGGTGCAGACTGTCCTTGCGGCCATGGAATTCCTTGCGCATCCCCAAGCGCTCCATCAATCTCCACGATGGCTCATTGGCGGCGAAGCATTCGGCAGTAACCCGGTGCAGGCCCAGTGGGCCGAAGCACAGGCCGATGGCAGCACGGATGGCTTCGGTGGCGTAGCCCTTGCCGCCGTAGGCCGGGTCGAAGCTCCAGCCGAGGTTTCCCTCAACGCCTTTGGCACTCTGCTCAACTTCGCTTTGGCCCCAGCCATCCACGATATTCAGCATGACCGTGCCAATCAGCTCGGTCCCCTGGCCGGCATCCAGTTCCACGGCCAGATCCTTCAGCGGATAGTCCTTCGCGAAGAACATGGCGCGGAAATCTTCCAGTGTCCCAGGACCAGCGGTGATCCACTGCGTAACTTCAGCAAGCTGCCGGTAGCGCCAGATTGCTTCCACATCATCCGGCGTCACCCGGCGCAAGCTCAGCCGCTCGGTGCGTACCGGCCAGCTGATCTTCTTCAGCGCATCTTCCATGCTCCAAGCCTATCCGCAGGTATTCGAGATGAGCGCTAGTCGCGACCGCTTTACTGCACGTCCCCGTCCTCAGGTGATTTCTTTCCGCGCAGCACCGGCGAGCAAATCAGCACTATCAGACCCGCAATGGGGAAAACCAGCAGCGCCAGCCGCAACCCGACATTCTCGGCAAGGAATCCGACCAGTGGCGGCGAGAGCAAGAAGCCCAATCGCATGAGCCAGGAGACAATGCTCAGGCCAGTTCCCGGGGACAGGCCAGGGAGCTTGTCGGCTTGGTCCATTACCGCCGGGACCAGAGTTGCCGAGCCGAATCCAGCCGCCGCGAAACCCAGCAATGTGCCCGGCACGCTGGGGAACAGCAACGCCAAGCCCATGCCGAGCGCTATCAGCGCGCCGCCGAACTGGGCCATGCGGCGCTGTCCAAAGCGGTTGACCATCCCATCGCCGAGGATCCGGCCAACGAACTGGGCGCCAACCAAGGCGATGAACCCGCTGGCCGCCAGTGCCGCTGGTGCCCCGAGCTCGCCCAGATACAGTGTCGACCAGGAATTTCCGGCATCCTCGACCATCACTCCAGCCACGGAGATCAAGACCAAGGCGCTCATCATCAGCAGCAGCCGGCCGCGGGACCCTGCTGGGCGCGCGGTCCGGATGGCCTCGGCAGCCGGCGGCTCAACGGGTTCGATGGCCGCCTGCTCAGCCGACCGGGGAAGGCAGAATTTCAATGCGATCAGCGCCACCACGGCGAACAGCGCCATCGATATGCCCAAATGCACCGGCAGCGCCAGGTTCAGCTGAATCGCCCCGGCGGCCATCAATCCGCCAAGCACCGCTCCGACAGACCACAAGGCGTGGAAGGAGTTCAAGATCGAACGCCCATAACGCCGTTGCACCACCAGGCCGTGCGCGTTCTGCCCGACATCGGTAATCGAGTCCATGGCACCGCCCACGGCGAAAGCCAGCACCACCCAGGGCACCTCCGGGGCGCTGCCGGCGGCGAGCAATGCCGCACCGGTAGCCATCGTGCCGAAGACGGCAACTTGCGCGGAACCGAATCGGCGCACCAGCGTACCGGCGGCCAACCCGGCAAGGATCGCCCCGACGGGCCACGCCGTAACCAGCAAGCCGTAGCTTGCGGTGTCCAATCCCAGTTCCCGCTTCAACTCGGGAAGACGCGGCGCCATATTGGCAAAAAGCGCTCCATTGGTGAGGAACAGGGCAGCGACTGCTGCACGGGCGCGGGAGTTTGCACTGGATTCGGTGGCTGTCATGGGGCCTTTCACCGCAGCTGACTGCGGACTGATCACTGGCGAATGCTGCAATGGCATCCAGCGTCGAGAGTACCAGTGCCGCTGCGACTCAATGGCGGCACCGTGCCGATAAGCCCGGGAGTTGGATTTCTCCGGATGGTCAGCCCTCCAGCCAGCTCACCTCTCCGGTCTCCAGGTCGTAGACCGCCGGCACCACCCGGGTCCGCTGTTCTTCCACCGCCTTGCGGATGATGGCAGAGCGCTCGAGCAGCTGCTCAACCACGGCTCGGGCATTGGCCTGCACCACCGTGTCCACCGCTTCGCTTCCCGATCCCTCGACTCCTGCTGTGCGGGCTACGGGTGCAATCTGAGCTGCGAAGTCTTCCATCTCCCCGGGCAACTGCGGGTTCCCGGCATCTTTCTCCATCGCCTTCAACGTGCCCGTCACCGCGCCGCAGGCGGTGTGCCCGAGGATCACCAGCAGCGGTACCGAATACGGACTGGAGACAGCGAATTCCATGCTGCCCACCAAGGTGTCATCGAGCACGGCACCGGCTGTCCGGGTGACGAACAGGTCTCCAATCCCCTGGTCGAACAGGAGCTCGGGGGTGACGCGGGAATCCACGCAGCCGTGAATCAAGGCGAAGGGGCTCTGGTGCTCGGCTTGCTCGCTGCGCCGGTCAATTGCCTGGTTGGGGTGCTCCGGCTTGCCGGCGCAATAGCGCTGGTTTCCGGCGCGCAGCACCTGCAGCACTTCGTCGGGGGTCCGCGCGGGGTCGGCCAGATGCGCGCGGTCCGCGTCGGAGGCCTGCGGCGAAGCGCAGGCCGCCAGTCCGGCCAGGGCAATGAGCCCGGAGGCGCCGGCGAGCAGACCGCGGCGCGAAGGGCCGGTCGAGGTTGCATCGTTGCATTTGGGGGTTGCTGATTCGGGTTGGGGCATCATGCCTTCCTGTGGCGTCTGACGAGCTGAAAAGTCGGATTATCTATAGCTTGTTAGTAAATAACATCAAGCAGTCTAGTGTTATGCATTTGATTCATGAATAGCAGGCGTCATATTTCGGCGAGATTTAATATGCCGGCAACAGGAGGCTGTGATTGACACCACAGCCGTTCTTCGGTTGGATGGGGACTGTCAATCGATTGATTGGCTTTTGAGTCACAAGGTGGTGTCCATGGAACTTGGAAAGGTCCAGCAAGCAGCCGTAGCCTGCTTTGCCCAGCGCGGCTTCGCCGCCACGGGCATCCGCGAACTGGGCAGCGCCGTGGGACTGAACTCGGCCACCCTCTACCACTACGTCGGCGGCAAGGAAGACCTGCTGCTGGGCATCATGAACGACTGCCTGTCCGCCATGATCTCCGGCGCCAAGCAGGCGCTGGACGGCAGCACCGACCCGGTGCGCCAGCTTGCTTTGCTCGTCGCCTTCCACGTCGGATTCACCGCCACCAACCCCAGCACCGCACGCGTCACCGAATACGAGATGCGCGCGCTGTCGCCCGCCGCCCGCAAGCAGATGCAGGCGCTGCGCGATGCCTACGAGCAGCTCTTCGCCGACGCGCTGCAGGCCGGCGAGCGCCAGGGAAGCTTCAGCACCGCGGACCTGGGCATCGCACGCCTGGCACTGATGGAAATGGGCACCGGCGTCTCGCACTGGTACCGCCCAGATGGCCGGCTCTCGCTGGCCGAGGTGCAGCTGAACTTCATCTCCCTGGCCATGCGCATCCTCGCGGTACCCGACGAATTCCCGCTGCCACCGCAGCAGCTGCCCGTACCCCAGGTAATCGCCAGCGAACCGACCAGCAAGGACTGACTTCGTGAAGACCCTTTCCTCCCAACTGAACCCCGAGCAGTTCGAACGCAACGCCGCCGACCAGGCGCCGCTGCTGGCCGAACTGCATGAACGGCTGGAACGCGCCGCCCGTGGCGGTTCCGAGAAGTCCCGGCAACGGCATGTGGATCGCGGCAAGCTGCTGCCCCGCGAGCGGGTGGACGCGCTGCTGGATGACGGTTCGCCGTTCCTGGAAATCGCCCCGCTGGCCGCCGAGGACATGTACGACGGCGCGAGCCCCGGTGCCGGAGTAATTGCCGGCATCGGCCTGGTGCATGGGCGGCACGTGCTGGTCATCGCCAATGACGCCACGGTCAAGGGCGGCACCTACTTCCCGATGACGGTCAAGAAGCACCTGCGCGCCCAGGAAATTGCGTTGGAGAACAACCTGCCGTGCATCTACCTGGTGGATTCGGGCGGAGCCTTCCTGCCGATGCAGGACGAGGTGTTCCCCGACCGCGAGCACTTCGGGCGCATCTTCTACAACCAGGCGCAGCTTTCGGCGGCCAAGATCCCGCAGTTGGCAGCGGTGCTCGGCTCCTGCACTGCCGGCGGCGCCTACGTGCCGGCGATGAGCGACGAGACGGTGATCGTGCGCAACCAGGGCACGATCTTCCTCGGCGGCCCGCCGCTGGTGAAGGCTGCCATCGGGGAAATCGTCACGGCCGAGGAATTGGGCGGCGGCGACCTGCATGCCAAGACCTCCGGGGTGGTGGACCACCTGGCCGAGAACGACGAGCATGCGCTGATGATCATCCGCGATATCGTCTCCACCCTGCCGGCCAACCCGGCCCCCGCCTGGGGCATCGAGGGGCAGGTGGCCGAGCCGCTGTACCCGGGCAGCGAACTGGCCGGCGTGGTGCCGGTGGATGTCAACGCGCCCTACGACGTGCACGAGGTCATCGCCCGCATCGTCGATTCCAGCAAGTTCCACGAGTTCAAGGCCGAATACGGCACCACCCTGGTCACCGGCTTCGCGCGCATCCATGGCCACCAGGTGGGCATCATCGCCAATAACGGCGTGCTGTTCTCGGAATCCGCGATGAAGGGCGCGCACTTCATCGAGCTGTGCGACCAGCGCGGCATTCCGTTGCTGTTCCTGCAGAACCTCGCGGGGTTCATGGTGGGCCGCGACTACGAGGCCGATGGCATTGCCAAGCACGGGGCGAAGATGGTCACTGCGGTGGCCACCGCCCGGGTTCCCAAGCTGACCGTGATCATCGGCGGCTCCTTCGGCGCCGGCAACTACTCGATGTGCGGCCGGGCCTACTCCCCGCGATTCCTGTGGATGTGGCCGAACGCGCGGATCTCGGTGATGGGCGGGGCCCAGGCTTCATCCGTGTTGTCCACGGTCAAGCGCGACGGGATCGAGGCGGCCGGCGGCAGCTGGAGCGATGAGGAAGAGGAAGCGTTCAAGGCGCCAATCCGCGAGCAATACGAAACCCAAGGCAACCCCTACTATTCCACCGCCAGGCTATGGGACGACGGGGTCATCGACCCGGCCGATACCCGCCGGGTGCTCGGCCTGGCCTTGGATGTCTGCGCCCGCCAGCCACTGCCGGAGACCAGCTTCGGCCTCTTCCGGATGTAGTGCGAGGAAAGAACCATGACTGCCAAGCTCTTTGATACCGTCCTGATCGCCAACCGCGGGGAAATCGCGGTGCGCATCATCCGCACCCTGCGCCGCCTGGGCATCGAATCCGTCGCCGTGTACTCCGATGCCGACGCCGGGGCCCTGCATGTGTCCGAAGCCGACCGCGCGGTGCGCATCGGCGCGGCCCCGGCCAATGAAAGCTACCTGGATATCGACGCGGTGATCGCCGCCTGCAGGCGCACCGGCGCCCAGGCGGTCCACCCGGGCTACGGGTTCCTCTCCGAGAACGTGGACTTCGCCCGCGCCTTGGAAGCCGCCGGCATCACCTTCATCGGACCGCCGGTGAACTCGATCAACCTGATGGGCGACAAGATCCGCTCCAAGAACCATGTGCTCTCCCACCAGGTGCCGGTGGTTCCCGGCATCGCCGAACCCGGCCTGGGCGACGAGCAGCTGCTCGCGGCCGCCACGGATGTCGGCTTCCCGCTGCTGATCAAGCCCTCGGCCGGTGGCGGCGGCAAGGGCATGTTCGCGGTGGAATCCGCCGCGCAGCTGCCCGAGGCGCTGGCCAGCGCCCGGCGCACCGCGCGCAGCGCGTTTGGCGATGACACCCTGTTCCTCGAGCGGCTGGTGCGCAATCCGCGCCATATCGAGGTGCAGATCCTGGCCGACGCGCATGGGAACACCGTGCATCTGGGCGAACGCGAATGCTCCTTGCAGCGCCGCCACCAGAAGGTCATCGAGGAAGCCCCGGCCCCGCTGTTCGAGAACCTGGAGCACGGCGCGCAGATCCGCGAGCGCATCGGCGCCGCCGCGGTAGCCGCCGCGCAGTCCGTGGGCTACGTCGGCGCGGGCACCGTCGAGTTCCTGGTCAGCGACCAGAACCCCGACGAGTTCTTCTTCATGGAAATGAATACCCGCCTGCAGGTGGAGCACCCGGTCACCGAGGACGTCGTACGGGTCAACGGGGAAAAACTGGATCTGGTGCAGTG
The DNA here is from genome assembly GCF_006539525.1 of Glutamicibacter nicotianae. Taxonomy (GTDB): domain Bacteria; phylum Actinomycetota; class Actinomycetes; order Actinomycetales; family Micrococcaceae; genus Glutamicibacter; species Glutamicibacter nicotianae. The sequence goes on along the minus strand of NZ_BJNE01000002.1, from coordinate 107,244 downwards.
GCAGGTGCGCATCGCGGCCGGCCAGGCGCTGGACTTCACCCAGGACCAGGTGGGGCTGTGCGGCCATGCCATCGAGGCCCGGCTCTACGCCGAGGACCCGTCCTCCGGCTTCCTGCCTTCGGTGGGCACCGTGCTGCGCGTGAGCGAGCCGGAGAATGTCCGCGTGGATTCCTCGCTGCGCGACGGCTTGGAGATCAGCGCCCACTACGACCCGATGCTCTCCAAGCTCATCGCCTGGGGCGAGGACCGCACCGAGGCGCTGGTCCGGCTGGATCAGGCGCTGGCCGGCACCGTGGTGCTGGGCGTGCTGGCCAACAGCGAGTACCTGCGGCTGCTGCTGGCCGACGAGGATGTGGCCGCCGGACGCCTGGACACCAACCTGATTGAGCGGAAGCTGGACCAGTTCGCCTTCCGCCAGATCAGCGAGCGCGAACTGGCACTGGCGGCGCACCTTGAGGACCAGCGGATTCCTGCGGCGAAAACACCCTGGGGCCTGCGCGATGGCTGGCGGGCCCAGCATCGCCGGGCCAGCATCCAGTACTTCGATGCCGAGGCGGCCGAGGGCAAGACCGCGCTGCTCAGGGAACAGGATGCCAGCTTGGTGCGAGTAGGCGGCGAAGAATTCACTGTGCGCCAGGAACCGGATGGAACCCTGTCCGTCAACGGCCAGCGCACAGCACTCCAGCACGCCTTCGCCGAAGACGGCACGCTGTGGCTGTGCGAGGACGGGTGGACCGCGGCGGTGCGCAAGCTTTCCCGCGAAGAAGTCCTCGAACGCCACCTGGCCACCCTCGCCATCGAGTCCGGGACCTTCTCCCCGCATGTCGAATCCCCCATGCCCGGCACCGTGATCAGCGTGCAGGTTGCCGATGGCGATGAGGTCGCCGCCGGCCAGCTGCTGCTGAGCATCGAGGCGATGAAAATGGAACACCAGCTCCTATCCCCCGCCGATGGCATCGTGCGGATGACCGGCCTGAAGTCCGGGGATCTGGTCAAGGCCAAGCAGGTCGTGGCCACCGTGGAACCAACCGAGCCAACCGGCACAACCGAAGCGAAGCATCAGGAGCAGGACGCATGAGCGAGCAAACCCCCAACCGTGTCGAGCAGCGCGGCCTCTACTTCGACGAGCTGCAGCTCGGCGCCACCTACGTGCACAAGCCCGGACGCACCCTGACCGAAGCGGACAACGTCGCCTTCACGACGATGACCATGAACAACCAGGGCCTGCATCTGGACGCCGCGTGGGCTTCCACCCAGCCCTTCGGCAAGCCGCTGGTCAACTCGCTGCTGACCTTGAGCACCATGATCGGCCAGTCGGTGGGCCAGCTGACCGAAGGCACCATCGTGGGGCAGCTGGGCATCAACGACGTGAAGTTCCCGCACCCGATGTTCCACGGCGATACGCTCTACACCGAAACCGAGATCACCGCACTGCGCGAATCCAAGTCGCGCCCCGGCCAGGGACTGGCGTCCATGACGCACACCGGCCGCAACCAGCACGGCGACATCGTGGCAACCGCCACCCGCACCTGCCTGATGTGGACCAGGCAAGCGCACCAGGACTCACTGGAAGCCAAGGGGGAAAATACCGATGGCTAGCTTCCTGATGGGTCCTTCCCTGCTGTTCTGCCCAGCCGACCGGCCCGAGCGCTATGCCAAGGCGGCGCAGCGCGCCGACGCGGTCATCATCGACCTGGAAGATGCGGTGGCCCCCGCGAACAAGGACGCTGCCCGCAGAGCCTTGGTGGAGACCCCGCTGGATCCCGAACGGGTGATTGTGCGCGTGAACCCGGTGGACAGCGAGCACTTCGCCAAGGACTTCGAAGCGCTGGAGCAGACCGCCTACCGCACCGTGATGCTGCCCAAGTGCGAGTCCGCGGAGGATCCGTCCGCGTTGGCCGGATACGACGTGCTGGCGCTATGCGAAACTGCCAAGGGCATCACCAATGCCGGACAGATTGCCGAGGCGCCGAATGTCGTCGCACTGATGTGGGGCGCCGAAGACTTGATCGCCTCGCTCGGCGGCACCTCCTCGCGCGGAGAGGACGGCAGCTACCGCGAGGTGGCGCGGTTCGCGCGGTCGCAGGTGCTGCTGCATGCGGCCACCCACGGCAAAGCCGCCGTTGATTCCGTGTACCTGGACATCCCCGACCTGGAAGGCCTAGGCGCAGAGTCCCGCGATGCCAAGGCTTCGGGATTCGCGGCGAAAGCCTCGATCCACCCCAACCAGATGCCGGTCATCCGCGAGGCGTTTGCGCCCACCGAAGCGGAACTGGACCGCGCGAGGCGGATCCTTGACGCCGCCAAGGAGAACCCAGGGGTGTTTGCCTTCGAGGGGCAGATGGTCGACGAACCGCTGCTGCGCCAGGCCCGGGCCACCTTGGGCAGATAACCCGTTTTCCGCCATGCACTAAAGTGTGTAGCAATGACCGCCGACAGCTGGCCAACGGAGGTTCACATGGCTGTGGTGAAGAAACCCGGCGCCGATGCCCTGGTGTACTTCTGGTTTGCGATTTCACTAGCCGTGCTCGGCGTAGTGATCGGGCAAATCGGCGCGGTCATGATGCTAAACGGCACGTTGGAGCTGAACGTCCTGAACGTGACCACGCTGCACCTGGTCGCCTGGGGCTGCTATGCCGGAGCGGTGATTTTCACCATCGTGGTCATGCACAAGGCCCTGGCAATGCTGATCTATCTGGTGCACCACCAACGCCCGCTGCCTCCACGCAGGATGCCGGTGATCCGCGATGCCCCGGTCACCGCCCAGACTTCCGAGACGAGCCCAGTAAGCCACGCATCAGCTGGCCCGACGGATCTGGCGGATCCGCTGGGCAAGGATGAGCTGCCCTCCGGGTCCAAGCCGAAAACCTTCCCGCGGCAGGCGCTGGGTGCACTGCCCGCGCAGGACCGGTGGCCTCGCAACCGGCGCCAGAACTCCGGCAAAGGCGACCCCGCCTAGCGAACCCTGCGGCCACTGCGCTTCGGCAATTGCAGCAAGTCCCGGTAATGCAAGACGCTCCACAACCGGGGGAGTCAATATTTGTTCCACGGGTGTCATGAAGTTCAATGCCCGCCAAAGCCGGTGCAATGCTTTAAGCATCGTCTATAAGGAGCGTGCGATTGAGTTCCCGGAAGCCATCGCGGATCCACCGAGCGTGGCTGGTCGCCATCGTGACCACACTGGCACTCGTTGCCACGGCAGCTTTCCGCTCCACCACCGGAGCGTTCTTCGAACCGCTCGAATCCGAATTCGGCTGGCTCCGCTCCCAGCTGTCGACCGCGGTGACCATCAACCTGGTGGTCTACGGCCTGGCGGCACCCTTCGCCGCGACCTTGCTGGAACGCTATTCCATGCGCAAGGTGGCCGCCATTGCCCTGGCGCTGGTGGCTTCGGGCGCCGGATTATCGGTGTTCATCAGCCAAATCTGGCAGTTGTGGGTGCTGTGGGGCGTGCTGGTTGGACTGGGCACCGGGGCGATGGCACTGGTTTTCGGTTCCGTGGTGGCCAACCGCTGGTTCTCCGAACGCCGCGGCCTGGTGATGGGCATCTTCTCCGGCGCGAATGCCGCCGGCCAGTTGGTGTTTCTTCCGAGCATCGTGGTGATCATCGAGCAGTATTCATGGCGGATCGCTGCCCTGGTGGTTGCCGTTTTCGCGGTGCTGATCATCCCGCTGCTGCGCTGGCCTTTTGCCAACTCCCCTGCCGAAGCCGGGGTGCTTCCCTACGGCGGAACCGATGCCGTGGACACGCCGGAGGCCGAACCCCGGCAGGGTTCGATGGCCGCCGCGACGCTCAAGGCCCTGTTCTCGGCTTCGCGCTACCCGGCATTCTGGGTCTTGGCGATGACCTTCTGGATCTGCGGCTGGTCAACCAACGGCCTGGTACAGACGCACTTCATCCCTGCGGCGCACGACCACGGCATGCCGGCCACGACCGCGTCCGGGTTGCTGGCGCTGGTTGGCATTTTCGACATCGTCGGAACCGTGTTCTCCGGGTGGCTGACCGACCGCGTACGCCCGTGGCTGCTGCTTGCGGTGTACTACGCGCTGCGCGGGCTCTCGCTGCTGTTCCTGCATTCGCTGATGGGTCCCACCGTCGAGCCGCTGCTGTGGATCTTCATCATCTTCTACGGCCTGGACTGGGTGGCCACGGTGCCTCCTACGGTGGTGCTCTGCCGCCAGTACTTCGGTCCGGTCAAGGCCACCGTGGTCTTCGGCTGGGTCTTCGCCTTCCACATGATCGGCGCCGGCGCAGGTTCGCTGACCGCGGGGCTGTCGCGGGAAACCACCGGCAGCTACCTGGCCGCATGGATTACCGCCGCGGTGCTGTGCTTCGCGGCGGCCGGGAGCCTGCTGTTCCTGCCGCGCATGCGCAAGGCCTACGAGGATCCGCAGCTCGAACAAGTCGGGGTGTAACCGCACGGCACCACTGCGGCACATCCGTTTAACGCAAAGAACCTCGCAGAGCAGATCATTGCTGATCGTTCTGCGAGGTTTTGCGCATCAGGCTCAGGCCACTGCTACGTCCTTGGAAGGAACGTGCAGCTTCTTGTTGCCGTAGTGCACGGAGAAGAACCAGCCGATGCCGGTCACGATATGGATTAGGCTCAGGCCCACTGCGGTAGCTGCATCCGCTGCGTGCATGATCGGGAAGGCGATCGATGCGACAGCTATAACCAGGCCGACCCACTGCGCGATCTTGCAAATGCCCTTGCTTGCCCGTCCAATCAGGAAGACCACCAGGCCGAAGAACAGGATCGGGATCAAGGTGAACTGAAGCAGGTGGTCGAAGGTGACAACATCGGTTGGATTCGGACCGATCCGGCGGGATGCTCCAGCGGCGCCAGCCAGGAAGAAAATGATGACGTTCAGGTAGCTGGTACCCAGCGCACCGATAATCACCTGAATGAAATTGAATGGGCTGTTGGGCTGTCCCTGAGCCGTCATGGCACTCCTAGAATTGTTGAAAGTTCTCAACCATTCTATTCCTGACCGCCTGTGCCGCGGCTCTCAATAACCCGTGAGAACCGCGACACTTAGCATGGCTATATGTTTTCCAGCTCCGCGATCTCGTTGAACTTCCTGTTCGAGTAGTTCACCGCGATATACCAGGATGCCGCGACCACCAGGTGCATGATCGTCACCGTCAGGGCGGTCCCCCAGTCCTCGGCGAAGAACCACTGCACCACCGCCGAGGCCAGCACGACTGCAACGCCGATGACCTGGGCGATACGGCAGAACCCCGGCTTGGCCCGGCCAATCAAGAAGGTCAGAAACCCGAGCACGAGGATCGGCGGGGCGGTGAAGCGCACGATATGGATGAAATCCAGATTCTGGAACAAGCCGCCGGAGTACTCCATGGATGCGCCGATGACCCTGGCAATGAAATAGGCCAAGACACTCAGCGACATGGCCCCAAAAGCCGCAATCACCACCTGGGCGAAAATGAACGGCATCTTGAATCTAGCCTCAGCCTGCATCGCGAATCATCCCCTTTTACGGCGAATTCGAGCTGAACCGGTAGTTCCACTGTACGCCCGCTGGCGGCAAATGGATCCGGCGATTTTCCGATGCTTTCAGCAGCGGCATCAACGGCACGCGGTTGCACCGTGCTTAGTTCGGGCCGAGCACCAGGAACAGCGCATATCCGCCCAGCGCACAAAGCGCCAGCGTGGTCATCAGCACCGCAACCACGTCCGCCTGGACCTTCTCGTGCTTGACCCCGAGGGCCATGCGCCGATACCGCGCACGCTGCGAGAGCAGGATCCCCAGAGCCATCGACGAGGACACCGCGATCAGCAGGATCATGCCGATGCCGTAGTGCGGCAGCCAGCGCAGGAAAACAGCGGAGACCACGAGGAAGGAGACCATCGTGCGATTCCACGCGAAGATGGTCCGCTCGGGCTGCAGGCCCGCATCGGCGATCTCGACGGGTTCGTTCTTCACGAGCCGAGCGACCAGAAGATCATGACGATGGCCGCCAGCGAGGCGACCACCGCGCCGAAGGCCAGCAGCGGGACGATGGCGGGAATCGGCAGCGGGCGGCCGGTGCGCATGCTGCGTTCCACGCGGACCCAGCGCACCGCGGCCCCGGCGGCGATCAGGATGCCGACGCCGATCACCAGCACCGCCAGCCAGGTGCGCAGCGGCGACGGGAACGCCTCGGCGGCGAAGGCCTCCAGCGCTGTGCCGCCGGCAAGGAACGCCAATGAGGTGCGGACCCAGGCCAGGAAGGTGCGCTCGTTGGCAAGGGTGAAGCGCGGGTCGGGCTCGCTGCCGTGCGGCAGTAGCCAGCGTGAGATCCGGCTGCGTTCTGGCTCGGACATGACCCTCCTTGGTGTACGTCGATGCTATGAGCATACCCAACCAATCATCGGTGAAACCTATTTAGCTGGTTGATAAAAACAGTTTTACGGATGTGATCCAGCGCATAAGAATTGAATGCAGCACTTGAACGAAAGAAAGGGCGCATTCCATGGCCTCCACCAATCTCAATCCCCACGTCGTGACGCTGGGCACCGCCGGCGGTCCGCGCTGGTGGATCGGCGAGAACGCCGGCAAGCGCGCAGGCATTTCCACCGCCGTCGTCGTGGGCGACAGCGTCTATCTGGTGGATGCCGGAACCGGCGTGGGCAACCAGCTGATGAAGGCAGGATTCACCCCGGCTAACCTTCGCGGCATCTTCCTCACCCACCTGCATTCGGATCACACCATCGACCTGGCGTCGCTGGCCATCTTCGGCATGTTCACCCTGCCAGCCGGCAAGGCCCCGATCTCCATCATCGGCCCGGGCGACCGCGGCGCCCTGCCGCCAGCGTCGCCACGCGCCACCACCGCACCGCAGCCGGTCTTCGCGCAGAACCCGACCCCGGGCACCGCTTCGATGTTCGAGCACCTGATGCAGGCCTACGCCACTGATCTGAACGACCGCGTGATCGACGCCCTGCGCCCTTCCCCGTTGGACCACTTCATCGCCTCGGACATCGAGATCCCTGACGGCACCGGGTACCACCCGAATGCCAACCCGACCCCGGCGGACTTCGCGCCATTCGTGATCTACCGCGATGAGCTGGTCACGGTGACTGCAACCCTGGTCAAGCACCCGCCAATCGCCCCGGCCTTCGCCTTCCGCTTCGACACCGCAGAAGGCTCGGTGACTATTTCCGGGGACACCGCGCCGTGCCAGAACCTGGTGGCCCTGGCCCGGGATACCGACCTGCTGCTGCATGAGGCCATCGACTTCGACTGGGTGGAACGCGCGTACGGTTCGGTGGGCACCTTGGAAGCCCAAGCGTCAATGGACCACCACCGCGCTTCGCACACCTCGCCGGAACAGGCAATCGCGATTGCCCACGAAGCCGGGGCGCGCACCCTTGCGTTGCACCACCTGGTCCCCGGAACCACGCCCCTGGCAGTCTGGGAGGCCCACGCCGAGAAATTCTCCGGCACCTACCTCGTGCCCAACGACCTGGACACGATATCCTTTTCCCGCGTCACTAGTGAAATGGCGGCAGCACGATGAGCAGCACCCTTAACAACCGCAGCAGCGTGGAGGCACCAATGAAGGTCCCCTCGCTGAACTCCCCGCAGATGCGCCGGATCCTGGCTTCCAGCTTCATCGGCAGCGCGATCGAATTCTACGATTTCATCCTCTACGCCACCGCGGCCTCGCTGGTCTTCAACAAGGTCTTCTTCGTGGGACTGACCCCAGGCGTGGCAATCTTCGCTTCCTTCGCCACCCTGGCCGTGGGCTACCTGGCCCGCCCTCTGGGCGGCATCATCTTCGGCCACTTCGGCGACAAGATCGGGCGCAAGGGCGTGCTGATCACCTCGATGGCCATGATGGGCGGCGCCTCGACGCTGATCGGGCTGCTGCCTCCCACTGCCCAGATCGGCATGCTGGCCCCGATCGCACTGATTACCCTGCGCATCGTCCAGGGCCTGGCCGTGGGTGGCGAATGGGGTGGCGCCATGCTGATGGCTCTCGAGCACGCGCCGAAGGAACGCCGCGGCTTCGCCGCGAGCTTCGCGAACATGGGCGGCCCGGCCGGCGCCGTGATGGCTACCTTGGCGGTCTCCGCCGTCTCCATCATGCCCAATGAGCAGTTCCTGGCCTGGGGCTGGCGCATTCCGTTCCTGATCAGCATCGCGCTGGTGGGCATCGGGCTGGTCATCCGCCTGAAGGTCACCGAATCCCCGCTGTTCCTGGCCCTTGAAGACAAGGCCGAAGAGCGCAAGACCCCATTCATGGAGGTCATCACCAAGTACCCGAAATCGGTCATCCGCGGAACCCTGGTGGGCATGAGCTCCTACACCGTGCAGGGCCTGATGACCGTCTGGGCCATCTCCTACGTGGTCGAGGAAGTCGGTTTGGACCGCACGGCGGTGCTGAACATCAAGGCCATCGGTGCCGCACTGACCGTGGTGGGCATCTGGGTATCCTCGCGCTACTCCGACAAGCTGGGCCGCCGCCCGGTCATGATGGTCGGCATCCTCGCCGGCGCCATCGCCGCCCTGCCGATCATGTGGATGCTGGAACTGGGCCAGCTGTGGCTGTTCGCCATCGCCCTGTTCGTGGCCAACGGCATCATCCAGGCCTTCATCTTCGGGCCGTTCGGCGCGTTCACCGCCGAGCTGTTCCCCACCCGCATCCGCTACACCGGCGCCTCGCTGGTTTACCAGCTCTCCTCCACCGTTGGCGCAGGCTTCACCCCGATGATCGTTGCCGGCCTGGTGCTGCTCGGCGGCGGATCGCTGTGGATCGCCGGCGCCGTCTGGGCTGCCGCGTTCATTGTCGCCGCGCTGGCCATGCGCGGCATCAAGGAAGGCCGCGATGCCGACCTCGAAGCCGAGGAGATGAGCCACTAGCCTCCTGGCTGGCTGAAGCGCGAGGCCGGTTGGAACCTACGGGTTCCGGCCGGCCTCGCGCTCTTTCTCGGCCCCGGTTTCCTCGCAGAAATCCAGGAACGCGCGCAGCCGCAGGCTCGGGCGTTCCGAGGCGGTATAGGCCACGCAGATGTCGCTGACCCCGACCTCGCCTTCGATCTCCAGCACCGACAGCGGCAATCCGTCGTAGCTCAGGTTGACTGGCGGACGCTGCACCAGCACGGTGTAGCCCAGACCCCGGGCCACCATCCCGCGCACGGCCTCGAAGCTCTGCGAACTCCAGCGCACCTTCGGATCAAGGCCCGACATGCGCAGGTTCACCAGCTGGTTATCGCGCACCGTGGGAATGTCCAGGGAAACGAAATCGTCATCGGCCAGCTCGGCGAGCGCAACCGAGGTGCGGTCCGCCAGCCGGTGGTTGCCGCCTACCAGCACATAGGGACGGCCCGACATCACCCGGCGCCAGGAAACCTGCGGCAGCAGGTGGCGGGTATGGGTGAGCACCGCATCCAGGTGGCCCTTGAGCATGCGTTCTTGCAGCTCGGCGCCATCGCCTTCCACCAAGGTCACCTGCAGGTCCGGGTGGACATTGGTGAAGCGTTCGCAGATCACCGGGATCCAGAACGCTGCCAGCGAGGAATAGCAGCCGATCACCAGCGGGCCCGAGAGCTTGGTCTGGCGCTCGACGATCAGGTCCTGCACCTCTTCGGCATGGCGCACCAGCGCCCGTGAATCCAGCAGGAAGTCGGTGCCGACAGCGGTGAGCACCACCCCGCGCGCCCGGCGGCGCACCAGCAGCTGGGAGCCGACGGCGCGCTCCAGCTCGTCCATCGACTGCGACATGGCGGCCTGGGAAATATGGCACTGCTTCGCCGCCGCGGAAATGGAGCCGAGTTCCGCGACGGCGACGAAGTACTGCAGCTGGCGCAGGGTGTAATTGATCACCCACACAGTCTAGCCAGCGGGCGATTCTGCAGGCGCAAAACAACAGGCCCAGCATCGGCAAAGAATGCTGGGCCTGCTACGGAAATGGAAGCTACTTCGAGGCGCCGATCGACCACACGCGTGGAAGCTCGGTGCCGTTGACCGCCAGGTCGCCGATCAACCGCGCCTTGAAGACCCAGGGATTGTGGTTGCCCGCGGTTCGGGCATTGCGCCAGTGCCGATCAAGGTTCTTGGAAACGCTCGTCGCGCTGGCAGCCAGCGCATCGAAGGCATGGGTGATGGCATTGAGCACCAGCGGGGTGAGCACCACCTGCGCCTGTGCGCTGGCCAGTTCGGCCGCGTCATTGGCCGCTTCGTCCTCTTCTGCGCTCGCCTGGCCGGTGTGCAGCGCCAGCGCTGTTTCGTAGGCTCCCTGCAACGCCGCCGAAACGCGTTGAACCGTTGCCGCGGCGGCGAAGGATGCAGCGGAGACCTCGCCGATCACCTGCAGCAGCTGCGGGTCTTCGGCCGCCACATTGGCTGCGGCATGGCTGAAGGTCCGCTTGCGCGCTTTCAGCTCGGCGGCGAAGTCCCGCTCTGCCGCCTTGGCAGAGCCGGCCAGGACCGCCAGGAGCACCTGCTGGTAGAACGCGGTCTGGTACTTGAAACGGGTGTCGAAGTCGACCAGGTCTTCCTCGGCCACCACCGCATCGGTGAACGTGGAGGTTCCGGTGCCCGTGGTGCGCTGGCCGAAGCCATCCCAGTCATCGGCCAGCTCGACACCGGGCTGGTGGCGGTTGACCGCGGCGATCACGCGTTTTCCGGTGTCGGTGCGCTCGGCATAGGTGTCCAGCCAGTCAGCGAAAATTGAGCCGGTGGAATAGTACTTGGTTCCATTGATCTTGAAGCCGCCCTCGCCGTCCGGGGTGACCTTGGTGATCACGTCCCCGACCTTCACGGTTCCAACCTCGGTCCACGAGTTGCCCACCAGTTCCCCGGCAGCGAAGCGGGCCAGCCACTTGTCGCGCCCCGGGCCTTCGGCGGCGACCAGCCGATCCTCGACGAAGGCGAAGTGCGCGCGCAGCGCCTGGGCGATATTGGAATCAGCGGCCGCAAGATCCACGAACAGCTCGAAGAGCTCAGGCAGGGTCGCCCCGGCCCCGCCGTGCGATTCCGGAACCCGGACGGCGCCGAAGCCGGCGGCAGCCAGGTCCGCGACTGCCTGGTAGGGCAGTTCGCCGGTGCGGTCGCGTTCGGCAGCTCCCTGCGCGATGTCCGCGAAGAGCGGGGCAAAACGGGCTTTGAGCCCTGCAAGCCGAGTGCCAGTTGCAAGTACAGTCATCGTTGAATCCAATCCGTTCGAAATTCTAGGTGTAGAGCGAGAGCGGCTGGGATTCTCCGCGCAGGAAGTACGCGCCGACCTCGATTTTCTTGTAGTCCACCGGGTCATGCAGCGAGTGCGTGCGCACGTTGCGCCAATACAAATCCAGGCCCACCGAGCTCGCGGTCGAGGATGATCCGGTCACCTCGAAGATCCGGTTCGCCACCTCGACGCCAACCTCGGTGGAGACCACCTTGGCTTCGGCGATTTCCACTGCCAGCGCGGCCCGCTCGGGCTGGGTGACGTCCCCGGCCTTCGACAGCAGCGCATCGAATTTCCGGCCGAGCTTCTCGGTCAGTGCAGCCACCGCGGCGGTGCGGGCTTTGAGCTCTCCGACGGTCCGCTGGAAAATCGGATCCTGGGAGTAGGTGTCGGCCTGCGAGAACAGCCAGGCGTTCTTGCGGCCCAGCAGGATCTGCTTGCCGCGCTCCAGCGCTCCTTCGGCAATGCCCAGGTAGAAATTGGCGAAAGCCAGCTGGATGCCCGGGGTGAGCAAGGTGGACACCGGTTCGTCGGTGACGAATCCGAGCAAATCCTCGGCTTCAAGCCTGACGTTGTGGTACTTCAGCGAGTTGGATGCGCTGAGCCGCTGGCCCAGGTAGTCCCAGTCCTCAACGATTTCCAGTCCTTCGATGTCGCGGGGCAGCACGAAGGCGAGAATCTGCCCGTCGTATTCCCCGCCTTGGACCAGCGCGTTGATGACGATGACCTCGCCAACACCGGAACCGGTGGAGAACCGCTTGGCCCCGTTCAGCCGGTACCCATCCCCTTCGACGCTCAGCGTCAGATCCGGGTCAACCGGATTAACCGAATCGCCCCAGAGCCAGCCGCCTTCCACGGTGCGTTGCCACCATTTGCCTTGCGCTTCCGCCGGAGCATAGAAGGCAATGCCCGACTGGTTGATGTAGTGGTAGGCCAGCAGCTGCGCGATGGAGCCATCCGCCGCGGCCAGGATGCGGACCACGTCGAATGCCGTTTCCCAGTGGGCTCCTGCTCCGCCGAATTCTGCAGGCACCAAAAGGTTCAGCAAGCCGGCTTCGCGCAGCAGCTGCACCTCGGCGAATGGCTGCTGGTTCTTGCGGTCGCGTTCCAGGGCGTCTTGTACGAGCGTGCCTGCCACCTGCTGGGCAACTTCGCGCCACTGCTCCAGCTCGGTTTCGCTGGCGTTCCCGTAGTAGGGAACTCGGCGTAGTCCGGTGTCTTGTACGGTATCTTGCACTGTCATCTTCTTCTCCCTTGCGTTGCAGGTTCCGAAGGACGCAGGGTCCCTGCGATTCCATCGATCCTGGCGTTAGCACTACCTGCGGGATGCAGACTTGCTGCGGCGTCGCGGAGCCAGGTCTCTCAGCCGCTCTGGATGGGTTGTGCTCCGAGTCAACCACTGCCGGCAGCAGTCACGGAAGGGCACTGTCATGCGAGGGAACGGCAGGACAAAATACGTCATCTTCGAACCACCTGCTTGCCTGATCGATGGCTGCGCGGCCTTCATATGACACTTGCATGACGAAATTTGAACTCGGGAACTGCGCAGCTTCCGAATAGGATGGCTGTTCACGGCGAATAGGCAGGATAGGTGGAACGTGGATCCAGCAGGCGTCATCTCCTTCATGCTCGGGTTGCTGGCCATCACTTTGGTGGCAGCGCTCCTCGCACCCATGGCCCGGGATGGAAAGCTCGCGCGCAATGCGGCCATCGGCATCAGGACGCGCCACACCTTGGCCAGCAACGAGGCTTGGTTGGCAGGGCATCGGCGGGCTGCGCCGCTGGTGGCCGCGGCTGCATGGGCAGGCTGGGCCGCGTTAGCCGGTTCAGCGGTACTCTGCGTGCTGGGCCAGTTCGGTGTCGCCTTCGCCACGACCGGAGCCGGCTATCTGGCCATTATCGTGTTGCTAATGGTCTCGGCTGCCAAGGCGAACAAGGCCGCGCGGGGCGTCTAGCGGGCAGGACGTCGCTCTTCGGCTACCGCTTTCAGACACATCCTTAAAGCAACGGATCGCGCCATCGGCAGATGGTGCGATCCGTTGCTTGCTTAGCCAGCGTCCTGCTACAGCAGCACGGCTCCCAGGAGCATTACCGTCAGGAAGGCGGCGGTACCCTGAATGGCGGTCGCCACGCTCAAGGTCTTGTATGCGGTAATCACCGGAATGCGGCTGAGCTGCGACACGACCCAGAAGTAGGAGTCGTTGGCGTGCGAGACAACCATCGCACCGGCACCGACGGCCAAGACCGTGAGCACCATGCCCAGTTCCGAACCCAGACCCAAGGAGCCGAGCATCGGCGCGACCAGCGCAGAGGTGGTCACCATGGACACAGTGGACGAGCCCTGCGCGGACTTCAGCGCAGCGGCGATCAGGAACGGCACCGCCAGGCCCAAGCCCAGCCCGCTGAGCGAATCCGATAGGATCGTGGTCAGATCCGATGCTGCCAGCACCGCGCCGAAGCCCGCACCGGCACCGGTGATCAGCAAGATCGGGGCAGCGGTGCGCACGGCTTCATGCATCTGCTCATTGAAGTCCGCCAGCTTGCTGTCGCCGCTGAGCAGGAAGGTCGAGGAGATCAAGCCGAAGATCAGGGCGATCACCGGAGTACCGATGAAGGAAAGGATTTCCAGTGCAATGCCCTCGCCGAACGGGTGCGAAGGCAGCTTCGCAATCGAAGCGGCGCAGATCAGTACCAGCGGAACCACGATCGGCATGAATGCCAATGCCGGGCTCGGCAATTTGCCGAAGCTCGCGCGCAGCTGCCCGTAGTCGAGTTCGGAGATATCGTCATCGCCCTCGCTGGGCAACGGGGTCCACTTGGACTTGTTGAAACGGCTGGCGTAGGCCAAGCCTGCCAGCGCCGAGATGGCGGCAACAGGCAAGCCGACAGCGATGATCAGGCCCAGGTTATCGGCAACCCCGATGCTTTCCGCTGCGGCCAGCGGACCCGGAGTCGGCGGCACCATGGTGTGGGTTGCGTACAGGCCGGTCATCAGGGCGATGGATGTCGCCAGCGCAGAAACGCCGGTGCGCAGGGTGATGGCTTTGCGCAGCGAGTTGAGCACCACGTACCCGGAGTCGCAGAAGACCGGGATGGAAACGATATAGCCGATGATCGACAGCGTCAGGTTGGGGAACCGTGTGCCCAGGACCTTGATCAGCGCATCTGCCATGGAGATCGCGGCACCGGATTTCTCCAGGATCACACCAATCATTGTTCCGAACAGGATCACCAGACCGATGTTGCCCATGGTGCTGCCAAAGGCCGTGGTGACCGTCGAGGCCACGTCGGCCAGCGGAATCCGGTAGGCGAAGGCAGCCAGGATGGCGGCGCCAATGAGGGCGAGGAATGGGCTGATTTTCAAGCGTGCCGTGACCATTACGATGGCCACGACAAGGATCAGCAGAACAAGAAGTTCATACACGGCGGGTTGGCTCCTTTGCCAAAAACAGTTGTTCTCTGCTCCCGGCCCACGATGGCACAACCGGTGGATCAGCCCCGTCGGCAAAGCTGCTCAAAGCCTTGGCTGTTGGACTAGATACCTCCGTGCCGCCACGGAATTCGGGCGCAAAGATCGATCATCCTGCCAATACTAGAAAAACCCGCACCGATTACCTATGGGCACACGACCATATTTGCCCACTTTCGATTTGGGTCAATGTGTGCAAATATCCGGCTACTGCCACAACTGTCACCGCAACCCAGTTCCCGGGTCCTAGAAAATATGCAGCTGCCCCAAGGCCTCTCTGGCGTAAATCGCATGCTGGAGTTTCAGTGACTCGCTGGACTGCCGGATGTCCACACCGCTAATCCGGCCGATCCGCTCAAGCCGTTGAACCAAGGTGTTGCGGTGAATATGCAGGTCCGAGGCGGCTTGGCTCATCGATGCAGCCGTCGAAACCACCAAGAGGGTTTTGGCCTGTTCCTCATTGAGCTGTTGCGCCGGAGCGGCGGCATGTTCCAGGCTGCGCGCTGGGGTGCGGGCGATAGCCACCGCAATTTCCCGGCTCCACATTCCGCGCTGGGCATGGCGGGGCACGAGCGACGGGTACCCCATCAGCACGCGCAGCACTTCGGTTTCGGCCATGAGCTCCTCCGCAGTTTCCACCGGCATGGACACAAGGAAACGTTCCTCGTTCAAGAGTTCTTCAGCGAAAGCAGGCTCGTGGGCTGCGCGCAGCCTCCAGTACGCACCGGACAGGCTGATCCAAGACGTGCGGTGGTGCTCCTTGGCAGGTTCTTCGAGCAACGGATCCTCGACGCTTCGCGGGAGCCATGCTTCGATGCACTTCGGCCCGCGCAAGCCATGGGCAGCCAGCGAGCGGTCGATGACTTCGGGGGCCACGCGGCCTGCGATCAGCGCAGAAATGATGTCTCGGGCCTCGGTCTCGCGGCGCGCACTGCGCGAGTGCTCGTAGTCCTGGGCGAAGAGCAATTGCACCGTCAAGGCAATCAAACCGGCCAGCGGCTCCACCTCATGCGGAGCACCGGTCACGCCGACAACTCCGCACAGCTGGCCGTTCAGCGTCAGAGGGACATTGACCCCTGGCAGGGTTCCCGCGGAACCGTCAGCCTGGCTGACCCGGATGATGGCGTTGCGACTGATTGCCTCTGCGCTGCCGTCGTGGTGGGTGCCGATTCGCGCGGCATCGGTCGAAGCGATGATGACCCCGTGAGCATTCATGATGTTCACGTTGCGGTTGATGGTCGGAGCGATAGTATCAACGACCTTTTGCGCCAATGCGCTGGCCAGCCGAGGTTGCTCCTTTTGATTCATGTCTTCATCCTAGCCGCCACCTTCCATACGGACATGGAAGTCCAAAACAGCTGCTCAAGGTCCTAGGCTCCCACGCTTGGAGATGCTAGGCTCGCTGAAGCAAGTTCTCCCCACGAAAGGTTCATCATGAGTTCAGCTGTCAGCTACCTGACGGGGGGATTTTTGGTCGCTCTGCTCGTGACGTTCAATATGACCTGGAGCCAGCAGCTTCCGGGCCTACTCGGTTTCTCTGTGATTCTGCTCAGCTTCCTCGGACTGGCCGGTTGCATTGTGTACGCAACTCGGTTAGCTCCGAACACCAACAGCTAGAGACCGACTTCCTTCGAACCATGAATTCGCAAGCCACCGGCCAAGTCACAGCAGAATGGCTTTGCGGCCTGCGAATCATGGTCGACCAGTTGAAAGCTACTTGTTGTTCTCGGCCGCCGCGCGCTCTTTCTCAATGGCCTGCACCTGGACAACCAAGTCGGGGGCAAAGGCATAAAGTTTTCCATCGGCCTGGTGGACCCAGAACCGTCCGCAGAGATCCGTGGTATGCGTCTGGGCGTCGTCTGGCCACCAGTCCGCATCCAACGTTCTAGTTTTGGATATTTCGACTGCTGCCAGATCCTTGGTACGCGGATCGGAAGCGTAGGCCTTAGCCAATTCTGCGTCGGTTGGATCTCCGACTTTGCTCAGAGCGGTGCACTGGCCATCGTTGAGTTCTCCTTCGTAGTCCATCACGAAAATACGTTCGTTGCCTGTGTTGCGCTGCACCAGTTCGATATTTGTTCCGCCTTCAGGAACCCAGTTCGGCAAGAGGCCATCTGCCACAGCTTTGCTGGAGGATTCCGCAGTTCTAGTCGTTGACTCATCCAGCTTGTCCGACAACAGATCGCTGACACTGCATCCGGATAGCAGGAGTGCAGAAATGATGCTCAGGGAGCCAACGGCGAGGTACCTTTTCTTGTTCATGGTTCAATCGTAGAAATCCACCCGCGCAAGGACATCGGCAGACTGAGGTAACTCGGGGCAGCCGATCTCAACCCCTCGGCTGACACCTCACGCCGCCGAAGTCGTCCCAACGCTGGGGTATCGAATAGGGCGCGCTTCGCCTAGGCTGGCACTGGGCATTGCACCAGAGGGGAAGTGAGCAGCCATGGGGTCCACGCCAAGCATTGCAGTCACCGGCTCCACCGGAGCGCTCGGATCACTGGTGGCCCATCAGCTCGCCCACCGCGGGATCGCCCAGCGCCTGCTGGCGCGCACGCCGTCGAAGGCCCCGGAATTGCCCGAGGCCGAGGTGCGGCAATTCGACTATGCCGACCAGTCCGCCAGCGCCGAGGCCCTTGACGGCGTTGAGGTGCTCTTCATGGTCTCCGCTCCGGAAGGGCCGCAGCGGATGGATCTGCACCGTGCCTTCATCGACGCGGCCAGCAAGGCCGGGGTCACGCAGGTCGTCTATACGTCCTTCGCTGCCGCGGCACCCGATGCGCTGTTCACCCTTGCCCGCGAGCACCACGCCACCGAGCAATACCTGAAGGAGTCCGGGATGCGCTGGACTTTCCTGCGCGACAGCTTCTACCAGGACCTCATGCCGCACCTTGCCGGGCGGGACGGGGTCATCCGCGGACCGGCAGGCGAGGGCCGCTTCGTTCCGGTCGCCCGGGCCGACGTGGCGCGGTCCGCGGCCGCCGTGCTCGCAGATCCGGCAGAGCATGCCGGCGCCACCTACGAGCTGACCGGGCCGCAGTCCCTGGACATGGCCGATGTGGCACGCATCCTCAGCGAGGCCGGCGGCAAGCAGATCGTGTTCCACAACGAAACCATCGAGGAGGCCTACGCCTCGCGCGCGGTCTTCGGTGCCCCGGACTGGCAGCTGGATGCCTGGGTCAGCACCTATACAGCCATCGCCAGCGATGCGATGTCACGGGTGAGCAACCACGTCGAAATCATCACCGGCACCCCGCCGATGTCCCTCGGGGAATTCCTGCGCACGGCCGGCTGACCCCGAACGTGCAGGCTAGCGCAGGTAGGTGCGCGCCACGCTGAACGCGGTGCGCTCCACCAGGGACGGGGTCTGCGCGGAGAGTTCTGCCAGCGTTGCCGGCCCCGGGGCAATGGAATAAGCGGCCAAGATCCCGGATTCCTCCAGCTGCTCATCGGTCAGGTCCACCGACCCGGCAACCACGATCACCTCGGCGTTCTCGCCGGCTGCCTGCAGCACCCCGGAGACCACCTTTCCGTCCAGCGACTGCGAATCCAGGCGCCCTTCCCCGGTCAGTACCAGATCCGCGCCCTCGAGGATGCCGTGGGCGCCAAGCACTTTCGCCACCAAATCCCAGCCGGGGACCAGATCCACCTGGAAGTAGGATCCGAGGCTGATGGCCAAGCCGCCGGCCGCGCCCATGCCCGGCTGCTCGCGCAGCTTGCGCCCGGTATCGGCTTCCAGCACATCGGCCAGCCGGGCCAGGCCTGCATCCAGGAGCTGCACCTGCTCCTGGCTGGCGCCCTTCTGCGGACCGAACACCGCGGCCGCGCCCTTGGCGCCGAGCAGCGGGTTGGTGACATCGCAGGCGATCTGCCATTGGACGTTCGCCGCCCGCGGGTCAAGCCCCGAAACGTCGATGGAGGCCAGATTCTGCAGCACTCCGCCCCCAGCGGGCAGCTTCGCGCCGTCGGCATCCAGGAAGCTGGCACCAAGGGCAGCAAGCAGCCCGGTGCCGCCGTCGGTGGTGGCCGAGCCGCCCAAGCACAAGATAATCTGCGAGACGCCCAGTTCCAGGGCACGGGAGACCAGCGCGCCCAGGCCGTAGGTCGTTGCCTCCAGCGGCCTGCGTTCGACGTCGCTGACCTGCGGCAGGCCGGCAGCTTCGGCCGCTTCAACCACGGCGATCTTCCCGTCGGCCGACAGTCCCAGCCGGGACGCGACAGGGCGGCCCAGGGCGTCGGTGGTCTGTACGCTGATCGCTTCGGTGCCCCAGGCATCGATCAACGCTTCGAGGGTTCCTTCGCCGCCATCGGCGAAGGGCACTGCGGTGATCTCGACGTCGCGCTTGCGGCTGGCCGCTCCCTTGGCGAAGCCGCCGGCCAGGGCCGATGCCACTTCGCTGGCCCGCGCACTGCCTTTGAAGGAATCAGGCACGATGGCCACGTTCAACGGACGGGTCGCTGCGGGTGCTGGCTTCTGCGTTGGAGTCATGCTTCCCAGCATAAGGAGAAGCGGCTCGCGGGCCTATGGAAATTTGACCAAGTTTCGTGCCGGTCGGCCCGTGGATCTATGTGCATTTCGCCCAACGGCATTCTGTGTACCTTGCCTGTGCGGAAGCATCGAATATGCGTAGCTGAGCCAAAGGGACGGCACAGAATCCGCCAGTAGTGTTGTAAACACCTCTTGAAGGTGCGAGTGATGATCGTAGAAGTTCCCGTTGGATATTGCCCAACGGGAACTTCTCTTTAAGCCCTTTTGGCTTCGCTGTACTCTTCGATCGAGCTGTTGAAGCGATTCAGGTACTTGGCGAACTGCTCGATTTCCGCGCAGCTCCAATCCCCCAGGATCTGCTCCAGCGAAGCAATCGACTGCGCACGGGAATCCGACAGCCGCTCGGCGCCCAGCGCGGTCAGGCAGATCTTGCGGGCGACATTTCCCTGGGGATCGGCAATGCGTTCCAGGTATCCGTCCTTGATGGCCGCGGTCACCTGGCGCTGCAGGGTTGAATTATCCAGGCACAGGGCATGGCTCAATTCACCAGCCGGAGTTGCTGGCTAACCAGAAGCATCCTGCCCGATGCATGGCCTACGCGCAGTGCATGCTTATCGCATCCACAGACTGCCGCTCTAGAGTTGTAAGTACCTCATGAAGGTGCGAGTGATGACGCGGAAACTGGCACTGTCGGTCTTGCGACAGTGCCAGTTCCTGTATCCAAAACCATTCGCCTGCTTCCAGCAATTTTCGAAACCGCGAACTGCAGGCGGGTCATGGAAACTATTTCCGTCTACCGACGGCACAGTTTTCTCCAAATCTGCAGTCAGCGCTCAGCACCGGCATAGCTTCGCCTCCTATATTGGTAAATACCTCATGAAGGTGCGAGTGATGATCGAGAAATCCCGGCGAAGCAATTCGCCGGGATTTCGAATTTAAGCTTCCTGTTCGCCTCGTGTAGCGCAGATCTCCGACATCTCCGGGCGCAGGCATCCCCCGGTGCGATAACGTAGACGGGTTCCCACTTTCCTTCCCTGGGACACCTGACGAAACGGAGCCCCGGTGAGTACCGCGACCGCTGAATTGACGCCCCTGCAACGGCAGTCGGTGCTGCGCACCCTCAAGTCCCCGCGGCTGCTGAAAACCGAACTGCTCGCCGGCCTGGTCGTTTCCCTGGCACTGATCCCCGAGGTCATCGCGTTCACCGTGATCGCCGGGGTGGACCCGCGCGTAGGCATCTTCGCCTCCTTCACCATGTCGGTGGTCATCGCGATCACCGGCGGGCGCCCGGCGATGATTTCCGCCGCCGCCGGTGCGGTGGCACTGGTGGTCGCCCCGCTGGTGCGCACCCACGGAGTGGAATACCTCTTCGCGGCGGTGGTGCTGGCCGGCATCATCCAGGTCACGCTGGCTGTGCTGGGCGTGGCCAAGCTGCTGCGCTTCATTCCGCGCCAGGTGATGATCGGTTTCGTCAATGGCCTGGCCATCTCGATTTTCTGGGCGCAGATGCCCGAGCTGCGCAATGTCCCGTGGATGGTCTACCCGCTGGTGATCCTCGGCGTCGCCATCGTCTGCTACTTCCCGAAGATCACCAAGGCGGTCCCGGCGCCGCTGATCGCCATCGTGGTGCTCACCGCGATCACCATCTTCGCGAAGGTCTCCGTGCCCACCGTGGGTGACAAGGGGGAACTGCCCGACTCGCTGCCGGTCTTCCACCTGCCCGGC
The DNA here is from genome assembly GCF_006539525.1 of Glutamicibacter nicotianae. GTDB lineage: Bacteria > Actinomycetota > Actinomycetes > Actinomycetales > Micrococcaceae > Glutamicibacter > Glutamicibacter nicotianae. The sequence continues at coordinate 86,388 of NZ_BJNE01000002.1, read as the reverse complement.
GTGCCGCTGAACCTGGAGACGCTGCAGATCATCGCGCCCTATGCGATCGCGGTGGCTTTCGTCGGCCTGCTCGAATCCCTGCTGACCGCCAAGCTGGTCGATGACATCACCGACACCCCGTCGAGCAAGACCCGCGAGTCCTGGGCGCAGGGCACCGCGAATATCGTCACCGGGTTCTTCGGCGGGATCTGCGGCTGCGCGATGATCGGCCAGACCATGGTGGGAGTGAAGGTCTCCGGCGGGCGCACCCGGATCTCCACGGCCTTCGCCGGCATCTTCATGCTGCTGCTGGCCGTGCTGCTCGGCGACATCGTCGCCCGGATTCCGATGGCCGCGCTGGTCGCGGTGATGATCGTGGTTTCGGCCACCACCTTCAACTGGCATTCCATTCGCCCGAGCACGCTGAAGATGATGCCCAAGAGCGAAACTTTCGTCATGGCCATCACCGTGGCGCTCACCGTGATCACCAGCAACCTCGCCATCGGCGTGGGCGCGGGCATCCTTGCTGCCATGGTGCTCTTCGCCAACCGCGTAGCGCATATGGTCACCGTGGACCGCAGCGCTACCGAAGATTCGGCCGTGTACAAGGTCAACGGCGAGCTGTTCTTCGCTTCCTCCAATGACCTGTACATGCAGTTCGACTACGCGCAGGATCCCGAGAAGGTCATCATCGACATGTCAGATTCGCATCTCTGGGATGCCTCGACCGTCGCCGCATTGGACTCGATCCGCACCAAATACGAGCACTACGGGAAGAGTGTGGAAATCCAGGGCCTGAACGAGGCCAGCCAGAAAATGCAGGACCGGTTAGGCGGCAAGCTCGGCTAGGGCCTGGACTCAGCTTTCCCCTGCGGACTTGCCGCGTTCGGCAGCACGCTGGCGCTTGGAGGCGTACATGTCCCGGTCGGCGCGCAGGATCATGGTGCTCAAGTTGTCATCGGCTCGGGCCTGTGCCGTTCCGAAGCTCCAGGCCAGCTTGGATGACCCTTCAATGCGCTCCATCAAGAGCTGCGCCTGGCCCTGGGTCGTATTGGGGAACACCAGCACGAATTCGTCTCCGCCCAATCGGCAGACCAGGTCTCCGGCACGGATCGAGCTGCGCAGATGCCGCACCAGCTCCTTCAGCGCACGGTCCCCCGCGTCATGGCCATCTTGGTCGTTGATCTCCTTGAATCCGTCCATGTCCAGCAGCGCCACAGCCAGCGGCCTGCGGTGCTTCCGCGACGCGAGCAAGGCGGGCTCGCCACGCGCCGACAGCCCGACGCGGTTCAAGGCGCCGGTCAGCGCATCAACCTGGGTTTGCTGGCGGAATCGGCGCTTGACGTAGTGGCCGACGAACATCCCAATGACTGTGAAGAAGACCAGGCTCAGCACGTTCAACGGACCGCTTTGGTGCTCGGTGCCTACGGCAGGGCCGAAGAACACCGAGTAGGGAATGGTGAAAGCCATGACCGGATAGATGGTCCACCGGGTGACCGCCGGCGGAAAGAGCCAGGACATATAGAGCGCGATGAGCGGAAATTCCTGGAGCCTGAAGACGATCTGCTCATGGTTGACCGAGAACCCCACGAAGACGACAAAGGCCGACAACTCGGCCAGGGCCCCGAGATAGGCAATCCACAGTGGAAAACGGTCAAGCAGCATCCACACGGTGATCACCATGGCCAAGGTCCCGGCAACCCTTGCCACCGCCAGCTTCTGGATGAGCGGAGAACTGAAATCATTGCCCAGGTTGACCAGATAGAACACCAGCAGGAATGCCGCCACCATCCCGGTGACAGCAACTTCCAGTCGCTCGATCCTGCGGAGCCTGGCTGGCAGCAGCCGGCTCCACCAGATTCCGTCATCGTTGGCCCGCCGGTTCCTTGTCCTGGGCATGCTGCTCCCGCTTCCTTGTGAATTCATCAGTACCGCGTATCCCTGGCCAGCTTCAGGGTAATATCACCTTCGTACCCAACAGCCTAACCAGCATCATGTTGCCAATCCGCATCGCCAGCCTAGGTGGACCATGAAGTTCGCATTCCAGCCCCTGATCAACCTGCGCTCCGACGCGTTGCTGGGCTTCGAGGCGCTGGCACGATTCAGCGACGGACGCCGGCCAGATGAGCACTTCGCCGAAGCCCGGGCCGAAGGCAATCTGCTGGCGCTGGAGCTGCGCGCCCTGGAGGGCATCGTCCACGCCGCCGAAGGGCTGCCCGACGGGCTGCTGCTCACCATGAATGCCTCAGGCCCTGCAATCAAGGCCTTCGCGCGCACTGCCCCGGAACTTGATCGCCGGCTGGACTGGGGGCTGGAACTGCACGAGCTGTCCGCACCGGAAGTTTGCGATGCGGCCCGGATCAATGCCGAAGAGCTCGGCTGCCTGCTGCTCGTTGACGATGCAGGCATCGGCTACGCGACAAGGGAGCGCATCCTGTGCTTGAAACCGCACATCGTGAAGCTGGACCGTTCGCTGTTCATCCACTACCTGGCATCGGCCGAGGCCCGCGAGCATGTGGACATCCTGCTGGCGGCCGCCCGCGAGATCAACGCCAAGACGCTGGTCGAGGGGGTCGAAACCGCCGAGCATCTTCAGCTCGCCCGCAGGCTGGACTTCGACTATGCGCAAGGCTTCTATTTCAGCCCCGGCATCGAGCTGGCGGACCTCCCCGCGGCGATGCATGAGCTACACGGACGCCTCGGGATCGATATTCCTGGTTTCTGAGCGGCGTTCGCGTCCCCGTGCGCTGCGGATCCGGATCACCGGCAGCAGCTTGGCCAAGCCCAGGACCAGATAGAGCACGGTGTTGATCGCGACGAACGAGGCGAGCACGGCGAACCAATCGCTGAGCAGCACGCTTTCGGGGAGAATGATTCCCCGCGGGATCTGGACGATGAGATTCATCATGAGATGTTTTCCTTCCGTGCGGCACCTGCGTGGTCGACATGCTTCCAATCCGCGCTGCGGGCAAAGGCGATATCCCCGACGCCCTTGAGGAATGCGAGATCAAGGAAGGCGTCGTAGACCAGCTCGGGAATCACCAGCGCGGCGACGATCCTCGCTCTCCAGCCGCCGTGCCAGACCGTGACCACGCGTTCGACAGCAAAGAGCGCGCCCAGCAGCATCCAGAACGGGAACCACACCCAGGTGTCCATGGAGATCAGCATGATGATCATCAGCGCGAAATAGCTGAACAGCGCGATCACGCCATAGCCGATGCCGATCTGCTGCGCCCAGTACCGGGAGGTCTGCGCGGTGACTCCGTACGCGCCCAGGTTCTCCAAGGCGCCACGCTGCCAGCGCAGCCGCTGCGCCCACAGCATCTTCCAGTTGGGCATCAGCTCGGTGACCACCGTGCAGTCCTGCGGCGACGTGGTCAGCGCGCCGAGGGTTTTCAGCGCGATGGTCAGCTCATTGTCTTCGGTCAAGGCCGCCGTGTCATAGACCTCGCCGGGGGTTCCCGGAAGCACGCTGCCGCGCGCAGCCGCCACCTCGCGCAGGGCCGAGGCGCGGAATACCGAGGCCGTGCCGGTGAGCACGAAGACCCGGCCGTCGCGGCGCGAGATTTCGCGTTGGTAGCGGGTGTATTCGTTGCGCTGGAATTGGCCGATCAGCCCGTGGCCTTCTTCGCCGTGGAACAACCCGCCCACCGCCATCAGCGCGCGGTCCCAGGTGAAGCGGTCCCTGGCGGTTGCCAAGAAGTCCGCGCCGATCTGGCTGTCGGCATCCATCACCATGACGCAGTCGTTATCGCCCATCCCGGGCAGGATGGCGTGCAGCGCCTGGTTCAGCGCCCCGCCCTTCTTGTGCTTGTTGTCCACCGATTCGAACACCTCGACCCCACGCTCGCCGGCGACCTGCACGGTCCGGTCGGTGCAGTTATCGGCAACCACGATGATCCGCGATGGCTTGAAGCTCTGCTCCTCCAGGGCCTTCAGGGTGTACGGCAGGGAGGCTTCTTCATTGTGCGCCGGAATCAGCACGGTCACGGTGACCGGTCCTGCGTAGACGCCTCGGGTGCGGGCCATCACCGCCTTGGGCGCCAGCGGCCGGCTCGATTTATCGATCGGCGTCCGGCGATAACGCCAGGTGACCAGACGCTCGCCCAGGACCACCAGCAGTACTAGGATCACCGCGGCGGCAACGGAGAAAACTAGGATCGACAAATCGGGCAGTTCGGAGCTGTAGAAGGTTGTCCAGAGCCTTCCGATGTGGACCTCGATCGGGTTCCACATGCCCACCGGGCGATCGGCGATGCTCAGCGCCCACACCAGCAGCGAGGCCGCGACAACCACGACCACGATCACAGCGATGCCCACTAGGCGGCTGAAATGCTTCTGCACGTACGCACCCCGTTCACGTAAGGATTTTCCTTGTCGCCTCCGAGGTTAGCCCACGGAAGCCACTTGGAAAACTAGCATGCAGGAAATTCCCGGACGCAGTATTTATGCTGAAGCTCACCTCCACCCAAAGCATCGCTGTGGCTTGATGCCCCGGCTGGCAGCAAGCGGCTACAGTTCAAGCCGTTTCGCCGCGTCCTCGCGCAACTGGTTCTTGCGGATCTTCCCGGTGACGGTGGTCGGGAAATCCTGCAGGATCTGCACGTAGGCGGGGATCTTGTAGTGCGCCAGATGCCCGGTGCAATACTCGCGGATCGCCGCCGCATCCAGCGGCTCGCGTCCTGCCTTCATGCGGATGCAGGCGCAGATCGCCTCGCCGTACTTCTGATCGGGCACCCCGATCACCTGCACGTCCTCGATGTCCGGATGCTTGTAGAGGAATTCCTCGATCTCCGCCGGGTAGATGTTCTCCCCGCCGCGGATCACCATGTCCTTGATGCGCCCGACGATCGTGCAGTAGCCGTCCTCGCGCATCACCGCCAGATCCCCGGTGTGCATCCAGCCTTCGTCGTCGATGGCTGCACGGGTCTTCTCCTCGTCATTCCAGTAGCCGAGCATCACCGAGTAGCCTCGGGTGCAGTATTCACCGGTTTCCCCGCGTTCCAGGGTTTCGCCGCTGGCCGGATCCACCACCTTGATTTCCACATGCGGGTGCACCCGGCCGATGGTGGAGGTGCGGCGCTCGAGATCGTCGTTGCCGCGGGTCTGGCAGGACACCGGAGAAGTCTCGGTCATGCCGTAGGCGATGGAGACCGCGCTCATCCCCATGTCATCGACGCAGCGGCGCATCACCTCGACCGGGCAGATGGAACCGGCCATGATGCCGGTGCGCAGCGAGGAGAGATCGTGGTCCTTGAAGCTGGGATGGTTCTGCATCGCGATGAACATCGTGGGCACCCCGTACAACCCGGTGCACTTCTCCTCGGCCACCACCCGCAGCGTGGTTTCGGCGTCGAAGCCCGGGGCCGGGATGACGATCGTGGTGCCCCGGCTGGTGCAGCCCAGGTTGCCCATGACCATGCCGAAGCAGTGGTAGAACGGGACCGGGATGCACAGCCGGTCATGCTCGTCCAGGTCGATCATGCCGGTGACCTGGTAGCCGTTGTTCAGGATGTTGCGGTGGCTGAGCACCGCGCCCTTCGGGTAGCCGGTGGTGCCCGAGGTGTACTGGATGTTGATCGGGTCCTCCGGCTTGGTGGCAGCCAGGCACCGGGACAGTTCCTCGTCGCTGATGCGCTCGCCTTCGGCCAGCAGTTGCTCGAAGTCCGCGGTGTCCACGTAGATAACGCGTTCAAGTTCAGGGGTGTCGGCGCGCGTCGCGTCCACCATCGCACGGTAGTTGCTGGTCTTGAATTCGGAGACCGCCAGCAGCAGGCGCACCCCCGAATGGTTGACCGCGTAGGCGTACTCATGGGTGCGGTAGGCAGGATTGACATTGACCAGGATGACGCCGATTTTCGCGGTGGCGTACTGCGCGAAAACCCATTCGGCGCAGTTCGGCGCCCAGATGCCCACCCGGTCCCCCGCCTGCAGGCCGGCGGCCAGCAGGCCCTTGGCCAGGCGGTTAATGTGCGCGTCCAGCTCGCTCCAGCTCCAACGCCGCCCCGTGGAAGCTTCGACCAGTGCCTCTGCCGGGCCGAAGCGGGCCGCCGTGCGTTCGAAGTTGGCTCCGATCGTCTCTTCGATCAGCTGCGGCTCGCTCTCGCCCTGGGCATAAGCCTTCATCTGCGTACCCCTTCATGGATCGCCTCGTCGGAATCTTCGCGGGCACAAAACCTGTGCCCAGCGTCACATTCACACCCTAGCCGCACCCTTTCCCGCTGCCAAGCACCGGCGCGACCTGCACTTTCAAGACTGAAGCCGCGCCCTGAGATCGGAGGACAGCTCGGTGAGGTACGGCAGGTTTTTCAGTCCCTGCAGTTGCATTGATACCCTGCTCCACCAGCAGGAGCGCATACTCGTGCTAGGAACGGCGTTCGCCCAGGTCTTCAATTCGCCCTCGTTGGGCAACAAAGCGCCCTCTAGATGCCCGAGCAGCTCTTGCTCGCTGAGCTGTCCGGCTCCGTTGAGGCTGATGGCGCATCCCCGGTCCCAGCGGATCGATACCCGGGTGCCATCGTCGAACTCGGCGAACTCGTCGACTTCAACGCCAACCTAGTCCCGGCTACCGGTCGACGACCAAGCGCCCCTGGGCGTGCACCTGGCGCCGACCGCGACAAGAACACCGTTGCTCCCGTTCCGCTTTACCCATGTTGCTGTCCGCGGCGCGACGCCGGCAGGACCATAAGCCATCTCTTCCATACCCCTCCCTGCCAGTGCGGCAATCCCATTCATACTTGATCAACACGATGCAGCCGGCTCCGTACCAGATTCCGACCGACGGCGCCTGCGGCCAGCTGATCACCGCCGCCGGTTGGCACGCTTGGCGCCCAGCCCACCTGCACCTGAAGGTTTCGGCACCGGGCCACGAGCTGCTCACCGCCCAGCTGTACTTCCCGGGCGACGCGCACAACGACGATGACATCGCCACCGCGGTGAAGCCGGAACTGATGCTCGACGTGCAGCCAGCCGAATCCGGCAACGGCAAGCAGGTCACCTACGACTTCGTGCTCGACCCAGTCAAGTAAGCCCCAGCGCGGCCAGGCAAGCGGAAGGCCTCGGCAGGAATGTTCCTGCCGAGGCCTTCCGTGCATTCGAACGGCTCCGGGCGTTGCCGCTGCCCTGGATCAGCCAGCCGCCTTTTTCACCAGCTCGCGGATCCTGTCTTCCGTTGCAGCATCCAGCGAGGTGATGGTCCACGCGACTGGATGCATGTGCGCGCCGTCCTCGTAGGCGGGATTCACCACCTCGCCAAAACCGAAGGCAACGAAGTCCTTGTCAGGCTTGATGTAGCAGACATCCTTGCCGTCCCGGACATAAAAGGGAAGTCCCCAGCGGACGATCGGCTCCAGCGACGGCGCGCTTTCCAGGATGATGGCATGCAGCCGCTCGGCAATCTCGCGATAAGGTGCTGGAGCCGCACTGAGCTTGGCCAGGACAGCGGCGTCGCCCTTCTTGGTGAAGATCATTTCTAGTCCCCTTATAGACAATTGGCGCTGCATGGCAGCGTTTGGTGATGTCGCTCGCGCGATCGCTGCGCTTTCCCGATCGGCACATAATGCACTTTACCGATTCGGGGCCTCTGCTTCACGGTCTTCTGCAATGCAATACCGGCACCCGACGCACGAGCTGCTAGTGATGCCAAGTATTTCGCTTGCACGCTGTTAGGCTACCGGCATGCGCAAGCTTCTAGCCACCTCCGGTGCCGCCGTCATCGCGGCCTACGCGGTTTACGGCGCACTGCTCATGAACAATTGGGCAGTGGTCGCAGCCAGTGGAATCCCCCTGGATGAGACCATCGTGCAGATGGCCGCCATGGACCAGGATTACGATTCGCTCGGAGGTTGGGTCTTCGCAGCAATCGGAATTGCCCTCGCCATCTCCTGGCTCGTTTCCGTCATCGCGTCCGGTCGCAAGTTGCCCGCTTGGGCCGCTATTGGGACATGGAGCCTGATCGTTGCTCTCGGCGCACCGGCCTATTTCTTCGCCTCCTTCGCCAACATGAACTCCGTGGGCGATACCTTTGCCGATTGGAACGCCGGCGCCGCTGCTGATCTGGAAGAGCCCCTATACATCGCCAGCATCCTCGCCCTGGCCTTGCTGGCTGCCATGGGAGTCCTTGGCCTCCGCGCGGCTTTGACTCGCCCGCCACGCCCTCTGGCTCAAGCAAGCAGATAAAACCACAGCCACTGCCCCATTCCCGGTACTGGGGATTTTCACCGGTATTCACGCGGATATCTATTCGCATAAACTTTCGTTGATCAGGGCGTTGAGTTCGCCCTGCTTGTTGCGCGAGATGATGATTGGCTGGCGGCCGATGTTGGTGGTGTAGTAGTCGCCGATGTTCGGGATCTGGGGTTCGTGGGCCAGGTACACCCAGTTGCCTTCCCAGATGTGCTTCATTTCCAGCTCGAAGATCCCTTTGTCGGTGAAGATATTTCGATTGGCGCGGAGCTCTCCGGTTTCCGGGCTGTCAACCAGGGCGTTATCCAGCAGGCTGGATACCTCGTTCAGGGTCTCGGTCATGGCGTGGTGTCTCCGTCCATTCAATGCTCGTCAAAAGGGGAAAACCGCTGCAGCCGGTTTGCATGGATTCAACCTTGGCAGAAAGTGCCCGCGGTCACACTCGGGCTATGCCTAAGCTTGGGCTAGGCATCTGACTACTATGTTTTCGATCGTCTGAGTCAACACCTGTTGCCTATCAATGCATCGGCGTATTCTTTGATACGAGCACCAGCCCACTTTTTGCAAAGCAGGCTCCCCATGCGCGATGAAGGACCCACGGATCATCCGCTGGCCGGCAGCGGCAACCCCGAGGTTCCGCCGCAGGGCCAGCGCTCATTCATGCACATTCTGGTGAATACCGCCGTTGCGAACCTCACCACCAGCTACCTGTGGTTCGCGTTGACCTTCTGGGTGTACCTGGAAACCGAGAACGTCATGGCCACCGGCATCATCGGCGGCGCGTTCATGCTGCTAATCTCCCTGTTCTCCATGGTTTTCGGGACCATCGTGGACAACCACCGCAAGAAATCGGTCTTCGTCTTCTCCGCGCTCATCACCGCGGTGGCCTTCAGCCTGGCCGGACTGATCTACCTCGTGCTGCCCACCGAAGACATCCTTGACATCGGCGGGTGGCAGTTCTGGATCTTCTGCCTGGTCATCCTGTTCGGCGCAATCGTCGAGCAGATGCGCGGCATCGCCCTGTCCACGACCGTCACCCTGCTGATCCCGGTCGAGCGCCACGCGAATGCCAACGGGCTGGTGGGCACGGTGCAGGGCATCGCCTTCATCGTCACCAGCGTGTTCTCAGGGCTGTCCATCGGGCTGCTGGGGATGGGGTGGACGCTGGCCATCGCCATCATGCTGGTGGTGATCACGATGCTGCACCTGCTGGGCATCTCCATCCCGGAGGAGGAGCCGGAAAAGGAGGAGGGGCGCACCAAGACCAGCGACCTGCGCCTGGGCTTCACCACGGTAATGGCCATTCCGGGACTGTTCGCCCTGATCATCTTCTCGATGTTCAACAACTTCATCGGCGGCACCTATATGGCGCTGATGGACCCCTACGGGCTGACCATCATGCCGGTCGAGGCCTGGGGCATCGCCTTCGGGCTGGCGTCCACCGGCTTCATCGTCGGAGGCCTGGCCATCGCCAAGTTCGGCTTGGGGGCCAACCCGATCCGCACCATGCTCCTGCTGGTGGCCGTCATGGGATTCCTCGGCGCGATCTTCACCATCCGCGAGTGGACCTGGCTGTATGTGCTGGGCATCTGGTTCTACATGATGCTGATTCCCGCGGTGGAAGCCTCGGAGCAAACGGTGATCCAGAAGGTGGTCGCCTTCCGCCGCCAGGGCCGGGTATTCGGCTTCGCCCAGATGCTCGAAGCTGCGGCGGCCCCGATTACCGCCTTCCTGATCGCGCCAATAGCCCAGTACCTGGTCATCCCGTTCATGCGTTCGCCCGAGGGCGATGCCCAGTTCGGCTGGCTGGTGGGGCAAGGCGAGGCGCGTGGCATCGCCTTGATCTTCCTGGCCGGCGGGCTGATCATGATTGTGGTGGCGCTGCTGGCCATGGGCACCGGCCAGTATCGCAAGCTGTCGGCAATTTTCCAGGCAGAATCGCCTGCTGCACCCGAGGAGGCATCACTTGCCAACAAGTCAGAAGACCCTTCCAACTGACGCCAGCGTTGAGGAGTTCATCGAGGCGGCAACCCCGGACAAGCGCCGGATTGACGGCCATGAGCTGGACCGCATCTTCCGCGAAGCCACCGGCGAGCAGCCGGTGATGTGGGGCCCGAGCATGATCGGCTACGGAAGCTATACCTATATCTCCCCTGCCAATGCGCGCACCACCGGCATCTGGCCCAAGACTGGCTTCTCGCCGCGCAAGGCCCAGCTGTCGCTCTATGGCCTGAAGGATCTGCCCGAAGGGGCCGAGCTGCTGCCGCAGCTGGGCAAGTACACCGAAGGAGCCGGCTGCGTGTACGTGAAGAAGCTGGAGGATATCAACCTGGACGTGCTGCGCAAGCTGATCGGCATTGCCGCCTCGCGGCAGGACGACCAAGCGCAATAGCGCGCAGATGTGGCGCTATCTGGCCAGTCGAGCTTTGCTCAAGCGCCTGAGGGCGACGCAGGAACCTGCGACTGCCCCCATCACAATCACTGCTGCGCCGGCGATGAGCGAGACGGCCATCGGCAGCTGCGGGCTGGCGGATTCGGGGAAGGCATCAAAGAGCAGAAGCGTCCAGAAAAAGCCCGGAATCACACCGGCCGCCAAGGAAACGAGGCTCAGCAACAGCGCATGCAGCCAACGGTCGCTGGCGCTGCCCAGCCATGCCATGACGGCGGCTATGGCAAGCCAAGGAAGCATCGGGAAGGCCAAGGGGAACCAGAGGCCGGGCTCAGCCCACCAGGCAGCTCCGGCGATCAAGGGATCAACGATCATCAGCAACACCGCGAAGAGGATTCCGCTGACTGCTGCGAGCCACCTCATGGGCCTTTCGCTCGTCCTGGCCACGGCAGGTCCGCCTATCTGCAACTAGAGCATTTCTTCTTGCCTTGCTCGGCACCCGCAGGGCCATAGCGCTGCGGGTGCCTTGAGCTGCCTTGCTGTACTGCTTTATTCGGCTTCTTCGAAGAAGACCTCAACCTCGGTGATGCCGGCAGAGATGACCGGAACCAGGCGCTCGTCGATGCTGTAGTGCTCGCCATCCTTGGCAATCAGGCCGTAGTCGGCCAAGGAATCCATGGCCGTCCGAGCTTCTGGCAGCACCTCATCGTAAATCTTCGGGCCGCAGTTGCGGCGCAGGCCTTCCAGGTCCCCTTCGCGTCCGGTGGATGCGGTGACCAGCAGGTTGCGCAGCACCAGGTAATGGGCTTCATCGCGCAGGGTGACATCGAAGGTCGGGTTCAGGTGCGCCTGGACACAGCCGACAGCCATCTCGAAGAGCAACTGCGCGCTGCCCGCTTCCTCGCCGGCCACCAGCAGGTCGTAGGCGTCCGGGTCGGTGCGCAGCACCGAGCCGTCTGACTCCACGACTGACATGCGCCCGGCACTCCAGATGTAATTGAAAGCCAGTGGCGCTGGACCGCTAGGGTCGAAGGTTTCAGCATCCAGGCCAACGGCGTTGAGCACCTTGGCGCGCGGGGCTTGCGCCTCTGCGGAGAAGTCTTCCATGTCCACGCCCTCGGCCAGCGCCTCTGCATAGGCCTTGACCTGGGTGAACAGCTTGGTTCCGCGCAGCAATTCGCACAGTTCCGCATCGCCTTCGGCGAAGCCGTTGAGGGTGTCTTCCAGCATCTCGCGCAGGGCTTCGAGGTTTTCCGCTGGACCCTGCCAGAGCTTGCGGTCATCGACGAAGTTGAAGTACTCCAGCCAGGTGGTGAAGATCGGTTCTGGCGCCAATGATTCCGGCAGGTTGCCAAGGTGCATGGCCAGGGTCTCGCCGAAGACATCGACGTCCATGTCGAACAGGTTGGAGCTGCGGGCGTTGTCGGCGTACTCGCCGGCAATCTGGCCGATGAGGTCCGACTGCATGCCCGCTGCCTGTGACGCCTGTTCGGCAGTGAACACAGGGACCTGCTCCGCGACCCAAGCCGTGTAGTCGCCGCGAAGCGCGTCGACCTGCGCTTCAGCCTGGATCTTGAACACGCTGCGGCCGCGAGCTGCCGCCTTGGCAGGATTTCCTGCGCCCGAATTCTTCTTGCCTTGACGCTTCTTGCTGGCCATGAGCCGTCCCTTAATTCCGAAATTGGTCTCTGGTTAAAGCCTACGGTGCCCACCCGGAACCGGGCGAAAAGCGCGATGCGGCTCACCTGCTCAGAAACGCGTTCGGATACCCCGCCGATCTGTAGACCATTTGTCCTTCAACGTGCTCACTTGCTGTTTTCTTGTCCACTTTCATTGACCATTGGCGCTTGATCCGACAAGATAAACAGCAGAGACGAATGTAGCCTACGACACAATACTTCGAGTTCTGCAGGATATCTGCGGCGGGGTCCAATAATGAACTTGGATTTCCTAGTAGTTTCGGCGGCGAGCATAGCCTAGGTCCGTGGAACTCGGAATCATGGATGGCTTCCGGCACTCGGAGGTTCGGGCGGAAACTGCTGCGATAAGAGGAGAAAATGATGAAGATCGCGGTTCTGATCAAAGAAGTCCCGGATACCGGAGAAGACCGCCTGCTGGATCTGGAGACCGGCCTGGCTGATCGCGCCGCTTCAGAAGTGGTGCTCGATGAAATCGGCGAACGGACCTTGGAAGTCGCGTTGAAGCACGCTGACGCGAATCCTGGAACTGATATCACCGTGCTGACCATGGGGCCGGAATCGGTCCAGGCCACCTTGCGCAAGGCCTTGGCCATGGGCGCCGCCGACGCCGTGCACATCAACGATGAAGAGCTGCTCGGAGCCGATCTGGTGCTCACCGCGCAGGTGCTTGCGGCGGCTTTGCGCCGGGGCAATTACGACCTGATCCTCACCGGCAACATGTCCACCGACGGTTCGGCCGGCATGCTCCCGGTGATGCTGGCCGAGCTGCTTGATCTTCCAGCGGCGACGTCCCTGTCCTCGGTGGACATTGCCGACGGCGCGATCAGCGGCTTGCGCGAGCTCGATGGAGCCGCGGCCAAAGTCAGCGCTCCGCTGCCGGCGGTCGCTTCGATCACCGAAGCATTGCCCGATGCCCGCTTCCCGAATTTCAAGGGCATCATGGCAGCCAAGAAGAAGCCGATCGAATCCTTGTCCCTGGCGGACTTGGGCGTCGAGGCGCTGCCGGCCGATACCGCGCGTTCCATCATGGTTTCGGTGGCCCAGCGCCCGCCGCGCAACGCTGGGACCATCGTGACCGATGACGGCGAAGCCGGCAACGCCTTGGCCGAATTCCTCGTCAAGAACAACCTGGTGTGAGCGGAAAGAGAACCATGACTGATTTTGCTGCTGATTCAATTCTCGTTTTCCTCGAGACCACCACTGCCGGAACGCTGGCCAAGAACCACGCGGAGCTGCTCGGTGCAGCCTCCACCGTGGGCACCCCGGTCGCCTTGGTGACCGCCCCGGCAGGATCCGTTGAAACCCTGGCGGAACAAGCCAGCCAGGCTGGTGCCGCGCAAGTGCTCACCACAGTTGTCGAGTCGCCGGTGCTGACCGCGCCGATGGCTGACGCGCTGCAGCAGGCCTTCGCCGTAGTCCAGCCGCAAGCGGTGATCCTGGGGCATACCCTGACCTCGCGCGAAGTGGCAGCACGCTTCGCGGTGCGCAACCGCTTGGCGCTCAGCGTGGATGCCCTCGGCGTTTCGCGCGATGACCAGGGAATCATCGCAGCCCACTCGATCTACGGCGGCGCGTACTCGACCCACAGTGCCCCGACCTTCGGCGCTCCGGTGATTACCGTGCGCGTGGGCAGCATCGAAGAGCGCGCCCAAGCCCAGCCGGCGAGCGCCACCGCACTGGAGGTCGCCGCAAGCGGCAAGCCGGAGATCGAGGTCAAGGAACTGGAAACTGCCGAAACGGCATCGACCCGTCCCGAGCTGCGTTCCGCGGCTCGCGTGGTTTCCGGCGGTCGCGGCCTGGGCAGTGCGGAGCAGTTCGATCTGGTGCACCAGCTGGCCGATGCCCTGGGGGCAGCCGTGGGCGCTTCGCGCGCCGCGGTGGATGCCGGCTACGTCGAGCATGCCGCGCAGGTAGGACAGACCGGTGTTGCGGTCTCGCCCCAGCTGTATGTCGCGCTGGGCATCTCAGGAGCCATCCAGCATAAGGCAGGCATGCAGACTGCCAAGACCATCGTTGCCATCAACAAGGACGCCGATGCGCCGATCTTCGAGATCGCCGACTTCGGTGTGGTCGGCGATGTCTTCAAGGTCGTTCCGCAGTTGATTTCCGCGCTTGAAGCACGCAAGGCGTAATTGCCATGACTGCACCTGAGCAATCCATCCGGCAGGGCTTGCCCCGTGTTGCCGGAGGCGAGCCCTGGCCCCCGGCCGAGCTGTTCGCTTCCGTGGCAGCCATCGCTGACGCAACCGTTGCGGAGCCCACGAAGGCTGAGCCAGTTGCCGAGCCCGTTCTCGAACAGCCCGTCAGCTCACCTGCTCCCGCCGAACCAACGCCTGCCGAAACACCTGCTGTTGCCGCGGCCAGCGCTGCGTCCGAGCAGACTGTTGCCGGCCAGGCACCAGTAACTGGATCGTTGCGCCGAGGCCTGCCACGAGTTGCAGGCGGCGAGCCATGGCCTCCTGCAGGAATTCCTGTTGCAGCGAGCGCTCCTGCATCTGCGTCGCAGCCAAAGTCGGCGGCTGAGCCGGCTTCCGAGCCGGCAACCACGCCGGTCGCTGAACCGGCGAAGACATCACCGGTTGAAGCGGCGCCGGCAGCCAGCGAACCAGTTCCCCCGGCGAATGCGGCACCGGCCGCGGCGAATTCCAGTGCAGATGCACCGGCAGTTCGCCGCGGACTTCCGCGGACCGCTGGTGCAGAAGCCTGGCCGCCAAGTTCATTCGTGGCTGCACCCGTAGCCGCAGCGGCCCCGGCAGCATCTGCGGAACCTGCGGAACCTGCGGAACCTGCGGAACCTGCAGCCAGCGTCCCAGAAAACGTTGCTGTTGCCGCTCCGGTTGCGCCAGCTCCCGTTGCTGAAGACGCCCAGGCCGCACCGGCAGAACCGGTTGACCAGGCATCCAGTGCGAAGGCCGATCCCTCGGCCACGGCAGATGAAACGCCACCAGCCCCTGCGCGTACCCGCATGGGCATGCAGCAGTCTGCGGCTCCGGCGGCGCCAGCAGTGGCGGCAGAAAAGGCATCTTCCGCAAAACCTGCAATCACCCCGAAGCCCCAGGCCTCGGCAAAGAGCAAGAAGGAAGCGGTCAAGCATGGTCCGCTGACCACCAAGCAGTGGGTGCTCGCTGGAATCGTCGGCGCGTTCGCCGCATTGGGCCTGGCCACTGCCGCGGTGCTCATTGCCCGCGGCATTGCCGGAATCGATGGGGTCGAGTCCTTCATGGAACGCTACCCGGGCGAATACCATCTGCCGGAATCAGCACCCATCGGCTTCCCCGGCTGGCTGGCATGGAACCACTTCTTCAACTTCTTCCTCATGGTCCTGATCATCCGCTCGGGCATGCTGGTCAGGCATCAAAAGAAGCCGCCTGCCTATTGGTCGTCGAAGCGCAGCCCGAAGGTGAGTATCAACCTCTGGCTGCACCAGGGCCTTGATCTGCTGTGGCTGGTCAATGGCTTGGTGTTCCTCGTGCTGCTGTTCGCCACAGGCCACTGGATGCGCATTGTCCCGACATCGTGGGAGGTCTTCCCGAATGCGATCTCGGCGGCCTTGCAATACCTGACGCTGGATTGGCCTACCGAAAACGGCTGGGTGAACTACAACTCGCTGCAGCAGCTGGCCTACTTCACCACCGTGTTCATTGCCGCTCCGGTAGCGGCGATCACCGGTTACCGGATGAGCGCATTCTGGCCCAAGAACATGCCAGCACTGACCAAGAAGTACCCGATTGAGGTGGCCCGAGCCCTGCACTTCCCCACCATGCTGTACTTCGTGCTGTTCATCCTGGTGCACGTGATCCTGGTGTTCTCCACCGGGGCGCTGCGCAACCTGAACCACATGTATGCGGCCCAGGGGTCCACCGATCCCGCCGCGTACGCGGATAACTGGGCCGGGCTGCTCTACTTCGCGCTCTCGCTGCTCGTGATCGCCGGTGCGTGGCTGGCCTGCAGGCCAATGATCCTAGCCTCCATTGCCCGCCTCTTCGGCAAGGTCAGTGCAAGGTAGAAACAATAGTTCTTGCCTCTGGCGCAAAACTGATCGCGTACGGGGCCCATCGTCAGTAATGTCTTCAATAACGGCCTTACTGACGAATGGGGAACACCAAGGATGAGCCACCACCACGAACACCACACCACGCAACTCGACGGCGTCGCCTTCTGGGAAAACCACTACGGCCAATCCGAGCGGATCTGGTCAGGCAAGGTCAACCAGGTCATCGAGGAATTGGTTGCCCCGTTGGACGCCGGCAAATCGTTGGACATCGGCTGCGGCGAGGGCGGCGACGTGCTGTGGCTGGCAGCCAATGGCTGGAAGGCTACCGGTGTGGATATCTCGCCCACCGCCGTGAAACGCGCCGCGGAAGAAGCCGCCAAGCTTGGCCTGGATGCGGAACAGGCCCGCTTCATCGCCTCGGATCTGGCCGCGTGGAATACCGGGGAGACCTTTGATCTGGTGACCTTGAGCTTCTTCCAGGCACCTTTCGAATTCCCCCGCGCCGACTTCCTGCGCAAGGCGGCAGCGCTGGTCGCACCGGGCGGCCATCTGCTGGCACTGTCCCACGCCTCCATGCCTTCCTTCGCCGGCAAGCCCGATCACCCGATGCCCGCGTTCCCCAGCCCGGAAGAGGAACTGGCGGCCCTGGAGCTGGACCCTGAGCAGTGGGAAGTGCTGTGCGCAGAGATCCGCGAACGCAGCATCATGGCACCGGACGGCAATCCTGCAACCTTGGAAGACTCCGTCGTCTTCGTGCAGCGCATAGCGTGAGGAATAGGCTCTGGCCGTGAAGCCGGTTGGCGCACACTGTTGGATTGCTCAAGGCTTGCTGGAAATGGAGCCATTCAGGTTTTGAAGTCCGATGATCCTTGCTAGGTTGGCAATCCAACCAACGAAAGGGATGGATTCATGACCGAGAACAACCCTGAAGCACTGCTGAACAAGGCAGAAGCCGAAGAGCCCGATACCATTTCCGACCCTGCATTGAATGACGAAGTTGGCCAGGACTGGACCGATGAAGGCGGTGCGACTCCGCATGGGGCCGCGCTGGACGGCCGCCCGGAAATCTAGGACCGGCTGCGCAAGCAGCTAGTTCGACAAGCGCCCCTGCTTATTGACACCACGGAGGCCGGACTGCAACTTTGCAGCCCGGCCTCCGTGGCGTTTTCATGACTAGCCCGGCAGGCACGGCAGCGATCATTCGGCTGAGCTGCCACGAGTACCGCAACACGCAAATCTCGACAATGAACTACACCCGGATGCCTCGTTCACCCATGCCATCGAGAACGCAACGCCAGCGCGTGGGCGAATTGCCGAGCCGGACTGCCACGGGCATCTCGTCCGACGGATATTCCGTTGCTGGCGGGTTGGCTTCTTATCGCCTCTGGCTTGGATCAAGGCCTGCCCCACGTTCAAATGACGCGCACAGGCATGACCGCTAGACTCGGATGGGTTCTGAATTGAGAACCGGTTAATTCGCAATTCCGAGGGACAGAAATCGAGCAATGTCACCACGCACCCTATTCCGCATCGTTGCCCGGGCCGAGGCAGTCACCTGGACGCTGCTGATCATCGCCATGCTCCTGAAGTATGCCGTGAAGGTGGGCGATTGGCCCGTTTCGATTGCCGGATTCGTGCACGGTTTCGTCTTCCTCTCCTATGTCGCCACCGGCGTGCTGGTCGGCATCAACCAGCGCTGGAGCAAGCGATCCATCGTACTGGCCGCGGCCACCTCGGTGGTCCCCTACCTGACCATTCCTTATGAACGCCGCCTGGAAAAACAGGGACGGCTGGAAGGCGAATGGCGCACCACCAAGAGCGACCACCCCGACGATGACAAGTGGATCGACACGCTGTTCCGCTGGATGGTTGGCCGCCCAGTTCTGACTGCCGTGACCGCCGTCGTGATCGTCGCACTGATCTTCACCGTCATGCTGATCATGGGCCCTCCAGGCGGCCGCGCCTAGCACAGGCTCCTCAGGCAACGACGCTCCAGCGACAATGAAATTGATGGTGGAGGTCGAGGTCCTGGAGACCGTGTGCCGGCACATCAACGACCACATGGTGACCTTCTACGCCCGCGCACCGGGCGGCTGGGACATCGAGTACGGCACCGACGGCATGCTCGTGGACGAAAACTACTACACGTTTGAGGAGATCGCCGAGGAAAGCTCTTGCAGCTACTCGCACCAGGCAAACCGCCCTGCCCGATTCATGCAATTGAATCGAGCAGGGCGGTTTGGCGTGCCCCTGCAGTTCCTAGAACTCGAGCTCCAGGTGGGCGTTGATGTGTTCTTTGCTGAAATAGGCCGGATCGACTTCGTCTTCCTCATCGTGCCCGAAGCCGAGGAGCCACTCTGCCACTTCCTCGTATTCCGGGTCCGTCGGGTCCTGAAGAATTTCCAGCTTGGCTTCCCAGCCGCCGACCCCGCCGCTGTCCTCCATCGGGGCCATGCGCCGGCCGCCGGTGCAGCGTGGCAGCTGGCCGCCATCAGCATCCAGGATCTTCTCGACGTCAATGCGGATTTCCCAGCCGTCGCCGAAGTCGTACATGTAATCCAGGCGGTCTTTTTCCTTCTTCAGCAGCGAAGAAACCAGCGTTTCCGCTTCATTCTCCTCGTAGTCCATGTCGTCAATTTCTGGACCATATGAGGTTCCGCCGAAACCGCCCTCGTAGAAGATGTGCAGGTGCCCGTCATACCAGTCGAAGCTCGCCTGGATGATGTCGTGCAGGTCGCCGAGATTCAGGTCCATGGGCACGAGCACACGTCGCCAGATCGGCGGTTTGGCCTCCTTGAGGGTCAGCTTCAGCTGCAGCACCTTGCCGGTGTAGGGTTCCTCGCGCTTCAGGCGCTTCGGCTCGTCGCTCTCCGGTCCGAACAACGCGTCGAGCTCCGCATCGTCGAATTCATCTCCGTCATCGAGCAGGTCATTCTCAACGTCGGTAATCGCGAGCCGGACAATAGTCGGCACGGTGTAGGCTTCGCCCTCTTCGAGAAGGCCGAGCGAGCTCAGTTCTTGCATGTGCACGTGCGCTGTTTCCCAAACCTCTGGAGACCATTGTTCATCGCGCGGGGCATCCACGCGATGCGGGGAGCCGTCGATTCCCGCGACGATCCAGAAGGCGGCCAGCCCCCAGGCCTGGATGCTGGCTTCCTCCATGCCCTCAGGCTTTTTCATGAACAAGTCCAGGCAGGCTTGGATGAAGTAGAAATTCACCTCGAAAGCGTCGGCATCCTCATGCTTCATGATGTCTTCGTGCATCAGACCGCGTTCAGGCTTGCCCTTGTCGGGCAACTTGATGGCATTGACTGATTCCAGCGCTGTGAGCACTACCCCCAACACCACGGGCCGGCGCGATTCATCGACGCCCGCAGGCATGTGATCGGCGAGCGCTGTTGCAGCAGTTTCCAAGAATTCGCCGACCGGCATGCTGCCCCACAGCTTCTTGCCTTCGCCAAGGACCCAAGGCAAGGCAGCACGGGCCAGCTTGCTGATCGGCATGGCCGCAATCTCTGCCAGGGCAGCCTGCGAAGCTTCATCGGATGCCATGATCTCGTCAATTTCATCGTTGTCGCCGAATGGATCATGGGCTTCCAGTGCCTCCAGGAACCACTCCAGGCTTTCGTCTTCGCGCTCCCACAGGCCTGAATCGCGCAGGAACTCTGCGTAGTCCGACCAAGCCATGAAGATCATGGTTCCCAGTCCGTTGGCAGCAGCTTCGGGATCTTCGGCTTCTTCGAATTCAAGCATTGAACTGAGCACTGCAAGCAGTTTTGGCGGGTCGAAATCGGTCACCTTGTCCAGGCCGACAACTTCGGCATAGATGCCCAAGGTTTCACGCACCGTGGCAAGGAGCATCATCGTCATTTCGGGATCATCCCGGTATTTGGCGGCCCACTGCACGAACTGCCCGGTGAGCGCGTCCAGGCCTCGCCCGACCTTCACGCGGTCCATGGAGACGACGCCCGCTTGCAGGCGTGCCGGATGCCCCTGCTTGGGCTTCTGCTTCTTCTTTTTCTTCGCCATTGGACTGCTTTCCTGGTCGTTCGCCTTTACTCCCAAGGCTACGTGGCTGCCGGTTGCTGGAGAAGGATGCCGGACGCGTGTTTTTCCAGATCAGAATTGCCCGAGCAGCTGGTGCCCAAACAGTGCGCATATGAATCGAGTCGCATTCAGTATCTATGTCGTAACCAGTGCGGCTTCAGCGCCCGCGTTGGTAGGGTGACTTCATGATCAACACTGCCCGCCTGCACTCGGACCTGTCACGACTCAGCCGCGAAACCGCGATGATGTCGGCCACGATCGAGACCCTGTCCACCGAAGAAATGGCTGCCGCCTCGCTGTGCGAAGGCTGGAGCCGTGCGCATGTCATCGCGCACCTGGCCTCCAACGGCCGGAGCCTGGTCAAGCTCATCGATTGGGCCACCAGCGGAGAACCGCAGGAGCTCTATGCCTCGCGTGAGGCCCGCGATGCGGAGATCAATGAGCTGGCGGCCCTGCCGCGCGAGGAACTGGTCAAGAAGTTCCAGGACGCTGCCGCCTACTTCGCCGAGCAGTGCGAACGGCTCAGCGGCGATTTGGCTGTCGAAGAGGTGGATCTGCACGGCAAGATCATTCCGGCGACCTCCATCGTGGCGCTGCGCATCGCCGAGGTGGTCATCCACCACCACGATCTTGATACCGCCTGGACCATCGAGGAAGCCGATCCGGATTCCCAGGAGAACGCCGTCGAAGCCGCCGTGCGGACCATGCGCGTGAAGAACGCCCCGGGCATGACGCTGGTAACCGAAGAGGGCGACGAATGGGTCATCGGCGACGGCGCGCTGAAGGTGCGCTCGGACCGCGAAGGCCTGATCGAATGGCTGGCCCGCGGCCAGGCCCGGCATATCGAGGCCGACGGGCCAATTCCGGCATTGCCTGCCTGGTAGCCGCCTTCTGCAAGGCGTGTCAGCACGCGGCAACGGTTGGACGAACGAGGAGAATGGGCTCGGCCCGCCTGTCGATCTGAAAAGGAGCCGGCATTGATCCCTGTCATCGTGCTCACCGGATATCTGGGGGCAGGCAAGACCAGCCTGCTCAACCGCCTGCTGACCCGCCCGGGCACCCGGGTAGGGGTCATCATCAATGACATCGGCAAGGTCAACGTGGATACCGGGCTGATCACCGGCCAGATCGATGCGGCCGAATCCATTGCCGGCGGCTGCGTCTGCTGCCTGTCCGACAGCAGCGGCCTGGATGAGCTGCTGGAAAAGCTGGGCCAGCCGAAGCTGCGCCTGGATGCCATCATCGTGGAGGCCAGCGGCGCCGCCGACCCGATCAACGTGGACCGGCTGCTGCGCTTCGGCAAGGCCCACGGGGTGCGCTTCGGCGGCATCATCGACGTGATCGACGCGGTGGAGCATGAGCACACCGTGGATACCGCGGCCATGGCACCGGCACGATTCAACGCGACCAGCATGGTGGTGGTCAACAAGCTGGACCGCATTGCCCCGGAGCACCGCGACGCAGTCCTGGACAGAATCAGCGGAAGGATCCGGGACGTCAACCCGCACGTGGCCATCATCCCGGCCTCGCACGCCGCCATAGACCCTGAGCTGGTATTCGACATCGCCTTGGACGAAGACCCGATCGACGAGCTGCCGTTGGCAGCCGCCTCCCGCCCGCACCACGACCACGAGCATGCTCCGCACGCCAACGCGGTAACGGTGCGCTGCCTAGAGCCGGCAGACCCGAGAGCCGTACTGGATCTGTTGGAGAACCCGCCGGCCGCGGCCTACCGGCTCAAGGGACACGTGAAGCTGCGCACCGCTGACGGCACGCAACGCTTCCTGGTCAACATGGTGGGCCGGCAGATCCATTTCGCGGAAGCCACCGCCCATAGCGACCCGGCCGATGACGCGCTGGTCGCCGTGGGCATGGGACTGGATGAAGCAGCAGTCGGCGCCGCATTGGCGGCGGCCTTGGAACCAGCACGCGAAGATCCTTCCCCGAGAAATCTCACCCGGTTGGAACGGCGGCTGATCTTGAGCAGCGATGCAGCAGATGCCGCGGACGAGCCTGCTGCTGAAGGGTTCTAGCTGGTGCGGGGCTGACGTTAGCAGGTTGGCATCGAGGGCATCTACGGCCCTCGGTCTCACTCGACTCGAAAATTTCCACGTCTGCCTGAGCCACCTAAGAGTCCGCCGGCAAATGTCAATGTGAACCATGCTGCAACACTGGCGACGACCTCAATCGCCAAGGAACATGCCTGACTTGGCCGTTAATTACGCTGGACTTACTGGAGATGTTACACGCCTATTGGCGCGTTCCCTTAGCGGCGGCGCCGCCCCTCACGGCGCAGTTGCACGGGGCTTTCCAGTCGGACGGGCACTTCCCCACACCGCAGTTAAGTCGCACCATTAAGTGGTACGGCAAGTAGTGGAAGGAGTCCGAGATGTCCATCAGTGCAAGCGAAGCCCGCAAGACGCTCTTTCCATTGATTGAACAAGTCAACGATGATCGCCAAGCTGTCGAAATCGTGTCACGCAAGGGAAATGCTGTTCTCATGGCAGCAGATGAATACGCAGCATGGCAAGAGACCGCGTACCTCTTCCGCTCGCCAGCCAATGCCCGGCGGCTCTTGGATGCCTACGAACGTGCACGGTCAGGAATAACAGAGACCCACGAACTCGACTGGGACGAATAAGTGCGGCTCGTCTGGGATCGGGCAGGATGGGACGACTACGTCCACTGGCAAACGGCCGACCGGCGCGTACTCAAGAGAGTCAACACCTTGATCGAAGCATGCCTTCCGGATCCCTTCCAAGGGATTGGAAAGCCCGAACAGCTGAAATACGGGGCCTCCGGCTCATGGTCCCGTCGGATTACCGACGAACACCGACTGGTCTACATCGTGATCGAAGAAGACTTGATCATCCTTCAAGCCCGATACCACTATTGAATGGCGTCCGGCCGTACTAATCGTAGAAAACCTGCAGACGCTGCTGTCCCTGCCCGAACCGCCCGGGGTGGTTGCGCTGCACGGCGGCGGTTACGACGTACGCTATGTGCTCCGATTCCTTGGGTGGTGCGTATCGAGGTGCTGTACTGGGGCGATGTTGATCTGGATGGACTGGCAATCCTGGCGTCATTGCGCAGCGTGCGGCCCGATGCCCGATCAATGATGATGGACCCCGGAACACTCCAGCGCTTCGCGCAGCTGGCGACACCCCATGCCAAGGGCTGACCCGGGCGGCGTCTGCAGAATTGCTGCCCAACGAGGTCGGGGCCTACGAATTATTGCGCATCCAAGGCGGACTGCGCCTTGAGCAGGAACGCATTCCCGGGGACCCTTCGTTGGCCACGTTGGGCATCGAACTAGGGGGGGCGACACCCCTCGGGTCTTCCCCCCCGGCGGCACAGAAGCGCGAGGTTGAAACCATAAATTTTCACTCACACCACCGCACGCACATGTGGCGGCTGATCTTCAGCGGATAGCCGGAAAACGGCTTGCTTTGGAGCGGCGAACCGACGTACCTGACCGCTCTGGACTGGGCGGGGAGGTCACCACGACGGTGCGCACCACAACTGGAGACCTGGCCGTAGCGGAGCAACATTTAGTTACCAACAATTAGCTGGACAGATCTCAACTATTACAAGCGACGGCCCTTGATCCCTTGAATCACGCGGATTTCCTGATCTTCGGGGAGCACAACAATTACAGATTTCAGTTCCAGCAATTACAGATAGCGGATGTTTTCACCGATTACGGGCACGCAAATGATTCATCCTGCTGCTCCTGTCCACTGGCGAACGCTCGGGTCAGGTCATCGATCCTGTGGAGCATCAACACATGATCTCAGCAGAAGCGTAGCGCCAGTCCGAATTTGCCGGCAGAAAGTCGAACCCGTATCCATGTCTTTCCTGCTGACACAACTAAAGTGCTGCCCACGCCTGTCGTGCATGACCTCCACTTTGGAATCGTCCAACGTTGGACGATTTCATGCTCCTCACGGGTGCAGAGATAAGCCCCCACTCCCAGGACAGCCAACGTTGGCTGATTTCGCGCTTCCCTCGCCTGCCCGGATGCCAACCGATATTGCCGATATTTGTGGTGCATGGGACCTGATAATCGTTTGGCTCTCAGGCAACAGCCGGAACCCAAAACCGGAGGCCGCATCCCGCGCGACCCGGCCGTCAGCCCACCATGTCCGAGCAAAGGAAACATCACTGGAACATGAAATGGACACGGTGCGCCGATAGTCGGCGGGTCGGCGCGGGGTGCGGCCCCGGCAGTCTCTGGAAATGAACGCTTACAACGCGATCTGGCGGTTCTGGTCCTTGTAGAGCAGGTAGCGGAAGTTCTCCGGCCCACCGGCGTAGCAAGCCTGCGGGCAGAAGGCGCGCAGGGACATGTAGTCCCCGGCCTCGACCTCGACCCAGTCGCCATTCATCCGGTACACACCCTTGCCTTCCAGCACGTACAGGCCGTGCTCCATGACATGGGTTTCAGCGAACGGGATGGATGCACCTGGTTCAAAGGTCACGATGTTCACGCCGAAGTCGAAGGCCACATCCTCGGGATCCAGCATGCGAGTGGTGCGCCACTTGCCATCGGTGCCCGGCATCGGGCCAGGCTCGATGTCGCGTTCGTTGCCCACAACCGGGCCCGGAGCCGCGACGCCGGCCAGGACTTCGTAGCGCTTGCGCAGCCAGTGGAAGCTGGTGGTCTCGGTACCGTCATTGCGTGCCGACCAGGTGGCGCCGGCCGGCAGGTAGGCGAAGCCGCCGTCCACCAGCACATGCTCGGTGCCCTCGATGACCAAGGTCAGCTGGCCGGTGAGCACGAAGATGAATCCCTGCACCTCGGCCTGCGGTTCCGGCTTCTCGGCACCGCCGCCGGGGGCGACTTCCACGATGGACTGGGCGAAGGTGGTAGCCCCGCCGGCCACCGGGCGGTTCAGCACCCAGGCGCGGGTGTTGGTCCACTCGGGGAAGACGCTGGTGACGATGTCGCGCAGCACGCCCTTGGGGATGACCGTGTAGGCCTCGGTGACGATGGCGCGGTCGGTGAGCAGATCGCTCTGCGGCGGGTGGCCGCCGAAGTTCGAGTAGTAGGACGAAGAGTTCTGGATGGCAGGAACAGTCATGGTGTAGTCCTTAGGCGTGGGAGCGGTTCAAGGCGATCGCCTCGAGTTCGGGCAGGGTGATCTGGGCCAGTTCGGTGACCTCGTCGGCGGTGACCGCACCGCAGGCGACCCCGCGGTGGATGTAGCGGGCCAGGGCACGCGCGGTGGCCGGCTCGTCCATGATGGCCGAGTTGATCTGGTGGACGTAGTTGCGCAGCCGGGTGCCGGCGGCCTGCAGGCCCTCGCGGAAGAAGGCGAAGGTGGCCAGGTAGCGGGTGACCAGCTGGTTCTCGTGCATGTCCCAGCCCTGGTAGATGCCCCGGGTGAGGTGGCGGTTGACCAAGCGGGCGTGCAGCGCCCACGCGGCGGCGACATTCTCCGGGTCGCCGGCGGGCAGGATGTTGGTGGAGCCGTCGGACAGTTCCACACCGGTGCCGGCCACGGCAACCTGCATGACGTCCTTGGCGAAGTCGGCGACCGGATGCTCCATTGACTGGTAGCCGGCGGCCACGCCCAGCGAGGCGGAGTAGTCGTAGGTGCCGTAGTGCAGCGAGGAAACCCGGCCCCTGCCGGCATGGATCAAGGTGGCGACCGGGTGGCTCCCATCCGCGGCGATGATCACCTGCGGGGTTTCCACCTGGACCTCGAAGCGGATGCGCCCAGCTTCCAGGCCGTGGGCTTCTTCCAGCTTCTCGGCCAGCAGGACCATGGCTTCGACCTGGTCAACGGTCGTGACCTTCGGCAGCGTCAGGCGCAGCCCCTCGGGCAGGGGGCCGTTGGCGACCAGGCGCGAGATGAACAGGTCAAGGGTGCGGATGCCGCGGGTCCGGGTGGGGGCCTCGAAGCACTTGAAGCGGATGCCGATGCAGGCCGGGGCCTTGCCGACGGCTACCGCCGCGGACACCGAGTCGGCCGCGGCAAGCACTGCTGCGTCCTCCTCGGCATCCGTGCGGTTGCCGTAGCCGTCCTCGAAATCGAGGCGCAGATCTTCGATGGGTTCGCTTGCCAGCTTCGCTGCCACCAGTTCGCCCAGGCGTTCGGGCTCGGCCAGGTCCAGCGTGGCAGCCAGCTGGGCCAGTCCGGCGGCGTTGCCGGCAGCGGCCAGGGCGTTGGCGCCCCAGGCTGCCGGCAGATCGGCGCTGTACTTGTCCCCCGGGACATATACGGTGTGCACCGGCTGGCGGGCCCCGGTTTCTCCCGGGTAGGAGGTTTCCAGCAACCGGTCGGTGGCTGCCAGCTTGGCTTCTACGCTGGCAAGCGTGGACTCATCGAAGGTGTTGCTCATGGCTTGGTCACGTATTCCTTTTCCAAGAGTTCGTAGGCAGGGGTGGTGAGGAAGTCCGCGAAGTCCTCATCCTTGCCGCTGGTCAGTTTCGCGATCAATTCTGCGGCCGGCTCGTAGTAGGCGTTGAAGTGCTCTTCATTGTCGACCTCCGAGCGCAGGCGTTCAACCTCTTCGGCCAGAATGCCTGCCACCAGTTCCGCGGTGATGGTGTTGCCGGTGTCGGCGGCGACCACCTGGTTGCGGATCTGCTGCCAGATCTGCGAGCGCGAGATCTCTGCGGTGGCGGCGTCTTCCATCAGGTTGTGGATGGCGACCGCGCCGTTGCCCGACAGCCACACGGCAGTGTAGGCCACGGCCACGTAGAGGTTGGCGCGCACGCCGGCCTCGGTGACATCGCCGGGGGCGCTGGCCACGTCCAGCAGCTGGGCTGCGCTGACCTCGACCTCTGGGCGCTGGCGATCGATCTGGTTCGGCTTCTCGCCGAGCTTCGCGTCGAAGATCTCCTTGCACAGCTCGACCAGGTCCGGGTGGGCCACCCAGGAGCCGTCGAATCCGTCATTGGCCTCGCGGGTCTTGTCTGCGCGGACCTTCTCGAAGGCGGCGGCGGTGACCTCGGGTTCACGACGGTTCGGGATGAACGCGGCCATGCCGCCCATGGCGAAGGCCCCGCGCTTGTGGCAGGTCTTGACCAGCAGCTCGGTATAGGCGCGCATCATCGGCGCGGTCATCGACACGGCCGAGCGGTCGGGCATGATGAACGCTTCGCCGGCTTCGCGGAAGGTCTTGATGATGGAGAAGAGGTAGTCCCAGCGGCCTGCGTTCAGGCCCGAGGCGTGCTCGCGCAGCTCGTAGAGGAACTCTTCCATCTGGAAGGCGGCCGGAATGGTCTCGATGAGCATGGTGGCGCGCACGGTGCCGTGGGCGATGCCCAGCTCGGCCTGGGCGAAGGTGAAGACCTCGTTCCACAGGCGCGATTCCAGGTAGTGCTCCATCTTCGGCAGGTAGTAGAACGGTCCCTGGCCGGATTCTGCGAGCACCTTCGCGTTGTGGAAGAAGTGCAGGCCGAAGTCCACCAGCGCGCCCACGGCCGGCTTGCCGTCGATGAGCACGTTGTTCTCCGGCAGGTGCCAGCCGCGGGGGCGGACCACCACGACAGCGCGCGGGGCGTCGGTGCGCAGCGCGTAGGACTTGCCGGTCTTCGCATCGGTGAAGGCCAGGGTGCCGCGGGCGGCGGCCGAGAGGTTGGAAATCGCGTCGATGACGTTGAACCAGCTCGGGGTCGAGGCATCTTCCAGGTCTGCCAGCCAGACCTTGGCGCCGGAGTTCAGCGCGTTGATCGCCATCTTGGCCGGGGAGGCCGGGCCGGTGATCTCCACGCGGCGGTCCTTGAGCGCCTCGGGCGCTTCGGCGACTTTCCAGTCGCCGGTGCGCACGGCTTCGGTCTCCGGGTCGAAGTCGATGGACTTGGCGGCGGAGAACTGCTTGCGGCGCACGCCGCGGGCGGCGAGCAGCTCGTCGCGGGTGCCGGAGAACTTCTGGTGCAGCTTCTCGATGAAGGCCAGCGCCTCGTCGGAGAGGATCTGCTGGGCATCGGCGACATCGGGGATGCTGGTGATTTCAATACTCATGGGTTGTTCCTTAACCTCTTGTGCTCTGTTCCATTGAAAGGGTGCGTTGACATGCACCCTTGGGTCTTGCTGCGCAGCGCCTACTTGGCGGCGGCTGCGTCCTGCACCGCCAGTGCGACATCGGAGGCGACCTGTGGGTCGAATACCGACGGGATGATGAATCCTGGGTTCAGCTCTGATTCGCTGACTCGGGCGGCAATGGCATCCGCGGCGGCCAGGAGCATGGCGTCGGTGATCTCGGTGACGCCTGCATCCAGCAGCCCGCGGAAGAAACCTGGGAATGCCAGGACGTTGTTGATCTGGTTCGGGAAGTCGCTGCGCCCGGTGGCGACCACTGCGGCGTGGCGGCCTGCAATCTCCGGGTCCACCTCGGGATCCGGGTTGGCCATGGCGAAGACGACGGCGCGCTCGTTCATCGCGGCGATATCCGCTTCGTCCAGCACGTTCGGGGCCGAGACGCCGATGAAGACATCCGCGCCGACGACGGCTTCCTTCAGGGTGCCGGTGAAGTTCTCCGGGTTGGTGTTCTGAGAGAGCCAGATGCGGTGCGCATCGGTGTAGCTCTCGTTGCGGCTGATCGCGCCGTTGCGTCCGCAGGCGATGATGTTCTTTGCGCCGCGGGCCATGAGCAGCTGGATGATCGCGTTGCCGGCCGCGCCGACACCGGAAACCACGATGCGCAGGTCCTCGATCTTCTTGTCCACGACTTTCACCGCGTTCAGCAATGCGGCCAGCGTGACAATTGCGGTGCCGTGCTGGTCGTCGTGGAAGACCGGGATGTCCAGCTCCTCGCGCAGCAGCGCTTCGATCTCGAAGCAGCGCGGGGCGGCGATGTCCTCGAGGTTCACCCCGCCGTAGACCGGGGCCAGCGCCTTGACGATCTTGATGATCTCCTCGGTGTCCTGGGTGTCCAGGCAGACCGGCCAGGCATCGACGTCGGCGAACTGCTTGAACAGCGCGGCCTTGCCTTCCATGACCGGCAGGGCCGCGGCCGGGCCGATATTGCCCAGGCCCAGCACAGCCGAGCCGTCGGTGACCACGGCGATGGTGTTGCGCTTGACCGTCAGGTTGCGCGCGTCGGCAGGGTTCTCTGCGATGGCCATGCAGACACGGGCGACACCCGGAGTGTAGGCGCGGGAGAGGTCGTCGCGGTTTCGCAGGGCCACCTTGGGGGTGACCGAGAGCTTGCCGCCCAGGTGCATCAGGAAGGTGCGGTCCGAGACGTTGCGCACGCTCACGCCGTCGAGGTTATCCAGTGCAGCGCGCACGGTCTCGCCGTGGGCCACGTCGGTGGTGTTGCAGGAAACCTCCACCACCATGTGGGTGTGGTTCGACTCGGTGACATCCAAGGCCGTGATGTGCGCGCCGGCCGAGCCGACAACGCCGGCCAGTTCGCTGGTCGCGGTAATCGACGCAGGGGTCTGGACGCGAAGGGTGAGTGAATATCCCGGGCTTGGTGCTGCCATCTGATCCTCCTGTAAAAGTTTTCCGTATAGTGGATACTATTATCCTCAAAATGAAAATGCAAGAGTGTTTTGTGGCGCGGGGCACGATTTTTTGACGGCTTAATATCGGATCGTGGAAGAAATGGCCGATTCTGCGCTATTCTTGGGACAAGGATTTCGCATCGTAGAAGTAATGCGCAGTCCGTTTCCGAAAACCATTGCCTGCACAAGGAGCAAAGATGACGCAGACTGCCAGCAAGTCCACCACCGGCGGCGTCCAGTCCGTCGAACGCGCTTTTGAGCTCCTGGAAGTCATCGCGCGGGCCGGCGGCGAAGCGGCGCTCAGCGAGCTGGCCGCCGATACTCCCCTGCCATTGCCGACCATCCACCGGCTGCTGCGCACCCTGGTGGGCGTGGGCTACGTGCGCCAGCTGCCCAATCGCCGCTACTCGCTGGGCCCGCGGCTGATCCGCCTCGGCGAGGTCGCCAACCGCCAGCTGGGCGCCCTGGCTTCCCCTGCACTGAAGGAACTGGTCGCGACGCTGGGCGAATCGGCGAATATCGCCGTGCTCGATGGCGATATGGTCACCTACATCGCCCAGGTCCAGTCGGCGCACTCGATGCGCATGATCACCGAAGTAGGGCGCCGCGCCATGCTGCACAACTCCGGGGTCGGCAAGGCCGTGCTCTCGGTGCTCGATGACGAGCGCGTGCAGCGCCTGGTCTCGCAGGCGGGCATGCCGCCGAAGACCGCCAACACCATCACCACCCTGGGCAAGCTGTTCACCGATGTCGAGGCCACCCGCGAGCGCGGCTACGCCGTCGACGAGGAAGAGCAGGAATTGGGCGTCCGCTGCATCGCTGTGCCGGTTCCGGGCGCACCCACGCCGATGGCCATCTCGGTCTCCGGCCCGGTCACCCGCGTTGACGACGAGTTCACGAAGAAGGCCGTTCCGGTATTGCAGGAAGCCGCCCGCGAGCTCGGCCGCCAGCTGGTGGCAGCCGCCGACTAGGCAGGCGGCAATTCCAGCTGGTACCTGATCACCTCCGGAACCGCCGAACCGGCGCGCTACTGCGCGAACTGGGTGGCGTGCAGCTCGCTGTAGCGACCGCCCAATGCCAGCAGCTCGCTGTGCGTGCCGCGCTCGAGAATTCGTCCGCCCTCCACGACCAGGATCTGGTCCGCGGAGCGGATGGTCGACAGGCGGTGGGCGATGATCAGCGCGGTGCGGTTTTCCAGCGCTTCGCCCAGCGCCGCCTGCACCGCGGCCTCGTTCGACGAGTCAAGCGCGGCGGTGGCCTCGTCCAGGATGACCACCTGGGGAGCTGCCAGCAGCAGCCGGGCAATGGTCATGCGCTGGCGTTCGCCGCCGGAGAGCCGGTAGCCGCGCTCCCCCACCACGGTGTCCAGTCCATCGGGCAGGGCGGCGATCACCGGCTTGAGCCGGGCGCGCTCCAGCGCCTCCCAGATCTGCTCATCGGTAGCTTCCGGACGGGCCAAAGCCAGATTGGAGCGGATGGACTCGTGGAACAGGTGCCCGTCCTGGGTGACCATGGAGACCGCCCCGCGCAGCGAGTCCAGCTTGAGCTGGCGGATGTCCTGGCCGGCTAGTTCGATGCTGCCCGAGTCCACGTCGTAGAGGCGGGCAAGCAGCGAGGCGATGGTGGATTTGCCGGCGCCGGATGACCCGACCAGCGCAAAGGTCTGTCCCGCGGGGATCTCGAAGTCGATATCGTGCAGGACCTCTTCGCCGCCGCGGGTGTCAAGCACTGCGACTTCTTCCAGCGAAGCCAGCGAAACTTTGTCCGCGCTCGGGTAGGAGAAGTTCACGTGGTTGAATTTCACCGGCACTGCGCCGGCCTCAAGCCGGCGGGCATTCGGCGCATCGGCAATCAGCGGCTGAAGGTCCAGCACCTCGAAGACGCGGTCGAAGCTGACCAGCGCGCTGGTGATTTCCACGCGGGCGTTGGCCAAGGCGGTCAGCGGCGTGTAGAGGCGGGTGAGCAGCATGCCCAAAACCACCACGTCGCCGGCTGCCAGATCGCCGCGCACCGCATACATGCCGCCCAGTCCGTAGACCAGCGCGAGGGCCAGGGCAGCCACCAGGGTCAGCGCGGCGACGAAGTAGAACTGGCGCATGGCCATCTTCACGCCGATATCCCGCACCTTGCCGGCACGCAGCGCGAACTGCTCGGACTCGTCCTTGGGGCGGCCGAACAGCTTGATCAGGGTGGCGCCGGGTGCGGAGAATCGCTCGGTCATCTGGTTGCCCATGGTCGCGTTCAGCTCCGCGGATTCACGGCGCAGCAGGGCCACGGACTTGCCGAAATGGCGGGCGGGCAGCAGGAAGATCGGCAGCAGCACCAGCGCGATCAGCGTGACCTGCCACGAGGTGGTGAACATGACGCCCGCGGTGAGCACCAGCGCCACGGTGTTGGAGACCAGGCCGGACAGCGTTCCGGCGAAGGCTGACTGCGCGCCGATGACGTCGTTGTTCAAGCGGCTGACCAGCGCACCGGTCCGGGTGCGGGAGAAGAACGCCACCGGCATTTTCTGCACATGGTCGAAGACCGCGGTGCGCAGGTCATAGATGATTCCCTCGCCCAGGCGCGAGGAGAACCAGCGGACGACTACTGAAACCACGGCGTCCAGAATCGCGATCACCGCCATGAGCAGCGCCAGGTTGACGATCGTGCGGATGCCGGATTGCGCGACAATCTCGTCGACCACCCGTCCCGCGAGCACCGGGGTGATCACGGCCAGCACGGCGGCCAGGATGGAGAAGATGACGAAGACCAGCAGGCGGGACTTGTAGCTGGCGGCAAATTTCAGCACCCGCTTGGGCGTGGTGGGAGCGTAGGCCTTGCCTTTGTCTCCCGACAGCTTCCATAGCGAATGCCAGGCGGCGCTTTCCATGCTCATTAGCGAGTGCTCTCAATCCTGCTGGAGTTAAATCGGTGGGACGCTTGAACCCAATGATCTCAGTAAGCGGACCCCGCCTCTACGTAGGCAAAGCTTACGTCCCGGTCTGATTGCATGAAAGAACTTCCTTGCCGGCGGCAGCAAGATCACGCATGGAGCCCCTGGCAATTCCAAGCCCGCCCTCAGTGCATGAGCTGGCGTGCTCAGTATAGAAAGTGAGGAACTCAGTGTGAGGCCGGCAGCCTATTGACCATGAACGACAAGCTTTAAACGAACAACTGTAATCGCCGTTAGCCAACATGAAATGAATTACCGGCCTGCGCTCATCGTGCTGATAAATGCTGAGGCTCCCAAGCCGCCGAACGGGAACTAAGCAGACATTGAAAATCTAGGTAGAAATCTATATAGTTTTTGCATGATTACCATGAGCATCACCGAAGCTTCCCGTTCCGGCCTTTCAGCGTTGGTGGCGGCCGCTGAAGAAGGCCACGATAC
The DNA here is from genome assembly GCF_006539525.1 of Glutamicibacter nicotianae. Classification (GTDB taxonomy): domain Bacteria; phylum Actinomycetota; class Actinomycetes; order Actinomycetales; family Micrococcaceae; genus Glutamicibacter; species Glutamicibacter nicotianae. The sequence goes on along the minus strand of NZ_BJNE01000002.1, from coordinate 53,256 downwards.
AGTCTTGTCGCGTCACGGCAAGGTTGTGGCCGAAGTGGTGTCAGCCAAGGAAATCGCTCAACTACGACAGGACCGGGAGACACTTCGCGACGCCGCATTGGTTATGGCACGCTTTGCCACCGATAGCGGTGCACGCACGACCCTCGATCAAGCCTTGGAATTCTTCAACTTGGACCGCGCAGAGTTGGAGGCAGAAAATGCCAAAGAAGCTAAGTCAGGGGATTCGTGAGTCAGCCTCGAGACCGGCTGTGTATTGTTCGGCTAACTGAAGACGCAGTGTCCGACCTGCATCGCCTTCACAAAAAAGACCCCCGGATCGTCCGTGCCGTGTTCAAGAAAATGCTGCTTCTGGAACAGTCGCCTGAAGCCGGTGAACCACTGCTTGGAGCCCTGGTTGGTTTTCGCAAGCTAGTTGTCGGTGACCGGGATTGGCGCATCGTTTGGCGCATCACCGAGGATGCCTCCGGTATACCCGTTCTTGATATCTCGGAAATCTGGGCTGTGGGCGCCCGTTCAGATGGCGAAGTCTACGAGGAGCTCACCTCACGGGTTGCACGCATGGGCAACAGCCCGAAAATTCGACCTTTGAAGGACGTCATCATCCAAATGGGTCGGCTCTACGAATCAGTTGAGGCAACGGCCGAGCCAGCCCTCGCATCACCCCTTCCCGAATGGATGATCAGTGCATTGAAAGATCAGCTGCACTTGTCTGATCCGGAAATCTCAGAGCTCAGCGAACAACAAGGCCAGCAAAGACTAATTGAGCACTGGTCCGGACATAACGGTAGCTGAATCCCCGTCTGGCACGCTTCGAGCAACTTCAATGGGATATGCAGAAACTAGGTGGAGCACTCTGATACCCAGCTCTGCCGACAGATCACAAGTGATAGTGGCATTAGCGACGACCCATCGTCAGCGTCGAATCATGTTCACGACTTGTATCTTTTACTGAATCAAATTGGATCACGACTGTTTTCGAAGCAAGCAACAATTCCTCTGCAATTAGAGGTCTCCAATACCGCAACCGTGTCTGCGGCATTAGCAATTTTTGGCATGCCTCCTCCTACAAATGTCCGTTCCGGACACAGGGAATCGAACGATCGCAGAACACCGGAGGACGGCTCATCTGAATTTCGCGAGTACAGGCAAGCCGTGCACCTTCCGTAAGTTCAATACGCCAATGCAGGCTCGCTAGACGCGCGTAAGTAAGGTGGCCCGCACTTGCAGCAGCCCGTCATAGCGGCTTATCGGTGCATTCGGATCATACAGGTTGAAGCGCTCCACGTCCGCTTGCGCGCCTTCGGGGCGCACATAGCGCACATCGACAACGCCCAGGGTCGCGGCGTACTCGAAGAGCAGGGCCATCAGGTAACGGCGGTCCACCACGCCAGGGAAGTCGGAGTCGGCGTAGCCCAGCGATCCATACTGGGGGTGCTCAATGTAGAACTTCCAGGTAGCCCGTTCCTTGCGCGCACTGGTGAACGGCGCCACCGCGGTCACCTGATCGAAAAGTCTATCGATCTCCACGAACTCGTCGACCGCCAGCAACTCGATAGCCGTGGACGCAGCCCGGCGGCGCGTACCCAGCGCGGATAACACATGGGCGCTGCGTTGACCCTTGATTTGTTCCAGTCGCGCGAGCTCGTCGATGATGCCCTTGGCCACCCAACGCTCCCACAGCGCGCGCAGGACCTCGTCTGGATCTTTCGTTCTGGCGGCACGTCCGCGAGCGGTCAATGCGAGCTTCGGCCCGTTGGCGAGCCCGCCGGCTTGCAGCAGCAGCGGCCACGCGAAGGCCTGTATTTCATGGTCCGGATAGAAATCCCCGCCCTCAAGCACCTGGGCGATAGCGCGCTGGGAGGCTGCCGACGGGCGGCTCGTCGACTCACTGCAACGGATCTTGCCTTTCTCGACCAGGGCGAGCACTGCGGCGAGGTTGGCGCGGGCGGCGGGGAGCATCGCACGAGTGCAGGCAAGCATGAAATCAGCATAGTCGCCGTCTGGGAGACTCCCCACAATCTCCAGAGACTACAATCAGGCAAACGCTTGGATCCGCATGTTTTTGCGGTTCCAAGCGTTTGCATCCAATAACCTAAGATGAGCCAGGACCTGGCGGCAAGCCGCTCGGCTGGGCTACTGCTGGGCGGAGGCCAGTTCTGACTTGGACGGCTCCGTGCCCACAGCCTCGATCGCCTCCGAGACGGCGTTGCGCGGCTCGGCCTGCGCGCCGGTGCGGATGACCGGGTCGCGCGGGGCGTCGTTGAAGAGCAGCTGCGTCACGTCCGGGCGGGCATAGTGCCCGGCCGGGTCGACGGTGTTCTTCGCCAGGTCGATCTCGGCCAAGTCCAGGTCCGCATAGACGATGCCCTCGACCTGCGGATCCAACGGCTCGGTGATCATCGCCGAGTGCGGGCCGTAGACGCGCGCGAAGCCGCCACCTCCGGTGTACACCGGGGTGGGCTTGCCCTCGGCCGTCGGGAATTTCAGTGCCCCGTCATCGGACATGATCTGGGTGGAGGCGATGACGAACGCGCTGCCTTCCAGGGCGTACGTCTGGGTTGCGGCCATGATCGACTCCGGGCTCAGGGCAGGGACGTCGCCCAGGATCCCCAGGCAAGGCCAGCCGGCCACGTGGATCTGCTCGTTCTGGGCGTACATGGCGTACTTGGTCAGCGGCTGCAGATGCTCGAAGCACTGCAGGGCTCCGAGCCGGCCCACCGGCGTGGGAACCACCTTGATGCTGCTGCCGTCGCCCTCGCCGAACAGGGTGCGTTCGGCGTGGGTCGGCTTCAGCTTGCGGCGCAGTTGCAGGATGCCCCCGTCCGGGCCGATCACAGCCTGGGACATGTACAGCGAACCGCCGTCCTTCTCGCTGAAGCCCACAACAACGGTGATCGAATGCTCGCGGGCGGCATCGCGGATCGCTGCCACCTGCGGGCCGTCCAGCGCCACGGAATTGGCGTGGTAGCGGGCCACGAACTGCATTTGCTCGTAGACCGGGTAGGACCAGAGGAACACCGGGTATCCCGGGATCCAGGTCTCCGGGAAGGCCACCAGATCCGCTCCCCCGGAAGCTGCTTCTGAAATCAGCTGCAACGTCTTCTGCGTCGTCCCGTCGATGTCGAGCCACACCGGCTCGGCTTGTACTGCGGCAACCCGTATCAGCTTGCTCATCGTTGCTCCTATGATAGATGGACAGTGATTCAAATCTATGAGCTGGATCGCATTCATGCATTGACGGTTTCTGCACGGCCACCGGCTTTTCCTGCAGATTCCGCCACGGAGGCAGTCCATCGATCGGGTTGCGGGGCCGGAGGTAGGCAATACCAGGAACAACAGTCACCGACGTCTTCGAATGGCAGCGCGTGGCCAGCGAGGCTTTCGTTCCGCTGCTGTGCTCGGCGGACGAGCCAGGCTTCGTCGCGCATTTGGAGAACCTTGCGCTCTCCGGCGGGGTGAGCGTGTCACATGTGCGCGCCGGCCCGTTGAGGATCGAGCGCCCGGAGAGGCTGGCACGTCAGGACACGGGCAACGACATCCTGATGTCAATCCAGCTGCATTCCACCGGGGCGGTGCTGCAGCATGGGCGTGAAGCGTCCCTGTCCCCCGGCACCGCGGCCATCTACGAGAGCAATCGCCCCTACTTGCTCGACCAGCCGGACCCCGGCCAGGAGCTGCTCGTGGTGCGCGTCCCGCGCGGGGCTCTGGGCCTTCCGGACCGGATGGTCTCCGAACTATGCGGACGGAGGATCGACCAGTCCGTGCCGGGGATGTCCGCGTTCCTCGGATACCTCCGGGGCTTGATGGCCACGCAGAATGCGGTGGGCGTCGAGGGGTTGGCGGCCCTGGGGCCGCTCAGTTCCGAGCTGCTCACCTTCGCCCTGCGCGCTTTCGCGCAGGCCGGGCACTCAGGCTGGGACAGCGACCGCGCCCTGCTAGAGGCGGCACGCCAAAAGATCCTCCAGGAACTTGCTGATCCAGGGTTGAATGTGGAGCGCTTGGCACAAGCGGCCAATGTCTCGGTCCGCAAGCTGCACGCGGTGTTCACCGCAGCGGGGCAGACCCCGGGTTCGGAGATCCGCAGGCTACGCATGAACAAGGCAATCGGGCTGCTCGCGACGCGCCCGCACTCGGGCCAGAGCATCGCGTCGATCGCGCTGGTCTGCGGTTTCCGCGATGCCTCCACCTTCACTCGCGCCTTCACCCGCGAATTCGGCTGCACCCCGACGCAATGGGCGGACAACCCTACCTAGCGCTCAGCGCCCGCTTCACCAGCTCGCTGAACCAGCGCTGGGCCTCGCTCTGCCGGGCGGGCGGCAAGTGGTACAGCGAGACTTCCATGGCCGGGATCGGCAGCGGGAAGGGCAGGACCTGCAGGTTGGATGATTCCATCATCTGCTCGGCGGCCAAGCGCGGCACCACGGCAAGCGCCTCGGTTTCGTGGACCACCGTCGGCAGCGCGGCGAAGCGCGAGATCCTCAGGACATCGCGGCGTTTCAGTCCGGCCCGGTCCGCGAGGATCTCCGGGATGTCGTGCCCCACCTCCGAGGTCATCCGTATATGCGATTCGCGGGCGTATTGCTCGGTGCTCAACGTACACTGGACGCGCGGATGATCCGCAGAGGCGATGACCACGTATTCATCCTGGCGCACGATCGTGCGTTCCAGCCGGTCAGTGGAGATCAGCGGGCTGAGGATGGCAGCATCCGCGTCGCCGCGGACCAGAGCGTCGGCCACCCGGGAAACCTCCAGCGGCTCGACATCCAGGCGGACTTTCGGCGCCTGGCGGCTCAACGCCCGCATGATCGGCGGCAAGAAACTCAGTTCGCCAATATCCGAAAGCCACAGCGTGAAGGCGTTCTCCGCGTTCTGCGGGGCGAAGGGCATTGACCTGACCGTGGCCTCCGCAATCTGGGTCAGCCCACCTTTCAGGCGCGGATACAGCATGTCCGCGGTATGCGTCGGTTCCATGTACCGGCCGGAGCGGATGAACAATTCGTCGCGGAACTGCCGTCGCAGGTTTTTCAGGGTGTGGCTGACCGTCGGCTGTGTCAGCTGCAGCACCTCGGCCGCTCGTGTGACGCCCCGTTCCTCGTACAACACGCAGAAAGTCTTGACCATGTTCAGGTCGAAATCGTTCATGATCACCGCCAATAGAAACTGTCTATGATTCTATCGATATTATTCGTTGGTTTTTGTGTGAGCTGCGTCATTACGGTTATACCGGCAAGCCCATCACGAGAATCCCGGAGGCAATGATGTCCCTGACCAATGAAGTCGACCGCCACGCAGAAACAGCTCCCTCGCGCGTCTGCCCTGCCCCGGAATCCGTGACGTCGATCCGCGAGTTCACCCACGAGTTCATGATCGCCCAGGGGCTCACCAAGGTGTTCGGGAACCCCGGCTCCAACGAGCTGCCCTTCCTGAAGGGCATGCCCGCCGAGGTCCAGTACGTGCTGGGCCTGCATGAGGGCGTCGTCGTGGGCATGGCCGACGGCTTTGCCCAGGCCTCGGGCAAGCCGGCCCTGGTCAACCTGCATGCGGCCTCCGGCACAGGCAATGCCATGGGCGCGCTGACCAATGCCGTGTACTCGCAGACCCCGTTGGTCATCACCGCCGGCCAGCAGGTGCGCGAGACGATCGGGCAGGAGTCGTTCCTGTCCAACGTCGACGCGGCCTTGCTCACCCGCCCGCTGACCTCTTGGAGCATGGAACCCGCATGTGCCGCCGATGTTCCACGCGCCTTCGGCCAGGCAGTCTGGGAGGCAACCACCGGAACCAAGGGCCCGGTCTACCTGTCGGTTCCCTATGATGATTGGGACCAGCCTTCCTCCCCGAACGACCGGCACCTGCTCGCCCGGAGCGTCACCGAGGCCCGCTCCCTGTCGCAAGAGCAGCTGGACCGCCTGGTGCGTCGACTCGATCGAGCCGACCGCGTGGCCCTCGTTCTGGGCTCGGCGGTGGATACCGTGAACGCCTCGGATGACGCCCGAATCCTGGCCGAACGTCTCAACGCGGACGTGTGGGTGGCTCCGTCGCCTTACCGCCTGCCCTTCCCGAACCGCCATGGCCAGTTCCGCGGTGTACTCCCGGCAGCCATCGCCGGGGTCAGCGAGCGGCTCAAGGACTACGACCTGGTGCTGGTCCTCGGCGCCCCGGTCTTCCGCTACCACCAGCACTCGCCCGGCCAATACCTCGCCGACGGCGTCGAGCTGGTGCAGATCACCGAGGAAACCGGTGCCGCCACCCGGGCGCCCTTCGGCGAGGCGATCGTGGCAGACGTGGCCGGCGCGCTCGCGGCGCTATCCGGCAACGTCGCCGCACGCCCCAACTCCCGCTCCGGCAGCTGGCGCGAGAGCACCCCGGCGCCGCAGGCCCAGGACGGCATCTTCCACCCGGCCAAGGTCTTCGAGCTGCTGCGCGAGAACGCTCCCGGGAACACTGCGTACGTGGTGGAATCCACCTCGACCAACGAAGCCTTCTGGGACCAGATGGACCTGCGCCTGCCTTCCTCATACTTCTGGCCCGCCTCCGGCGGCCTGGGCTTCGGAATGCCGGCCGCAGTTGGAGTCCAGATGGCCATGCCTCAGCGCCCGGTCATCGCCGTGATCGGCGACGGCTCGGCCAACTACGGCATCACCGCACTGTGGACAGCAGCGCACTACAACGTCCCGGTCACCTTCATCATCCTGAAGAACGGCACCTACGGCGCCCTGCGCTGGTTCGCCGACCTCCTGCAGGTCGAGGACGCCCCGGGCATGGACGTGGACGGCATCGACTTCGCTGCCCTGGCCCGTGGCTACGGCGTCACCGCCACCACCGTCGCCTCCGAAAAGGCGTTCATCGACAGCCTGTCCCGGGCCGCCAGCAGCGGACGACCGCACCTGATCGAGGTCGCCACCTCGCTTACCACCCCGCAGTAGCTGTCCGGGCGCAGCCCGTGTCCCTTTCCCCTGTTTATCGCCACGAGTGACTTTGGAGTATCCCATGAGCACCACCCCGATTAATCGCGTTGTCGACACCGCGAAATTCACCCCCGCGCACCTGCGGGTCGTCCTGCTTTGTTCCCTGCTGATGATCGTCGACGGCTACGACATGATCTCCTACGGATCCGTGGTCGGAAAGCTGATGCAGGACTGGGACATGACCACCGTCCATGCCGGCTGGCTCGGCTCGGCAGCCTTGGTCGGCATGCTCATCGGCGGCATGTTCATCGCCCCGCTGGCAGACCGCTTTGGCCGCCGCCCGGTGCTGATCGCCTGCCTGATCGGTTCGGCGCTCGCGTCGCTGGGCTGCGCGCTGTCTGTAGGCTTCTGGTCGCTGGTCATCTTCCGCACTCTGGTCGGCGTGGCCATCGGCGCACTGGCCCCGAACTTCATCGCATTGGTTGGCGAATATGCGCCCCGCCGCTCCAAGGCCCTGCTCGTCTGCCTGGTCTGCAGCCTGTACTCGCTGGGCGGCATCATCGCCGGCCTGCTGGCCATGGTGATGATTCCGGCCTTCGGCTGGCGCAGCGTCTTCTTCCTGGCCACCGCCTCGATCCTGCTGGTGCCGTTGATGTTCAAGCTGCTGCCCGAATCCCCGGAATTCCTGGCACGCCAGGGCCATCGCCGTGCTGAATTCGAGGCAGTCGTGCGCGCCATCGCTCCGGACGTGGATCCGTCGCAAGTCACCTCCGTGGAACAGGCCGAGACGCCCAAGGCCCCAATCAGCGAGATTTTCCGCCACGGCAACGCCGTCAACACCGTGCTGATCTGGGTCGTCTTTGCCATGACCATGCTGCTGAGCTACGGGTTGAACACCTGGCTGCCCACGCTCATGTCCACCGCTGGCTATCCGGTCAGCTCCGGGCTAGGCAAGCTGGTGCTGCTGAATATCGGCGGACTGGTCGGAGCCATCGCGGCCGGTTGGCTGGCCGACCGGTGGGGCATCAAGCAGGTCATCCTTGCCTACCTGCTGCTGGCCGCGATCTCCCTGGCCTGCCTGGGATTCAACCCGGACCCCTTCGTGCTCAATACCCTGCTCGTCGTGGCCGGCGGCACTACCGTGGGCACACTGGCCGTGATCCACGCCCTGGCCGTGGAGTACTACCCGTCGCTGGTGCGTTCCACCGGCATCGGCTGGGCCGCCGGCATCGGGCGCATCGGCGCTATCAGCGGCCCAATTCTCGGTGGCGCCCTCTTGGGCCTGACGCTGAGCTTCCAGCAGAACCTTCTAGCCATCGCGGTCCCCGGCGTCATCGGCGCTCTGGCCATCGCCCTGGTCCGGATGAACCGCAGCAATTCCGCCCGCCAGGCGGCCACCGGGGCCGACCAGCAGGATCCCGTCCCGCTGGGCTCACCGGTCGCCGACTAGCAACTTTTCGTTCATACCCGAACATGCAATCCGTCCGTGACGGATCCGATTAAAGGAGAAACCACCATGACCACCACCGCCGCCGGACAGGCCGAAGCCACCTTTGCGGGCCAGGACCTCCAGAACCAGTTCATCGCCGGGCAATGGCGCCAGGGCCGTTCGTCCCGCGTGCTGACAGACATCAACCCCTTCGATGACTCGACAGTGGCCGTCATCGCGCAGGCCAGTGTCGAGGACCTGGAGGAAGCCTACACGTCCGCCGAGGATGCCCAGGCAGCCTGGGCTTCCACCAGCCCGGCCGAACGCGCCGGAATCATCCGCCGCGCGGCCGAGATCCTCGAGGAGCGGCGCGAGGAGATCGTGCACTGGCTGGTCGCCGAAGCCGGCTCGACCTTGCTGAAAGCCAACATCGAGGTCTCCCTGGCCGCGGGCATCACCATGGAGTCGGCCTCCTTCCCGACCCGTGTTCATGGCACCATCATGCCGTCTAACACCCCGGGCCGCGAGACCCGCGTCTACAAGAAGCCGGTGGGCGTGATTGGCGTAATCAGCCCGTGGAACTTCCCGCTACACCTCTCCCAGCGATCAGTGGCTCCGGCGCTGGCCCTGGGCAACGCTGTAGTTCTCAAGCCGGCCTCCGATACCCCGATCACCGGTGGTCTGCTGCTGGCACGCGTCTTCGAAGAAGCCGGCTTGCCCGCAGGCGTGCTGTCTGTGCTCGTCGGTTCCGGTTCGGAGATCGGCGACGACTTCGTCGCACACCGGGTCCCCCGGCTGATTTCCTTCACCGGGTCCACCCCGGTGGGCCAGCATGTGGCCCAGGTAGCGACCAGCGGCGAGCACCTGAAGAAGGTTGCACTGGAACTCGGTGGCAATGCCCCGATGGTCATCCTGGATGACGCAGATCTGCACAACGCTGTGGAACAGGCCATCACCGGTGCGTTCCTGCACTCGGGTCAGATCTGCATGTCGACCAACCGCATTATCGTCCAGGCCCCGGTCTACGACGCCTTCGTCCAGAAGTTCACCGCTGCGGCCCGGCAGGTGCCCTTCGGCGATCCATCGGCCGAGGGCACCTTGGTCGGGCCGGTAGTTAATGACACCCAGGCGGCGGGGCTGCAAGCCAAGGTCGACGAGGCGTTGCGCGCGGGTGCCACAGCAGTGGTCAGCGGCGAGATCGACAATCGCATGGTGCCGCCGCATGTCTTCGCGGATGTCACCCCGGACATGGACATCGCCCGCGAGGAGATCTTTGGACCGATGGTCGCCGTTTTGAAGGCCGACTCCGAAGAACATGCCCTGGAACTGGCTAATGACCACGTTTTTGGGCTCTCCTCCTCGGTGTTCACACAAAACCTTGAGCGCGGCGTGGCCTTCGCACAGCGCATCAAGGCTGGCATGAGCTACGTCAATGAGATGACCGTCCAGGACGAGGCCCACATTGCCTTCGGCGCCGAGCGCAATTCCGGTCTGGGCCGATTCAACGGCGAATGGGTCATCGAGGAATTCACCACCGACCACACCATCGGCGTCAAGCGGATCTGACAAGTGGCCTCCGGTCTCGGAGACGGGTCACTCACGACCAAGAAGGGATACATGACATGAAGATTGCGATCGTGGGCTCGGGTGCCATGGGGCAGCTCTTCGGAGCAAGGCTTCAGCTTGCCGGCAACCAAGTGGTCTTTTTCGACACCCAGCAAGGCACCATCGACGTGCTGCGTTCCAAGGGAATCACGCTGGTTGACGAACTGGGAAGCGAGCACGTGCCGGTGACCATCATGCGTGCGCAGGATGCCACCGAGCCGTTCGAGCTCATCATCATCTTCACGAAGGGCCTGCATACCCGGTCCGCCGTAGAATCGGTGCGCCACCTTGTCGGCCCCGCGACGCTGGGCCTGACCCTGCAAAACGGGCTGGGACATGCCGAAACCCTGGCAGAGGTCTTCGGCAAGCATCGCACCCTGGCCGGAGTCACCGACTTTCCTGCTGACCCGCGGGAACCAGGGATCATCGGCACATCCACGCGAGGTACGGTGCGCATGGGCTCCATCTGGGCCGAGGATGCCGGCCGCGAGGTTGCCAGCGTTTTCAGCCAGGCGGGCTTGAATGCCGTCCAGGAACATCAGGTACTTGTCCCCATCTGGGAAAAGGTAACCTTCAATTCCGCGCTCAATACCCTTTCGGGAGTCACCGGCCTGACGGTTGGCGGCATCGGCGCCTCGACCACGGCCCGCCAGATCGTGGAACAAATCGTCGAGGAGTGCAATCTGGTCGCCCAGGCGCAGGGGGTCCGCATCAGTGTCGAACATGTCACGGAGGCACTGTCCAATGCATTCGAGCATCACATGGAGCACAAGACTTCCATGCTGCTGGACCGCGAGGCAGGCCGAGCCACCGAAGTCGATTTCATCGGAGGCGCCGTCGCGGACCTCGGACGCAGCCTAGGCATTGCCACGCCCGTCCTGGACACACTATGCCAGTTGATGCGCACGGTCACCGAGCTCCCGAAGAAGGATGCGGCTCTGGCTTCCTGAAGCCCGGGATTTCGAACGCAACCAATAGGCCCAGCCAACTTGCCCCTCGGGAATGATGGCTGGGCCTAATGGTTCCTGCACCCGACGAAGTCCGCACTTGCTGCAGCGAGACTCCACCGGGATTCCGAATTTGCCGGTCGAATGCCTCGTGACCAGGTCGGCATACTCAACAATCACCGCCGGGTAGACCGCATGAAATCCCTGGCCATTCCATGATCCAGAACGATACTATTCCGTATTTCGAAATTATCTTTTTGCATTGCTGAATACTGTGACGTGGCCTACAGTTGACACCATTCAAGCCCCAGGCACATATCTCGGAGCGAGCCAATCCTCAGGAGCAGCCATGGAAATCAAACCCGCAGACGACTTCCGAGTCGCGGAACCAACCCCAAGAGGCCTTTCTATACTTCTTTGTTCTTCCAGCTTGGCGTTGCAATCGTCTCCGGCGTCTTGATCGGCCACTTCTTGCCGAAGATTGGATCCGAATTGCGCCCGTTGAGCAACGGATTCATCATGCTGATCAAGATGACCATCGCCCCGCTGATCTTCCTGGTGATCGTGACGGGCATCGCAGCGGTGGGTGACGTCAAGGCAGTGGGACGCGTCGGCGTCAAGGCCTTGCTCGACTTCACCTGCGCCACGGTCTTCACCCTGGTCTTCGGCCTGATCATTGCCAATGTCTCCCAGCCAGGTGCCGGATTGAGCATCGACCCGTCAACTCTCGACACCGGCGCCATCGAGGAGAAATCCGGGGAGGCCAAGGGCGCGGCCGACTTCATCCTGTGAATCATTCCAGTCAGCGTGATCGGCGACTTCGCCGAAAACAACCTGCTGCAGGTGCTGTTCTTCTCGGTCTTCTTCGGCGCGGCCATCGTCGTGGTCGGCCAAGAACGCTGTGCACCGCTGCTCGCGGCGTTCGAGAACATCCTGGAACTGATTTTCAAGTTCATGAGCTGGGTCATGCGCGTTGCACCCCTGGGTGCCTTCGGCGCCATGGGTTTCATCATCGGCCAATACGGCATTGAGACACTGGGCACCTACGCAAAATTGATTCTTGCCTGCTACGCCGCAGCCCTGCTGTTCATCGGCATCATCTTCCTGGTCGCCTGGGGATTTGCCCGGGTTCCGCTCTGGCAGTTCATCAAGTACACCCGTGAGGAATTCCTGCTGGCCTTGGGCACCGCATCGACAGAATCCGTGATGCCGAGGATCATGGCCAAACTGACCGATGCCGGATGCTCCCGTGCCACCACCGGTCTGGTGGTTCCGACCGGATATTCCTTCAACCTCGATGGCGCAGCCATCTACTTGTCCATCTCGCTTCTGTTCCTGGCCCAGGCGTTCGGGCACAACCTCACCTTCGGCCAGCAGCTCGCCGCGCTGGGCATCCTGCTGCTGACCTCCAAGGGCATGGCAGGCGTCCCCGGATCCTCGTTCCTGGCTTTGTCGGCGACTGCCGCCGCCCTGGGCATCTTCCCGGTGGCCGGCGTGGCCCTGCTGCTGGGCGCAGACCGCATCATGGATTCGATGCGCGTCACCGTGACCCTGCTGGGCGACTGCGTAGCAACCTTCGTGGTTGCCAAATGGGAAGGGCAGTTCGACCGAGAGGCGATGAAGCGTGCTTTCGCCGGCGAAATCACCAATGAGGACTCGGCCTGCATGCTCGGACGCGATGAGGAATGGGAAACCATCGAGGCCGAACGCATCGCCCAAGGCGGCCAGCCTTCACCGAAGTTCGGCGGCGGCCCCTCCCCGGATGCCCTGTCCAAATTCGATATGAAGCCCGCGACTGAAGCCGAAGCGGCTGCGGCCACGCAGAATATCCACCCCGATGACGAACGCGCAGAAGCGCGCAGTTGAGGCAGCTACATTGCCAAGCAGGGCAACTGCGGGGAGCCTGAGCACAGAGCGGCCGGGTGCACTGGAAATACTCCAGTGCACCCGGCCGTTCCATGCTCCAGCAGCCGCACTCGCCTGATGGCGGTCTTCGCTGGATGGTGCTCCATCCGGAATCCGTAGCCACGATCACGCCATTGGTCCTGGTCCTGCTAGCGTCCGACCGCCCAATTGTCATCGATCATGGCGGCGAAGTCGAAAGCCTCGTCAAGGATCTCGCGCAACGTGCTGCCGGTGCTGCCAACCCAGCGGTCCAGCGCATGGTCGTACAGGGACAAGCCCAGAAAGGCGGCGGTTTCAGCCAGTCGCTGGTTCGTGCAGAACGGCAAGAGCGCCTGGGCCAGCGCCACCTGCTGCTCACGCAGCGATTCCTGCCAGCTGGCCCGCAACGCAGGGGTGCTCCTGATCAATTCAATGCGGCTGATCATTGTCGCCGGATCCTTTTCAGCGAACTCCACTGCCGACTCAAAGCTGCGGCGCAGGAGCTCGAGCAAGCTTTCTCCTGGATGCGAGGACACGGAGCTGGGCATGCCGGAGAAGTGCCCGGTCATGGAACGCAGCGCTGTAACTACCGCATCCTCTTTCGAGGAGAAGTAGCGGAAGAACGTCGCGCGGGAAATTCCGATGGCTTGGGCTGCCTGCTGGACGGTGACGCTCTCCACTCCTCGTTCAGCGAACACGGCATAGGCCTGTTCCGCCAACTCGGCTTTCATCTTCTCACGAACTCGATCGCGAACCACGCTGCCCATGGCAAGAATTTTACTCTGAGATCAATTCACGAAAGCGAGACTCAGTCTCTTTATGCAAGTCAACAAGAGATCTTGAAGGGCGTGTCGCAGCGGAATCGGTTCACGGGGCTCAATATTTCCTCGAACATGGGGCCATGCCGTTTCCGCTTCGCTAGGCTCGGGTACAGAAAAAACCGACTATGGATGAGGACAAGCATGGCACAGCAGATTCCAAACCGCATCGACCTTGGCCAAGGGCTGGAAACCACGGCGCAGGGTTTTGGCTGCATGTCGCTGAGCGGTCCCTACGGCGCGGCCGACGATGCCGAATCCTTGCGCACCCTGAACCACGTCATTGATCGCGGCGTGACGTTCCTGGATACCGCCAACATCTACGGCGATGGGCACAACGAAGCCCTGCTGTCCCAGGTGCTGAAAACCCGACGGGACGAAGTCACGCTGGCAACCAAGGCGGGTATCGTCCGCCCGAAGAACCCGGGAGATCCACGCGCCAACGGCGACCCCGCCTTCATCAAGAAATGCATGGACGAGAGCCTGCAGCGCCTCGGCGTGGACCACGTGGACCTGTACTACTACCATCGCGTGGATTCCCGGGTCCCGATTGAGGAGACGGTCGGCGCCTACAAGGAGCTGGTCGAAACGGGGAAAATCCGGCACATCGGATTATCCGAGGTGACCTCCCAAGAGTTGCGCCGAGCCCATGCCGTGCATCCGATTTCCGCGATCCAGATGGAGTACTCAATTTTCAGCCGCGACATCGAGCGCTGGCTGCTGCCCACCGCCAGCGACCTGGGCGTGGGCCTGGTGACCTACGCGTCGCTGGGCCGCGGATACTTCACCGGAGAAGTGGATTCACTGGAACAGCTGGAGGCCGGGGACATCCGCCGCAACTTCCCGCGCTTCGAGGCATCCCGCATGGAGCACAACCAGCTGCTGCGCCAAGTCATCAATGATGTGGCCGAACGCGAGAACATCTCCACCGCCCAAGCATCGCTGGCCTGGGTCTATGAAAAGGCCCGCGTATTCGATGTGGCCGTCTCGCCGATTCCGGGGACCCGCTTCAGCGCGCACTTCGATGACAACCTGCAGGCACTGGATGTCCGCTTGTCCGCGGAATCCCTGTCGGCACTGGATGCCTTGGCCGCCCAAGTGGACGGCGAGCGCCAGAAGGACGTGATGTCGGTGTCCAAGGGCCGCGAAGAGGTCCAGATGGCCCAGATGTAGCTTCGCTGATCGCTACTGCGTAGAGTCGTGAGCGTAGCGCATCGCCACCCGTTCGCCACAGGAAAGGACTATCCCATGAGAATCGCTTTGGCGCAGGTGCTGAGCACCGCTGATCCCCAGCGCAATCTGGTGACGGTGCGCGATCATGCCCGCCAGGCGAAGGAGGCGGGGGCAACGCTGGTGGTCTTTCCCGAGGCGATGCAGGTGTCTTTCGGCCATGATCTCGCCAAATACGCGCAGGCTCTGGATGGCCCCTGGGCTACGCTGATTCGCCAGCAGGCGCGGGAGATCGGCATCACCATCGCCGCGGGCATGTTCACCCCCGGCGAGGGCGGACGGGTACGCAACACCTTGCTGGTCGCCGGCGACGGGATTGATACCCACTACGACAAGATCCATCTCTATGATGCCTTCGGCTATGCGGAGTCGGATTCGGTGACGCCCGGTCAGTCCCCGGTGCAGTTCAAGCATGAGGGCACGATCATCGGGTTGGCCACCTGCTATGACCTGCGGTTCCCGCGCTTGTTCACCCGCCATGCGCAGGCTGGCGCGGCGATCTGCATTGTCAGCGCTTCGTGGGGCCAGGGCGAAGGGAAGGCCGAGCAGTGGACCACCCTGGCTCAGGCCCGTGCCCTGGATTCGACGACCTTCGTGGTGGCGGTGGACCAGGCTGATCCGCAAAGTGTTGGCCGCACGGTCACCGGCACGGCGCCTTTAGGCGTCGGCCACTCGCTCGTGGTGGATCCGCTGGGGCGGATCATTGCCCGGGCCGGTGCGGAGCCCGAGCTGCTGGTCGTGGACCTGGATCTCGACCAGGTCGAGGTCGCGCGCAAGCAGCTGCCGGTGCTGGCCAACGAGGTCGACCTGTAGCCAGTCGGCTCGCTCAGCGTTTCCGGCCCTCCAGCCAGTCCAGCAACTCTGGCCAAGCGGCTTCCCCGACCCCGCGCCGCATCAGCCCGTGATGCCCGATCGCTGGTACTCCGAGCTCATCAGGTGTGCAGGTCCGGCGCTGGACCGTGGCCGAGACCAGGTGCCCGGTCAGCTGGTCCATCTGCCGCGGCGAGGCCCACAGGTCATCGCTGGCACCGACGGCCAGGATGGGAATCCGGGTTCGGGCTGCGCGTTCCCGGGCCTGCATGCTCGGGTCATCGAAGAAGTAGTTCGGCTTTTTGATCCAGCGGCTCCACTCCAGCAAGGCAGCCGTCGGGATGTCCTCGCCCAACCCGAGTTTCTGCCCGGGCATGTAGCCCATGGTCCGGCTGAGTACTGGGCCCAGGACGTTCAGTATGGCGGTGACGCGAGCGCGTTCCTGCCACGGGGTGATGGTCCGTGAAGCGGCCACATGGCTGGAGACGATGACCGTTGCTGACAGCGCTTCGGTGCCGTAGTCCAGGATCAGCCCATGCCCTCCGACGCTGTGGCCCACTGCGTAGTGAGGGGGGCCGGGGAAGTTCTCGGCCGCCCACCGCGCGACGGCTGGGATATCCTGCTGGATCCAGTCGCGCATCCGGATGCCGCGCAGCTCCCGAGGCGAACCGGACAGCCCGGTGGCACGATAGTCGTAGGTCACCGCAAGCAGGCCGGAACGGGTAGCCAGTTCAGCAAAGGCTCGGTAGAAGCGTTGCGGTGTGGCGGTAGCCGGATGAATCACCAGCACGCCTCTCGGGACTCCTGCTGGCTTGAACACCGTGGCCTGGACGCTGTCCTTGGCGGTGACGAGAATGCGCACTGATTCGCTGGTGATGCTCTGAAGCTGCATACCGCCATCGTAGCCAGATGTTACTGATCAGTAAACGGGCTTTTCGCGGCACAGGATACTAATCAGCAAGATCCAGCATTGGTGCTTTACGCTTGAATCCACCAGTCACGTAGGCGAGATACACCAGGCCCAGCCCGATCCAGGCCAAGCCGATCACCAGCGAGAGAGCACTGAGGCTCGTCCATAGCCAGATTGTCAGCGCCAGGCCAATCAGCGGAAGCACCAGATAATTGACCGTAGCCGCCATTCCGCGTTGGCGGTGGGCCAAGAAGAAGTACTTGATCACAGCGAGGTTCACTGCAGAGAAGGCGACAAGTGCGCCGAAGCTGATCATCGCGGAGACCATTTCCAGGCTCGCGAACAGGGCGGTCAGCGAAATCAGGGAAACAATGATGATCACGAACGTCGGTGTCTTGAAGCGGGGGTGCAGGTACCCGAAGACCCGTCGGGGAAGGACGCCGTCGCGTCCCATGCTGTAGAGGATTCGCGACACAGATGCCTGCGAGACTAGTGCCGATCCCATTGCGCCGCAGATGAATCCAGCGGTGAAGAAGATGGAGAGGAATTGGCCGCCCGCTGTGAAGACCACATCGATGGAGGCCGAATCCGCGTTCGCGAATTCATGGCTCGGGTAAACCAAATGCGAGAGGTAGGCCAGGGCCACGAACAGGAAACCGCAGATCAAGGTCGTGAGCAAGATGGCGCGCGGCAAATCGCGCTTCGGATTGCGGGCTTCCTCGGCGAATGTCGTGATCGAGTCGAAGCCGAGGAAGGAAAGGCAGAGGATCGCGGCGCCCGCGGCCAGTGAAGCGAATCCGCCCGCCTCCCCGGAACCGCGCAATGGCGCGAAGAGATCAACGGTGGCCTGCCCGCGGAGGTAGGCAATGGAGAAGCCGACGAACAGGATGATGAACAGGAACTGGAAGCCGATAATAACGATGTTCGTTCTGGCCACAGATACAATGCCAACGATATTAAGGACTGTCACCAGCACCATCCCAGCCAGCATGAAGGCCCAGGGCGGAATCGCCGGGAAGAACTCGTTGAGGTAGATCCCCAAGAGCAGGTAGTTGATCATGGGCAGGAAGAGGTAATCCAACAGAAGCGCCCAGCCCGCCATGAAACCGATGTTCGACCCGAAAGAGCGCTGGGTGTAAACGTAGGCCGATCCGCCTACCGGGAAAGCCTGCGACATCAGGCCGTACGATCGTGCCGTGAAAAGCATCGCGACCAAGGTGATTGCGTAGGCCACCGGCAGCCGCCCGCCGGTAATTTCGGTGACAATGCCGTATGTGCTGAAGATGGTTAGCGGCACCATGTACACCATGCCGAACAGCACCAGGGCAGGCAGCCCGAGCACCCTGTTCATCTGCGCGGGTGGTTCCGCTGCGCTTCGCACGCCTTGCTGGACCTGCTTCATCACGGCTCCTTCAATTGCCCCATCGCCACTCCATGACGAGTCAGACCTTCCAAGGGCATCAGTACTCACTGCCCTAAATAATGAATATCGTTCACTTAATGTAGTGACATAGCTCACCACTGGCAAGGGGGACTTGCCCGCAAGGCGGTGTTTCCAGCAGGTGAACCGGGGTGAATATTTGCCGCGAAACCCGCGCGCGCAAGGCGGATCACTCGCATGACTTGGAGCTTATTAGTCAGGGCAAGAGGTGAAGGTATCCGACTTCAGAAGCGCCGGCGGACCAAAATAAATTTATATTATTAATTTCAAGGAAACATCCGTCTGCAGAAGCCAACGAGCGGCTAGGACCGGGAGACTTCCCGCTCGACCGCGGAAATGATCGCCCGGAGCCCGAACTCAAAGGATTGGTTGCTGACGCTGGTGCGAGCCTGCCGCGCATAGACCTCGCCCAGTTCCATTACCTCGACGTGGCTGCTGCGGACAGTTCCCCGGTCGCCTGCCGGCACGGTGGCAACATGTGCCCCCGGGGCGACGATATCCAAGGCTGCCCCGACAATCAGTGATTCGATCGCCACCATGACCATGAGAATACGCGGCACGGCCACGCCGGCGCGGCGCAGGATCCGGCCCATTTCCTCATAGATGACACCGGATTCCGATTCCTCGGAAATGGGCGTGGCGACAATCAATTCCACTGCCGCGGGAACCCGGAGCAACGCTTCGCGGAAGAGCACCGCGAAATGGAACAGCGCTTCGGTCCACGGCAAATCAGCCAGCATGTTCCGCTCAATGGATCGCACCATGTCGCGGCGCATCAGGTTCACCAGGTGCTGGCGGTTGTCCACGTGGTTGTAGAGCGCAGGCGTACGCACACCCAAGGAGCGCGCCAGGCGCCCCATGGAGAACTCCTCTGGCCCGGCTTCTTCAAGCAGGGCAAAGGCCGCATCGACAATGCCCTGCTGGGTCAGGATCGGCGTAGCCGGCCGGCCGGCGACTCTTTGCGACATGAAAACCATCCTGCGTCGTGGGTTAATCCGCTTCCATCCAACCATGGACAGCTGGCTCGGCTCCGTTTAGACTCAAAAATAATTAACGCTATTAATTTAAGGAGACGAATGATGACCGGTCCGCAGACTGTGCTTTACGCAAGGACCATCCACACACTGGCCCAGGAGCACCCTGCCAGCGCCTTGGGGATCACCGATGGCCGTATCTCGCATGTAGGCACCAGGGAGCAGGCCCAAGGCTGGATCGCAGACGGAACGACGGTCATCGACTATGGCGAAGCCGCGATTACCCCGGGGCTAGTAGATGCGCACATCCATCCGGTCTTCGGGCAGTCGGTGGCCCGAGGCGTGTTTCTCGGCGATGCCAGGACGCTCGATGAAGCCAAACGCCTCATCGCAGGGCATGCGCAGGCCTGTGCTCCCGGGGATGTGGTGCTCGGCCATGGACTGAACGTGGCGATCTTCGGCACCGCGGAGCCCAGCGGGCAGTTCCTCGACGAGGCCGCCCCGGGACGGGCCAGCTATGCCACCTGCTTCGATGCGCATTCGGCCGTGGCCTCTTCGGCGATGCTCGAGCGCGCGGGCATCGACGGCAGCGAGTGCTTCGCCGACGGCTCCAGCGTCGTAGTGGACTCCGATGGCCGGCCCACCGGCTTCCTCCGGGAATTCGCGGCCATGGCGCTAGCCGAAAAGGCCCTGCCGGTACTGGGCATCGACGACAAGGTGGAAGCCGTCTACCGGCTGCTGCGGGAGATGGCGGCCAGCGGGCTGACCGGCGGAGAAATGCTGGATCTTGCCGACCCCGATTCACTGGAGATCTTCCGGCGCATGGAGCTGCGCGGCGAATTGCCGATCAAGCTGCGCATCGCGCCGTGGATCATGGCCAGCGATCCGGCAGAAACCCTCGACCAGCTCATCGCGCTGCAGAGCGAACGCGGGCGCCGCTGGCAGGTTCGCGGCGCCAAGCTGATGATCGACGGGACGGTGGACAATGGCACCGCCTGGCTCTACGAGCCAGACACCGAAGGCGAATCCACCGAATCCCTTTACCGGGATCCACGCCGCTATGTGGCCAATCTGCGCACCCTTGCCCAGGCAGGCGTAACCACCACGACCCATGCCATCGGCGACCAGGGCATAGGTTTCGTCATTTCCGCCATCGCATCGCTGCCCCGCAATGGGCTTCGCCACCGGATCGAGCATCTCGAAGAACTCAACGACGAGGATTTCGCCCGGCTCAAGGCTTCCGGGGCCACCATCAGCATGCAGCCCACGCATTGCACGCACTTTGTCCGCGCCGACGGATCTGATGCCTGGTCCCGGCGGCTGGGCCAGCATCGCGCAAGCTTCGCCTACCGCCTGCGTGATGTCAAGGATGCCGGCATGGTGCTGGCGCTGGGCTCCGACTGGCCCATTGCCCCCTTCGATCCGCGGCTGATCATGGCGGACGCGCAGACCCGCAGGCGCACCGAAGTGCCCGGCAGCGACAGCGTGCAGCCACGACATCGCTTGTCGGCTCGCGAAGCGCTGGAAGGCTACACCGTGAACGTCTACGAAAGCACCGGTGCCACCGGCGGCCGCTTGGAAACCGGGATGCCCGCGGACCTGACCATCTTCGCAGCAGATCCGCTGTCGGTATCCCCGGAAGAGCTAGGCACCCTGGCCGTGCTGGGCACCTATGTCGATGGCCGGCTGGTGGATCTGGGAGCCGAGCTTCGGTCCGTCGACGCGCAGCCGGCGAGCGCGGGCCAGTAGCGGGGCAGACGCCTGCTGCCTGGCAGCTGGCATGGCTCTTCCACCAGGGCCATCCTCCGCTTAGGGTAGAAACAGCCATCTGACCTTGCCTGCCATCGGAGCCTGACGTGCCACTAGCCTTGCCCGAATCCACACTGCCCCATCCCTCCTCCGCTCCCGCGCTGAATTGGGGCATTCTCGGGCCGGGGTGGATCGCCTCGCAGTTTGCCCAGTCGCTGAACAACTTGACCTGCAGCCGGATCGGAGCCGTCGGTTCGCGCACCTTGGCCCGCTCCGAGCAGTTCGCGCGCACCTACGGGGATGGGCGAACCCGGGCCTGCGGCTCCTACGATGCGGTGCTCAGCGACCCTGCGGTGGATGCCGTCTATATCGCTGTCCCGCATAGCGGCCACGCGGACCTGGCGCTGAAGGCCATCGCCGCTGGCAAGCATGTCCTGGTGGAGAAGCCGATGAGCCTGAATGCCCGGCAAACGGCCCGGCTCATCGAGGCGGCAAGGGCTGCCGGGGTGTTCGCCATGGAAGCCATGTGGTCGCGGTTCCTGCCGATCGGCAATGTGCTGTCGCAGGTCATCGAGTCCGGAATGCTCGGGCAGGTGATCACCATCCAGGCTGATTTCGGCGCCAGGTTCGAGGTCGACTACAGCTCGCGCATCTACGACCCGGCGCTGGGCGGCGGGGCCCTGCTGGATGTCGGCATCTATCCCATCGCCTTCAGCGCCATGGTCTCCCCCGCCAAGCAGCTGCTGCACGCTTCCGGGCGGATGGCCCCCACCGGTGTCGACGCATCATTCACCGCGGTGCTGGCCAATGAGGACGGCTCCACGGCAACGGTGTTCAGCAGCATCGAGACCGATTCGCCGCAAGGCGCATGGATAGCCGGCACCGAGGGAACGCTGGAGCTGCAGCGCCCGATCTGCTGCGGTTCCGGGCTGGTGCTGCGCAGTGCCGACGGAAAGCTCGCCGGCAGCCGCGAGTTCGCCGAAACCTCGCCGGCTGCCGGCTTGGGCTTCGAAGCGGCCCACGTAGCCCGGTGCATCGCCGATGGATTGACCGAGTCGCCGGTCATGCCGCTGGACGAGTCGCTGGCGATTGCCCAGACCATGGATGCGATCGCCGCAAGACTGCGCACCGGCTAGTCAGCGGCGCTGCGCCGAGGCCTCCCAGGCGCTGTGCACCATCTGCGCCAGGCTGTGGCGCATCCTCCAGTCCAGGTCGCGGGCGGCCAGCTTGCCGTCGGCAACGATGCGCGCCGGATCGCCCGGACGGCGGGCTTCCTCAATAGCGGTGAAGCCGATGCCGGTCACCTCGGCGACCGCGTCCATGATCTGCCGCACCGAGACGCCATCACCTGAACCCAGGTTGTAGACCGGCTCCAACGCCTCGCCCGCCTCCAGCTTCCTGGCGGCCTGGACATGCGCCAGCGCCAGATCCGCGACATGCACGTAGTCGCGCACGCAGGTGCCGTCTTCGGTGTCGTAATCGGTGCCGAAGATCTTCGGGGACTTGCCGGCATTCAACGCCTGGAACACCAGCGGGAACAGGTTGTGCGGGCTCGCGTCATAGAGTTCAGCGCTGCCCGATCCAACCACGTTGAAGTAGCGCAGCGAGGTGTGCTTCAGCCCGGTAGCCACCGCCTGGTCGCGGATCAGCCACTCCCCCACCAGCTTGCTCTGGCCATACGGGGATTCGGGGAAGGTGCCGGTGGCTTCGGTGACCACATCTTCGGACGGGGTGCCGTAGACGGCCGCCGAGGAGGAGAAGACCATATTGTGCACGCGGGCGGTGGCCATCGCTTCGAGCAGGTGCGCGGTGCCGGTGGCATTCTGCTCGAAGGCCAGCAGCGGGTGCTTCACCGATTCTCCGGCGTACTTGTAGCCGGCCAGGTGGATGACCCCGGTAACCTCGTGGCGCTTCATGATTTCCACGAGCTTTTCGGTCTGCAGGATGCTCAACTGGTAGAACGGCACCTGCTCGGGAACGAAGGAGCGCACCCCGCTGGACATCGAGTCCACGACGACCGGTTCGAACCCCGCCGCCTGCAGCGAACGCACCACGTGGGATCCGATATACCCGGCTCCGCCGGTCACTAGCCAACTCATGCCCTGCCTGCTCCTTCATCTGCAATGACGGTGAAAATGGCCGGCTCGACATAGCCGGCGTGGTCAAAGGCCTCGCGGACGGCCTGGCTGACCGGCTCGATCCGCTCGCGCTTGACCAGGGCAATGGCGCTGCCGCCAAAACCGCCACCGGTCATGCGGGCCCCGCCCGCCATGGCGGCCTCCACCGCGGCGTCCAGTTCCTCGCTGGAAATCTCGTAGTCGTCGCGCATGGATTCGTGGGACTGGCACAGCAGCTTGCCTACCGCGCCCAGGTCCGAGGCGCGCAACGCGGCAACGGCATCGAGCACCCGCCGGTTCTCGGTCACGATGTGCTTGGCGCGGCGCCGGGCCACCGGGTCGGCGATGGCCTCCAATTCCGCGATGCTGTGCACTTCCCGCAAGGATTCCACCCCCAGTGCCGCGGCGGCCTGCTCGCAGTTGGCACGGCGGGCGGCATAGCCGCCATCCACATGCGAATGCTCGACGCGGGTATCGATGACCAGCACCACCGCGTTGTGCTGCGCCAACGGCAACGGCACTGCCTGCGTTTCCATGGAACGGCAATCCAGGAAGAGCGCGTGCTGGGCCTGGGACATCAGCGAGGCGCTCTGGTCCATGATTCCGGTCGGGGCGCCCACGAATTCGTTCTCGGCCCGCTGGGTCAGCTGGGCCATCTGCACCTTGGTCAGCTGAAGGCCGTAGAGGTCATCCAGCGCCACGATGGTCGCCACTTCCAGGGCATGCGAGGAGGACAGCCCGGAGCCCACCGGGACATCGGAGTCGACCATCAATTCCAGCCCGCCGATGCGCACGCCATCGAGCTGGTTCAGCGCCCACAGCACGGCCGCCGGGTAGGCGGCCCAGCCGGGCACCGCCCGGGGCACCAGCTCATCGACTGTGATCGAGGTGATCGGCAGCTCGCCGCCTGCCCCGTAGGTGGAGGCGAAGTCCAGCACCTGGCTCCCCGGATCCAGCTGCGATTTGCGGCGCACCGCCACCAGCGCGTTCTTGTCGATGGCGAAGGGCAGCACATAGCCCAGGTTGTAGTCGGTATGCTCGCCAATCAGGTTCACCCGTCCCGGGGCGCGCCAGATGCCTTCGGGCCGGTGGCCGTAGGCTTTGGCGAACTTCTCCCGCAGGGCATTGACCCGTGCCGCGGTTTCCCCGCTTCCGCTACGGCTCATGGCATGACCTCGCGCAGCCGGGCGGCGGCCTGCTCGGCCGGGACATCGTTGATGAAGGCGCCCATGGCGGCTTCCGAGCCTGCCAGGAACTTCAATTTTCCGGCCGCCCGGCGCGGGCTGGTCAGCTGCAGGTGCAGCCGAGATGCCGCACGGGCTTCCGGTTCCAGCGGGGCCTGGTGCCAGGCGGCGATATAGGGGGTGGGGGTGTCGTACAGCGCGTCGAATCCGCGCAGCAGGTCCCGGTACATCACTGCCAGTTCGGCTTTCTCGCCGTCGTTGAGCGCTGCGAGATCCGGCACGTGGCGGTGCGGGACCAGATGGGCTTCCAGCGGCCATCGGGCGGCATAGGGCACGAACACGGAGAAGTGCTCGCCTTGGCGCACCATGCGCGTGCCTTCATTGCGCTCGAAGTCCAGGATGTCTTGCATCAGGGGGCGTCCGGTCTTCGCCAGGTGGGCCACCGCCTGGCCGGCCATCTTGGCTGCGGTCGGGGCCAGGTACGGATAGGCGTAGATCTGCCCGTGCGGATGGTGCAAGGTCACCCCGATATCCTGGCCGCGGTTCTCGAAGACGAAGACCTGCTCGATGCCTTCCATCGCGGACAGGGCGGCGGTGCGCTGCGCCCAGGCCTCGATGACGGTGCGTGCCCGGGCGTCATCCAGCGAGGCGAAGGAGCCGGTGTGCTCGGGGGTGAACACCACGACTTCGCAGCGACCGTAGGCCGGGGCGGGAACCTGCACCGGTGCGGCGGCCGGAATCGAACCCAGTGCCGGGCCGAGCGACGGGAAGCGGTTCTCGAAGACCACCACGTTGAAGTCCTCGGCCGGGATTTCGCTCACGCGCCCGTTGCCACTGGGGCATAGCGGGCATTCTTCCTTGGGCGGCAGGTAGGTGCGCGACTGGCGGTGGGCGGCGACCGCCACCCAGTCTCCGGTCAGCCGGTCGTAGCGCAGCTCGCCGGGTTCCCTGCGCGGATCCAGCGGCCGGGTGTCGGCCGCCGGTTCGGGCAGTGCGGTGTTGGCATCGGCGAAGAAGATCGCTTCGCGGCCATCGGCCAGGTGGTGCACCCGGTGGGCTGCTTCATATGCTGCGGAGCCTTGCGGCATGGCCATCTCTCCCATGGGCTAGTGGTGGTGCAAATAGGTAGGCGGCGCGGCGGGCGCGCCTGCGGGTTAGCTCGGCTGGACCGGGCCGATCAGCCAACTGGCTTCGCAGCTGGCGCCCGGGGCAAGCGCGATGACGTCTTGGCCGGAGTTGAAGCCGCCGGGCGGGCAGGTCATCGGCTCGATGGCCAGCCCGGTGCGGTCAAGCGCCGGGTCATCGCGGTCAGCGGTGTGGATCTGGACCCACGGGCAGGCCGCATCCCAGCTGATCTGCGCGCCGACGCCCGCAGCGTCGGTGATCGATGCGCTGAACAAGCCGTCCGCGCCGGCGGCCAGGGAAGTGTAGGCATGATCGATGAAGAGGTCCCCGATCGGCTTCGGGGTGCGGAAATCCAGCTCGGTGCCAGCCACCTGAACCACCTCCTGCGGCAGCAGGCGCGCACCTTCGGTGAGCTGCACCTTGCCGGCTGGCAGGGTGAAAGTCCATTCATCCGCCTTCTTGCCCGGTGCGACCAGGTAGGCGTGCGAACCCCAGGCGAAGGGCGCGGTACCGTGCCCGAGGTTGGTGGCGGTGGCGATGGTGCGCAGCCCGCCGGCTTCCAGCCGGTAGTCGATCACCAGCTGCACCTCATAGGGGTAGCCGGGGCTCGGGGCGATCACGGTGCGCAGCTGGGCGAAGTCGGCGCGGTGCGCGGTGATCTCGAAGCTGGTATCGGCCACCAGACCGTGCAGCGCGTGGCCGCGCTCCGGCTCGGTGATCGGCAGCTGCAGCTCCTGGCCTTCCCAGCGGTAGGACCCGTCGATCACGCGGTTGGGCCAGGGAGCCAGGATCGCTCCGGAGAACACCGGGCGCTCACCGCGCGGATCGAAGGCGCGCACCAGCGGGCGGCCACCGTAGTCCAGGGACACCAGTGTGGCACCCACCGTGGCCAGCTGCGCGGTGAAGCCGTGGGCTTGCAGCGTGAGCACCGTTCCGTTGGCGGTGTCCTGCTGCGGCATTGATTGGCGATCCATTTCGTCATCCTTCGTGCTGTACTGGGAAACCATCGGGCATGGGCGGGCCCTCCCGCCATCGCGTGCGGGAGGGCCGTGGCAGCAAGCCGCAGCCTAGTTGCCGGCGCCTGCGCGGCGCTTGTTGTAGATGTCGAAGGCCACTGCCAGCAGCAGCACCACGCCCTTGACGATCTGCTGGGTGGAAGCTCCCACGCCCATCAGCTGCATGCCGTTGGACAGCACTGCCATGACCAGGCCACCGACGATCGCGCCGGTAACCCGGCCCACGCCGCCGGTAGTCGAGGCGCCGCCGATGAAGCAGGCCGCGATGGCGTCGAGCTCGAACATGTTGCCGGCACCTGGCTGGGCGCCGTTGGAACGCGAGGAGAAGACCACGCCGGCCACGCCGGAGAGCAGGCCCATGTTGATGAAGATCCACATGTTGATGCGCTTCACGTTCACGCCTGAGAGCTTGGCTGCCGACAGGTTGCCGCCGATGGCGTAGACGTGGCGGCCGAAGACGGTCTTGGTGGTCAGCACGTGGTAGCCCAGGATCAGGGCGGCCAGGATGATCAGCACGATCGGCATGCCGCGGCTGGTGGCGATCTGCCAGAAGAACCAGAGGATGATGATGCCCGTGATGATGTTCTTGGCCAGGAACATGGCCATCGACTCGACACTCTGGCCGTACTTGGCCCGGCCTGCGCGGTTGCGCCACTGCGAGTAGAAGAGCCCCACCACGGCGATCACGCCGATGATCACGGTGAACAGGTCGAAGCCGTTGCCGCCCAGCAGGCCGTTGAGGAAGCCGCCGGCGATCTGGCCGTATTCGCCGGGGAACGGCGAGAGCGAAACGTTGCTGAGCACCTCGTAGGTCAGGCCGCGGAAGAGCAGCATGCCTGCCAGCGTCACGATGAACGCGGGAATGCCCACGTACGCAACCCAGAAGCCCTGCCACAAACCGCACAGCGCGCCCACCGCAATGCCGGCGAGCATGCCTGCCCACCATGGCATGTCGTTCTTGATCACCAGCACCGCGGAGACCGCGCCGGTCAGGGCGACCAGTGAACCGACGGAAAGGTCGATGTGCCCGGCCACGATCACGATGATCATTCCCAGTGCGAGGATCAGCACGTAGGAGTACTGCAGGATGATGTTGGTGATGTTGATCGGGCTGAGCAGCAGGCCGTTGGTCAGGATGGTGAACAGCACCACGATGAGCACGAAGGCAATGTAGATGCCCGAGGTGCGCAAGTTCTTGGTGAAGATATCCTTCAGCTCGTTTGTGATGGTCATCGGGTGCTTTCCTTCTCGATGGTCATGAGTTCCATGAGGCGTTCCTGGGTGGCTTCGCTGCGCGGCAGCTGGCCGGTCATCCGGCCGTAGGCCAGGGTGTAGATGCGGTCGCAGATGCCCAGCAGCTCGGGCAGTTCGGAGGAGATCACCAGCACTGCCTTGCCGGCCGCGGCCAGCTCGTTGATGATCGTGTAGATCTCGTATTTGGCGCCGACGTCGATGCCGCGGGTGGGCTCGTCGAGGATCAGCAGCTCAGGGGCGGTGTGCAGCCACTTGCCCAGCACGACCTTCTGCTGGTTGCCGCCCGAGAGGTTGCCGACCTTCGCCATGACATTGGGGGTCTTGATGCGCATGGACTTGCGGTAGTGCTCGGCGATCTGGATTTCCCTGTTGCCATCCACGAAGCCCTTCGAGGAGATCTTGCCCAGTCCGGCCGCGGTGGTGTTCACGCGGATATCCTCGATGAGGTTCAGGCCGAACTTCTTGCGGTCTTCCGAGACGTAGGCGATGCCGGCGCCGATGGCCTTGCCCACCGTGGAGGTGTCCACCGGCTTGCCGCCCATCAGCACGGTGCCGGTGATGTTCCGGCCGTAGCTGTGGCCGAAGATGCTCATCGCCAGTTCGGTGCGCCCGGCGCCCATGAGCCCGGCAATGCCGACGATTTCGCCGGCGCGCACGTCGAGGCTGGCATGCTCCACCACGGTGCGCTCCTGCTGGACCGGATGCTGCACCGACCAGTCGCGCACCTCGAAGACCACGTCGCCGATCTGCGGCTCGCGCTGCGGGTAGCGGGCGGAGAGCTCGCGGCCGACCATGCCGCGGATGATCCGGTTCTGGTTGGAGGCGGGGTCGGCCATGTCCAGGGCTTCGATGGACTGGCCGTCGCGGATGATGGTGGTGGTGTTGGCGATGTCCTCGATCTCGCCGAGCTTGTGCGAGATGATGATCGAGGTGATGCCCTGCTCGCGCAGTTCGCGCAGCAGGTTCAGCAGGTGCTCCGAGTCGTCGTCGTTCAGCGCGGCGGTCGGCTCGTCCAGGATCAGCAGCTTCACGTTCTTGCTCAGCGCCTTGGCGATTTCCACCAGCTGCTGCTTGCCGACACCGAGCTGGCCGACCGGGGTGACCGGCAGTTCATCCAGGCCCACGCGGGCCAGCAGGTCGGCGGCGCGATGGTTGGTTTCATTCCAGTCGATGAAGCCGCCGCGGGCGGTCTCGTTGCCGAGGAAGATGTTCTCCGCCACCGACAGGTACGGCACCAGGGCCAGCTCCTGGTGGATGATCACGATGCCCTGGGCTTCGGAATCCTTGATGTTCGAGGCCTTGAGCTCCTCGCCCTCGAAAATGATCTGGCCCTCGTAGCTGCCGTGCGGGTAGACCCCGGAGAGCACCTTCATGAGGGTGGATTTGCCGGCGCCGTTCTCGCCGCAGATGGCGTGGATCTCGCCCTTGCGAACCGAAAGGTTGACGCCGTCCAGCGCCTTGACTCCGGGAAAAGTCTTGGTGATGTCCTGCATGTGCAGGATCGTGGTGTCCATAGTGCGCATGTCCTTGGTGTGTGCTGTGAGCGGTGAACCGCGGTGGCGTGAGCGCAGGATGCCCTCCCGCCACCGCGGTTGCTGCCTGCGCGGCTACTTGGCCTGGCCGGCCTTGACTTCCTCGGCGGTGTAGTACCCGGAGTCGACCAGCAGCGAGGTGATGTTGTCCTTGACCACGATGTCCGAATCCAGCAGGTAGGAAGGAACGACCTTCTTGCCGTTGTCGTAGCTTTCGGTGTCGTTCGCTTCCGGCTCGCCGCCGCCGGCGTAGGCCTTCACGGCCTCGACAGCCTGGGTGGCCAGCTTGCGGGTGTCCTTGAAGATGGTTGCGTACTGCACGCCATCGTCGATCAGCTTCACCGATGCGATTTCAGCGTCCTGGCCGGAGATGATCGGCAGGCCGTCCTTGATGGACTTGCCGTAGCCGGCGTTGGACAGTGCGGTGATAATGCCGCGGGAGATCCCGTCGAATGGCGAGAGGATGCCGTCGATCTTGGTCTTGCCGCCCTGGTAATGGGCGGTGATCAGGTCTTCCATGCGCGACTGGGCTTCTTCCTGGCTCCAGCGCAGGGTGGCGGCCTGCTCGATCTTGGTCTGGCCGGACTTGACCGTCAGCGTGCCGTCGTCGAGGTATGGCTTCAGGGTGTCCATGGCGCCCTTCCAGAAGAAGTGCGCGTTGTTGTCGTCGATCGAACCGGCGAAGAGCTCGATGTTGAACTTGCCCTTCTTGTCGGTGCGCTTGCCCTGGTCGTCGGCCAGGCCCATGCCGGCCAGCAGCGAGGTGGCCTGCTGGACACCGACGTTGTAGTTGTCGAAGGTGACGTAGAAGTCCACGTTCTCGGTGCCGTTGATCAGGCGGTCGTAGGAGATGATCGGGATGTTCTGGTCCGCGGCGGCCTGCAGCTGGGTGGACAGCGCGGTGCCGTCGATGGAGGCGACCACCAGGATGTCGCTGCCCTTGGTGATCATCTGATCGATCTGCTGCTGCTGGGTGGGGATGTCGTCATTCGCGAACTGCAGGTCGACTTCGAAGCCGGCTTCTTCCAGCTGGGACTTGACCGCTTCACCGTCGGCAATCCAGCGTTCGGACGTCTCCGTTGGCATTGCGACGCCCACCTGGATGTCCTCGGGGGCGGTCGATTCCCCGCCACCAGCCCCGGCTCCGCCTCCGGCGCCGCTGCCGCTGCAGGCTGCCAATGCGCCGACCAGTGCGAGCGATCCCATGGTCGCCACGGCTTTGCGGGTCCAATTATTCCATGCCATCTTTTCCTCCTTGAAAGGTTGCCATATCTGCGAATGAGACTGGACTCACACTATGTTAGCGCTAACACAGTGACTTCGACCACCCTCTGATGAAAATAAATTAAGATTCCTTACCCAGTGGTCCTGCGCGCCCAGCACAGAGCGCGCAGAGCCCGGGAAAGGGCCTGCCTGGCTGCTAGAAACCCTGCGCCAAGCGGTAGTAGCTCTGGTTGACGCGGATCTGCTGCGCGAAGTTCCGGCGCGTGGTCTCCTCGTCGATGACCAGCAGCTCGGCACCGGCGATCTCCGCGAAGATCTCGAAGGCCTCGATGCCTGCGGCGGTGGACATCACCGTGTGGTGCGCACCGCCGGCGGCAAGCCAGGACTCGGCAGAGATATTGAAGTCAGGCCGCGGGCTCCAGACCGCGCGGGCCACCGGCAAGTTCGGCAGGTCAGCCGGCGGGGTCACCACATCGACCACATTGGCGGTCAGCCGGAAGCGCTCGCGCATATCGGCCATGGACACGACCACCGCGCCCTCGGCGGCATCCGCGCTGAAGACCATGCGCACCGGATCCTCGCGGCCGCCGATGCCCAGCGGGTGGATTTCCACCCGCGGCTTCGAGGTGGTCAGCGACGGGCAGACCTCGAGCATGTGGGCACCGAGGATCAGCTCCTTGCCGGGGGTCAGGTCGTAGGTGTAGTCCTCCATCAGCGAGGCTCCGCCCGGCAGGCCCTCGCCCATCACCTTGGCGGCACGCACCAGCACCGCGGTCTTCCAGTCGCCCTCGGCGCCGAAGCCGTAGCCCTTGCCCATCAGGCGCTGCACGGCCAGGCCCGGCAGCTGCTTGAGCCCGCCGAGGTCCTCGAAGTTGGTGGTGAAGGCCATGGCGCCGGCCTTGGACAGGAACGCTTCCAGCGCGATTTCCTGGGCGGCGGCATAGCGCAGCGACTCGTGGCGGGCACCGCCGGCACGCAGTTCGGGAACCACGTCGTACTCGCGCTCGTACTCGGCGACCAGCGCATCGATGCCGGCTTCGGCCACGGCCTTCACGGCCTCGACCAGGTCATTGACGGCCCAGGTGTTCACCGAGACGCCGAAGCGGATCTCGGCTTCGGTCTTGTCGCCCTCGGTCACCGCGACATTGCGCATGTTGTCGCCAAAGCGGACCAGCTTCAGGTTCTGCACGGCGTTGAAACCGGCAGCGCCGCGGATCCAGGTGCCCACGCGGCGGGTGACCGCGGGATTGGAGACGTGGCCGACCACCGTGGTGCGCGCGGCGCCCAGGCGGGTGGCCAGGTAGGCGTATTCGCGGTCGCCGTGCGCAGCCTGGTTCAGGTTCATGAAGTCGAAGTCGATCGAATCCCACGGCAGTTCGACATTTGCCTGGGTGTGCAGGTGCAGCAGCGGCTTCTGGAGGGCCTTCAGGCCGTTGATCCACATCTTCGCCGGGCTGAAGGTGTGCATCCAGGTGATCACGCCCAGCACGTTCTCATCCGAGTTCGCTTCCAGCATCGCGCGGCGGATCGACTCGGAGTCCTTCAGCACCGGCTTCCAGATGATCTTCGCCGGGACATCGGCGGACGCATCCAGCGCCTGCGCCACCTCGGTGGACTGCTGCGCCACCTGGCGCAGGGTGTCCTCGCCGTACAGGTCCTGGCTGCCGGTGAAGAACCAGATTTCCTTGTCGTTATATGCCTTGGCCATGATGTCCTTACTGTCCGTAAACGTTCTGGTAGCGCTCGTAGAGCGAGTCGATTTTCGCGGGGTCGATAGGCTGCGGGTCCCCGAGCTGCTGGGCGATATGCACAGTGCGGGCCACTTCCTCGCACATCACCGCAGCCTTGACTGCAGCCCTGGCATCCTTGCCGATGGTGAATGGCCCGTGGTTGGCCATGAGCACCGCGGGGCTGCGGGATTCGCGCAGCGTAGAAACAATGCCGCGGCCAATCGAGTCGTCGCCGATGATGGCGAAAGGGCCCACCGGGATTGGTCCGCCGAATTCGTCAGCCATCATGGTCAGCACGCAGGGGATGTCCTCGCCGCGCGCTGCCCACGCGGTGGCGTAGGTGGAGTGGGTGTGCACCACGCCGCCGACCTCCGGCATGTGCTCGTAGGTGTAGGCGTGGGCGGCGGTATCCGAGGATGGCGCATGCTCGCCCTCGAGCAGCTGGCCATCGATGGTGCACACCACCATCGATTCAGGGGTCAAGTCGTCGTAGGAGACCCCCGACGGCTTGATCACGAAGAGGTCTGAGCTGCCATCGGTGATCTGCGGATGGCGCACGCGCTGGGAGACGTTGCCTGCGGTCCAGACCACCAGCTCGTAGCGCGGCAATTCGGCGTGCAGGCTGGCAACGAGCTGCCGGACCGCAGCCACCTCATCTTGCATCGATTGCGGGTAATCCGCCAGTGACTTGAACTCACTCATGTTTTCTTGGCTTTCTGCTGGAAACTTACAGGGCGGTGATGGCCGCACACTGAATGGCCAAACCGGATTCATAGTTCTGCAGCCAGGCGTTGTAGCCGGCCACATCTTCAGGCAATGGGGCCGCGCCCTTGGTCTTGGCCTCGGCGAAGACCAGCTCGTCCAGATAGGAATCCAAGCTGGCCTGCGGGTTGGCTTCGATGAACTGGCGGAAGCTTGCCAGCACCGCGATGCCCCACGGCCCGCCGTGGCCGGCAGTTTCCGAGACGCTCACTTCGGTGTCCAGCGCGGCGGCCAGGAAGCGCTGGGCCACCCCGGCGGTGCGGAAGATGCCGCCATGGGCATTGA
This sequence comes from Glutamicibacter nicotianae, assembly GCF_006539525.1. Taxonomy (GTDB): domain Bacteria; phylum Actinomycetota; class Actinomycetes; order Actinomycetales; family Micrococcaceae; genus Glutamicibacter; species Glutamicibacter nicotianae. Next base: position 20,325 of record NZ_BJNE01000002.1, on the reverse strand, counting down.
GCTTTTCCACCCGCACGCCCTGCGCGGCCAGCACCTTCATGCCCAGGCTCAGGGTGGCGAACATGCCGTAAACCTGGGCGCGCATCAGGTTGGCCAGGGTCAATGCGGAGTCCGGGGTGCGGATGACCAGCGGCCGCCCTTGCTCCAGGCCGGTGACCGGCTCGCCCGACAGGTTGTTATAGGCCAGCAGGCCTGCCCCGTCGGCCTGGCCGTCCAGTGCCGAGCCGAGCAGCGCCTCGAAGATGCGGTCGCTGGAGGCATCCACGCCCAGCGCCTTCGCGAACTGGCCGAATACGCCTGCCCAGACACCGATCTCGCTTGCGCCGTTATTGCAGTGGACCATCGCGACGCTGTCGCCGGCCGGGGTGGTGACCACATCGATTTCGTGGTGCACTCCGGCCAGTGGCTTCTCCAGCACCAGCATCGCGAAGATCGAGGTGCCGGCCGAGACGTTGCCGGTGCGCACGGCCACCGAGTTGGTGGCCACCATACCGGTTCCGGCATCGCCTTCGGGCGGGCAGAACGGGGTGCCGGGCTGCAGCTGGCCGGTGGGATCGAGCAGGCGGGCTCCGGCTTCGCTCAGGTTTCCTGCCGCCGCGCCGGCTGGCAGGACTGCCGGCAGCAGTTCGGCCAGGGTGCATGTGGCCTGGTAGGACGCTGAGATCTCGTCGAAGGCGTCGAGCATCGCGGCGTCGTAGGTGCCGGTCGCAGTGTCGATGGGGAACATGCCCGAGGCATCACCGACGCCCAGCACTTTTTCGCCAGTGAGCAGCGTGTGGACATAGCCAGCCAGGGTGGTGAGGTGCCGGACCTGCGGCACATGCTCCTCGCCATCGATCATGGCCTGGAAGTAGTGGGCAACGGACCAGCGCAGCGGGATGTTGACACGGAAGGCTCCGGTCAGCCGCTCGGCGGCCACCTGTGTGTTGGTGTTGCGCCAGGTGCGGAAGGGAACCAGCAGATCGCCGTCCTGGCCAAAGGCCAGGTAGCCGTGCATCATGGCCGAGACGCCCATCGAGGCGAAGGTACTAGGCGCAACGCCGTAGCGCTGGCGGCAGTCGGCCAGCACGGCGGCGAAGCACTGCTGCAGGCCGGAGTGGATAGCGTCCAGCGAGTAGGTCCACAGCTGGTCTTCGAACTGGTTCTCCCACTGGTGGCTTCCGCTGGCCAGCTGCTGGAAGTCCGGGCCAATCAGGCTGGCCTTGATGTTGGTGGAGCCCAGTTCGACGCCGAGCACGGTTTGGCCGCTGGTGATGAGCTGGGCAGCAGTAGCATCCTGGGGCGCGGTGGCCATGAAATCTCCGTCCTGAGGCCCAGCTTGTGGGCAGCGTCTTCGCATCGCCAGCAGCCCTCCGAGGAATTCGGAATATTGCCGGCAGGAACTTCGAAGTAATGTTAGCGCTAACATTTCGTGATGCGCAACACCCGCTGTCGAGATGCGGGCAACTAGAACAGAATTACTGGGACTTCGGCGGAGCCGTGCTTGCCCGCATGACCAGCGTTGGAGCAATCACCTTTGGAGATTTATCGGCGGTGTCGCCTTCGAGCAATTCCGTGAGTGCCGCATGCCCGACGTCCCTGAATGGCTGCCGGACAGTGGTCAGCGATGGAATGAGGAAATTCGAAATCTGCAGATCGTCGAAACCGATCACCGAGACATCGGTTGGCACATCCAGCCCGACTTCCCAGAAGGCGCGCAGGATGCCAGTGGCGAGATAGTCATTCGCGGCGAAGACTGCCGTCACTTCCCCGACGCGCACCGAGTCAACCAGTCTCTTGCCCGCCTCGTACCCGCTGGGCGCCAGCCATGATTCGGCGGGCACTTCAATAATCGGCGCCTTGGCTTCGAGCATTTTTTCCTGCCAGCCGATTTGCCGCTCGGTGGCGTCGAACCAGCCGGTTGGTCCGGAGACGTGGGCGATTTTGCGATGGCCTAATGCCAGGAGGTGTCCGGTAGCCAGGCGTGCGCCTTCGCGCTGGTCTACATAGACGTAGCGGGCCGGATCCGAAGCGGGAACACTGGTGCGGGCGGCGACAACCACCACTGGGATCTTGAGCGCCGCATCATCCAGGGCGTCAATGACCTTTTCGAACGGCGCGACCATCACCACGCCGTCAACTCCTTGGTCAACCAGGTGGTTCAAGGCTTCGGTTGCACTGTGAGCGTCGTAGCGATCCAATGCGGTCACGCTGACGAAATAGCCTTGCGCGCGGGCTGCTGCTTCGATGGCCAGCACAGTTGACTGCGGTCCAAAGAACTCGCTGCCGATGGTCAGAATCCCAATGGTGCTGGAGTGCGATGTTGCCAACGCACGGGCAGCTCGATTGCGGCGATACCCGAGTTTGCGGATTGCTTCCATGACCTGGTCGCGCGTTCCGGACCTGACATTGGGGTGGTTGTTGAGCACTCGGGAGACAGTCTGGTGCGACACCCCTGCCACGGCCGCTACATCCGCCATTGACGGTGGCCTTTTATCTGGGTGCCCTTCACCGGGCTGAGCAATGTTCACATCGGTCATTATTGCAAAAACCGGCGGTTTGGCTACTGCCACGCCGGGTAATCCGGGGCCTTATGAACCCATCGAGGTGGTATTTGACGTGGTGGACATATATCTTTGCCCGGGAACTTATCCGCTAGATTGCGGGGGTTCTCCCCCAGCTTTTCCGGAGGGGGAAGGTTTACTTGCTATGAATCAGTGGCCTCACTTCAGCCTGACAGACAGAGTGATCCGGTCTGATCTGTTACCGATGTCCTGAGACAGAAGTGTCACCGGTGTCTTGAGACATCACACATTTAAAAAGTAAGTATGTGGGACATGATTCGAAAGTGCCGTCATTCGATTGTGCTCGGAGGTAGCCAATAGTTCATCGAAGGACGGGCAACTTCATCCCCGTATTGGTCATGAGGTTACATCGTCCGTCTTGAGTCGGGCAGGGCGTAAAAGCCGACAACCACGTGAACACGTAGTTGTCGGCCAGTCGCTGACGATGCTACTTAACCGAAGAAGTTGAGGTCTTCGAGGCGTAGCCCTTCTTACTTCCGGTGACCTTCACGTAGACAACCTTGCCCAGGTCCCGCGAGGTCACCTTGTAGGTCGACTTGGTGGCTTTGCTGATCGGGGCGCCAGAACGGTACCACTGGTATTTGTATTTCTCGGGTTTCGGACTCCACGAACCGGGTTTGGCTGTCAGTTTCGAGCCAACCTTCATCTTGCCCGATACGGATGCTCCCTTCTTTACCGTGAACTTCGCCTTGGCTACCTTCTTGGTCTTAGCAGTGGTGCTTGTCTGGGTTGCAAATCCGGGACCGCTGGCGGTGACTCGGACGCTGATATTCCTGCCTGTATCGGACAGACCCAGTTTGTAGGTGGTCTTCGTAGCGTTCTTGATGGTCTTGCCATCACGCAGCCACTGGTACCTAAACTTTCCCGGCTTGGTGGAACGGGTGCCAGGATTGACCTTCAGTGTTTGTCCATAGACTGTCTTGCCACTGATACGCGGCGCTTTAGTGACAGTGTATTTTCCCTTTGTGACCCGGGAGGTGTCATACGAGGTATGGACAACCGGGTACATTCCAGATTTTGAACCCGTTACCGAATAAGCGAGGCGTTTGCCCAAATCCGCAGTGGTTGGCGTGTAGGTGGACTTGGTGGCGCCATTGATTCTCTCCCCTGCGCGAAGCCACTGGTATTTGAGCTTTACACCTGACGGCGCATTGGAGAACTTCGCAGTGAGCTTCTTCCCTACCTGCGCCGAGTCAATCCGCCCCAGTTTTAACAGGATTGGATCCTGGACAGTGAAAATTCTGGAGAAGGTTTCCGTTGTGCTTTGCCAGTATTCTGTTTCGCCCCAGTACTCATGATGCGTTGCTTTGACGGTGAGCTTTTTGCCGGAGTCTGCCTTGCTCAGCTTGTAAGCGCAGCCGCCTGAATCTCCACTTTTTGATTTTTGGACTACTGTGCTGCCGCGGCTCCAAGTGCAATTGGTTTTCATGGCGAAGCCGGTGGAGGTTTTGCTGCCTGCAGCAGTCACCCAAGTACCGACGGGAACCGTAGTTGCCGACGGATTCAAGATTGAAGCTTCGCCGAAGGGGGTATAGCTAGCCTGTAGCTTTCCCGTACCCAGCCATGACAATTCTTCATATGCAGAGACAACATATTGTTCACCGACATGGATGTTGTACTGCAGGCTGCGCCCGTCTGCCTTGTGCTGGCCCTCGTAGTATCCATCCAAGAAGCGAATATGCGTTGCCCTGGGGGCAACGAAAGTATTAAACCCCACCTGCTTGACTGGCGGATCTGTCCATCCGTCGTTCGTAAAGTAGTCTCCGATTTCCAAGCTGAAAGGTTCGCCGTCGAAACCTCTGAAGGTTTGAAGCTTGAATTCAGTACCTGCCAGCACACGGACTGGCTTCGTGTCGAACGTGATTTCCAGTTGTGCTAAAGCTGGTGCGTTCAAGAATTCTCGTAAGTCCACGTCAATCGGACCGTTGTACGCCAGACGGTTTAGCGCGGTCATGCTTTTCAGAACATCACCCTTAATTGGCGCGTTCTCCAAGCTCAAGTCAGTGATGGAAGTATTGCCATGCACTGCTTGCTGGTCGTCTCCAGTGCAAACCGCGCTGCTGCCTTCAACGGTGCAGTCCCCCATGCTGGCTTGCGCCGGCACTGCCATAAGTGGACTGATTCCCAGAGCAATGCTGAGGATCAGAGCAGATAATTTAGTTTTCAATTTTCCCCAAATGCTACGACGCGAGTATCGAGACGAATTTTATCCTGCACTTAGAAAAGTGGGTATTACTGTTTGTTAGTAGCCTGGTCTTTCAGGATAGTCATATCGTGTTTTTCCTAGTCTCTTTCTTTCAATTAAGTGGGGACTTACATCATCCACCTGACAGGCTCCATGATTCATCCGGTGGACTTTGAACCGCAGCCACGCGGCCAGCATGTGCCGGTTGGGGAACAGGAAACTGTATTCACACTAGCCGCGTGGCGCAGGTCATGTGTCATCTAAATGGAGGTCGTCCCATCCCAACACAGGCTGGCGATGCAGGTGAGCCGGCAGAGCAATATTGATTCTGCAATCGTGCCATTAAAGATAGGCCCGCCATTGTCCGAAGATGGCAGGACCTGGTCGGCGAATGCAGATCAACGCCATGCGATGGCCTAATCTGGGCCTATGAACCGCCTTCAACTGACGCATCCCTCGGAACTCCTGTTTCCACTCTTGGTGCGCGGAACAGCAGCCGGCATCCTGGTGGCCGCCATATGCGTCACCGCTCTCGAACTCCCTGGGCCTGCAGGCTATGCGACCATCACATTCATGTACGGCCTGCCCTTCGGGGCGCTGCACGGGCTGCTGGTTGCTGGCGGGGTCTATGCAGTGCTCGCCTTCCGTCATCATCGAAGCTCCGCAGGCGTCATGCAGCGGCTGGTTCCAACAGCCACCGCAACGGCGGCACTCCTCTGCATTCCTGCAGGCATCCTGATGGCCCTGCTCATCGGCGCGGAAAACGCAGCCTACCTGCTGCCAGCCGCTGCACTAGACGCCTCGGCTGCGGCGGTCACCGCCTCGTGCACGCAGTCGGCGATACGCGCCGTTGAGAAGAAACTCGATGCAGGACGCCCGGAACCGAGTCCTGGTCGCCTGGCTCGGGCGTAGGAGGTTCCCAGCGCTAGGCGCACTGCTGTGGACCAATCCAACGAGGTCTTGAGCCCACCACGGGCGAACGCCCGCAGGCTCTCGGGCCTGCGGGCGTTCGCCTCGCTCAGGATGGATCCTTGTCCATCTCGTCGCGGTCGTTCTTGTCCTGTTCGGGCTCTGCCTGCTCCGGCTTAGTGTTCCGGGCTCCCGGCAAGCCTGGGTACAGGCATCTCGATGGCCCCTGTCTGGATCTGCTCGAACTCATCGGGCGTGACTACAGGAATCTCGTAGCCTTCCTTGTCGATGAGCTTGCCGCCCACGTAGTGGTCGCCCTCGAGCAGTCCGCAGATCTCCTCGGTCTTGACCATCCGCGGCGGAGCTGCCGAGAAGACTGATGCATTCTTCGTGTTTCCGAACTTGAGCTCGTTGAACAGCAGGTTCAGCAGCACGGCCATCACGGCTGCCGAGGAAATTCCGGAGTGGAAGATCGTCTCGAACCAGGTGGGGAAACCTGCATAGAAGTCGGGCTTCACGATCGGAATGCAGCCGAAGGCAATCGAGGCGGCGACAATCACCAGGTTCATGCCGTCGTACTTCACCTTGGACAGGGTCCGGATTCCGGAGGCGGCAACGGTGCCGAAGAGCACGATGCCAGCACCGCCGAGCACCGGGGTGGGGATGGCCGCGACCACGCGGCCGAGGATCGGCAGCAAGCCGAGCACCACGAGGATGCCACCGCCGGCAGCGACCACGAAGCGGCTGGTGATTCCGGTGATGGCCACCAAGCCGACGTTCTGCGCGAAGGCCGACTGGGTGAAGGTGTTGAAGATCGGGGCTACCGCGGAGGAAGCCATGTCGGCGCGCAGGCCGTCGGCAATGCGCTTGGAATCCACCTTCGAGCCGGCAATCTCGCCCACCGCGAGGATGTCAGCGGTGGTTTCGGTGAGGATCACCAGCACCACGATGGTCATCGAGATGATGCCGCCGATTTCGAAGACCGGCATGCCGAAGGCCAGCGGTTGCGGGAACGCGAAGATCGCGCCGTGGCCGACCTGCGAGAAATCAGCCATGCCCAGCAGCGCGGCGGCCACCGTGCCCAGCACAATGGCCAGCAGGATCGACATGCGGGAGATCGCGGCATTGCCGACCTTGGAGAGCAGCAGCACCACCAGCAGCGTTCCGGCGGCCAGGCCGATGTTGGCCAGCGACCCGTAGCCCTCGGCCTTGGCGTCCCCGCCCATGGCCCAGTTGGCCGCGACCGGGGTCAGCGAGATGCCGATCATCGTGATGACCACGCCGGTCACTACCGGCGGGAAGAATCTGATGATGCGGGCGAAGAACGGCGCTATGAGGAAGCCGATCAGCGCAGCGACGAGCACCGCGCCGAAGACCGCCTGGATGCCGCCACCGCCATTGACGATGGCCACCATGGTGGCCACCGAGGCGAAGGAGGTGCCCTGGACCAGCGGCAGCTGCGCACCGAAGAACGGGATGCCCACGGTTTGCAGGATGGTGGCCAGCCCGCCGACAAACAGGCAGCAGGCGACCAGCAGGCCGATTTCGTCCGGAGCCAGCCCTGCGGCGTTGCCGATGATCAGCGGCGGGGCGATGATTCCCCCGTACATCGTCAGGACATGCTGCAAGCCATAGGCAAAGGACTTCCCCAGCGGAAGCTTGGCGTCCTCGGGACGATTGCCTTTGATAGATTCATCTTGTGTAGCGCTCAAGGCTGACCTCCTACGTCAGTCGCTGCCAAAGGTGTGCCGGTGTGCCAGCACCGGCACACCTTCAACGCTGTTCGTTTAGATAAATGCCGGAATATTTGCCCAGATCGGGTGATTCGCCTCGGTGCCTTCGCGGGTGATCGTCGCTTCGATCAGGCCGTACGGGCGGTCAGCCGCGAAGAAGACCTCGTTCGGGTTGTCCTGGCCGAAGACCTCGAGGTCCACCAGGAAGTGGTGCTTGTTCGGAAGCGACATCTTGATCTCGGCGATTTCCGGATGCGCTTCGAGCACTGCCTGCCCCATCTGGAACATGGTCTGCTGCAACGCGTACGAGTGGGTGTCGGCGAAGCGGGTCAGCAGCAGCTGGCGCACCGAGGTGTAGACCGCGTCGAAGTCGATGCCCTCGGCGATGGCCTGCTCGGTGTAGCGCCAGCGCGCGGTCACGTCGGTGGCCAGGATGCGGTCGGTGGTTTCCTTCAGTGTCGTGTACTTGTCCCGCGGGAAGCCGTGGAATTCGCTGCCCGTGGACTTCAGCACGGTGAGGTCTTCCAGGCCTGCAACGATCGACTTCTTGCCGTCGGCGCCGATTTCCAGCACGGCGGTGCGGAACTCGGACTTGTTCTGCGAGAAGGCGTGGTCGTGGTCGTTGATGCGGTCCCAGAAGAACTGCTGGGCTGCCCAGCGGCCACCGGTGATCCAATCGAATTCCCCGGTGAAGTGCTCGCCAAGCTGCACCAGGAACTCCTCGATGGCACCCACGCCGTTGCGGGCCAAGCCATAGACGGTGTTCTTCTGGGTGTCGGTGGCGACAACGCGACCATTGTCGCCATCCTGGTGCGCGGCGGTGAAGTCGCCGTGCAGCTGGCTGGTGACGTTCAGATCCTGGATCTGGTGGCGAACCGTGTCGCGGGTGATCTTGACCAGGCGGACTTCGGCCTTGCCGTACTGGTTAGAGCCCAGCACAATCTTGGTGTCTGCTGGGGCGGTGATTTCGGTAGTCATGGTTCTAACTTCCTCGGTACGTGGAATATGCAAACGGGCTGATAAGAAGAGGTACGTGGTAGTGCTCGTCGACGTCATTGACGAAGAAATCGATGCTTACCGCGGGGAAGAAGCTTTCCGTTCCCTGCTTCCCGAAGTAGCCGCCGGTCTCAAAGGAAATCCGGTAGCGGCCGGCTTCAACCTGTACCGGTCCGAGGTTTTTGATGCGGCCATCGGCATCCGTGGAACCTGAACCGATTTCTTGCCAGCCGGATGCCGTCTTGGCTTCCAGCGTGGCCTTGACACCGGAGGCAGGCCTCCCGGTCCCGGTGTCGAGTATGTGGGTGGTGATGTGGCTGCGTTCGCCGTTGCCATCTGCCATGTTCATCTCCTGGCTGTCGGAGGGATAAGGGGTCGGTAAATGCGCGGGGTGTGCACCCCGGGCATTGGCTTAGTTGTCCACCGCGTTCTGCAGCCGCAGCAGCGCGATCTGGCGCAGCTGCTCGGCAACCTCAAGAAGTTCTTCCTGCTCGCCATTGGCCAGCCGGCGTTCGCATTCGGCGAGGATTTCTTCGGAGCTGCGGCCAGCGGCGCGGATGAGGAAGACCCGGTTGAAGCGCTGCTCGTAGGCCTTGTTGGCCGCGGCCAGGCGTGAGGTGACATCGCCATCAAAGTCCAGGCCTGCCTGTTCGCCACGCGAGAGGTCGGCTTCCTTGCTGCTGCCCTGCGCTTGTTCGCCGATGCGCGGGTGGTGCGCCAAGGCGGCGGCGATTTCCTCGCGGTTGAAGGGGGCGACGTCCTGCAGCGCATAGCTGGAAAGCTCATCGAAGCTGTTGAAAGGACGGGCGGAAACAAGTGCATCGATCCAGCGGTCGACATCCACGCAGGGGCGCAGGACATCTGCCGCCTCGGCTGCGGGCAATTGATTGAATACGTCTAGTCGCATCGGGTGATCAGCTCTTTTCAAACGGTCGTTCTTTCCACGGACCTTGGCTGAACACCCTTACCACCGAAGGAGACTTCGGCTTCGACTCGATGCTGGTTTCGTGGAACCTTGTGCCACCACTGTAATCCACCTCACAGCGTCGCCGTCAAGTCAAAGCCGGAAAATCTTTAACAAGTGTGATTTATGAAAGTTTTCCGCATTGCGGATAGAAAATTTTGCGCCCAGCTATTGCCAACAATCCACCATGGTGCACATAATGGTTTCGCAAGGCAAAACATAATTTCCATATTATGGAAATAGAGAATCGCGAAGGAGGGTCGCAATGACCGCTATCAACACTGGCAAGATCAACTGCTCACCGGAGGGCCAGCGCCTCGTTGCCACCACCGACGCGTTGCGCACCGGGCTGTTCCAGCCTATCGAAGGCCTGGATCCCGATATCGCCCGCCAGCCGCGGATCACCCGCGAGGTCTCCTCGCTGTTCAGCCGCCTGTTCGGCCAGCACCAAGGGCGCTAGGCGCTCCTCAAGACCACGCAGAGGCCAACCCCTGAGGCGTCGGGACCTGGCCTCTGCGTTTTTTAATTCGGCCTTCAATGCCGGAGCACCGCAGCATGGCAGCTTCCGCTACCCCTCTGCGAATCCCATGAAATCGGCCGGTGCAGTGCTTGGCGCCGCCAGCATGCCCACCATGGAATCAACCAGGAAGTAGCCCACGGACTCCCAGTTGCCCCGCTGCCTGCCCTCGTTGACCGTGCGCTCGTACTGCGCGCATAGCCCCAGGAACATCGGACCAAGGATCAGCGCACGCGATTTGACCACCATCTCGGGAATGCCCTCGAATTCCTTAAGCTCCCGGCCTTGAGCCGCGGCACCCAGCACCTCATCACGCAGGCTGTCGCCAACGATCGATGGCAGGTCCGGGTGCAGGCGCGCTTGGAAGAGGAATTGCGCCCGCCAGGATGGCCTGCCCAATGCATCAAAGGAATACACCCAGGGAAGAGCCTGCACGGTGACCAGTTCGCGCAGGCTGGCTTGCGGCCCACCAGCGGCTGATGGCAGCGCAGCACGGCAGCGACGCATGTCAGCCAGCGCCCGTTGCAGCATGGCTTCCAGCAAATCCTGGCGGCTCCCGAAATGGTATTTGATCGCCGAGTGGTTGGCAGTGCCGGCATGTTCGGCAATTTTCCGATTCGATACGGCATCAATCCCATAGCTCGCGAAGAGCTCTTCTGCCGCATCGAGCAGAACCTCCCGTGCTTTTTCCCCGTGTCGGCTCACCGCCCCGCCTTCCCTTTCGTCACCGCACCCAGGTGCCAAGGCAGTGAACCTCGGCACAATTGTAGATAGTTTTACGCCATGTGGCGTAAATTGGTTGTCAGTATTCAACTAATAATCTTGCCGGGGTGCCGCGCATCCCGCCGCTGACCGAGAATCCAAGGAGCATGCGTAGTTGAGCAACGACGCCGCAGTCACTGAAAACCCGCCGCCCTCCCGCAGGGCCAAGCACGAGAAGCAGCCGCTCTCCGAGCAGGAAGCGGCCGCCAAACGCGCCAAGGCCGAGAAGATCGGCAGGACTGTAGCAGTCTTCATCATGCCATTGATGATCGTGGGCATGATGATTTGGGGCTACCTCGGAGCCATGCACCAGCAGGAAGCCAAGAACATGCCGGTGGCCATTTCCGCCACCAGCACTGAGAAGGCAGAGGACTTCGTCCGCACGCTCGAAGCTGGCAACGGGGATGCAGTTGACCTGCGCATTGTCGATTCGCCGCGCGAAGCCCGCGAGCTGGTCTATGACCGCGAAGTGACAGCCGCCGTTGACCTCGACGGCAAGACCGCCACCATGTACACCGCAAGCGGTGCAGGCGTCTCCGCATCGTCGGCCATCAAGGCCGTGCTCACGCCGGTGGTCCTGGAAGAGGGTCTTGAGCTGGTGTCCGAGGACCTGAAGCCGCTTCCGGCGGATGATTCCATGGGCATGGGCGCCATGCTGCTGGCCACCGCGATGATTACCGCCGGCTACATGCCGTGGTCGCTGGCCTACTCGAACTCCCCCGAGCTGCTGCGGCGCCGCAGGGCGCTGCCGCTGCTGGGCGGATGGTCGATCCTGCTCTCGGGACTGGGCATCCTGGTCGGCGGCCCGATCCTCGGCGTGCTCCACGCAGCCACCATCCTGCCAGCGTGGGGCACCTTGGCCCTGGGTGTCTTCGCCGTGGGCGCAGGCCAGCTGCTGCTGACCCGCATCTTCGGTGCCATGGCTGTCATCCCGGGCATGTTCCTGTTCATGGTGCTGGGCCAGCCGGCCTCCAATATGGGAATGTCGGTCTACATGCTGCCGAAGATCTTCCCGTTCCTGCACCAGTTCCTGCCGATGCCGGCCCTGGGCGAAGCCATGCGTTCGGTGCTGTACTTCGATGGAGACGGTGCGGGCGTGCATATCCTGATCCTTGCCGGCGGGGCCGTGGCAGCGCTGCTGCTGGTCGCCCTGATCGATGCGCTGCGCACCGCCAAGGGCAAGAGCGATATCCCGACCCAGATCAATGTCCCTTCCCTGCATGGCGGCCCGCGCCCGAAGAACAAGGCCTGGCGCTACATCACCCTGGGCGCGGTGCCTTTCGCCATGATCGCCATCATGCTCAGCTCCATGCTTGGCGCCATGCAGACCCCGGCTCCGCGCGAGATGCCGGTAGCGGTCGTGGGTTCCTCCATGGAGCAGGCCCAGCAGACGGTGGATTCGCTGAAGGAATCCATGGAGGACAAGTTCACCTTCACCGCCATGGACAACGCCGGCGACGCCCGCTATCTGGTCGAATCCCGGGAACTGGCCGGAGCGTTCGTGCTGCCATCGAAGCAGGATCCCGAGGCAACCATTTACACCGCCCAGGCTTCCGGCAACGCCGCCTCGCAGGTAGTTGTGCAGGTATTCACCCAGATCAGCCAGGCCCAGGACATGTCCGTGGACCACCGGGAACTGGCGCCGCTTCCGGAGCACGACAATATGGGCACCGTGGTCATGTATCTGGGCATGGGTTGGGTGATGGCAGGCTTCATGGTCATCATGGTGGGTTCCACCGCGGCACCGCACCTGCGCCCGCTGCAGAATCTGATCCCGCTGGTGGCCGTGTACTCCGCCTTCATGTCAGCCGTGCTCTACCTGATTGCCGGACCGTTCACCGGTGCGGTCGAGGGCCGCTTCTGGCAGTTGTTCGGCACCGGCATGCTCGCGATCTTCTCGGTGGCCATGCTCACCACCGTGTTCAATCGGCTCATGGGCATGGTCTGCCTGCTCCCGACCATGCTGATCGTGATGTTCCTGGGCGTCCCGGCCTCCAACGGCGCACTGTCCATCTACATGGAACCGCGCATCTTCGCCATCCTGCACGACATCTTGCCGATGCCTGCGGCCGTTGAAGCGATCCGCGCGATCATCTACTTCGACGGGGCCGGCCTCTCGTCCCATCTGGTGGTCCTGGGCATCTGGGCCCTGGCCAGCCTGGCGCTGACCCTGGTCATCGACCAGCTCAAGCCGGTGCATGCCGAAGCCCACCCGGTGTCCGCCGAAGAGCTCGCGGCCCTGCAGGGCCGCCAGCGCGACGCCAAGGCGAGCGAAGCCGCTGCATCGGCCGATGGCATCGATGCCGAAGCCGGGGAACTGGCTGACGCGCAGGCCGCGGCCGGCGCAAGCGCCAACGAAGACCGGGAGAAGCACGCGGTCAGCGTCTAGCCAGTCCTCCTCCCCCGGCAAATGCGGGCCAGTCCATTGATGTGGACTGGCCCGCAGTTCGCTTCCGCCTAGCGATCGGTCTTGGCCACCGTGAGCAGCACGCTGGAATCCTCGGTAGCGCTGATTTTCAGCCGCCCTTCGGGCAGCACGATCAGATCCTGGCTGCGCCCCTCCCACTGGTTGCCCATCGATGAGACGGTGACCCTTCCGTCGAGGACCAGCAGTGTCGCTTCGCCGGGATTCGCATGCTCCTGCAGCTCGGTGCCGGCCTTGATCCCGATGACAGTTTGGCGCAGCGTGTGCTCATGGCCTCCGAACACCGTGCTGGCGGCGCGGCCATTGCCGGCGTTCTCGGCATCGCGCAGCTGGGCCCGGGCGATGGCGGTCAGCGAAAACTTCATCATTCAATCCCTGCATCTCATCTCTGCGGCTGGAAGCTCCTCGCCGGTTGGCATGTGGTGCTACCAGCCTGTCCCCGGTCGGGGCAAAGGTCAAGGACTGCGCGGAAGGCTACTTCAGCGCCAGCTGCGCCAGCACCGGCAATGCTATGACCGACAGGACGCAGGTGATGACGATGGCTACCGCGGTCGGTTCGCCATCCCCGGTGTCGTTTTGCGCCATGATGTAGGCGGTCGCGCTCACCGGCATGGCCGCCATGAGCACCGCCGAATTGAACCAGATGCGGTCAAGCTCAGGGGCGAAGGCAAGCAGCATGGCCACCACCAGCACGGGGAATGCCACGAGCTTGCCCACGACCATGGTGGCGATGGAAATTTTCGCCCAACGGGCTGCTGGCGCGGTACCGTCCGCGGCCGCCGGCGCCCGGCGCCTGGAACGTGCTCGGTCAATGGTCCGCTTCAGCGACATGCCGATGACGAAGAGCGCGCCCGGAGCAGCCGCGGCGGCCACCAGGTCGATGGTGTCGTCCACCGGCTGCGGCACCGGCACTGCGAAGATTGCTACCGCCCCGCCGACGAGCATCGCCCAGGTGACCGGGCTGCAGACCAGGGCGTTGCGCACGGTTCGGGCAATGCGCGCAGCACTGGCCTTGTGCTCTCCTCCGCCTGCGTGGGGCAGGACGATTTGGGCGAGGATGGGGAACCCGACCATGAAGATGATGTTGTGGACCAGTTGCCCCATGCCCGCCGCGAAACCGGCTTCGGTTCCCATCACGCCCAGGACGATCGGGATGCCCAGATACGAGACGTTGCCAAAGCTGGTGGCCAGCATGCCGGCGAGCGCCCGCGCCCGGTCTGCGCGCAGCAGATAGCGGAAAGCCAGCCAGCTGATTAGCGCGAACACGAGTGCCGAGACGATGCTGATCCACAGGAATGCGAACGGCACGCCGTCGCTGATGTCCGCCCGGGCCACCACCTTGTAGAGCAGGGCCGGCAGGGCGACATAGAAGACGAATACGTTCAGTGCTGGTTCCACGTTGGCCGGGAACTTGGGAGCATGGCTGGCGGCGTAGCCGATGAGCATGACGAAGAACAGCGGCAGCACGCCATAAAGCACGTCGAGGAACACAAGACTCCTTCGGGGATATTCGGCCCGGATTGCGCGAATTGGCCACTTCAAGGTTAGTAGCCGGCCAGGCTGATCCGGGAAACGCGGCCGGGGATGCGACGCAACATGCAGAAGAAAACTGGGGTTTCGCGGCCCGAATTCCTAGGATGGGACCACGCGCCTCACCCTAATGCCGTTGAGATTTCCGCAAGGAGAATTGATGTCCCAAGCATCTAACGCCCCGCACGCCCCGCGCACCATCGTCATCACCGGTGCAGGATCAGGCATCGGCCGCACCACCGCCCGCCTGCTGCTGGAGCAGGGATGGAATGTGGTGCTCGCCGGGCGCACCGCGCAGAAGCTGCACGAGACGGCGCAAGGACATGGCTCCGCCCTGGTGGTCCCCACCGATGTCAGTGATCCGCAGGCCGTGGATCAGCTGTTTGCCGCAGCCGCCGAGCGTTTCGGATCGGTCGACGTGCTGTTCAATAATGCAGGGATCTTCGGTCCCCCGGCAGCCATCGACGAGCTGGACCCTGCCCAGTGGGATGAGGTGTGCCGGATCAACCTCACCGGAGCCATCAACGCCGCCCGGGCGGCGTTCACCCACTTCAAGGCGCACGGCGGGGGACGCATCATCAACAACGGGTCGATTTCGGCGCAGGTGCCGCGCGTGAACTCCGTTGCCTATACCGTCACCAAGCACGGCATCGCCGGCCTGACCAAATGCCTTGAACTCGATGGGCGCGAGCACCGGATCAGGGCCACCCAGATCGATATCGGCAACACCGCCAGCGACCTGCTCGATGATTTCGGCGCCACCGAGGGAGCCTTGCAGCCCAGTGGACATCGGCTCGTCGAGCCGACCTTCCCGCTGGCCGAAGCCGCTGAAGCCGTTGCATACATCGCCGGAGTTCCATTGGGCACGTCCATCAACCAATTCACCATCACCGCTGGCGGCATGCCCTACATCGGGCGAGGCTAGGCCGCGGGCATCATCGAGGAGGACCGGGCATGGAAGTTGAGACCCCGGCGACCTGCGGCAACGCCCCGCGCCATCAGATCATCATGGGGCTGCTGGCTGCGCTGCACGGCAAGGACCTGGCAGAACTGCGCCAGTGGCTTGCCGAGGATGTGGTGTGGGAGTTCCCGGGCGAGCAGGCCCTGCATGGACGCGACGCGGTGGAACAGTGGGTCCAAGCTCGCCCCGAGACCAGCAGAGTGCTCTTCCTGAGCATCCTCACCCACGGCAAGGAAGGCAGCGCGGACGGGATCTTCACCAGTGGCGGCAGGGAAACTCCCTTCAGCCACGTGCTGCGGTTCGCCTCGGCCGGCAAGGCAGCGAAGCTGGTCGGCGTGCGCAGCTATTTCGCCGCTTCTTCCGCTGCTGCGCAGTAGGGCCTAGAAGTATTCTGCCAGCAGCGCTTCGAGCTTCGCGAAAGCCGAGTGCCATGCCTGGGTGCTAGACTCGATCACCTCATGCGGCAAGGGGGTTTGGGTCAGCGTGAGCATGGTCTGGCCGGCGAATTCCTTGAATTCGATGCGGGTCTCGATTACCAGGTCCAAGGTCATTTCGTGCGGGCCGTCGGCGCTGGCCAGGCACTCGTACTCGTCGAAGGCGGTCAGCACCGCCTTGAGCGGCACCCTGGCTTCCGGGTTCCCTGCCTGCACCATGTTCAGCTCATGCCGGCCGCCGACCTTGGCTTCGAAGACGACGGAATCTTCCTCGACCAGCCAGCCCTCCGGCCCCCACCATTGGGCGATGATTTCCGGTTCGACAAAGGCAGCCCAGACGGCGTTCTTCGGTGCGGAAAACTGCCGGGCGACTACAAGCTCAGTCATCGATTCCATGGGTTCAATTCTATCGCGGCCCGCTTTCGGGCTCAGCTGCGCGGGCTAGCCTTGCGGGCGGCGGGGCTCCATGCGGCTCACGGTGTACAGCGTTTGCTCATCCGGCAGGGTTCCGGCGGCTTCATGGGCGCGCATGACCTTCATGGCGCGATCCCATTTGATGCGTTCGCGCGGGCTGGCCAGGACGCGGCGCTCGGCGGGACCGAAGATCGACAATCCCAGGTACTTCAGGCGCCAGAAGATACGGTAGCCGACGCTCAGTCCGGTGGTATCGGAAATGATCGGCAGGGGTGATTCATCCATGATCGTCGTCCTCTTCGGTCATCTGACGTGCAAGTGCTGGCACATCAATCATACGTCATTAGTTGGTGCACCAACTAAATTGGGCCTAGCTCTTCGGAGCGTTCGCACCAGCGGCGATCATGCGGTCCAGGATGCTGCGCAGTTCCAGGACATCCTTCTCCGAGAGGGCAAGCCGGGCCATCATCTCTCGGGGCACCTGCACCGCTTCGGCACGCAGCGCTGCGCCCTTCTCCGTGGGCTGGATGACCACTGCCCGCTCATCGTCCGGGTTCTTCGTCTTGGCTACCAGCCCGGCGGTTTCCAGCCGCTTGACCAGCGGCGAGAGCGTTCCCGGATCCAGATGCAGGTGCCCGCTGAGGGTACTGGCACTCATCGGTCCCAGATCCCAGAGGGCCAGCATCACCAGGTACTGCGGATGAGTCAGCCCCAGCGGATCCAGCACGGGCTTGTACGCCGAGATCACCGACCGCGAGGCCACGGCCAGGCCGAAGCAGACCTGCTTTTCCAGCTTGAGAAGATCTTCGTCGCGAAGAATTGCACTGTCCACGTTGCTGCAAGCTCCTTGAAAGACGCCTAATACCACTGCATCGATCGTACCCCGGCCGAAAACTTCGCTGCCGGGCCCAAGCCCGCGCACCGGAAAGGCATGGCTTCCGGCGACATGGAAAATAGCGGATCGAGTAGTCAAAACGGGCCGCAGTGAATAGCCTTGGCCTATGAGCAATCTCGAGCAGAGTCCGCAGGAGATCGACTGCCATGCACTGCGCTCCGGGGCAGAGGTTGAAATCCTCGAGCCACGCGAAGTGCCGCTGGGCGGCCCGCGGGCCATGACTGTCTTCCGCACGCTGCCGCAAAAGCAGCGCAGCCTGATTGGCGCCTGGTGCTTCCTTGACCATTACGGTCCGGACGACGTCAAGGTCACCGGCGGGATGAACGTGCCCCGGCACCCGCATACCGGATTGCAGACCGTCTCCTGGCTCTTCACCGGCGAGATCAACCACATGGATTCTGCCGGCTTCAAGGCAACCGTGCGCCCGGGCGAGGTCAACCTGATGACCGCCGGCCACGGAATCAGCCATTCGGAGATCCTCACCGAGGACACCACCATCCTCCACGGCGCCCAGCTATGGACCGCGCTGCCCGATCATGCGCGGGACATGGAGCATACCTTCGAGAACTACCGCCCGGAACCGCTGACTGCCGAGGGCTGGTCGCTATCGGTATTCCTGGGAACCTACGCGGTAGCTGGGCAATCTTCCGCCTCCCCGGTGAAGACCCACACCGAGCTCGGCGGCGCGGAATTGCGCCTCGAGCCGAATACCGAAATCCACGTCGTGGTTCCCGAGCACCATGAGCACGGGATCCTTTTGGACTCCGGCAGCCTCGAAGTCAACGGCCATGAGCTCGCCCCGCGCGATCTGGGATTCGTGCAGGCCGGGTGCAAGACCCTGCACCTGAGGTCCGGCGACCAGCCGGTGCTGGCACTGCTCATCGGCGGTGAACCGCTGAAGGAAGACATCCTGATGTGGTGGAACTTCGTGGGCCGCACCCATGAGGAAGTCCTCGCCTTCCGCGCGCAGTGGCAAGCCGAAATCGGGGCGGAGCCCGGGGACGCCTCCGAGGACCGCTTCGGGCCATTCCCGCCTGATACCCCGGCAGCCCTGCCGGCCCCGGCGCTTCCTACCGTTCGCCTTCGCCCGCGGGTGAACCCAGCCTAGCCACCAAGGAGCTTTCCATGAGCGATATCAAGCCAGTTTTCCTGCCCGAGCGCCAGCGTTTCGCCCTCGATGATGACGGGAAGATGATCGGCGCGGCGCACTACCGCGATTTCGACGGTTCAGAAGGAGTCGAGCGGATTTTCTTCCACACCACCGTGGATGAGGAATATGGCGGGCAAGGGCTGGCCGGCATCATGGTGAAATTCGCGCTGGAGAACACCATCGCCAGCGGCGCCAGGATCGTTCCGGTCTGCCCGTACGTGAAGGCCTACGTTGCCAAGCACACCGAGTACGCGAAGCATCTGGTGAAACCGGAAAAGCACCATCTGGAGATCCTGCCGCGCGGCTGATCCGGGCAGTTCAAGGATTCATCTCCAGGCCTCGCGCGGCCAGCTCTTCGCTCAGGAGGCGGATGGCTTTC
Organism: Glutamicibacter nicotianae; assembly: GCF_006539525.1. GTDB lineage: Bacteria > Actinomycetota > Actinomycetes > Actinomycetales > Micrococcaceae > Glutamicibacter > Glutamicibacter nicotianae. The sequence goes on along the minus strand of NZ_BJNE01000002.1, from coordinate 1,507 downwards.
GGACCCACGCCGTGCAGTGCGAGCAGCGCCGCGGCGCCGGCCTGCCCCGCCTGCTCGAGGCTGGTGATGCCGGCCTGCTCGAAGGCCCTGGCCGCGGGGTTGCTGGTTTTCGGAAGCTCGGTGCCCATGACCCCAGCGTAGTCAGGCTGCCGGCCGCGCAACAGCTTTGGTGCGCGGCGAGATCGCGATCAGGACGAGCACCAGCAAGAGGCTGAAGCTGAATACCGAGATGAACCCCATGCCGGTGGCGGCCATTGCGAAGATGACCCCTCCGATGGCAGTGACCCCGGCATTGCCCAGGGAGTCGGCCACGGTCATTGCCGATGAGTTGAATCCCTGCTCGTCCTTGGCGGACAGGGCCAGCATGTTCACGTTTTGCCTCGGGAAGATCATGCCCATGCCGAAGCCGCCCACAGCCCATCCGCAGACCAGCACGAGCACCGGCGGATGGAAGACCGCGGTAGCCAATGCAGTTGAAATCGCTATGCAGCCGGCAATCGCCCCCACGGTGATGCAGGTGGAGGATTCCACCTTCTCCCCCAGCTTTCCCTGCAGCCATGAGCCCACCGACCAGCACAGTGCCGACGCCGTCAGGATCAGGCCGGCCCGGTCGGGGCCCAAGTGATAATCCTCGCGCAGCAGGTAGGGCAGGTAGACTTCCACGCCGAAGAAGGCGCCAGCAACGAGGATGCGGGTCATGATGGTGGACGGCAGTCCCCTGGCCAAGCTGAATGTGCCCTTGGGCAGCAGCGGGCGAACCGCGGCCAGGGCTACCGCCAGCGCCAGGATCAGCCCGAGCAGGGACCAGCGGCCCTGCGCATTTCCGAGCAGGTTCATGCAGATGACAGACAGCCCGGTCAGGCCGGCCAGCACCAGCCGCTTGGCGGAAATCGGCCCCAGGTCAGGATTGCGCGTCGAGCTCAACGACTTCAATGCCGGCACGACCCCGCAAAACGCGAGAACCACCAGCACCGCCACTCCGGAGAACACCCAGCGCCAGCCGAGGTGCACCGCGATCAGGCCTGCCATCCAGGGGCCGATCATCGCCGGGATCACCCAGGCGGTAGCGAACAGGGCGAAGATCTTCGAGTGCAGGTGCCCGGGGTACGCCCGGGCAATAAGCACGTAGATGGCGACGGTGATCGCGCCACCGCCGATTCCCTGCAAGACGCGCCCGGCAATCAGGGCCTGCATGTTCTCGGCCGAACCGCAGATCAGCAGCCCAACGCAGAATACGGCAACGGCGATGAACAGCGGGTGCTTCGGCCCCCACCGGTCGGTGACTTCTCCGGCGGCCACCATCCCCAGCATGCCGCTGGCGATCGGTGCGGCAAAGGCCAGCGCGAAGTAGCGTTCACCGTCCAGCAGCTCGCTGACCAGCGGCATCACCGTCGTCACGGCCATGGATTCGAAGGCGACCAGGAAGACGAGCACGAACATGCCAAGGGTGGTGGCAAGATACTGCGGAGCATAGATGGTGGACTCGGCACGCTCGGTTGATTGGCTA
>NZ_BJNE01000001.1 GCF_006539525.1 Glutamicibacter nicotianae | reverse complement strand
CGGGAGGCCCGGAGCCGTGGCTCCGGGCCTCCCGCCCCTCGGGCATTGCCTGGATCTACCGCTGGTCGTTGAAGGCAGCAGAGATCTTGGCTGCGGTGTCCACGACCAGCTGGCCATGATCGGTGCCGGGGGAGACCTCGCAGCGCGAGAGCGGCATGGCCAGGCAGATCGAGGCAACGATGTGATCCTTCTGCAGCACCGGTGCGCTCACCGATCCCAGCCCGGGGGTGCGCAGGCCCACGGATTCCACCCAGCCGCGGCTTTCCACCGAGGCCATCGCCTCCGGGTCGAAGGCCAGCAACCGGCCGCTGGAACCGTGGGGCAGCGCGAGGCTCGCCCCTGCGGGCAGGGTCGCCTTCAGCTCGTGCCGGGAATCCACCGAGCTGATGCAGACACGATGATCGCCGCGGCGAATCCACAGCTGCGCCGTCTCGCCGGTCGCATCGCGCAGTTCGGTGAGGTGGCCCAGCCCGACCAGCTCGAGCCGGCTGCGCACGAAGCGCCGTCCCAGGCTGTAGTTGCCCGACTGCTCGCGCTTGAGGAAGTCGTACTCGACCAGGCTCAGCGCCAGCCGATGGGCAGTGGAAGTGGACAGCCCGGTGCGGCGGGCCAGTTCGCTGGCCGTTGCATCGCCGAATTCCAGCGCGTCGAGGAGCAGGCAGATGCGTTCAAGCTGCCGGTTGGTGGTGGGTTCTGCCATGGTCCGGGCCTTTCAAGGAAACGGGATCTGGCGTGGCCAGGTCCCGGGAAGTATTCAGTGATTCCTACTGTATGGGAACTGTATTCCGCTGTTCAAGAATAAAAGCAGCCCGGGGATCTGGTGATCCGCGGCACATGCTGATATTGTGTTCCCACTAAATAGCAATCAAATCCCATGAAGTGGGAAAATAGGGAGGTTGTCATGGCCAATTACGAGATCACTGTCATCCCCGGCGACGGGATCGGGCCGGAAGTCGTCGACTCGGCGCTGCAGGTTCTCGGCGAAGCCCAGAAGCAGTTCGGCTTCACCCTGGACTACGCCACCTACGATTTCTCGGCCGAGTTGTATCGGCGTACCGGGCGCAAGATCACCGCGGCGGATATGGACGAGATTGGCAAGAGCGATGCGGTGCTCTTCGGGGCTATGGGGCTGCCCGACGTGCGCGACGAGGAAGGACTGGAGCTCGGTGCCCAGGTGCAGATGCGCGCGCACTACAAGCTGTTCGCCAGCTTGCGCCCCGTCAAGCTCTTCGAAGGCGTCCCGAACGCGGTGCGTGCCGAGAAAATCGACATGCTGGTGATCCGCGAGACCTCCGAGGGTATGTTCGCCGGCCTGCATGACAAGCATGAACCCAGCGATGAGGAAGCCACTGACCGCATGACGATCACCCGGGCCACCTGCGAGACGCTCTTCGCCGAGGCTTTCGACCAAGCCCGTGCCCGCCGCAAACGCGGCACCCCGGGCCGGGTGACCCTGCTGCACAAGTCCAATGCCCTTCGCAGCAATGTGCTGATGGAAAAGGTCTTCGACGAAGTCGCAGCGAAGAACACCGATGTCGAGAGCAGCAAGTACTACATCGATGCCGGCTCCATGTACATGGTGACCGATCCAGGACGCTTCGACGTGATCGTCAGCGAGAACATCTTCGGGGACATCACCTCCGAGATCGCCGCCGGGTTGGTGGGCGGACTGGGCGTGGCGCCCTCGGCCGACGTGAGCCGCACCCACGGGGTCTTCCAGCCATCCCACGGCAGCGCCCCGGACATCGCAGGCACCGGCAAGGCCAACCCAACGGCCATGATTCTCTCTGCCGCCATGATGCTCGAATGGCTGGGAGAAAAACGCGAGGACGCGGTGCTCGTCGACGCGGCGAGCAGCATCAACGCCGCTGTCGAAAAGGTGCTGGCCACCGGGCCGCGTTCGGCCGACTTGGGCGGCAGCGCCAGCACCGACGAAGTCACCGATGCCGTGCTCAGCGCGCTGCGTTCCGCCGCGACCCTCCCGGCCGGAGCTTGAAAGGAAAAACCATGACCTGGAAAGTATTGTTCATCAACCCGCTGAGGGACTATATCGACGGCTTGAAGACTTCTACCCCCGAAGGCTTCGACTTGGTCGTCATGCCGGCTGGGACCAGCACCGGCGAACTCGTCGCCCAGGCGGCGGACGCCGACTTCATCATCTCCGGGATCGACGTCCCCGAGGAGGTCTTCCGTGCCGCCACCCGGGCGAAGTTCATCCAGTACATGAGCTCGGGTTATGGTCAGCTGCCACTGCACGTGCTCAACGACTTGGGGATCCCGGTCGCGCAGATGAAAACCCATTCGATCTCGGTGGCCGAGCATGCGCTGACCTTGATCCTCTCCCTGCTGCGCCGGATTCCGGCTTCGATGCAGCAGTTGCGCGAGGGCAAATGGAGGCAGGATCTGGATGAATCGTCCTATGCCGAACTGTATGGCAAGACTGTGGGCATCATCGGCCTGGGCAACATCGGCCGCTGGGTCGGGAAAATCGTGCACCATGGCTTCGGGGCTAACGTCATCTACTATGACAACGCCCAGATTCCGCTGACCGTGTCCGAGCTGATCTCCGCCCGCGAAACATCTCTGCAGGAGTTGATGGCCACCGCAGATGTCGTCTGCGTGAGCCTTCCGCTGAACGCGGACACCGATGGCTTAATAGGCCGCGCGAAACTGGAACTGATGAAGCAATCGGCAGTTCTGGTCAACGTGGGCCGCGGCGAGGTGATCAACGAGCAAGCCCTGGCGCAGATGTTGCGCGAGGGGCGGATTGCCGGAGCGGGACTCGATGTGTACGCTCGCGAGCCGCTGGATCTGGACAGCGAGCTGCTCGGTCTGGACAACGTGATCTGCACCCCGCACATGGCAGGGGTGGGCTGGGAGAACGTGCAGCGCCGTCTTGCCGCCGTGTGGGAGAACATCGATACCGTCCTGCAAGGCGGAATCCCGCGTGGCGTTGTCACTACGGCCAAGCGTGCCTCGCTCACCGATGCCATGGGGTAGCCCGAGGAACGGCCGGGCCTGTCTCTCCATAATTGGAAGATGGGCCTGGCTTTACCTGTGCTGCAGAGGCAGTTGCCCGCAGCGAGGGTCTGGAGTTCTACTGCTTCGAGCGAAGCAGTTCCAGCACCTGGTCCTGGCTGACTTGGCCGAAATCCTCGTAGAACGCTCCGACGGCAGCGAAATTGCCCGGGGTGAGAAGTTCGCAGATGCCATTGACGTGGGGCGCCAATTCAGCAACTGTTTCGGGAGAAGCCACCGGTACTGCCAGCATGACGGACGCAGGGGAGAACTCCTGTACGAGATCCAGCGCGGCCTTCATCGTCGCGCCCGTGGCCATTCCGTCATCGCAGAGCAGCAAGTCGCGCCCGGAGAGGTCCGGGCAGTAGTCCTTGAACCTGTCGGTGAGGGCCAGCAGGTCGGCGCCGGTTCCGCGTTCCAGGGATTCGAGTTCGTCCTTTCCGAAATACTGCAGCGCCCGGCGATAAATGGCCTCGTTGATATGGCGGGAGCTGCTGGACCCATACCGGGCGATGGCGCCGAATGCCAGCTCTGGATTGCTGGGCACCCCGAGCTTGCGCACTGCCACGGCGCCCAGGTCGGCGCCGAGCGCCGTTGCGACTTCGTAGGCAATGGGCACCCCGCCGCGCAGCAGGCCCAGCACCGTGTAGTCCCCGGCGGGCAGCAGAGTGGACAGCTTCATGCCCAGCGCGGCGCCGGCATGGCTGCGGTTTTCGAACACTGTGCTTCTACCTGGAGCCATGGTTCCAGTCTTGCCCAATGTCGCTCGATTGCAAGGGCATCGGTGGAAACATCCAGCATTTAATGTCCCGTGCGGTGATCAGGTGCTTGAGTCGGCAGTCTGCAAAGTCGACGCAAAGGGCATTGCGGGCCGACACTGGAGCTGCAGTATTTGGGGTTCCTCGCGATCCTTAGGGCCCCGGCTGCTGCAGGAGGCCGAGAAGTGTCCTGGTGCGCCGGTATTTCTCGGCCAGCCGCTGCCGGGTAACCGGGTCCAGTTGGCTGGTGCGTTCAGGGTCGGTGTTGTCGGCCAGATCCGCTTGCTTGACCAGCAAGGCCAGTGCGTTTCCACGCACATCGGCACAGTATTCTTCCAGGCTCTGCCCTGGGCGCTTGCTCAGCAACTGGACCGCCTCGATGACTGTTTCAGGAATGCCTGAGTTGCGCAGATCCTCCGCGCTCACCTCGCAATCCTCGATCACGTCATGCAGCCACGCGGTCGAGATGGCCTCCGGCGAACCGCCAAGAGCGCGGGCATGGCCGGCCACTCGTGCCGGATGCCCGATATACGCAGCGCCAAGCTTATCGACCTGGCCTTCGTGGGCGCGGACAGCAGTCGCCTTGGCCAATTCAACTAGCGATTTTTGCTCGTCCAGGTTCCGCCTCACTGATCGGCTGTTGCTGATTTACAGCTTACGCGTGGGGGCAGACGAGTTGGCCGGGCGAGCGATATTTGAAGTCCAAAGTGCCTGCGTGCTTCGAACGGACTCATAGATAATTCTGGCAGCTCAGGAAACGGCCGGCCAGGCAGTATTTGCCGGGCCGGCCAGGAACAGTGACTCAATCAACTAGCGGGCCGCTTCCCCCAAATCGTGGAACTTCTTCTGCCGGCGTTCTAGCCGATCTGCCGCGGGGATTGTTATTGCCAGAGAGATTGCCGCCGCGATGGCTGCCCCGAGCTCGTGGCAGAACTCGCGCGGCCTAGCTGCGGCGTCTACGAATTCCTCCACCACGTGATCCACCAGGCCAAACTCGCACAATGAGTCGACGCCGATCCGCTGCTGGCGAGCCATCTCTGGCGCGTGGCTGGTGGTTCGGTGAAGAATTGCACTGGCGCCTTCGGGAGGCAATGGCGAAAGCCATGAGTTTTGTGCGGCGATGGTCCGGTCAGCTGGCAGCAGTGCGAGCGCGGCGCCGCCGGTGCCTTGGCCGAGCAGCACCGAGACCGAGGGGGAGCGCAAGCCTATTAATTCGCTGAGCGAGCGGGCAATCTCTCCGGCCAAGCCACCTTCTTCCGCCTGCACCGAGAGCTCAGCCCCGGTTGTATCGATAATGGTGACCAACGGCAGGCCCAGTTCCTGAGCCAGTTGCATTCCACGGCGGGCTTCCCTGAGCGAGGCCGGCCCCAAACTGGCAGTGTCCGGGTGTCGCGGACGCTGCTGGCCGAGTACCACGCAGCGTTGGTCGCCGAATCGCGCCAATGCCAGCATCAGTCCTGGATCCTTCTCTCCTTGGCCTGTCCCGTTCAAGGGCAATGCGTCGTCTGCAGTTGCCAGCAGCATCCGGGTGTCAGGACGACGAGGATTCCTGCTGGACTGCACGGCATGCCAGACATCTTCGGTGTTCCTGAACGCGGTTCTGCCCGTGGGCGCTGGGAAAGCATCGGGGTGCTGCGCGGGCTGCAGGATCTGGAGCGCACGGCTTGCCAGCGCAGGTAGTTCCTGTGGCGTGACCACGGCATCGATCAAGCCTTTGCGAAACAAATTTTCCGAGGACTGGATTCCTTCCGGGAAGTCCTCGCCGTAAAGCGCCTGATAGACTCGCGGTCCCAAGAAGCCCAGCAATGCTCCTGGCTCTGCGACAGTAATATGCCCCAGAGAGCCCCACGAGGCCATGACTCCGCCGGTGGTGGGATGGCGCAGGTAGACCAGGTACGGCAGCCCGGCTTCCTTGTGCCGGCGGACCGCATCGGTGATGGCAACCATGCCCAAGAAGGCCAGCGTGCCCTCCTGCATGCGGGTTCCTCCAGAGGCAGGGCCAGCCAGCAACGGCAATCTGGCGGCCGTAGCGCGTTGGATGGCGGCGACGATTCGCTTGACTGCGGCCTGCCCGATGGAACCGGCCAGGAAGTTGAACTCTGAGACAATTAAAGCAACCTCGCGACCCTGGATCAGGCCTGTGCCAGTGATCACTGATTCATCGGTGCCGCTTCTATTGCGGGCCGTATTGAGGTCAGCCGCATAGGATTCGTTGAGTACGGGCTGTTGCGGCTGACTGTCCCAAGACTGGAAGGAATCTTCATCCAAGACGATGGAAAGCAGTGTGGCGGCGTCGATTCGCTGGGTTTTGGTGCTCATGGTCGGCCCATCTTCCGGTTTTCCAGCCAGCGGTCCACGTCCGCGGCATCGGCATCGAGTAGTGGCGGCGCAGTATGCGCCGTGCGGGTGGTCTCCTTGCTGGTGGCCGCATCGAAGAAGCGCAGTGGAGGACCAGGAAGACTAATCCTGCCCAGCACTTCATGCTCAACTTCCACGATGAGCCCTTGGGATTCGACCTGTTCCCATTCATATACCTCCTCGATGGAGCGCACCTTTCCCGCTGGAATGCCAGCTGCATCCAGCTCGCGCAGCAGCTCCTTGGCGGCGAAAGCCGAGAATGAGCGTTCAATCAGCTCATTGAGCGCAGCCCGGTTTTCCACGCGCCGGGAATTGCTGGCGAAGCGGGGATCCCCAGTGGGCAATCCGAACTTGGCGGCAAACGCCTGCCAGAGCTTTTCGCTGCCGATGCTGATTTGCACCTTCCCGTCTGAGCAGGAATACAGGCCGTAGGGGGCAATCGAGGGATGGTGATTGCCGATGGCCTTGGGATTTTCCCCGGCCACAGTCTGCCTGGTCCCCTGGAAGGCGTGGACTCCAATGATCGAGGCCAACAGCGAGGTGCGGACTACTTGGCCGCGCCCCGTCGATTCGCGTTCCAGCAATGCCGCCAGCGCCCCGTAGGCTCCATACATCCCCGAGAGCAGGTCCGCGATGGGTACCCCCACCTTCTGCGGATCTTCTGGACCGGAACCGGTGATGGACATAAGCCCGGCCTCGCCCTGCAGGATCTGGTCGTAACCGCTGCGATGGGATTCGGGGCCGTCGTGCCCGAAACCGGTAATAGACAGGATCACCAACCTTGGATTCAATTCATGAAGTACATCGACGCTGAAGCCAAGACGGTCCAGGACCCCGGTGCGGAAATTCTCCATCAGCACATCCGAATGCCTGACCAATTCGACCAGTTTCGCCTTATGTTCTTCATCTTTCAGGTTCAAGGCAACCGACTGCTTATTGCGATTGCAGGAGAGGAAATAGGTCGCCTGGCGCTGGTCTTCCGGTCCGACGAAGGGAGGTCCCCAACCACGGGTATCGTCTCCGGTGCCCATGGCTTCGATCTTGATGACCTTTGCGCCCAAATCTCCCATCATCATTCCGGCATGCGGGCCGGCCAGGGCGCGGGTCAAGTCGAGGACAACGTAGCCGTTCAGCGGTCCGGTGCCGGTGGCCAGTGTTTCTTCGGATTGGACTGTAATCGAGCTCAAGAGTTTCTCTCCTAAGGTTGTGAAGATTAGCGGACTGTTCCGGCGCTTATAGCCAGCCGGGCAGGACCAGCAACGCCCAGGCCAGAACAGGGCCGGCCAGGACGATGATGCCGCCGTAGCCAAGGACCTGCTTGTAGAAGCGGTCCTTGTCGGTACCTTCCGGTGCATTGGCAAGAACCAGCGCGCCGTTGGTGGAGAACGGAGAGACATCCACGATTGTCGAGGCAATGGCCAAGGCGCAGATCAACCCCGTTGCGCTGATCGAACCGGTGCTCAGGAACGGGATCGCCAGCGGGATGAGTGCAGCCAAGATTGCGGTGGAAGAGGCGAACGCAGAAACGACTGCGCCGATGTAGCAGATGAGCAAGCCCGCAAGCAGCGGAGCCCCCAGGGTTGCTACGGCGTTGGACGCGTATTCGATGGTGCCGGCTTCCTCTAGAACTCCGACGAAGGTGAGCATGCCGCAGATGAGCAGGACGGTAGACCAGCTGATCTTGTTGACTGCACCTTTCTGGGCAGAGGGGTTGACCAAGGCCAGGAAGACCGCGATGGTGATGGATACGAATCCGACGTCGACCTTGAAGCCCAGAGCGATAACGGCCAACGCAATTAGACCGAGGATGGTCATTGCCTGGCCGAAGCGCTGGCCCGGGGGATGGGGAGCGGCGCCGTCGCCCGCCGGATCGCGCGGACCGTAGGTTCCCGAACCGCTGCCCTTGAAATCGACATCGGCTGCCTGCGAGCCCACGGAAACCGACAAGCGGGCTTCGGCAACGCGTTCAGCGATGGCACTGGCCCGTTGCCCGGCCAGGTTGCGTCCGCCCAGGACCAGGAATAGTACGACGGCAATGATCAGGTTGAAGGCGAAACTGGTGAGGAACAGTGCAGTGGGACTGAAATCGAACCCTGCTTCCTGGATCAAGCCGTTGACGATGACACCGTAGACGGCAATCGGGGAGAAGCCGCCGGCTTGTGCGCCGTGCACGATCAACATGCCCATCATGAGCGGATTGATGTTGTACTTCTGCGCGAATCGCAGGCCGATTGGTGCGATGATGGCGACCGCTGCCGGGCCAAGCGCGCCGATGGCGGTGATAGCTGCGGTGATCGCAAACATTACCCAGGGGATCATCGAGATCCGGTTGTCGACGAGCTTCACCGCCTTGTCAACCAGAATGTCGATGGTTCCATTGTTTTGGGCTATGGCAAAAAGGTAGGTGACACCCACCAGAGTCAAGAACAGCCCTCCGGGGAAGCTTGCGAGGATGTCCTTGGCATCCATGCCGAGGAATATCGTGCCGAGAAGAAAGGCCCCGACAAAGGCCAAAGCGCCCATATTGATGGGGAACATCGTGGCAATTATGAACATCACCGCCAGAACGATGATGGAGACGAGTGCGACAGACATGTGGATTCCTTTTCGGGAGGCTTTGCACTGAGTGGTTTTGCTGTGATTGGCGTCACTGGCTTACTGGCCTAGCCTCCTAGACTCTTAGTGTCTTGTCAAGGAAATTTTCGGTGTAAGTTTGAGGAAGACAGATTTTCAGGTGGGGAGTGGTTGTGGCTGAAGCTAAGAAAGCCCGGACGTTTGCAAAGGTGCAGCGTCCACGGCTCTATGAGCAGTTGATGCAGCAGATCCTGGCCTTCGTTGAAGAAGAGCAGCTGGGGCCAGGGGATCATCTGCCGGCAGAGCGTGAGCTGGCGGAACAACTCGGCGTCTCCCGCGCGACCCTGGCCCAGGCCTTGGTAGCGCTGGAAGTACTCGGGGTTATCGACGTGCAGCATGGCACCGGCGCGGTGCTCGTGCATCGCCCGAGTGTTGCCACGGTCCTGCGTGAGCTGCGTGAGCATAAGAACCGGCTGCCCGAAATTGTCGAGGCGCGAAGCACTTTGGAGGTCAAGCTCGCCGCACTCGCCGCTGAGCGCCGCACCGACGCGGACCTGCGCAAAATCGACCAGGCGCTGGAAGTAATGGATTCCGAAATCAGCGACGGAGGACGGGGCGCCCGCGGCGATGAGCTCTTCCACGAGGCGATCACCGCAGCGGCCAACTCCTCGGTGTTGGAAAAGCTGATGGCGTTCATTGCGGAAATGGTGCTTGAAACCCGTTTGGAATCCCTGGGGCAGCCGGGGCGTCCGGAGCGTTCCCTCGAGTCGCACCGCAAGATCGCTGATGCCATTCGTCGTCAAGATGCCCAAGGTGCAGCCAAGGCGATGGGTGAGCACATAGATATGGTCTCGGATGTTGCTTTGCTGAAAGAGGGCCGGTAGTTGCAAGGCATTCCGGGGCGGTAGCGATGGGGTTGTTTGGGTATTCCTACCCAAGCCGATCAAATTATTGTTCGGGCTGGTCGCGGTTCCAACTGGCAACCTGAACGGATTGCACCTCTTCAATCGCTATCCTCGTCGTTCACGCTGCCGACCGCTGGCTGTTGCCATTGTCCGCATGGGTAACTGGGCTGTGGCTTGTCCTGGCCGGTTGTGGTCAAGTCCGCAGGGTGAATGATCTGAACCGCAAAGTCCGGCCCGAAGTCGACTCTCCGTATGGATCGACTTGACGTGTTCTGGCCTGCATGATTTCCGTAGCGGGGTGAATGACTGCTGCGTGCCATGCTGAATCCGCGCCGATCTGCGATGTCGACTGGAACAAGTTGATTCGCGGGAAAATCCGCCAGCTTCCGAACGTTGCACAGGGCGCTGAGTGTGGATAAATGACTTGATTGAGCTGATCGCGGTTTGCGCCACGTGCTGGCAGAACGAGGTCCAGTTTGTGGCAAATGACTGCCATGAGTGCACCATCCGTACCGTGCTGCGTTCGGCATTTACGGAGACCGGCATCCCTGCCGGGCTAGCATCTATTGCTCCTGTCGCTATGCGCTCGACATGTTTTCTCTGGCATCGTCTGCACCATGACCGTCCGCCAAGCAACGTCAGTAAGTATCGAAACCCACAATTCCCACTAATGTGTCATTGACTGTAGTGTGTAGCACACAGTAATGTAGTCGACATGGAAGAGTTCGACACCCAGCTGCAAGAGCTGCGACGCGGCACCGTAGTACTGGCCTGCCTGCAGCTGCTGCGCGGCGCCGGGTATGGCTACAGCCTGCTGGAGCAGCTTGGCGATCATGGTTTCTCCACTGACGCCAACACCCTGTATCCGCTGCTGCGTCGTTTGGAGAAGCAGGGGTACCTCACCAGCGAGTGGAACACCGAGGAGGCGCGGCCACGCAAGTTCTACCGGACCTCGCTCGACGGCATCCGTCTCGCTGACGCGTTGACCACCGAATGGCGATCCCTGACCACGGCGATCGCCTCGCTCACCAAAGAGGAGCACTGACATGACTGCCACCTTGACCGAACGCTACATCTCGGCCACCATCCGGAGCCTGAAACCCGAACTGCAGGACGACGTCCGCGCCGAGCTCGAAGCCTTGATTGCCGACGCGATCGAGGCGCGCACGGACCAGGGTGAGGCCGCGGACGAGGCTGAACGCGAAGTCCTGTCCGAGCTGGGCGATCCCGGCCTGCTTGCCGCGGGCTACGCGGACCGGCCGCTGCACCTGATCGGTCCGAAGTACTACCTGACCTGGTGGCGGCTGCTGAAGCTGCTGTTGTGGATCGTACCGGTCTGCGTGGTCGGCGCGGTGCTGCTGGGCCAGCTGCTCTCCGGAGCTGAGGTCGGCGAGAGCCTCGTCCAGGCGCTGGCCATCGGGCTGCAGGTGGCCGTGCATCTGGTCTTCTGGACCACGCTGGTCTTCGTCGTGCTCGAGCGCACCGGCGCGGACACCGGCATGAAGTGGGATGTCGACCAGCTGCCTGAGGTCCAGGAGGATGGCGCCGGGCGCAGCGAGCTGATCGCCTCGCTGGTGTTCCTGGCCATCGCCGCCGTGGCGGTGGTGTGGGATGCGGTGCGCGGATTCTTCCCGACCGGCGGCGAGCCGATCGCGATCCTCAATCCGGGACTGTGGCCGTGGTGGATCGGCGCGCTGTTCGGCCTGATGGTGCTAGAAGCAGTCTTCGCTTTCGCGCTTTATGCCCAGCGCCGCTGGACTACCGCGCTGGCAGCGCTGAACACCGTGCTTGCCCTGCTCTTCGCGGCCTGGGTGCTGGTCCTGCTGCTGGGCGGCGAGCTGGTGAACCCCGAGTTCCTCTCGTTCATCGCCCAGGCCGGAGGCGAGGAATTCGCTGCCGGGAACGCGGATGCCGCAGGCAACGGGGGAGTCTTCCGGATCCTGGCGGTGCTGCTCGGGTTCGGGATCGCCATCGGGGTCGGTTGGGACATCGCCGATGGCTGGCGCAAGGCGGTGCGCGAACGGCGCGTTGCCCGGGTCTGAATTCCTTGGAAGAACGAAGCCTGAAAAAGCAGAATCCCGGGGCATCGGAGAAGGAATTCGCTGATGTCCCGGGATTCTTGTGCTGCAGCTCAGGGAAGCTGCCAAGCTCCAGGTCTAGGGGAGCTTGCCTGGCTTAGAGCTGGTTGCCCAGCTTGAAGCCCTTGGATGCCTGGCCGTGGTACGAGCCGTCCTCGTCACCGGCACGGGTGTAGGAGAAGCCGTCCGCGCCGATCGTGACTTCCAGTTCGGAGTCGTCGGTGCGCTCGACGATTTCCTGCACGTTGCCATCCAGGTCCAGGACTTTGGAGGCTTCGGTGTACCACGAAGGCACAACCGGGTTGCCCCACCAGTCGCGACGCTGGTTGTCGTGCACGTTCCAGGTGATGGTCGGGTTGTCCGGATCACCGGTGTAGTAGTCCTGGGTGTAGATCTCGATGCGGTGGTCATCCGGATCCAGGATGTACAGGTAGAACGCGTTGGACACGCCGTGGCGGCCTGGGCCGCGCTCGATGCGGTCCGAGATGCGCAGTGCGCCCATCTTGTCGCAGATCTGGATGATGTTGTGCTTCTCATGGGTGGAGAAGGCTACGTGGTGCAGGCGCGGGCCGTTGCCGCCGGTCAGGGCGGTGTCATGCACGGTGCCCTTGCGGTGCATCCAGGCTGCGTAGGTGGTGCCTTCGTCGTCCTGGATGTCCTCGGTGACGCGGAAGCCCAGGTCCTCCAGGTACTTGCGGCCGCGCGGCACGTCCGGGGTCACCTGGTTGAAGTGGTCCAGGCGGACCAGTTCGCCGGCCGAGTACAGGTCGTAGCGCATGTGCAGGCGCTCGACGTGGGTGGTCTCGAAGAAGAACTCGTAGGGGAAGCCCAGTGGATCCTCGACGCGCACTGCATCGCCGATGCCCTTGACGAAGCCTTCCTTGCGGCGCTCGGTGCGGCAGCCCAGTTCCTTGTAGTAGGCCTCGGCCTTGTCCACGTCTTCGGTGGAACGCACGCGGAAGGCCATCGCCTTCAGCGCTGCCACTGGGCCCTTGGTCAGCACCAGGTTGTGGTGGATGAATTCCTCGAAGGAACGCAGGTAGATCTGGTTCTCGTCCTCGTAGGACACGTGCAGGCCCAGCACGTCGACGTAGAAGTTGCGCGAGCGCTCAAGGTCGGTGACGACCAGTTCGGCGTAGGCGCAGCGCAGGATATCCGGCGCTGGCACCGAAGGGGTTGGGATCGGGTTTGCGATCTCTTTGCTCATGATGTGCTCCTTTGCAAGCAAAAAATTTAGTGGTGGGAAGCTGGTGCTTCCTAGACGCCGAACTTCGGGGAGTGCGCTTCGTTCAGGGTGATCTGGATGGACTGCTGGGTGGTGTAGAAGTCCACCGAGCGGTAGCCGCCCTCGCGGCCCAGGCCCGACGCCTTCACGCCGCCGAATGGGGTGCGCAGGTCGCGGACGTTGTTCGAGTTCAGCCACACCATGCCCGAGTCGATCTGGTGCGCGAAGTTGTGCGCGCGCTTCAGGTTCGAGGTCCACACGTAGGCGGCCAGGCCGTACTTGGTGTTGTTGGCCAGCTCCAGGGCTTCCTCGTCGGTGTCGAACGGGGTGATGGCAACGACCGGGCCGAAGATCTCGTCCTGGAAGATCTGCGCATCCGGTGCGACATCGGCGAACACGGTCGGGGCGACGTAGTTGCCCTCATTCTCGAAGCCTTCGGCGCGGCCGCCGCCGGCCAGCAGCCGGCCTTCGTTCTTGCCGATCTCGATGTAGCTCATGACCTTGTCGAAGTGGTTCGGGTGGACCAGCGAGCCGACCTCGGTCTTCGGGTCGCTCGGCAGGCCGACGCGGATGTTCTTGGCGCGCTCGGCAAACTTGGCAACGAAATCATCGTAGATGTCGCGCTGGACCAGGACGCGGGAACCGGCGGTGCAACGCTCGCCGTTCAGCGAGAACACGCCGAAGACGGTGGCGTCCAATGCGGCTTCCAGGTCGGCGTCGGCGAAGACGACGGCCGGGGACTTGCCGCCCAGCTCCAGCGAGAGGCCCTTGAAGAACGGTGCGGCCGCGGTGGAGATGGTGGCACCGGTGGAGGAGTCGCCGGTGAAGGAGACCAGCGGGACGTCCGGGTGCTTGACCAGGTAGTCGCCGGCCACGCCGCCGGAGCCGAAGATCAGGTTGAAGACGCCCTCTGGCAGGCCGGCTTCGCGGAAGATCTCTGGCCACAGGGTGGCGGACAGCGGGGTGTAGCTGGCAGGCTTCAGGACCACGGAGTTGCCGGTGGCGATGGCCGGGGCCAGCTTCCAGGATTCCTGCATGAACGGGACGTTCCATGGGGTGATCAGCGCGGCGACGCCGATCGGCTTGCGGTTCACGTAGTTCATCTGGCGGCCCGGGACGCGGAAGGTGTTGTCCACCTGGGCGACGATCAGGTCGGCGAAGAAGCGGAAGTTCTCGGCGGCGCGGCGTGCCTGGCCCTTGGCCTGGGTGATCGGCAGGCCTGAGTCGTAGGACTCCAGCAGCGAGAGCTCCTCATCGCGGGACTCGACGATGTCGGCGATCTTGTGCAGCACGCGGGAACGCTCGCGCGGCAGCATCTTGGACCATGGGCCTTCCTTGAATGCCTTGCTTGCGGCGGCGACGGCCAGGTCCACGTCCTCTGGCTGTGCCGAGGCGACGGTGGCGTAGTTGGTGTTGGTGACCGGTTCCTGCACGTCGAAGGTTGCTCCGCCGATGGAGTCAACGAATTCGCCGTTGATGTAGTGCTGCAGGTGGGTTGGGAGATTTTCCGGTACGAAGTGCTTGCTCATGGCAGTTCCTTTCGTGCGTTGTCCCGGTGTTTTCACCGGATGGCTTTGGGCAAAACTATGGGTAGTGCAGGGGCTGCCGGCTAGATGGCGCTCGGTGCCATGCCGGCAGCCTTGAGGTAGGCGTTCAGGGTGTGGGCGCGGTGCTCGCGCGCCGCGGCCTCGATCTGCGCCGGGGTGGCGTGATCGGCAATCAGATCCAGCAGCTTCTCGTGTTCCTCAACCGAGGCGCGGGCCCGGTTCGGGATGTGCGTGAAGGAGCTCGCACGCATCGCCGCCAGCCGCCGCCATCCGCGCTGGACCAGGTCCAGGATGTGCGGGTTGGGGCACTGGCCGTAGAGCAGCTGGTGGAATTCGGTGTTCATTCGCGTGAAGGACACCGGGTCGAAATCCTCCAGGCATTGGCGCATACTCTCGTTCAGCGCCCGCGCCTTGGCCAGCCACTTGGCGTCCATGGCATCGGCGGCCAGCGCGGTGGCGGCCGGCTCGATGATCATCAGCGTTTGCATGGTGTGCAGGTAGAGCGTGGAATCCACGTGGGCCACCGTCGCCCCGACGTTTCGGGTGAAGTGGACCAGCCCTTCGGCCTCCAGCCGGCGGATCGCTTCGCGCACCGGGACCACGGAGCAGCCCAGCTCATCGGCGATGGTGCCCAGCACCAGCCGGTAGCCGGGGGAGTATGCCCCGTTGACGATGCGCTCGGAAACCAGCTGGTAGGCTGCCTCGGACTTGGATGCGGTCATTACAGCGACCATGAGTCCAGATCCGGGCTGCCTGCGTCCTTCCAGGCGTTGTACTTGGCCTTCCACTCGGCGTTCATCGGGAACAGGCCCTCGATGCCGTGGCCTCGCTTGACCATGGCGAAGATGAATTCGTCATTGGACTCGGTCACCGCTGCCTCGGCGGCCACCTCGGCCACCATGGCTGGCGGGATGACCACGATGCCATCGGAGTCGGCCACGATCACGTCGCCCGGCTGCACGGACACGCCGCCGCAGGCCACGGTGATGTCCTTGTCCCAGGCCACGTGCTTGCGGCCGAGCACTGCCGGGTGGGCGCCGTTGTAGAAGACCGGGATCTGAAGGTTGGATACCGCGTCCAGGTCGCGCACGCCGCCATCGGAGATGATGCCGGCGGCACCGAGCTGCTGGGAGCGCAGGGCCAGGATGTCGCCCAGGGTGGCCGAACCCGTCTCGCCGCGGGCTTCCATGACCAGGATTTCGCCGTCCTTGAGCGAGTCGATGGACTGCTTCTGCATGTTGTAGCCGCCGCCGTGGGCCTTGAACAGGTCCTCGCGGTTCGGGATGTAGCGCAGGGTCCGGGCGGTGCCGATCACGCGCTGCATGCCCTTGGTGGCACCGGGAACCTCGATGTTCACGTTGTTCAACCCGCGCTTGCGCAGGGTGGCGGACAGGGTGGCGGTGGCGACCGAGGCCAGCTGCTCGCGGACCTTGTCGGTCAGCACCGACTTGCCGGTAATCAGGGGTTCCATGCCGGCGGTCTCGCGATCGCCGTAGGCGTCTTCCTTGTCCTTGTCGGTGACCTTTGGCTGGTTGCCGAATGCGGCGAAGGCTTCGGTGCCCTCGGCGGCGGTGGTCTTCAGCTTGCCGGTGGATGCTCCGGAAACCAGGTCGGTGACCTCGACCTCGACGACGTCGCCCGGGAAGAAGACGGTGGAGCCGGCCGGGGTGCCGGTGAGGATGATATCGCCTGGCTGCAGGGTCATCTGCTGGGACAGGTCGGCGACGATGGTGGCAAGCGAGAAAAGCAGTTCGGAGGTGTCGGCATCCTGGGCGAGCTGGCCGTTGACCCAGGTCTGCACGCGGAGCTTGGCAGGATCCAGGGTGGAAGCATCCAGCGCGTTGGGGCCGACCGGGGTGTAGCCGTCGCCGGACTTCGAGCGGATGTTCGAGCCCTTGTCCGCGTACTTCATGTCGTGCACGCCCAGGTCGTTCGATGCGGTGACCTGTCCGACGTAGCTCCAGGCGTCCTCAACCGAGACGCGGCGGGCGGCCTTGCCGATGATCAGTGCGATTTCGCCCTCGAAGGCGAGCAGCTCGGTGCCGGCAGGGCGTTCCACGGTGGAACCGCTGGCGGCCAGCGAGCTGGTGGCCTTCATGAAGTAGCTGGGGAACTTCGGGGTGCGTCCACGCTGCGCCGCACGCGAGGAGTAGCTCAGGTGTACGGCCAGGATCTTGCCTGCCTGCGCGAAGGTCTCTTCGGTTACTGGGACAATATTGCTCACCGTTGATCGGCCTGCTTTCGTCGAACATCATCTCGTACATCAAATCGTATACGATCAGTGTGCTCCCAATCTCAGACGGTGTCAAGCGGGACGCGGGAATCTTTCGAAACGCCCGCGAGGCAGGGCGGAAAATCCGCGGAATCACAGGAAATTTGGCGCAGTCGAAAGTTTTCCGGAATCGACGAAATCTGGGAATCAGATTGAATGTACGATAGCGCACAATTGCCGACAGGAATGCCTTTCGGAGGCCGGGGACCGGCGGATCCGGTATTCCGATAGGGACCCTTAAAGGTTGAAAGCCGCGTTAAAAACGGCGCTGGCCGGAGAGAATTCCCCGGCCAACGCTTCGTGCTATTCAGTTACTCAACTGGCAGTGCAGACCGTGGCCTAGACGCGAATGGCATCCACGATCTTCACACGTGCTGCCACCAGCGCTGGGAGCACGCCGGTGAGGGCACCCACCGCTACGGAGACTCCCATGCCTAGCAGTGCGGCATCGAGCGGGAAGGGCGGCATCTGGTCCAGCTCGGTAGCGAGCACCATGTTCAGCAGGCTCTCATTGGAAACCAGGGCTACCGAGATCAGCACGCCCAGGCCGCCGGCCACCGCGGTGGCTACCACGCTCTCCATCATGACCGAGAAGAAAACCCGGCCGGTGGTGGCGCCGAAGCTGCGGCGGATGCCAACTTCGCGGATGCGTTGCTTCATGGTCACCATGGAAACATTCAGCAGGCTCAGCGAACCAAGCAGCAAGATGATCACAGCAATGCCGGAAACCACCAATGCCAACTGCTTCAGGCTTTCATCAGCACCCCACATCAGGTAATCCTCGCGATGGGAATCGACGGTATAGCCCGGAAGCTCGGCCTGCATCTGCTGGCCAAAGTGCATGGCCAGCTCCTCGGATCCCTCGATAGGCACCCACATCTTGTAGGACACCTCATTCAGCGGGGCGCGCTCCGAAAACCAGTGCTCATAGGTGGCCGGCAGCATCCACAGCTGGCCGGACATCCCGAAGGATCGGGAGCTGGACGTGCCGATGACCGTGACGGAGACGGCGTTGCCGTTGCTCACCAAGTCGACGGTGAATGGCAGCTGCTGGCCTTCCAGCCCCAATTCCCTGATGATGTTCTGGTCAACCACCACGGCGGGTGACAGATTTTGCGCATCCTCGGATTCCAGCCAGCGCCCTTCGGTCATGACAAGCCGATGCATCGGGGCGTAATCCGGTTCGACCACCAGGGTTTCCGCGTCCAGGGCAACGCCCTGGGATACAACCTGTTGGTCGTAGCTGCGGCCGATCATCGTGGTGTAGTCGATTTTGAAGCGCGCGCTGGTCTTCTCGAAAGCCTGCGCCACCGAATCATCGCCCTGCGGACCCCCATCCGAGCGTGCATCGAAGGCATAGGTGGTGATCATTGCGGGACGGCCGTCGCGTTCAAGGGTTTCGGTCATCATCTGCCGGGCCATGCCGGCGCCGGCCAGGGCGGTGGTCAGCGATGCCACGGCAACGGTCACGCCGATCAAGGAGAGCAGCACCCGCAATTTGTGGATGCGCAGTTCCTGCCACGCCTCCAGCAATGCTGCGGCAAATCCGGTGGCCAGGCGTGCAAGGGCGTTCAAGGCACCACCACCTCACTGAGCGGATGCAGCCGCCCTGAATCGAGGCGGAACTGCTCGCGCGCCAGGGCTGCCACGTTGCTGTCGTGCGTGATGGTGATCAGGGCCGCGCCCGAATCAACCGTGGCGGAATCCAGCAGTTCCATGACGGCACGTCCAGTGCTGACGTCCAATGCGCCGGTGGGCTCATCGGCGAGCACCACGCGAGGGCGCCGCACCAGCGCGCGGGCAATCGCCACGCGCTGCTGCTCGCCACCCGAGAGAGTCTGCGGCATGGAATCCAGGCGTCCGCCCAGTCCCACGCGTTCCAGCGCCTCGGTGGCCAGCTTGCGCCGATTCCAGAAATCGCGGCCGCTGGCATACATCAGCGGAGCCATGACATTCTCCAGCGCAGTGCGTCCGGGCAGGAGGTTGAACTGCTGGAAGACGAACCCGAGGTCGCGGCCGCGGGCATGAGCAGCCTGCTTGGCGCTCAGCCGGGCGGCATCCTTGCCGCGCCACAGCAGGCTGCCGCTGGTCGGACGATCAAGCAGGCCCAGGATGTTCAGCAACGTGGACTTCCCGGTGCCCGAACGTCCGACGATGGCTATGTGGTCTCCCTCGGATACGGTGAGATCGATCCCGTTGAGGATGTGCAGCTCGCTGTCATCGGGCAGCCGGACGCTGCGGGTGACGTCCTCGAGCTTCAGCAATGGCTCACCACTCATCTGGGTAGGGCTCCATCTGCATCATTTCACCTGGCGCCGGGGTGGATCCCGGGACGAACCGAAGGATTTCGGTCTCGTCCTTCAGCCCGGAAACCACATCGATGATCTTTCCATCGGTCACGCCCAGCTCTACTTCGGTGCGGATTTCCTTGCCGTTCTCATCCAGCTTCCACACCGCGCCCTGGCCAACCAAGCCGCGAACTGCCGATACCGGTACAGTCACTGCATCCTCAACGGTGCCAGCATCGATTTCCATGTTCATGCTCAGCCCATCAAAGACCACGACGTCAGCTGGAACAGCACAAGAAATCTCGCTGCTTGAAGAGCTCTCCGGGGATTCGCCGGTGGCCATTGGATCCATGGACGATTCCATATCCTGGTCCTGCGTGCTGGCGTTGGATTTCTTCGACGCGCTGTCCCCGACAGACAGATCCTTGCACGTGAAGGGCTCCGGCCCGCCGTCAATAGTGATCGTTGCTTCGAGGGTTTCGTCCATCAGGCGGTAGCGATCCAGCGGATCGATCGAACCGGCCGCCAGGAATTCCTGCGGCTGGATGGAGCCGAGGCCCGTGCCCTTGGTGACATCATCGCCAATCTCGATCTGGAAAGCGCCTACCTTGCCGGTGGCCGATGCGTAGACATCGTGGTACTTCACGATGGGAGCAGTTTCCAGGGGCAGCTCTTCGCCTTCGGAACTCTCGGTGTCCGAGACGCTGGCTTCAGCGACTTCAGGCTGAGACTCTGTGCGGACTTGGAAGATGCGGTCGCCAAGGGAGACATTGTCACCCGGTTTGACGAAGGCCCAGTTGACGACGCCGTCCACGGGAGCGTTCAGCTCTTTGGATTCGGTGAGCCTGATGGTTCCGGGGATGGTCAGCTTGTTCTCGACCGTTGCTTTTTCGGCAAAAACGGTCTCGGCTGGGATTTCTCCGGTGGGGAACAGGTCGTCGTCGGCGGCGGAAGTACCGCCGGCAAACGCGAGCTTCACGAGGCTGACGGCGATCAAGGCGCCGATGACCAGCCAGGCAGCGGGAAGGAAAACGCGGCGGAACGCGCGGCGTTGGCTCATAGAGTTGCTCTTTTCACCATACAAAAATTACCCGAGCCAACTGCAACCTCCAAGCCTAATCAAGAGAAACGCGTAACCTTTATCAGATTGAGATGTATTTTTACTTTGCTAGTCAGACCCGCTAGTCAAGTTACTGATCGAAGGGTGTATTTGAGTTCGTTGCGCGCGAGGCGCCCTGTGCGGAGCGCCGTGGCGTCGATTGCCATGGGGCCTCCAAAGGCGATTGGCACGCTGAACTCCCAGCCTTCCTCCGGGCGCAGCAGGGATCACGGAACAGGTGACGCTGGGAGCCCTGCGCGCAGCGGAACCAGACATGGCCCCGCGGTATGGCGTGCACCGTTAAATGGGGTCGATCTGGATGTCCCGACCGCGCGATTCCGGTGTTCGGACAGTGCCAGGATCGAGAATAGCGGGGATGACAAGACGGTTTAATCCACAGAGGAAGAAGTGCATCATTTGCTTCATTCTGTGCCAAAATTATTTCCCTCTAACTGCTGGTAAAAATCTGGATCCCGGCGTAGGATGTCGGCATATCGTTGTCTTGAATTGGGGGATTTAAAGACGAATTGAAACACTCGCATTCATTTCGCATCTTTAGATGCATTGGGGAACTTATCCTGAGCAGTTGAGCCACATGGGGTGGCTGCATCTTAGGCCAGGCTTTTATTATCTGAGGTCAGAGCCTTACTACCGCTCGCTCTTTTTCGGGTGGATCGCACTTACACGCCGCGCGATCCACTCTGGACATTCTTGTATGGGGGAGAAATGTCTAGGCATCAAAGGCGTGGCACTTTTGTGCCAAATTCACGCCGCAAAACTATTTTAAAAGGATCTTTAAAGCCATTTTTGGCGATAATTTCGTCAATTTCCTTGTGTTTTGTCATGACCATTCCGGGCATGGCAGTTGCCGCCGAAACTTCTGTTGGGGAAGAAACCGCGGCCACACAGCCGGCAACTGAATCGGAGGACTCCGCAGCCGCCGTGGACACGAAGTCCACAGAGGAAACAGCGGTCGAAGCTGAGGAATCTTCAGAGGCAACCACGGCGGAGGAATCGCCAGCTGCTGAAGCAGAAAATCGTACCAAGGCATCGGCTCCTGACAAAGATGCAGTAGCCGAACTCGAGCCGGACCCGGCACCTGCACCAGAATCTGAGAAGCCAGACCAGCCAAAATCAGCGGAAACCACGAAACCAGCACCTAAATCCGAACGTGTGGAATCGGTGGCACCCAAGCAGGAAAAGAAGCTGAAGGACACGGCTTCGCCGAAACTTGCGCAGCCGAAGGCCGAAGTTTCGGAATCGGAAGAGTCTGCCGAGTCTTCGGCAGCGGCCCGCGAGCCGCTTGCTGCCGCGGCCCTAGAGCCAGGGGAACCGGTAACCTGCGAGTACAACGCAGGCGAGGGTTCGGTCGACACCTTCATGCAGAAGTCAGACGAGATGCCGGACTATGCCAACGGCAACGTGCACGACGGCCTCTATGAAGGCGGCGTCGTGCACCAGCGCGTCGAGATGACGTTGCCAGCAGGCGAGAATGAGCTGGTCATCAAGTACCAGGTCAAGCAGGCCGGCAAGTGGGCCTACGACTATCTGCTCAACCAATCCGCTACGGGGGCCGAGATCACGGGCTGGACCGTTGTCGAGGGGAGCGGGGATGACCGCGTCGACACCGTCTATATCACGCTGTGGGTCGACGGAGCCGAAGGCGAAGAATCAGACGTCACTCTGCTCTTCGATGCGCATATCGCCTCCGAACTGGATCACGGGCCGGGCACTGGCGCTTCGTCGATCAACGGGTCACCGTATCACGTCGTGATTTCATCGCTGAATTGCAAGTCCGTTGGCCAACGGGACAACCAGATTCAGGCAGGTGCGGTCCAAGCGGGCTTCGTGACCATCATCAAGGACGCAGTACCTGCCGACGGCACGGACTTCGCGTTCACGCTCGCTGAGGACCGCTTCGGCGACTCGACTTCATTCAACCTCGATGACAGCGCGGATTCAGATACAGGTGCGGACCTGCCAAGCAGCGTCACCTACACCGTGGCTCCATCCACGGTAACCGTTACAGAGAACAGCCTGCCAGCGGGATGGACTCTGTCTGATATCACCTGCACCGGTGCCGCCGCAATTCGCAGCGGGACTTCCATCACCTTCGAGTTGGTCGACAATGATGAAGTCACTTGTACTTTCACCAATACGAAGACCACCTATGAGGAGCTCACGCTCCAAAAGGATGTCCAGGCATCCTATGACCGCGACTACGACTGGGATCTGGTCAAGTCCTTGGCCGAAGGCCAGGAAGCCACGGTAGAGGCGACGGCCACCGGAGTGGAGGTCGACTACAACGTGGTCGCCACCGCCAGCGAGGCCCAGGACAGCAACTTCGAGTTGTCCGGCACCATCACCGTGAACAACCCGAATGATACGGCGATGACAGGGGTTTCCCTGGTCGACCAGCTCGACGGCGCCAACTGCGTCATTTCCGCTGGCGGATCGCCGATCACCAACCCGCTGACCATACAGCCAGGCGAGACGTCCTTCACTTACGAATGCGACCTGCCCGAGGGAACCAGCGCCGGCAGCGCCGGCACCAACACGGTCACGGCAACCTGGGACGCGGAGGACTACTACGGCACCGATGGCCAGGCCAGCGCCTCGGCCGGCTACGACTTCGCGGAGGTTTCGCCAACGGTGACGGATGACGAAGTAACTGTCACCGATAGCGAATTCGACCTGTCGGGCATCGAGGGCGGCAACACGGTCACGGTAGCTGACAGTCCGAAGACCTTCGCCTACACCATCGAATGGGATGGCGTGCTCGGCCAATGCACCGACTACAAGAACATCGCCAGCCTCGCCACGGATGACGGGGAAACACTGACCGATGATGCCACGGTGGAAATCTGCATCGGCCAGGACCTGAGCATCGAGAAGCTGGTCGTCTCCAGCTTCAACCGCAGCTACGACTGGAGCATCGTCAAGAATGCCCTGGGCGAGCAGCCGTTCACCGCGGATCCTGAAACCGGCGAATTCACCGCCGAGTACTCGGTCACCGTCACTCCCGAAAGCTACACGGACAGCGACTGGGCCATGAGCGGAACCATCACCGTAACCAACCCCAACGATTGGCAATCGGTTGACGTGACCGTCACCGACCAGGTCGATGTGGGCGGCGACGCCACCTGCCAGGTGGTCGGCATTGTCGACGACCCGGACACGATGGATGCCGATCCGGCCGCTCCGGGCTTCCAGGCGACTCTGGATGCCTCCGAAACGCTGACCTTCACCTACAGCTGCACCTTTGAATCGCAGCCGAACTATGAAGGCAGCAATACCGCCGAGGTCACCTGGTCAGCCAGCGAAGCGTCCACTCCGTCAGCCAACGCAACCAAGGTGGTTGACGTCGATGCGGACGACTGGACGCAGACACCGCTGAACGAGACGGTGACCGTCACCGATCCGCTGCATGAGTTCGATCCGGCCTGGACCATCAGCTACTCCGATGGCCCGCAGACCAGGACCTATTCATACACCTGGACCGTGGACGAAGCAGGCACGTGCCAGAGCTTCATGAACACCGCCACGATCACCGGCAGCAACCAGCTGGTCAAGAGCGATGACGCCGAGGTCGAGGCATGCCGCCAGGCAGGCCTGACCGTTACCAAGGACGCGACGGCCAGTTATGACCGCACCTACCTGTGGAGCATCGACAAGCAGCTGGCCGAAGGCCAGCGGCCAGATGTCGTGGTCGAGGAAGACGGAACAGCTACCGTCGATTACACGTTGCTGGTGGACAACACCGGCTATGAGGATTCCGGGCAGCAGCTTTCCGGATCCATTACCGTGAATAATCCCAACGACTTCGAAGATCTCGAAGTGACGATCAGCGACGAGAACACCCTCTCGGCCGCCTGCACCATCGTGGCCGAGGACTCGAATCCGGGCATGGCGGGCATGCAGCAAGTGGTGCCGCGCGGCGACTCGATCACCGTGGACTACACCTGCGATGCATCGGCCGTTGCCGAGGCCGACTACACCGGCCACACCAATTCGGCGATTGTCACCTGGGGCGATGGGCTGCAGGCTGAAAGCCAGCCGGTGCCCATCGAATTCACCCTCGATGAGACCACCGATGCAACCGTCGACGTCTGGGATGACCAGGCTGATCCATCCGGCGACCCGGTACTGCTGGGCACGGTGAACTACGCCGACGCTCCAAAGAGCTTCAGCTACCAGATCACCTATGAAGTGCCACGCGATGAATGCCTGGTCTTCACGAACACCGCCTGGGTGGATCTGACTGGCGAGGACATCGAGGACTCGCAGGACGTGTCCATCTGCGACCAGAAGAATCTGGTCATCACGAAGGACGTGGACGCCAGCTACGAACGCGACTATGACTGGTCGCTGGAGAAGCAGGTGGACCAGAGCGAGTTCACCGTCGCCGGCGACGGCACGGTCACCGCGCACTACACGGTAGTGGCCACCGCCGGCGCGGCGCAGGACAGCGCGAAGCAGGTGTCAGGAACCATCACCATCAGCAACCCGAATACGCAAGTCGGGGAACTGACGGCCACGGTCGCCGACGTGCTCTCCATCCCTTCAGCCACCTGCACCATCGGCGGCACCGACGCGGATGAGAATGCGGACGGTTTCCAGGTCGTGCTGGCGGACGGGGAAAGCATCACGCTCGACTACGACTGCCAGGTGCCAGCCGGCACCGACATCACCGCGCAGTACACGAATACCGCAACGGTGAGCTGGGGCCAGGAACGCCAGGCCGAAACGGAAGTCGGCTTCGGCTTCGAGCAATCGAAGCTGACCGACGGCGAAGTCACCATCACCGATGACCAGACCGTCGAGGGCCAGGAAGTCGTGCTCGGCACCGCCACCGCCGAGGAATCGCCGAAGGCCTTCGAATACGTCCTGGAACTGCAGGGCGTTGCCGGAACCTGCACCGAGTACACCAACACCGCGGTGCTCGACGAGGCCACCGGCGAGGGCGAAGAGAACACGGACTCGGCCAGCACCACGGTGTGCGCCGGCGCGGATCTTGATATCGCGAAGAACGTTGTCACCTCCTTCGACCGCTCCTACCTCTGGTCGCTGGACAAGGAACTGCTCTCCGGCCAGCCGCTGGCAGCCAACCCGAATACCGGCGAGGTCACGGCGAACTACCGGATCACCGTGACCCCCGAGGGCCACGAGGACGGCAACTGGGCGATGAGCGGAGAAATCACGCTCAGCAACCCGAACGACTGGCAGGACGCGCCGGTTACGGTGCAGGACTTCGCCGATGTCGGCGGGGACGTGGCCTGCACGATCACCGGGGTGCGCGGTGAAGCGGTGGCGGACATGTCCGCCGAGCAAGCCGGCTTCCAGACGGTGATCCCGGCAGGGGCCGAATGGGTGATGACCTACTCGTGCACCTTCGAATCCCAGCCTGACTACGACGGCAGCAATACCGCCACCGTGGATTGGGATGCCCAGGCGCTGAGCACGGTCAACAGCCAGGACTCGGATACCGTGGAGATCTCGGAAGTCGACTGGACCCAGACGCCGCTGAATGACACGGCAACCATCACCGACAGCGCCCACGAGTTCGATCCGGCATGGATCGTGGACGTCTCCGATGGGCCGCAAAGCCGGGACTACTCGGTGACGTGGACCGTGGACGAGGCAGGCACCTGCCAGGTCTTCGAGAACGTCGCCACGCTCACCGGCGATGACGGCTTCACCGCGACGGACAATGCGCTCGCCGAGGCCTGCCGCGAGGCGGCCCTGGAAATCAGCAAGACCGTTGACGCCCAGTATGACCGCACCTACCAGTGGCAAATCGAGAAGTCGCTGGCCGAAGGCCAGGACGAGAAGATCACCACGGACGGTGCGGCCAGCGAGCCGGTGGACTACGTGGTCAAGGTGGAGAACACCGGGCACGAGGATTCGGGATGGGTGCTGGAAGGGAAGATCACCATCACCAACCCGAACCAGTACACCGGCATCGATGCCACCATCCAGGACGTGGTCGATCTGGAAGGCATCACCTGCACCACCTCGGAATCGCTGGTGAGCATCCCGGCCAACGGCACGATCACCGTCGGCTACAGCTGCGATGTCTCGGCAGGAGTCGACCCCGGCTCCTACAGCGGCGGCACCAACACCGCCACGGCCAGCTGGGGCGATGACCGGGCATCGAGCACGCAGGTGCCGATCGAGTTCGCCCTTGACGCGGAAATAGACCGCGAGGTCGAGATCTGGGATGACCAGACGAATCCCGAGGAACCGGTGCTGCTTGGCACCGTGGACATCGACGATTCGCCGGTGCTCATCGAATACCAGCTGGAGCATGATGCTCCCGCCGGCGAATGCATGAGCTACACGAACACCGCCTGGGTTGATATCGATGCGGGTGAGGATCCGCGGGATGACGCGACCGTGCAGCTGTGCGGCCTGCTCGACCTGATGCTCACCAAGGACGCCGAAGCCAGCTTCGACCGGACCTACTTCTGGGATCTTGAGAAGAAGGCCGATCGAACCGAGGTCACCGTGGCCGAAGACGGCACCGCCGACTTCTCCTACACGGTATCGGCCATTCCGGATGGTTCGGAGGATTCCGGGCATGAAGTGCACGGCATGATCGTGCTGGTGAATCCGAACCGCTTCGCATCGGCCTCGACGGTGGCCACCATCACCGACGAGATCAGCATCGAAGGGGTGACGTGCACCATCGATGCCGAGGATGCCGATCCGCAAACCGAGGGCCTGCAAGTCGCGGTTCCGGTGGGCGGCGACGGGGTCGGCGCCACGGTGCAGCTGCCCTACAGCTGCTCGGGCACCCCGGATGAGCTCAGCGGCAGCAACACCGTCACGGCTACCTGGGGCGAGGATTCGATGGCCACGGCCACCGCGCCGGTGGACTACCTGCTGGATGCCGAAACCGACAAGCAGGTCACCGTCATCGATGACAAGACCAACCCCGAGTCGCCGGTAGTGCTGGGCGAAGCGATCTGGAATGCCGAAGGCACCCCGATCGACTTCGACTACACCCTGCGCCACCAGGCCGAAGCCGGCACCTGCACGGAGTTCACCAATACCGCGGTGATCAAGCAGACCGGGGCCGAGGACTCGACCACCGTGACTCTCTGCGGCCAGAAGGCCCTGGGCCTGCAGAAGACCGCACAGGGGCTGGTGGACCTGGATTACGAATGGGAGGTAGAGAAGCGGATCGACCAGAGCAAGCTCACGCAGAATGAGGATGGCACGTTCACCGCGCACTACTGGGTGGAAGCTCGCAACACTGCAGTCGCCGAGCAGAATTTGCGGCTGTCCGGTGAAGTGATGGTGCAGAACCCGAATGAGTTCGGTTCCATCACCGCCACCTTGGAAGACCGGATCGATACCGCTGGCACCAGCTGCCGGATCGATGCGGAGGATGCCGATGAAGCGGCAGCTGGATTGCAGGTCGTGCTCGATGCCGGGGAGAACTTGGGGGCCCGGTATGAATGCGAACTGGCCAGCTGGCTCACCACCGATGCCTTCGAGGGAGCGGTCAACACCGTGATTGCCACCTTCGATGACCGCGAGGTGCGTGCCGAAGCACCGATCGACTTCACGATCGATGCAGTCACGGACGAATCGGTGACGGTCACCGATGACATGATGGATCCTGAGGCCGAACCGAAGGTGCTCGGGGTAGTCCATGTCCCGCAAGCGCCAATGCAGTTCGAATACGAACAGGTATTGGAGCCCGAAGCGGGTACCTGCACGGTATACATCAATACCGCGGCAGTGCACGAGGAAACTGACGGCAACGGCAAGGACGAATCCTCGGTGGACCTGCAACTGTGCATCGAGCAGGGACTGATGATCGCCAAGAGCGCCGACGCCCAGTACGCCAGGGACTACGACTGGTCGATCCGCAAGGATGCGAAGGAAACGAAGTTCGAGGTTGAACCGGATGGGCAAGCCACGGCCGAATACACGGTCGAGGCAAACCTGGAGGGCTACGAAGACCAGGACTTCACCGTCACCGGTGAGATCACCGTGGCCAACCCGAATGACTTCAAGGACACGCAAGTGCTCCTCGAAGACAAGCTGTCCATCGAAGGGGCCACCTGCTCCATCGAAGGATTGGCGGATGGGAAGCTGATGCTCCTGGCCGGGGAGACCCGGACCGTGAAGTACAGCTGCTCCTTCGAATCCCCGGTTCCCGAGGCCGATTACACCGGCCACGAGAACACGGTGAACGCCAGCTGGACCGACGTGGAAGGAACCACGCAGACGGTCAGTGCCAAGGCTCCGTTGGAGTTCGAAGCGGCATCGGCCACCGATGAGATGGTGACGGTCTTCGATGACTACACGAATCCCGAGAATCCACGGGAACTGGGCAAGGTCAAGGCCGAAGAGCAGAGCAAGAAGTTCACGTACGAACTGGTCTTGGACGGCATTGCCGGCAAGTGCCGGACGATGACGAATACCGCGATAATCCCGGAGGCATCCGGCGAGGACTCGAACAATTCGGATTCGGCGGACGTGGAAGTTTGCTCCGAGGCTCCGCAGGCAGCGCCACCGGCACCGCCAGCTCCTCCGGCACCGCCAGCGCCGGCAGCACCACCTGCCCCGCCAGCACCGCTCGCAGCAACCGGCCTTGACCAGGGCACGTTGTGGCTGGCAGGGGCTGCAGGGATGGTGATTATCGCCGGAGCATTGATCCTGCTTCGGTACCGTCGCCGGAACCCATAGTCCGTGCGCCAGCTGGATGCCGGTCCTGCCTTTCGGGGCAGGGCCGGCATTCGGCGTGAGGGGCTGATGCTGAATGAACAGAGCAGGCCCGGACCTCGAATTTGCATAAGAGGTCCGGGCCTGCTTCGTTCAGTGCGCCAGGCGGACGTCGCGGTCAAAACTAATTCGGAGAGCGTCGCGAGTGAACCGTTCGTTGATGCTAATCCTGCTGGTTCGGCCGAAGCGGAACGTAACTTCCGACCGTCGGCGGAATAGACCTACGACTCGATCTGGTCCTGAACGGCTTTACCTTCCAAGCTGGGCACCAACAGCGGATCCGTCCGTTGCTCTTCGGCGGGAAGGTTCATGGTGCTAGCAAAGATGTTTGCCATTCGCTGAGTAGCTTCAAGCGCTGCACCTTCGGCCGCCCAAGAATCAAAAGTAAACGAGTAATTCTCGTCCCTGGTTATGACGTCCAGTTTGGGGCCCTTTTTCGTCCGTTCCGCGAATCGCACGTAACGGACATCTGCCAGGGGAACTACATTTTCAATGGCGCCTTCTTTGTTGAGATCGCTCTGGTCTGCGACAAAGAAGGAATCACTGGTAATTCCGAGGTAAACGTTGTTGGTGAGTAGCTTTTCTTGATTCGCATCCGCCAAGGCCAACAGCTGGGCATTTTCCGGGAGCGCCCAGGTAAGAATGTCTGCAAGCTTGTCTGGCATGCCTTCCTTGAAGACTGGAACCGCTGGTGCCAATTTATCTCGTCCAGAGTGTAGCTGGTTGCGTAAGTCAGACACTGTAGTTGCCAGCGCATCCGCCATCTTGAGCGCGTCGTCTAAGCTGCGGCGCTTACCAGTGAATGGAAGACTTCGAGCAGCAGGCAGGAGCGCGAGTAAGCGCACGTGACTTTCAACTTCTGCGAGCAACTTGATGACTTCACCCATTGCTTCTTCATGCGCAGAATTCGTTTCCTCGACATGATGGGAAAGCAATCGATCGTTGGCCTCTGATTCCTCCGAGTCCCGGCTGATGAGGACTCCGCGAAGTACCTGAGCGCGGTACCAAGCGAACTCAGCCATTAACATGCCGTGGGAGTCGGCGATGATCTGGTCAAAATTTTGCTTGATATAGCTTCGTCGTGATTTGGCATCATCGGCGAGGTGCTTGACATGATTCCGCACGAAGTCGACGAACAACTTTCGGCACTTGCGCAGATCTGCTTCGCGAGTAGCCAATGGGGCGAAGATATGATTGTTGACGGTTCCGGCGGCGTCTGCCTCCTGGAGCGCACGAATACTGGTTTCATGCAATCCGATCAAGGTGGCCCACTGATCCTCGTGGATTGCACGCAACACGTCTCGTGTTAGCTCGATGTTCTCGTCGACTTTGCGCGAGATGGAAGCCAGTTGGAGCTGAATGGCCAAAAGGACCATTGCTGGAGCAGCTACCGGTCCAAGAGCACCCGCCGGAGCTATTCCTGCGGGCAGGAATCGAGCTTGTGCAACGATGGTTCCACTGCTATTCACTATCGTGCCCATGCTCTGGCCTGCGGACTGCATCAGCGTATTACCTGATTGGTTCAATATATGCAATGATTCCGGAGCAAGGCGGACAAGTCCCTGAAGTTGGGGCAATGCGGATAAGCCAACAGCAGCCAGGTTTCCTACTCCGGTTGCAGTAGAGAAGTGGTCAAACATGCTTTGGCTTGCATTCTGCCCCAGCAAGTCGAAGCCGAGGAGATCAACGTCTTTTGGAGCATGATCAGCGAAAAGCATCGCATATCCGTCACCAACCTCCAGCAATGCGATATCGGATGCTTGTGAGGCCAACTCGGAGCTCGATGCATTGTTTCCAATGAATTCTGGATTATCGGGTGCGGGAACTTCTGGGATAGGCATGAAATGGGCTTTCTGCGGAAGTGGTTCATGATGGCAAGTTGCAAGGCTCAAGCAAGTAATTGAGGCCAAGTGAAGACAACAGCAGTCTATCTGTCGCTATGTCGCGCATCAGAAATGTTGCTTTGAGCAAGCAGATGATGAGCTTGAAAATCAGCGCGGTCAAATGAAGATGCCACGTTTCGATTAGTCTGTAGTCGCCGTTGGCAGGTGGGCGCGTCGTTGAAATGCATCTGGCTATTCGCCAACGGAGCAGTTATGCAATTCATCAGGTACTACGGTTTCGTTATGTTTCCGAGGCATCAACAGTGCGGCAGAAACAGAGCAGGCCCGGACCCCTTATTCGCATAAGAGGTCCGGGCCTGCTGCCGCGGTCAAGCCTTCAGGCTATATCTGCGATGCGCTCTGGGCTGCAGCTTCGCGCTCATGGGCTTCGCGCATGGCGCGCTCCACACTGTCGACATCGCGTACCGCACCCTTGTCTGCGGACAACGCCATGGCGGCGTAGGCGCGCAGCGCAGGGGAGACCACGCGGTCGCGGTTCTTCGGATGGTAGCCGGTGGTGGCGATCAGGCGCTCGCGGCGCTGGGCCAGAACCTCGTCGGAGACGTTCAAGGTCAGTTCGCGGGTCGGGATATCGATGGAGATGGTATCGCCATCTTCAACCAGCGCGATCAGGCCGCCGGAGGCCGCCTCGGGGGAGACATGGCCGATGGACAGGCCCGAAGTGCCGCCGGAGAAGCGGCCATCGGTGATCAGCGCGCAGGACTTGCCCAGGCCGCGGCCCTTGAGGAACGAGGTCGGGTAGAGCATTTCCTGCATGCCGGGACCGCCCCTCGGTCCTTCGTAGCGGATGACCACTACGTCGCCTTCCTTCACCTGCTTGTTCAGGATCTTCTCCACTGCCTCGTCCTGGGATTCGCAGACCACAGCCGGGCCGGAGAAGGTCCAGATCGATGGGTCGACGCCAGCGGTCTTGACCACTGCGCCGTCCACAGCGATGTTGCCGCGCAGCACGGCCAGGCCGCCGTCCTTGGAGTAGGCGTGCTCTACCGAGTGGATGCAGCCTTCTGCTTCATCGGTGTCCAGGGCCGCCCACTTCTCGGACTGCGAGAATGCGGTGGAGGAGCGCTTGCCGCCCGGGGCCGCGTGCCACAGGTCGAAGGATTCCTGCGTCGCCTTGCCGCCACGGATATCCCAGTTATCGAGCCATTCGCCCAGGGTTGCCGAGTGGACGGTGTGCACGGTTTCATCCAGCAGGCCGCCACGGCGCAATTCGCCGAGGATGGCAGGGATGCCGCCGGCGCGGTGGACATCTTCCATGTAGTAGATGGTGCCGTTGCCGGCAGCGTTCGGTGCCACCTTGGCCAGGCATGGCACGCGGCGGGAGACCTCATCGATCTCATCCAGGCCGAAGTCCACGCCGGCCTCGCGGGCGGCGGCCAGCAGGTGCAAGATGGTGTTGGTGGAACCGCCCATGGCGATATCAAGTGCCATGGCGTTGCCGAAGGCCTTCTTGGTGGCGATGCTGCGGGGCAGCACGGTTTCGTCATCTTCGCCGTAGTAGCGGTTGGCGATATCGACTACCAGCTTGCCGGCGTTCTGGTACAGGTCCTTGCGCGCGGTGTGGGTGGCCAAGGTGGAGCCGTTGCCTGGCAGCGAGAGGCCCATGGCCTCGGTCAGGCAGTTCATCGAGTTGGCGGTGAACATGCCGGAGCAGGAGCCGCAGGTAGGGCAGGCGGACTCTTCGATGCGCAGCAGGTCGGCATCGGAGACGTTCTCGTTCACTGCCTCGGAGATGGCATCCACCAGGTCCAGGGTGCGCACGGTGCCGTCAACCAGGGTGGCACGGCCCGATTCCATGGGGCCGCCGGAGACGAAGACGGTCGGGATGTTCAGGCGCAGTGCGGCCATGAGCATGCCGGGGGTGATCTTGTCGCAGTTGGAGATGCAGATCAGCGCATCGGCGCAGTGGGCGTTGACCATGTACTCCACGGAGTCCGCGATCAGGTCGCGGGATGGCAGGGAGTAGAGCATGCCGCCGTGGCCCATGGCGATGCCGTCATCCACCGCGATGGTGTTGAATTCGCGGGGAATGCCGCCGGCTGCCTCGATGGCCTCGGACACGATGCGGCCAACCGGCTGCAGGTGGGTGTGTCCGGGAACGAATTCGGTGAAGCTGTTGGAGACCGCGATGATCGGCTTGCGCCCGAGGTCGGCGCCGTTCACGCCGGCTGCGCGGAACAGTGCGCGAGCGCCGGCCATATTGCGGCCATGGGTGACAGTGTGTGAACGAAGTGTGGTCATACCTAAAATCTCACCATATATTTGCCGTCAAACCCAGACGGTGACGATACTAGTAGTACTACTACCATGCAGAGGGGTGGGCCCAGTGAATCCAAGCCAGAGACGCAGAGAAGAGCTCGCGGCCTTCCTCAAGGACCGCAGAGCCCGGGCTGACAGGGCATCGCACGGACTGCCGGAGATCGGGCGCAGCCGGGTGCGAGGTTTGCGCCGTGAGGAAGTCGCCACCTTGGCCGGTGTTTCTGTTACCTGGTACACCTGGCTGGAGCAGGCCCGGGATATTAATCCCTCCCGCCAGGTCTTGCAGTCATTGGCACGCTTGTACCGGCTGACCCCGGTGGAATCCTCGTACCTGTTTTCGCTGGCCGGGCACGGCGAGCTGGAGCCAATCGGCAACGGCGGAATGACCCCGGCCCTGCAACGCTTGCTGGATGCGTTGCAGTTCCCTGCCTTCCTGCTTTCGGCTGACTGGACCATCCTGGGATGGAACCGGGCCTACGCGGAGCTGTATCCGCGGGTGGAGTCGCTGGAGAGCGAGGACCGGAATCTGCTGTGGCTGGTGTTCACCGACGCGCAGCTGCGCGAAATGCTGCCGGACTGGGAAGTGCAAAGCCGAGGATTCGTTGGAAGTTTCCGTGCTGAAACGCGTGGATGGCTCAGCCCTTCGGGGGAGAGCGGAATCGTTGCCCGGGTCTCGGCGGCTTCCCCGGAATTCGCCGCCATCTGGAATGAACGGGACGTTGCAGGGTTCCGCACCGGCGAACGCGTGTTCCGGCACCCTAAATTGGGGCTGACCCGCTATGAGCAGCACAACCTGACTCCTACCGAAGCCACAGACTTGACCCTGTTGATGTACACGCCGCTGTAGTCTCGCACTACGGCGCTGGTCCGATCTGATTCGGGAGTATATAAAGCTAAACTGCCCTACGGAAAGATCCGTAGGGCAGCCAACTGGTTGTGGGATTACGCCTAGGAATTCAAGAACCCCAGCGCCTTTTCCTTGAACTCGCGGCTGGTAACCGCGTTGGCGTGATTGCGTCCTGCTAGCCACAGCACTTCATTGCGTGTCCCCGCATTCTTCAGCAACCGACGCAGGTGCGGCATGGTCGTGGCGAGATCATCTTGGTCTCCAGCCACCAGCAAGGTCGGGACTGACGGTACCTTTGCGGCAGGGTCATACGGCTCGGACTTGATGGCTTCGATCAGCTCAAAGAGCGCCGAGAGATCATTGGACGGCTCAGCCTTGGCAATCTGCATGATGGTGGCAGTGTAGTCATCATGGATCTTTTCGCCCGTCTCGACATGGGCGCGGGCCTGATCCAATTCGAAGGCAGCCAGCGGATCGCCGGCCCCTGGACCTCCGATGACCAGGTGATTCACCAGGTCTGGATTGAATGCGGCGAACTCCCAGGCAAGGCGTGAACCCAACGAGTAGCCGATGACATCGACTGGACCTTCATCCAGATCCATCACAATGGCCGCCAGCGCCTGGCGAATCTGGCTTGGTGCCCAGCTGCCGTCGTTGCGTCGAGGGTCTTCTCCATGGCCGGGCAAGTCAATCAGAAGGACATCGCGTCCCGCATCGGTGAAATATTTCAGCCAACGCGAGCGGTCCCAATTCAATTCGCCGGATGAGGCGAAGCCATGGATGAAAAGCACGGATGGGCTTTTCACCTCAGCGTTTGCGCGAACCACTCGAAGATTCAGATCCAAAGTCATGCCATTGATCATAGGCTATCCACCGGCGAAATGAGATCCGGGCTAGCGTGCCAAGAGTGTTAATGTCAGAATGACTCTAACGAAATCGAATGCTTTGAAAACGAGGCAAGAAAAAATGTCATCCGTACCTGGCTGGGCGAACGTCGAAGAACGCCGCAACCTGCCACCCGCTCTTGCGGTTTCCACAGTGATCCTGGGAATCCGCGAAGGCAAGGACGGTGGCCCTGACAAACTCTGCTTGCCCGTGGTCCGTCGAGTTCGCCAACCCCACGCCGGAATGTGGGCGCTGCCGGGCGGTCCAGTTGATCCGCGCGAATCCCTCGGCCAAGCGGCCGGACGCAACTTGGCCGAGACCACAGGTCTACGCCCCTCCTACCTGGAGCAGCTCTACACTTTCGGCGACATCGACCGCTCGCCAACCCACCGGCTGGTCACCATCGCCTACTTTGCGCTGCTGAACGCTGACCAAGTCTGCGCCACGGTCCAAGACGACAACGTGGCTTGGTTCGATATCGATGATCCGCAGATTGCCCAGATGGCTTTCGACCACCGGAAGATCCTGGACTACGCCATGTGGCGGCTGCGAAACAAGACCGAATACGGGCAGATAGCGCATCGGCTGCTGGGAGAGCGCTTCACCTTGGCGGCTCTGCGCGGAGTCTACGAGGCCATCCTCGGACGGCGCCTGGATCCCGCGAACTTCCGCCGCACGCTCAAGAGCACGGCTTCCATCGAGGAAACCGATGAGTATCTGGCTGGCGGACAGCACCGGCCTCCTCGGCTCTACCGCTACGTGGGCCATGGGCCGGACCCATTGGAAGTCGACCCGCTGCACGGCTAGCAAGCATCATCCACACTTATTTACCGTCATCCTGTAAGAAACGGACGAACCCATGAGCACCCAAATCACTGACAACGCCAATGCCTCGGTAGCCCAGAACATCGCTCGGCTCAATCTGCTGGCACCGGGCTCCACCTGCTCCACCGACCTGGCGTCCAACCCGTGGGACACGCCGGCAGGCTACGGTCCCGGCGCCTCCCAAGGCGATTCGGTGCCAGCAGGCTACCCGGTACAGGGTTCCATCCCGGAAGAATATCTCAAGGCCAGCGACGCCGAGCTTGATGCTCGCATCATTGCTGCCAAGGAAACCCTGGGGGACAAGGCAGTGATCCTCGGGCACTTCTACCAGCGCGACGAAGTGGTGAAGTACGCGGACTTCGTAGGCGACTCCTTCCAGCTGGCCAATGCGGCCCTGACCCGCGACAAGGCAGAAGCCATCGTGTTCTGCGGCGTGCACTTCATGGCCGAAACCGCGGATATCCTCAGCCGCGAGGACCAGGCGGTAATCCTGCCGAATCTTGCGGCAGGCTGCTCGATGGCGGATATGGCCGACGGCCCGAGCGTGCAGCAGTGCTGGGAAGAGCTCACCGCGCTCTACGCGGATGAAGCCGATGACGGGCGGATGCCGGTGATCCCCGTGACCTACATGAACTGCTCCGCCGAGCTCAAGGCATTTGTCGGTCGCAACGGCGGACTGGTTTGCACCTCTTCCAACGCGGCAACCGTTTTGGAGTGGGCTTTCGAGCGCGGACGCCGTGTCTTGTTCTTCCCGGACCAGCACCTCGGACGCAACACCGCCAAGGGAATGGGCATTCCATTGGAGCAAATGCCAATGTGGACTCCGCGCAAGGAACTGGGCGGCAACGAAGCTGCCACACTGCTCGATGCCAAGGTCATTTTGTGGCACGGCTTCTGCTCCGTGCACAAGCGCTTCAACCCGGCGCAGATCGCCACGGCGCGCGAGGACTTCCCGGGCGTGCGTGTCATCGTGCATCCTGAGTGCCCGATGGAAGTCGTCGACGCCGCGGATGAAGCCGGTTCCACCGACTACATCCAAAAGGCCATTGCGGCCGCAACCGAACCGACTGATTTTGCCATCGGTACCGAAATCAACATGGTCAACCGCCTGGCTGCCCAGTACCCGCAGCACAACATCTTCTGCCTTGATCCAGTGATCTGCCCATGTTCCACCATGTACCGAATCCACCCGGGCTACCTTGCATGGGTGCTTGAAGAGCTGGTTGCCGGACGCGTGGTCAACCAGATCTCGGTGCCGAAGGAACAGCAGGCAGATGCAAAGATCGCCCTGGAGCGCATGCTGGCTGCCAAGCCATGAGCCAGGAGCAGCGAACACCAGAGAAGCTGGTGATCATCGGCTCAGGAGTGGCGGGCCTATGCGCTGCCCTGCAAGCCGTGCAGCTGGGCATCCGGCCGGTACTGCTGACCAAAGGCAAACTCGGCGACTCGAATTCCGAGCACGCGCAGGGTGGCCTGTCGGCTGTCACCGAAGCATCCGTAGCCCACGGCGACTCGGTGTCCAAGCATGTTGCCGATACGCTGAAGGCGGGCGCGGGACACTGCGGTCTGGAACCAGTGGAACACCTGTGCTCCTCGGGCGAAGAGCTGGTGCAGGCCTTGGAAACCTATGCTGTGGACTTTGACCGAAATGCAGACGGTTCCTACCAACTCGGCCTTGAGGCCGCGCACAGCGCCCACCGAATTCTGCATATCAATGGGGATGCCACTGGCGCCTCATTGGTGCGTACCCTAGCGCGCGCCGTGCGCCAGCTGGAGGTAGAAAGCAAGCTCAGCATCATCGAGGACGCGCTTGCCACCGACCTGCTGCTGCAAAACGGAAGAGTCTCCGGGGTGCACTATCTGCGCCACAATGAGGAGCGAATGCTCGAAGCCGACTCGGTGCTGCTGGCGACCGGCGGGATTGGGCAGTTGTACTCGGCAACCACGAATCCCCAGGGGGCAACCGCCGACGGCCTTGGCTTGGCCGCCCGGGCCGGTGCTGTGATCGCTGATGCCGAATTCATCCAGTTCCATCCAACATTGGTTGACCCTGCCAAATATCCGAAGGCCGGCATGGTGTCCGAAGCCGTGCGTGGCGAAGGAGCCATCCTGGTCAACGAGGCTGGGCAGCGTTTCATGCCTGAACTCCACCCGGATGCAGAACTGGCGCCCCGTGATGTCGTGGCCCGAGGCATCCATGGCCAAATCCAAGACGGGCACCAGGTTTTCCTTGACGCGCGGGCGGTGGAAGAAACCCAGGGCAAGGGATTCCTCGTAGCCCGTTTCCCTTCCATCACTGCCAAGCTTGCCTCGTGCACCGAGGACGACTCAGGATTGGACATGGCTCATGATCTGATTCCGGTGGTGGCTGCCCAGCATTACTTCATGGGCGGGATCTACACTGACACCTCAGGACGAACCACTGTCCCCGGACTCTATGCGGCCGGCGAATGCGCCAACACGACAGTTCATGGTGCCAACCGCTTGGCCAGCAACTCCTTGCTCGAAGCCATGGTCTTCGCCCGGGATGCTATCGTGGCAGTGAGCAGCGACCCGGCGGATGCCCGCTGCATCACCGAGGAGCTGGCCATCCGGCAGATCTCCGAGTCCATCCCGGAAGCGCCGCTGGATCTTGAGCACCTGCAAGCCGCTGCCAGCAACGCCCTTGGCGTCTACCGCACCGGTGGGCAGCTGGAGGAAATGTCCCACATGCTGGCGACGAGTGCCCCGGTAGCCGCCACGGCGCGAGAGCAAGCAGAACTGTGCAATCTGTGGATCGCCGCACGGATCATTGCCGCAGGTTCCATGGCGCGTACCGGAAGCCTAGGTGCACACCATCGCCTGGATTCAACCGAAAGCACCAGCAACGGGCCAGGCCAGAGCGTGCGCTATGGCTGGACATTGCACCCAAGCGAGCTGAATAACAAGAACTTCTTGAGCAAGGAACTGAACGCGTGAACACTCTGATCCATCCGGTACCCACCGCAGCCATGGACCGCATCATTGAAATGGCGCTTGCCGAGGACAATCCGCGTGGCGACCTCACCGCCCTGACCATCGTGCCCGAGGGGGCGACGGCCACTGCCGTGGTGCAGGCCCGTCAGCCGGGGGTGCTCTCCGGAGGGGTGGTATTCGCCCGGACCATGCAGCTGGTCGATGCGCAGCTGGAGGTCGAGCAGCTGGTTGCCGAGGGAATGGCTTTTGCCGCCGGAGATGATTTGCTCAAGGTCAGCGGGCCAGCGGCGAGCTTGCTGACCGCTGAACGCGTGGGACTCAACCTTTTGCAGCGCATGAGTGCCATCGCCACCGCAACCGCCGAACTCGTAGGACTGGTTGCGCATACCAATGCCCGCATTGCCGATACCAGGAAGACAACGCCAGGACTTCGCGTCCTGGAACGCTATGCTGTCCGTTGCGGTGGGGGAGTCAACCACCGCGACAACCTGTCCGATGCTTTCATGGCCAAGGACAACCACCTGGCCTTGCTGGATAACGGCGAGCAGCTGACCGCAGCCCTGAAATCCGTGCGCGCCCGGCTGGGGCACACCACGTCGATGGAAGTTGAAGTTGATTCCATTGAGCAGATTCCGCCGGTGCTCGCCGCTGGAGTGGACATCATCATGCTGGATAACTTTGATCCGGCTGACATTCCCGCAGCGATTGAACTGATCAACGGGCAAGCAGTGGTCGAAGCCAGCGGGAACATCAACGCGGCCACCGTAGCGGCAGTCGCCGAGGCCGGTGTCGATGTCATTTCTTCGGGTGCCATCACGCACTCGGTGAAAGCAATTGACCTTGGTCTGGATATGGTTATTGCATGATCTACATGGATGCCGCATCCACTGCGCCACCTCGCCAGGACGTTCTCGACATGCTCAACCCATTGCTGACCAAGGATTTCGGCAATCCAGCTTCCTTGCATGAAGCCGGCCAGCAAGCCAAGCGCGCCAATGACTGGGCAAGAATGCAGGTAGCCGGCCAACTGGGTGTGGCGGCAGAAGAAGTGTATTTCACTTCCGGCGGCACCGAGGGAGCGAACGCTGCCGTCATCGGCGCGGCCTTGGCAAAGCCCCGCGGACGTGTGGTGGTCTCCAGCGCCATTGAGCATCCAGCCGTGCTGGAAGCCTGCAAGTATCTGGTTGAATTCCACGGATTCGAACATCGCATCATCCCTGTCTCGGCCACGGGACTCGTGGATCTGGAAGCGGCAGGCCAGCTGATTGATGCGGATGTTTCCGTGGTTTCGGTGATGGCTGTGAACAATGAAGTCGGCACCATTCAGCCGGTAGAGCCGTTGGCCCAACTGGCACATGCTGCTGGGGCGATCATGCATACGGATGCCGTGCAGGCCGCCGGCTGGATTGACCTCAAGCCACTGTGCGCCGCCGTGGACGCATTGAGCATCTCCGGGCACAAGATCGGCAGCCTCAAGGGCAGCGGAGCGATGTACCTGTCAGCCAAGCACCGCTTTGTACCGCTGCTTCACGGTGGCGGGCAGCAGGGCGGACTGCGTTCGGGAACGGAAAACCCGGCTGCCGCCGTTGGCATAGCCGTTGCATTGCAAGCGGCAACTGCGCAGCGCGAAGCCGGACTAGGCGACAACTTTGGCCCGTACCTGATTGAGAGGATTCTCAATGAGCTCAATGCCAAGCATCCGGGAAGTGTCCAGCTCACCGGAGATCCGGTGCATCGCGTTGGTGGCATCGCCTCTTTCGTCTTCCCAAAGACCGCT
The DNA here is from genome assembly GCF_006539525.1 of Glutamicibacter nicotianae. Classification (GTDB taxonomy): domain Bacteria; phylum Actinomycetota; class Actinomycetes; order Actinomycetales; family Micrococcaceae; genus Glutamicibacter; species Glutamicibacter nicotianae. The sequence continues at coordinate 576,342 of NZ_BJNE01000001.1, read as the reverse complement.
GGCGAAACGGTGCTGATTGAGTTGGCCCGCAGGGGAGTCCTCTGCTCTTCGGGTTCTGCGTGCGCGGCAGGCTCGACCGACCCTTCCGCAGTGCTCACCGCAATGGGCTATGAAGAAGAATTGGCCCACACGGCTGTCAGGCTGTCGTTCACACGTACGGCGAAAGAGAACGAGATCAGCCAGGTAGCGTCGGCTGTCGTTTCCTGCGTTTCCGGGCTTCTGAAATAGCCAAGGCTATAGCCTTGGATTGTCCAATGTTGTGTTTTCAGTTCGGTGACCGTGGCTCCGACGGACTTCTTGACGCATGGCAGCATCCTGCAATGTCCTAGTACGAATATTTCCCCAAAAGCTGTGATCGGCTGCTCCAGCCTTTGAGGAATCGTTCGAGATCGCTTGGCTATCAGTCGTCGGTTTCCTGTTGCTCATCGGTCGGAGCAGCGGGGAGTGCCTGTTGGCGTTCGGCTCGCTTCTTTCCGCCAAGTCGCCCGCTAGCTGCACCGGCCAGCGATGACCCAAGATTTTTCGCCTTTGATACGCCGGCAGAAGCTCCAGACAGGCCACCTTTTACCAAGTTGCTGTCGCGCACGGAATCCGAAACCTTGTGTGCCTTGTCACGGATAGAAGCTCCTGCTGAACTCAGCGTCGCCGACAGGCCATTCTCGGTTTCGGCCTTGTCCAGATCCTGAAGGGCAGCCAAATACTCCGCTGCGTCAACTAGCGGTGGCGGAAGCTCGCGCAAGTGCTGCTTCAGCCTATTGGACTGCACCTTGAGCGTAACGAAGGTCAGCCCTCCCGAGACCACACCGCCAACGACAGGAACAATCTTGCTGACGCTCTTCGCAAAGCTTTGCTTGGTGACATTGACGCCAATCAACTTCAGCGTTTGTTTCATCGGACCATACCAGGCGGTTTTTGTCAGAGCCTGTTTGGCTATATTTTTCTGAATAGCCGGTCCTGCTACCTGGGCAGCGAACCGGCCTACCGTGGTCGATGCCCCGCTGACTCCCATCATCACGCCGAGAAAGCCAGCAAGCTTGCCCAAGGTTTCATCATCGATATGCTCCACGTCGTCGAGGAAAGATTGCCAACCGTAGGTGTAAGCAATTTTTTGCATGACCCTGAACGCATGGATATAGAACTGCGTGATATCCGCCGGGATGGTTCCGAACATGAACAAACCGCCAGGTAATCCACTGGCAAATGACAAAGCAGTGGATTTGCGGGTTTCAAAATCAATGGATTCGGAAGCGATTTCATCCAAGAGCTTGGGCCCAATGCCTGCCGCGGCTGGGTTGGTAGAGACTGCTCTATCTATCTGATCGCGGCTGTATCCCTTTTTGTGCAGTTCTGCCGTGAGGAAATGATCACGATCGATTTTCACGCCTCTGAGCCGAATTACTTTCTTGAGGAAAGCAGTAGCGAATTGCTCGGCATCGACATTCTGATCCTTGAGCATATCGGAGAGGGTCTCGTCCGCTCCTTGATCCGGATTTGTGGCGTTCGGGTCCACAGCACCTAGTACTTCCTCCTGCTGGCTGGGGAGTTCAGACTTCTGGTTCGTGCTTTCCTGCAATGTATTTCCCCCAAAGTTTTGTGCTGGAAACCAGCTGCGCGAATTGTAGGCAAGTTGCTCTTAGCCTATCCAATAAGTGCTAGGAAACGGGATCCGTTTGGAACCATGAAGCGGCCAATCCTGTATCTGCCAGTTAGCGACTTGCGAACTTGCTATTGACCGTCGAAGTAAGTAATTGACCATGAAGTGGCAATTTCGCCGTACCTCGGGGAAGTGCAACAGCAAAAAGATAGGCGATTCATCTGAGAATGAATCGCCTATCTTTCACAATGCGGACACTGGTGCGCTAGTTCAAAGATTTAGCGCAGGTATTTGCCGGAGACCCAGCCGTTCTTCCCTGCGTACTTCACCGGGTACCAGCCTGACTTCTTGGCACCGCGGACCGTCACCGTCTTGCCCTTTGGAATGGTGAGGATGACTCGCTTGCTCGTCCCAACACCGGTGCGCATGTTCAAATTCGCGATGGTCTTCTTTGACGAAGATTTCGAGGTCTTGGGCTTCGTCGCTTTCGGAGCGGTACCGGACGAGGAGAAACTGCTCAGGTAGGTACCCGAGACCCAGCCGTTCTTGCCTGCGTACTTCACCGGGTACCAGCCGGACTTCTTGGCGCCGCGAATGGCTACCTTCTTGCCCTGCGGGATGGTCAGCACGATGCGATTACTAGTGCCTGCCCCGGTACGCATGTTCAAGTTGGCCGTGGTCTTGGCCGACTTGGCGTTGCTGGTGTTCTTCTGCGGTGTGCTCTTTTTCGTATCCTTCTTTGGCGCAGATGGCATCGAGACGTTCTTCAGATACTTGCCTGAAACCCAGCCGGTCTTCGAGCTGTAGCGAACCTGGTACCAACCGGACTTCTTGGAACCGGTCAGCTGGACGGTCTTGCCCCTCGGAATGGTCAGCAGCACGCGATTGCCGGTGCCCGCCCCGGTGCGCATATTCAGATTCGCGTTGGTCTGGGCAGTGCCCTTGGATTTCTTCGGAGCGCTGTCAGACTTCTTGCCGGAAACCCCATAGTAGGCTTCGAGGCTCTTGGCCCCGGAATTCTTGACGCTCTTGGCCAACGAGGTGCCCAAATAGCGGAAGTGCCACGGTTCGTAGGCATAGCCAGTAACGGATTCCTGGCCCTTCTGGTAGCGCATGATGAAGCCGTACTTGTGCGCATTCTTGCCTACCCATTTGCCCACAGGAGTGTTGGCGAAGCAGGCCTGCAATCCGCAGGCGCCATTGGCGTTTCCAACGTCAATGGCCAGACCGGTTTGGTGCTCGCTGGTGCCTGGTACAGCAGAAATGCGCGAAGCGTAGCTCTTGCCGTAGATGCGCGAGTAGTAGTTGAACAGCTCCGCCTGGCGGTTGTATGAACGGTATCCGCTGACGGCGCGAATCTTGACGCCATCCTTGGCCGCTGCCTTCACCATCTTGGTGTAGGCCTTGGCGGCCGAGGACCTCAGCCTGACGTTGGTGCCTTTGACGGCTACCGTCTTCGGAGCGTATTTCACGGGACTCAGCGGGTACTTCTTGTTGACGAAGACATCATCCTTGCTTGGATTGCGCTGGATTTTCTTGGCAGCAATCTGCAGTCCGCTGTCAACTGCGAGCACTTGTGCCTGGGGCACTGACACGGCGGAGGCAGGAGCTGTGGCTAGTGCCGGATTTGCCGGCAGCACTGTTGCGAACAGCGCAGCCGATAGCGCGGCAGCCATGGAAATCTTGAACGCCCGAGGCTGTTTCATGGAATTCTCCGGTAGAGGTGACAAGCGATGCGACCATCATTCCATCACTTATCTATGAGTCATTCAAGGTGTTACTGCAAACGTTGGAGATGAAACGGGCCTATTGCGACCGACCTTCTGCGGAAGCAAGCGGACTGTTTTATCCCTTGGATGAAAGCACGTGCCATCATCTGCGATGCCCTGCCTGCACCAGGAGAAGCATCTTCCCACGTGGGGAATCGGAGAATTTCCAAGAGTCGTGGCCCCGGACAAGCAGCAATCGGGAATTCCATTCAGCCTCGTAGTTCTACGATGCCGGTTGCGCGGGAAATCGCGGTCCCAGACTTGCCCGCAAGTTGCTGCAATCTTTTCTCCAGCAGGCGCGGAGGTGCCTTGGGCAGGCGTTCTGGCAAATGGAAGACTGCGACGAGTCAATTTTTCTAGTTGGGCGAGATTTGGTAGGTTTGCGTGCATGCGTATCCGTCCAGAAGTCTTCGATGACCGGGCTGCGGTGTATGCAATTACGCACGCTGCGTTCGCCGGAATCGATCCGATGGTTGAGCCTGAGGAAGTCGGACTGCTGCAGCAGCTCTTCGAGTGCGACCAATATGACAACCGCTTCTCAATCGTTGCCCTGGACGACACAACGGTTATCGGCCATGTCATCGCGACATGGGGCGCAGTCAATGGGGAACCCTTATTGGGGCTAGGTCCGCTGGCTGTCGCTCCGGAATACCAGCACCGGGGTGTCGGATCGATCCTGATGCAAGAAATTCATGACAGGGCTGAGCGAGAAAGCATCAGCGGCATTGTCCTGCTCGGTGCCCCAGGCTATTACAGCCGCTTCGGCTACGAAGCTGCCCAGCCCCGAGGTATCCACCCTTCGGTTCCGTCGTGGGGCGAGCACTTCATGGTGCGCGTCTTCGATGACAGCTGCCTGCCGAGCGGCGACTACCGTTATGCCAAGCCGTTCGGCGTTTAGCCGCTAATTTTCGCTGGGAATTTTCTCGCTCCTATTGTCTCCTGTTCCCCTCGGGCGTAAACCTGACGTATGGAAACACAGCAAGAGCTTCGCGAACTGTCCTTCTCCGTCTCAGGCATCATTTCCAAGTCGATCAGGCAAGTATTCGAAGCTGTGGCTGATCCGGAACAGCTTTCCCATTACTTCACTACCGGGGGAGCCGAGGGATACTTGGAAAACGGTGCCACCGTTAGCTGGGACTTCCATGATTTCCCCGGAGCTTTCCCGGTCAAGGTCTTGGAGGTTGAAGAACCAAAACGCATTGTCTTCCAATGGGGAGGCCAGCAATCCACGGCTGAAGATGGCATGAATACCGTGAGATTCGACTTCGAGTCCCTGGAGGACAGCACCCGAACCAAGGTGACCATCAGCGAAGCGAGCTGGATTGCCACCGATGAAGGGGCCAAGGCCGCCTTCGGCAATTGCGAAGGATGGACCGGAATGCTGGCCGCCATGAAAGCGTGGCTGGAATACGGGATCAACCTGCGCGAAGGCTTCTACAAATAGTTGGTGCCTGAGCTACCGGCGGCGACGGTAGTACACGTGCGTCACGAGTGAAGTTTCACGGCGGGAAACGCGGTCCATGTGTGTTTCTATGTCTTCAACGGTGATGGCCTCCCCGCGGCCCAGGCGGATCGGTGCGATATGCAGCCGCAGCTCGTCAATGAGGCCGGCTCGCAGGAATTGCACGATGGTGCTCGCACCGCCGGCAATGGCCACCGGATTCTCGCCAGCAGCTTCGCGTGCCTCGGCAAGGGCTTCCTCGATCCCCTCGGAGATGAACTGGAAGCTGGTTCCGCCCTCCAGGCAAAGCACCGGCTTCGGATGATTGGTTAGCACGAAGACCGGGGCATGATACGGAGGATTCTCTCCCCACCACCCGATCCAGCCGGCATCGTCTTCTCCGGCTGGAGGGCCGAACATCTTGCTGCCCATGATGAAAGCCGACGCTTCGGTAATGGCAGAAATTTCAGCCTGGTTTTCCTCAAGATTCTCGAACTGCCAACGGTGCAGCGCTTCGGCTCCTACGCCCAGGGGATGCTCCATGCTCTGGTTGGGGCCAGCGCAGAATCCGTCCAAGGAGACGGTGACATCGCAAACTACCGGGCCCATGGCAAATGCCTCGATTCAACCTACTTGCTGGCGGGAGGGTGGCTACTCCAACAATGAACCTGCCCGCAAGCAGAATCAACCCCAAGCCCGGGAAAATCCGGCAGGAGGCTCAGTTCCCGGCATCCTTCGGCGCACCGGCAACATTCCACAGCGTAGCGTGGTATTTCCGGATCAACGCGGCTTCCAGCAGCAGGGCAGCCTTGCGGTGGATGCAGGTCACCCACCGGCCTTCGAGATGCAAGCGGTCAATGGCCAGGCGCGCGACTTGCTGGACGGTCCGGGACTCGCCGCGATCGGCCTCGGCTGCCAGTTCCCGAAGCCACTGCGGGTCAGCCAACGCTTCGTCGAAGGCGTACTTGCCCAGGCCGGAGGTCGCACCCTTGCCGCTGGAATAGATCTTCAGCCGTCCGCGCAGGCCCTTGCCGCTGCGCTCGCCGGCCTGCCCCACGTAGATGGGCTCGTGGTCCCCGGCGCCGGCCCGGCGGAACATGTAGACTCCCGGAGCCACGGGTGCCGAGTCGGCTGTGGCTTCGAAGGATTCCCACGGCGACCATTCCAGCGAATCAATGACCTGGTCATCGACGGGCTTGAGGGCAATGTCCATTCCCGGTGCGCCGGCGAACTGCAGCTGGGCCAGCAAGGTGGCGGACACATGCCACGTGCCTCCTGGCTGGGGCGGCTTCTGGATTGCGCCCTTGGGACGATGCTGGCGCAGATAGCTGCGCAGCTGCTTGGTGTCTACCCCAAGGGTGCCAGCGGCTTCTTCCAAGCTGAATAGCTTCTCGTCCTTCAAAAGTGATCTGCCTTCTGGGTGCCGTGAATGAACAGGTGATGATGAATCAATTTAATCCCATGCAATGCCAAAGAGCCCGGAAGGAGCTGCCTCATGGCATGTCCTTCCGGGCTCGGCTGATCCGCTACTGCACCGCATCTCGCAGCTTGGTGCTCAGGCGCCGCAGTTCATGGAATTCGTCTTCGCTCAGCGCGCTGCCCAGCAGGTTGTGCAGATGCTTGACGTGCTCGCGCCCGATTTCCTGCTGCAGCTTGCGTCCCTTCTCGGTCAGCGAGAGCTGCATGGCGCGATGGTCATTCGGGTCGGGCTCGCGAACTACCAGCCCCTGGTCTTCCAATCGGGTGACCATGCGGCTCAGGCTGGGTTGCGAGATCAGCAGCTGCTTATTCAGGTCAACCAGCCGGCTCTTGCCTCCGGGGCAGGTGCGCAAGTTGAACAATACGTCGTACTCGCGCATGGAGAGCTTGCCGAATTCCGGCATTGCGGTGATCTGGCGCATGACCGCCACCTGTGCGCGGAAAAGCGCTTCCCAGGCATCGGTGGTGACCTTCAATGAGGCTGCTGGATTACTGGTCCCGGTCACTTGCTGCTGGCTCCTTGGTGGTTGCTTGCTCAGCGACCAGTTTAGCGTTGCGAGCGGCCACCAGGCCTTCATGGGTCGGCGCCGGGGTGAGGTCCTTCGGTGCGCGGGACTCCATTTCCTTGCGCAGTTCAGGCAGCACGTACTCGCCGAACATGTCCAGCTGGTTCAGCACGGTCTTCAGCGGAAGGCCCGCGTGGTCGATCAGGAACAGCTGGCGCTGGTAGCTGCCGAAGTATTCCTGGAAGGACAGGGTCTTCTCCAGCACCTGCTGCGGCGAGCCGACGGTCAGCGGGGTCTGCGCGGTGAAGTCTTCCAGCGATGGGCCGTGGCCGTAGACCGGGGCGTTGTCGAAGTATGGGCGGAATTCCTTGACCGCCTGCTGGGAATCCTTGGCCATATAGAACTGGCCGCCCAGTCCCACGACTGCCTGGTCTGCGCGTCCGTGGCCGTAGTGCTCGTAGCGCTCGCGGTACAGGCCGATCAGCTGCTGGTAGTGCTCTTTCGGCCAGAAGATGTTGTTGGCGAAGAAGCCGTCGCCGTAGTAGGCGGCGATTTCAGCGACCTGCGGGGTGCGGATCGATCCGTGCCAGACGAACGGTGCCACGTCATCGAGCGGGCGCGGGGTCGAGGTGAAGTTCTGGAGCGGGGTGCGGAACTTGCCTTCCCAGTTCACGACGTCCTCATCCCACAGGCGGCGCAGCAGGTGGTAGTTCTCCACGGTCAGGTTGACCGAGTCCTGCATGTTCTTGCCGAACCATGGGTAGACCGGGCCGGTGTTGCCGCGGCCCAGGACAAGGTCCACGCGGCCATCGGCTAGATGCTGGAGCATCGCGAAGTCCTCGGCGATCTTCACCGGGTCATTGGTGGTGATCAGCGTAGTCGCGGTGGACAGGATGATGCGCTCGGTCTGCGCGGCAATGTAGGCCAGCGTGGTGGTGGGGGAGGAGGAGAAGAACGGGCGGTTGTGGTGCTCGCCGATGGCGTAGACATCCATGCCGATCTCTTCGACCTTCTTGGCGATTGCCACCGATGCGTCAATGCGCTCTTTCTCGGTAGGGATGCGGCCGGTCGTCGGGTCGCGGGTGATGTCGCTGACTGAGAATACTCCGAATTGCATGTCCACTCCTGTTACTACGGTGCAAGCGTTTTGCCCTGCCACCAATTTATATGCGTATGCATGTAATAACAAGTTGATGCGTCAAATATTCCCGTTCCCTGCGTGGTGCGCTTGCTTGCACTTGCTTCTGCTCGTTCGCACCAGGCTTACGGCTGCCTGACGCGGATCAGCGATGCGTGGGGACGAAGCCGCCACCCCAGAAGAGGGAACTGTGCTCATGGGCCAATTCCATTGATGTTCCCTGCGGCGTGCACTGGCAATGGCGCCGGTGCTTGCGCAGCTGCCGCAGATGGCGGCGCAGCTGGCGCGCGTTCAGCGGGGACGTGTTCCCTGCATCAAGTTGCAGTTCCGGCAGGGGCGAGAACGGGGTGGTGCATGGGTAGATCTGGGTGGCGCTCATGTCGTGGCCTTTCGTCGTGGTTCATACGACAGCCAACAGGCTCTAGCTAACTTGAGGTCAAGGGAAAGGGGCTGAATAATTCGATTTATGACCGCCAGCGAATCCGCAATGCCAACCAGGAAAAGCCAGCTAGGCATCGGGGATCTTGCGCGCCGTGCCGGGGTATCAGTTGCCACGATCCGGTTCTATGAATCGCGGAACCTGATTTTCTCCACCCGGACCAGCGGGAACATGCGCCTTTTTCCCAAGCACACGCTGCGCCGGTTGGCCATTATTGCCGCGGGCCAGCGTGTGGGGCTGACCTTGGCCGAAATTGCCGACGCGTTGAGCGAGCTGCCCGAGGACCGGGCCCCTCGGCAGATCGAATGGGAACAGCTGAGCACGCACTGGAAGCGGATCATCGATCGCCGCATGCTGCAGCTCGAATCGCTGCGGGATTCGCTGGATGGATGCGTCGGTTGCGGGTGCCTGTCATTCAAGACCTGCTCGCTGGTCAACCCCGGAGACGAAGCCGCGAAGGAAGGCGAAGGGTCGCGCTGGATCCGCAAACTCGACGCGAAATTCAACGATGCGGCTACGGACTCTGCGGACTGACGATCCCGCCCTGATAGGCAATGAGCGCGGTCTCCACGCGATTGCGCGCCCCGACCTTGAGCATGATGCTCGTCATGTGCCCCTTGACGGTTGCTTCGGTCAAGAACAGCCTGCCGGCAATTTCCGCGTTGGACATGCCCGCGCCAACCAGCGCCATGACATCATGCTCACGACTGCTCAGGGAGCTGATTCGCGACTGCGCGCGGGAGGCAGCGGAGGTATCAATGCCACGCAACTTGTCGATGACGCGCTTCGCGATGCGCGGCGAAAGGGCAGCGGCTCCCGCGGCGACCGCCAGCACGCCTCCCACCAGTTCCTCCGGTCCGGAACTCTTGAGCAGGAATCCAGCCGCGCCGCCGGACATGGCGCGGTCGATGTAGTCTTCTTCGCCAAAGGTCGTCAGGATCAGTACCCGGGCCTGCGGATTCTGCTCCAGGATGGCCTCCATTGCGCTCAAGCCGTCCAATTGGGGCATGCGGATATCCATCAGGATGACGTGCGGTTCCAGACGCTGGGACAGCTCGATGGCACGGTGGCCGTTCTCAGCCTCGCCGATGATGGTGATGCGCTGGTCGCTGCCCAAGATGGTGCCAAGGCCTGCACGAATCAGCGGCTCGTCGTCAACGAGCAAAACGGTTACGGGGGAGTCAATGTCCATGGCGGGAGCGATCCTAGGGAGCTGGGTACAGGTGGTCGGCAGAGACGAGGATATCGTCGGTGAAGCACAGCCTGAACATCTCGCTGTCCAGGTCGAGTACACCGGTTTTCGCGGCGTAGTACCGGCATTCGGCGTTGGCGGCCGGGGATGATTCCTTGATTACCGGCAAAGGCTCGTCCAGGCCCTTGGCGGTCACGAAGCGGGAAACTTCCTCGCGGCTCATCCCAGGCTGCAGCTGCTGGAAGTCTGCAGGGCTCAAGGCCGTGGCCCTGTAGGTGGCGTCCTGCAGCAAGTAGAGTCCGGCGGCGATGGCTGCGACGGCAAGAATCGGCACGGCAATCATCAGGCGCCTGCTGGTTTTCAAAACAGGCGCATGGGATACCGGTGACGGACGGTGTTGCTTGCCCAGCGGAACGCGGGCCAGCAGTTCGAAACGGCCGGCTGCCTGGGTGATCTGCAGCGAACCGCCGGCGGTGTCCAAGGCCCGGCGCAAGGAGGCCAGACCCGTGGCCCCGGGCCGTGGCTTCGGGGAGTCCCCGGCCAGCGAGTTCGCAATGCGGAGCACAGCGGGACTCGTGCGCGTATCCAGCTTGATGCTGACCGGCTGTTTGGGGGCATACTTGGCGGCGTTGGTCAGTGCTTCCTGCACCATCTGATTCAATATCGCCGACGCGCCATCGGAAGAAAGCGACGAAGACTTGCCGCCGTCATGCTCATAGCTGATGCCCATGCCGTTGGCACGTGCCCGTTCGAGCAAGCGGTCGATGCTCTCAACTGCTGGATCCAACGGAGCTTGCTGATCCGGATCATGCAGCACGCCGATAATCTGGTGCAGATGGTCGATGGAAGCATCGGCCTGTTCGCGGACCCGTGCAGCCTGCGCATAGGCTTCGCTGCCTTTCTCCACGGTGACCTGCAGCCCGCTGGCCGACAGGGCCAGCAGCGCCAAATCATGCCCCAGCTGGTCATGCATTGCTTCGGCGATGCGGGCTCTCTCGCGAAGCTCGGCTTGCACCACCGCATGCTCGCGTTCCTGGGCCCGGAACAGCACCGTATTGCGCCGTGACCGGCCAATCCACCAAGGCAGCAGCGCGAACAGCACCAGACCGGTCAGGATATTCAAGGCAAAGGTCAGCAAGCTGACATGCGAAGAGAAAACCAGCGTCAGCGCCGCGGCAAGCGTGCCTGCGGCGAAGGCCAGCACGCCATGGAGCAACGAGGCCACATGCCGCCCGGCCAGGAAGCTGATCCAAGCCGCACAAGGCGCCAGGAGAATCCATGCGGCATTCGTGGAAATCGGCACCAAGTACGCGCACAATGCCAGGGCAATCAGAAGCCCGAGCTGCTTCCACGAAGTAGTCATGGAACTCATGCTACGCACGATGCGGTGCAGCGAACACCGACGAAAGTCGTGGACTTCGCCATGAGAAGAGCCGACCAACCTCCGATGTGCCGGCACAGCAGAATTCCTAGGGTTGAAGCACAACCCAAGGAGCACACCATGATCACCCTAGACTCGCTGACCAAGGACTACGGGAAGAACCGAGCCGTCAACGAACTGAGCTTCACGATAGAGCCAGGAACCGTCACCGGGTTCCTCGGACCGAACGGGGCCGGCAAATCCACCACCATGCGCATGATCCTCGGACTTGATGCGCCCACCAGCGGGAAGTCGCTGATCAACGGGGTGGGCTACGAACAACTGCGCCATCCCATGCGCACCGTAGGAGCGCACATCACAGGAACCGCCGGCCACCCCGGACACACTCCGCGCACGCACCTGAAAGCCCTCGCGCAAAGCAACCAGATCCCTGCCAGCCGCATCGATGAAGTCCTGGCCCAAGCCGGACTTCAATCGGCGGCGGCACAACGCATCGGCGGATTCTCGCTGGGCATGCGCCAACGCCTGGGCATCGCAGCCGCGTTGCTCGGCGACCCGCAGATCCTCATCCTGGACGAGCCGATGAACGGCCTGGACGCCGAAGGCATCGCCTGGATCCGGCAGCTCATGAAGAACCGGGCCGCCCAGGGAGGAACGGTTTTCGTTTCCAGCCACCTCATGAGCGAAATGCAGCAGGTTGCAGACCAGCTGGTCCTCATCGGACGCGGAGAACTGATCACCCAGGCACCTACCGACGAGCTCATCAAGGGCTTCGCCCAGCAAGTGATTGCAGTCCGCGCGCCGCAAGCTTCGGCGCTCGCCGGAGCCTTGGCCGGCCACGGTGCTGAAATCACTGAGGGTGGCGGAAACCGTCTGGAAATTTCCGGGCTTTCCCTGGCGGAAGTCGGCGCCATCGCGTTCAGCAACGATTTCGAACTGCACGAGTTGAGCCAGGCACGCGGATCACTTGAATCGGCCTATGACCAATTGACAAGAGACACTGTGGAATTCACTTCAAGCACGGCAGGAAAGGCGATGGGCAAATGAGCTCGCCAGCAATCAACCAAGCAACGTCCGGTTTGTCAGCCCCAGCGCTGATGGCCGCAACCCGAGCGGAAACCACCAAGTTCTTTGGCCTGCGATCCCTGACCGGGTTGTTCCTTGCCGGGTTCGTGGCAACCATCGCGTTGAGCTGGGTCCTGGGCATCAGCGCGAAAGCCAGCGGCGACAACGGCTTCGACACCGCGATGCCAGCCCCTTTGCTGGCCTTCGCCACCTTGCAATTCGGCCAGCTTTTCTTCGCGGCCGCCTCAGCGCTGCACATCACCAACGAGTACTCCAGTGGAACCATCGCCAGCTCCTTGCAGGCTGTCCCGCGACGCGGCGTATTCCTCGGGGCCAAGGCGCTGTTGCTGTTCATCGTGAACTTCCTGGCCGGTGCTGTGATGATCTTGCTGGCCACCATTCCCACAGCGCTGAGCGCAGGGGAGTACGGCACATTCAGTTTCCCTGACATGGTGTCCGCGGCACTGGGAGCCGGAACCTACCTGGCGTTGCTGAGCTTGATGGTTCTTGGATTGGGTTTGCTCTGCCGCAATTCTGCGGGAACCATCGTCTGCGCCATCATGCTGGTCATCGGGTTGCCGCAGATTCTGCAGCTGATCCCCATTGAGTGGATCCAAGAAGTGATCCAGTATTTGCCAACCAACGCGGCGACGTTCATGGCGACCGGAGCCAGCGAACCGTACGGGCCTTTGGTGGCCTTGATGGTCCTGATTGCGTGGAGCGTTGCTTTGCTCGGCGCCGGATGCATCAGCTTGAAACGTCGGGATGCCTAGCCATGGGCGGGCGCCAGGCCGCCGGCCAGCGAAATTGCGCAGGCAGTGCACGGCGGGGCATCCGGCGTGATGCCCGAAACTCCCGCCGTGCGCATGCCGCCGCTTTTCTAGGCCTTGGACCGCAGCTGGGCCCGGTCGCGCCATGCTGCGGTGCTCCACAGTGCGAGCGCTATCAGCGCCGGCTGGAAGAAGAGCCGGGCCAGTCGTTTCGCGTCGGTGTCCAAGCCGAACGCATCGCGTCCCTCCTGCCACTGGGCTAAATTGCCGGGGAACACCGCGACGAAGAAGAGGGCGGCGATCCAGCCCACGGCTACCCGCTTCTTGAGCAGCGCGAGCAAGGAAAGTCCCAGGCCGATTTCCACGACACCGGAAAGGATGACCGTCAGATCCGGATCCAGCGGGACGAAGTCCGGGACCTGGGAGCGAAATTCCTCGCGGGCAAAGGTCAGGTGGCTGACCCCGGCGAAGCCGAGAAATGAGCCGAGCGCTATCCGTGCTCCGTGCCGGGCGAAACCCAGTGGCTTCCCCTCCCTGGACCTAGTCATCGCCGACACTCACCAGGACATCGATGTTGCCGCGTGTGGCATTGGAGTAGGGGCAGACTTGGTGAGCCGCATCGGCCAGTTCCTGGGCCAGTGCGGGTTCCAGGCCGGGAATGATGACTTCCAGCTCTACCGACAACTTGAATCCGTTCTCCCCGTCGCGGTTCAGGTGGACACGGCCGCCGACGCTGGAGTCGTCAATTTTTACCTTGCGGCCGCGCGCGACCAGATTTAGTGCCGAGTGGAAGCAAGCGGCGTAGCCAGCGGCGAACAGCTGTTCCGGGTTGGTCCCGGCGCCCGAACCGCCTAGTTCTGCCGGGGAGGCCAAAACCAGGTCGAGCTTGCCGTCGGGGGTCTGGACGCGCCCTTCGCGGCCTTGGCCGGTGGACAGGGACTCTGCGGTGTACAGGGTTTCCATGGAATTGCCTTTCGTTGATGGTGAAAGCTTGTAGCTATTTTCGGGAGGGTTGCTCCGGAGCAGGGATTCCCTGCATGGAAGTGGTGATGCGGTGCAGCGTTGCCAGCAGCGCTTTGGCGCTTTCCATGTCCGGCAGCCCGGTGCCGCAAGCAATCTGCGCCGGGATGTGCGCCAGATCCTTGCGCAGGGATGTGCCAGCGGGAGTCAAGCTGACGTTGACGACGCGGCTGTCCTGGCCATCGCGGCGCCGTTCAATGAAGCCCTTCTGCTCCAGCCGGCGGAGTAGCGGAGACAGGGTCCCGGAGTCCAGCTGGAGCATTTCGCCGATCTCGCGCACCGGCTTATCGCCTTCGGTCCACAGTGAAACGAGCACCAAGTACTGGGTGTAGGTCAGCTGCCACGGGGCGAGCAGTTCGGTATATGCGCGAGTGGTTGCCCGGCTTGCCGAGTAGAGGGAGAAGCACACCATATCGTCAACTATTGCCATGGAATAATGATTGCACACAATTCAATTGTGCACAACTTAAATATTAATGGTTTATCCGAGCTTGGAGCTGCAATCAACGCAGAACGGGGATTCGGACGTGGACGCGTTTCGCGTCCGTGAGCTGCCGTCGCTAAGCTGGGATCCATGAGCATCGGAAAACACCCGGCGAAGGCCGGCGGGCGCAACTGCCCCCGCCTGGCGGTCGTCCGCTCGCTGTTCCTGATCAGCGCGGTGCTTCTCGGCTTGTTCTCGATGCATGTGATGAACCATGGAGCCCAGGCGCAGTCCTTGGCCCCGGTGGCCCATGCACATCCGGCAGACGCCGAGCCCACGCCACATGCGCCGCCAGCCGACGCGGGTGGCTCGGAGCAGGGCTGCGCCGACTGTCCGATGGACCATGGCATGGCCGCCGCGGGTTGCGTGTTGGCGCTGCTGGCCATGCTGCTGTTCTTGCGGCCGCCGCATACCGTAGCCGTGCTCCCGACGGCGTTCCCGCAGACGTTGTGCACGGCATCGGCGCTGCCTGGTATCGGGCCGGAAAAACCTGATCTGGTTGCCTTGGGGATCTGCCGAACGTGAGGGCTTGGCCGGTCCACGCACCGGCCTCCGGCTGGTTCCGGCGCCGCCGCAGGCGGGCGCCGTTCACGTTCGATATCCACCAGGAGAATTACCATGAACAAGCAGATCCTCATTTGCAGCGCCCTCGTGCTGGGCGCAACGCTCGCCCTCGCCGGATGCTCGGGGGAATCATCAAGTACCCCGGCGCCGAGCGCCTCAGCGTCCGATTCGCATGCCGGCCATTCCATGGACCAGTCAGCGTCAGCCAACGATGCCGATATGGCTTTCGCTTCGGGCATGAAGGTGCACCATGAACAGGCGATCGAGATGTCCGAGATGATCTTGGGCAAGAAAGACATCCCGCAGGAGGTCACAGCCTTGGCCGAGCGCATCAAGGCAGCCCAGGCGCCGGAGATCGAGCGAATGGATGGATGGCTGGACGAGTGGGACATGCCCGAAGGAATGGACCACGGCAGCATGGAGCACGATGGCATGGTTCCGGAAGACGGGATCAAGGCACTGCAGGAAGCTTCCGGAACGGAAGCCGCGCAACTGTTCCTCGAGCAGATGATCATGCATCACGAAGGTGCGGTGGACATGGCCGAGTCGGAGCTGGAGGACGGCCAGGATGCCGAGGCCAAGGAATTGGCTGGGCAGATCATCGACTCGCAAACCACTGAAATCGACGAGATGAAGCAGCTGCTGGCCGGCCTGTAAACGGTGCTGCGAACCAAGAAGATGGGATATTACTTGACTCAACGAATTTCGCCCCCTTGCACTGCACGCTGGAAGGCGGCGGCAACTGGCGCTGGAACCGTCCTGGCACTGGCCCTCCTCGCAGGGTGCAGTGCCGGGCAGCCAGCAAGCCAGTCTGCCACGACGGCGATCGACGCCGAGCACGCAGGGCAGTTCCTTGCCGAGCTGGGACTGGAGGGGTTGGACGCCAAACAGGTCATCGACCAGCTCGATCGCTTGCCGAAGGACCAACGGCCTCAGAACTTCACCGCCCAGGTGAAGCCAACGCAGCTGGTGCTGGCCGATGAATCGGGACGCACCGCGAACCTGCCGCTGCCCGAAGACCAGTACTACCTCTCAGCCGCACCCTACGTGGACCAGACGCACAGCTGCCATTTCCATAGCCTCACCACCTGCGTGGGGCAGCTGCAAGGCGTGGAAATGAAGGTCAAGGCAGTCAACTCGGATACCGGTGAAGTTCTGGTGGACAAGGAAATGGAATCCTTCGACAACGGATTTATCGGCCTGTGGGTTCCGCGGGGAATTATGGTGGACCTGGAGTTCACGTATCAGGGAAAGACCGCGCAGACCACGGTGTCCACCGCCGGGGATGAGAACGCTACCTGCCTGACGGAGATGCAGCTGGTGTAGCACCAATTGCCGCCGGCAGAGCACCAACGAACTCGGGCCTGCAACCACCGCGGTGGTTGCAGGCCCGAGTTCTATCGATGCTGAAAGCTAGCCGTCAGTCTTGGGCGGCGTCTGCTTCATCATCTCTTCGAACGCCCGGCGTTCCTTGCGCGAGACCGGAATCTGTCCGGTCAACGGGTTGATGACCTGATCGGCCGGTGCCGCCGGCTTTTCATTCTGGCCAGCCTTGCCCTTGTCCTTGACTAAGGCCTTGTCTTCCGACTTGGCCTTAGTCTTGGCATCGGCTGCCGGTGCAGCCTCCGGCGCGATCTTGGCGCTGGCGCTGTCCATGGCACGGGTCAGGTCCTGGGCCGCGGTGTGCTGCTGCGCAGAATGCTTGCGCGCGGAGCGGGCCTTGGCGTTCTTCTCCTTGCGGGACTCGACCAGGCGGTAGAGCACCGGCACCAGGATCAGCGTGAGCAAGGTGGAGGAGACCAGGCCGCCGATGACCACCACGGCCAGCGGCTGGGAGATGAAGCCCGACTGGCCGGTCAGGCCCAGGCCCATCGGCACCAGCGCGAAGATGGTCGCCAGCGCGGTCATCAGGATCGGGCGCAGGCGCTGGCGGGCGCCGTGCATGATGGCATCCTCCAGGGCCATGGCCGGACGCTCCGGCGTGTCCTGACGGTACTGGTTGATCAAGTCGATCAGCACAATCGCGTTGGTCACCACGATGCCCACCAGCATCAGCATGCCGATCAGCGAGGGCAGGCCCAGCGGGATGCCTGAGATCAGCAGCAGGCCGATCGCGCCGGTGGCGGCGAAGGGAATCGAGACCAGCAGGATCAGCGGCTGGATCAGGGACTTGAAGGTGGCCACCATGATCACGTAAACGATGGCGATGGCCGCCAGCAACGCCAGATACAGCTGGTTGAAGGACTCGGCCTGTTCGGTGGCCGCGCCGCCGATTTCTGCCGTGGCGCCCTCGGGCAGCTGCACCGACTCCAGGCGCTCGGTGACGTTCTTGGACACATCCCCGAGCATGTTCTCCGCAGGGGCCAGGGTGACGGTGGCGATCCGCTCGCCGTTGGAGGTGGTGACCTGCTGGACCACCTTGGCGCGCTCCACGGTGGCCAGATCCTGCAGTTCCTTGACGCCGGCGGCGGTCGGGATCTCCAGCTCGCGCAGCTTGTCAAGGCTGTCCAGGTCCATGCCCTCGCCGATCTGCACCGTCATGTCGGTGTAGTCCAGGCGCAGCGTACCGGCAGGAACAGGGGAGACCTGGGAGGCGACCATTCCCGCCAGCTGGGTTTCGGTCAGCCCCGCCTCGGCGGCCTTGGTGGCATCGATATCGATGGAGACCTGCTCGCGTTCAGCCGAGAGGTTATCGGAGATTTCGGTGACGTGCTCGGTGCCTTCCAGCGCCTCGCGGGTCGCGGTGGTCGCCTCGCGAAGGATTCCCTCATCCGGGGCCTTGATCTCGACGGTGACATCGCTGGACATCATGGCCGAGGAGTTCGAGCCGAAGCTCAGATCCAGGTCCTTGGGCAGGTCCAGTGCCTCGACCTGCTCGCGCACCGTGTTCTTCAGCGCTTCCTGATCCGCATCGGGATCGGTGATCACGGTGAAGCTGGCGGTGTCCGAGCCCGAGGAGAACATGGCCGCCATGCCGCTGGCGGTGCCCACGGTCAGCTGGACATCTTCGATGCCGTCGATGTCCGCGAGCTTGGATTCGATCTTCGCCGCTTCCTTCTCGGTGGTTTCCATGGCCGTGCCCGACGGCATTTCGGCGGTGATGGAGATCGAGTTCTCGCCGGTTGAGCCCAGCAGGTTGGTGTTCAGCAGCGGGGTCATCGCCACGGTGCCGGCAAGCACCAGCACGGAGGCGAGCAGCGTGATGACCGGGTGCTTCTGGGTCTTCTTCAGCACCGGGATATAGGCGCGCTGCAGCCAGGACTTGTCTTCGGCTACGTGCACGGTGTGGGTTTCGCCGCTGCCCGGGCGGTGCGGCAGGAACCAGTACGCCAGCACCGGGACGATGGTCAGCGAGACCAGCAGCGAGGCCAGCAGCGCGATGGTCATGGTCAGCGCGAACGGGCTGAACAGCTCGCCGGCCATGCCGCCCACCAGGGCGATCGGCAGGAACACCGCCACGGTGGTCAGGGTCGCCGCGGTAATGGCGCCGGCAACTTCCTTGACCGCCAGCAAGATGGCCTGCGCCTTGGATTCTCCGTGGGCCAGATGGCGCTTGATGTTCTCGATGACCACAATCGAGTCATCCACCACTCGTCCGATGGAAATGGTCAAAGCGCCCAAGGTCAGCATGTTCAGCGTGTACCCGAAAACGTTCATCCCGATGAACGTCGCCATCAGCGACAGCGGGATGGAGATTGCGGTGACCAGGGTGGAGCGTACCGAGAAGAGGAACACCAGGATGATGATCACGGCGAAGCCCAGGCCCAGCGCGCCTTCCAGTGCCAGGTGCTTGATCGAGTCCTCGATGAACGGCGCCTGGTCGAAGATCGTGGTCATGGTGGCCTTGTGGCCCAGCTCCGATTCCAGCTCGGCGAGCATCGCGGTGATGGCATGCGAAATGGCTACGGTGTCGCCATCCGGGGTCTTGGTGACCTGGATAGAGAGGGTCTCCTCGCCATTGGTGCGGGTGATGCTCGTGGCCTCGTCGGCCTGCACCGAGACCTCGGCGACGTCCTTGAGCAGCACCGGGCCGTTGTCGGTGACCAGCGGGATGTCCTTGATGGCGTCCAGGGTATCCGGGGTGGAGCCGGCAATCACCGGAAGCTCCAGGCCGTCGACGTCCATGTTGCCGATCGGCATGGGGGAGCCGGCGTTCTCGATGCCGTCCTTCAGGTCCGCGACGGACAGCCCGGCCTCGCGCATCTGGCTGTCCTTCGGGATCACCGCAATGTGCTGGGAGGAGCCGCCGGAGACCGAGGCCTCGCGGACGCCGTCGATCTTCTGCAGCTTGGGCAGGGTGATGCGCTCCACGTCGTCGTTGAGCGCTTCCAGCGACTGGTCCGAGGAGACCGCCAGGGCCAGCACCGGGAAATCGGCGATGGAACCGGCGAAGGCGGTCGGCTCCACATCCTCGGGCAGCTGGGACTTGGAGTTGGCAATGGCCCGTTCCACCTGGGTGCGGGCCCGGTCCATGTCCGTGCCGTATTCGAAGGTCAAGCCGATGCGGGTGAAGCCGGTCTGCGAGGTGGCCGTGGAGGATTCCAGGCCCTCGACAGCCTGCAGCGCGGTTTCCAGCGGTTCGGCGACCTGTTCGTCGATCACCTCGGGGCTGGAACCCATTTGGGTTGCCATGACCGAGATCTGCGGGAATTCCAGTTCCGGGATCAGCTCCTGCTTGAGCGATCCCATGGAAATCACGCCGAAAACGGCGGCGAAAACCGTGATGAGCGCAATGAGCGCCCGGTTCTTCAATGACAAGATGGCCAAGCGCTGCATGCGGGTGTGGTCCTCGTTGTGTCGCAGTGGGAAGGGCTTATATCCAACTTTAGTTGGTTGCCATTGCACAACGGTCACCGAGAGATGTTAAGCACGCAAAAATCATCCGAATGGACTACCCGGCAGTTGCCTGTGGCGGCCGGGCCGGACGACTGTCGTTGGATCCAGGGTATTGAGGATTGCGGAAGGCCAGGACATCGCGAGCACGAACCGTAGGCCAAGGGCACAAGGTTGCGACTTTTCGTAGGTCAATGAAGCCACCGAATCGCAGAACCAAGCCTCCATGGGTCAGCTATTGCGATTCTGGTTGATGGCTTCTTCGACGACGATAGGAGCATCTTCTCGGCTCGTTGCGGAATACGCAACGCCATCGTCGCCATAGAGCTCAGCTGCTATGTCAGTGGCCCCATCCACGCTGTGAATATCCAGCTTTTCCAGCAAGAAGCTGATGTCGAGGATGTCCCGATCTCGTGCTGAGTTGAGCTTCATCGCCAGCAGAGTTTCAGGCGAAGCGATATATGCCTTGAACCCTTGGCCAAGATTGACCGTTACCCATTTTGCTCCTGCGGGGATGAAGGCGGCCGCGCTGGAGTTCAGCCACCCAGATGGAAGATTTCGTTCTTTAGCCATTGACTTGATGAGGCGTTCAACGTCGGCCTGCGGCGATATGCATCAATGTTTTGCGTTACCCGACGGTCGTTTCCCGAAAAGGCGATAGCTGCCCCACCGACCATTCGGATCATTGCAGTGATCCCATTGGCCTGAAGTCGTGCCCCGAGCTCGCCAAGCAGTTCGCGAATCTCATCTAACGTAAAGTCTTTGTTCACGGCATCTCCAGCGAATTGTCTTTGAGGAAAATATTGAAATCAGCGAACGCCTTCGGGGTGCGCTTTATCGTCAATTCCTTGAACGCCTCGCTCATGCTCCGGGTATCGGCACCTGGAAACCATGGATTCTGCAGTTTCACTCCCCACCGGGGCTTCCGCGCAGAAACGCCATCAAGCGCAATCCGCGCGCTCGCTGCCAGCAAGGCATCGAATCGTTCGCTCCCGGTAGATTTGGGCTTCTTCAGGTGCTCCGGTTTCATCATTTTCAATTTCTTCAATGAATCCATTGCGATTCTTAGGGCGAATTCGTTGTCGCCGGAAGACAGCTCGTGGGCAATATCGCGGGCTGCCTCGTCGAGTATCAACTGAGGAGTCGGAAGTGGGGCAGCCCAGTGGATATCCAAGGCATTGGCAACTCGCAACGAAGCGCCGAGCTCAGCCGTCTCTTTGCCTGATTCAAGATCTACGATGAACTTTCGTGATTGCCCGGTTTTGCTTGCGAGCTCCTGTTGGCTCAAGCCGTTTTGAATCCGGGCGCCACGGATTGCTCGCCCCAGATCATGTGCAGTACTAATCGTTCCCATTCCTACATTATGGCACCGTTCGCATACTAAATGTAGATACCCAAGTCGTAGTTCGGAATCGACTCTTGATGTCGAGGCGCTAGATCGTCGAACCTACGATGCCACTGGATTTGGCGATGCGCACTGTGAGCGAAGCAGAGTACCTCAGGCAACTAACCCGGCGCGAATAACCTGCCGATCGCCCGGCTCTTTTGTGCGGAATCGCGCGCATACTCGATCTACGGGATAGTCCCGCGGAACTTCGCAGAGGGGCAGGGCAGCCATGGATCGGGATACTCTACGCAGCGTGCAGCGGCCATTGAAGCAGCTGTACCGCGAGCAGCCGGAGGCTGGAAGCATCGTGCTGGAGGCCAGCGGAACGCTCGGAGAAGAAGGGCTGTCCTGCTCGGTGCACACCGGCCAAGCCCTGGTGGACGCCGGCCTGCACCCGTCCACCGGCGGGGACGGGACATTGGCCTGCTCGGGGGATATGCTCCTGCAGGCGCTGGTGGCCTGTGCCGGTGTCACCTTGGCCGCGGTGGCGATCAACCGCTCGCTGAGCGTGAGCGGCAGCGTCCACGCGAGCGGCGTGCTGGATGTGCGCGGCACCTTGGGATTGGATCCCGACGCCGCGGTGGGGTTCAGCTCGATCAAGCTGTCCTTCGAGCTGCAGACCGAGGCCAGCGAGCAGGAAGTGGCGCAGCTGATCGAGGCCACCGAAAAGTATTGCGTGGTGCTCCAGACCTTGAAATCCCCGCTGGACATCGAGGTCGCCGCATCGGCGCAATAACCCGCGGTAGTGCTTAGCCCGGATATGCGAAGAACCGTCCACCAATGCTGGTGGACGGTTCTCGTGGTGCCAGGTGGCTACAGTCCCAGGGACTTGTCGGTAGCTGCCTTGACCTCGGCGTAGAGTGCCGGGTTCTCGTTCAGCTTCTGGCCGTAGGAAGGAATCATGTCCTTCAGCTTCGACTCCCAGCCGGCGAACTGCTTCGGGAAGCAGCGCGAGAGCAGGCCGATCATGATCGGGGTAGCGGTCGAAGCGCCTGGCGAAGCGCCGAGCAGGCCGGAGATCGAGCCGTCCGAGGAGGTGATGACCTCGGTGCCGAACTGCAGCACGCCGCCCTTCTTGGCATCCTTCTTGATGACCTGGACACGCTGGCCAGCGGTGATCAGTTCCCACTTGGAGCCATCTGCCTGAGGGAAGTACTCTGCCAGCGACTCGTCCTTCTTGGCGCGCGACTTGAGAACTTCCTTGATCAGGTAGGTGGTCAGATCCAGGTTGTCCTTGCCCACGGCCAGCATCGGGATGATGTTGTGAGGACGCAGGGACAGTGGAAGATCCAGCTGGCCGGTGGACTTCAGGAAGTTCATCGAGAAGCCGGCGTACGGGCCGAACATCAGCGAGCGCTTGCCGTCGACAAAGCGCGTGTCCAGGTGCGGCACCGACATTGGAGGTGCGCCCACGGAAGCCTGGCCGTAGACCTTGGCATGGTGCTGGTCGATGACGGTCTCGTCGGTGCAACGCAGGAACTGGCCGGAGACCGGGAATCCGCCGAAGCCCTTGATCTCGTCGATGCCTGCCTTCTGCAGCAGCGGCAGTGCTCCGCCGCCCGCGCCGACGAACACGAACTTGGCCTTGACGTTCTTCACTGCGCCCGAAGCGTTGTCCTTGACGGTCAGCTCCCAGCCGGCGCCCGAACGCTTGAGGCCCTTGACCTTGTGGCCGTAGTTCACCGAGGCGCCGGCGGCGCCCAGCGAGTCGGTCAACTCGCGGGTCAGCCGGCCGAAATCGACGTCGGTGCCGGAGACGACGCGGGACGCGGCGACCTTCTGCGAGGCGTCGCGGCCCTTGGCAACCAGCGGGGTCCACTCGTTGATGGTGTCCAGGTCGTTGGTGATTTCCAGTTCGTCGAACAGGGCGTTCGGCTTCAGGGCCTCGTAGCGCGTCTGCAGGTACTTGGAGTGGTCCTCGCCGATGACGAAGGACATGTGCGGCAGGGCGTTGATGAAGCTGTTGTCAGCTACGCGCTTGTTCTCCACGGCCCACGAGTAGAACTGGCGGGACACCTGGAACTGCTCGTTGATGCCGATGGCCTTGGCCGGATCGACCGAGCCGTCAGCCTTGGCAGCGGTGTAGTTCAGCTCGCACAGTGCCGAGTGGCCGGTGCCTGCGTTGTTCCAAGGGGAGGAGGACTCCTGCCCGGCCTTGTCCAGGTTCTCGAAAAGACCAATGGACCAGGTTGGCTCCAGCTGGTTGATCATGGTGCCAAGGGTGGCACTCATGATGCCGGCACCGATTAGTACTACGTCAAAAGATTCGGTTGACGTTTCAGAAGGCACGAGGATCTCCATCGACAGTGATACTTTGCTCTCTCCCAGAGTAGACCCATATCCCCGGGGGCCAGAAATCGTTAACTGGGTTAACGGTCGCTAACTTGAGATGGACGGTGAATTCGTCATCTGCACATCCGCGTAGCACTCATTGAGCATCGGCGATGGCGGATAGAAGGTGACGTTCCCGTTAAACGCCAGCGCAGAGATCGGAAAGACCAAGGGGAGCGCGGGCAGATCGGTGTTCAGGGTCTCGAGGATATCGGCATAGGCAGCGGTCCGCTCCTTGCCAAATGGGACGGAACGAGCCAGCATGACCTGTGAGTCAAGTAACGCCGAGGTGTAGCCGAACTCATTCTCCTTGGACGCCAGGATGCCCGAAAGGAAGTCGTCGGCGGAACGGTAGCCGCCGGAGAAGCCCAGCAGGTGCAGCCCATTGAAGTCCTTGGACTGCACGGTCTGCACATAGCCGTCGGTCCAGGCGATCGGCTTGGGCTTGATGCGGATCCCCACCGCGGCCAGGTCGTCGGCGATCTGCGCGAAGGTGCGCTCGGGCAACGGCAGGTAATTGCGCGAAACCCGCAGCGGATAGGCGAATTCGATTTCTTCACCGTCGTAGCCCAGCTCGCCCAGCAACGCCTTGGCTTTCGTGGCGTCGTGGTTGGGGGTTTCTTCCGGAGCCGGAATGCTCAGCGCGGGAGGCAGCAGGGTGGAAGCATGCTTGGATCCTTGCAGGAACAGCTTCTCGGCCAGCGAGCTGCGGTTGATCGCATGGGCGATGGCCAGGCGGAAATCCGGCTTGGCCAGCCACTTGTTGCGCTGGTCCATGCCAAGGTAGAGCACCGAGAAGGGGTCGCGCTGGACGACCACCTTGGCATTGCGCACCAGTGTGCGCATGATGTCCACCGACACCATGTCGAAGCCGTCGATTTCATCGGCCAGCAGCGCGCCTTCGCGGTTGTAGGGCGAAGGAACTGCGGAGATCAGCGCGACTTCAGGATGCCCGGTGTTGTTGTCCAGACGCGCCTGGTTCCAGTAGTCCTTGAAGATCTCCAGGCGCACCACGCCGTTGCCATTGGAGACGAAGGCGTAGGGCCCGGTACCTACCGGGTGGGTGGACAGCGACTGGGCAGGATTCTGCTTTGGGCCGCCGGTCAACGCGCTGGGTGCGGCGATGGCCATGCCCGGCAAGGTCAGCGCGTCGACCAGCCCTGGCAGCCTGCGGCGCAGGTTCAAGGTGACCACGTACTCGCCGGTGGCCTCGACGGACGCGAAATAGCTTGCCGAACCCGCGGAGGATTTGCCTTCAAAGAGCTTCGTCTCGAACTGCTTGGACAACTCTTCGAGCTGCTCGGTGCGCGACTGCTGGGTGGCCAGCTCTTCTTCGGTAGCCTCGCCAGTGCTCTTGAAGGTCTTCTCAAGTTCCTTGGTGGTGGGCAGCTTGGGGATGTCGCTGTCGATGTGGAAGATGTTCGCGAAACCCTGGCTGGAGGCGGTGCGCAGCTGCGGCGACAAGTTCTCCCAGCGGTTGAAGTTGGCGACCACTGCCTTAGCGGTCAATTCGGTGCCGTCATGGAAGAGCACTCCCTGGCGCAGGGTAAAGGTGTAGCGCAGGCCGTCGGGACTTTCGGTCCAGGATTCGGCCAGGCCGGCTACGGTGCTGCCGGTATCCGGATCGATGTCGACCAGCGTTTCGTAAACCTGGCGGGTGATCCGGAAGGATTCGTTATCGCCGACGATGGCAGGATCAAGCTTGACCGGGGGAGCGGCTGCCGCCAAGCGCAAGGTCCGCGGAACAGGGGACGCGCTGGCGGAGGCCGAGGGCGAAGCGGAGGTGGCGGGTTCGGAATTGCCGGTGCAGGCGGTCAGCGCCAGTGCGGTTGTCGCCAATGTACCGGTCAGCAATGCGCGTCGTGATACGGGTTTCGGTGGCAATTCGGGCACGGGGATGGCTCATCTTCCTTCGGCAGGCGGTACTGCTTTGCGCAGGGAACAAGCAGGGAGCAATGCGCAAAGGTATTTATCAAAGATAGCGCACCACGTCCACTGCTCCGGGAGCCAAAACTCCCGGAGCCGTCATCTGTCACTAAATTGTTAGCTGCGGTGCACGAGGTTCTCGCCGTCGTTGCCCGCCGCCCAGGCCTGCACCTGCTTCTTGAGCAGCTTCACCATGCGCGGGAAGAACGCCTTGGTGTTCCCGCCATTGTGCGGAATGACCAACGCATTGGGGTGCTGCCACAGGGGATGGCCGGCAGGCAGCGGTTCCGGGTCGAAGACATCTGATGCCATGTTCAAGCGGCCCGAGGCGACTTCCGCCACGATGGCGTCGGTGTCCACCACCGGACCGCGGGCCACGTTGATGACCGTCGCGCCGTCAGGAAGCTTGGCCAGCAATTGCGCATCCACCAGGTGGCGGGTGGAATCATTGAGTGGCACGATCAGGATCAGCACCTCGATTTCCGGCGCACGAGCCGCCAGCTCGGAGGTTGCGAAGACCTCGCCATGCTCATCGGTGCGGGCGGTCGATCCGAAGCGCAAGAGATTGACTTCGAAAGGCTCCAGGCGCTTGCGGATCTCCTCGCCGATGCCGCCCACGCCAACCAAGCCCACGGTACGGTCAGCTAAGCCGGGCCATTGCTGGGGATTCCATCGGCCCTGCTGCTGGTCGCGCACCGATTGCGGAAAGCCCCGCAAGGAGGCGATGGCCAGTCCCAGTGCCATCTCGGCGGTAGCCGCCGCGTGGACGCCGGCCGCTGTATTGATATCGGCGCGGTCGCCGATCAGGTCGATCATTCCATCAAAGCCGGTTGTCTGCGTCTGGACCACCTTGACATTAGGCGCCTTGCGGACGTTCTTCAGCGTCTGGGGATTCGCCATGTAGGGAAGGACGGCAATGTCGATGTCTTCCAGCGGGGTCTCGGGGTCGTTCTCCAAGTCCCAGAGCACTGCCTTGAGATTTTCCGGGATCGGTCCGACCGCATCAATCAGTTCTTGGGAGGGGAATGAAATCGTTCGTTGGGTGCTCATGGAATCACTGTACAAACCCCTTCCGCTCTTTGGTAGTAACCCCTAGTCATCTCCTGTAATGAAGGTCACCGCGGAATACTGGCAATCGAATTTGCGCTGAGGGAAATTGCTGGTAAAGTTTTATCTCGTTGCGAAAGCGCGAAGCCCGAAAAGCTTCTAGAACATCGCAGCGGGCGCCTCTAGCTCAATTGGCAGAGCAAATGACTCTTAATCATTAGGTTCCGGGTTCAAGTCCCGGGGGGCGCACGAACAATTTGTTCGGTTCACCAGACAGCTTGTTTATATAAATCAATACGCGCCTTTAGCTCAATTGGTAGAGCAAATGACTCTTAATCATTAGGTTCCGGGTTCGAGTCCCGGAGGGCGCACAAAACAAAGGTCAGGCTTCGGTCTGGCCTTTTTTGTTGACCATGCGCGATTCTGCGCTTCCGGTCATGGCGCCAGGCCGAAATTTACCGGCCGCGGGGCTTGTCCGTTGGCAATGCCGGGGCGGATCAGCGTTTCGACTCGTGCCCGTTTGCGGCTCGCGGCGCAGCGACCGCGATGGCGAACTTCTAGCGGGTGGTCGGCGTTATTGAATATGCAACTACGGTGCGCGATGGCAATGGGCATTGCCGAAGTGAAAACTTGTGTGTTTTAGATTACTTCGGCATCGGCGTAGTCGTGATAACATGAACCTGACTTGGATGTTTATCTTTGCGAACTGGATGCTGGGTGATTTTTGCTTTTGCGCCATTTCTGCCTATGATTGTCTACGTCGCAATGACGGGTTCTGAAAAAGAACTAGTCAGAGCGAGGAAGCGCCTTTAGCTCAATTGGTAGAGCAAATGACTCTTAATCATTAGGTTCCGGGTTCGAGTCCCGGAGGGCGCACAGTAGATCCGATCTGATTCATCAGGTCGGATTTTTTGTATACCGCAAAGAAAAGAGGATTAGCTCATGAGTACTCCCGCAACGGCTAACCGCCTGTCCGTCGGCGACCAGGCCCCTGATTTCACCTTGCAGGACGCTGCCGGCAATTCCGTCTCCTTGTCCGATTACCGTGGCAAGAAGACCATTGTGTACTTCTATCCAGCGGCATCCACCCCTGGCTGCACCAAGCAGGCGTGCGACTTCCGTGATTCGCTCGAATCATTGAAGGGCCTGGGCTATGCAGTTCTGGGCATTTCCCCGGACAAGACCGCAAAGCTTGAAAAGTTCGTTGCCAACGAAGAACTGAATTTCCCGCTGCTTTCCGATGAAGATCACGCGGTGGCTGAAGCCTATGGTGCTTGGGGAGAAAAGAAGAATTACGGCAAGGTCTACGAAGGCCTGATCCGCTCCACGATCGTGGTCGATGAAGAGGGCAAGGTTGCGCTCGCGCAGTACAACGTGCGTGCCACCGGACATGTGGCAAAGCTGCGCCGTGACTTGGGGATTGATCCGAAGTAACAGCTGCCCTTGACTGATTTCATATCAGGCCCAAGTTCCGCTACACTAAATGAGGTCGCCTTCAGGGAAACGGTGTTTCCGGTGTAGCGCTAGCGAGTATGGCGGAATTGGTAGACGCGCTGGATTTAGGTTCCAGTGTCTTCGGACGTGAGAGTTCAAGTCTCTCTACTCGCACCAACAAAACCCTGCGGTCTGATTCCATCGGCCGCAGGGTTTTCTGCATGCATCCATCACGCACGGCGTAAGATCCAATTAGGCACGCGACCGAGATCCGATCAGGAGAGGCACCATGTCCGCCAAAGACCTGCCCACCATGTACGGGCTAGCTGAATCCGATCCTGGCCAGAAGCTGATCAAGCGGGCTGGCGTCGTGGATGCGGATCTGCAGCAAATCGACCGGATCATGGCTGAAATGGGCCGGATGCGCCAGATCGAGCGCAGGATCATGCGCAGCTCGCAGCAGTACATGAAACTGAACGAAACCGACATGCGCGCCATCCGCAAGATGATCTCCGCCAAGCATGCCGGGCAATCGGTCACCCCTGGCGCCCTGAGCCAGTATTTGGGAATTTCCAGTGCGTCGGTCACCAAGATGATTGACCGGTTGGAGGCCCATGGCCATGTGCGGCGCACCAAGCATCCAACCGACCGTCGCTCGCAGTGCGTGGAAGTGACCGAGGAAACCCATCTGGCCGCCCGCGAGCAGGTCGGCCGGCATCATGCCAAGCGATTCGAAGTCGCCAAATCGCTGAGCCCCGAAGAACGGGAAGTGGTGATCCGGTTCCTTGCCAGCACCTCTGATGCCATGGAAAGCAGCCTCGACGAAGCGGGCCCCGGCGAAACCGAATAGCCCCGGAGCAGCAGTAGCTGCTCAGCCCTCCTCCTGCTTTTCCGCATCGCGCACGATGTTCTTGATGGTGGCTGGGAAAATGGCGCCATGGAACGGGAATACCGCCCACCAATAGCAGCGTCCTGCCAGGCCGCGCGGGAAGAACACCGCACGCTGGATCAGTTCCGTTCGCCCCTCGCTGTCCTTCCCGATGCGGTAATCCAGCCAGGCCCGCCCCGGGGCGCGCATCTCCGCGCGCAGGCGCAGCAGGCTGTTCTCTTCCAGGGCTTCCACCCGCCACCAATCCAGCACATCTCCCAGCGCCAAGGTGCTGTGCGAGCGCCTGCCGCGCCGTGAGCCTACGCCTCCCGCCAGCTTGTCCATCAGGCCGCGCAGCTTCCACAGGGCGGGGAAGGCGAAATAGTGCGAATCCCCGCCAAGCCGTTGCAGCACGCTGAACAGCTGCGCCGCGGTGGCGCTGGTGCTGATCCGGCGGATGTCCGTGTAGGCCTTGCGCCCTGCCCAGTCCGGGTCTGAAGGCAGCGGTTCGGCCGGGGCGGCGATCGGCTGGGCGGTAGCCCAGCTGGTTTGCACCGCGTCAGCATCCATCTTCTCCAGCGCCAGCTGCACCGCGCGCGGATAGTCGCACAGCCCTTCGGCTGGCGGGGCAATCAGCGCATCGATCTCCCGCGAGCCCATCACGCAATCATGCTGCAGCGACTGCACCAGCGCCGATGCCAGGGTGTGCGGCAACGGCGTCACCAGATTCACCCAGTGCGAGGCCAGCCGCGGGGTCAGCAGCGGCAGCGGCCAGATGCTCGGCTCGCGCAGGCCGGCCACCCGGGCATAGATCTTCATCAGTTGGGCGTAGCTGTAGGTGCTTGGCCCGCCGATGTCATAGGTGCCCTGCGCGGGTTCCGCCAGCTCGGCGCAGGCCGCAAGGTAGTGCAGGGTGTCGCGGATGGCGATGGGCTGTACCTGGTTCAGCACCCATCGCGGTGCCGGCATTACCGGCAGCACATCGCTCAGGTGCCTGACCATTTCGAAACTGGCCGAGCCCGAGCCGATCACCAGGCCTGCCTGGAGCACCAGCGTGCTGGCGGCCTCCGACAGGATTTCTCCCACGGCCACCCGTGATGCCAGATGCTCGCTGAGTTCGCCGGCGGGATGCAGGCCCGAGAGATAGACCAGCTGGCCGACCGATTGCTCCCGCGCGGCCTGCGCCACAACCTGTGCGCAGGCTTTCTCCTGGGCCGCGAAATCTCGGGTTCCCGACATCGAGTGCACCAGGTAGTAGAGCAGGTCCACGTCCTTGCAGAGCCTGGCCACGGCCTCCCGGTCCTGCAGGTCGCCCTCGACGACTTCCACCTGGCTGCGCCAGGGTATATCGCGCAGGCGCTGAGCATCACGGGTGAACACCTTGACCTGGTGCCCATTGCTCAACAGCAGCGGCACCAGCCGTCCGCCAATATATCCGCTGGCTCCGGTTACCGCGATCAAGCTCATGGCGCCGTCACCCCGCGCTGGCGCCAGGCGATGGCCAGCGAGCCGAGAAGCAGCAATGCAGCGCAGCCCAAGCCGGCGTAGCCCACCAGCTCGGACTGGTTGCTGCCGGCCAGCCGGCTTGCGCCGATCCAGGCAAGGCCCCAGGCGATGGCCACCGCGGTGAAAATCCTGCCCGAGTAGGCGGTGATGCCCAGACCGATGCCCGCTGCCGCCACCAGCAGCACCACAGCGAATCCCGGCGTCCAGGAAGCGCCTTCGCCAACGCCCAGCGAGAGCAGCCACGCTGCGGTGTTGGCAATGCTGGCCACGCAGACCCAGCCCAGGTAGATGCCGAAGGTCAACCACATGATCCAGTATTCGGTGCGCGAGCCAGGGGTGCCGGCCATCATGATGGACAGCATCCAGGCCAAGCAGGCAACCAGGGCGAAGATCACCGCGACGCTTACTCCCAGCCAGCCAAGCTGCACGACGGCAATCCAGGCGGCATTAAGCAATGCCGAAAGCAGCGCGGGCATCCGCAGCCGGGCCGCCCAGGCCGAGCGGCGCCCGGCGGGCGTGAGCTGGAAAATTCCGTAGACGGCCAGTCCTGCATAGATCACGCTCCAGATGGAGAACGCCGGGCCGGCCGGTGCCAGCAAAGTCGCATCGGCGCTGAGATAGCCGCCGGCTGCCTGCTGGATCGGTGTCCCGCCCAGGGCCCCGCTGCCGATGAACGAGACGGCGATGGCAAGAACCAGTGCCAGCGCCGTGGTCACCGGCAGCGTCCACGATGCCGTGGCCGTTCGGGCCGGCAGGGGGAAATCGGGGGAATTGGCTGGACTGCTCATCGTGCGCTCCTGAAAGGTCGATGGAAAGTTTTTCCCGTGTCGGGTCGACAAAACGGGATAGTTAAACCATGATGTATCTAGATAAGCTAAATATCAATAAGCCGAGAGAAGTGATCATGGAATGTCCAGCAGTGCTGACGACCTCGGAACTCTTCCGGGAGCTGTTGCGGCTGACGCGCTCCTACGCCCTGTGCGAGGCACGCTTGCGGCATCGGCTTGGCCTGAACGATACAGACCTGCGCGCGGTGAACCTGCTGCGTTCCATGCAAACTCCCAGCTCCGGGCAACTGGCCCGCGAACTCGGGGTCTCATCGGCAGGAATCACCTCGGTCCTGGATCGGCTGGAGGCCCGCGGAGTGGTGGAAAGACGGCATCACGCCTCGGACCGCCGGCGCACCTTGGTGGTCCCGGGACCCAATTTCCCTGTGTCCACCGGACCGGGACAGGTACTGCTTCGGCATCTGCACACCTTCAGTGCGCAACTCGACGAGCCGGATCGCGTCCGGCTGCGCGCCGAGCTGGAAGCGTCCCGGCGCGAACTGGACCAGCGGGAGACCGGGAGCAGTGAAGAACACCAAGCAACCACACCACAACCTGGGAGCAGGGAATCATGAGAACGCACACCACCACGCACCAGTCCCTGCCGGCCCCAACAGTGCCAGCGCACACTGCGCCATCGCAAACCCCACCGGCCGCGCGCGGGCTCATCGATGACGCCACCCGGCAGGCCATCAGCGACCGGCTGGAACTTCTGGCCATGCAGGCCCAGCGGCGCAGCGCCGCCTACTCGGAGCAGACCGCGCTGCTCTGGTCCCGCATCGGCGCACGCCTGGGAACCGGCAAGCTCATGCGGCCAGGGATGGTGATGCTCGGCTACCGGGCCTTCGGCGGACGCAACGAAGCCCGCGCCATCGACCTGGGCTGCGCCTTCGAGCTGCTGCACGCGGCCCTGTTGATCCACGACGACGTGGTGGACCGCGACTTCGTGCGCCGCGGAGAGCCGACCATCTCGGCGGTCTACCGCGACCACGCACTGGCCAACGGCCGGAATCCTGTCGATGCCGAGCATGCGGGCAATTCGGTGGGCATCATTGCCGGGGACCTGCTGATCAGCGAGGCGATCAAGCTCGCCGCCCGCGCCGCGGCCGGCAGCGATGCCGAAGCCGGCGTGGAACAAGCCTTCTTCCAAGCCATCGAGCAGGCAGGAGCCGGGGAACTCGAAGACCTGCTCTACTCGCTGGGCCCGGCTCCTGCCACCACCAGCCAGGTGCTGCGCATGGAGCAGATGAAAACCGCCGCCTACTCCTTCCAGCTGCCGCTGCAGGCAGGAGCCCTGCTGGCCGGAGCGCACCCCGCGCAGGCCGAAGCCCTCGGCACGGTGGGCTGCCAGCTCGGCGTGGCCTACCAGATCATCGATGACGTGCTGGGAACCTTCGGTGATCCGACACGCACCGGCAAGCCGGTGGAATCTGATCTGCGCGAATTCAAGAGCACCATCCTGCTGGCCCTGGCCAGCGAGCAACCAGAATTCTCCGCACTGCTCACCGGATTCCGCGAGGGAACGGTGGATGCCGGCAGGATCCGCCAGGAGCTGGCGGCGCAGGGAGCAGAGCGCTTCGCCCGCCAGCTGGCAGCGCAGCTGTGCTCGCGGGCCACCGGCTCCGCCGCCTTCCTGGACTTGCCCGAAGAAGCCCGCACGCTGCTGCTCGAATGCACCAGCCTGATCCTGGATCGAAGCAGCTGAACACCATGAAACGCGATACTTCCCTGAAGCCCGCTGCCGGCACCGCCGCCCTGGAGCACTACTCGCGCGCCGCCCAGCGCAGCGCACGGGTGGTGCTGGGCGAATACTCCACCTCGTTCTCGCTGGCCTGCAGGATGCTGGATGCCGGCAGTGCCCGGCACATTGCCAATATCTATGCGCTGGTGCGCCTGGCCGATGAGATCGTGGACGGGGTGGCCTGCCAGGCCGGCCTGGATAACCAGGCCATCGGAGGCTGCCTCGACGAGCTGGAAGCCGAAACCCTGCGCGCGATGGACCGCGGCTACAGCACCAACATGGTGGTCCATGCCTTCGCTATCTCCGCCCGGGCCACCGGCATCAACGCCGAGCTCACCGGCCCGTTCTTCGCATCCATGCGCGCGGACCTCTCCACCGGGCAGCACGACGCGCGCAGCCTAGAAGACTACATCTACGGCTCGGCCGAAGTCATCGGGCTGATGTGCCTGCAGGTCTTCCAGGCGATGCCCGGCGCACCTGAACTGGACCGGGCCGAGGAGCAGCAGGCCCGCCAGGCTGCCCGCAGCCTGGGCGCGGCCTTCCAGAAGGTCAACTTCCTGCGCGATCTGGCCGAAGACAGCCAGGACTTGGGACGCAGCTACTTTCCCGGGATCAACCCGGCCCGCTTCGACGAGCAGGCCAAGGCGCTGCTGGTGGAGCAGATAGAGCAGGATCTGGCCCAAGCCCGCGCCGGGATTCCGTATCTGGCCCCATCAGCGGCCCGGGCGGTGCGCCTGGCCCATGACCTGTTCCGCGAACTGAATTCCCAGCTGGGCAAGGCCGACGCCGCCGACCTGCTGCGCACCCGCATCTCGGTCTCCACCCCGCGCAAGGCGCTGATCGCCGCCCGCGTGCTGCTGGGAACCAGCCGCAGCGCGCACCGCAAGCAACTCATGGAAAGAGCACGCAGATGAAGAACGAAAACCCGGACGTCGTCGTCATCGGGGCAGGCTTCTCCGGCCTGGCCAGTGCCGGGCTGCTGGCCGCCCGGGGCTGCAAGGTCACCGTCATCGAGCAGCAGCCGCATCCTGGCGGACGCTCAGGGCGCCTGGAACGCGAAGGGTTCCGCTTCGACACCGGGCCCTCCTGGTACCTGATGCCCGAGGTCTTCGAGCACTGGTTCCGGCTCATGGGCACCAGCACCAGCGAACAGCTTCAGCTGCGCGAGCTGGATCCCGGCTACCGCGTCTTCTTCCAGCACCGCGACGCACCCGTGGACGTGGGCACCGGTGCCGCGGCCAGCGCCCTGTTCGACGCCCTGGAACCGGGCAGCGCTCCAGCCCTGGCGCGCTACCTGCGCACCGCGAAGGAAGGCTACGAACTGGCCCTGGAGCATTTCCTCTACGATGATTTCAGCTCGCTGACCGGGCTGCTGCACCCGAAGATCCTGCGCCGTGCCCCGCAGCTGGCCAAGCTGCTGGCCACCAGCCTGGCAGGCCATGCCGCCCGGCGCTTTGCCAGCACCGAGATCCGCCAGCTGCTCGGCTACCCGGCGGTGTTCCTGGGCTCCAGCCCGAAGCGCACCCCAGCGCTCTACCAGCTGATGAGCCACCTGGATCTGGCCGACGGGGTCAAATACCCGATGGGAGGCTTCGCCGCCGTGGCCGATGCCATGGCCGCACTGGCACGGAAGCACGGCGCATCCATCCACCTCTCGGCCACCGCAACGGCCATCGAAACCAGCCCGGGAAAGAACCCGCGGGTCACCGCGGTGCGCTGGATCGATGAGCACGGCAAGGCGCAGCGCACCGAGGCCGCGCATGTCATCGGAGCCGCGGACGTGCGCCACCTGGACGGCGAGCTGCTGCCCGAAGAACTGCAGACCCATACCGCCAAGAGCTTCCAGCGCAAGGACCCCGGCCCCAGCGCGGTGCTGCTCTGCCTCGGGGTCAAAGGCAAGCTGCCCCAGCTGGAACACCACAACCTGCTGTTCACCACCGACTGGGACGAGAACTTCTCGCGCATCCGCAATGGGCAGGCGTTGCAGGAAGAAACCAGCATCTATGTCTGCAAGCCCAGCGCCACCGACCCGGACGTGGCACCAGAGGGCTGCGAGAACCTGTTCATTCTGGTCCCAGCCCCAGCCGTTCCCGGATGGGGGATGGGCGCCGCCGATGGCGCAGGAGCCGCCATGGTCGAGGCGGTGGCCGACGCTGCCATCGACCAGCTGGCTTCCTGGGCCGGCATCGAGGATTTGCGGTCGCGGATCGTGGTGCGCCAGAGCATCGGCCCGGGGGACTTCGCCGCCCAGTACGGCGCTTTCAAGGGCGGTGCGCTGGGCTTGGCCCATACCCTGGGGCAAAGCGCCATGCTGCGTCCGGGCAACCGCAGCGCCACCGTGCGCGGGCTGCACTATGCCGGCAGCACCGTGCGCCCCGGAATCGGGGTGCCGATGTGCCTGATCAGCGGGGAGCTGGCAGCCAAGGCGGTGCTCGGTGTCCCCGGTGCCGGGCCGATGGCCGAAAGCGGTGCTGCAACGCTGGCGCAGGAGGCCGGAGCATGATCTATTTGGGCATCTTGCTGGTGCTGCTTGCCTGCATGGTGCTGCTGGATGCCAAGGGGAAGCTGTTTCTCTTCCGCCACCCCGTGCGCGGGATCCTGGCCCTCGCGCTGGGCACCGGATTCTTCGTGCTCTGGGATGTGCTGGCCATCAGGCAGGGCATCTTCCTGCACAAGGAATCGCAGCTCATGACCGGGATCATGGTGGGCGAGCAGTTCCCGCTGGAAGAAGTCTTCTTCCTCGTCTTCCTGTGCTACTGCGCGATGATCGCCTTCGCCGGCCTGCCGATGCTGGTCCGCGGTCTGCGAGGTGAGCGGCATGTTCCTTGAATTGAGCTTCTGCTTCCTTGCCGCGGCCATGGCCATCTTCGCCGCCGGGCTGGCCGCCAGCAAGCAGCGCCTGCGCACGGTGATCAAGCCGCTGGGCGCCGCATTGGCCGTGATGCTGGTGCTCACCGCGATTTTCGACAACCTGATGATCTACGCCGGGCTGTTCGGCTACGGCAGCGGCACGCTGTCCGGGGTGCATATTGGTTTGGCCCCGATCGAGGACTTCTTCTATGCCGCCTGCGCGGTCTTCCTTCTCCCCGGGCTGTGGTGGCTGCTCGGTGCAGGCAGAAAGGATGCTTCATGATCCGCGGAATCGTTGCCAGCTCGCGGCCCATTTCCTGGGTGAATACCGCCTACCCGTTCGCCGCCGCCTATCTGCTGGATGGCGGGGGAGTTGATTGGAGCTTGGCCGTGGGCGCGGTGTTCTTCCTGTTTCCCTACAATCTGCTGATGTACGGCATCAACGATGTCTTCGACTACGAATCGGATCTGCGCAATCCGCGCAAGGGCGGAATCGAGGGGGCGCTGCTGTCCCGGCAGAGCCACAAGGCGCTGCTCGTCGCCTGCGTTGCGTGCGCCGTTCCGTTCCTCGTGGTGCTCGCAGCGGCGGGAAGCCTGGTGGCCAACCTCGTGCTGGCCGTGTCCATCTTCGCTGTGCTTGCCTATTCGGCACCGCGGCTGCGCTTCAAGGAACGGCCCGGGTTGGACTCGCTGACCAGCGCGGTGCATTTCGTTTCGCCGGCGGTCTACGGCTGGGTGCTCGCTGGTGCCAGCGTGCAGCCCGGGCAGTGGCTGGTCTTTGGCGCGTTCCTGCTGTGGGGGATGGCCAGCCATGCCCTCGGAGCAATCCAGGACATCATTCCCGATCGCCAGGGCGGCCTGTCATCGATTGCCACCGCCTTGTCCGCCCGCACCACCATCTGGCTGGTCCTTGCCGGCTATGTGCTGGCCGGAGTGCTGGTGGTCGCCGGGGTGCAGGGGATCGGCCGCTGGGCGTCGCTGCTGGCCCTGCCCTATGTGCTCAACGTCCTACCGCATCTTGGGGTCAGCGACGCGAGCTCGGGTACGGTTAATCGAGGATGGAAGAGATTCTTGTGGATCAACTACCTGTGCGGTTTCCTGCTGACCATGCTCCTGATCTTTTCGGCACTTTTCACCTAACTAGACCCGGATGGGGAATCAAGGATTTCAATGGATGTCATTTTGCTTTCGGAGGATGGCCAGCCAATCGGCGTGCGACCGAAAGAACTGGTCCACACCACGGATACCGTGCTGCACCAGGCATTCTCGTGCCATGTGCGCAATGCCGCCGACCAGGTGCTGGTGACCCGCCGCGCACTGTCCAAGGTGACCTGGCCAGGGGTATGGACCAATTCCTTCTGCGGGCATCCGCAGCCCGGTGAAAGCTTCGAGGAAGCGATTGCCCGCCATGCGGCCCATGAGCTCGGCTTCAAGGTCAGTGGCATCGAATCGGCGCTGCCGGATTTCCGCTATCGCGCCGTGGATGCCTCGGGCATTGTGGAGAATGAAATCTGCCCGGTCTTCACCGCCGTGATTGACAGCGAGATCACCGCGAACCCGGATGAAGTCATGGACTACTGCTGGGTGGATCCTGCGCAGCTGGGCGCAGCACTGCGCGCAACCCCGTGGGCCTTCAGCCCGTGGCTGGTGATGCAGGCCGAGGAGCTTTCCCTGTACCAGGCCGCGCAAGGCTGACCCCGAGCGCGGCGCCGGCATGAACGCCGGTTCGGTAATGGCCTGTGGAGATGTCCTGGCCATGGGCTAGGCTCAATTGCATGGTGCTTCAAGTAATTGCTGTCGGTATCAAGCGGCGCTCAAAGGCCAGGCATGCCTTGGGCAAAACCGGCGTCGTAGCTGCCGGACTGGTGCTGGCAACGTGCCTGGCCGGCTGCACGCCGCTGCAGTTCGAAGCATCCGACCGCATCCCGGGCGCAAACGCGACGATCGCGGCGCTGCCGAAGTACGCCGATAACCTGGAGGAAGTCGAGGGCCGGCAGGAATGGGCTGATCAGAAAATCTTGCAGTACCTCAACGGCCAGGGTGCTGCGGGATTCCATTCATTCGCCAAGGATTCCATCCAATACGCCACCGTCGGCTGGCTTTCTCCGGTCCAGGGCGTGCTCGCCATAGTTGTGGAGGGCAGCGACTGGATCGCCGATGGCAGTGCCGTCCGCTATGCCGAACTGGTCATCACATCCGTCGGCTACGAATCCAGCGAATTGGACCGGGTCGAGATTATCACCGTAGAAGGTGAGTTGCTCGCTTCCGACTACCGCGGGAATCACCCCGGGGCGCTGTGAACGAAAGGCCACCTCGCCGCAGGGCTCGCGATGGAGCTGGCAGGCGAGATGGCCTTCTCGTTTTGGGATGCTGTTGCTGCTTATACGAAGTTCTCGGTGCCTTCGATGGTGTTCATGAAGTGATCCATGAAATCGGCGAAGTCTTCAGCATCCGATTTCTGGTCGAGCGTGGCACCAATGCTGATCGCGTCATCCACATGCAAGTCGATGCTCGGTGCTTCAGGAACGCTGAAGCGGAACACGCGACCGGTAGAGATCGCAATCTCGTAGCCGCCATCGCTCAGCTCGGCCAGCTGGTTCACGTTCGTGTTGTTGATGTTGATGGCATCTTCGGAGGCTTCCAAGCTGCTTGCATTGACTGGCGCAATAATCAGCTCCGCCGGCTGGCGTCGATATCCGATGACCTTGAGCCCCCCGGAGCCGGCGATGCCGGTGCCCGCCACGAGATTGTAGCTGGCGAAATTGGGGATCTGCGAGTCAAAAGCCTCGTGGAGGCGGTCCTTGACCTGCTGGGTCGGATTTTCGTCTGGGCGCTTGTCCATACCCCTTACTCTACCGATAAGTTTGGACAATTTGATCAGACGCAACACTTATCGAAATATGTCATCGACACGTCATGGGTTATCTGATTGGTCATATTGACTTCTAGAATGGGATTAATGAGCCAAGATGCTAATTGAGTCAAGACGCCATGCGCACGTGTGGCCACTGGTCCAATTCATGCCCTTCTTGGCTTAAAGCTGCAAGCGAAACCATCTGCAAGGGAGGCGGTTTCCTTGGGGCAAGGGCTGCGAGCTGGATTAATCGCATCCCTGGCAGCTGGTGCTCGTCTCCAGCTAACCCCGCTTCGACAGGCGCTTTCAGTGCCCGGGAAGCGAAATGGCCAAGGTCTGAACGTGGGGACGCGTCCAATCTTTGGACATTTATCTCATATAATGAGATAAACAGGGTGTCTAGTTGCTCTTTGCCGTGAGGTGGAGAAAACTAGAGGCATGCAAATAAACACCGATGTACTACTAGTTATCAGGCGCGGAGCCTGAGGCGCTGTCCAACACCACGGACGGTACACCGGTAACGCGCAAGCCCCCTTTCGTCATCAGTGACGGCCGCGGGGCGTTTTTTATGCGTAAACGAAGAGATAGAAATGGAAAGGATCCCGATGAGCAACTCAACACCCGCCAATCCGGCGTCGGTTGCGAAGTCAATCAATCGAACCAAGGATGCCGCCGCCGCTGTCTCTTCCGTCGTGGAAGCTTCGAACCCGGTCCAGGGTCCGAATAATATCGTTGCTCCCACACAGATGACGGGCTCACAAGCCATCGTCCGCTCGCTGGAAGAAATGGGCGTCAAAGACGTCTTCGGATTACCAGGTGGGGCCATCCTTCCCACTTATGATCCACTGATGGATTCGACCAAGATTAACCACGTCTTGGTCCGCCACGAACAGGGTGCAGGCCATGCCGCACAGGGTTACGCCATGGTGAGCGGGGAAGTGGGCGTCTGCATCGCCACTTCCGGTCCAGGCGCAACCAACCTCGTCACCGCACTGGCCGATGCCAATATGGACTCGGTCCCAATGGTGGCCATCACCGGTCAGGTCAATAGCGCTTTCATTGGCTCTGACGCATTCCAGGAAGCAGACATTGTCGGCATCACGATGCCGATCACCAAGCACGCTTTCCTGGTCACCAACGCAGAGGACATTCCTCGCACGCTGGCCAGCGCGTTCTACCTGGCGCAGACCGGCCGTCCCGGTCCGGTGCTGGTGGATATCACCAAGGATGCGCAGACATCCGAGATGACCTTCTCCTGGCCGCCCAAGGTGGACCTGCCCGGCTACCGCGTGGTCACCCGTGGCCACAACAAGCAGCTGCGCGAAGCCGCCAAGCTCATCGCTTCGGCAACCCGCCCGGTGCTGTACGTCGGTGGCGGCGTGATCAAGGCCAATGCGCACGAGCAGCTGAAGGAATTCGCGGAATTCATCAACGCACCGGTGGTCACCACCCTGACCGCCCGCGGCGCATTCCCGGACTCGCATGAACAGCATGTGGGCATGCCGGGCATGCACGGCGCCGTGTCCGCAGTGACCGCGCTGCAGCAGGCAGACCTGTTGATCACCCTCGGTGCCCGCTTCGATGACCGCGTCACCGGCGTGCTCTCCACCTTCGCGCCGAACGCGAAGGTGATCCACGCCGATATCGATCCCGCGGAAATCTCCAAGAACCGCGTGGCCGATGTGCCGATCGTGGGTTCGCTGGATGAGATCATCCCGCAGCTGCACGAAGCCTGCGCCGCACGCTTCGAGAACGAAGCCCAGCAGGATCTGACCGGCTGGTGGGGACTGCTCAACCGCCTGCGGGAAACCTACCCGATCGGCTACACCGAAACCCATGATGGCCTCTCGGCTCCGCAGAATGTCATCCAGCGGATCGGCGAGCTGACCGGTCCGGAAGGCGTGTACGTGGCAGGCGTGGGCCAGCACCAGATGTGGGCTGCGCAGTTCGTGAAGTACGAGCGTCCGCGCTCGTGGCTGAACTCCGCAGGCCTGGGCACCATGGGCTACTCGGTGCCTGCCGCGATGGGCGCCAAGGTGGCGCAGCCGGACCGCGTGGTCTGGGCCATTGACGGCGATGGCTGCTTCCAGATGACCAACCAGGAACTGGCCACCTGCGTGATCAACCAGATCCCGATCAAGGTTGCGGTGATCAACAACTCGTCGCTGGGCATGGTCCGCCAGTGGCAGACCCTGTTCTACGATGGCCGCTACTCCAACACCGATTTGAACACCGGACATGGAACCGCCCGGATTCCCGATTTCGTGAAGCTGGCAGACGCCTACGGCTGCGTGGGCCTGCGCTGCGAACGCGATGAGGATATCGATGCGACCATCCAGAAGGCATTGGAAATCAATGACCGCCCGGTAGTCATCGACTTCGTGGTCTCAGCCGATTCCATGGTGTGGCCAATGGTCCCATCGGGAGTCAGCAACGACCAGATCCAGATTGCCCGCGGCATGACCCCTGAATGGGAAGAGGAGGACTAGAACATGGCAAAGCATACGCTTTCGGTACTGGTTGAAGACGTTCCCGGCGTGCTGACCCGCGTCGCCAGCCTCTTCGCCCGCCGCGCCTTCAACATCCACTCGCTGGCCGTGGGCCCGACGGAAATTGCCGGCATCAGCCGCATGACCGTGGTGGTCGATGCCGAGGGGGATTCCCTGGAGCAGGTCACCAAGCAGCTGAACAAGCTGGTCAACGTCATCAAGATCGTGGAACTGCTGCCCGAAACCTCGGTGCAGCGCGACCACATCATGATCAAGGTGCGCGCTGATGCAACGACCCGTCTGCAGGTCACCCAGGCCGCGGAACTGTTCCGTGCTTCGGTGATCGACGTATCCACCGACTCGCTGGTCGTGGAGGCCACCGGCAATGCCGCGAAGATCGATGCGCTGCTGGCAGTGCTTGAGCCCTTCGGCATCCGCGAGATCGTCCAGGCAGGAACCCTGGCCGTAGGCCGCGGATCCAAGTCAATGAGCGACCGCGCTTTGAAGACGATCTCCGCCTAGGCGCAACGACTTCAAGAGACACGAACTACAAAATTTAGATACTTGGCACCTAGCTTGGAAGTAAGCAACAGTGCCTCAGCAAAGACTTCTTCACCAGAAGCACATATAAGGAGAATTACAGTGGCTGATCTGTATTACGAAGACGACGCAGACCTCTCGATCATCCAGGGCAAGAAGGTAGCCATCATTGGCTACGGCTCCCAGGGCCACGCCCACGCACTGAGCCTGCGCGACTCGGGTGTCGAAATCACCGTTGGCCTGGCCGAGGGCTCGAAGTCCCGCGCCAAGGCTGAGGCCGAAGGCCTGAAGGTCGCCACCGTTGCCGAGGCAGCAGCCTGGGCAGATGTCATCATGATCCTGACCCCGGACCAGGTCCAGGCCCAGGTCTACACCGAGTCGATCGCCGAGCACCTCGAAGAGGGCAACGCCCTGTTCTTCGGGCACGGCTTCAACATCCGCTTCGGCTTCATCCAGCCACCAGCCAACGTTGACGTTGCCCTGGTTGCCCCTAAGGCGCCAGGCCACACCGTGCGCCGCGAATTCGAAGCCGGCCGCGGCATCCCTGACCTGATCGCCGTGGAGCAGAACTTCACCGGCGGCGCCAAGGAACTGGCACTGTCCTACGCAGCAGGCATCGGCGGCACCCGCGCCGGCGTCATCGAGACCACCTTCACCGAAGAGACCGAAACCGACCTGTTCGGCGAGCAGGCTGTGCTCTGCGGCGGCACCTCCCAGCTGGTGCAGTACGGCTTCGAGGTCCTGACCGAGGCTGGCTACAAGCCGGAGATCGCCTACTTCGAGGTGCTCCACGAGCTGAAGTTGATCGTCGACCTGATGTGGGAAGGCGGCATCGCCAAGCAGCGCTGGTCGATCTCCGACACCGCTGAGTACGGCGACTACGTCTCCGGCCCACGCGTGATCACCCCAGAGGTGAAGGAAAACATGAAGGCTGTCCTGGCTGATATCCAGTCCGGCGCTTTCGCAAACCGCTTCATGGAAGACCAGAAGGCCGGCGCTCCTGAGTTCAAGGAACTGCGTGCCAAGGGCGAAGCGCACCCAATCGAGACCACCGGCCGCGAACTGCGCTCGCTGTTCTCCTGGATCTCGGATGCATCCTCGGATGACTACGTTGACGGTTCCGTAGCCCGCTAATTCCAGGCAATTAGCTGATCACATAGCCTAAAGCCGCTGGCCCGGACGATTGAATCAATCGTCCGGGCCAGCGGCCTTTTGCTGCTTGGAATCGTCATTCGGAAGAACCGATCCGCGGACAACGCGGAAACTTCCACAGCCGAACGGGATTAGTTGGTCCAACACGAAAATTGACCCCGACTACTTTGCTGGCAAAGTGGTCGAGGCCAATTCCTATTCAGTTATTGATAAATGGCGATGGCCCAAGCCGGCTCAGATCTTCGAAGCCCTGTAACCGGCCTTGCGTGCATCAGCTGCAGTCTTGAAGCATTCCTCGGGTTTCGTGATGTCGTAGAACCGCTGGCCCTTGACGTGGTACTTCCACTCCTTCTCGCTGCCCGTGCGGTTTCCCTTTACCGGGTAGCCTGCCGGGCAGTTCTTGGCCTTGCCGTTCATCTTCACGGAGCGTTTGGTGGCCGCTTTCTTCTTCACCAGCAGGGTCTGCGTCTTCTTCACCGTCGAGGTTTTGCCCTTGAGCTGGTACTTGACCGTGGTGGTGACCTTGTATGTGCCGGCTGCAAGCTTGACCGACTTCTTCTTGTTGGCAATGGTCTTCTTTCCCTTGACCACCTTCAACAACGCCGACTTGATCTTGACGTTCTTGGCTTTGGAGTAGCTTGGCTTGATGGTGGCCTTGGCGGCTCCGCTGACGGTTTTCGTACCGATCTTCTTGATCGATACTGCCGGTACCTTCTTCGCGGCAGCAACAGTGACTGAAGGCGCGGCGGATGGCAGCGGCGCCGCCGCGGAAACGGCAACGCCAGAGAAAGCAAGCGCACCGGTGGCAACCACTGCCAGTGCGCGCTGAACCAATTTATTCAATTTATCCCCAGGTAGATGCGAGTGGATATGGAACCGGTTTGTCCCATGCCTTGATTGTAAATGGCCTTGCCGAAATAGGAAGCAGATCGCGGAATTATGTCCTGTTCAACCGAGTATTTCGGCTGGTTCCGCGAGTCAGGCGCCGTGGGAGCACCTGGTGCCGGCTCACCGGAAACAACCATACGGAAGGCCGTGTTTTCCGTGCGATTCTCTCCAGCGGATTGCTAGACTCGCTGGAAACGAGCAAGGGAGCGCACCAGTGCTGCAGGAAAGCAACTATGACGACTTCGCCACGGACTACGCCGATGAGAACGAATTCAGCCTGCTGAACGCCTACTACGAGCGCCCGGCCACCCTGGAGTTGGCAGGCGAGGTGGCAGGACGGAAAATCCTGGATATCGGGTGCGGTGCTGGCCCCCTGGCCGAACAGCTGATCCGTCGCGGAGCCACTGTCTCAGGCTTCGACGCCAGCCAGGCAATGGTGGATCTGGCACGCCAGCGGCTGGGAGACGATGCTGATCTCCAAGTGGCCACGCTGGGGGAGCAGCTCCCATATGGCGATAGCAGTTTCGACGACGCCATTGCTTCCCTGGTCTTCCACTACTTGCCGGACTGGAGCTATGCACTGGAAGAAGTCCGCCGGGTGCTCAAGCCCGGAGGGCGGCTCATCATGTCGGTGAACCACCCGATTCTCTACCCGTTCAACCACCGCGGCAAGGACTATTTCCAGCTCACCCAGTACACCGAT
The DNA here is from genome assembly GCF_006539525.1 of Glutamicibacter nicotianae. Taxonomy (GTDB): domain Bacteria; phylum Actinomycetota; class Actinomycetes; order Actinomycetales; family Micrococcaceae; genus Glutamicibacter; species Glutamicibacter nicotianae. Next base: position 532,124 of record NZ_BJNE01000001.1, on the reverse strand, counting down.
GAAGTGTCCTTCAACGGGAAGCCTGCCGAGCTGACCTACTGGCATCGTCCGCTGCATGAAACCATTGAAGCGCTGATTTCTGCAGGGTTTGCCATCGAGCGCGTCTGGGAGCCGCCCTATGCGAAGGATGCGCCCGAGGACGTGATTCCAGAGGCTTTGCGCGAACGCGATGCGTTCTTGAGTTTCCTGTTCTTCTCGCTGCGCTCGACGCGCTAGCAGGCGAGGGTCAAACTTGCCGCCGCGGGCTTAGGACCCGGTGTTCCCGCTATTCCGAGGGCGACCTGCAAGGTACACCCAGATCCCCAGGAGCACCAGTACCGTACCAAGCCAGATGCTCCACCAGGGGAAGCCCGGGATCTCAGGAGCGGAACCGAGCGCATCCAGATCGGCCTGCGGGGTGGGGTGCACGCGTTCGCCGGTGACCAGCATGCGATGGGTGTTGATGCCCAGGGGAGTGCAGGTGACCAAGGTGGCCAGATCCTTGCCGAATCGCGGGGCCAGCGCCTTGGTCTCATCCGGTTCCACCGTCTGCGTTTCGACGACCCGGTAGGTCAGCACCTCGTTGAAGACTTCGATGCTGAAGGTCTCCCCGATCCTGACCTGCGGCAGATCGTTGAACAGGTTGGCTTCCGGAAGCCCGCGGTGCGCGGTCAGCACCGTATGCCTGGACTGACCGCCCACTGGCAAGGCAGTACCCTGCAGGTGCCCTACGCCTTTGAGCAAGGTTTCTGCATCGGTGCCGTGGTAGATCGGCAAGTCGATGTCCACCGACGGCACTCGCAGCCGTCCGATCAGTCCCTCGCTGTTGACATTCAGCAGCGAGCCGTATTCGGTATCTTCGCGCACCGAGCCGTCGCTGGTGGGGACGTTGCTGCCCGGAGCCAGCAAGCCACCGCCAACCAGGTCCTCGTTGTACTCCTGTGCCCGCAGCAGCTCCTGGGAAATCCTTGAGCTGCCCTCATGCGAGACGTCGGTGGAGATCTCCTTGATGATCTTGGATTGGTTGTACTGGGAGAACCAGCTCGCCGTTGGCGGGTACAGCAGCATGAGCGTGCCCGCCAGGAAGACGGCGGCGATCACCAAGGTGGATACCGGGGCGCGCCAGCGGTCCCTGCGTCTTGGCTCAGGAGGCAACGTGGAACTGGATGTGGAGGTCATGATTTCTGCCTATGAGTCGTGGGAATCAGGAAGTTCAAAAAAGAAAATGGCGGGAGACCCAAGCAATGCTCAGTTCTCCCGCCATCTACTGGTTGGCCTTGCGCCGCGGCAACCAGTACGCGGGCTTAGCCCTGGGTGCGTCCGCGGCGGCGCTTCACCAGTACCGCACCACCGGCGGCGGCCATCAGGCCAACGCCTGCAATGGTGAACAGCACGGTGCCCGAAGCGCCGGTGAGTGGCAGATCTGGACCGGTCGGCTTGTGGTTGGTGATCGTTTCGATCAGGATCTGGCCGTTGGTGACAACCAATTCATCGGACCATGGGTCAGCTGGAAGCACGTATCCGGCTGGTGCCTTGGTTTCCTTGACCCAGTAGCTCGATTGCATGTCGTCCTCGATGCCCAGATGCAGTTCCCACTTGACGACCCCGTTTTCGGTGGTTCCGGTAGCCAGAGGTGCACTGGTGGCATTGCCGTCGGCATCAGGTGCAGTTCCGTAGAGCTCGAAGACCGCACCATTCAGCAGGGCACCATTCTCGCCTTCAGCCTTCTTTTCCAGCTGCAGGGTGCCCAGGTTGGTGTTGGTCGTGCCTTCATCTTCCGTGCCGTTGATGTTGACCGTCGCCGTATTCTCGATGACCCCGCCTTCAGGAATCGCGATGACCTTGGTCTTCAGGACCGCCGTCACCGTGGTGGCGCCGGCGTCATCAAGCTTGGTGAGGCCCTGTAAGGTCAACGTGATCACCGCATTGTCCGGCGAAATCGTGTAGTCGGTATTCAGAACCAGTACCTCGGAACCGATCGAAACCGACTCCCAGGAGATGAATTCCAGGTTTGCCGACAGATTATCGGTCAGGGTGTAGGACTTGTATGGAAGGTCCGATGCAGGAACATCGGTGACCAGCGTCCAAGTGACCACATCACCCAGCAGCTTGGCAGTGTCATCCACGCTCTTGTGCTGATCAATCGTGTTCAGCGTGTTCTTCGGGTACACATGGACGTTGTAGTTCCACGTATTGTCAGCATTCGGGTAAGGAATGCTCACGTAGAACGGAGCGGCTACTGCATTGATCAGGTTGTTACCCGAATCGGTTTCGGTGATCAGGTACAGTCCCAATTCCAAACCGGAGAAGGTAGTGAAACCTCCGACGGTCGCCTGCGAGACACCGGTTCCCAGGCTGTAGCCTGCCGGCAATGCTTCGCCGGCAGTTTCAGATGGCAACTCTTCTGCCAGTTCCCAACCTTCGGCCGTGCTCAAGTCAATGGGAACGCCGTCGAACAGCACCGGCTGCAAGGTGAATTCGACACCATCCAGTCCCTTGCCGGCGCCGGGATCCGGATCCAGCAGGGTGCCGTCATTCAGCCCTTCAACAGGGTCCGCCGAGGACTTGTGGACAGTGATGCTGCCGATGGTTCCCGGCGTAATGTCGGAGACTTCATCAGCGGATGCGGCAGCTACCCCAAATAGCCCCATCCCAGCAAGAGCCAAGGCGCTTGCTCCGGCAATTAGCTTGCCGAGTCTGCGTTGCGTGAACACGATTACTCCTTTTTGCGAGTGATTTCTACGCCTACCCAAGGTCAGCGTGGTTGGTGGAATTGTTGGATTTAGCCGAGATTCCGGCTACGACGGATACGGAAGGTCTGTGCACCCCAAATGCCCAGCCCCAGTACCAGGATTCCGCCGCCAATCAGATATATCTGATCTCGGCCAATGCCGCCGGTGAGCGGAAGCGCGGGACCGTCCTGCTGCTCATTGGTGATAGCAGCCAGCTCGATATCCAGCGCGTCCCCGGTGACGTCAAATTCGTGGCTCCTCTCGTCCTTGATATAGCCCGGAGGAGCCGTAGTTTCTTGGAGCGTATAGTTCCCCCATTCCAGGTTTGCCAAGGCGAACTTCCCCTTGGCTGGATCCATGTCCGGACCGGTGCAACCCTCGGTTATGCAGTCGGTGACCACGATGGTTTCCGATGCATCTCCCAGCGGACCGGTCAGGGTCCATTCGGCGCCTGCAAGCAGGACGCCGTCAACGGTGGTCTTTGTCCAGCTGACCGACCCGGGAAGGGCCGTGTTCACGATGGTGCAGGTGGCTTCCTGGCCTAGCTCCAGCGTGATGCTCGCACCTTCGCCGTTTCCGGTGCCGACGCAGTTCCAGGTGCCTGGTTCATAACCTGCAGCGGTGCCTTCCTCGGCCAGTTGATAGGTTCCCACGCCGACCGCGGCATTGGTGATGGCAGCATCCCCGGTCTTTCCTTCGATGCTCCCAGCGGTGCCGGAAGCCTTCAGCGTCCAGTCGCCGGTGGTCGACGTTCCGTTGAAGTCCTCGTTGTCCACGACCTTGACCAGGGTCAAATGCTGCTCGCAGTCCACTGTGTTCACGATCGCCACCGCATTGGGCGAAGGCGTTCCCGTCATGGTGTGCGTGGCAGATTTGCCTTCGACGCCGTCGATGGTTGAACTGGTCACCGTGCATAGTTCCGGAAGAGTGCCGGTGAGGGTTTCCTCGATGGCTACTTCCTCGCCGATCAGATGTCCGCTGCTGGTAGCACCGAATTCCGCTGGTTGCCCGTCAATGCTCAGTTCCGCGTCGCCGACCGGCTGCTCGCCGTGGGCATACTCGGTGCCATTGACCACCCAGGTCTTGGTGACTGTCAGGTCGATTTCCTGGGTATTGGTGAGCACGCAAGTGGCCTTGCTCCCGGCCGCGATGGTGATGATGTGATCTTCCCCAACTACCGCACCCTCGCACGCCAAGTCCGTCAGCTGGTAGTTTTCCGGCCCGGATTCGGAGATGGCGTATTGGCCGGGAGCTACCGGTGCATTGGTCACGGCTTCGCTGCCGCTCACGCCGGACAGGTCCGTTGAGCTGCCGTCAGCTGACAGCGTCCATTCGGTGGCCGCCGCAGCGCCAATGACTTCCTTTTCCAAGGTCAATGTGGTGCAGGTGACGGTGTTGGTCACCGTGTAGGTGTTCAGCCCAGGTTGCAATACCTGCGCTCCGAGATCCCCCGAGGGGACATTGGTGCAACCTGCGGGGAGCGCGGGGACCGATTCGCCGATGGTGATTTGATCATTGGCTTGGTAATCGGATCCATTGCTGCGCTTTGCGTAGGCGGTGCCGAATTGCGGGGAGTCCTGGCCGGTCAGTTCCAGCGTGGCAGTGTAGTCATCGGGCTGCTGGCCGTTCTCGAATTCTTCGCCGTCAATGACCCAGTTCTTCTCGACGATCACGCTGGAGCAGGTGCTCGGAACGGAAAGGGAGATCGGCGCGATCCAATCACCCAAGTTGGAAGTTTCCTGAATAGAAGACGAAGAACGCAGATTCAGCGTGCCATAATTGCCGGTGCAAGTAGCTTGTCCAAAGAGCGAGGTAAGGTCTACGCCGATTTCGGCAAAGCCGCGTACCGGGATCGTGCTGGTTCCATCGAAGCCGGTAATGGGTTGAGTATTCGTTGCCCCGACAAAACCGCTGAGGGTTTGCTGCTGCACCCAGAGTCCCGTCGTGGCATTCCACATGTAGGCACCGGCAAGGATGAGATTATTGTTGCCATCTTGCTCGATGCTCAGGCGCAGGTCGCCATTGGTGCGAATCGGTGTGGGGATGACCGCGGGGTCGTTTTTCTTGGCATTGAGCTCCACGATATAGCGGATGGTGCCGGTGCTCGTCCCGCGCTCAAATCCCAAGAAGGCGAAGACGTGGCCATTGCTGGTCGTCGAATAAGCGTAGTTGCGGCCAATGTCTGCCTGGCCCGATGCCTGCCCCGTGCCGTTGATTTGGTTCGCAACCCACGGCCAGTTTCTTTCGCTGGCACCTCGGGTGAACTGGGTGCTGTCATCGAAACCATCGTTCCCCGACGGTGCCGCCAGGACGGACGTCCAATCGGCTCGGCTCGCGTTATTGGCGCACAGGTTGCCATCAAGCTCAAATCCCCCAAGAATCTGAGTTGATGACTGGACGACGTTGCAAACGTCCCCTATGGCCATGGGTGCGAGCAATTTGTTTTCCGCCTCGCTGGGCGAGTCCGTAGGTGCCGGCGACGGCGACTCCGGTGACTTCTTCGCAACCTCGGTAGGCGAGGATTCGGCGGTGGCCGATGCTTTCACGGTTGCCGGTGCGCTCTTCGAGGATGGTGCGCTGGTAACTGCCTGGGTGCTAGCTTCTACCTCTGCGACCGGTTCCTCGGTTGGCAGCGTTTGCGCGGCCGGGGCCTCGGATTCCTTCTCCGGCACGGAAGTTGGCGGCTGCGTCATTGCCAGTTGCTTTTCAACGGATGGCTTTGAGGCTTTCGCTTTTGGAACAGCGGGTTCGAGAGAGGACGCAGCCGCGGAAGATTCAGCCGGTGATGGTGCCGGGCTAGTTGGCGACTCAGAAGCAAGTACGATTCTCGAATCGAATTCAGCGGCCGACGGGGCCAGCTTTTCGTCCACTGGCGATTCACCCGACGAAGTGGCGGAAGCTGGAACGAACGTTCCGGCGAACGCCAGGGCGAAGACGAGTCCAGCGCTAAGCGCCACGCTGGACATGGCACTTTGCGACGTGCCATGTTTCCTTGTTCCCCAGAGCAAGGAGCATTTACCTGAACGACCATTGTTCCGTCGTGCAACTCTGTCCCCAACAGGTTTGCCAAACACAAGAATTCCCCAATATCCGAGGACATTGGGGATGCTAAACCTGAAGAACGCAGACTGGTGCGTAAAATTTGACGCTCGTTTCCCAAAAACGAGTGCCAAAATTGCAGCCACTTGATCCCCACGATCAACTGGCTTTCCCCAAGTTTTGCCGGACCCCCAACATCCGGGCGAGTGATATGGCGACAGCGTATCGGATGAATTTCACTTACGTCAACAGTGAAGATTAATAAAATGGTGCAGAAGAATCCGTTGCTGTCTAGAAAGACTGGGAATGCGCGGTTTTTCTTGGAAAACGGATATTGCAGACCGCCAAAAAAGCTTTAAGTAAGTCGCTTAAGAAAGACCTTGAAAGGAACTGAACCGCGACTGCCGGAACCATCTACGATCACTTTGCGCGGGCGTTTTCAGACGAGCGCGAGCCGCCTTGCTCAGTTTTTTGCCAACGGCCGGCAATACGACAGATGGCCGGCGATGTCACCGGGCCGCGGATCCGCGATCTCGGTTACGAGCCAGACGATGATCGACTTGGCGCATGCGCGGCCGGGGCGCGCGTCGAACTGCGGGTCGCCGGCTCGGGGGAGATGCTGTCCTACGGGACGAATTTCTTAGACGATCGCCTCGGTGAGCTTGCACAACCTGAACGATTGGACACAGTCTGTGGCCGGGATATTACGCGTGCGCAAACTTGGCGGATGGCCCATCCTCTTGCGGGCCCCTTCGATCCTGTACCAGTGGAACTACACCGGTGAAGTCTGCTTCCAACGACCACAGGACACCGATGAACTGTCTTTAGCCGACCAGGCTGCGCCGCTGAACGGCGCAGCGGATGATCTAGAACCTCATCGATGGTAACTGGGCTGAAAGAACCAGTGGAGTCCGCACACGAGTTGCCCAATAAAGGCAGTTTGATAACTTTGGTGCGAATAATCGATGGGTGCGCTTTGGCATCCAAGTGATGGGACGAGACTGGGACAGCGACGCTGCACAACCGGACCGTGAGTTCCGGTAATAGTTACTGAATCCGAGGCGGTTTTGATTGTGGAGGAGTAGCATTTCCAACGTGCCAGCAGACAGGGCTCGTCACAGTCTATCGAATAAGTGAAAGTTTTCACAAAGTCGGATTTTCCCTGCGTAACATGCATGAATTCAAGGGAAAACGGGGGATACATAGCGCTACGCTGGAAATGGAAGCAGCGACTAGCAGCTGCTTTCATGCAAGCATCAGCCCAAGAAATCGCAAAGGTGCCACACCCGTGTCTGACAACAAGCCAATCGTACTTCTGGCCGAACAACTCTCCCCAGCAACTGTTGCTGCCCTCGGCCCCGACTTTGAAATTCGTCAGACCGACGGAGCCGACCGCTCCCAGCTGCTCGAAGCCATTGCCGACGTAGATGCAATCCTCGTGCGTTCCGCTACCCAGGTCGATGCAGAAGCAATCGCTGCTGCGAAGAACCTGAAAGTTATCGCCCGCGCCGGCGTGGGACTGGATAACGTGGACATCAAGGCAGCCACCCAGGCTGGCGTCATGGTAGTCAACGCACCGACTTCCAACATCATTTCCGCTGCTGAACTGACCGTGGGCCACATCGTGTCGCTGGCTCGCCGCATTCCGGCAGCCAATGCATCGCTGAAGAGCGGGGCATGGAAGCGTAGCTCCTTCACCGGCGTTGAGCTCTTCGAGAAGAAGGCCGGCATCATCGGTCTGGGCCGCATCGGCGCACTCGTTGCCGCACGCCTGCAGGGCTTCGGCATGGAAATCGTTGCTTATGATCCGTACGTCACCCCGGCTCGTGCCGCGCAGCTGGGCGTCACCCTCTTGACCCTGGACGAACTGCTGGCTGAAGCCGACTTCATCACCATCCACATGCCGAAGACCCCGGAAACCGTGGGCATGTTGGGCAAGGAAGCCTTCTCCAAGATGAAGAACTCCGCCTATGTGGTCAACGTGGCCCGTGGCGGCCTGGTGGACGAAGACGCTCTGTACGAAGCATTGAAGAATGAAGAGATTGCAGGCGCTGGCATTGACGTCTTCGTCAAGGAACCAAGCACTGACCTTCCATTCTTCGAATTCGACAATGTCACTGTGACCCCGCACCTGGGTGCTTCGACCGACGAAGCACAGGAGAAAGCCGGTGTTTCGGTTGCAAAGTCGGTCCGCCTGGCGCTTGCCGGCGAATTGGTTCCAGATGCAGTGAACGTTGCAGGCGGCGTTATCGATGAGAACGTGCGTCCTGGCATCCCGCTGATTGAGAAGCTGGGCCGCATCTTCAACGCTCTGGCTTCCGGTTCGCTGACCAGCATTGATGTCGAGGTTGCCGGCGAAATCGCTGCGCTCGATGTCAAGGCCCTGGAACTTTCGGCGCTCAAGGGTGTCTTCATGGACGTCGTATCGGATCAGGTTTCCTACGTGAACGCACCGGTACTGGCCGAGCAGCGTGGAGTTGCCACCCGTCTGATCACCACCCCAGACTCGCCTGAGTACCGCAACCAGCTGACCATCAAGGGATCCACCAATGAAGGGACCCAGCTCGCAGTGGCTGGCACCCTGACCGGGCCTAAGCAGATCGAGAAGCTGGTGGGCATCAACGGCCACGAGATCGAAATCCCGATTTCCGATCACATGATCGTCGTTCGCTACTCGGATCGTCCAGGTGTCGTTGGCTCCCTGGGCAACGTGCTGGGGGAGCAGGGCATCAACATCGCCGGCATGCAGGTTTCGCGCGATGAGAAGAAGGCTGAAGCGCTGGCTGTCATCAACATTGATTCGGCGCTGCCACAGGGCGTGCTGGACGTTGTTGGTGCTGCGATCGGTGCGAGTGTTGCGCGCGAGATCAATCTAGCTGACTAACGGTCAAAATAAGCAGGGTCAATAGAATATGCTGGGGTGGACACCGGAATGAGAGTGTCCACCCCCGCAATGCGTTAGGAATTTTTCATGGCAGAAATAATCATCTATGGCAGTTGCGTCAGCCGGGATACGTTCAGCATTATGGAACAAGAACATAGACTCTTGGCATATGTAGCACGTCAAAGCTTGATCAGCGCAATGACCCAACCCACGACATTGCTTGAACCTGCAAAACTTGACTCGAAGTTCCAATCGAGAATGCTAAACGGGGATCTAAAATCAGACTTATTAGGAACGCTACGAAAGCATTCTATGCAAGCGGATCTTTTACTGATAGACCTTACTGATGAGCGCCTGGGTGTGCATAAGCTGCCGGATAATTCATTTGTTACCAGGTCGTCCGAACTTATCCAGTCAGGATTGCTGAATAAACTCGATCCCATTCCCGGAGTGATCCAAATAGGAACTGAGCGACATTGGAATTTCTGGGAACGGGCGGCTAACAGATTTGTCGACCATTTGTCTAGCATTGGATTATTTGACAAAACAATAATTGTCAATACGCCATGGGCTGCAGAATCAATTGAAGGCGCACCTGTACCTGGCTATAGAAATTTCACCGTTAAAGAGATGAATGGGCACCTGAGGCGTTACGGAGAGCACCTTAAGCGTCTTGGCCTTAGCGTTTTGGAAATGCCTGAAGAGCTGGCCAAATCCACAAAAAATCATAAATGGGGAATAGCCCCGTTTCATTACCAGGATTCAGCATATGAATGGATTTCTAAAGAAATCGAACTATCACTATCTGGTTTAAAGTAGAAAAATACCTGTACATTGGATTTCGAACTCAAATGAAAATCAATCTAAATTAATGATATGTCGTTGCGTAACATATTGAAAATCTAAACAGGAAAGGCCAGCATGTACAACGCTCCATGTGTTCTAAAATTGAAAGCATCCAGTGTTCATGAAAGGTCTATTTTTAACCAATATAGAATTCTAAATTCCTCGGTTAGACTCGGCGCTTCCCGGCCAATAGTTTTCGCCGTACATGGAGTTGGTGTGGTAGATGGGAAATGGGTTAGCAATATCGGTGAAGCGCAACGCGTCATCGATGAAACTGAGCTGGACTATGAATCCTTAGGTGCGAGTATTAAAGGGTCCATCACCGTGTATATTGTTGACGTGCCTTCGCAGAAAATTATTCTTTTGTGCGACCCGTTCGGTTCATCAATAGTTTATGTTTATGAATCAGATGCATGTAAAGCAGTGTCTTCGGACTTGGCCTCGTTAAGGGACGGGTTGAGCACTGTAGGAATTCATCTGGAGAAGGATCTGACATACGCAGCCTTGTACGTCGCAACGAACACCGGAGGTCTAGCGCAGTCAAGCTACATGAACGTGAGGTCCATCGAGCCGTTTCGGTATTTATCTCTTGACGTTGACGAATTTCATGAAGTTGAATATAAATCTCTAGATAACTTAAGTTTTCCTTCATATTCTTATGACGAGTTGTTGGATAAGGCCGCCAACGATGTCATTCAGAATATCGAGGCGGCAAGTACACATAATTCGAGAGCGAAGATTTCTCAATTGACCGGGGGCGCGGATTCACGTCTTGTTTTGGGCGCGCTTCTTGCTTCGGGAAAAGAAACTGAGTTTAACTTCTACTGTTCAGGAAACATTAACGAGCCTGATAAGATAATTTCAAGGCAACTCAGTAATCAATTCGATTTGTCAATGACAGATTACAGTGGATTGAATCCTATGGGACAGCCGGATACTTTTGAAGATTTTATTTCGCAGCCGTTCGACACTACCGCAGGGATTCTTTCTGGGCCTGCCCACCCCATGCTCGAATTCGGCGATGAGCTCGTATTCTCGGGTGGGTACGGCGAGTTCTTACGAAGTGCATTTGACAAAGGGCAGCGCTATGATGGCGATGTAGCAACAGCCATGAAGAGGATATACGGCAATACTGCATTTAGTGAGTTCCCGTCGAGGAGACTCATCTCAGAACCTGCGTATGAATTCGCAATTAATCGATTCAGCAATCTAATAAGTTTCGGAATAACGAGGGGTCTTCCTGAAGATTCTCGACTAGATGCAGCTTATATTGTGGGTCGTAATCGATATTTCGTGGGAGAGACGACGCGATCCTTGTCCCCATTCGTTGCACGGTTTGATCCTTTATATTCACCCTATGTCTTGGCCCTCGGCCTTAAAGCGAGTTTAGAAGAAAAGGCCTCTGCCTTTCCTTTGTTCGACTTAATGAATCGATTTGAACCTACGTTGATGAAGTTACCGTTCGATTCACCTCGAATTAAACCGTATTACGAAGAGATGCGTGGACCTGTCAGCAGGGTTGATTTTACATACGACCCATCCATTGAACCCAGGATGGTAATTTATAAGCACAATCATAGGTCGAGAAAAACAATGAAATCTTATTTTCAAAAACCTTCCAGTAGTGATATTGCGATTGCAAACGATTTGCACACAGCGCCACGACTAGTTGCACAGAATGCGGAAGTTCAAAAACGGTTGAGAGTGCTTGTCAGCGATACGGGTATGGAATCGATTTCGAAATATTTCAATCCTCTCATTGTGAACTTGATAATAAACAGAAAACCAACGCACCGCGTACATCTGCGGCAGTCATCGAATTTATATGCGGCATTGCTTTGGTATCTACGTTCCTGAAGTAAAGTATCTCTACTATGCCGAGACAATCTGCACGTTTCCCGATGTTGCGGCAAGGAACATGGCGACATGATTTCCGGGTTGCTTATACGTGTACAGGAGACGTATTTGGAAGCACCTGTGCGCGCATCGGCTAGCACTGATGTAACGATCGGGTAGCGCATCAATGCGACCCGAGTAGAGCTGGTCCGAAGCACGAAAAGTCCATTGGATACGATGCGCGGGCAAAGTCCTCCGAACCGAGCTCATGGCTACCACCATGAGCAAGCTGCGGCATTGTCTCAGCTTCTGGTCGGCAATGCGTAGCATTGAGACGAAAGCCGAAGATGAGCAAGTCTCAGCCGGTCAAGACCCAAGCGGTTGGGTCGGCAGGCGAACTTTCGCGCAGACGCTTCCATGCCGTGATACCCGGAATGACTCTGGAGGGCTGGGCAGCCCCAAAGACGTGTCTTCTACGATGGTCGGTTGCCAAATAGCGTCACTTGGTAGTTGTATTCCGACGACCTGGTAGGACGGACTCCGGCTACCCGATAGTGCGATTCCGGGCAGTTGGTAGCGCCGGAAGCAGCGCTCCGTAACGGCTCAGAACCCCTTCAGAGGTTCTGAGCCACTACGTTATGAGGGAGAAGGCTCGGGACGAGCCCTCAGGGAACGGACGGCAAACCTATTCCCAGAAGTCAGCCGACTCCCGCGCCTTCTCATGCTTCAACTTGCGCATGTCAGCATCTCCCAACAGCAGCCATCTCGTGTTGTTCGCCAACCGGTTCACGATGGAATCCCCGGCCACCCGGTCTGGCATCACTTGCACCCAATACGACGGGTCGGTCTGGCTGGCGATCACCGTTGGCAGCCGGTGCTCCCGATCCGCCGGCACGCCGTAAACATCACTGGCGATGTTCTGGTCCAAACCCACCGTGAGGAAGTCATCGACGATCAACAGGTCAGCCTCCCGTAATCTCTCCAACAACGCGTCATGGTCTCGCCCGTTCTCGCGGGCAATCAACAACTTCCTGGCCAGCACGTCCATCCGCATATAGATCACCGAATGCTCGCTGTGGCAGGCGGCTATGCCGATAGCGCACGCAACATAGGTTTTCCCGCCGCCGCTGGGCGCGATGATTAGCAAATTCGTCGGATCATGCCGCCACTGATGCATCGCGTAGCGTTTCATCCGCGCCTCATCGATCTTCCGTCCCGGCCCGTAATGCAGTTCGGCAATCGAGGCCTGCGGCAGCGGAAAGCGAGCTTGCTTGATCAATCGGTCGACCCGGTTCGACCGGCGTGCATCTAAGGAATGCTCCACCGCGGCCATGAACACTTCCTCAGGCAGTAGTTTGTCATTGGCTTCATCCTGAACCAACTCGAAGAACTTCTCGGCAAACACCGTCAGGCGAAGCTCCTTGATTTTCTGGTGATCCTCACTGCTAAACATTGCGATCACCGAACCCCCGGTAATGTTCGGCATCCCGCACGAAGACCCCTGGCAGGTCCTGCACCCCGCTCAAATCCTTCACGTTCTGCGGAGCCGGCGGCACGGCGGTGGCCCGCTCCTTGGCTTGGGCCAGCGTCGCCATAACCCGCTTGATCGAGGTGTAGGTGGGGTAACCATTCAGGTTCAGCAGCTCCTGGCAGGCTTCTTCGAGCAGCGCTTTCTTCTTGCCCAGCTCCGAAAGGATATTGCGGCAGGACGGATAGGCTTGCGCCTCGATCTTGCTTCGGTCCAGGATCTGCGTGATTACCTGGACGGTGGCCGGACCGAACACCCTGGCTCCGGCCACGAACCATTCCCTGGACCACAACCCCTGCACTTGCTGATGATGCTCGGGAGCGTGGGACAGTTCGGTCGAATACTGCCCGCGCCAACCGGTCTTGCGCGCATGCTCGCAGACCTTGACCTGGCCATCAAACACACTGACTGTGCTCGCGGTAATCCGCACCGACAAGATCTTCCCAGCCAATTTCGTAGGGCACCGAATAATGCTGGTAGTCACTGGTGACGTGGTAATTCCTACCCACCTTCAACTGCTTGTCTTCCACCGATTCGAACGGATCATCCGGCAATGGCGCCAGCAGCGCGGCTTCCTCGGCTTCGAAGAGCTCGCGCCGGGTGCTCCCGTTGACCCGGCGCAACCGGTCGTTCAGATCCACCAGCCGTTCATGCACCGCCTCATTGAGCTCCTCCAAGCACGTCCATGACTGGGAAGCCAGATAGCCGATGATTCGAGTTTCCACTGCCTGGACCATCCGCTCAACATGTGCCTTGTCGCGGGGACGCTTCTTTCTGGCTGGCACGATGGCGCACTGGTAATGCTCTGCCAGCTGGCGGTACGCCGCGGTCACGACAACCTCGGAGTCCTTGCCTCGAGGCCTATGCGTAGCTGTGCGCGCGTTGTCTGGAACGATCAGCTGGGGAACCCCGCCGATGAAAGCCAGCGCATTCACGTGGGCTTGGTTCCAGGAGTCCCGCTTCATAGTGTCAAACGCTTGGCAGAACACCAGCCCGGAATACGGCAAGGACGCCACGAAGAAGTACGCTTTCCGAGTCTCCCCGGTCGCCGGATCAATCAACGGCAGCGTTGGTCCTGCCCAGTCCACGAACATCGCCTTGCCAGGTTCGTGCTGCAAGGTCGCTACGACATCGGTGGTCTCAGCGAACTGGTTGAAGCGTTCGCAGTACTGCGAGTAGCTGTATTTCTTCCCCGAGCTGGTTCCTGCCAAATAGTTGACCCAGCCCTGTTGCAGGGTGAAGAAGCGGTTGTGTTTCATCTGCTCAATCACCTGAACGAAGTGCGGATCCGCATACTGCCCGGAAACCGCTTTGCGCTGGTCAGGGAACAGATCCTGAAGGTCGGCGGCGCTGAGGGACGCCAGCCTCTGCTCGGTGATGCCGGCTGCGGTCATGGCGCGCTTGGCCGCAGCGACGTCGCGATACGAGCATCCCACCGACGCGGTGATCTCGCTATAAGTTCGGCCCTTGGCAATCAAGGACATGATGGCGTGGTAATCCACCAAGGTATTTCTCCTTTGAACTGATCGCTGCATCGAATTATGCGGCGATCAGGTCAGCCCATCAAGAAATAGTCCTGGACACTACCGTGTATCCGGAACGGTACTACCAAGTCGTCGGAACAGCACTACCCACTGACGCTATTCAGCAACGGCTGGGAATCATGCGGGCCGCCATGAAACGGGAGTGCGCCAAGGTCATCACCAGCACCGGCATCAACGAGGCCTGGTCTTGGCCCAACGGGATTTTCTGCGGTGGGAACCAGAGGTCGCATTGGGCGGCGTCACCAGGTAACCAGGTAATGCGGTCGGCCGGATCGGCCGGCCGCATTTCGGGCCTGATCTTCGCGACGTGTTCACGCAGTCAGCGCACCGATCCGGTCCAGCCGATCCGCTCAGCGATGACCGTTGAGGGCATCGTCGGTGTTTCCTTCAGCAAACGTCGTACGGCATCTTCGTAGGGGGCGAACGCGGTTGCCTGCTGTTTGCGTTCGTATTTAGGCGGTGTGGTTGAAGCTGCCGCCTTCACAACGGTGGTGCGGGAGATTCCGAGATCACGGGCGATCCGCGACTTGGGAACTCCATCTTTTACGAGCCTTCTGATCAAAGCCCAATCTTCCAAAGTGATCACACTCCTTATTCTGAGAGTGTTCACTTTTCGAGTTCCGTTTATGTCCAGTTTTCAACTTCCGTCGACACGTTGCGCCTGGGCTAAGAACGCCCGGAGCTCGGCATCGGTAGGGCCGAGCCAAACTGCTCAATGCAGGTCACCAAGCGATCAATGCGATTTACGAACTTTATGGCTACGGCACCTGAAGCGGTGCGGACCCGACGAATGAATCTCATAGCCATGATTACACTTTATGGTTAACAACGTATTCGTGACCCTTTTCAGCGACGGCAAATCCTAAAAAACAAGTCCACATATATTGGCTTTATTTAATCATTCACAGTAGCACGAAACAGGTCTGACTATGGGATGTCGATCCAATCACTCGTCTCGGCCGATACTTTCTTGTCCGGAAAGGAACGTATGAAGCCTCGGACTCGATAGCGACCAGAAGGCAAACCAGCCCATGAAGAAAAATTATCTTCTTGATACTTCACAGAGTCAATCAAGGATTCATTTCGATAGAGTCTAAAAGACGACTCAGTGTTGCCGAAAGCTGCAGTAGATGCAAATAATCGCTTGGAAACTCTATCAAACCATGCCACGACAGATTTTGGTTCTGTCCACAACTCAATGGGTGACTCTATTTGACTGCCGGATTCAGACAATCCTAG
Organism: Glutamicibacter nicotianae; assembly: GCF_006539525.1. Lineage (GTDB taxonomy): Bacteria > Actinomycetota > Actinomycetes > Actinomycetales > Micrococcaceae > Glutamicibacter > Glutamicibacter nicotianae. The sequence goes on along the minus strand of NZ_BJNE01000001.1, from coordinate 516,497 downwards.
CACCTTGTCCAAAAGCATTCTGCGATATGGTTTACCTATTTCAGAATGAGGTGTCCCATCCAGCGAAATAAGCTCCACCTCGATTCCGCGTGATGTTGCGTATTCCACCCAAGGTAGTACGTGATTCTTATAATGATGATCAGATTTTCCTACAATTATCGAAATCTCAGAATTTCTTGACGTAGTAAATTCGGGAGAATACATCAAGGAGTCCAATTGCGCCACATGTGCTTGCGTTTCACCGCCGGTCATGTATCTGAGGACGTTGGGATGAGGCTTCTTTAAGAATGAACCAATTTTAGTCTGCGGAGCGCCTACAATGATCTTTGAATTTGGGACTCTCAGGCCATGTATGATTGCAGCCGTTCCGCCTTTAGATGATCCAGCAAAGATAATACTTTGACCAGTTTTCGCTAAATTCTTAATGCGATTATGAATAAAATCCTGAACAGTTTGGAAAATTGACAGATCGCCTTTCTCCTGTAGATAGTATGACCCCTGGTCTCCAAAGTCATCTAATATATAGAAGACGTGAGCATTAGAATTATCTAATGTATTTTTGTAGTTAAATGAAAAATTACCTACTGGTGCCATTGCTGAAAAGACAAAAACTAAAGGGTACTCTTCATTTGGATATTTAGGCTTAATTTCAAGGTAGTTTAGCCTTCTTGCACTTGATGCAACCTGCCAATGGAGACTGGATTTAGAATGCAGTTCTCTGTTTACATATGAAAACGAATTAAGTTCGAATCGAGTTTTGAGCTCTGCGTTCGACGAGGCATTAAAGGTTACGCAAATTGTTTCACTTGGGACTTTATTTCCGAACTTTGGAAATGACCAGCCGGCAACGGTTGGTTTTGTCTGACCGATTTTTTTTGAAATTTTAATAGGGAAATCCGTCTCAATGAAAGCATCTAAGATCTTATCTGAGCCTTTGAAGACTTCAAACCCATTGCCATGAATGACAGCTTCTAACCCCGGGGCTAGGTGCCAAAATTGTTCATAATTATGTGACTCATCGCTGTCTAGATAATCGATTACAGTAATTGTTTCTTGACGCACGGGACCAGTGACCTTAACGGTTCGCGTGTGCCCTACACCGCGAAGGCGTCCAGTTACTCCCGTCACTTCAAATTTACTTTCCGTGACTTGTGACTCTGTAATCAAGACAGAAGACTTTTTATCGTCAGTTCTCGGAATGGATCTCCCATCAACAACTATTGAGTTGTGGGAAAATTGGCTATACGCATAACGTGAATAGGGATCAGCGTAATTATAGCTAAATGGGCCCGATTCAGTGATTATTTCTTGTCCGGCCGAGTACAAGATGAGCGAGAGATCATCAGAGTGCTTGTGGTAATTGTCGTTATATGCCGCTTGGAAGAGTAAATAAGTAGCGTCTACGGATGCCCAATCCGAACGATATATTGCATAACCGCTTTTGCGAAATAGCGCTGAATTTTGATCGGGCACCTTACCGAGTTTTCCCGCACTTGAAGCATAGAGAAAATACTCGTCAAATATCCGTTGATTGGAAGTGCGCGCACCAACGGTTGTGTCACTAATAGGCGGAAATTTACCGTTTGGCATTGTAATGTAAGTTGCATAATTTGCCGCATCTTTGTACAGCTCAATCAGCGTTTCTGACTCTATCTCTAGGGCCGCGAGAATCTTTAGATGGCTGTGGAGATTCCTCGAAACCAATACATGGTAGGTCGGCGTATTCTCAATGTGAACCCCCTCATCAGTGAACGCATGGATGAAATATTCTTCTAGCCTGTCCAGCGCTATGGAAAGTTTATCAGACCTTTTTTGGTCGTTATCCCAACGTGCGATTACTGCATAATTACGCAAAGAAATGTCTTGAAACATTCCATGATTATTCAGTCCGGCGTGAAATTCTGTCGAAGCCAGTAGATCACTGGTCTCAAGGGCAATTTTTTTAAGTTCTTGGAGACTATCTTTGTCATTTAACTTAACTCCCGCCAAAATAATACTCATTATTGTATTCAGGCGCTGTGCTGTGGTTTCGTCATGATAAGCCATGCTCGAGGCGCCCAGTTCGACTACAGGATTCAATTTTCGCCAAGAAAAAATTAATTTGGCAGCCTCTTTATAGGCAGAGTAATCGATATTCTTGATGATGTAGTCTGCCCAGCCATGCATAAATAACATGCCATGAAAATACCGACCACGAGTTCTATCTAGTTCTGATCCCCATAATATTTCTGGGTTATTCTTTACGGGACCATAGGACGATGGAATTTCCATTCTATTGCCGTTAAAGAATTCTCGAATTCGATCTTCCGTTTTGGCTATAGAACTTACGACTAATTCATCAGTGATCAGAAACAGGGCCTCTGGGTTATTGATGTTCATTTAGTATCTCCGTTGTGTCATGAATTTCTGACCAGATTTATTAAGATTATATTTAAATCAATTACGACTTCTTCGACGAAATATAATTGAAGTAGAAGATGGTGATGTATAATTCACCAACAGTTCATATTGATCTTTCTCCTCTTCCCAGTGTACGCGAGATCAATACGCATCTAATTATTGGGGCATCTCACCTCGCGGGCAGCAGCGGCCTCTTTCTTTGTCCTAGCCACATCGAACGACAGCTTACCGATAAACGCTGTCAGGATCGGGGCCACGCCGCTGATTATTGCCAGGACCACTATTTCCGGCATCAGTATAAACATGCCAAGAATCTTCACCGAAGGATTCAAGAAGGACGCCGTCGCTCTCGTCGAATCGGGGATATCCCAGAAGCAAGTCTCCGCGGATCTGGGAGTCTCAAAGACCGCACTGCAAACCTGGGTCCGCGATGCCCGCTACCAATCCCACGGAATGACCCCGTCCTACGATGCTGACGAACGCAAGGAAATGTCCCAAGGGCTCAAACGCATCCGGGAGCTCGAAATGGAGAACGAGGTGCTGCGCAAGGCCGCAGCCTACCTCTCCCAGCCGCATATCCGTTCCCCAAAATAATGGGCCGGCTCGTCCAAGAATTAGCCGCCAGAACAGGCAGGAAACATATTCGAAGTAGCGGTGACGTGCCGGGTCTTGGGATTCAGCACCCAAGCGTATTACAAGTGGTTGAAGAGCCCTGTCTCCGCCCGGGTAATCGAAGAGCGGGAGTTGATCGGCAAACTGCACGAGCTTCACGAGGAGGACCCGGAGGGAGGGTACCGTGTGCTGGCCGATGATCTGGAAGACGCCGGCTACCAAATTTCCGAGCGCCGGGTCTGGCGATTATGCCGCAAGGCAGGGATCCGCTCAGTGATCAGCAAACGCCAGCGTAAATACGTTCCGGCGGGTCCACCGGTGCATGATGACTTGGTGCAGCGGAACTTCAGCGCCGAGCGGCCTAACGAGTTGTGGCTGACCGATATCACCCTCGCACGACACGAGCGAGGGAAAGCTGTATTTGTGTGCGATCAAGGACGTGTTCAGTAACCGGATCGTGGGGTACTCGATTGATTCGAGGATGAAGGCCCACCTGGCCGTCAACGCCGTGGAAATGGCTGTGGCGCACCGAGGCCACCCGCGCGGAGTCACAGTCCACAGTGACCGCGGCAGCCAGTTCCGGTCCAGGAAATTCACCCAAGCGCTGGAGCGTCACGGGCTGGTCGGTTCGATGGGCCGGGTCGGGGCAGCCGGTGACAATGCGGCCATGGAGTCGTTCTTCAGCCTGCTGCAGAAGAACGTGCTGGACCGCCGCTGGTGGTCCTCGCGCCAACAACTTCGCCTGGCCATTATCGGATGGCTGAAGGGGAAGTATCATCGCAAGCGCAAGCAACGAGGTTTGGGGAAAATGATCCCGATCCAATTCGAGGCTACAATGATCGAGTCTGTCGCTCTGGCAGCGTAAATCTTGGTGTCAACCAAATTCTCAGCAGACCCTGATTCGCTCTGATCTGTTACCGACGTCCTGAGACAGAAGTGTCACCGTCACGAGATTACACACCTGGTTGCACGAATAGACGTAACTTCAGACGGTATTCTGCAGCGAAGCGTTGACAATATGATTTCTAACGCCGACATTAAGGCAAATGATGCTGAAGAGTGCATCGAAGCTGACCCTGCTATACCGAGGCAGGCTCAATAAAGCGTAGTTGGAGGAGCGAGGAGGCGTTCATCAACTGATCTGGAACAAGCATTGGTTCCTTTTGGCATTACAGGTAGTGGCTGTCTTCGGCCCGACGCGTGCCAGATAATTACAAAATGAGGCATCATTGGGAAGTGTCAAAATTCAGCTTATCCAATCGAACCGCTAGAATTACTCATTGAGACGAAAGTATAGTTTAGGGAGTTTCCTAGTTGAAACGATCGAATCATAATATGGCCCAAGCAATTAGTTCGCGCGCCGAACTCTTTAGCATTAGACAAGAGTATCTTGATCTTGGCGGTGACTTTGAAACACGGGTCCTCGATGATCTGGCGAAATACCGTGCACAAATATCGAAACTAACGATTGAGAATGAGAAGCTCCGAGTGCGCCAGGTTAAATCTGAGGGGCTGACCGCGAGGCTCGAACGAGAATTATCGTCTGTCAAAGACGCCCGACAGAAGTTTAGCCGTGAAGCGTCGATCCTCAAGAAGCAACTGGAGAACGAACGCAATCGGGCCGAGAAGTTCAAATCAGCCTACGACAATCTAAAGAACCATCCGGTTGTGAAAGCCGCGCGTGGGTTGAAGAGTCCCTTCGTGCGTAAACAAGTTCCTCCGCGCATGGCGGTTCAGAATTTACCCCATACTTTGGCACCAAAGGCCACCTCCAGTCCGTCGAACGTAGCTCCATCACCTTCTTCAGACGTACCTAGTTCGAAGGATGGTTTCATCGATGCTATTAAGCGCGAAGCCAATGCATATATAGCCCGCTATCGTGACTTGGGTGAGATCGTCGAACCAGCGGCAAGATTAAGCGCGCTTGCCAACGAAGAGGGGGCTCCTTCAAGCTTCGGCGCTATGCACGATCAGATTTTGGGGCAATCCCGACTACTCGATTCTCTGCCGGCAGTTCCACCGAAGACCTCGACACCTGCCTATGTGCCACAACCGGATAAGGTGATGTATTGCGCCCATAGCACCGGTGAGTACAACAGCAACGGATATTCAACGCGTACGACTGGTCTCACATCTGCTGTTACCGAAGCAGGTGTGGATCTCTTTGTAGCAGCGCGCCCCGGCTACCCTTGGGACTCCAATGTCAACAAGAAGTTGCCGAAGGAAAAGCGCCTTATGCGCAAGTACCAGGGCGTCGATACGTACTTCAACCCAGGCGTGTCACTTCGTAACGATCCACTGGATAAGTTTGTGCAGATTGCGGCAGATATCTACGTTCGCGAAGCGATGATGAATCGACCTTCTGTGATCGTTTCTGCTTCCAACCATATTACGGCACTACCGGCATTGATTGCTGCTCGTCGTCTTGGCATCCCGTTCATCTATGAAGTTCGTGGTTTGTGGGAAATTACCGCAGCTGCTGGCAACGAGACTTGGAACCATTCGGAACGATTCGAATTAGCCCGCCGCATTGAATCTCTGGTGGCGAATGAAGCAGATCGTGCCTTTGCGATTACTGAAGAAGTTCGCGAAGAACTGGTGAAGCGTGGCGCGCAACGAGACAAGATTGAAATCTTGCCGAACGCTGCCAATATTTTCCAGTACGTCCCGCTCCCTGCGGAGCGCTCGAGGGTGGTTGAAAGAAAAAAGAAGGGTGAGTTCCTTCTTGGTTATGCGGGCAGCCTAGTCGATTATGAAGGCTTGGATCTGCTGATTAACGCGGTAGCTGGGCTACCCGATTCCCTGTCTCACGTTGGCGCCCTGATCGTCGGTGACGGCTCAGTCTTGCCAGCACTTAAGCAGCAGGTTTCTGATCTGGGCTTAGAGGAGCGTGTTCGTTTCACCGGGCGCGTACCGAATGAGCAAATCAACGACTACCTGGCAATTTTCGATGCCGTGGTCTGCCCACGAAAATCGAACATCGTTACCGAGCTCGTATCGCCATTGAAGCCAATTGAAGCGATGGCCGCGGGGCGTCCTGTGATCGGTTCCAATGTATCGCCAATTGCTACGCTGCTCGGTGCCGATAGTACTCGTGGACTGCTTTTCGACGCGGACAACGTACAGTCTCTGTCCGAGGCGATTGCCCAATTGGCGCTAGATCCAAAGACCGCGCAGGACATGGGACGTCGTGCGCGCAAGTGGACCGTGGAGAATCGTACGTGGCCGATCGTCGCGGAAGCTTTCATTGCCCAAATTGGCAGCGTCCAGAACCGAAAGCCAGTAGGCAAGAAGCTGGACGAGATCCACATGGCTCTAATTGCCGACGAATTCACTACGTCCACCATTAGCCGCGAAGTCAATGTCGTCTCGCCAACTCCAGAAAACTGGCGATCGACTTTGGAGTCAAACCCTGTCGATGTTCTCTTTGTAGAATCGGCGTGGGCAGGGAATGACGGAACCTGGACTCGCAAGGTCGGTTATTATGACGATGAGGAATGCGCGGATCTTGTAGCGCTCATTGGATATTGCCGCAGCAAGAACATCCCAACAATCTTCTGGAATAAGGAAGACCCTGTTCATTTCAATCGATTCCTCGGCACAGCACAGTACTTCGATGTTGTTTTGACGACTGATGCCAATTGCTTGCAAGACTACTGGGATCACCGTGGTGGAAACCTCAAGGCGTTGGGCAGCCTTTCCTTCTGGGCGCAAGCAGAAATCCACAATCCTCTGGGAACATCCCGTGCCTATTCTCATAGTGTGGCGTACGGTGGCTCCTACTACGGTGATCGTTATACCGAGCGTTCGAAGGAACTGCGCGCAATTTTGGAAGGAGCACGTCCTCAGGGTCTGACTATCTATGATCGCCAGGCTGACAATCCTGATTCGCCGTACAAGTTCCCACCAGCTTTGCAGGAGTACGTTCAGGGCGGATTGACTTATGAAGAAATGGTGGAAGCTTACAAGTCGCATCCGGTGCACGTAAACGTGAACTCAGTGAACGCCTCGCCTACTATGTTCTCCCGCCGGGTATTCGAGCTTGCTGCCTGTGGCACTCCCGTAATTAGCGGCAAGAGCTTCGGCGTTACTTGGATGTTTGATGGTTCAGTTCCCGTGGTCGCTTCGAATCGGGAATCGGAACTAATTTCAGCACTGTGGATGAATTCCGAAGCCGATCGTGTCGCCGATGCATGGGAGCCACTACGTGTGACTTTCCGCAAGCATTTGGCACACCATCGTCTTGCTTTGGCGCTACGGATGGCTGGACTCGCAGTGGATATCCCGACCTTGCCAACACTTGGCATTGAATTGGAGACTCTGACCGAGGAAACTGCCCGGGACCTTGTAGCCGCCAGTGTCCGACCTGCACAGGTTTTCGTTACCGATGTCAGCGAGGATGACCCTGCGTTGAGCATTTTGAGATCAGCGGGGATTGAAGTACTGAGCAATAATGCCGCTCGTGAAGTCGATGTAATCGCCACTCGGGTACAAGACGTTCTTAGCGATCATCAGGTCCTTGAAGATATGCTAACCGCAATGTTCTATGGGAAAGTATCTACGGTGCAAGTCTCCGATAAGTACGCGGGTACAAAGGGCTTGCCGCTGTGGATGCGTGAGCCCGCTGAAGCGCAATTGCCGACCTTGAGCCGGACTAGCAATAATTCAAGTTCTGCTGATGTAGCCATATGCCTTCGACGCTCACTTGTTGTTGAAGAACCAGAAGAGAATCTAACGACGAATCATGTACCTGAAGACTCGCAGAACGTCTTAGTCGTTGGACATGACCTGAAGTTTGCCGGACCCATCATGGCCGAGATTTCCGAACGCGGGCACAATCTGAAGGTCGATAAGTGGGACGGCCATGCTCAGCACAATGTTGAAGAAAGTCTAGACCTGCTTGAAGATGCGGATATCGTGTTCTGCGAATGGTCGCTTGGTAACTTGGCGTGGTATTCAAAACACTTGAAACCTGGGCAGAAGCTGGTGACGCGTTTTCACTCCCAAGAGTTATTTACCGATTATCCCCGGGCGGTTGACTTCAAGAAAGTCGACCAAGTAATCTTTGTCAGCGAATTGATTCGTGGTATGGCGATTCATAAGTTTGGAATTCCAGCGGAAAAGACGACAGTCATTCCAAACTCTGTCGATACCAAGAAACTCGATCTTCCAAAGTTCGAGGCCTCGCAATATGTCTTGGGCTTTGTTGGCATGGTCCCGCAGATGAAAAGATTCGACCTGGTCCTGGACCTACTGGAAAAGTTGCGGGCAATCGACAGCCGATACACGTTGCGCGTCAAAGGCAAACGCCCGGAGGATTACCCTTGGATGGCTGCACGCGAAGAAGAGATGGCCTTCTATGAGGCGCAATATGCCCGAATTGAAGAATCTGACCTACTTCGCGGTGCAGTTGCCTTCGATCCTCAAGGCGATGATATGGCCCAGTGGTACCAAGGTATCGGTATTGCCGTTTCGACTAGTGATTTCGAGTCCTTCCATTTCACTCTGGCCGACGGCGCAGCATCTCGCGCCTTGCCGGTGGGCCTGGCCTGGCCGGGCGCTGAGTGGTTGTACCCGAATGAGTGGTTGCATGCAGACACGGAGTCGGCAGCTCAATACGTGGTCCATCAAGTGCAGGATCAAGCCAAGCTGGCCCGCCAAGTTGAGGCTGCACGCGAGTTCACTGTCAAGAACTACGATTCTAACCAAATACTGAATCAAATCATGAACGAATTTGATGCAAAACAGTAGCCTGTTGTAGTTCCATTCACCAGTAGAGGTGCGTTCGGTGGCAATCGCCACCGTACGCACCTCACTGTATTATTGGTTTAGTCTGCGTTGAAGTTAAAGTGAGTTGAAAAGTGAAAATTGCATTAGGGGACTTTCGGAAAGCGCTTTGGCATCTTCGTCATGGTGGTCCACAGCAATTGCAGGAGTGGTATCTGCGTCGCAATTATGAATTGCGTACAGGCGGACATCAACGCTATTTGATAAGTGATGTCGAAAAGCAGCTTGGATTGCATTTCCCATCGGTAGAGTTTGAGCCCTCTGAAGATCATGATGGAAAGTTAGAAGTCGCCGTCATTCTTGATGACTTCAGTGCAAAGGCCTGGTCGCCCGAATGGAACTGCACTTTTATAACCCCTAGTTCGTGGCAAGATGCGCTGGACGCACAAGCGTTCGATCTTCTCTTCGTGGAGTCAGCATGGGCTGGGAATAGTAAGTCTTGGCAATACCACCTCACCGGAGCGTCGGCGCCTCGACCAGCGTTCGTTGAGATGGTAGAAGCATTCAAAGAGCGCGCTATTCCGACAGTATTCTGGAATAAGGAAGACCCGCCGCACTTTGCCGACTTCCTCGAATCTGCAAGATTGTTCGATGTTGTTTTCACTTCGGATTCGCGTATGATTCCAGACTACCGCGAAGCATTGGGCCATGAACGTATCGCAGCTCTGAGTTTCGCCGCTCAACCGAAATTCCACAATCCTGTTCGGTCGCTCAATCAAGAACGTCGAGATGTAGCTTTTGCTGGAATGTACTTTGCCGACAAGTATCCCGAGCGCCAAGAACAGATGGAGATTGTTCTTGGGGGAGCCTTGGATATCTCTCCGAAGCTAGATAGCGGGCTGGACATTTTCTCACGGCAGCACGGCGGAGATGCCAAATACCAGTTCCCGGCACCCTATGACCAGAACGTCGTGGGTGCGCTTGGCTATGACAGGATGCTCTCTGCTTACAAGTACTACAACGTTTTCTTGAATGTAAATTCTGTGGTGGACTCGCCAAGCATGTGTGCCCGCCGTATATTCGAGATCACCGCTGCTGGTACTCCAGTGATTTCAGCACCGAGCGCCGCGATAGAGAATTTCTTCGCTCCGTCAGAAGTACTACAGGTATCCACCAGAGAGCAAGCTGCTGACGCGATTCGTAGCCTAGTACGAAGCCCTGAGCTTCGCGAGCGAATGGTCCATATGGGGCAACGCAGGATCTGGAAAAACCATACGTATGCTCATCGTGCGCAACAAGTCGAACAATTCGTTGGGTTATCCTCGTCCCTAGAGCGTCCGATGTCCATGACTTGCGTGCCAAAGGTAAGCGCGATTGTTTCAACAATCAGACCCACCAGCTTCAACACATATTTACCACTGTAGGAAAGCAGAAAGACGTTGAAGTTGAGCTAGTCCTTGTGACGCATAAGTTCTCGGCAGTCGTCGAACAGTTGAACGATATGGCAGCGGTAGCTGGGGTAGCCAACTATCGATTGATCGAGATGGGTGAAGAAAGCACTTTAGGTGATTGCTTGAACGCAGCAGTGGCGGTAGCCACCGGCGACTTCATCACGAAAATGGACGATGATGATTTGTACGGCGACTATTATCTTTTTGATCAAGTATCAGCTCTTCGGTACAGCGGTGCATCCATAGTTGGCAAGCAGGCGCATTACATGTACCTCGCGGATTCGGATGCTACGTTGCTGCGATTCGCGGAACGTGAACACCGCTTCACCAATCTAGTCATGGGGCCGACGATTCTTGGACATGCGCATGTTTTCCGGGAAACGCCTTTTGACACACGTAACCGTGGTGAAGACACCAGATTCCTAAAGGACGTCATTGAACGCGGAGGGACAATTTACTCTAGTGACCGCTTTAACTTTACGCAGATGCGAGGTAGTGACGGTCTAGCGCATACTTGGGATCTGAGTGACGCGGAGTTGACTGCTACTGGTAGTATTCAGTGGTTTGGACGCAACGATAAACATGTCTTTTTTTAGGAAAGTCTTATTGTGCAATTAGTAAGAGGTATGCCAAGGGAGTGAAAAAGATGAAAATTATGCTTCTGACTCACTCTTTTACGCCTGAGATTTCGCCGCCTCAACGACGATGGTCGATTATCGTCGACGAACTCGGGCAATTAGGTCACGAAATTACTGTAGTGACCCCAAAATCAAATCGGATCGCAAGTAATCGGCAACGTCGTCTTCTTGGTCATTCTTATTTGAAATTGCAGCACTATCCATCAATGCGTCGCTCCAAGACGATGCTCGGAAAAGTATTGAAGCATGGGATCGATGCCGTCTTGAGCGTTCCCGCAGCGTTCCAGGGGCAGAAGCCGGACGTCATTGTTGCAACCGTGCCGGCGATTCCAACGCTAATCGTTGGATTTGCGGCAAGCCGCCTACGGCGCGTGCCTTTGGTTGTGGACCTTCGCGACGCATGGCCCGATTTGCTAAGTGAATCGCAAGTAATCAAGCTCCGGTGGGTTGAGCCGGTTATCTCGAAGTTCATCAGTTTTATAGTGAATCGAAGCGACATGCTCGTCACGGTAACACATGGTCTGGCACTCAAGATGCAGAGAAACGGGATGCAAAATATAGCCACGATCCCTAATGGCGTTGAAACCGAACGTGCAGATCTCGAAGTTGCTCAGCGCGAAAGCGACGGTGAATTGCATATTCTTTATTTGGGAAATATTGGTCGGAGCCAAGGACTTGAGACCGTTATTCGAGCAATGGAGCACGTACCGGGATCTGTTCGTTTGCGCATAGTTGGGCAGGGCACTGAAAAGGCCAAATTGATGAGCCTAGCGATGGATCTTGGCCTTAATATTGACTTTAAGGCCCCTGTCTATGGGCAAGAAGTGCTCGATAACTACGCGTGGGCGGACACATGTGTAGTCTCTCTTCGTCCTGACTGGCCAAGCTTTAATCACACGGTACCGTCAAAACTCTATGAACTTCTGTATTTGAATCAGCACGTTACTGGGTTGGTCAAAGGAGAAGCTGCGGAAATTATTCGAGATTCTGACGCAGGGGTCGTGATTGAACAGAACGTGCCTGCCCTAGCGGCTTATATTAATACCGTGGTTGCGAGCCCGGAAATATTGCAGACTAACCGACGCGGTACTGACTGGGTCATGAAACATGGATCGCTACGCCAAGCTGGACGGGAATATGCCAAACTATTGGTCACCGTTGTCGATGCGCACTCCAAGAGATAGAGCAGAACCATTGATCCCAATAGTCATTCCAAATGCAATCAACACCGGTAAATTAGTACTATCAAACATCGCGGATGACCCGACCTATTTTGCTCTCCAGGTTGCCCGACGATTCAAGACCAAGCCGGTTTTAAGGGCGCTGATAAACGCTCTCGGTAACGATAAATCAAGCATTCGGCTTCGTGCGCTGTCGGCGATGCTGAAGGATGACGTAGGAGCACTTCACTCTGTATGCGGAGAATGGTTGAGTAATGTTGACCATCCAGGCCAAGCAGTATTCCTTGCGAATCTTTGCATCGCATCCAATCAGTGGGAACTGGCAGAAGACTTGCTCAGCAAGAGCGAACCCTCGAACGACCAGGTACGAGCCCGTGCTCGCTTATTGTGGTCCTTGGGCCGAATGACTGATGCAATTAAGCTATTGCAGCAGAATCGTAGTGGGCGTCAACTTGATCACTATGAATCGGAATTGGCAACTTTCAAGGGCGCAGAACCACGTCTTTCTCCGCAGAGTGCCACCGATGCACCTGTCGGTTCGTCCCATACGGTACTTTACGTTGCTACTAATTCATTGCCACACACTGGTAGTGGTTACGCGCAACGAACCCATTCAATTTTGACGTCACTAAGAGATGCTGGCTGGGGAGTTAAAGGACTCACACGAGTCAACTATCCACTGAATATCGGAAAGTTGACGGCCTCAGATCAAGACTGGGTTTTTGGTATCGAATACCAGCGTTGCCTGCCTTTCCCTGCAAAGCACGATTTTACTGGCAGAATCCAGCAGCAAGCCGAGGACCTCCTAACTAGAGTCGTTCAAGCTAAGCCTTCTGTACTTCACACCACGACAGATTTTTCAAACGCGCTAGCCGTAAAGGCAGTTGCAGAAGCAACCGGTACGCCGTGGGTGTATGAAGTTCGCGGACAACTGGCAGACACATGGCTTTCAACGCGCCCCGAGAGTTCGAGAGACTCGGAACGCTACCGGTTGTTTTTGGAGCGAGAAGCGTTTGTAGCGCGGCACGCTGATCATGTTTTCACTCTGGGTTCCGCCATGAAACGCAACTTGGCCGACGCGGGAGTAGACGAAAGCAAAATTTCAATCTTGCCAAACGGGGTAGGGGAAAAGTTCCTCGAGGAGCCGGTACCGAAGGTTCAGGCGCGTGAACAATTGGGGCTTGAACAGGCAGCATTTTATGTTGGCACTGTCAGCAGTTTGGTTCCTTATGAGGGGCTATCGACCATCATTCGTGCTGTTGCCGAACTTGCGAAGCAACATGAATCATTACGTCTGCTGATTGTCGGCGACGGCACTGATCGTGAAAATCTGATCAGCCTCGCCAAAAAGCTTGGAATTGCTGGGCGTTGCGAGTTTCCTGGGCGCATTCCGCGAGATCAGGCGCATCTCTATCATGCTGCGTTGAATGCCTTCGTAGTGCCCAGAATTGACTCTGCTGTAACGCGCTCAGTGACTCCGCTCAAACCAGTGGAAGCATTGGCATCAAACGTGCCCGTTTTGGCATCGGACCTTCCTGCGTTGCAGGAACTAATCACGGACGGTGAGAACGGTCACTTGATAACTTCAGGAGCAGTCACTGAGTGGGCTGAATGTATAGAGAAATTGATACTGGACCCAGAACAAGCAGAGCGCATGGGCAAGTCAGGTCGGGAATTCGTGCTCGCCAATAGAACGTGGGAACAAAACGCAAATAGCATTATCGAAGTTTACGAGCGAGTAATAAGTAAAGCTCCGTGACAATGAAGCTGTCATTGATCTCAGCGATGGGATATGGTTTATAGGGCTAATCTTGCACTACCTGTGCTATAGGATCAGTTTGCAGGCCCTTTCGTAGGGAAAACACTCGTACCAGAAGGAAAGTCACTTTAGTGAACAACATTAAAGAAGTCGCCGTAATCGGTTTGGGTTACATCGGATTGCCAACTGCCGCAATTCTTGCCTCGAAGGGCATCACCGTAAAAGGCGTAGATGTAACTCCTCGAACTGTAGAGGCGGTCAACAAGGGCGAGGTGCCGTTCGTAGAGCCGGCGTTGGGTGAATTTGTTTCCGCTGCTGTGGCTGCCGGTACCTTGTCTGCAAGCTTTGATACCCCAGAAGCTGAAGCTTACATTGTTGCCGTGCCAACACCGTTCAATGATGACTACACCGCCGACCTGTCATACATCGAGGCTGCAGCCGACGGCATCGCTCCGAAGCTGAAGGGCGGCGAACTGGTCATTCTTGAATCGACCTCGCCTCCAGGTGCAACCCAGCACCTCTTCGACTACCTTTTGGCTAAGCGCCCTGATCTCAACAAGGACAGCCTGCTTGTAGCACACTGCCCGGAACGCGTGCTTCCTGGCTACGTCATGGAAGAACTGGTCACCAATGACCGCATTGTGGGCGGAATTACCCCCGGAAGCAGCCGACAAAGCCAAGGCTCTTTACGAGACTTTCTGCCAGGCAGCGATCCTCACCACCGACGCGATGACTGCCGAAATGGCAAAGCTGGTGGAGAACTCGTACCGCGACGTCAATATCGCCTTCGCTAATGAACTGTCGGTGATCTCCGACAAGCTGGGTATTGACGTTTGGGAACTAATCTCCCTTGCAAACCGCCACCCACGTGTCAACATTCTTCAGCCCGGTCCAGGTGTTGGCGGTCACTGCATCGCTGTTGATCCATGGTTCATCGTTTCGGCTGCTCCTGAAGAATCCAAGCTGATTCGCATGGCTCGCAATACCAACGATGCGAAGCCAAACTGGGTCATTGACAAGGTTGTCGAAGCTACCAAGGCCCCATCCTTCAACGGCAAGGTTGCGGTTCTCGGCCTGGCGTTCAAGGCCAACATTGATGACATGCGTGAATCGCCATCGATTGCTATCGCTCGCAAGCTGGCCGAAGCCAACCCAACGGTCGAGTTCCTCGCTGTAGAGCCTCACGTTGAGGCATTGCCTAAGAATCTTGCGGGCATCGACAACCTCAACCTCGTGAGCACTGAAGAAGCACTAGAATCGGCAAGCGTCATTACTTTGCTGGTCGACCATGATCAGTTCAAGTCCGTTCCAGCAACCGCGCTGGCAGGTAAGGAAGTTATCGACACCCGCGGTCTCTGGCGCTAATTTTCAAGCTGACAAGGTAGATATCTATGAAGAAGATCATGCCGATCTATGGTACTCGCCCTGAGGCCATCAAGGTTGCGCCAATCGTCAAGGCTTTGAAAGAAGCCGACGAATTTGAATGCGTTGTTGTCGTCACCGGACAGCACCGTGAAATGCTTGATCAGGTAAATGAGCTCTTTGGCATTACGCCGGACTATGACTTGGATGTCATCCAGCCCCGCCAGACCCTGAACGGCCTGCTCACTAAGACCATTGCCGGTCTTGATGAGATTTTCGAGAAAGAGAAGCCTGATGCTGTGGTGGTCCAGGGTGATACCACTACTTCGACCGCTGGTGCGATCGCGGCTTTCTACCGCGGTATCCCAGTTGTTCACGCTGAGGCTGGACTTCGGAGCTACGACATCTTCTCTCCATTCCCGGAGGAAGCTAATCGCAAGCTGACCAGCCAGATCGCCAGCCTGCACTTGGCTCCAACTTCCTTGAGCAAGCGCAACCTTGAACGTGAAACGTTCAAGGGCAGTGACATTGTCATTACTGGCAACTCCGTCATTGATGCATTGCTGACGGTTGTCGAAAAGAAGGTTCCTTTCTCGGATCCAAAGTTGGAGGAATTGGTTTCCTCTGGCAAGCGCATCGTTCTGGTGACGACTCATCGTCGTGAAAACCAGGGCGAACCGATGCGGGGCATCGGTCGCGCACTGGCCAAGCTTTCCAATGCTGAACCAGATGTTGAATTCATCTTGCCGTTGCATCGCAACCCTGCGGTTCGCGAAGCATTGCTTCCGGAAATCGATGGACTGCCGAACGTCACGTTGACCGAGCCTTTGGCTTACGGTGAATTCACTCGCATCATTGATGCCTCGACCGTCGTCTTGACCGACTCCGGCGGCGTTCAGGAAGAAGCTCCAAGCCTTGGCAAGCCAGTACTTGTCATGCGCCTGAACACGGAGCGACCTGAGGCAGTTGCCGCAGGTACCGTACGTCTAATCGGTACCGACGAGAAGCGTATTTTCGACTCGGTATCTGAGCTGTTGCACGATGAAGCAGCTTACAACGAGATGGCTAATGCTGTAAATCCTTACGGTGACGGCAAGGCATCCGAACGTACTGTTGCTGCCATTGCAGAATTGCTCGGTGTAGGTTCCCGTATCGAGGAATTCGATTCCAAGCTGTCAGATCCAGATGACATGATGCGCGCAACCAGCATCTAGTCCGGTAGAAAAGGCCAGTTCAACATCTGTTGAACTGGCCCTTTCTGGATTTAATAGGGCAAGATCCATGAGGTGCGGACCTAACCAATATGGTTTGCCTAGTTTAATCAGTACGATCGAAACATGATGAATCAAACTGCAATATTTATTGATGCCGGATTTCTACTCTCACTAGGCGGTCATCGTGCCGCCGGAACTACCTTACGTTCAGCCTTCACAACTCATTACGAGGCTTTAATACGCGGGATTGTGCAAACGGTCAAGAAAAATACGGGACTGAATAATCTTCGCGTTTATTGGTATGACGCCTCGAAGGACGGCCTATTTACCGAACAGCATAAGCGTATTGGCTTGATACCAGGCGTTAAAGTCCGCCTAGGACGTATCTCCTATAACGGCGAGCAAAAAGGTGTGGACCTAAGGCTGGCGCTGGACTTGGTCGGCGTTGCGCGCAATGGCTCGGCTTCTATTGCGTACTTGGTTTCCGGCGATGATGACCTCGCCGAAGCAGTTGAGGAAGCGCAGGACTTAGGGATGAAAGTCGTGCTACTTGGCGTAGCGAAATCCGATAGCCGACTTGGCGTAGCTTCCGTCGCTGAACACTTGGCGTTAACCGCTGACTACATCGAAACCGTTCCTAATCATTTATTGGATAGCGCATTCACTAAGGTTCTCGAGTGGGACAAAAATCATTCTGAAAAAACCTCTCTGATTGCTAGTGCATCGACAGAAACAGAACCAAAGCCAGTTGCAAAGCCGGTAGTTCCCACACCTGCAGTCATGGCTCAGAAGCTTGTTGCTAAGTCAAAAATGGAACGGGACACCGAACCAGAGGTGGTCTACTCCAGTGGCGGAGATAGCTCTGGCTATCAGGGTTCTGCAGCTTACGAGCAAAAGGAATTGAAAGTTGCAGAAGAGATTGGCGCAAAGGTTGCTGAATCTTGGCTGGCCTTTACTACCCAGCACGACGTAGTAGAACTGATTGCCGACAAGCCTCAGTTGCCCCCAGAGATTGACAGGACATTGCTCAAGGACTGCGCCCAGGTGCTTGGTGAATGGAAAACCGATCAACAGACCATCCGGCGCACGTTGCGAGGCTCCTTCTGGGAGTACTTAGACAGGATCATGTGACGAGTCAGCACAATCCGCAAATCCGCTTTCAGACGCAAGCTAAGGTAAATTTATATCGTGACTTCTCAGCAAAAACCTTTTTACATCACCACGGCTATTTCGTACCCAAACGGTACCCCGCACATTGGGCACGCCTATGAGGTAGTGGCAACCGATGTCATGGCTCGGTTCAAGCGGCTCGACGGTTTTGATGTCTTCTTCATGACCGGCACCGACGAGCATGGCCAGAAGATGATGCAGACCGCAGAGAATCTTGGCATCACGCCGGCTCAACTGGCACAGCGAAACTCGGATGCTTTCCAAGCCATGAACGATGAGCTGGGCACGAGCTACGATCGCTTCATCCGTACGACTGATGCGGACCATCATGCGGCTGCACAGGAACTGTGGCGCCGCATGGAAGCCAACGATGACATTTACCTGGATAAGTACGCTGGTTGGTACTCGGTACGCGATGAAGCCTTCTACACCGAGGAACAGACGGAAGTTCGTGAAGACGGCATCCGCTATGCCATCGAAACTGACACGGAAGTCACTTGGACCGAAGAAGAGTCATACTTCTTCCGCCTGTCCAAGTACCAGGACAAGTTGCTGGACTACTACCAAAACAACCCTGAATTCGGCGCGCCGCGTTCCCGCTTCAATGAAGTAGTGCGATTCGTCGAGGGCGGGCTGACCGACCTTTCCATTTCCCGTACAACCTTTGACTGGGGAATCCCAGTGCCAGGTAATGAAAAGCATGTCATGTACGTGTGGGTGGACGCGCTCACTAACTATCTGACCGGCGTTGGATTCCCTGACGTTGATTCAGCTTCCTTCCGCAAATACTGGCCGGCAGATGTCCACGTCATTGGCAAGGACATCTCGCGATTCCACGCGATCTACTGGCCAGCATTCCTCATGTCCGCTAAATTGCCGTTGCCGAAGCGTGTCATGATCCACGGCTTCCTGCACAACAACGGCGTGAAGATGTCCAAATCGCTGGGCAACACCGTTTCCCCTGACGATTTTGTGAACCGTTACGGTCTGGATCAGGTACGCTACTTCTTCCTGCGTGAAGTCCCCTTTGGTGCCGACGGCAGTTACAACCATGAAACCATCGTTGCCCGAATTAACGGAGACTTGGCAAATAATTTCGGCAACCTTGCACAGCGTTCGCTGTCCATGGTTACGAAGAACTGCGGGGGAGTTGTCCCGACACCCGGGGAATTGCTGGAAGCCGATCAGCAAATATTAGTCGCTGCCGGCAAGCTGCTGGAAATCAACCGCGACGCGTACTCCCGTCAGGAGTTCAGCAAGGCGCTTGAAGCCGTCTGGCACGTTCTGGGCGACACCAATGCTTACTTTGCCGAGCAGGAGCCATGGAAGTTGAAGAAGACGGATCCTGAGCGCATGGCTACTGTCTTGTACGTGACTATTGAAATTGTCCGCAAGGTAGCGTTGCTGCTTCAGCCAGTCTTGCCCCAGGCAATGACTTCGATGCTCAACGCGTTGGCAGTTGGAGAAGGTTCGGCGCGAACCTTCGAGTCCTTCGAGAGCGCTTTGATTCCTGGAACTGAACTGCCGGCTCCATCGCCAGTGTTCCCACGCTACGAAGAAGAGAACTAAGAAGTACCAGAATGAACATTGAGGTATTCTGCCCAAATTCAAATTTGGGCAGAATACCTCAATTTTTGCGGTCAATCAGGGAGTGACGACGCCCGTCTGGTAGGCGATGACGACGGCCTGGACACGGTCTCGAGCTTCCAATTTTGCCAAGATGTGGCCCACGTGGGTTTTGACAGTCGCTTCAGACAGGAATAGTTTGTCGGCAATCTCAGGGTTGGAAAAGCCCTCTGCAATCAATCCGAAAACTTCCCGTTCGCGAGGCGTCAGCGATTCTACAGCGGCAACAAGGTGAGCATTGTGCTGTGACGAATTCTTCTTGAGCATTGGCGCCATGTGATCCAACAATCGCCGAGTGGTCGACGGGGCTATTACGGCATCGCCTCGATTGACGGTGCGCACGGATTCCAAGAGTTCTTCTGGGGGAGCGTCCTTGAGGAGGAATCCGCTGGCGCCGGCTTGAATCGCGCTCAGCGCGTACTCATCCATGTCGAAGGTCGTCAGCACGATGATCTTTGGGCCATCCGCGGCCTTCTTCTCCGGATACAGCAGCCGCTCGGTAGCTTCGATTCCATCCATTTCCGGCATACGCACGTCCATCAAGATGACGTCCGCCTGGGACATTAGCGGTGCAGCCAGCGCTTCGCGGCCATTGCCAGCCTCGACAATGACTTCCATATCGTCTTGGGAATTAATAAGCATTCTGAAACCACTGCGAACCAGCAGTTGATCATCGACCAAGGCAACCTTGATGGCATCGGGTTTAGGCATTTGAATATTAGTCCTCGGTGTATGGGATGTAAACATTAACAGCGAAACCGCCCCCAGCCTGGGGGAGCGCAGTACAGGTACCTTCATATAAGGCTACGCGTTCTTTCATCCCCTGCAGGCCCTGGCCTGTGCCTTCAAGGACAATGGACCCGGCACCTTGCCCGTCGTCACTGACGGTCAAATTCAAGCCCCGGGAAGTCCACTCGATATGGACTTTGGTCTGAGTGTCCGGGCCAGCATGCTTAATGACATTCGTGAGTGATTCTTGAATGCATCGATAAATAGTGAGCTCCGCACCTGCAGGCAGTTCTTTCCGTGGAGTTCCCGAAGTTTCCAGCTGGACATTCAGTCCAGACACGGCAACGCTTTCTACAAGTTCAGGTATGTTTGCCAGCGACGGAAGAGGGCGATTCTCCAGCTCCTCATCTTTTCGCAGAACGCCTAGGAGCCGGCGCATCTCTTTCAATGATGCGCGACCAGTATCCGAAACTGTCTTTAGAGTCTCGATGGCGATCTCCGGGTCTTTCGCTGCGGCATATCGTGCCCCGTTTGCCTGAGTGATGATGACGGAGAGTGAATGCGCGACGATGTCATGCATCTCCCGGGCAATGTGGTTTCGCTCGTCTGATGCAGCCAGAGCACGCTCTATAAGTCGCTCCTTCTCCAAGCGATCGGCATGCTCACGCAATGATTTCATGGCCAGCCGTCTGGTGCGGGCCAGGTCACCGAAGGTCCACGACAGAGTGACAACCAATGCAAGGCCCACGAAGGAAATCATCATGTCGAAAGTGAAGACCGGCGTTGGATCAAATGAATTCCTTGACGCCCCGAACATGCTGAACGTCGCCAGCAACGCGCCAAGCAAACCAAGGCCCAGCGTACTGAAAGATTGCCAGCGTTTCCCATAGACAGCCATTGTGTAGACAAGGATCGGCACCGAGACCTGCGAGAACAGAATGAGCCCATCAAACGCAAGCTGCATAAGGTGGCCGGCGGCTACGACGAGGGTGACGGGCCATGGATATCGACGCCGCAACATCAGCGGTGCGGATTGAAGGATTGACAGCGTCAGCACGGCTACAAAGGACGCAGGAGTCGACATCGATGATGCGAAGCCGAGAGCTGCCGGCATGCAAATTAGCGTGTACAACAGACCGGTGATGAAATCGACTCGTCCGGGATTCTCGCGGATCCAACCGTCGATACGACGGTGGGGATTGGCAAAGATCAAGTTTTCCTGCAATTCAACATGTTAGTAACAGCCGATCCTGGTAGCGAAGCCATGGATCTTTGTATCCAAGGTTATCGGTAGCGAAGGCTGCGCGACCTCATGCCCAGGGAGGAAATATGCCGTTTCAAATCGAAGATATCTCATTATATGAGATGAACTCTCAAATAGCGGACGCTAGTCGATAGAATCTTTGCCATGGGAAATGTAATTGATATTGCGGTCATTTCGGGTGACGGTATTGGCCCAGAAGTTGTTGCTGAAGCCGTCAAAGTTCTGAAATTCGTCACTAACGGAGGCAAGACCGAGGTCAAGCTGACGGACTACAAGCTTGGTGCGGAGCACTGGCTGGAGACCGGGGAAACTCTGCCGGAAGAGACCTTGGAAGCCATCAAGAAGCATGATGCAATTCTCTTCGGTGCTGTTGGTGCGGCTCCCGGGGATACCCGAATTCCTTCCGGGATCATCGAGCGCGAGATGCTATTGAAGCTCCGCTTCTCGCTGGACCATTTCGTGAACCTGCGTCCGGCGAAGCTGTATCCAGGAATTGAAAGCCCTCTGGCTAACCCGGGTGAAATCGACTTCGTGGTAGTTCGGGAAGGTACCGAAGGTCCGTACGTCGGCAATGGCGGGTCGGTTCGCACGGGCACCGTCCATGAAATCGCTACCGAAGTATCCGTGAATACAGCATATGGCGTAGAACGCGTTGTCCGTGACGCATTCCGCCGCGCAGCAGAGCGTGAACGCAAGCACGTAACGCTGGTTCACAAGCACAACGTGCTGGTGCACGCTGGACATCTGTGGAAGCGAACGGTCGAAATGGTTGCGCAGGAATTCCCCGAGGTTACCCATGACTACCTGCACGTGGATGCGGCAACCATTTTCTTGACTACGGACCCTTCGCGCTTCGACGTGATTGTCACCGATAACCTCTTCGGCGACATCCTCACAGACCAAGCCGGCGCCATCACCGGTGGTATAGGTTTGGCTGCCAGTGGCAACATCAACATGGACCGTACCTACCCTTCGATGTTCGAACCAGTTCATGGTTCTGCACCGGATATTGCGGGTCAGCAGAAGGCGGACCCAACTGCGGCAATCTTGTCGGTGGCACTGATGCTTGACCATCTCGGTTTGGTTGATGAAGCACGGACAGTTGAGCAAGCTGTTGAAAAAGAGATCACTTCACGTCAAGAATTGACCGATAATCGCACCACCAGTGAAATTGGCGATGCAATTGTCGCGTTACTGGCATAAGCTGAAAGTGACGTTTCTGGTTAGCCGCTAACCAGTAGCAAATCCACGAACGGATGTTCCGCAGAGGCGTGGAGCATCCGTTCTTTGTTTATTGAACTAGGAAGTCCAGGGTAGATGGAATTCACCGAAAATCTCTCAACGAATCGCAAGAGCGAGCAGGAGCGAGCTGACGTCTTGGCTAATCCTGGGTTCGGAGACTTCTTCACTGATCACACCGCAGTCATTGACTGGTCGGCAGACGATAGCGGACGTAACGGTGAATGGCATGACGCTAGAATTGAGCCGTATGGCCCAATCGCCATGGATCCAGCCGCTTCGGTATTGCATTACGGACAGGAAATCTTCGAAGGGCTCAAGGCCTACCGGCATGCAGACGGTTCTGTGTGGACTTTCCGTCCGCATGCTAACGCTGCCCGCTTGAACAAGTCCGCACAGCGCCTAGCGCTCCCGCAGCTGGATGAAGAAGTTTTCGTCGAGTCGCTGCGCAAGCTTGTAGCAACTGATATCAATTGGGTTCCGACCGGTGACGGAGAAGCCCTGTATCTGCGTCCTTTCATGATTGCTACCGAAGCGTTCCTTGGGGTACGCGCAGCCCGCGAGGTTTCCTACCGTGTTATCGCGTCACCTGCAGGCAATTACTTTGGCGGCGAGCTCAAGCCGGTTGCCATCTGGGTCTCGAAGAACTATGCGCGAGCAGGCCGGGGCGGTACTGGTTCAGCCAAGTGCGGCGGCAACTATGCCGCTTCGCTCGTTGCCCAGCTGGAAGCCGAAGAAAACGGCTGCAAGCAGGTTCTGTTCCTCGACTCCTTCAATGACAATGCTGTCGAAGAACTCGGCGGCATGAATGTCTTCTTCGTCACCAAGGACAACAAGCTGGTGACTCCGGCGTTGACCGGAACCATCCTTGAAGGCGTGACCCGTTCATCAGTCATCCAGCTCGCGAAGGACCGCGGCATGGAAGTCGAAGAACGCAAGATCACCCTTGATGAATGGCGTGAGGGCATCGCCACGGGCGACATTACAGAGGTTTTCGCCTGTGGTACGGCAGCTGTCATCACCCCAATCGGCGTGTTGAAGAACGGCGAAGAACTCATCGGTGATGAGAACGCTGTCGCCGGCGAAGTGACCATGTCCATCCGCCAAGAACTGCTGGGAATCCAGCTGGGCACCGTGGAAGACCGTCATGGTTGGTTGGAGCGCTTGGCATAGAGCTATCTAAATGTCACTGGTCTCGAGACTTTGGGTCTCGGGACCAGTGTTTCTTTAATCCGAATTGGTCATATGCTTAGACGGTTGCTAGCGTCAGTACACGGTGGTAGGTTCTGTCGCTAATTGAACGGAGAAATGTTTGTCTGGAGACGAACCTAGGGAAACTAAAAGCATCGCAAGGCGAAGCTTGCTCGGACTTGCCGTTGTCGGCGGAGCTGCCGCTGGGCTTTCTATTTTATTTCCAGACCATCGTGTCTCTGAGGTTAGCGGTCCTTCGGTGGCGCCATCGCCGAGCCCCGAACCAATTCCAACTCCGGATACCCGCTACTTATCTGCTCTCAAGCGGGGGCAAGGGATTCATGGTCCTGAAAAGATCTTCGGCAGAGCTTACTCGACGCTGAAGATATTAAGTGCGGTACCGCTGACCAACTATCGCCACACCTCGGAGCTTCGCATCGCTGTGTCTGTCGTCGGGCATATCAATGAATTGCAAATAATCAATCCTTTCGTCGGCAAAGCGATTCACACGTTGAACTTGCCTGACCAGCGCGGGCACGGAATTGACTCGATGGTTTGGGATGAATCCCGGCAAAGACTGTACCTCAGTGTGGATGGGAGTATTCTCGCTTGGAATCCAGCAATTCCAAAGCAATTCACTACTCTGGTGGACGTCGAGGGCGCCTCGACAGTATACGAGCTTCGGCTTGATTCGAACGGCAATCTATGGGGAGGCACCCACCCACTTGGTGCAAGCTTCCATTACAACGTAACGAGCAAAAAACTCCGAGTGTTTGATCGTGTAGCGAAAGACACCGACTATATCCGCAGGCTAGCGCTGGATGGCAGGGGCAGGGTATGGATGGGTACGGGTTCCCGGAATCCTAGGCTATTCACTTTTGAGGCCAAGCAGCCGGGCACGGTACGAGAAATAAACCTTCCAGTAGATGTGGCACATGGGTTCATCGGTTCCATTAACCCGATCGGCCACTACCTCGCTGTTACCGTGAGTTCCGTTTCGGAGCAACTGATACTTGATACCCGGACGATGAAATGGCGTGACCCTGTAACCCGGATTTGGGCATCGCGCGAGATTTCCAAAGCTAGTTCGGGACGGTTCTTCAGCATCACGTCTGGCCATCTGCATTCAACATCATTGCAGGGAATGGCAGACAGCCAAATTGGAAAAGTCGAGGCAAGCGGCGTCTTGTGCATCATCCCGCAAGATGGCCACATCTTGATCGTCAGTACGACGTCCGATGGGGTACTCTGCGAAACATTCGATTTGAGCTTGCATCGCGTACGCGTTGCTCGCAAGATCAGGCTCGCCGCGAGTGCCATCAAGATCCAATCCCTGCTCGGCCACAGCGACGGGAATATCTACATCGGAGGATACAAGGCGAACGGCATTGCCGCATTGAATCCGGAAACCGGTGTCCGCTGGAACTCTGGCGATGACGAACGGGTAATCAACCAGATCGAGGGAATGGTTGAGTACAACCAGGACAAAACCTATATCGGTTCTTACGGCAGCGCAGACCTGGTCCTCATGGAAACATCTCAGAACAATGCCGACAGAAAATATGACCGCATCGCTCGTCTGTTAACTGAATACTCGCAGTCGAGGCCCTTTGGATGGGCCGCAAATGCTTCCAGCGTGTTTTTCGGGACTGTGCCGGAGTACGGTGTCTCGGGCGGAGTTCTGGGAAAGATTGATCCGGCCACAGATACGGTTTCCTGGATACTTGACGGCGATGGCAAGGGATTCATTGAAGGCCATTCCATCATCGGGCTAGCTGCCGATGAATCGCATCTCTATGGCACGACTTCACTACGCAATGGATATGGGGTCGATGACACGAAAGGTCAGGCCAAGGTCTTCAAAATGCATATAGCTTCCCGCAAGATCGTCTGGGCGGTAAGTCCTATTTCGTCTGCGCAAGCATTGTATTCACCAGCCATTATTGGTGGCTGGCTGGCAGTAGCTGATCTTCAGGGCGTCGCCTTGTTGGATCTGGAAAGCGGAGCGTTGAAGAAACGGCATGTCGTCAACAACGTTAAAAACACGTCATACCGTCCTGGGTGGCTTTCAGCAGATATGAGGGCCACCCCTGACGGTCAAAAAATGGTGCATACCGCTGCGGGCGAAGTAACTGTGATCGATTATGTCTCGGGTACTACTCATTCTGTGGTGAGCACAAGACGTCAGGACCGGTTTGGGACCAGAATGACTGTTGGTGCTGATGGACAAGTGTATGGGACTTTAAACCAAACGGCATTGGTTCAATTCGCGCTGACCCCGGAATTGGCCTAGCCGAGTTCGGAATGGGCAACCGAGGCAGCTGGCCCTTCGAGGAACTTCGTCCCCTTGATTGCCTAATATTGTGTAGTTGCCGTTGCTGCAATGAAGGAAAAGCCAGGTCCACATGGATTAGGCTTGTAATCATGCGCATTGCACGATTTGTAGTAGATAGCGACCCGCTGTACGGCGTCGTTGACGGTAATGATATTCATGTTTTGGCTGGAGACCCATTTTTCCAGGGGATCAAGACCACCGGTGCTACGCACTCCTTGGACGATGTCCGGTTGGTAGCACCGATCATCCCTCGTTCGAAAGTCGTTGGGTTTGGCCGCACCTACCGCGAGCACGCCAAAGAGCTGGGCAATGAAGTCCCAGCCGAGCCGTTGATGTTCTTGAAGCCAAATACTTCGGTAGTCGGACATGGAGACCCAGTCACCTTGCCGTCTTTCTCTAATGAAGTTTCCTTCGAAGGCGAACTGGCCGTGGTTATTGGCCGCATTTGCAAGGATGTTCCGGCCGACAAGGCGCAGGACGTGATCTTCGGCTACACGGTAGCAAACGATCTGACCGCACGAGATGCCCAGCGCACGGATCCGCAGTGGGCTCGTGCCAAGGGATTTGACGGTTCTTGCCCGCTGGGCCCGTGGATCGAAACCGAAATCGAAGATGCTGACGACCTGACTATCGTCAGCCGAGTGAATGGCGAGGTTCGCCAAGACGGAACTACCAACGACATGATCTGGCCGGTCAACGAACTCGTGGCCCGTGCTTCCGAAGCATTTACCTTGCTGCCAGGCGACGTCATCATGACCGGCACCCCAGCTGGTGTCGGACTGGTCAATGAAGGCGACGTTGTGGAAGTGGAAGTTGAGGGAATCGGTTCCTTGCGAACCGTCTTCCGCCGGTAGGCAACAAAGCTGGAGACTGTGAGGCTCTCGATCATTAGTGTGATCGGGAGCCTTGCGCTTTAAGTGCCGGTTTCCGTCTTGAAGGCATAGAATGAAAGCATCATGACTGATCTATCGTTGATTCCCCTTGTTACCGAAGATACTCCGGTACGCGTTCGCTTTTGCCCATCACCAACTGGTACCCCTCACGTAGGTTTGATCCGTACTGCCCTGTTCAACTGGGCCTACGCGCGTCACACCGGCGGCAAGATGATTTTCCGCATTGAAGACACCGATGCCAAGCGCGACTCCGAGGAAAGCTACAACCAGCTTCTGGATGCCTTGGCTTGGTTGGGCATTGATTGGGACGAGGGCGTCAACGCGGGCGGTCCTCATGATCCATACCGCCAGTCGCAGCGTGGTGGCATCTACCAGGATGTCATTGAGAAGCTTCGTGCAGCTGGCCATCTTTACGAGTCCTACTCGACCCCCGAGGAAGTCGAAGCTCGCCACAAGGCGGCTGGACGCGATCCGAAGCTTGGCTATGACAACTTCGACCGCGAGTTGACCGACGAGCAGAAAGCCGCGTTCAAGGCCGAAGGCCGCGAACCGGTATTGCGTGTTCGCATGCCAGATCACGACATCACCTTCACCGACCTGGTGCGTGGCGAGATCACCTTCAAGGCGGGATCTGTTCCCGACTACGTGGTCGTGCGCGCCAACGGCAAGCCGCTGTACACCCTGGTCAACCCAATTGATGATGCGCTGATGGGAATTACCCATGTGCTTCGTGGCGAGGACCTGCTGTCCTCGACTCCGCGCCAGGTCGTCTTGTACGCCTTGCTGCATGACATCGGAGTTGCCCAGTACATGCCACGCTTCGGCCACCTGCCGTACGTCATGGGCCAGGGCAACAAGAAGCTTTCCAAGCGTGATCCAGAATCCAGCCTGTTCCTCCACCGCGACAATGGTTTCATCCCGGAAGGCCTGCTGAACTATCTGGCGCTGCTGGGTTGGTCGCTGAGCGCTGATGAAGATATCTTCTCGCGTGAACAGTTGGTTGAAGCCTTCGACGTAAAGGACGTGCTGTCCAACCCTGCCCGCTTCGATGTGAAGAAGGCAGAAGCAATCAACGGCACTCACGTGCGCATGCTGGAGCCACAGGACTTCCGTGATCGTTTGGTCCCTTACCTGCAGGCCGCGGGCCTAGTGGGCGAAGTGCTTACAGAACGCGAAAACGAGATCTTGGATCAGGCGGCGCCATTGGTTCAGGAACGCATTGCGCTGTTGGGAGAAGCAACCGACATGCTTGAGTTCCTCTTCAAGGCTGATGACGAAATTGCCATCGAAGAAAAAGCACTCAAGGGCATGCCTGCAAACCTGGTTGAAGTGATCGACGCTAGCATCCAGGGCCTGGAAGGCCTTGCCGAATGGAACGCTGAAACCATTCAGGCAGCCCTGCGCACGAAACTTGTAGACGAACTGGAACTGAAGCCTCGCCAGGCATTCGGTCCAGCCCGCGTTGCAATCTCCGGGAAACGTGTTTCGCCACCGCTCTTCGAGTCCATGGAAATTCTTGGACGCGAGTCGAGCCTAAAACGACTTCGTGCATTCGGCGAGTCCCGGTAGAGATTCTCCGATAAATCGTTGAGAAGCACTGTGAACGCCTCGGGTGGAACCAGGCCTGCAACTGTTCCTATCCGGGGCGTTCTCTTCGATATCGATGAGACCCTCGTGGATTTGCGCTCCGCCGCTATCCAAGGCTTCTCATCCTTGTCGGCGTCGGCGCTGGCGCATCTGAATCCTGAACAAATAGCTGCGATCGCAGCTGATTTCGCAGACGACGGCGCGCAGGCCTACGGCAGGTACATGGCAGGCGAGCTGACTTTCCTTGGCCAGCGAGAAGTGCGGCTGCAGCGCGCATACAGGTTGGCTGGGGCCACCGCGCCCAGCGGCCAAGCATATGCACGTTGGGCTCATGAATATGAGACGAAAGTTCGCGAGTCGTGGAAGCCCTTTGGCGACGTGCCGGCATTCTTGGACCAGCTGGAGTCTCTGGGGATCCCGTATGGCGCGGTTAGCAACAATGCCGAGTCATACCAACGCGACAAGCTGCAGGCCGCAGGGCTCGCCGGATTCCAATGCGTCATTGGTTCCGATTCCGCTGGGGCACCGAAACCACACTCGGCCCCGTTCCTTGCCGGGTGCGCTGCACTAAAGAGTCTGCCGGCCCACACACTGTACATAGGGGACAACCCGATTAATGACTATCAAGGGGCCATTGACGCTGGACTCCAGCAGGTGCTCCTGGACCGTGCTTCACTTCACAAGAATTTTCCTGGATGGCGGGTGAAGGATTTGGCGTCGCTCACGACTATTCTGTCCTGATTTTCCGCGGATCGCTGGTGGAAAACTGGCCGCGGTGCTCGATTTGTGCGCTGGTCATTTGGCCGGTATAGTTTTATCTCGTGCTACGGCAGTGGCCGGAATGATAACTAGCTGAATTCCTGAAACGCCAAGTCACAATGGGATATGGTGTAATTGGCAACACAACGGTTTCTGGTTCCGTCATTCTAGGTTCGAGTCCTGGTATCCCAGCGCTACATCAAAGAAATTTGATGAGTTGAAGGTAGCTCTTCAGCATACGGCCCCATCGTATAGCGGCCTAGTACTCTGCCCTCTCACGGCAGCAACACGGGTTCGAATCCCGTTGGGGTCACCAATGGAAACCGCGGAGAAATCCGCGGTTTTCGTGTTTTCCCGGACAAAATCAGTACTGGGCTAGCGAAATTACCTGTTGGCATGAGGCAAGATAGTTCTCATGGAGTCGAATGCAGATCTGGATAAGAGCTCAGGGCAGGAAACCGCTTCGCCAGCCGGAACCGGCAGCGAAGCCGTGAAGCATTTGAACGAGCTTCAGGATCTGCTCAGTGAGCTGTCCTTTGTCAACCCTCAGCCACGAGATGCATCCGGATTCGAAGTGCTGCGCAACAAGGTGTTGCACCAAATTTCGGACTACCTGATACCTCGAATTTCGAACTTAGGCGCACCGCTATTGGTGGTTGTCGGCGGATCCACGGGCTCAGGAAAATCGACTCTTGTAAATTCCCTGCTAGGGGAACAGGTAAGCGTTTCCGGTACGGTACGCCCGACGACGCGAACTCCGGTTTTGGCGTTCAATCCGGTTGACCAACACTTCTTTGAATCTGACCGGATTCTTCCCGAACTTAAACGTGTAGCTGGTGGTGGATTCAATGCGCAGGGCGGAGCATCCAGTAACCAAGCACTATTGATGACACCCCGCCAACAAGTACCTCAAGGGCTGGCAATACTTGATGCCCCGGATATCGATTCGGTTTCCGACGAGAACAGGGAATTAGCTGGCCAGCTTCTAAATGCAGCGGACCTCTGGATTTTCGTCACGACGGCCAATAGATACGCTGACGCTCTACCCTGGGATCTGCTCACCGAGGCTGGTGCACGCAAAATAACCGTCTGCGTCGTGTTGAACAGGGTTCCTCCTGGAGCCGAAAACGACATCGTTCCGGACCTGAAGCGCCTATTAAGTGACAAGGACCTGGACCCCACACTGCTGCATGTTCTCAACGAGACGCAACTCGGTGAAGAAAAACTGATTCCCAGTGAGCATGTGGAGCCGTTGCTTGCGTGGCTGAACTCACTGGCAGCGGATTCCGCTCAACGTCAGCGAATCGCGGCCCAAACCCTTGATGGAGCGTTGCGCCGCACCGCCGCCGATGTCAGTGAACTAATCGCTGAACTGCAAGAGCAGGAAAACCAGCTCGGTGAACTATGCACGTTGACCGGCGAACGCTTCGCACAAGCCTTGGCCAGGATCAACGATTCTCTCAATGACGGTTCGCTGCTGCGTGGCGAAATCCTGGCACGTTGGCAGGACTTCGTCGGAGCCGGCGAGCTGCTGCGCGGAATCGAAGGCGCCATTGGACGGGTGAGAGATCGTGTAGGCGCCTTCCTCACGGGGAAGCCTCCAGCGACCCACAGGGTTGAACAAGCCATTGAATCAGGCCTGCATACAGTCTTCATTGCTGAAATCACCAAGGCCTGCCATGACATCGACAGGTCGTGGCAGAACACGCCGTTCGGCCAGGCGCTACGCGCAAATTTGCCAACGCCGCGTCCGCCGAAGGATCTCCCTGAGCAAGCATCAGAAAGCATCCGGCTCTGGCAAAAAGACGTCCTGGACATGATCCGTCAGGAAGGCGCCGGGAAGCGCAAAACCGCCCGGATGGCCGCATTCGGCGTCAACGGGGTGGCCGTGATCTTGATGGTTGTGGTCTTTGCATCAACGGCAGGTCTCACTGGATTGGAAATCGGTATTGCCGGGGGCTCGGCATTGGTGGGGCAGAAACTGCTGGAAGCAATATTCGGAGAGGACGCGGTACGCCGCATGGCCACCAAGGCACGAAAGATGCTCGATTCCAGAGCACGCGATCTCTTGGCGAAGAGCTCCTCAATCTATCTGGATGAGCTCTCAGCCACTTCGCAACCGGAGCTTGCTGATCGGCTGGGCAAGATTACCGCAGGCCTGAACGGGAAGGGGGCCCACTGATGTCCGAACGCAAAATCCTGCGGGCCGTCAGCGGCCTCAACTCGCAAATAAACAGCATCGTGGAAGCGATGCAGCTTGCAGAGCCATACTTGGAACCAGAAACCATCGATTTGGCCGCAGACGTCATCGCCCGCGCTGAATCTCGACGCCAGCTTTCCGCGGAGCATGTCGTGGTGGGACTTTTCGGTGCCACCGGCAGCGGAAAGTCAACGATGTTCAACGCGCTGGTAGGTCAGGAACTTGCCACCACAGGTGTCATCCGCCCGACGACTACCGACACTGTCGCTGCCATTTGGGAACCGGAAGGCGCTGGCGAACTGCTGGACTGGCTGGAAGTGACTACTCGCCACGTCATCGAGGATCGGGACGGCCAAGCGGACTCTGCAAAGAAAAAGACGTTCGATTCCGGGCTCCTGCTGTTGGACCTGCCCGACATGGACTCGACAGCAGTTGATCACCACAAGATCGCTTCCCGATTGGTGGGCCAAGTTGATTATCTGGTGTGGGTGCTAGATCCCCAGAAATACGCAGACGCGTCCATCCACCACGGATATCTCAATTCACTGCGCAGCCAGCAAGGCAACCTGCTGATCGTCTTGAACCAGATAGACACGATTGCCGAGCGCGATCGAAAGCAAGTTGTCGATTCCTTGCGCGGCATCTTGGCCACCTCTCGGTTGGAGAATCTGCCCATCGTCTGCGCCTCGGCCGCTACGGGTGAAGGAGTCTCGGACGTACAGGCCAAGATTGCGGCCGCGGCCAAGAACAAGGCACTTTCCACGCGTCGACTCCGCGCAGATGTTGATCAGGTCATCCATCACTTGAGCGAGGAACTCCAAGTAGAGAAAGTGCGCTTGCCCAGCCAGGTGCACCAAGCCGAGCTGGAGCGCGTGATCGCCAAAGCGCACGGTGCCCATTACATTGCTGATGCAGTGGAAACCTCTTACTTGCTTCGTGGCGCCTCGCGCACCGGATGGCCGTTAACCACCTGGCTGGTCAAGCTGCGCAACGATCCACTCAAGAGGATGAATCTTGGACGGCAGCATGAAGACCCAGAATTGTCATTGACTTCTCGTCCAGAGCTGTCCATCGCAGAAACTGCAGCTATAGAACATGGCATCAACCAGTACGTCGCCGAAGCTTCTGCAGATCTTCCGGAAAGCTGGAAAGAGCCGCTGCGGGAGAAAGTGCACGCAAATACGGCGGAGCTAGATGACGGCATTGATGCGGCGATTGCCGGCACTCCGTTAGGTGTTGAACGGTCCTCGTGGTGGTGGCCCGTAGTCAAGGTCATCCAATGGGTTGCACTTGTTGCGGCATTAGGTGGTGCTTTGTGGCTCGCCGGATATCCGGTTGCCGGATACTTCCAATTCGAGCTTCCGGAGGCTCCCCGAATCGAAGGTATCGCTGTACCAACGCTACTGGTATTCATTGGAATACTGCTGGGCATTGTCCTGGGATTGGCGTGCTCGTTTGTCAACCGAATAGTCGCTAAAGTTAAGCGAAGGAAAGCGTTGAAGAATATTGAACGCTCGGTATCCCAGCTGGTGAGGCAGGCAGTCATTGAGCCCGTTGACCAGCATCTGGACACCTACAACAGCTACTCAGCATTGATCACCTCTGCAGCCAAGAAAGCCGATTAGAACTCTGTGACTACAAACCAACCAAAAGTCGATGCAACAGTGGGTGACCTAGGCGAGCAAGGCATCCTGGAAGCGATCTTGCCGCTGCTCGATTCAGCACAGGCAAGTCTCGGGCCGGGCGACGACGCAGGTGCGTTGAGGGTGAGCGGGAACGAAGTTCTCGTTTCGGTCGATACCCTGGTTGAAAACCAGGATTTTCGGCTCCTCTGGCCCAGCGGGTTGGAACACAATGCTTATGACATCGGATGGAAGTCCATTGCGCAAAATGTCTCAGACATTAACGCGATGGGTGGTCGCGCCACTGGCGCTGTGATTTCGCTGTCCCTGCCGAAGTCCACGTCCCTGGAATGGGTGATGGACTTCAGCCGTGGAGTTGCCGAGGCTATCGCGGAGCTTGGCGCCAAGGAACTGACGATTCTCGGGGGAGACCTCGGGAAGTCGCAAGAAATTTCCGTTACCACGACCGTTCTTGGCGAATGCGCGCATGGGAAAGTGCTGAGGAGCGGAGTCCGAGCCGGAGACCGTGTAGCGGTGGCCGGACGTGTTGGCGCCGCAGGGGCAGGGCTCTCTGTGCTTGAACACGAGCATGACAATGAAAGTTGGAGCAGGGCGGTGCGCCGTCTGGTCCAGACGCAGTGCCGTCCCGTGCCGCCGCTGGAATCTGGCCCACGCGCTGCCGAAGCGGGCGCGACAGCCATGATGGATCTATCCGATGGGCTGATCCGCGACGCCGGGCGCATGGCCAAAGCCAGCCATGTGAATCTCGAGTTGGAATCTTCTGCTCTCCAGGACTTCGCGCTTCGGCTGGAGGCTGCCTCAGAACTGACGGGCACCGATCCGATGTCGTGGGTACTCTACGGCGGTGAGGACTTCGGGCTCCTGGCAGCCTTCCCTGATGGAGTTGAAATCCCCGGTGAATTTACCGTCATCGGTGTTGCCAAGCCTGCCAATGGGCGTCGCGCAGTGGTGAAGGTCGATGGCAAGGTCGCAAAACCTGAGACGGGCTTTGACCACTTCGGCTAGCTGCTCGGGACTCGATTCGTGTGCTGGCTATGCACGGTCATTTTGAACGCGCAGGAGTTCAGAAAGTTCGTGGGCGGCGCTCGTCACGGCTTCGTGATGAATCTTGCCAGGTTGGCGGGTAAGCCGTTCAATCGGGCCCGATAAAGACAGGGCAGCGATGACTCGTCCGGACTGCCCGCGAACTGGTGCGGAAACCGAAGCGACGCCAGGCTCGCGTTCTCCCAGCGACTGGGCCCAACCGCGCCGGCGGACTCCGGCCAGGATTGTGGGTGTGAAGCGCGCGTGGTGCAATCCTTCCACCATGCGCTCATTGTCTTCCCACGCGAGCAGGATCTGGGCTGCCGAACCGGCCTTCATCGACAGCTGGGTTCCCACAGGAATGGTGTCGCGCAGGCCGATTGGGCGCTCGGCGCTGGCGATGCACACGCGGTAATCGCCTTGCTTGCGGAAAATCTGTGTGCTTTCACCGGTGAGGTCGCGAAGCTTGATAAGCACCGGCCCGGCTGCGCTGACCAGCCGGTCTTCACCGGCCGCGCTGGCGAGTTCCACCAGACGGTTTCCCAGCTCAAAGCGGCCATGCATGTCGCGCCCAACTAATCCATGATGGACCAAAGACTGGGCAATGCGGTGCACCGTGGGGCGGGAAATTTCGGTGAGTTCCACCAACTGGGAAAGGGAAGTGGGGCCATTCTCCAATGCATTGAGAATGGCTGCTGCCTTATCCAGTACGCCTACGCCGCTGCCTGTTGTCATACTTCAAGTATCACGTCTCAGTATTTGAGATTCAAGTCCGCATACTGGAAAAGTTTCTCTATGAAGTGTCAAAGTTGGAATATCAATTGTTCGTAGCTTGAGGAGTGTGTCGCATGTCCGCCATGCAGTCGCCCCAGACGTTGGCAGAAAAAGTCTGGAATGCACATGTTGTGCGTCGAGGAGAAGGTGAAGGCGAAGCCCGCCAGCCGGACTTGATTTACATTGATCTCCACCTGCTGCATGAGGTGACCTCTCCGCAGGCCTTCGAAGGTCTGCGTCTCGCTGGCCGTCCGCTGCGCCGTCCGGATCTGACCATTGCGACAGAGGACCACAACACTCCGACGCTGGACATCGACAAGCCCATTGCCGACTTGACCAGCCGCACCCAGATTCACACCCTGCGCGACAACTGCAAGGAATTCGGCGTCCGCTTGCACTCCCTGGGCGACAAGGAACAGGGCATTGTCCACGTCGTGGGTCCGCAGCTGGGATTGACTCAGCCGGGCATGACCGTTGTTTGCGGCGACTCGCACACTTCGACCCATGGCGCCTTCGGTGCCCTGGCCTTTGGCATTGGCACCTCGGAAGTCGAGCATGTCATGGCCACCCAGTCGCTGAGCCTGAAGCCGTTCAAGACGATGGCTATCAACGTCGAGGGCACCTTGAAGCCGGGCGTTACCGCCAAGGACATCATCCTGGCCGTGATTGCCAAGATCGGTACCGGTGGCGGCCAAGGTTACGTGCTGGAGTACCGCGGCTCAGCGATTCGTTCGCTGTCCATGGATGCCCGCATGACCATCTGCAACATGTCCATCGAGGCCGGTGCCCGCGCCGGCATGATTGCGCCGGACGAAACGACGTTCGAATATGTCAAGGGCCGCCCCCATGCTCCGGAGGGCGAAGACTGGGATGCCGCCGTTGCAGACTGGAAACAGCTGCACACCGATGAGGGTGCACGCTTCGACGCTGAAGTCTTTTTGAACGCTGATGAACTTGAACCATTCGTCACCTGGGGCACCAACCCTGGCCAGGGCGTCTCGCTGTCCGAGAATGTGCCTACGCCAGAAGACTTCGAAGACGAGAATGATCGCAAGGCCTGCGAGCGAGCATTGACCTACATGGGACTTGAGGGCGGTACCCCAATGAAGGATATCCGGGTGGATACCGTGTTCCTGGGATCCTGCACCAACTCCCGCATGGAAGACCTGCGTGCGGCTGCCCAGGTCATCAAGGGCAAGGAAAAAGACCCCAATGTCCGCATGATCGTGGTCCCGGGCTCGGCGCGAGTTCGCTTGGAAGCCGAAGCAGAAGGACTGGACCAGATTTTCAAGGATTTCGGTGCTGAATGGCGCTTCGCGGGCTGTTCCATGTGCCTGGGCATGAACCCGGACCAGCTGGCCGAGGGGGAGCGCTGCGCGTCCACCTCGAACCGCAACTTCGAAGGACGCCAGGGCAAGGGCGGACGCACCCACCTGGTCTCGCCACTGGTTGCCGCGGCTACCGCAATCCGTGGAACCCTCTCGTCGCCTAGCGACCTCGTCAACGCACCGGTTTCGGTCTAGGAAGGATCACCGTCATGGAAAAGATTGTCAGCCACACCGGCATTGGTGTTCCGCTGCGGCAGAGCAATGTGGATACGGACCAGATCATTCCTGCCGTATACCTCAAGCGCATCACACGCACCGGTTTTGAGGACGCGTTGTTTGCGGGGTGGCGACGGGATGAGAACTTCATCCTCAACCAGGAACCATTCAACACCGGATCCGTACTGGTGGCGGGCCCCGACTTCGGCACCGGCTCTTCGCGTGAGCACGCTGTCTGGGCGTTGAAGGATTATGGATTCAAGGCCGTGATCTCCTCCCGTTTTGCCGATATCTTCCGTGGCAACTCGGGCAAGCAGGGACTGGTCGCCGCCGAAGTAGCCCAGAGTGACATCGAACTGATCTGGAAGGAACTGGAAAACAATCCAGGCACCACGGTGACCGTGGACCTTGAATCGCGTACGGTTCACTGCGGTTCCATCTCGGCCCCGTTCCAGATTGACGACTACACCCGCTGGCGCTTGATGGAAGGCCTGGATGACATCGGCCTGACCCTGCAGCACGAAGAAGATATCACCGCATACGAGGCCAAGCGCCCTGCGCACAAGCCGAGGACTTTGCCCGCACGTACTGCGGGCTAGCACCGAGTTCAAGGTAAATGGAATGGTCCGCTCATCCCTGGCGTTGTTAGGGGTGAGCGGATCATTGCGTTCCCAACGCAATATTTTTCTGCAGGGCATCATGGCTCTGTCTGAAAGCATGCTCACAATGTGTGCGCCACGAGATGATCTGGGCATACTGGCAGGTATAGAGGCGGTATGCTTACTTAGTCCTGCCAGTTCGAAAGCCTTGATGCTTCGGCGGGCGATAACGACTACGCGATGAGGTAATTCATACATGGGTAAGATCCTGACGATCCATGGTGGTGTTCCGCTAAAGGGCACCGTACGAGTCGGCGGAGCGAAGAACCTAGTGCCAAAAGCCATGGTCGCGGCTCTGCTGGGCGACAGCCCTTCGGTATTGCGCAACGTACCGGAGATCAAGGACGTAGCTGTTGTCCGCAGCCTGCTTGAAATCCATGGCGTCAAGGTGGATCAGGATCCCGAGACCGGTGATCTCACCATGGACCCTACCCAGGTCAAGACCGCCTCGAACCAGGCCATTGATGCCCACGCCGGCGACTCGCGTATTCCCATTCTTTTCTGCGGACCGCTGATCCACTCCCTGGGCGAAGCCTTCATCCCGGATCTGGGTGGCTGCCGCATCGGTGACCGCCCAATCGACTTCCACCTTGAAGTATTGCGCGACTTTGGTGCCATCGTGGACAAAGCAACCGACGGCATCCGCATTTCTGCCCCTAACGGGCTGACCGGCGCCAAACTCGAACTGCAGTACCCAAGCGTCGGCACCACCGAGCAGGTGCTGCTCTCGGCCGTCCGCGCTAGGGGCGTCACCGAAGTCAGCAATGCAGCCATTGAGCCGGAAATCCTGGACCTGATCTCGCTGCTGCAGAAGATGGGCGCCATCATCTCGGTGCACCGCGACCGCGTGATCCGCATCCAGGGTGTCGAGAAGCTCTCGGGCTTCGACCACTCGGCTCTGCCGGACCGCAACGAAGCCGCATCTTGGGCCTCTGCCGCGCTGGTCACCAAGGGCGATATCTTCGTCCAGGATGCCACCCAGCGTGATCTCACCGCTTTCCTTCATGTCTACCGCCAGATTGGCGGCGAATTCGAGGTCAAGGCCGACGGCATCCGCTTCTACCACCCAGGCGGAGATCTTAATCCGCTGATCCTCGAAACCGATGTGCACCCGGGCTTCATGACCGACTGGCAGCAGCCGCTGGTGGTTGCCTTGACCCAGGCCAAGGGCGTCTCGGTCATTCACGAAACCGTGTATGAGAATCGCTTCGGATTCACCGATGCACTGGTCCGAATGGGCTCCACTGTCCAG
Source organism: Glutamicibacter nicotianae (assembly GCF_006539525.1). Lineage (GTDB taxonomy): Bacteria > Actinomycetota > Actinomycetes > Actinomycetales > Micrococcaceae > Glutamicibacter > Glutamicibacter nicotianae. The sequence continues at coordinate 478,265 of NZ_BJNE01000001.1, read as the reverse complement.
GTGCACACCGACTGCCTCGGATCCACCCCTTGCCGCTTCGGGCAGCGCAACTTCAAGCATTCAGCTGTTGTGGTGGGCCCCGCCAAGCTCACCGGTGCCGACATCGATGTTCCGGATCTTCGTGGTGGTTTCTCCCACCTGATTGCCGCACTGGCTGCCGAAGGCACCAGCAAGGTCACCGGAATCGAGATCATCAACCGCGGTTACGAGCACTTCATGGAGAAGCTGCAGGCCCTGGGCGCAAACGTCGAGCTGAGCAACTAAAGGGGATCAGATTCGTGGTAAAGATTCTGGCCCCTGGTGAATCTGCGAGGACCAAGCGGGTTTTCTCAGTATTGGCGGGCGTTGTCCGTACTTCCATGAACGCTTTGATTGGCAAGACGTGGAAGGGTTTCGAGACGCTTCCGCAGGGCGGGTACATCCTCTGCCCCAATCACCTCACCGAAATTGATCCGCTGGTTGTCGGCCACGCTATCTACAGCAATGGCCGGCTGCCACGCTGGCTGGCCAAGGAGTCCTTGTTCAAGATTCCAGTGCTTGGCTGGTTGCTGCGCGAGACCGGCCAGGTACCGGTCTCACGCAGCGCATCCAACGCCGGCGAATCGTTGGCCGCGGCCAAGAAAGTGCTGGATGCCGGCGGTGTCATTGTCATTTACCCGGAGGGCACACTGACCCGCGACCCCAATTTGTGGCCAATGGTTGGACGGACTGGCGCCGCACGGTTGGCCTTGCAAACCGGTGCACCAGTGGTGCCGATGGCTCACTGGGGCGACCAGGAACTGCTGCCTCGCTATTCCAAGAAGATGTACCTGTTCCCGCGGAAGCACGTCACCGTGTCCGTCGGCCAGCCAGTGGATCTCGACGATCTGCGTGGAGGCCCGCGCACTCGTGCAGTGCTACAGGAAGCCACAGATCGGATCATGGACGGAATCACTGCACTGACCGCAGAACTGCGCCAAGAAGAAGCACCGGCTGTGCGTTGGGATCCCAGCAAGCACGGCCAGTCGAAGACTGGACGCAATTTCGATACCCCGGAAAATTAATTACTTTCATCATCACCTTCCAGAGGACTGACTTTGACTAAGCCGCTACCACGCAAAATCGCCGTCATGGGCGCTGGCAGCTGGGGGACCACCTTCGCCAAGGTGCTTGCCGATTCAGTTGCAGACAAGGGAATCGCGGTTCAGATTTGGGCACGTCGCGAAGACGCAGCCAATGAAATCAACGAACGCCATACCAATTCACGCTACCTGCGCGAAACCAAGCTTCCTGCCAACGTGGCGGCGTCTTCGGATCCGCAGACCGTGCTAACCGGTGCCGACCTTGTGGTCTTGGCAATTCCGTCGCAGTCCTTGCGCCAGGAATTGGCGAAATTCAAGGAATTCTTTGAACCAGACGCCGTGCTGCTTTCCCTGATGAAGGGCCTTGAACGCGGAACCGACCTGCGCATGAGCCAGGTGATCGCTGAAGTGACCGGGCTGCCAGCTGAGCAGATTGCCGTGCTGTCCGGGCCGAACCTGGCCATGGAGATTGCGCGCGAGCAGCCCACCGCCTCTGTTGTTGCCTGTACAGATTCCGATATCGCGCAGTGGATCGCTGAACTGTGCTCAGCTCCGTACTTCCGTCCTTACACGAATGATGATGTACTGGGCGTGGAGCTTGGCGGTATCGTCAAGAACATCATCGCGCTTGCCGTGGGCATGTGCGACGGCATGGGGATGGGCGACAATACCAAGTCCACCGTGATCACTCGCGGTTTGGCCGAGACCACTCGCTTGGTCCTCGCCCTGGGCGGCCGCTTGGATACCTTGGCCGGCCTTTCGGGTTTGGGCGACCTTGTCGCTACCTGTTCTTCCTCGCTCTCGCGCAACAACACCGCCGGACGTCTGCTCGGCCAGGGGCTCTTCTTGGAAGAGGTCAATGACCGCATGTCGCAGACCGCGGAAGGCATCAAATCAGCACGTGCCGTATTCGACCTTTCACGTGCCCATAACGTGGAAATGCCGATTACCGAAGCAGTGGTGATGGTCCTGGAAGGCACCTTGAGCGTTGAGAACATGGCCGCACGCCTGTTGTCGCGTGAATTGAAATCCGAAGGAGAACGTCACTAATGACTGAACGCAAACTACGCGTCCTCTTACTCTTCGGCGGCCGATCCTCAGAACACTCCGTTTCTTGCGTGACTGCTGCCGGAGTCATGCACGCTATCGACCGTGAACGCTTTGAAATCGTTCCGGTGGGGATCACCCGCGACGGAGGCTGGACCCTGCTGGATGAAGATCCGGAAGGCTGGGCTCTGAACACCGGCAAGCTGCCGGAGATTTCCTCGGTGGATCATCCGGTGCACCTGTCTACCGATGCGCAGAAGACATCATTGCTTTCCTACTCGGATTCCGCTGTGGCGGACCTGGGCGAGATCGACGTGGTCTTCCCGTTGCTTCATGGTCCATTCGGTGAAGACGGGTCAATCCAGGGCATGCTTGAAATGGCAGGTGTGTCCTATGTTGGCTCCGGTATCGCAGCCAGCGCCATGGGCATGGACAAGCACTACATGAAGGTGGTTTTCGAGGGGGCCGGCTTCAAGGTGGGCCCGTACGAAGTCATCACCAACAAGCAGTGGCTGCGCGATAGCGAAGCTGCCATGAAGCGTTGCGAAAACCTGCAGTACCCGTTGTTCGTTAAGCCGGCCCGCGCAGGGTCTTCGGTAGGCATCACGAAGGTTGATGATCGGTCCGGGTTGCGTGCTGCTATTGAAATCGCACGGGCTGAAGATCCCAAGGTGATCATCGAGCAGGGGATCGTTGGGCGGGAAATTGAATGCGGAGTTCTTGAAGGCCGCGGCAGCGGACCCTCGCGTGCTTCATTGCCAGGAGAAATTGCGGTGGCGGACAACCAGCACACCTTCTATGATTTCGAAGCCAAGTACGTTGATGGAGCCGCAGCTGAGCTCAGCTGCCCAGCAAACTTGAGCGACGAAGCCACGATCGAAATTCGCGAGCTGGCAGTCAAGGCCTTTGACGCCATCGACGCAGAAGGCCTATCCCGAGTTGATTTCTTTTACACTCCCGAAGGTGAGTGGATCATCAATGAAATCAACACCATGCCCGGCTTTACGCCGTCCAGCATGTATCCGCAAATGTGGGCGAAGACTGGAATTGAATACCGTGAACTCATTGATGAGCTGATTGCCCTGGCGACCGCGCGGAACATCGGTTTGCGCTAGGCCAAGGAACATTGGTGAGACTTTGGGGTGTGTTGAAAATTCAACACACCCCAAAGCTTTTGTCGAAGGGTTGCTTACAAGCTCACTGACTTGTCAACGCTGACGCACTTCTTGGAAGCTGGGATCTTCTGCGCAGCATCTGAAAGTGTCGCCAGAACTGTGCTCGACGGGATCACGTTAGGGTCGAGGATAACTTCGGTTGCCGGGGTCCGGCCATATGTGGTCAGGGTCCAGATGCTTGTTGCTTCGTCCTCATGCGCTACCCAATCAACATCATTCACTGATACGCAAGGATCTGTGGTCGGCCCGGGGACTTCTACACCGCAACGCAGGACAACTTTGGACGGTTCGCCCCAGGCTGCTGTTGATTGGGACGTCGTGGTACGGCGTTCCGCATCATCGATGGCTTCGGGCAGGACAACCATCATTTCCGCGCATAGCGGGTTGGCTGCGTCTGGGGCAGCATCCACGGAAGCAACTGAAGTACAACCTGCAAGTACCGGAAGCAATAGAGCACCGCTCATCACCAAGGCCGAACTTTGGACAAGTTTTCGGTTAAGTTTTGGTGACGTTCGGGCTTTCGAACTGATTTTAGACACGTTATAAGCCTACATGGGCAGTCTGAAAGATAAGATGTACAGAGTTGAAACTGTGAAAGGTAGCAAATGTCATTTGAAGAGCATCCAGTGCGACCGCGTAAGAAGAAGCGTACGGGTCGAGCCATCGTCTTGAGTGTGCTTGCCCTTGTGGTTGTCGCTGGACTCGTCGCCGGCGGATACCTCTGGAACCTTGGCCGAACTTTCGATTCCGAAAGCCAGACGATTACCAACGCTTTCCCTGCGGAAGAAACTCGTCCTGAAGTCAAGGAAGAGTCCAAGGACGCGGTGAACATCTTGCTGCTTGGCAGTGATACTCGAGCAACGCGTGACACGGATGAGGACAGCGAGGAATTCGGTACCTTGCCCAATGGCGGTCGCTCGGACACCATGATGCTGGTTCACATCCCTGCAGACCGCAAAAACGTGTTTGTCACCTCAGTCATGCGTGACACCTGGCTTGATATTCCGGGCGTAGGCACGGCAAAAATCAACCGTGCATTCGCTAGCGGTGGAGTGCCGAAGGCCGTTGAGACCCTCGAAGGTCTCTTTGGAGTTCGCATTAATCACGTGGCGTCCATCGATTTTGAAGGATTCAAGGGACTGACAGATGCTGTCGGGGGAGTGACCGTCAATAACCCTCGTGCCTTCAAGCAGTCCATTGTTAATGGCATGTACTTCCCAGAAGGCGTGCAGACACTGAATGGTGAACAAGCACTGGCATTCGTCCGCGAACGCAAGTCCTTCCCTGGAAGCGATTACGAGCGCGTCAAGAATCAGCAGCTTTTCGTCAAGGCGTTGCTGGGACAGTTGATGTCCAAGGAAACCCTGACCAACCCCGGCAAGGTTTCCGAAGTCGTTTCCCAAATCGCCCCGTTCATCGCAGTTGACGAAACACTGGACGCTGCCAAGGTTGCTTCCTATGCCTCGTCCATGCTGGACTTGCGTCCAAGCGACATGGAATTCTTCACGCTTCCAAACAAGGGCCCGGGACGTTCCGCCGACGGCCAGTCCATTGTCATTCCTGACATGGACGTGATCGAGAAGTTTGGCCAAGCACTGCAAGAAGACAAGATGGCAGAGTTCGTAGAAACTACTGACTTGTCTCGCTAATTCCACCGAAGGACCGACTTTCCATGACTCCCCAAAAACTCGATACCTCAGTGCGTGCCATCAGGGAATGGCTAGCACGGAGCGTCAAGAGTCTCGGGAACCACTCCGACCGGCTGAACGCTATCAATGTATTCCCTGTTGCTGATGGCGACACAGGCAGCAATCTGTATCTGACTGCGCGGGCCGGTCATGATGCGGTGAGCAAGTTGGAAAGCGACGACATCGGTGGCTTCTTGGAAGTTGCCGCGCGCGCTTCCATGGAATCGGCGCGCGGCAATTCCGGAACCCTGTTGGCTGTTTTCCTCAGCGGACTGAGTGAACCATGGAACGGATGCGAACGGCTTACAGCGCCACTTTTGGCGCTGGGACTTGAACGTGCGAAGGTGCGCTCCTGGTCAGCGTTGAGCGAACCGGTCGAGGGCACCATGCTTTCGGTGATCAATGCCATCGCGTTGGCCGCAGGCTCGACTCTTGCACATCTGAAGAGCGATTTGGAAAGCCGCGCAGCTTTGGATTCGGTCTTGACCCAGATGAGCCAAGCGGCTCGATTGGCAGTGAAGGGAACTGAAACGGAGCTCCCGTCCCTCGTGGAAGCTGGTGTGGTAGATGCTGGTGCAGTGGGCATGCTGATCATCATCGATGAACTCTGCGCTGCCATTCGAAGCGACGCCACTGATTTCGATTCATACGAGAATTTCCATGGCTATCAGGTTCAAGATCCCCATATTCACCTGAACAAGGACAATGAGACTGGTGTAGAAGTGATGTGCACCGTAGCTCTGGATGCCTTGGGTGCCGCTACTCTGCGCGGACAATTGGATTCAATGGGCAATTCAGTGATCATGTCGCCAGTTAATCAGTTGGAGGAAGACACCTACAGATGGCGCGTTCACGTCCACGTTCCTGATGCCGAACCGGCACTGGAACTCATAAGAAAACACGGTGACCCGGTGAATATCAGTGTCACTGATCTGTGCACCCACGATGGCTGAAACAACGCTTACTTCGTTTGAGAGTGCAGAGCTCTCAGCATTCCTGGGAAAGAAGAACTCCACCGCGCTGGAAAAGGCATTCGGCTATATGACGGTGGGGGAGCTCTTATGGCATTTTCCGCGTCGGTACGTTGAGGTAGGTGAGCTCACCCCAATTTCAGAGCTTCCCTTCGATGAGCACGTTACAGTTGTCGCCCAAGTTGTCAACGTCAGCCAGCGGCAGATGCACTCGCGGCGCGGTTTCATTTTTGAAGTGACCGTCAGCGATGAGCTAAGCTCAGGCGGCCAAGAGCTGAAGATGACCTTCTTCAATGGCTATCAAGCACGCACAGATCTGCACATTGGAACTATCGCGATGTTCAGCGGCAAGGTCGGTTGGTACCAGGACCACCTGCAGTTGAGCCAGCCTGAGTATGCGATCCTGGATGAGGCATCCCAGGCAGATCCGCGTCCAATTCCGATCTATCCTGCTTCGGCAAAGATGCCCAACAAGCGCATCCGGGATCTGATGGGGCTGTTGCTGGAGCACTTCACAGATCAGAAGCTTCCTGAGTTTCTTCCAAGGGAACTTCTTCGCACGCATCATTATCCACAACGCCATCAAGCGTTCTTGGATCGCCATTTCCCCAAGGAAATCAAGCACGCCTACGTCGCTCGACAGCGCTTTGCCTTTGAAGAAGCATTTATGCTGCAGTTGGCGTTAGGCGAACGCGGGCGCCAGCTGGGCGCGCAGAAAGCAATTGCTCGCCCACCGGTGCCGGGCCGCTTAGCTGACAAATTCGATGCCCAGCTGCCGTTTAGCTTGACCGAAGACCAGCTGGTCGTCGGTGAACAAATTTCCAAGGACCTGGAGCAGGCGCATCCAATGCATCGCTTGTTGCAGGGCGAAGTCGGCTCCGGCAAGACGGTTGTCGCGCTACGAGCCATCTTGCAGGTGATTGATGCCGGCGGACAAGCTGCACTCCTAGCGCCAACAGAAGTCCTGGCCGCACAACACTACGCCTCGATCAAGAAGATGCTTGGCAAGCTCGCTGAACCTGGGCTTTTCGGCGAAGGCGAAGGAACAGGCGTCGAGCTTCTAACCGGGTCGGCAAAAAGTGCCCATCGCCGTGAAGCATTGCTGGGTATTGCCAGCGGTGAGACTGGACTGATTATTGGAACGCATGCCCTCTTGAGCGACCATGTGCAGTTTGCAGATCTCGGCCTCGTCGTCGTGGACGAACAACATCGATTTGGTGTTGAGCAGCGCGACGCCTTGAGGTCTAAAGCAGTCGACTCGGTTCCTCATACCCTGGTCATGACTGCTACTCCGATACCGAGAACCGTCGCCATGACCGTATTCGGCGATTTGGACACCTCCACAATTAAACGCTTGCCCGCCGGCCGCGCCCCGATCCACACGCATATCGTGCCAATGCAGCTGACCGGTTTCCGCGACAGGCTATTCACCAGAATTGTTGAAGAAGTGGAGAAGGGCCACCAAGTATATGTCGTGTGCCCAAGAATTTCGGACACAGCGGCTGAACAAGGCGTTCTGCTGGCGTCCTATGAAGATTCATCCGGTCAACCCATGAGCGTAGAATCCATGCAAGAAATGCTTGGTGGGATGCCTGAATTCGCTGGGATACGCACCGAGGCGTTGCACTCGCAATTAGATGCGGCAGACAAGCAGGCAACCATGGATTCCTTTGCCCGTGGTGAAATTGACGTGCTGATTTCCACGACCGTCATTGAGGTTGGAGTTGACGTCCATAATGCGACCTTGATGGTGATCATAGATGCTGAGCGCTTCGGCATCTCGCAGCTCCATCAGCTGCGCGGTCGAGTAGGCCGTGGCGGACTGCCTGGTACGTGCCTCATGACAACATGGCTGGACGCGGATCATCCGTCGGTTGGACGCTTGAAGACCATCGAGTCAACCATCGACGGTTTTGAGCTAGCCGAGGCAGACTTGGCTGAACGCAAGGAAGGAAATATCTTGGGTGTTCAGCAATCAGGCAGCCGGTCGACGTTACGGGAACTGAGCATCATCAAGGATCGCTCGCTCATTGAGCAGGCGAGAACCGATGTGGGCAGGCTTCTTGCCGATGCCAACTGGGGAAGCAACTACCAAGGGCTTCTGAGCGCAGTCGGGAATTGGCTTGATGAGTCCACTAGAGAATTTTTGAATAAGAACTGATTGAAGGTATTGCTAGGCAATGAGCCGTATTATCGCTGGAGCTGCCGGTGGGCATCCACTGAAGTCCGTACCAGGCGACGCAACGCGCCCGACAACGGATCGTGTCAAGGAGGCCCTCTTCTCCCGCTTGGATAGCTGGGATATTCTTGCCGGCGCCCGAGTGCTAGATCTCTTCGCAGGTTCGGGGTCGCTGGGAGTCGAGACGGCCAGTCGCGGTGCGCGGCAGGTTGTTCTGGTAGAAAAAGCCCCTAAAGCGGTTTCTGTTTGCCAGCAAAACGCGTCACTGGTGAACAAGGTGTTGATGGCCAATACGGTGACGGTACAGCGGGGAACTGTTGATAGTGTCCTAGACGGCTATTACAACGCAATTTCGGGCCTACCCAGCAAGACCTTTGACATTGTCTTGCTGGATCCTCCCTACCCGCTGACTGAAGAAGAACTGGCTGTCACCCTCGAGAAAATATCCAGAATCCTGGCTGAGGATGCCACAGTCATTGTGGAGCGTTCCGGACGCTCACCGGAACCTACATGGCCAAGCACCATGGAGAAGTTCGCAGACAAGAAGTACGGCGAAACGCACCTATGGTTTGCAGAACCCATCTAGATCCATCGAATGGCGAACTTCTGACGGGTACGGTCCCGCTGCCTGGCACTGGAGTATTTGGTCTTCGGTGAAGTGTTGGCGCGACGCTGTGAGAATCAAGTTCCCGGGGAAGCGCTTGGTAAACATTTCCGGACTTGAACTCAACATCACGAACTCAAAGCTGGAGTTTGCCGCCTCGACTTGGGTGCAAGTGAAATTCAAGGGTGGATCATCGCCGATATTCACGAAGAGCAATCCATCATTGGCCAAAGAGTTCTTGAGTTCCGCGTAATAGTCCGCCGTAGTCAGGTGTTCTGGTGCTTCCGGGCCAGAGAAAATATCCAAGACGATGACGTCAAACTTCTCACCGGCCAGTTGTTCGGCAAGTACACTCCTCGCATCGGCGACAATCGGTGACAAGTGGCAGTCATCCGGCAAAGGAAGATGCGTGAGAACGAAATCAAGAAGTTCGCGCTCAATGTCTACAGCCACGTGGGTACTCGATGGGTAAACGACACTCGCCCAACGGGCCAAGGTCAATGCACCTGCACCTAGATGAAGCATCTTCAATAGGCGCTTTTCTGGGCGCAAGACCTTCAGATGATTAGCTATGCGTGCGAGATACTCGTAGAACACTTCTTCCGGATGGGAAAGATTCACATGGGATTGAGGCGCATCGCCGATGGCGAGTATTTTCGACCCGGGGATCAGGTCATCGTCGTAAATAGTGGCGTGTTCCTGGATGAATCCGAGCCACCGTTTAGCAGGCTTGCGCGTCATTGGGAAAGCACCTTTGGCAGGAGGCGCAAGTGCTCGACGGCATCGGCAATGACCTCACGCTTCTTGCAGAAAGCGAAACGCAACAGTCCTTGGTAGTCTTGCTGATTTTCGGGATGGACAAAGGCAGACATCGGAATCGCAGCTACGCCTACGCGCTCGGGCATCTTGCGCGCTACTTCAGCAGCGTCGTTCAGATCAAAGCTGCGTACGTCAGCAACCAAGAAGTAGGTGCCCTTCGGACGTATAACCGGGATCCCAGCTTGTTCCAGGCCTGATGCGAGAATTTCTCCCTGCTGTCCTAAACCAGCAGCGAAGCGTTCGAAAAAGGCATCAGGAAGATTCAAGGCTTGTGCGACAGCAGGTTGGAACGCAGGGCCCGAGGAATAGGTAAGGAACTGTTTTACCGTACGGACGGCAGTGATCAGTTCGCGGGGTCCGGTTGCCCATCCAACTTTCCAGCCGGTAAAGGAGAAGGACTTGCCTGCCGAAGAAATGGTGATGGTTCGTTCGAATCCACCTGGTAAGCTCGCGATCGGAACATGCCGTATGCCAAAAGTGAGGTGTTCATAGACCTCGTCAGCGATGATGATGCAGTTGTGCTGATGTGCTAGAGAAATGATTTCCTGGAGCACCGAAATATCTAGAACTGTGCCCGTTGGATTGTGGGGATTGTTCACGACGATTACACGGGTCTTGTCTGTGACCGCACGTCGAAGGTCATCCATATCCGGCTCGAATTTCGGAGCCTTGAGCTGAACGACCTTATGCACTGCATTGGCCAACCCGATCATGGCCGCATAGGAATCGTAATACGGTTCAAAAGTCACAACTTCATCGTCAGGTTCCAGGAAGGCAAGTAAGGAAGCAGCGATGGCTTCGGTAGCGCCAGTCGAAACTACGACCTCGGATTCGGGGTCGAGGTTCAATGAATAAAAGCGCTCCTGGTGGGCAACGATGGCTTCGCGGAGCGAAGGAGTTCCTGAACCGGGCGCATATTGGTTAGCGCCATTCTGGATCGCATCGATAGCAATTTTCTTGATTTCTTCTGGCCCTTCGGAATCCGGGAATCCTTGCCCAAGGTTAATTGCCCGATGATCGTTCGCCAGACCCGTGATTTCTTCGAAGATGGTCACTCCCGGCCGGCCAGTGGGATCTAGTAGGTTGGCACCGTGGGCGGTCCGTTGCCATGGAGAGTATTCAATGCTCATGGTTCCATTATCGTCTTGTGTACAGGCGAGCATGGGCATTAAGTCATTGAATATTTACGAGACATTCATACCAGTTCGCTGAATTGGCGAGAGTTCTTGATAGATTCAGATCATGCGAAGAGCGGTATGCCCGGGTTCTTTTGACCCAATTCACAATGGACACGTTGAGATCATTGCGCGCGCAGCGAGCCTGTTTGATGAGGTGATCGTCGCTGTGTCCACCAATTATTCCAAAAAGTACCGCTTCAGCGAAGATGAGCGCGTAGCGATGGTTGAAGAAACTGTCGGGGGACTGCGTGGGGTTTCCGGGGTGCCCATGGGCCAAGGCCTGCTGGCTGATTTCTGCAAGGAGCAGGGTGCCGAAGCAATTGTCAAGGGATTGCGCAGCACTGTTGACTACGCATACGAAATTCCCATGGCCACGATGAATCGGCATCTGACTGGAGTTGAAACCGTTTTCCTTCAGGCCGATACGCGCTACACTCATTTGTCATCTTCGTTGCTAAAGGAAGTACAGGCACTTGGTGGGGACGTTGATGAGTACTTCCCCCGGGCTGTTATCAAGAGACTCACTCACCCATAGGTCGTTGCGCATAGCTATCGCGAACGACTAATCCGAAGATAGGGAATTTAACTTTATGTCTACCCCTCGCTCCATCACCAAAGCAGTCATTCCGGCAGCCGGTTTAGGGACACGTTTCCTTCCTGCGACAAAAGCAATGCCCAAGGAGATGCTCCCAGTTGTAGACAAGCCAGCAATTCAATACGTTGTCGCCGAAGCCGCTCGCGCAGGGCTGAATGATGTCTTGATGATCACTGGCCGAAACAAGCGCGCACTTGAAGACCACTTTGACCGTGTCCCGTCGCTTGAAGCGACCCTAGAAGCGAAAGGCGACGCGAAAAAGCTTGCGTTGGTGCAAGACGCCACCGCATTGGGGGATATCCATTACGTGCGGCAACGTGATCCGCGAGGGTTGGGCCATGCCGTTTTATGTGCTGAGCAACATGTGGGCGATGAGCCATTCGCGGTACTTCTTGGTGACGACTTGATCCATGAAGATGATGATCTGCTTTCCTTCATGATTGACGTCCAGAAGCAGACTGGCGGTTCAGTAATTGCATTGATGGAAGTCGATCCAAACCAAATAAGTGCTTACGGATGTGCCGATGTAGCCCGCGTAGCGAATGCTGACTATGTCAAAGTGAATGGATTGGTGGAAAAACCGAGCATTGACGAAGCACCCAGCAATCTAGCTGTTATCGGCCGTTATTTACTGCATCCTCGTGTATTCGAAATCTTGAAGCACACTGCTCCAGGACGAGGCAATGAAATTCAGTTAACTGACGCACTCCAGGAGTTGACAACTGTCGACGGTGAGGGCGCTGGTGTCCACGCTGTAATTTTTAGAGGTCGACGTTACGACACAGGGGATAAATTGAGTTATCTGCAAGCGAACATCACCCTTGCTGTCGAGAACGAAGAACTCGGAGGGGAACTTAGAACCTGGCTAAAAAGCTTCGTCGAAACGCTCGAAGACTAGCTACTGACCTAGGCTACTCAGGATAATCACATTTATCTTGGGTAGTCTTTTTCATTGCGCGAAGTCACCTCGGCTGCCGTTGGCTTTTGGGGATCGTTGCCCGGTGGAGTAGGAAAGAGAAAAGTGCAAGACCAGGATTCAGTCTTTACGTCGCGGAGTGCGCGAACTAAATCTGAACGTCGGAAGAAGAAACGAACCCAAAGCATCGTCGTGTCTGTAGTTGCAGTGCTACTGGTAGCAGTACTCAGCGCAGGCTATGTGTTATTCGATTTGCAACGACAGTTCAACGCAAAATCTAACACCGTAGCATTGGGTTTTTCAGACGCCGAGGAACAGGCCCGCCCCGTAAAGGATCCGGACGACAAGTCCCTGAATATTCTGTTGCTGGGTGTCGACCATGCCGATGAGGATACAGCTGAATCCGCAGCTTTGAATGAGGCAGTATCGCAGCGGAGCGATTCGATGATGCTTGTCCATATCCCGGAGGACCGCTCTCAGGTGTTCGTCATGTCGATGGTTCGAGACATGTACGTGGAGATTCCCGGCCACGGAATGAACAAGCTCAACGCCGCGATATCGCTTGGCGGAGTTCCACTGTTGATGCAAACAATCGAAGGAATTTTTGAGACCAAGCTGGATCATGTAGCCATGGTTGATTTCGAAGGATTCCGAGAACTGTCAACGGCTTTAGGCGGAGTAACGGTAAATAACGAAATCCCTTTCACCGCGAATGATACTGACTACTTCTACCCTGTAGGTGACATCAAGCTGGAAGGTGACCGGGCGCTTCGATATGTCCGAGAACGGAAGTCGTTTACCAATGGTGACTACCAACGAGTTGCGAATCAACGCAAATTCATCGCTGCAGCTGCCAACCAGGTGCTTTCATCAGAAACACTGGCTAACCCGGTTAAGCTTTACGACATAGTCGACAAAGTTTCTCCTTATCTGACTTTTGACGACAGCTTTGATGCTGCAACCGTGGTTGGACTAGGCTTGCAACTCAAAAACGTGGACACAGATAATATGGCGATGTTCACGATGCCAACCGCTGGCGCATCGATGAGTGCCGATGGGCAATCAATAGAATTGGCTAGCGAACTCGCCATCACTCAAATTAGCGAAGCGTTGCAAAACGACACCATGGCTGATTACCTTCATGACAACCCGCCGGAAACGCCGTAATCGGGTGATGTGGGATGAACGACATCATGTTGAAGTACGAAAGCCAGAAGAACAGCTCTCCATCTACTAGACTTTGAACATCTATGCTTAGCCGACAATGCATCAAGAAGCATTCGAACAAGAGGACATATTTCGCATGACAGTTGCAGAGGAGGCCGAAAAGTATGGCTTGCACCGAGTTGGTGCAAGACCTACTTTGGCTAACTATCTGAAACAGACCTGGCAACGTCGCGAGTTCATTTATGAACTCGCGAAGGCTCGTGTCCAATCCCAGAATCAGAAAAATCGTCTGGGCATGATCTGGATTGTCTTGAAACCGACGTTTAACGCTCTTATGTATGGGTTCATATTCGGCGTGTTGCAGGGACCCAACAAGGCACCCGATTTCCCAGTATTCGTCATTATTGGTGTCTTCTTGTTCGAGTTCTTCACCACATCTATGAATGGTGGGGCGAAATCTATTACGGGGAATAAGGCCCTGGTGCAGTCACTTGCCTTCCCCCGGTTATCCCTACCGGTGGCTCAAGTGACACAGAATTTCTTGACGCTTATGCCGATGCTGGCCGTAATGTTCATTTACGCCTTAATTCTAGGGACGACACCAAAATGGAGCTGGTTTGGAATTGTTCCTCTGCTTGCTCTGTTTACTGTGTTTAATATGGGTATTGCTCTCATCTGTGCACGAGTGACAGTGCATGTTCGAGACTTCACACAGATTTTGCCCCTTGTAGGGCGGGTTTTGTTCTATACCTCAGGTGTCCTCTTTAGTGCGGATCGTTTGCTGAGCCATTGGCCGTGGATGATAGCGATTTTCGACATTCACCCCTTGTATCAAACCCTACAAATCGCTCGGGGGATGGTCATGAACCAAGCTGAATATGACCCTTGGGCATGGTGGGTAGTTGGCGGTTGGTCGCTGGCTACGCTTGTATTTGGCTTACTTTATTTCTGGAAGGCTGAGGAGCGATACGGCCGTGCGAATTAGTTTTGACGATCTGATTAATCCAGACCTATACCCTGAATATGAACCCGCACCGATCTTCTCTGACGATACATCATTTATTGATGTAGTAAAACCAGAACAAATCAAGAATTCGGATCTCCACGTCGACGAGTTCCGGCAGCCTGTAGTAATAGTCGACAATCTCCACGTTAAGTATGAAGTCTTCTCGAGCGGCAAGGCGGTGGGTAATGCCGGCGCGCGAAGACTGTTGCAACCGAAGCTTAAAGGCGTACGCACAGTCCATGCGCTTAAGGGCATCACATTCGTTGCCTATGAAAACGAATCTATCGGTGTAATTGGATCTAACGGTTCTGGCAAGTCAACTTTGTTGAAGGCTATTACTGGGCTAACACCACCCTCTAGTGGTTCGGTGTATGCGCGATCGCGACCAAGCCTTCTTGGGGTGGGGGCAGCGCTAATCCCGGACCTCTCTGGCGATAAGAACATTACGCTGGGTGGACTTGCCCTTGGCTACTCGCGTGAGCAGGTCGAAGAGATGCGTGAGGATATTACGCGTTTTGCCGAGCTCCAAGAATTTATTGACCTTCCGATGAGTACCTATTCATCAGGTATGAGTGCACGATTGAAATTTGCCATTGCAGCTTCAAAAAAGCACGACATCCTGATTGTCGACGAGGCACTTGCTGTAGGCGACGCAAAGTTCAAGAAGCGTAGCGAAGCGAAGATTCGTGAAATTCGAGATAGCGCGGGAACTATTTTCAACGTTTCGCACTCTATGAATTCGATCAAGGAAACTTGTGATCGTGTGATTTGGATCGAAAAAGGCGTCCAAATGATGGATGGTGATCCGGATACCGTGATCAAGGAATATCAAAAGCATCTGAAAGCGAAGAAGTAAGGCCGGAATGACAGGATTTCCTGGTGTCTCTTATGTAATGCCTGTGCTCAACGAAGCGGACTATCTGGAAGAGGCAGTGTCCTCGATCTTGGCACAAGAGTATGCCGGAGAGAAAGAAGTCGTTCTTGCGCTGGGACCAAGTTCGGATTCAACTAACGACGTGGCAAGGCTATTGTCTGAGTCCGACTCGCGAATCGTTCTTGTCGACAACCCTCTGGGGCGAACTCCGATTGCCCTGAACCTGGCGATACGCGCATCCACGATGCCCATTGTCATACGCGTTGACGCCCACAGCGAGCTGCCGTCGAACTATACGTCGCGAGGAATCGAGACCCTTTTCCGTGCGAATGCACACGATGTTGGGGGACTGATGGACGCCAAAGGACGCACAGCCGTCCAGCGGGGGATTGCAGCTGCCTATCATTCGAAGTTCGGATTTGGCGGGCCGGCCTATCACTCAGGCGCGCCCGAGGGACCAGCTGAATCTGCGTACCTTGGTATCTTCCGTCGCGAAGTATTCGACGAAGTCGGTTTTTATAATGAGGAATTGTGGCGTGCCCAAGACTGGGAACTATGTCTGCGGATTCGACAGGCAGGCCACACCGTTTGGTTCGATCCGGAACTAAAGGTCGGCTATTACCCACGTGATAACTTCAAGTCTCTAATGAGCCAGTCGATGGCCTCGGGTACCTGGAGGGCTGAAATTGCTCGACGCTTCCCGGAAGGGAAATCGTTGCGCCATGATGTTCCACCGCTCTTGCTTTTGGGCGTCGCGACAGGACTGGTGGCAACCGTCGTCGAGCCACTAATTCGCCAAGAAGTTCCGAGCTGGGTACGTTTGCCTCTGAAGCTGGCGAAAGCTGTGCCTGCCGGATATGCCGCGGTCGCTTTGGCAGCGGGACTGGCAAGCAACGCGAGTGGATTAAAAGACAAGCTGTTGGCAGCATGCGCTTTCCCCGCAATTCATTTGCCTTGGGCCGTCGGATACCTCAAAGGCCGCATATTTGGAGCATCCGGCACCGTCGATAAGGGCCGCGTGAAGTAGTCATGGCCGAACGTCCAAAGAACCCAACGCTTGACCAGCTGCGAGCGGTCTGCCAACCTCCGGAAGTTCGTGCGCGAAAAAATGCCGAGCACTGGACCGCTGAACTGTACCTGCGTCATATCTCGATTTACCTCACCGCAGCGCTGGTACGAACGCGAATCAGCGCCAACGGAGTTACCGGGTTGATGATCCTTGCCGGCTGGGGGATGTCTCTAGCGCTATTGATCCCTGGCATCTGGGGGCCGCTGCTGGCAGTGCTCCTGTCTCAGGTCCAGTTGTATTTCGACTGCTCTGACGGAGAAGTCGCTCGCTGGAGGGGAACGCAATCTCCCCGAGGTATCTTCATCGACATGGTTGGACACCACACAACTGAGGCGTTGATTCCAATTGCCTTGGGGTACCGAGTCTTCACGGAACTCTCGACAGAGAATTCAACTGTCGAGCAGGCGTGGCCAACATTGTTCATGGCCGCTTGTCTGTCGGTGCTTCTGGTCCTGAATCGTTCGCAGTCGCTCATGGTTCATGCAGCCCGAGGCATGGCGGGGCTTGGAAAATTGCCGGATACGGCGGCCGCCAGATCTGTTCCAACAACATCTCTTGTTGGAAAATTGCGTTCGCTGGCTCGCTTCTTGCCATTCCATAAGCTCCTGCACGCTGTGGAACTGTCGCTGATCATCCTGGGATGCTCGATTATCTCCACGATTGCGGGTGCACCAGCAATTGCTGAAAAATGGATGATTTGGATCCTGATGCCTGCATGCGTCGTTGTGAACATTGGGCATTTCCTGTCCAACATGGCCTCATCCCGCCTCAAAGCATAGTTTGACCGTATTGCCTGTATCCCACCGCCTTAGAGGACAAATGCCTGCAGAGATTAAGCCGACTATCGGTGTAGTTGTATTGACCATGGGTAACCGCCCGGTTGAGCTCCAGCGTGCCTTGGAATCTTTACTAGCCCAACGATCAGTGTCGATTGATGCCGTTGTTGTCGGTAACGGGTGGGATCCAACGGATATTCCGAAAGGCATCAAAACTCATTTTCTTCCGGAGAATTTGGGAATTCCAGCCGGCCGGAATGCCGGAGTGAATCAGGTACGAGGCGAGTACCTGTGCTTCCTTGACGACGATTCATGGTTCATCGATGACGATTTCTTGATCACGGCTGTAGAGCGATTCAAACATTATCCTCGCATGGGGCTGTTGCAGCCGCGCATCACAGACCCGGAGAATGAAGAGCAGAATCCAAGGCGCTGGATTCCTCGTTTGAAAAAACGGACGGCAGTCGAACCAAGCAAGGTTTTCCACGTGGGCGAAACCTGTCTGGTGACCACCCGCAAAATCTTTGATGCCACAGGTGGCTGGGCAGGGGGGTTTTGGTACGCGCATGAAGGAATTGAACTTGCCTGGCGTGTATGGGATACCGGCACCTACGTCTGGTATGCCGGCGATATGCAGATCGGCCATCCGATCGTGGACCCTCGACGCCATGACGAATTTTATCGTTTGAATGCCCGCAACCGGGTATGGCTGGCCCGCCGTAATTTGCCAATGCCGCTGCGTTGGATTTATCCGACATCCTGGATGCTGATTGAGTGCTTGCGGCTGCGTCATAACAAAAGTGCCGTGGCTCAATATTTTGCAGGATGGCGTGCTGGATGGTCCGGCAGCCCCTGGTACCGGGAGCCACGGCCTAAACTGAGATGGAAAACAATTGTTCGCATGACCCTCGCGGGCCGTGCGCCAATTATCTAATGACAAATCCGAGTGAGCGCTACCAGCTGAGCGCGAATTACTTTTACCTTACTTCGAGAGGGATCCATGACTAAAACTGTGTTGACGTACGGAACTTTTGACCTGTTCCATATCGGTCACCTGAATATCCTGAAGCGTCTCAAGGAAAAGGGTGACCGCCTGATTGTTGGCGTATCCACGGATGAATTCAACGCCATCAAAGGTAAAAAGCCTGTAGTTCCATTCGAACAGCGCCTTGAGATTGTCCAGGCCATCAAGTACGTAGACCTCGCCATTCCTGAAGAGAACTGGGAACAGAAACGTACTGACATCAAGAAGTATGATGCCAAGGTCTTCGGCATCGGAGAAGACTGGAAGGGCAAGTTTGACGACCTTGGCGATGAAGTCGAAGTTGTCTACCTTCCACGTACCTCCGGTATTTCGACAACCGAAATGAAGCGCGTCCTGAGCGAGTTCGATGAGCGACATGTCACTTCGTTAAAGAACACATTGGACACTTTGAGCCAGATCGTGAAGGAATTGAGCTAGTAAACTCATCTAGTTGTAAGTTTCTGTTTTCGAGGTTTCAAGGTAGTCATGGCTAGCGAGCACATCACAGACTCCA
This sequence comes from Glutamicibacter nicotianae, assembly GCF_006539525.1. Classification (GTDB taxonomy): domain Bacteria; phylum Actinomycetota; class Actinomycetes; order Actinomycetales; family Micrococcaceae; genus Glutamicibacter; species Glutamicibacter nicotianae. Next base: position 459,602 of record NZ_BJNE01000001.1, on the reverse strand, counting down.
TTAAGTCCAGCGTAAAAGACGCCCTGCGAAAGGTGGGTCGGCGTCCGGAAGCCAAGCGGATTTCCCGCATAATGGGGTTATCGGGGCGTTCTTCGGCTAACGTGAATGTTGGCGTGTCGAATATTCCCGTACCAGGATCCGTCGCGGTCTACTTCGGTGATGGTGCGGACAAGATTTATCAAGTAGCTCAATGGTTGCCTGTGCTTGAAGAACTGCACGAAAAAGAAGAAGTCCTCCTGGTCTTCCGTACATTGAGCGCATTCAAAGCGGCAGAGAGAATTACAGACCTGCCAAAGATCTATGTACGTCGGTTGACTGATTTGATGGATCTATATGACGACAATGATCTCAAGCTGGTCATCTACACCAATAATTCGCGAACGAACTTCCAATCACTGGATCACCCAAGACTTGTCCATGTGCATGTAAACCACGGTGAGAGCGATAAACTCTCTATGGTATCCAATAAGGCCAAGGCCTATGACAGGGTATTCGTAGCGGGCCCAGCAGCCATCAAGCGTCACGAGGCAATGCTGATTGACTTCGATTTCGAAAAATTGGAAGTCACTGGTCGTCCGCAGCTGGATATCGACTTCGAACCCGAATTGGATCCAAGCGACAAACTCGATGTTATGTATGCGCCGACGTGGGAAGGCGAAAACGAGGACAACAACTACACCTCGTTGGACAAATATGGTGTAGCCATTGTCGAGTCGTTGCTGGAAAACCCGACCTGGCGTGTCATCTACAAGCCGCACCCGCGGATCCAGACCAGCAATACACCTGGTGTTGCCCAGTCTCACTCACATATATTGCAGATGATCGAATCTGCCAACGAGGCTGGCGGAGAGCACGTGATTTCGGAACAGGGCAATATCTTGGCCATGTTTGAATCGACCGATGCGCTAATTACCGATGTTTCCAGCGTGGGGTTGGACTACTTGTACCTTCACCCGGAGAATCCACTCGTCATTTCCGACCGACGTAGCAACCGTGAAATTCTTCACCGCGACGCTCCCGTTGCCCAGGCCTGCCATGTAGTGGACCGCGACAGCGTGATGAATATTCGAGCCTTGCTCAACGATGCGTTGACGCGTGACAGCCACAAGGACCAGCGTATTGAAATGCGCCAATTCTACTTTGGAGACCTAAATCGGGGCGATTCGACCAAGAGGTTCCAGCATGTAGTTCAGCAGTTGATTGCCGAGCGCCAAGGAAAACTGGAGAATTTCCGAGGCTGGCACAGCTAGAGTTCCGTAAATTCCTTGATCCCAATTCGTACCTTGCGTATTGGGACCGATTGCTTTTAGGCACAAGTTGCTGACACGACAGCATTGCAGGACCGCTGTGACCTTTTGCAAGCGACTGCGGTGGTTTCAAACCGATTTGTGAGCATTCGGGCGGTAATCTTTACTTTGGATCACATGAAGGCTTGGACACTGCATGTTGGTGCTGGTGTCCTTTCATTTTGTACTCGCGTGATGTCCAGGCTGATCCGCTGAAAGTCTCATGCGATGCAATGCAGCTAGAACATTGAAGGACTCTTTTCGTGGCAGTTGAAATTCGATCTATGCAAGACCTAGCGCAGTCCGGATTGCAGACGTTGCGCACCCAACGGTTGAAGCGTAAGAGGTATCGCTATTACAGCGGCTACCAAGAATTGAATCTTGAGATTCGTGATGACGTACTGCATCTGGAAGCCTGTGTTGCCCAGTCCGTTCAATCTGTTTCGGTATTACACGGAAGCCACATAGTTCTTGTAGCGACGCCACTTGAACTTGAACCGCTAAAGAGCGGCAACGCTGAACTCCGTCGGTTCCAGGCACGGATCTCACTGGATTCAGTTCTGGATCAGTGGCATGAGTACCGGGAACTTGCTTCAAATGATGAAGAGCCGGAATTCAGCTCTGTTGATTCGGATGAGGCAGATGAAGACCATGTCACTTTGGACGATGAGCAGTACTCCGGTACGGTACGTCTCGCGCTAACCTTCATTTCCGATTTTAATGAATTGCCTTCCGGCATTGCATGGTTGCAACTTGCTGAAGGTGGCGAATTGCTCCGGCGAAAAGAAGTCCGGGAGCGCATAGAGGCAGGGGAACTAATCCTCGATGGACCTGTAATTGCCCACCGCATTTTGGGACGGTTTTCTTCAACTGCCTTCAGCAGCAACACGGTCTACCATTCGGGCGATCGAAGCGTAGGACTGTATATCAATAAGAAGGCAGAAGTTGCACTAGCCATTAATCGACCACTGCGATTCAAGTACCGGATACGTACGGATATCACCCAGATTCATGACGGAAAGCTGTCCTTAGGCGGCGTTCTGGAAACTCAAAGCGATCGGTTGTCCTCAGCCACATTGCAACTTATTGGACGTAAGTCCGAGTTCAGGCTTGACGTTCCAGTCGAGCTGAACTTTGATGAGAAAGGTGCAGAAAAACGTTTCGGACGTGCCAGCTACGGTTGGTCGGCATCCCTTGACTTCAAATCTGCAGACTGGACGGCGATAGATCGGGGCGATAACTACGATCTCTATTTACTGGCTGCCCCGTACTCCGGAGGCGAACCCGCTCGGGTTCGGGTAAGTCGCACTCCATTCGCCGTGCGTAGTACAACGCGAGCCGGTACAGTGACCAACGGTGATAAGACTCTAGCGATCTCTCCGTACTTCACCTTTAAAGCGAAATCTACATCGCTGATCCTGGAAGTGTTCGACAAAGAAGCATTTGCCGTCCTTGCGGACGCTAGGCATCGCAGTTTCCCGATTAGCCAGCCATCCGATTCCAAGCCGATCTGGATCATTGGCGAACTATCCTACAAAGCCCAGGACAACGGGTTGCACCTGTTCAATTACCTGCGGCAGGAACGTCCAGATATTGATGCCTACTACGTCATCAATGAAAACGCTCCGGACTTGCGGAATTTCGACTCCATGGATCACGTCGTTTTCCATGGCAGCAAAGAGCATTTTGAATTGGCTATTCGTGCGCAACGTGTCATCGGTACTCACCACGCAGATTACCTGTACCCGACGAGGCACCATAGCTTTTCATCGCGTTGCCGTGCTACCAGAGTATTCTTGCAGCACGGCGTCATGGGAACCAAATGGATGGTTCCCAATTACGGCAAGAACTCGCCTGGCTTTGCTACAGACCTATTCATGGTGTCGTCAGAGCGCGAGAAGCAATACATCGTTAAAGACTTCCTTTACTCGCCGGAAGAAGTAAAGGTCACAGGGCTATCCAGGTTCGATTCCTTGCTGGCCAAGGATCTTCCCGTGAACGAGAATTTGCTGCTGATCATCCCGACGTGGCGGGACTGGTTGCAGAACGAGGACGTGTTCCTTGAATCGGACTACCTTGAGCAATGGAAGAATCTGCTAAATTCGGTGGAGCTGGCAGACCTGGTGCAGAAGCACGGCTTGGAAGTAGTTTTCTGTCTTCACCCCAACATGATGCAATTCAGGGATCATTTTGCTGGAGCGCCGGCCCGGCTGATCGTCCAGGGTGAAATTGATGTCCAAGAACTCATCAAGACCGCTGCGATCATGATCACCGATTACTCTTCGGTGAACTTCGACTTCAGCTTCCTGCATAAGCCTGTTCATTACTATCAGTTCGACCGTGCTCGATTCTTGGGTCCCAACGGTTCGCATTTGAACCTCGATGATGAATTGCCCGGTCGCATTGCTTTCGACAGCGAAACGTTGTTGAAGGATCTATCTCATACACTGGATCGTGGCAAGGCCATGGAACCGAAGTTCCGTCAACGGGCTGACGTCTTCATGACACATCGGGACCAGAACAATTCACGACGTATTGTCGCAGAAATTGAACGAGCCGAATTGCGTGGCAAACCCAAAGTTGGTTGGCGCGCAGAACTGCCAGTTAAGCTGAAGAACAAGTTCCGAGGGCATAAGCGGTACTTTGATGTCATGCGCAAGCTTTACAAGTTGTACAAGCTGGCACCAATGGATGAAGACCTCATTGTATTCGAATCCGGTCTTGGACGTCAGTACGGAGATTCTCCTCGATATATCTACGAGGAATTGCTGCGACAGGGAGATACGCGACGCAAGGTTTGGGTTTACTCCGGCAAGCACCGCTTCACCGATCCGTTGACGTCTACTGTGAAGCGGTTGTCGCCGGAATACTTCTGGTACCTTGCACGGGCGAAATTCTGGGTCAATAACCAGAGCTTCCCTCACTACGTGAAGCGTCGTGCAAAGGGCGTGTTCCTGCAGACATGGCATGGGACGCCTTTGAAGCAGATGGCTCTCGATATCCGAGAAGTCCAAGGCCGCGATGAGGGCTATCTGGACCGAGTTACTCGAGCTACGCGCCAATGGACGCATCTGATTTCGCCATCTCGCTACACCAGTGAGATTATGCGGTCTGCGTACGCATTCTCGGGTGAAGCTGTGGAACTCGGATATCCACGAAACGATATCTTGACGGGTCCTGGTGTTGCCGATCAAGAACAGCGCGTGCGTGATGAGCTTGCGATTCCCCCGGGAATCAAAACGGTTCTCTACGCGCCGACATTCCGTGATGATGCTGCCTCAAGCCGAGGCAAATTCAGATTCGATCTGCCAATGGACCTGGACGAGTTCGACCGTCGTTTCGGTGAAGACACCATCCTGATGCTGCGCATGCATGTGCTGATTTCAAATGCAGTGTCAATTCCGGAGAGTCTGCGGCATCGCATAATCGACGTGTCCAGTCATCCAGACATCCAGGAACTGTATCTCGCCACAGATGTATTGATTACCGATTACTCCTCTGTGTTCTTCGACTACTCACTGTTGCGTCGTCCGATTATCTTCTATGCATATGACCTGGAGAACTACCGCGATAACCTTCGTGGTTTCTACTTGGACTACGAGAGCGCGCTGCCTGGCCCGATTGTCGAAGAAGAGAGTGACCTCTGGGATGCACTCGCGTCAGCCCTTGCAGGGGAACAACTTCCTGGTGTGAACCGTGACGACTTCATCAAAAAGTTTGCACCACATGATGATGGGCAGGCCGCACGACGCGTTGTTGAACGTTTCTTTAAATAGGGAAGTCCTCACTGGCAGTTGAGAAGGTGTTGCCGGAACAGTCCTAGTTCCGGCAACACCCTTCTGGCAAGCGGACTAGCGATCAGCGATGCTATCCTCGTGCACAAGGGAAAGAGTTTCGGCAATGAACCGCTGCATGCTGGCTCCTTGGGAAATGTCGCCAAAGTAATAATCGACCATTTCGCGCAACTGGGGGTCGTTGCTATTCAGCGCGTCATGGGCGAGGCTAACTATTTCGTCAGCCTGCTGGGCCGACAACGCAGGGACCTGTCGAAGTGCAGGTGAGTCATCAATAGTGGCATCGCCTGACACCGGCGCGGTCACGAACATTGGTTTTCCTGTTGCCAGGAAGTCGTAGGCAACCGCGGAAATATCAGTGACACAAAGGTCAGCGATTGACCATTGCCAACCCCAATGCTCGGAATCGTCGAAAATGAATCGTGCGTTGGAAGTATCGTCGTGAGCATCTAGCCGTTTGCGGATTCGTTCTACAGCCTGCGCATATGGTTTTGCACTCATCCCCGAACGCGGATGCGGACGAAAAATGATATTGAAACCGCCGTCCTTGACCAGTGCGTTGATCAATAGCTCACCGTGCGAAAGTGCTGATCCGTAATTCATTGAAGGCCTGTCACCTTCCCACGTAGGAGCGTAGAGAAGCGTAGGCAGTTCCTTATTAACTGTTACGGGCGGCGTGTAGTTCACATCTATTTGAGGACGACCTATGAGGCGGCAGCGCTCCGAAGGATCGAAGTTACGTAGGTGCTTTGCCAGACGATCCTTGGCTGCTTCACCCGCAGAAAATACGTAATCATAGGCCTTGAGCTGATTGGACCACATGTAGGCTTTCTCGCTTTCACCGTGGCAGATGAAAACATGGTTAGGCCCATTGAACCGAAGAGCTTGGAAATTGCGAATATTCTGGTTCACATAGAACACCACGCGCAGATCCTGAGAATGCATGAGCCGCTCCATGTCGTCCACAGCAGGGGCGTAGTGGATCGGTAGCGGGCATTCTTCGCGCAAGGACAACGCAGTTTCGGGACTTCGAACGAGAATTACTACAGGCACGAATTCTGCCAAGGCTACAAGTGGCTCATACCATTGCCTGAGCTGGTAGGCATTGACCATTTCATCGGGAAAGTGGAGCGCCACCTTGTACCGGCCAGCTCCGACGGGCAGCTCGCGGAGTTCTGTGGCGTGGTTCCGAATGAACTCAATGCGTCGTCGAGTCGCAATGCGCTTCCGAATCTTTTCGACGACTCTATCGACGGTATGTATTACATTCATGAACTATCCCTCAGCACTTAAATCGATGCACGACTAAGCATAATTCTTCATACTGCAATTCTTCGGGATGTTTGCTATAAGCCATTTTGCGTCGGTTGGCCCCTAGCATGGTCCTGCCTTATCGGGTGCGTTGGACGCCGTTGAAATCTGTTCAGCATTTGTCTCAACCACTCAAATGGACCGTGCAGAAACTGATCCGCTTCCTGCGCTATGCTGTGGTGAGTGCAACACTGATATCGAACGCTAAAATTGGTTTCAGTTTGGGAACTTGGCCAACGGCAAGCTAAGATGAAATGTCGGACTATGTTTCTATAGGAGTCATCATTAGCGAAAAGCGTTCTGATCGATCGCCGCACGGCGAACTCGATCGCAACTCGCCTCTGGTTTTTTCAACCAGGGAGCTCGGCCGTTCGCCTGGCTCGATGAAAACTCTCAAAGAGCAGGTTCCGGCGCCCACGGATGTGGGAAATGCACTCATCGGTATTCGTGGAGGATCTGAGCTTGACTTAGATCTTCGCTTTGAAGCCGTGCATGAGGGAATTCTGGTATCGGGTACCGCTACAGCGCAGATTGCTGGGGAATGTGGACGATGCCTGGAGCCCATCGAGTACGATTTCGAGGCTGATATTCAAGAGCTCTTCTACTATGAAGAGAGCGAAGAATTCGAAGACGATGATGATATGGATCAGTATTGGGTGGTCGGTGACTTGATTGACATCGATCCGGTACTAAGGAGCGCAGTGGTTACCGCCCTGCCGTTCCAACCGGTTTGCCGGGAAGATTGCTTGGGGCTCTGCAGCGAATGCGGAATCAGCCTCAACGATGACCCCCAGCATGATCACGAGATCCTGGATCCACGTTGGGCAGCGCTAGCGCAGCTGTCCGACATTGTCGCAGAGGATGCGACAAACGATAAAACGTCAGACAAGAGAGAAGAGAAGTAGTCGTGGCTGTTCCAAAGCGGAAGATGTCCCGTGCGAATACTCGTGCCCGCCGTTCTCAGTGGAAGGCTACCGCACCGAACCTGGTGAAGACCGTTGAAAACGGTCGCGTAACCTACAGCCTGCCTCACCAGGCTAAGGTTGTCACCGACTCGGCTGGTACCGAACTGTTCCTTGAGTACAAGGGTCGCAAGGTCGCAGACGTCTAAGACATGTCTTCTAAAGAAGAACTTATGAAGCGTCTCGGAATCAACATTGATTCCGAGACGTTTCGTCTTGCATTCACCCACCGCTCCTATTCATATGAGAACGGTGGCATTCCAACAAATGAACGCCTCGAGTTCCTAGGCGATTCAATTCTTGGCTTCTGCGTTGCAGAATACCTATACGCAACTTTCCCGCTTCTGCCAGAAGGTGATCTCGCGAAACGGCGCGCGGCTATCGTCAGTACCCGCGCCCTGGCAATGATTGCCCGCGATCTGGAAGTGGGGGAGCACTTGCTCCTGGGGCGTGGTGAAGCGCAGTCCAATGGCTCAAACAAGTCATCCATTCTGGCAGACACCATGGAAGCCATCCTTGGAGCAACATACTTGGTTCAAGGCATGGAAGCGGCACGCTCATTTGTGCTTCGTTTCGTCACTCCGCTGCTGGAGGATCCTCGACTGCTGGGCGCAACCACCGACTGGAAAACTGTAATCCAGGAAGAAGTAGCCTCCCAAAAACTAGGCGAGATGCACTACCAGGTCACCGGTTCCGGTCCCGACCATGCACGTACCTACCTCGCTGAACTCCTCATCGGTGACAAGGTATTTGGCGACGGGCATGGGCCGTCCAAGAAAGAAGCCGAGCAGGAAGCGGCACACAAGACTTGGCTAATGCTGCATCCTGGTGAGCAGCTACCCAAGGGATAGCATTAAGCGCATGCCAGAACTGCCAGAAGTTGAAGTCGTCCGCGAAGGCTTGGACAAGTGGGTTCGCACTCGAACGGTGAAAACCGTTCAGGTGCTGGACCCTCGTTCTGTCCGCCGTCATACCGATGGCGTTGATGACTTCGAGCAGACCCTGAGCGGCTGTTCAATTGCTTCTGTTGTTCGCCGGGGCAAGTTCCTCTGGATGGACTTGGAAGGCTTGCCTACTCCGGCCGCCTTGGTAGCTCACCTGGGAATGAGCGGGCAACTTCTTGTTGAAGAGCCTGACGCACCCGATGAGAAGCATTTAAAAGTACGCCTGTCACTGAGCAATAGATCTGGCTACCCAGGCGAACTGCGCTTCGTTGACCAGCGAATCTTCGGCGGAATGTTTATATCTCCTGTGATGGCAACACCCGATGGGTTGCCAGCGGGCGCAGGCTCGCTACAGGCATCGATCCCATTAGCGGCTGCACACATCGCCAGGGATGTCATGGATCCTCACCGCAATCCCGATGACCTGTATGTCGCGCTTCGCAAAAAGAATACAGAATTGAAGCGGGCCATTCTGGACCAGGGGATCATTTCAGGCGTCGGCAACATCTATGCGGATGAAGCCTTATGGCAAGCGTGCCTGTCCGGATTGCGCAGTACCGCGACAATTAGGCGTCCTGAAGTCCAACGCCTCAACGATGCCTTGGTTGATGTGATGATGCGCGCCCTTGCAGCTGGGGGTACCAGCTTTGATTCCCTCTATGTAAATGTGAACGGTGCCAGCGGTTATTTCGCCAGGTCATTGAACGCCTACGGGCGTGAAGGCAAGGCCTGTTTGCGGTGCGAGGAGAAAGGACGAGAATCGCTGATTCGGCGCGATCCGTTTATGGGTCGTTCCTCATACAGCTGTCCTGTGTGCCAGCCACGTCCACGCCGCACGCGAAGCTAGCTGGCACATCGAGAACATATCGCAGGCTATGCAATTCGAGAATTGAGCACCTGTTCATTGAATGGTGCCCAAGCGTCAACGGCCCACTGTCCAAAGTTCTTATCGGTGAGCGTCACACAGGCTACACGATGTTCGGGATCCACCCAGAGGAATGTGCCGGACTGCCCGAAATGCCCGAATGTTGACGCCGGATGGCTTGCGCCTGTCCAGTGCGGTAATTTGGATGATCGGATTTCAAAGCCGAGGCCCCAGTCATTCGGATTCTGCCGCCCATAGCCAGGCAGAATCCCAGCAAGGTTCTCGAAATGAACACGCGTTGCGTCACGCAATGTAGCTTGGGCCACGATAGTTGGGTTCAACAGCTCAGCAGCGAATTTTGCCAAGTCCGCGGCAGTGGAGCGCCCATCCTTCGCGCAGCTGCCGGCAATCTCAGTATTAGCCATGGCCAGGGGAGCGAAGACAGCCTCTTGTGCGTACTGGGACATGCTGATTCCAGTCTGTTGCTCCAAATGCTCTGCTAGCTTCTCGAATCCGAAATTCGAGTAGCCGCGTTTGGTCCCTACGGCAAAGCGGATCGCTTCGGAATCGAAGTCATAGCCGGCTGTATGCGCCAGGAGGTGGTGCACCGTGGAACCCTCCGGCCCTGCAGGATCTTCGAGGGTTATGGCTTCTTCTTCCAGCGCTACCAAGAACGTGTAGGCGCTGAGCAATTTTGTCACTGAGGCCAAGGGATAAACGCGTGCAGTATCACCGTGCCGGTCAATGATTGCCCCGTTGCCGTTGACTACCACGGAAACCGCATTGTCACTTGGCCACTGGTCAATCTGCGTCAGAATGCTCATAGAATGATCTATCCCTCGATTTTCGTTCTTGGATTTTGCGAGCACAACCAGAAAATCCCTACCGTGCTTCGCTAGAATTGCCACAAGGATTGGGTTTGGATGTCCAACCCAACTTTAGCCATTCGACCCAAACTTAGGAACTTCACGCCGTGCATCTCAAGACTCTCACCGTTCGCGGATTCAAGTCTTTTGCGTCGGCGACCACCTTTGAGTTCGAACCCGGTGTCACAGCAGTTGTCGGGCCTAACGGCTCGGGCAAATCCAATGTAGTGGATGCGCTGTCTTGGGTCATGGGGGAGCAGGGTGCTAAGACACTTCGCGGCGGCAAGATGGAAGACGTGATCTTCGCCGGCACGTCGGGTCGCCCACCGCTTGGACGTGCCCACGTTTCCTTGACCATCGATAACGCAGATGGTCAGCTTCCCATCGACTATGCAGAAGTCACCATCTCCCGGACGTTATTCCGTACCGGCGGATCCGAATACGCAATTAATGGAAGCTCGTGCCGTCTACTGGACATTCAAGAGCTGCTCTCGGACTCCGGCCTGGGGCGGGAAATGCATGTGATTGTCGGGCAGGGGCAGCTGGACCGCATTCTGCACGCAACAGCCGAAGACCGGCGTGGCTTCATTGAAGAGGCGGCCGGCGTGCTTAAGCACCGTCGGCGAAAAGAGAAAACTCTGCGTAAGCTGCAGGCAATGCAGGGAAACCTGGATCGCCTTGAAGATTTGAGCGCTGAGGTGCGGCGCCAATTGGCCCCGTTGGGACGGCAGGCGAAAATTGCTCGCCGCGCGCAGACGGTCCAGCTCGACGTCAGAGACGCAAAGTCGCGGTTGCTCGCTGATGATTTGGTCACGCTGAATAACAAGCTTGCACAAGATATTGATGACGAATCAAAGATCCAAGCCCAGCAAGAAGAGGCTGCTGCACGCCTGGAACGCGTCAAGAAGCATATCGAAGAACTCGCTTCCCAGATGGAAACCATTACCCCTCGTCTTGGGCAGATTCAGGAAACATGGGTTGCGCTGAGCACCCAGGCAGAAAGGTACCGTTCGCTTGCCGCGTTGGCTCGTGAACGAGCGAAATTGCTGGAGAGCAACGAAACTCATTTCGATTCCAGTCGAGATCCTGAGCGGTTGGAAGCCCAAGCTGAGCGAATGAGCTCAGAACTTGAGGAACTGGAAGAAGCTCTTGAAGACCGCCATGAGATCCTGGCTGAAGCCGTCGAAGCCAAGGAGCAGGCCGAGGAAGCTTCACGGGCTGAACAACAACGAATGGCTGCCATGCTTCGTGCTGCAGCGGATCGCCGCGAGGGGATGTCCCGGCTAGCCGCCCAGGTGGCTTCCGCACGTAGCCGTGTCGACGTAACTCGGGCTGAGATATCTCGCCTTCAGGAAAGTGTCCGTTCCTTCGACTCGGATCTTGAATTGGATTCGCGCTCTCACGCCGAAGTCGCCACCGATCTTGAAAAACAGCTAGCTGGAGAAGCGCAGCTGAATCTGGATTTCGAGAGTGCAGATCAAGAACATTCGGCATTGTCAGAAGCGCACAACGTCGATAGCCAACGGGAACGCGAGCTATCTGTGCGTGTTTCCGGACTGCGCGCACGCCTTGATGCCCTGAAGCTGAACTCAAAACCAGATGATCAGTCCGCTCAGCTTCTTCGTTCGGCTTCTGGCAAGCTCCTGGGGCGTTTGGGCGAGCTGATTACGGTCAACCCCGGATACGAACAGGCCATCGCCGCGATATTGCGTGAGAACGCCGAAGCCTTGGTAGCCAAGAACCTTGGCAACGCGCTGGAGCTCATCGAAGACGTGCAACAGCAAGAGGCCAGCCAGGTTTTCCTGCACGCAGAGCTGTCTTCACAGGTTGCTACGGCGGCTGGCGTGGCTAACGCTGTCAGCGCTCGTGAAGTTGTTGCTGCCGATAGCGCTTTGGACAGTTTGCTTGATCAGCTTTTTGCTGGCCACTACATCATTGAGGAGATGAGCCAAGCGCCGGCAGTATTGGCGCAGCACCCTACGGCTTTGCTCACCACCTTGGACGGCATAACTGTTTCCGCATTACGCAGCTCTGTGGGGGATTCAGCGGGCGCCTCCCTGATCGCTCAACAGGCATTGGTAGAACAGACGGAAACCGAACTATCCCAGTGCCAAGAAGAACTTTCATCAGTTGAACAAAGACTGGCCCAACGAGGTCCAGAGCTTTCCGTCGCCCAGCAACAGCGCGAAGACGCCTTGTCCGCTTTAACGGAATCAGACGCGACAATTGATGAACTGTCGTCGTATCTGGCACGTCTTGGGCAGAAGCTGCGCAGCGCGCAATCGGATAAAGCCGCGTTGGAAGAAAAGCTTGAGGCAACGCTTGAGAAGCTGGAAATTGAGCAGGAATCTCTGGAGGAGATTACCGAGCGCATGGAACTTGCTTCGACCGATCAAGACGAAGAAACCGTGGATGACGCGGCTCGGGCAGCACTGGCCGATGCCGCGGCCGCCGCACGCCAGCAGGAATTGGAAGCCCGTTTGGCCTTGCGCAGCAGTGAAGAGCGCGTTTCTGCGTTGCGCTCACGCATCGAGGGGTTGCGCCGCACTGCGGCCGCCGAGCGAAATCACCGTGAAGTCGCCGCCCGACGCGCTGAACAGCGCAAGGCCCAGGCCGCCAATGCGAACCGCATTGAGCAAGCAGCTGAACGCGTCCTGCGTTTCATTGAAGTATCGGTATCCATGGCTGGCCAAGAACGCGAGGAACTCGACGGCAAGAAAACTGAACTCGAAACCATGCTGGGTAGCCAGCGCAGGGAAGCGGAACAGCTCTCCGCAGAGCTCGCCCGGCTTGCGGATGCCGTGCATCGCGACGAGATGGCCCGTGCAGAACTGCGGATGCGTATCGAGAACCTTGAGACCAAGGCACTGGAAGAACTGGGATTCACCCCCGATCATCTGATTGCCAACTACGGTCCAGACCAGCTGATTCCGGAAGCTGTAGATGAAGACGACAAGTGGGGTGCGCTGCGGCAGAGCGTTGACGAAGACGGGAACCCTGTCGGCACCCGAGCCTATGATCGCGTGGAGCAGGAAAAGCGGCTGAAGAAAGCGGAACGCGACCTAGCGGCCTTGGGCAAGGTCAATCCGCTGGCACTTGAAGAATTCGCCGCTTTGGAAGAGCGCCATAAATTCCTGTCCGGCCAGCTAGAGGATTTGAAGAAGTCCCGTGGGGATTTGCAGCAGATCATTGCTGACGTTGATTCCCACGTTGAACGAGTGTTCACCGAGGCCTACAACGACACAGCCGTGCAGTTCAAGCGGATCTTCGATCGCCTGTTCCCGGGCGGCGAGGGCCAGCTCGTGCTTACCGATCCCGAAAATATGCTCACCACCGGCATCGAGGTGGAAGCGCGTCCAGCCGGCAAGAAGATCAAACGGCTCTCGCTGCTCTCCGGTGGCGAGCGTTCGCTGACTGCCGTCGCCTTGCTGGTCGCCATCTTCAAGGCCCGGCCATCTCCCTTCTATGTAATGGACGAGGTCGAGGCTGCCTTGGACGATATGAACTTGGGTCGACTGATCACGATCTTTGAGGAGTTGCGCGAGTCCTCCCAGCTGATCGTGATTACCCACCAGAAAAAGACCATGGAAGTGGCTGATGCGCTGTACGGCGTCACCATGCGCGGAGACGGAGTTTCCACGGTGATCAGCCAGAAAATGGAAAGAGCTGTAACGCCGTAGCCATTGCGGTACAGTTGGAATTTATAGGTACGAGCAAATTCGTTCTGTAACTCATTATCTCTACTTAGGCTGGCATGGCATTTTTCCGTAAACGCAGCAAAGATAACTCTGAAGTTCCCTTACTTTCTGTCCGTCGGGGAGCTGAGGAGAAGTCTATTGTCGCGGAGGCGCAAAAGAGCCTAGAACCTGCCCCATTAGTGAGCGTGGTTATTCCTGTTTACAACGCCATGCCGTACCTGACGGAACTGCTTAATTCACTTGAAGCCCAAGACTTGAAATCAGAAGATTTCGAAGTCATTGCAGTAGATGACGGCTCTACGGATTTTGGCGGAGAGATCTTGGACGTCTATGCGAAGCGAAATTCGAACTTCAACGTTGTGCATCAAGAAAACAGCGGTTGGCCCGGTAAGCCGCGCAATGTGGGAATCGACCATGCGCGAGGAGAGTATGTCTTCTTCATCGACAGTGATGATCGGCTCGGTGTCGAAGCGCTCAGGCGCATGACGTCCTTCGCCCTGAAACATGACGTGGATGTTCTTGTCCCGAAAATGGTGGGCTTGGACGGCCGAAGAGTTCAGGCGAAATTATTCGGGAAAACAATTCTCGATGTTGATTACGACTTTATTTTGCGGACCTTGTCGCCGCAAAAGATGATTCGGCGCAGTCTGCTCAATTCGCATGGTATCCGCTTTGTCGAAGAGAAAGTCAGGCTGGAAGATGGCATCGCCATGGTCGAGGCCTATTCCGCTGCTCAGCGAATAAGCATCCTGGGCGACTACAACTACTACGAGATCCGGCTGAGATCCGACGGCCAGAATATTAGTACGCAGCGGATCGATCCTGCCGGTTACGTTGATTCCTTGTCCAAGATCGCCCAAACAATAGCGGACTACACAGGAACGGATCTGGCGTTGGCCCGGAAGCGCATCGCCGGATTGTTCGTTCGCAAAGGCTTGCGCTTCTACGACGGCCAACGTTTCCTGCGCTTCACTGCCGAACAGCGTGAGGCGTGGGTATCAAATCATAAGGGTTTCTTGGAATCTTTCCACCTGGACAACCCTGCAGAGTTCTTCAAGCCGCAGGACGCTCGGCTGGTCGAAGCCATCCTAGACAGCGATATCGAGTACTTGGAAGAGCATGCACGAAAGAAGATCGAAGCGGAACAACCGCCAGCGGTTGTCTCGATTGAGAATACTGCTGAAAATGTTTCGTTGATTGTCGATTTGCCCGCTACAGGTCCGGCGCCGAAAGGCATCCATATCAGGGATCGGGATACCGAAATCCTGGCAATGGGTGAAATCGCAGTTGACGACAGCGGATCACGAATGACCGCATCTTTTTCGCGAGATTGCGTGCTTGAGTCTGTCTCCCGATTGGGCAACATCTTCATCGAGTACCATGGAGTTCCTGCAAAACGGATCAAGATGGGGAACAATGTTGCGAACCAGGAATTCGACGGCTTGCTGGTCTATGCAACCTCTAACGGATATTTGAGCATAGATACTCGCCAAGCGAGGTAGCACATCGGCTCATGGAGCCGTGCCGGCTGGCTTCAAATTGCCTTGCGGCTCCGTGCAGAAGTAAAGAAGCTCGTAGTTGCCACTATCCGCATCTACGAGCTTCTTTACTGTGCGAAGGCTAATTCGCCATGCTTACGAACACGTATTGAGCTTTCCGTCATTCCGGTAAGCAACTGTTGAATCAAGAGCCAGCGGTCCGCCGATGAGGACGTTGGTCCAGCCTTCCATGCTGGTCAGGGCCGAGCCGATGGATTTCGGCAGGCAGGTCTTCTTAGCCAGCAGCATTGGCGCTCCGTTATAGCCTGCTGCAACAGCACCGCTGAGCCCGTCAGGGAAGTTCTTGCCGTTGGCAATGAACTGTCGCTGTGAACCATTGGGCCAGAAGGCTTTGGCGATGACAGCACTGGTGTCATATCGCGTTGCGCCGCCATAGCGGGCGATGCGGGCATTCGGAACCGCCTTGCGGATCTGGTTTTCCGCATTTTTGGAAACCGCCAGTGGTCCACCAGCCAAATACACGGTGGAAGGATTCAAGCGCTTCAGCTGCTTCAGGATGGCGCTCGGCACGTACTTCTTGCTGCTCAACAGCAACGGAGCCTCACGGTTCGCCGCGACTGCCGCCATGGAAAGGGCATCAGGGAACGAACGTCCCGAAGCAACAAACACGTTCTTCGCAGAGGACCAATTCGTAGCGATCTCGGCACTGGTTCCATAACGGGTGCTTCCCGCTTCGCGCGATACCGGTGCGTACTTCTTCAATTGAGTAAACGTCTTGCTGCTGACTGCGGTCGGGCCACCTGCAATAATGATGCGCGAAGGATTCAGCCGCTTGATTTCCGCAGCCACCTCGCTGGGCAGATACGCCTGTTTGGTCAACAGCAAAGGAGCGTTGTGGCGGTTGGCCAGCGAGGTGACCGACAGCGCATCGGCGAAGTGCTCGCCGGAAGCGACAACAACAGTCTTCGCGCCATAGGGGAAGGTGCGCTTGGAGATGGCAACAGGAGTTCCGTAGCGGTTGGCACCAGACATCCGCGTTGGGCCTAAACGGGTCGGCCACACATCCATGTTGCCGAAGTAGCTGGTGGTCAATTTGTAGGCGGTGCTGCGGCGGTTCTTCGCGAAGTCGCGCAATGAGGTCAGGTCGCCATTCCACACGTTGGCATCGACGTTATTGGTCGAGCCCAGCATGTTGGAGTTGGAAGAGTACTGCCAGACGTTGAAGGTGGTCCAGCCTTCGGGAAGCTCCCGGGGATTCTTTGCAACGTCAGCGGTCGGGAAAATGGACACATGCAGTGGCCAGGACTTGAAGGCCACGGAATCACCGGTGCACTCATCCCACCATGTCTGGGCGGTGTAGATCATCGGCAGGCGGCCGGTCTTGGCCTTGACTGCATTGCCGAAGTCCTTGATCCACGCGACCATTGCCGAAGGAGTCATGCCGTAGCACATATCGCCCTTGCCCTGAGGGTAAGCGGTCTTGCTATACGGGTTCCACTCGATATCCAGCAACGGCGGCATGGTGTACCCGTCGTTGATCCAACCGCCGCCATTGGCCATGAATTCCTTGGCCTGTGCAGCGCCGGACGAATGGGCAGGCATGGCGAAATGGTACGCACCGCGGATCAGGCCGGCATTGCGTGAGTTGGTGTAGTTCTGGCTGAACTTCGGGTCCTTGTACAAGGAAGAAGGCCATGACTGCGTGGCCTTGATGTAGGCGAAGCGTGCTCCGTTGGCCTTGGCGGTGGACCAGTTCACGGTGCCTTGATGGCGGGAAACATCGATTCCGAGGGTGCCCGGCGGACGCCAAGTGCGCAGCTCATCCAGGGAAGCGGGCGCACCGACCTCGAAAGGAATGGAAGCGGCAGCATCATCCGTGGCCAGCTGCGCGAGATCCGCCAGCTCGGCCACGGTGGGGACGGTGGCGTCTCCGGTTTCCGCAATTCGCTTGGCCCCCTGCCCCAGTTGGGCATCGAGGTGCTCCATCTCCAGTTCGGCCAGCGCCTTGTCGGCGAGCTTCACGCGCTCCTTGTTGGAAAGTTCCTCACCCTTGGACAGTGCCGTGGAGATTTCCTCAGCAGCCGGCGTGGCCACGGCAGCAGATATGCTCTGCGTTGACGTCGTGGACTCAGCAACGTTGGTGCCGGTCCCGGTGGTCTCCGGAGCATCAGATGGCGCAGAAGACGGTTCCGGCGCGTCTGTCGCGGTAGCCATGGCAGCGGGAGACTGGCTTGATTGAGCGGAGGGTTCTTCCGCTGGCGCAGCGAAACCCGGACCAGCAGAAAGCGGGATGGAAAGTGCGGCTACGACCGTAATGGATAGGGCTTTGGATCGTCGTGTCCGGAGTGCCGGCATGGATTCCCCTGAATAATTGAGTGCAAGTGACATGGCAAAAGCCTTTGCCAGTATATCTACCCGATGTTTTCCGGCAAGATTCCGGGAATTAATATCAGGGTGAAAAACAGTGGAAACTAAGT
Organism: Glutamicibacter nicotianae; assembly: GCF_006539525.1. Classification (GTDB taxonomy): domain Bacteria; phylum Actinomycetota; class Actinomycetes; order Actinomycetales; family Micrococcaceae; genus Glutamicibacter; species Glutamicibacter nicotianae. The sequence goes on along the minus strand of NZ_BJNE01000001.1, from coordinate 441,900 downwards.
TCCCTATTCAGCCAATTTCACCGGCTTTATGGTTTTCGGAACCAGAAGCCACGCAATCACCCCGACCAGGCCTACCACTGCCGAAATATTGAATGCCAATTGGAAACTGATCATATCCGCCATGGCGCCGGCCAGCAGTGGACCGATAATTGAGCCGAGATCGGTGCACATCTGGAAACCGGCCAGGGCCTTGCCGCCGTTGCGTCCGGAACCAATCACGTCAGCCACGGATGCCTGCTGCGCTGGGCCAAGCAGCCCACCGCCAAGACCAGCCAGCACTGAGAAGACGATGAAGCCAACCAGGGACGTCGAGTAGCCCATGGCGCCAATGGACAAGAGCAGGATGCTCATCCCGAGAACAATAGGAATTTTGCGGCCAATGCTATCGGTCAGGCGGCCGGAGAACATCAGCGCGCAACCATTGCCGATGGCAAACACCGTCATGGAAATCCCGGCCGCCGTGGCGCCCATGCCTTGGCCGAAGATGGCCAAGGCGAAGAGCGGGATCATGCTGTTGCGCACGCCGAACGCCAGCCAGCCGTAGCTGAACCCGGAGAACAGTGCCGCACGGTAGGCGGGGGAGCCCAGCGCCTCGCGCGTGGTCACGACCTCGATATCCGTTTTCCGCGAGCGCGGGTTGGCGGCATCCGCATCCAGTTCACGGCGGCGGCCCAACGCCATGTAGACCACACCCGCGGCAATCACCAGGGCGGTTCCGTAGATCAGGAAGGGAACACGCATGCCCAGCGGGGCGAGGAGGGTCCCGAGAACCGGGCCAAAGACGTTGCCCAGGAGGAACGAGCCGGCGTACAAACCCGAGATGCGGCCACGGGACTTCTCCGGAGCCAGACGTGCAATCAACGCCATGGCCGAAATGGTGAACATGGTCGAACCGAACCCACCCAGGCCGCGGGCAATCAACAGCTGCGTGTAGTCCTGCACCACCGCGCAAAGCAACGTGGATACTGCGACCAGCAGCACGCCGGTGACGTAGATCCTTGGCTCGCCCAGCTTGCCTACCAGCACTCCGGCTACCGGCGCGAAAATCAAGCGGGTGAAGGCGAAGATGCTGACAATGATGGTGGCGGCCGCATTGCCGACATCAAAGCTCACCGCGTACTGCGGCAAGATCGGGGCGATGAGCCCGAAACCCAAAGCGATGATGAAGGCCGCTACCAGCAACACGCCAATCTCAGAGGGGATCGGCGGCCTGGAAAAACGGGTGGTTTTCAATGCCATATCTATTGGAGAGATGGTTCTGCCAGCAAGCGGGCAGCAACCGTCAGCCTTTCTGGAACGACGAGCAGGGCAAATCAGCCCACCTGCCAGTTTAGCCTTGGATGCCAAATACATTTTCGCTGGTGCTGAGTGCCACATGATCCCTAAATCGTTGGAGATATGAGACGATTTAAAGCGTGTCTGATTCGCTTATATTAACCATCATCATTGTCGCGGTTGTTGCCGTGGTGGCTATTGGCGTCATTGCCTTCGTCACCAAGGGCCGCAAGCCCAAGACTCCGTATACGTCAGAGCGCGATGCAGACGACTTGCCAACCGGCCAGAGCGCTGAGGGCGATACTGATGCCGCAGCGGACACTGCCGGAGCAAGCGATGCGCCCATCGCAGTCCAGGAACCTGCCGCACCGGCTGCGCCACAGCTCGATGTTCCTGAACCAGTGCAGGGCCGCCTGGCCCGCCTGCGTGCGCGACTGACCAAGTCCAACAACATGTTCTCCAAAGGCCTGCTGGCCCTGCTCAGCCAAGACTCGATTGACGAGGATGTCTGGGAAGAGATTGAAGAGAACCTGCTGATGGCAGACCTGGGTACCGAACCTGCCCTTGAGCTTGTCGACGCGCTGCGCGAACGAGTGAAGATTGAAGGCAGCAAGGACCCAGCCCGCGTCAAAGCCATGCTCCGCGAGGAACTGCTCAAGCTGGTCGATCCGAGCCTGGACCGCAGCTACCTGCCTGAACCGCACCCGGACCGCCCGAGCATCATCATGGTTGTCGGTGTCAACGGCGTAGGCAAGACCACCACCATCGGCAAGATGGCGCGAGTTCTCGTCGCTGAAGACAAGGACGTCTTGCTGGGCGCCGCCGACACCTTCCGCGCTGCAGCTGCAGAACAGCTTGCCACCTGGGGTGACCGCGTGGGCGTGCCAACCGTTCGCTCGGAGATTGACGGTGCCGACCCGGCATCCGTTGCCTTTGAAGCGGTTTCCGCCGGCATTGACCAGGAAGTCGACATTGTCATGATCGATACCGCCGGACGCTTGCAGAACAAGGTCGGCCTGATGGACGAGCTGGGCAAGATCAAGCGCGTGGTCGAGAAGAAGGCCACCATTGACGAAGTACTGCTGGTCCTCGACGCGACTACCGGCCAGAATGGCCTGCAGCAGGCCAAGGTCTTCTCCGAGGTCGTCAACGTTTCGGGCATCGTGCTGACCAAACTCGACGGCACCGCAAAGGGCGGCATCGTCGTGGCTATCCAGCGCCAGCTTGGCGTTCCGGTAAAGCTCGTCGGCTTGGGCGAAGGCCCGGACGACCTTGCTCCATTCAACCCCGAAGATTTCGTGGACGCACTGCTCGAAGGCTAATCGAAGCGTCTAAAATTCTTGATCTCCCCGCCATGCAAAATATGGTGGGGAGATCTGTTTAAAACGGGAATGTGCCGTCAGCTGCTTGGTGCGGATTAGTTCAGGGCCTTGGCTGGACACCGGGCTGAAATAGATGCAAGCTGTCAGTGAAATGGATCACATTGACTATTTGCTACTTCCGAAGCGTCATCCCGATGCCGGCAGAAAAGTGCAGGTCAATAGCTGAAAGCGGTTTGCTGGCCCATTCTAGCCGCGGGATGTCCAAGAGTTTGGTGACCAGGGCTACAGAAAACGTCCAGATTTCTTGGGTAAAGATATTTTCTGGGGAATTGTGTCCCTTCAGTCCGTACGCACTGCCTGCACGGCACTCCAGATGGTTCCGGATGCCCGTGCGGCCAGACCAGCCGGTAAAGGATCCATCCAGAAGTGTCGTCGAATCAAGACTTGCCCATGCCATCCAAGCGGGACCCGAGACCCAAGGCTTTTCGCATGGACATCCAGGGCCTGCGCGCCATCGCCGTGGGTGTCGTCGTGCTTTACCACTTCTGGGGGCACTATCTGCCCGGCGGCTTCGTCGGTGTCGACGTGTTCTTCGTGATCTCGGGATTCCTGATTACTTCGCATCTGCTGACCAAACCACCGAAGAACTTCGCTGACGTGGCCAATTTCTGGATGCGGCGAGTCAAGCGTCTCATCCCGGCCTCGTTCTTGGTGATCCTGGTCAGCGTCCTGGGCATTTGGCTTTTCGCGCCATCGACTGTCTGGCAAGACTGGGGACTGCAAGCGATGGCAGCGACGTTCTATTTCCAGAACTGGTATCTGGCTCTGACCAAGGTTGATTACCTGGCCGAAGGCGAAGCGCCAAGTCCCTTCCAGCATTTCTGGTCCCTGTCTGCCGAAGAGCAATTCTATTTCGTATGGCCAATTATGATCGGCCTGCTGATCTTTGCCGCCATCAAGTTCGGCCTCAAGCCGGCGACCGTCGCGTTGGCCGGCATCAGTGCAGTCTTCTTGCTTTCCTTCGGATACTCGCTGTACGCGACAGCAACTGAACCGGGCAGCGCCTACTTCTCAACCTTTACCCGGGTTTGGGAGTTCTCCGCCGGCGCATTGGTAGCGGCATTGGGGGCGCGTGCGCATGCGGCAAAGAATGACGTGATCAGCTTGATCGGGTCCTGGGGTGGTGTGCTCGCCATCGCATTCAGCGCATTGGCTTTCACTGGCGAGATGCCGTTCCCTGGATACATTGCTGCGATTCCGGTATTCGGCACCGCGCTGATCCTGCTCTGCCATTCGACGCATAAGTACTCGCCCAACGTATTCTTGAGCAGCAAACTGTTCCAATTCTTCGGGGATAATTCATACGCCATATATCTGTGGCATTGGCCGCTGCTGATTCTGATGCCCTTCCTGGTGGAAGACTTCAAATGGCCTCAGAAGATCATTGCCTTGGTCCTCACCTTGGTTCTAGCGGTATTGACGCAGAAACTCGTCGAGGTCCGATTCCGCAAGTTCATTGACTCCTCCGCGCTGCTCACGGCTCCACGTTTCCTGGCCACTGGAAGTCTTGTCTTGGCTTTGGTGGCGGGTGCCTTCTACCTCAACACCGAACGCATCATCAACGATGCCCAAGACGTCGACAAGGCATTGGCGCAGGTCGAAAAGGAGCTGGGTGAAGACTGCTTTGGCGCCGCATCATTCAGCGATTCGTGTGGCAAGTCGGTGAATATCGAAACTGCCTACCACCCGGTGGCCCCGGCACCAGTCGTCGCGAAGACTGACAAGCCGGTCGTCTACAAGGATGATTGCTTCGCCAGCCAGGCTGCCAACTACAAGGACCGCCCGGTCTGCAGCTACGGCGATGGAAAAATCAAGGTAGCGCTGGTTGGAAACTCGCACGCTGGCCAGTGGATTCCCGCACTGGAACCTATGGCCAAGAAAAATGGCTGGACCATTGACACCTATCTCGCAAGCCGCTGTGCCGTCATGGGCGAGCCTCAGGTTTTCGATTCCGAGGCAACTGAAAAGGGATGCGCTGATTTTGGCGGATGGGTCACCGAGCAGATCGAGAAGGAAGACTACGACCTGGTGATCAGTTCCAACCGCCAGTCCTTGCCGGTCTCCGGATACGAAATGGAGAACACAGCAGAGCCTGCCCAGAAGGCCTACGAAAAAATTCTGGAAGAGTGGGCTGGTACGGGTGCCGCTGTGGCGGTCATCAGGGATACGGCCTTCCCCGGAGAGACCGTGGACAATGTCCCAGACTGTGTGGCTTCCAATGCTGGAGAGTTCATCGACTGCAGCGGCGAAGCAAAGCAGTGGATACCGATGGACCCGCAGGCCGATGCCGTGAACGCGCTTGATAATCCGAACATCATCGACGTCGACATGAATGACCAGCTGTGCGAGGACGGCCGCTGCTTTGCAGTGGTTGGCGGCATCGTGGCCTATTGGGACCACTCGCATCTGACCGAAACCTTTGCAGGATCTCTGTCACCGACCCTGGAATCCCGGCTGAAGAAGGCTCTGGATTCCGAGGAGCTGTTCCCGGCCGCATAAGGCTTCTGACGGGCATCGCCTGGTGGGCCCCGGCTACGACGCATTGAATGCATCGTGGCCGGGGCCCAAGGTCATTCTGCGGTGCTTCTTCCTGATGCAGGAGCATCTCGGCCTGGGCGATAAGCGGAAACGCTGGGTTCTCCGGGCAACCAGAACCTCCACGGGAACTGCGGACCTCCTGCTATCCCGGCAACCCCAACGCGCGGCCCGGTGCGGATCGCTGCCGGAGCGTTGGGCGCAGCGTGGATGGCAAATGGGGGCGAGAACAGGTCCAATCCATCGTGCGTCAATCTGGTGAGTCCCAGCGCAGCTGCCAAGTTCCCCGGTCCGCGGGCCAACTGGACCTCCGGGATGGGATTGCGCGAGTAGCGGGCTGGGCGTTTATCGAGCCGGCGGGCCAGTGCCAGTTCTGTCCCAGACGTAATTGCGCCTGAGCGTATCAGCACCCCGGAGGCAATGCCCGGCGGCGAGCAAACGAAATTCAGGGCATAGTGCATGCCGTAGCTGAAATACACATACGCATGTCCGGGGTCCAGGAACATGGATGCGTTGCGCTCGGTTTTCCGGTCTTTCGAGTGGCTGCCCGGATCGTAGGGGCCACTGGTGCCCAACCCCATGTACGCTTCGGTTTCGGTGATGCGCACGCTGACCGGTCCTTCGGCGGAATCCACCGTGAGTACGGCCCCGAGCAATTGCGGTGCAACGCTGAGCGCATCGGGCAAGAAGAAAGTGCGGTCCATGTCTCCAGTGTGCCTGCTGAAGCCTAATTGTCCCTGGCGCATGCCACGATTCTTTTTACTTGGAACTCGGGGGTTCAAGTAACTCGCACTCGTGAAATGGAGGTGGACCATGAAAAAGTCCATTCTGACGGCAACTGCACTTGCCGGAATTCTCTCGCTGGCCGCCTGCGGCGTCTCCACGGAAGATTTCGAGGCCGCGCAGGCCTCAAGCTCGGCCATGGCCGCAGAAGTAGAAACGCTTCAGGCGCAGCTGACCGAAACTGAATCGCAATTGGCCCTGGCCCAGGACGAAGCTGCAGAGCTTCGCGCGGCCGAAGAAGAACGGGTCGCTGCCGAAGAAGCCGAGAAGGCCCGCAAGGCGAAGGAGAAGAAGGACAAGGAAGCCGCGGCCAAGGCGGAGAAAGCCAAGGCCAACAAGGCACGGAAAATCACCAAGCGTGAACTGGCGCAGATCGTGAAGAAGCCGGACGCGCACATCGACGAGAACGTGATCGTCTATGGGCGGGTCACGCAGTTCGACTCCGCGACCGGTCCCTGCACCTTCCGAGCTGATCTGAGCCATGCGCACGTCGGCAAATACGACTACGAGCACAATTCGATGTTCACCGCCGGCGACGGCCTGGTGGATTGCAAGGTGCTTGATGACATCGTGGCCGAGGACATCGTGCAAATCACCGCGACGGTCACCGGTTCGCTGAGCTACGACACCACCATCGGCGGCTCAACCACGGTGCCGCAGTTCCAGGTCGTGAAAATCAAGCGCCTGTAGCCGCACGCGGCGTCAGCGCGATCAGCCCGGCATCGGCAGAAAATACTTTCTGCCGATGCCGGGCTGCCCGTTTTCACCGGCCGCCAGCAGCAGCGTGAACTGCTCGAAACGACGGCGAAACATCGCCGAGAAGCAACCGTTACCCCCGGCAAGAACTTGATACACAGCGGAAACGAAGCAGCGAGCATTCGGAAACATCGGGTTAGTTCAATAGTCATATCACCACCGATACACCGAATAACTTGAGGGGACGTGATCCAGATGGAGTTGGATGTTGCCAGCTTATGGATCCTGATAGCTGCCGCGCTCGTGCTGCTGATGACACCGGCACTGGGACTTTTCTACGGCGGCATGACTCGCGCCACCGGCGTAGTGAACATGATGCTGATGAGCTTCTCCGCCGCGGCGATCACTGCAGTCGTCTGGGCGCTTTGGGGCTACTCGTTCTCCGCCGGAGAACCAGCCATCGCCGGGATTGTCGGCAACCCGATCAGTGACTTCGCTATGCACAACACCGAGCAGTCTGAGCTGCTCGCCGCCGGCTTCGCCGGAACCTTCGCCATGATCTCGGTGGCCATCATCTCCGGCGCCATCGCCGACCGTGCGCGCTTCGCACCATGGCTGTTCTTCGTGCCGCTGTGGGTCACCCTGGTCTACGCACCGGTGGCCTTCTGGGTCTGGGGCGGCGGCCTGCTTTCCGCCGACGGCTTCCTGGGCAGCATCTTCGGCGAAGCCATCGATTTCGCCGGCGGCGCAGTGGTCCACACCAACGCAGGTATCGCGGCCCTGGTCCTGGCCCTGAAGCTCGGCCAGCGCCACAACTTCCACGACCGTCCGCAGCCGCACAACACCCCGCTGGTGATGCTCGGTGCCGGCCTGCTGTGGTTCGGCTGGTTCGGCTTCAATGCCGGGGCGGCAACCACCGTCGAGCAGGCAGGGCTCATCTGGGTCAACACCTTGGCAGCTCCGGGTGCCGCAGTCCTCGGCTGGATCCTGGTCGAGAAGCTGCGCGGCTCGCGCCCCAGCTCGGTGGGCGTTGCCTCCGGCCTGGTGGCCGGCCTGGTAGCCATCACCCCATCCTGCGCCGACGTTGCCCCATGGGCCGCCATGCTGCTGGGCGTGCTGGCCGGGGCCGGTGCCGCCTGGGCCGTGAACCTGAAGTGGAAGCTCGGCTACGACGACTCGCTGGATGTTGTCGGCGTGCACCTGGTCGCCGGCCTGATCGGCACCCTGTTCCTCGGCTTCTTCGCACTGCCGACCGAGGAAAGCGCCGGCGGCCTGTTCTACGGCGGCGGCGTAGCCCAGCTGATCGCCCAGACAGCCACCCTGATCGTGGTCATGGCATTCTCCGCGGTGATGACCTGGGTCATCGCAACGGTTATTGGAAAGTTCAGCCCATGGCGTGTCACGGCAGACATCGAGATTGCCGGGATCGACGAGGCCGAACACAACGAAAATGGATACCAGCTGGTTTCCAAGTAAGGAGTGGAATCTGGAAAATAACGCAGTACAAGCACGAGGGGCAGGACGTTTCTGAAACGTCCGACAAGACCGCCGGTGGGCCATGCAGCCACCGGCGGTCTTGGCATTTACCGATGCGCCAGCTGGCACATGTGCAAACCATGGGAATCAGCTTGCCCGGTGGCATCGGCACCGCGAAGGCCCCTAGCGTGGCACTTACCAGCCGATCATTCCTGCGAATAAGGAGAGTGCCATGACCAGCGAACCACAACAGCCATCAACTCACGGACAGAAGCCGGTACTGTCCGGCCCCGGACAGGACAACGAGTTCCTGACGACGACCCAGGGCGCTGCAGTCAACGACACCGATCACTCGCTGAAAGCCGGCGAGCGGGGGCCCACCCTGCTGCAGGACCACCACCTGCGCGAGAAGATCATGCATTTCGATCACGAGCGGATTCCCGAGCGCGTTGTCCATGCGCGCGGTGCCGGCGCCCACGGCACATTCACCAGCTACGGCAATGCCGGCAAGCTGTGCCGTGCGGACTTCCTCAAGCCGGGACGCCAGACCCGGGTCTTCGTCCGCTTCTCCACCGTGGTCGGATCCCGCGGTTCGATGGACACGGCCCGCGATACCCGCGGCTTCGCGACGAAGTTCTACACCAACGAAGGCATCTTCGATCTGGTGGGCAACAACATCCCGGTGTTCTTCATCCAGGACGGGATCAAGTTCCCGGACCTCGTCCACGCCGCGAAGCCGCATCCCGATACCGAGATCCCCCAGGCGCAATCCGCCCACGACACCTTCTGGGATTTCGTCTCCCTGCATACCCCCGCCCAAGCCCATGTGATGTGGCAGATGAGCGACCGGGCGATACCCCGCTCGCTGCGCATGATGGAAGGCTTCGGCGTGCACACCTTCCGCATGGTCAACGAGGCGGGCAAAGCGTCCCTGGTGAAGTTCCATTGGAAGCCCAAGCTCGGCGTGCACTCGCTGGCCTGGGAAGAGTCCCAGCTGGCCGCCGGCGCGGATCCGGACTTCCACCGCCGCGATCTGGCCGAAGCCATTGATGCCGGCGCCTACCCCGAATGGGAACTGGGCGTGCAGATTTTCCCCGATGACGGCACAGCGGTCTTCGAAGGCATCGACCTGCTGGATCCGACGAAATTCGTCCCAGAAGAGCTGGCTCCGGTCCAGCCGCTGGGCAAGATGGTGCTGGACCGCAACCCGGAGAACTACTTTGCGCAGACCGAGCAGGTGGCCTTCCACCCCGGGCATCTGGTTCCGGGCATCGATATCAGCGACGACCCGTTGCTGCAGGCGCGGCTCTTCTCCTACCTGGACACCCAGCTGACCCGCTTGGGCGGGCCGAACTTCGCGCAGATCCCGATCAACTCGCCGGACTCGCCGGTCAATGACATGTTCCGCGACGGCTTCCACCAGCACCGGGTGCCCAAGGGCATCGCGCCGTACAAGCCGAACTCGCTGGATGGCGGCTGCCCCTACATGTCGCAGGTTCTATCTGGCCAGCAGCCTCCACTGGACTTCCCGCAGCCTGTGGCCTCCGGGAAGAAGGTGCGTTCCGAGCCGGCCAGCTTCTCGGACCACTACAGCCAGGCCCGCCTGTTCTACATCAGCCTCTCGGCCGTGGAGCGCGCCCACGTGCAGCAGGCCTACTCCTTTGAACTGGGCAAGTGCACCGATACCGCGATCCGCCAGCGGCAGGTGGAATGCCTGGCGAAGATCGATACCCAGCTGGCCTCCGGGGTGGCCCAGGCACTGGGCCTGCCGGCACCGGCCGCAGTGCAGCTGGATGACCCGGTGGCGAGCCCCGCGCTGTCGCAGATCGGAAAAGCCTGGCCGGTGGACGGGCGCAAGGTCGGGGTGGTGTTCAACAGCGGAAACCACCAGCACGTACCGGCAATAGCCCAGGCGCTGGCCGAACGGGGCATGTCCCCGCTGCTCGTTTCGGCCTCCGGCGGCGAAGTGGCCCCGGACCTGCCCGTTGACCGCACCTACCTGACGGCGCGCTCCATCGAATTCGATGCGCTGGTGCTCATCGGCCCGTTGCCGCCGGCCCCGGACGCCGCGGTTGCGCTGGATGCCAAGGCCGGCGCCCTGGGGGCAGGCGGGGTTCCCATCGACCCGCGCGTGGCGTTGCTGGTCGCGGAGGCCTACCGGCACAACAAGGCCATCATCACCCTTGACGGGCTCTCCGATGGCCTGCTCCAGGCAGTCGGCCTGGAAGACGATGCCCCAGGCATTGAACTTGTCGAGGTAGACGGGGTTGCCGACAGCGCGCAACAGCTGCTGTCCACCCACCGCGCCTGGGAACGCTTCCCGGTCAAGGACTAGCGCAGCCAGGCGGGTGCGGCGCGGCAGGTGCATCAGCTGGTGCGCCTGCGCCAGCGCTGCCCGCTGGCACAAGTAATTGTTGAGGAGATTTGCACATGACTTCAGAATCCGAGAGCCATGATGGAAAAGGCAGCGCGGGCGCAACGGCTGCGAAAGCCAGGCGTGCTCCGGCACCCGATGCCCGATCCAAGCCCGATTCCCCTCCGGACATGCACCCGCGGTCATGGAAGTACGCGGCCAAGCGCTCCATCAGGGAATTCTCCCGGAAGAAATGCACGGATATGGCGGCCTCGCTGACCTATTTCGCGATGCTCTCCATTTTCCCGGCCCTGCTGGCGGTAGTCTCCCTGCTCGGAGTTGCCGGCCAGGCGGAGAACATGACCCGCAACATCCTTTCGCTGATCCAGGAACTGGCCAGCAAGGAAGTGGTCGAAACCCTGCGCCAGCCCATCGAGCAGCTGGCGTCGGCCCCGTCGGCAGGCTTTGCGCTGATTGCCGGTCTGCTCGGTGCGCTATGGAGCGCCTCGGGGTATGTCGGGACGTTCGGACGGGCCATGAACCAGATCTATGAGGTGGACGAAGGCCGCCCGTTCTACAAGCTCCGCCCGCTGATGCTGCTGCTGACACTGGTACTTCTTGTGGCCGTGTCCGTGCTGGGGATGCTGCTGATCGTCTCCGGTCCTCTGGCCCAGGCGCTGGGCAACGCCATGGGGCTGGGCGAGGGCGCGGTGGCGATCTGGAATATCGCCAAATGGCCGGTGATCGTGCTGTGCGCGATTGTGCTGGTGGCCGTGCTCTACTACGGGGCTCCCAATGTGAAGCAACCGAAGTTCCGCTGGATCAGCCTGGGCTCGGCCATCGCGCTGCTCGTGCTGGCGGTGGCGACCGTCGGCTTCTTCTTCTACGTTTCGAACTTCGGCAACTACAACAAGACCTACGGTGCCATCGGCGGGGTCATCGTGCTGCTGCTGTGGCTGTGGATCGCCAACCTGTCGCTGCTGTTCGGCGCGGTCTTCGACGCGGAAGCCGAGCGCGGGCGCCAGCTGCAGGCGGGGATTGCCGCCGAGCGCTCGGTCCAGCTTCCGCCGCGGGATACCAAGGCCAGCATGAAGCAGGAGGAAGAAGAAGAGCAGGACATCAGCGACGGGCGGCAGCTGCGCTTTGCCAGCGAGCTGGACGCCGAAGAGCAAGCGGATCCGGATTCCAGACGGAACCCGGAAAGCTGAGCAGGAGCCGAAGCTGGCAATCGCCTGGGCGCCCCTTGGCGCGGGCCGGCACCTCGGTAGCGTGTGAAACGACCAGATTATTCCAAGACAAAGGAGCTCATCATGGCCAACGACGAAGCAAGCAAAGTCATCAGCATCATCAAGGACATGCGGATCGCCATGGTCACAACCCACAGCGCTGGACGGCTGGCCAGCCGCCCCCTGACGCTGATTGAAGCCACCGACGAAGGAGAGCTCTGGTTCTTCTCTGCCGCCGACGCCGGGATTGTCAAGGAAATCCGGGCCCAGGGACTGGTCAATGCCGCGTTCAGCGGATCCAAGGCGTGGATGTCGGTCAGCGGCCACGCCGAGGTGGTGCTCGATGTCGCCAAGAAGAAGGAGCTGTGGAACGCCGCGGTGGAGACCTTCGCCAGCGAAGGCCCGGAATCTGCGCAGACTGTGCTGCTGCGCATCGATGCCGACTCCGCTGAATACTGGGAGAACCCCGGTGGGGCAGCGAGCCTGATGGCCGGCTGGGTGAAGCAGAAACTCACCGGAAAACCCGCCGAGCCCGGGGACTCGAATAGCGTCGAACTCTAGGGCGCCAAAAACCGCAAACGGCCGCTGCTCCGAATTCCCGGAGCAGCGGCCGTATCGCTGTGCACATTGCCTGGCGCAGAGCTATGCCCCATGGATACGCATCCATGGGGCATAGCCGGTAGTGCGGTTTAGGACAGGTCGTCTCTGACATCCTTGGCGGCGTCCTTGACGTGTTCACCTGCCTGCTTTGCCTTGGCTGCGGCCTGGTCCTTCACGCCTTCGGCTTGCAGACGCTCATTATCAGTGGCATCGCCGTAGGCCTCCTTGGCCTTGCCAGATACTTCCTGGGCCTTGTTCTGGATCTTGTCTCCAATTCCCATGATTCTTACCTCCTGTGTGGATCTGGTTACTGACAATTTGAACTATAGGGCAGATTGCAAATCGAGGTCCCGAAGCTGAAAGTTTGCTTGCGGCCAACTTTGCAGATCATCACAATGCCGCCTTCGCGGCGACCAATCCCATAAGCTGGCTCGCTGCGTTGCGTGGTCCTTTGCGGTTATCAGGAGTCATTCAGCTGGGCCGGGCAAGAATGGGCCGTGACCTAGACTGGCCAAAAGTTCCGCGCAGAGAAGGAGAGCTGATGGACCAGCGGCCGGTGTCGTTTAGTGCAGCCGAACGAGGATCCCGCCCCCGCAACAGCGAGTTATGGTGGGGCGCCGAAGAAGCGGTGCGTGCGGCCGCCGTGCGCTGCGAGGGCAACCCGGACGCGATGCTGCGCGTGCTGGAAGGCTCGGGGGAAGATCCTCCGGTCCCAGCCGCTGGCCAGACGCAGCGGCTCTGGGAGCTGCTGGCGTCCGTGGCCGCCACCGACCTGGTTGCGGCCAGGACGCTGGAACCGCATCTGGATGCAGCCGGAATCCTGAGCCAGGCGGGCATGCCGTGGCCGGCAGGCACCTCATGGGGCGTCTTCGCCGCGCAGTCGCCCACCACCACGCTGGAAGCGGTCCGCCAATCCGGCGGAGAGTGGGAGCTGAATGGCACGAAGCCCTGGTGCTCCTTGGCCGCCGCGCTGACGCATGCATTGGTCACCGCCCGAACACCGGAGGGAGACCGCTTGTTCATGGTTTCCCTGCGTCACCCCGGCGTTGAACCGGCGACAGGTGCCTGGGTCAGCCGTGGCATGGCCCAGCTGCCCAGCGGTTCCGTGGACTTCACCGGAGTACCGGCCCAACCGGTGCAAGACGCTGGCTGGTACCTGTCCCGCCCGGGGTTCGCCGTTGGCGGCGTCGGTGTTGCCGCCTGCTGGTTCGGGGGAGCGGTGGGAATCTACCGCCATCTGCAGCGCAGCGCCCAAGCGCGTACCCCGGATCAGCTGGCCCTTGCTTGGCTCGGCGAAGCGGACCGCTTGCTCGCCGGCAGCGCCGCGCTGTTGGAACATGCAGCCAGGCTGGCGGATGACGGAGAATTGGATGCCATTGCCGCCTATCGGATCCGCGGCCAGGTGGCCTGGGCCTGCACCCGCATCTTGCAGCTCAGCGGCGAGTCTACCGGCCCGGGCCCGCTGACCGCCGATGAGGAGCATGCGCGGCGCGCAGCAGACCTGGGCATCTATCTGCGCCAGCACCACGCGGCCCGCGATGACGCGGCGCTGGGCCAGCTGATTGCGGACCGTGCCGGCAAGGAAGGTGGCAGCGCATGGTGAACTTCACGCATCAGGACCAGGGAACCTCTGCAAGCTGCTGGCAGCAAGCTGGGCTTGAGCAGATCGCCGCACTGGATCCGGAGAAGCTCTTCCACGCAATGGCATCGGTGATTGTTCTGGCCGCCCACCCGGATGACGAGACGCTGGGAGCCGGAGGGCTGATCCGCATGGCGCTTGGCCAGGGGACCGATGTCCACGTGATCGTCTGCAGCTTCGGGGAAGCATCGCATCCGGACTCCACCACACACTCCGCGGCCCAGTTGGCCGCGCTGCGCCACGCCGAACTGGCCGAGGCCATGGACATGCTGCGCGCACAGGGACCGCGCAGCGGAACGCTGCATCTGCACTGCTTGGGCCTGGACGACGGGAAACTCGCAGCGCAGCAGGAGCCGATCCGCGCAGCCCTTGAGCAGCACGCCGGCGAGCGCTGCCTAATCGCCAGCACCTACCGCGGCGACGGGCACCCGGACCACGAAATCCTCGGTCTGCTCGCCGCGGACTGCGCCCTGGCGCACAATGCCTGCCACCTGGAATTCCCCATCTGGTTCTGGCACTGGGCGCAACCGGACCGGCAGCCCAGCTTCAGGCATTGGTTCCGGCTGGCCCTGGATGCTTCCAGCACGGATGCCAAGGCCCGCGCCCTGGAGGCCCACCGTTCCCAAACCACGCCGCTGTCCGCCCTGCCAGGAGACGAAGTCCTCCTTAGCGAAGGCTTCCTGCAGCATTTTTCCCGCGGTGCCGAGATCTTCCGCGCCACCTGGCCCGGCCACAGGGATGCCGCATCGGCTCCGGCAGTATTCGACGAGCTCTACGGGGAGCGCGAGGATCCGTGGGAATACCGCAGCAGCCGCTATGAGCGGCGCAAGCAGCAGATCCTGCTCGCCTGCCTGCCACAGGAACGGTATGCGGCGGTGCTGGAGCTGGGCTGCTCCATCGGTGTGCAGAGCGCCGAACTGGCCCGCCGCAGCACGCGCCTGCTGGCGGTCGATGCCAGCGCCACCGCGTTGGCCCAGGCGAGGCGGGCCGTGGCCGGAATGGACCACGTCGAATTGCTGCAGGCCACGGTGCCCCGGCAATTTCCGCAACTGGAGCCGGGCAGCTTGCAGCTGGTGGTGCTCAGCGAGATGGGCTACTTCCTGGCCGCCGACGAACTGGAGCAGGTGCTCGCCGCCAGCGCGGCGGCACTTCAAGCCGGCGGAGAGCTGGTGGTCTGCCATTGGCTGCATCCCATTGAAGGCTGGCCGCTGGACGGGGAAGAAGTCCATCGCATGGCGGGCCAGCTGGGGTGGGAGCGCATCGTGGAGCATCGCGAAGCCGATTTCCTGCTTGAAATACTGCGCAAGCCAGCTGGTGCCCATGGGTAGCCAGCTGGCGGCCATGGCGGTGATCATCCCGGCCCGCGACGAGGAAGAACGCCTGGGCCGTTGCCTGGATTCGGTGCGCGCGGCCATGGACCGACTGGCGTGTGCCCGCCCGCAGATCCAGTCCAGGGTTATCGTGGTTGCCGACAGCTGCACGGACGGCACGGCGCAGATCGCCGGGCGGCATGCCAGCGAGGATTGGCGGATCAGCGTGCAGCAGGTGGGCTTCGGCAATGTCGGTGCGAGCCGGGCCGCCGGAGCACGCCATGCCCTTGGCCTGCTCGCTGCGGCCGGCGACCCGGGCGCCATCTGGCTGGCCAGCACCGACGCGGATACCTGCGTCCCAGAGCATTGGCTTCAGGGCTTTGCCCGCCTGCACGCCGGTGGGGCAGATGCGGTAGCGGGAACCGTGGAACCGGACCGCAGCGAACTCGATGAGCACCTCTTCGCCCTTTGGCAGCAGGAATACCAACCGGTGGAGGGGCATGGCCATATCCACGGCGCGAACTTCGGCGTGTGCGCTGCCGCCTATCTGGCTGTCGGAGGCTTCGAGCCGCTGGCGGCCCGGGAGGATGTGGCACTGGTGGAAGCCTTGCGCCATGCCGGCTACCGGGTCCAGGCCACGGCCCGGCTGCAGGCAACCACCTCTGGGCGCCTGCGCGGCCGGCTGGACGAAGGCTTCGCGGACTATCTGGCAGCGCTGGAACACCGGATGCTCAACACCGGCTAGCATCCAGCAAGCAGACCTGGTCCCTGGCATGGAAACAGCCCCCTGGTGAACTGCGCGGTGCGCAGATTACCAGGGGGCTGTGCCAGTGGCAGCGTTGCCAGCTGTTAAAAGCTGCTGCCGGACTCCTGTGCGGCGTGCCTGTGTCCTGGAGCATTCGCGTCGAAATGGGGCACCGCGTGGGCGACCGCACTGTACTGCCAGTACTTTACGCGGAATGCGGCCATGCCGCTGTGCTCGGCCTGCGCGAACAAATCCTTGATCGTGCTGCGCGGCGCACTGGCCGGAACCACTTCCAAGACTGGAGAAGGCTCGGAAATGTGCAAGAATTTCAGCTCCTCGGTCTGCTTTTCAAGCATCGCGACCAGCACCGGCCGCTTATGCACCGAAACCAGGCCCATGACATCGTCGAGCGATTCCTCAGGCTGTGTCATGACCACTGGCATTCCCTGGGTCCAGCCATAATTGCCCAAATGTCTTCTGCCCTCGCGTGATCCCAGCAACTCAGCAACGCGCACCGCGGTCTGGGATCTGACTAGCCTTCCTGGCATGTGAACTACCCTCCACTTCTAGACGATACTTCTCACTTCAACTATGCAGTTTTCCGGCCCCTGAGGCGGCGGCATGGCCTGCAGTGACGCTGTCGACCATACGCCAAGCGGTGGGGACTTGGTATGAAATTATCATTGGCCCACCAAGTTCTTGTGCGCACGTCCCGATTCTGAGGAAATTCCCAGACTTTATTTTTTGCTAGTCAAAAGCTTTATTGCAGGAATTGGCTTGGGCTGCGCGGGATCGGTTCGCCCATGTAGTTGCGTGCCGCTGATCCATCGCCGGCAACCAAGGAAGCTGATCATCGGCTCAGGTGCGCCCAAGCTCGCGCAGTGCCCGATGCGCCGCATGCCAGCCGGCCATCCCATGCACCCCGCCGCCCGGAGGCGTGGAAGAGGAGCACAGGTACAACCCCGGAACGCCCAGCGAATATGGGTTGGGCGAAGCGGAGGGGCGGAAGAATTGCTGGGTGCCGGACAGTGATCCGCCGCCGATATCGCCGCCGACCAGGTTGGGATCCCAGGCCTGTAGCTGCGCTGGGGAAGTGTCCACCCGCTGCACGATCCGGTCCCTGAAGCCCGGCGCGAACCGCTCGATCTGCGCATCGATGAGCGCACCGGCATCCCCGGCATGGCCCTGGGGCACGTGGGCGTAGGACCAGATGACGTGGCGGCCGGCCGGGGCGCGCGAGGCATCGGCGCTCGAAGGCTGGACCACCATAACGAAGGGGCGGTCGGGCATTTTCCCGGAGGCGACCTGGTGCTCGGCGGCGGCCAGCTCGGCGGCATCGCCGATCACATGCACGGTGCCAGCCCGCGCGGTGCGCGCATCCTGCCAGGGGATCGGGCCATCGAGCAGGTAGTCCACCTTGAAGGCGGCGGTGCCGTAGCGCCAGCGTTCGAACCGGCGGCGCAGGCGTGGCGGAAGCTGGCCGCCGGCGATCTGCACCACCTGGCGGGGCGTGGCATCCAGGAAAGTGAGTTCGGCATCGGGAAGCTGGGCGAGGCTGGTGATCTGGTGCCCGGTGTGGATCTGCACGTCCAACCCATCGAGCACCCGCAGCAGCGCGTCGATAATGCTGCCGGTGCCGCCGTGCGCCACCGGCCACCCCCAGGACTGGCCCAGGGCACCGAAAAGCACGCCGAATCCCGAGGTGAACGGGTGGACGAGCGGCAGCATGGAATGCGCGCTGGATCCGGCGAAGAGCGCCGCGGCCTGCCGGGTGCGGAAGGCCGCGGCGGACAGGAGCTTCGCCGGCGGCAGCGAGCGCAGCCCGAAGCGCGCCATCAGCACCGGATGCGGCGGGATGCCCAGCAGCGGGCTGGTGGCGTTCTCCAGGATCTCCTGCGGATTGCGCACCAGCGGCCCATGCAGCAGCCGCCAGATCTTCCGATCGGCGGGGAACTGCCTGCTGGTGGCGTCCAGGCTCTGGTGCAGGAAGACCGAGGGGCCGTCGTCCAGCGGGTGGGCCAGCGGGTAATCGTGGAAATCCCATTGCAGGCCGTGGCCGGCCAGGTCGAAATGCGCGAATGCCGGGCTGCCGTAGGCGAAGGGGTGGGCGGCAGCTCCCAAATCCACAATGGTGCCCTCGCCCAGCGTGCTGCCGGAGGCCGCGGCGCCGCCCGGATGGGCATTGCGCTCGAAGACCTGGACATCGAAACCGTTCTGCGCAAGCACCGCCGCGGCGACCAGCCCATTGGGGCCGGCCCCGACGACATTCGCCTTCCCATTGCTCATCGGCGGCGTTCCTCCTGGTTCTCGTGTTCTTGCGGGGCGAAGCGCTCGGGCCAGGTCTCATCGCTGAGCGCCTTGAGCTGGCTGATCTGCGACTCCGCACGATGCGACAGGTCCTGCAGCAGCGCCTGGTCCAGGCGCGGATCGTGGGGCAGCATCAGCAGCAGCGTCTGCCACATGCGCAATTTGGCATTGAGCAGTCCGGTGAGCACATCGAGCTGCACCTGCGCGGCGGCTAGCTTGCGCATCCGCAGCGGATTGAACGGGTTGACATGACCGGCGAGCTTGGCCACCGGTGCCAGGAGGCGGGCCAGCGGACGCTGCCTGCATCCCAGCCGGTCCATGATCCGCTTCAGATCCGCCTGGTCGTCCTTCACCTGCTGGTGCAGCGACTCGAAGCGGTCGGCGTACGCCGTGCCCGCCCAGGTGTGGTGCGCCGCCTTGAAATGGTTCAGCCCCGATTCGGAACCCAGCAGGTGCTCGCCCAAGTACCTGTGCAGGGTCATCTGGTCGATGGTGTTGTTCGGCATCGTGCCCGTCCTTAGTTCTCGAAAGCGGTTGCAGTCTTCTGCTGGCTCGAACGCTAGGGCACCGGCCGCCGCAGGCCAATGGCTCACCGCTGATCTGCAGGCTGCACCCAGCCTTCGGCGGCTATCCGGCAGGGTAGGGGCTGGCCTTGAGCAGCCGCGCCAGATGGGCTGAGTTGCGGGTGGCAATGCCCGTGGCATTGGCCGTGACCTCCGGGGTCTGCTGCAGGTCCTGGTAGTCGGTGGTGTGCATGGCCTGCCCCACCCAGTAGGTCGAGCCCTGGGCCGCCAGCGTGAACCCGGCATCGGACAAGCCCTGGCCCAGATCCGCGATCACGTGGTGCGCACCGTCCTCATTGCCCACCACTGCCACCAGGCCGACCTTGCCGAAGAGGATCGGGCGGCCCTGCTCGTCGGTTTCCGACAGCTCGGCATCGAGCCGTTCCAGCACCCGCTGGGCCAGGCTGGAGGGGTGGCCCACCCAGATCGGGGTGGCCAGCACCAGGATGTCCGCGGACAGCAGCTTCTGCCGAATCGCCGGCCACTGGTCGCCGTCTCCCATGTCCTTGAGCACCCCGGGCTTCACATTGAAATCGGCAATGCGCAGGATCTCGGTGGACACCTGGTGCTCCTTGAATTCGGCCGCCACCTGCCGGGCCAGCAAATCGCTGCTGGAGGCCTTGGGCGAGGGGGAGAGGGTGCATACCAGGATCAATGCATTAATAGGCGTCTGGGTCGTGGTCATCATTCCTTGTCATCGATGCCTTTGCCATCGGCAGTGCGTGCAGCCGGATCAGCGCTTGATGCGCGCATCGATGCGCGCGGCCAGCTCTCCTGCATTTTGCATCGCCCGGTCCAGCGATGCTGCGGTATCCCATAACCCGGCGTGCTTGACCTGCGCCGGGCCGGAAGCCAACTGGGAAAGGTCATAGCGCAGATTGCTGCTGGCAGCCTGCAGCACTGCGCTCAGCATGCCCAGGGCCGTGGCGACATCGGCCACCAGTTGCGGCTTGGCTTGCTGCGAGAGCCAGCGCAGGTCATCCAGAGCGGTCGTGGCCAGCGCACCGAGTGCGGCAGAGGATTTCGCGGCCTGCAAGCAGGCCTGTGCAAGGCGGCGGTCGCGCTGCTCCGAGGCCGGTTGCGCGTAGGCTACCCCGAACTCCGCGGAAGCCCGCGCATCACGGTCTGCCATGGCCAGCGCGTCGAGCCGCAGCTGCTTGGCCCGTGCCAGCAGGCCGGTGAGTTCGGACTGTGCGGTCCCCGAAGCCGATACGTAGCCGCCCGACATTGACATCAGCGCGGCGGCGGCTGCGAGCATCAGCGCCGCCGCGGCTCCGCCGCCCGGGTTCCCGTCCGATTCAGCCAGCTCCTCCAGCCAGCGTCCAATGCGTGCATCGCTGATTGGACGCTGCGCCAGGCTATTCGCCATGGCCCTGGTCTTGGCTCATCGAACCTTCACCGGGCGGGGTTTCACCCGGCGGCACCGAACCGCCCGGTTCCAGCCCGGTAATCAGTTGCTCTTCTGGATCGGGGTTTGATGTGGCCGCGGCCTCGCGGTTGGCTGATTGCGCATCGTCGTGTGCATCGTCGCGTTCGCCATCGTCCTGCGGCGCGGAGAATTCCTGCGGGTTCATCGGGTGCTCCTGTCTGCATGATTGCTGGAGGTGAGAGTCCAGCCCTTGTCCGCTCACGCTAGACAGCGCTCAGCGGCGGGTTCAACAGCAAGGAGCAATTCACACCGAACGCTCGGATTGCGGTGCTCTGCCTGCCGGGGATCAGCCGGCCGAAGGCGATTCATGCCCCAGGTGCTTGAGCACTGCTGCATGCAGGCGCTCATCGGACAGCAACCGGAAATGCCCCAGCGTGGGCAGCTTGATATTGGTGGCTCCGGCCAAGTCGCAGCCGCCGGGGATGTGCGGGTCGAAGCTGCTGTAGATGGAGATGATCCGCGAATTCACGCTCAAGTTGGCCGAGAGCTTGAGCAGCCCCTGGTCATTGGGGGACAGGGCCCGCAGGGAGCGGATCGGAGCATAGCGTGCATAGCGCGAACCGGAGAAAGGAGTGCCGATGGCGATCATCCGATTGATCCGGTATCCCTGCAGCGAGGCGGCCATGAGGTACTTGCCGATCAGGCCGCCCTTGCTGTGCGCCACCAGCACCGCACCGTCCAGCTGCTCCTTGGCCAGGTAGCGGGAAACTGTCTCGGACATCTCCGGTACGGTGCCGTGGTTGAAGCCGAGCTGCGGGATCACATGCACCGGGTGGCCGGCCTGGTGCAGCGCCTTGGCGACCGGGAGCATGAATTTCCAGGATTCCCAGATTCCCGGAATCAGGACCACCGGTTCGGCCGCCGGGTCGCTGACCGTGCGCAGCTGGTCGGCCGGCGTGCCCGGCAGCAGCGAACGCAGCTGCCAGACGCCAGCATAGAGATAATCTTGCAGCCATGCGCAGGACAGCACTGCCCACCGGAAAAGCCTGCCGGCCAGGGTGCTGGTCTCCACCGTGAATCCTCCGTTTTTCACCGCGCTGCGGGGACCGGTTGCCCCGCGGTCCCTCCTCACAGCATTATCAGCACATCAGCACGGTTCAGGCAGGAAGCGACATTGCCCGCCCAGGGAATTCCGGGTTTCCGTCAGCCGGCTAGTTATCGGCAACGCGCCGAATCGAGGCGGGAATCCCGGGTGGAATCAGCGCTCGCCGGAAGACGAGCAGGCGTCGGAATTGCAACGATTTGATGCCGGATTCCCGTGATGGCGGCACGGCTGGGACGGTGCCGCGGGAGAACGGTGTTCCGCGGAATCATCCCCGCCGTTGCAAAAGCCTTCAACTAGCCATGGATTATTCATCGCGCTAGGGCTATTCTGAGGTTCTGTTGAGTAATTGCAGTTTTGGGGGACTGGCAAGTTATGAAACGACAACATCATGGTTTAAGCAGTTCTATGCCGCGCGGAGTCTTGGGGACCAGCCGCCGGCTGCCGTATGGGGCACTGGCTATCGCTGCGGCATTTGGCCTGAGCAGTGCATTGGCGTGGCCCGGTGCGGCCGATGCAATGCCTGCCAGAGCCGAATCAAGCACC
The DNA here is from genome assembly GCF_006539525.1 of Glutamicibacter nicotianae. Classification (GTDB taxonomy): domain Bacteria; phylum Actinomycetota; class Actinomycetes; order Actinomycetales; family Micrococcaceae; genus Glutamicibacter; species Glutamicibacter nicotianae. The sequence continues at coordinate 419,993 of NZ_BJNE01000001.1, read as the reverse complement.
GTGGCCTTCAGCGCGGAATCCCGGCCGCTGCTCGGGAGCGACGTCGTCACCGTACCGGATATGCCCGAAGTGGCCGGCATAGAAATCACCGGCCTGAAATCTGGCACTGAGAGGCTCGGCGGGTCCGAGCCTGGCCCGGTGGCACAGGTGGCCGAGCATCGAGCGGCCATGACGGCAACGTCGAGTACGGGGATAACCGTGCCGCCCGCACCGATTGCCGCGTCCCAGGAAATCCGGCCGGCCATGCTGCGCACCGGCCTGCTGCTGGAGCACCCAGTGGCCACCCGGCAAATCTCCAGTGCGTTCGGCTGGAGAGCCAACCCGACAGGTGCCGGGCACCAAATCCACATCGGCCAGGATTATCCCATTGCCTGCGGCTCGCCCGTTCGTGCCAGCGAGACCGGCAGGGTGATTGTCGCCGGCTGGGCGGGCCATTCCGGCCAACGGGTCACCATTGACCACGGGAATCGGGTGCAGACCGGATACAGCCACAACTCGCTGCTGCTGGTAAGCGTTGGCGAATTCGTAGTCCAAGGCCAAGTCATTGCGTTGTCCGGGACAACAGGCAATTCCACTGGGTGCCATGTGCATTTCGAAGTCATCGTCAATGGGCAGTGGCAGAATCCGAGCAACTACCTGCCGATGGCCGGCGGGCAACGGCGAGCGGTACTTGCAGCCGGGCCATTTGCGGGGGACGCCGGCAGTGCCCTGCGCCAGCAATCGGTTGCTGGAGCATTTGGGCATTCTTCCGGGACCTCAAGCAACCGCGGCTCAGCAGGCGAAGAACGCCCAACCCGTGCGAAGCATTACCAGGCTGACCCGGTGCAGCCATCTGCCGACGGCAACCATAAAAAGGCCAAGGCGGCCAAGCCCAAGACCCAGCCGAAAAAGGATCACTCGAAAACCAGCCCGTCTCCAAGAACCACGCAGGCGGCACCGCAGCCGAGCAAGGCGCCTAAGCCGCCGAAGAAGCTGGAAACCGAACGCCCGAAGGCCCAGCCAACGCCTTCGCCAACGCAAACTCCTGTTCCAGCTGAGCCAAGCGCGCCGACTCCAAGCGCGCCAACGGCAGCACCGACTCCAAGTGCGCCGACTGCAGTACCAACGCCAAGCACTGGGCCAGTGGAGCAACCCAGCGCTTCCGCATCACCTACCGCCGTGGAGACTCCAGCCCCGGAGAATCCAACAGAGGAGGTGGAATCCTCCCAGGCACCTCCAACGGCTGAACCGACCCTAGCTCCTGAACCGAGCCCGGACTCGGGTATCGAACCGCAGCAGGAGAAAGAAACGGGGAACCCGGACACCTCGGACCATGAAGAGGAAACCGAGCCCACGGCCGGGACAGAAAAGATCATCGGTGTAGCCCAGCCGAAGATCGTGGACATGCAGGCAGAGAAGGACCAGAAGGCTCCATCCAAAGCCAAGGAGCTGGCGCCGGCCAAGCCTGCTGCTCCAGAGAAGAAGAGCGCAAAGAAGCCAGCGGCTGACAAGCCCAAGCCGGCAGTCGCGGACAAGCCGAAGGCGGCTGTTCCGACGAAGAAGAAGGCGCCAGCACCGGCTAAGCCAAAGCCGGCAGTCCCGGCTAAACCAAAGGCGCCAGTGGCCAAACTCAAGCCGGCAGCTCCGGCCGCGGCGGCTGCGCCTGCAGCGAAGAAGGTCGCGAAGGCGCCGGCCGCAATGGCTCCGCAACCGAAGCCCAAGCCAAAACTGCAACCGAAACCGAAGCCGAAGCCAAAGCCGCCAGTTGCGGCGCCAGCCGTGCAGAAAGCCGCCCCGGCACCGGCCAAGCCGAAGCCGAAGGCCGCGGTTCCCGCACCGGCTGAAGCTGCCGCCCCAGCCAAGGTGCCGCAGCCGCCGGCAGGCACCGCGCCTGCTGCCAGCGAGGCCAAGCCGTAGCCCTTGGCTGCTGGCACCCGAAGCTGCTCCCGTCCTTTTGGAGGGGAGCAGCTTCGGCGTTGCGCCATAGGCTGCTGGTGAAACGCTGCACAGCTGGTTAGTTCGGCGCCCGATTATTGATATTCTTGGGAGTTGAGTCCTGTGCGATTTTCCAATGCGCACCACAAGACCTATCGAAAGAAGTGCCCGGCACGTGTTTAATTCACTTTCCGATCGCCTGACAGAAACCTTCAAGAACCTGCGCGGCAAGGGCCGCCTGAGCGAAGCGGATATCGACGGTACCGTACGCGAGATCCGCCGCGCCCTGCTTGACGCCGACGTCGCCGTGCCGGTGGTTCGCGGCTTCGTGGCCCAGGTGAAGGAACGTGCCCTGGGTGCCGAGGTCTCCGAGTCGCTGAACCCGGGCCAGCAGGTCGTCAAGATCGTCAACGAGGAGCTCGTGGGCATCCTCGGCGGGGAAACCCGCCGGCTGAACCTGGCCAAGAACCCTCCGACGGTGATCATGCTCGCCGGCCTGCAGGGTGCCGGCAAGACCACCCTGGCCGGCAAGCTGGCCAAGCACCTGAAGGCCGAAGGCCACACCCCGATGCTGGTGGCCTGCGACCTGCAGCGCCCAAACGCGGTCAAGCAGCTGCAGATCAACGGCGAACGCGCCGGAGTGCCGGTCTACGCACCGCACCCGGGCGTCTCCTCCGAATTCGACACCCCGACCGGCGATCCGGTAGCAGTGGCCCGCGACGGCGTGGCCGAGGCCAAGGCCAAGCTGCACGACATCGTGATTGTCGATACCGCCGGCCGCTTGGGCGTGGACACCGAGATGATGGCCCAGGCAGCGAACATCCGCGCCGCCATCAACCCGGATGAAGTGCTCTTCGTCATCGACGCAATGATCGGCCAGGACGCGGTCAACACCGCCCAGGCCTTCCATGAGGGCGTGGACTTCACCGGCGTGGTCCTCTCCAAGCTGGACGGCGACGCCCGCGGCGGTGCCGCCCTGTCGGTGGCCTCGGTGACCGGCAAGCCGGTCATGTTCGCCTCCACCGGCGAGAACCTGGACGACTTCGAGATCTTCCACCCGGACCGCATGGCCAGCCGCATCCTGGACATGGGCGATGTGCTCACCCTGATCGAGCAGGCCGAGAAGAACTGGGACAAGGGCGAAGCCGAGCGCATGGCGAAGAAATTCGCCGACCAGGAAGACTTCACCCTGGACGACTTCCTCGCCCAGATGGCCCAGATCAAGAAGATGGGCTCGATGAAGAAGCTGCTGGGCATGATGCCCGGCGCGCAGATCTCCCGCCAGCAGCTCGAGCAGTTCGACGAGCGCCAGATCGACCGCGTGGAGGCCATCGTCCGTTCGATGACCCCGCATGAGCGCGTGGCCCCGAAGATCATCAACGGCTCTCGCCGCGCACGTATCGCCAAGGGCTCGGGCGTCTCGGTCTCCGAGGTGAACCAGATGCTGGAGCGCTTCGGCGAAGCGCAGAAGATGATGAAGAAGATGGCTGCCGGCGGCGGCATCCCGGGCATGCCGGGTGCCGGCAAGGGCGCTGCCCGCAAGGCGAAGGCCAAGGGCAAGGGCAAAAAGCAGAAGTACGGCAACCCGGCCAAGGCCGCGCAGGCCGAGCTGGAGGCCAAGAACAAGAAGGCCGCAGCTCCGAGCGGTGCCGCCTTCGGCGCAGGCGCCAACCAGGACTTCGATCCGTCGAGCCTGAACCTGCCAGCGGGCTTCGAGAAGTACCTGGGCAAGAAGTAGGCCCTGATTCCCTGTACAGGGAAGTGACCGCGCCATGGGAACTGGAACCAGTTCCCATGGCGCGGTTTTCCTTTGCGCAGCACAGCGCCACCTATGATTGATAGATAACGACAATCCCACCCGCGAAAGGGGTCCGCCTCCGTGGATTCAACCGAGTTCAACTACCTCAACCTCGAATTCATCTTCATGGGCGACAAGCCTGATGCGGCGGCGCTGATCCGCACCGCGCTGGCCGACCGGCGCCTGCTCGGATTCATCGGCGGGGCAGTTGAACGCGAGCATTCCACCGAAGTGATGGCCGAGGTGGCCACGGTGAGCGAAGCCCGCGATGCGGTGCTCTACCGCATCGATGCCAAGGGCAAGCTGCGCGAGGGCTCGCGTGTGACCAAGCTGGTCCACGAGCTGAAGAACTCCACCGGTGCCGACTACGTGCTGGTGGACGGGGACGAGATCGACGGGCCCAATCCGGATGAGGACCTGCTCGGCGACTACGGCACTTCCAGCGAGCTGCTGCACGGTCCGAAGCTCAAGGGCTCCGAGCTGGTGCTCGCGGCAGGCTTCGAGACGAACGAGATCACCGTGTGGGAGACCGGCGCCGGGCTGATGGCCATGCCCAAGGAACCGGTCTATGCCCCGAGCATCGGGCGTTCAAACCGCCCGTACCTGTCCCTGGACCGTACTGGCAATGTCATCACCGCAACCATCGAAGCCAAGGGGCCGCGGCTGGAGCTGTTTGGTTCCTCGATGTCCATGACGGTGGACCTGGAACGCACCGTTATCCTGGAGCCGGAAGCGGGCAGCCCGGCAGCGGTGCGCCTCGAAGAGCTGGATCGCCTGCTCCATGGCTGGGACGAGACGGAACTGGAGCTCGTCGAGCAGCTGGTCGAGGATCCTGCCCACCGCGCGGAGGCGCAGCAGCTGGCTCGCGGCAGCAGGGATTTGAAGGATCTCAAGCGTTTGCTGACGCTGCTGGGCTTCGATGCGCGCAGCGTCGACTACCTCACCGGCCGTCCGCTGCCCGAAGAACGCCGGGTGATCACCACCGGCGGCCCGTACAAGACCATCAAGTCGGCCCTGGCCGAGCAGGAGCGCGAAGCCAAGGGCCTGGAACGGCTGCTCTACCGGCACAACTGGAACCCCAAGGCGCTGATCGGTTCAGGCGCAGCGGTGCTGGCATCCGGTGCGGCAGTGCACCTGGTGCTGGCCAAGAGCGAACGCTTCGGGTGGCTGCCCAAGCCGGCGCGCCAGCTGCTGATGCTGGCTTGGTATGCCGATGGCGCTTTCTACCTGGGCAAGGGCATTGTCGACGCGCTGAAAGCCAAGCGCAGCCGCTAGCTAATCGCAGCAAACCGAAGGCCAGCCCGGCAGGAAGCGAGAATGCTTCCTGCCGGGCTGGCCTTTGCCGCAAAGTCCTAGCCGCGGTCCTTCAGTTCAGGGAAATCGGTATCCCGGTACTCTCCGCTGACGGTGGTGCCGGACGCATGCCGTTCCTCCTCGGCCAGGCGCAGCTCCACGCGGCGGATCTTGCCCGAGATGGTCTTGGGCAGGGTGGTGAATTCCAGCCGGCGGATCCGCTTGTAGGGGGCCAGCTGCTCGCGGCAGAAGCCGAGGATGTCCTTGGCCACCTCGGCGGATGGCTCCAGGTTGCCGGCCAGCACCACGAAGGCCTTGGGCACCGAGAGCTTCAGCGGATCAGGAGAGGGCACCACGGCCGCTTCGGCCACCGCAGGATGCTCCAGCAGCACCGACTCCAGCTCGAACGGGCTGAGCTTGTAGTCGCTGGACTTGAAGATGTCATCGGCGCGGCCCACATAGGTCAGCACGCCTTCCTCATCGCGTTCGGCGATATCGCCGGTGTGGTAGACGCCGCCCTGCATCGCTTTGGCGGTTTTCTCCTCATCGGCGAAGTAGCCCTTCATCAAGCCTGCCGGAGCCGGATCGAGGCGCAGGCAGATTTCCCCGATTTCGGCCAGCTGCCCGGTGGTCGGGTTGCGCAGTTCCACCGCGTAGCCCGGCATCGGGCGGCCCATCGCGCCGACCTTCACTTCGGTGCCCGGCGAATTGGCGATCTGCACCGTGGTTTCGGTCTGCCCGTAGCCATCGCGGATCACCTGGCCCCAGGCCTTGCGCACCTGGTCGATGACCTCTGCATTCAACGGCTCGCCGGCGGAGACCAGCTTGCGCGGGGGAGTCTTGAGGGTGCCCAGGTCCGCCTGGATCAAATAGCGCCAGACGGTGGGCGGCGCGCAGAAGCTGGTGACCTTCTCCACCGCCATCTGGTTCATCAGCGCCAGCGGATCAAAGCGCTCGTAGTTGTAGACGAACACCGTCGCCTCGGCGATCCACGGGCCGAAGAAGTTGGACCAGGCGTGCTTGCCCCACCCGGGGGATGCCACATTCAGGTGCACGTCGCCTGGTTCCAGGCCGATCCAGAACATCGTTGCCAGGTGGCCCACGGTGTACGAGGTGTGGGTGTGCTGCACCAGCTTGGCCAGCGAGGTGGTTCCCGAGGTGAAGTAGAGCAGCATGTTCTCATCGGCCAGCGTCGGGGAGTCCAGCCTGAATTCGGCCGGCGCCTCGTGGGACTTGCCGTAGTGCAAGGTGCCTTCGCTGGCCTCGCCGCGCACCTGGACGATCCGGTAGTCCCCGGGGACCGTGTCGAATTTGGCGACGTGGTCATGGCTGGTGATCACCCAGTTCGCGTTGCCGCGCTCGATGCGGTCGGCCAGATCCGCGCTGACCAGCTGCGTGGTCGACGGGATGATCACCGCGCCGAGCTTCATGCCCGCCAGCATCACCTCCCACAGGGCCACCTCGTTGCCCAGCATGACGATGATGGTGTCGCCGCGCTGCAGGCCCTCATCCGAGAGCCAGCGGGCCACCTGGGTGGAGCGGCGCGAGAGCTCGGCCCAGCTGTAGCGTGCGGAGCTGCCATCGGGTTCGGTGAGGATCAGTGCCGGTTCATTGGCCCGCGCCGGGTCCTTGGCCACCTGGTCGAACCAGTCGTAGGCGAAGTTGAAATCGTTGAATTCCGGCCAGGAGAACTCGGCCCGGGCCCGGTCGTAGTCATCGCGTGCTGCCAGCAGCAGATCGCGTGCTGCCCGGAACTTGCCGGTATTGCTCATTAGAGTCCTTTGCATGATGGGCGCCAGCGCCCAAGAGAATTCTTCGGTCTTCTGGAATCAATATACTTCAGTGCCCAGTTCTGACGAATTGTTGCGACATCATGCGCGGTAAGAGTGTTGAAGTTCGCAAATTTTGCCCAACAAATTCCACTGCAGGCATACATAGTGCCTGAATGAAGACGTTCTGCGAACTTTGCGGTGGTGCCTGCCGCCTTGTGCCGACAGGCGGTGGTTGTCATTGGCTGGCCTCGGCGCAGACGTGCAGCCAGTATCCGCAAGGTGCATTGGCGGCAAAGAAAAAACCAGGGCGCCTGCCGAACCCATCTCCGGAAAGCGCCCTGGTGCCAGAAGTGATTACCCCTTGAGCTTCGGGAAGTCGGTATCCCGGTATTCGGTGCCAGCTGGGGTATCGCCGGTGTGCCGCCGTTCTTCTGCCTGGCGCAGTTCCACGCGGCGGATCTTGCCCGAGATGGTCTTGGGCAGATCGGCGAATTCCAGCCGGCGGATGCGCTTGAAGGCCGAGAGGTGCTCGCGGCAGTAGGCGAGGATCGATTCGGCCAATTCCGGGCCCGGCTCGTGCCCGCCGGAGGCGACGATGTAGGCCTTGGGCACGGTCAGCCGCAGCTCATCGGGTGCCGGGACCACCGCCGCTTCGGCCACGCCGGGGTGCTCGATCAGCACCGATTCCAGCTCGAAGGGGCTGATCTTGTAGTCGCTGGACTTGAATACGTCATCGGCACGCCCGACGTAGGTCAGCACGCCGCGCTCGTCCCGCTCGGCGATATCCCCGGTGTGGTACACGCCGTCCCGGAAGACCTCGTTGGTCTTGTCCTCGTTCTCGAAGTAGCCCTTCATCAGGCCCAGCGGACGCGGGGAAGTGGCCAGACAGATTTCTCCCACGTCGCCTTCCTCGCCGGTGGCCGGATCGCGCAGCACCACCTCGTAGCCGGGCATCGGCCGGCCCATCGCGCCGATGGTGATCGGCTCGCCTGGCGGATTCGCGATCTGCACCGTGGTCTCGGTCTGCCCGAACCCGTCGCGGATCACCTGGCCCCAGGCCTTGTTGACCTGGTCGATGACTTCGGCATTGAGCGGCTCGCCAGCAGAGACCAGTTTCTGCGGGGGATTGGCCAGCGCGCCCAGGTCTGCCTGGATAAGCAGGCGCCACACGGTGGGCGGCGCGCAGAAGCTGGTCACCTTTTCGGCGTCCATCTGGTTCATCAGCGCGATCGGGTCAAAGCGGTCATAGTTATAGAGGAAAACAGTCGCCTCGGCGATCCATGGCGCAAACAGGTTGGACCACGCATGTTTTGCCCAGCCCGGCGAAGCGACATTCAGGTGCACATCACCAGGTTCCAGGCCGATCCAGAACATGGTGCTCAAGTGGCCCACCGGGTAGGACGTATGGGTGTGCTCAACCAGCTTGGCCTTGGATGTGGTGCCAGAGGTGAAGTAGCGCAAGAGCGTTTCATTGGAGCGCGTGGGGGAATCGAGCTGGAAACTGGCCTCGGCCTGGTGGGACTTCGCGTAGTCGAGATTTTCTTCTGGCACGCTGCCACCGATCTGGATCAGCGTGTAGTCCCCGGGCACGGTGTCGAACTTCTGGATCTCGGCCTCGTTGGTGATCACCCATTGGATCCGGCCGCGATCGATCCGGTCGGCCAGGTCCGTGGGCGTCAGCTGCGTGGTGCACGGGATCAGGATGGCGCCGAGCTTGATTCCGGCGAGCATCGACTCCCAGAGCTCAACCTGGTTGCCGAGCATGATGGCAATGGAGTCCGAGCGGTTCACGCCCTGGTCGGCGAGCCAGCGGGCCACTTGGGTGGAGCGCTCGGAGAGCTCGGCCCAGGTGCGCCTGATGGAGCTGCCGTCTCGTTCGGTGATGATCAGCGCCGGCTGATCCGCCCGCTGCGGATCCTTGGCAACCTGGTCAAACCAGTCAAAGCCGAAATTGAACTCACTGAACTGAGGCCAGCTGAACTCGGCCCGTGCCTGCTGGTAATCGTTGCGCAATTCCAGGAGCCGATCTCGGGCAGCTCTGAATTCATCGGTAACGCTCACAACTAACCTTCCCTCGCGTGGACAATGGCGCCCCGTCGATAGAGTGAGGCGGATCACTGGCCAATATACTTGGAAGTCCAAGGGTTTGAAAGCGTTGTTGCCGACCGAAGTCTTGAATCACCTGAGGCTGGGGGTATTTAATTAGTGCATGAGCCAGCAGCCCAAGGTGCTTGTCTGTGGTCCATCCAGCTGGAATCAGCTGGTTGAGCTTGACCACCTGCCCGATCCCCGACCCCAGCAACTCCTCGCGAACAGCGCATGGCGTACCGTCGGTGGCACTTCTGCGGGCAAGGCACTGCACTTGAGTTCGCTGGGTGTCGCCACCGAGCTCTTTACCCAGGTGGGCGACGATGAATCCGGGCGTGCGCTGCGGCGTGCGCTCTTGGGCGCTGGCATCAACCTGCAGGTGGTGCCCAGCGCGAGCACCGAGCAGCACGTTAACCTCATGGCTGGCGGCCAGCGGGTCTCGGTCTATCTTGCCACGCCGTCCACTCCCGCGGATGCGGATGTCGAAGCCGTTTGCGCCGCGGTGCGCGAAGCCGATCTGGCGGTGATTGATCTGAGCGAGTTGGGGTTGCGGGTCATTGAGCGATTGCGTGGGCCGGCCGTGCCGCTGTGGGTCGACCTGCATGACTTTGATGGCTTTACCTCGTTCCATCAGCCATTCCTGGGCGCGGCATCTGTGGTTTTCATGAACGATGATGCCACCAGTGACCCGTGGGAGCTGCTGGCCGGTTGCCTGCGCCGCGGCCCCGGTCTGGGTATTTGCACGCTGGGGGAGCAGGGCGCGGTGGCCATGGATCGCCAGGGCCGGCGTTGGGAAGTGGCCGCACCAAAGGTCGAGGTGGTCGATACCAATGGTGCCGGAGATGCCTTCATGGCGGGATTCTTGGCGGCCCGGCTGCGCGGCGCGCCAGTGCAGGCGTCGATGGAGGCGGCTGCCAGCAGTGCGGCGGCAGCGCTATCGAGCAGGCATCTGCACCCGAAGCTCGCCCAGTTGCCAGCCTAGCGGAGCGGTGCACCCGATGCGTTCAATGGCGTGATCACCGGAACACGAGAATTTACTTGAAACATCAAGTAAATTGGAGTAGGGTGATAGCCAACAGGAAGTCCTGATCGGAAAGAAGGCGCTGGAGATGACCATGATCAAAGAAGACAAGCTCGCCGCAACCACCCACATGAACGCCGTGCAACTGAAGGTCGGCGACATGAAGGCCATGAGCGAGTACTACCAGCAGGCGTTGGGACTGGCTGTTTTGGATGAAACCGCGGAAGGCACCCGCCTGGGCCGCGGCACCCAGGAACTGGTCAACCTGCAGAACGCGCCAGGCCTGCAGCTGCCATCGCGCAACGAAGCGGGGCTCTTCCATACCGCACTGCTCTTCGGCACCAAGGCAGATCTGGCAGCCACCGTGCTCTCGGCGGCCCAGTTCGACCAGAGCCGCTTCGTGGGCAGCTCGGATCACCTGGTCTCCGAGGCCTTCTACTTCACCGATCCGGAAGGCAATGGCATCGAGCTGTACTGGGACCGTCCGCGCGATACCTGGAGCTGGAGCGGCGGCGAGGTGGCGATGGATACCATCTACCTGGATCCGAACAAGTTCCTCAATGAGCACCTGAACGAGCAGGCCATCACCGGACAGCGCCAGGCCGCCGCCGATATCGGGCACGTGCACCTGCAGGTTGGCGATGTCGCCACCGCCCGCCAGTTCTACGTCAACACCCTGGGCTTCGACGAGACCACCGCACTGGGCAACCAGGCGCTGTTCGTCTCCGCTGGCGGATACCACCACCACATGGCGATGAATGTATGGAACTCGCGCGGCGCCGGACCGCGCAAGGACACCCTGGGCCTGGGCGAGGTGCTGATCAACGTCCCGACCGAAGATGAGGTGGGCAAGCTGGCCGAACGGCTGGCCTTCGCCAAGGTGGAGAACCACCATACCGGCGCCGAGCTGCGTTTCAAGGACCCATGGAACAACGAGTTGCGCGTGGCAGTGGGCTGATCCAGACTCTGGCCCGACAGCTTAATTGCCCCGGGCGCCCGCCAAATTGGCGAGCGCCCGGGGCATTCCCATGTTCAGTTGCTTGCGGACTGCAGGGACTCCAGGTGTTCGGCGATATGCCTGGCGGTCAGCGGCTGGGTTTCTAAGGGCTGCAGCGTGCCGGCCGCTGCCCGTTCAAGCACCTGCTCGGCAAAGGCCGCAGGGTCCGACACCTGCAGCGGCGTGAGATCCTCCGGGGCGTACCGCCACCATTGGGAGGCCTTCAGCGCTTCGGTGGTGTGGGCATCGAAGCGGTCGCGGATCTTCTTCGCCGGCAGCCCGCCCACCACGGTGAATGGCGCCACGTCCTTGGTGATCACCGAATTCGAGGCGATGACCGCTCCATCGCCAATCGATACCCCATGGCCCAGGGTGACCTTCTCGCCGATCCACACATCGTTGCCGATGGTGATCTTCCCCGGCGTGTAGCTGTACTTCGTCGTGCCCAGTTCCACGCCGCGATCGGCGCAGTAGGTCTGCATCAGCAGCCGCTGGTTGTAGAACACCGGACTGGTCGAAGCCCACTCCAAAGGGTGCTTGGCACCCATGACCGACAGGCCCTTGGCGATCGAGGTGAAGCGTCCGACGCTGATGGCCTTGTTGAGCTTCGAATGCGTATAGGAGAACGCTCCCATGCGCGGCAGTGCTGTTCCGCTGGTGCCCCAGAAGGTGGTGTAGGGATCCAAGGCGAGGTCTTCCTCGTAGCTGACCCAGGCATCGGGGTTGTAGGTGCTTCCGGTGTCCTCGAAATCCTTCATGCCAGGAACCGTCATGAGGATCCGGTGGCTCTTGAGCAGCGGCCGCAGCTGGGACATCTTGATTCGCATGCGATCGAGTTTATCGAAGCGGGCTTGGAGAATTGTCCATGGGCACGGAGCACGCGCTGGATGCCGGCTACTGCTCGGGGCGGAAGGAGAGGTTCTTCTGCGTGGTGAAGTAAGGCAGGATCATCGATTCGGGCAGGCCCAGGCGCTTGTCTTCAGCATCCTTGCCCACCCGCAGGCGCAGGTTCACGTCCACTGCCGTGTCCTGCTCCGGGATCTCGCCCAGCAGCTGGGGATCCACATCGAAGAAGGCCAGTTCTCCCTCCACGCCGGTGCTGGGCACCGAGGCGAGCTCTTCCTTGCTGCCGCGGTTGACGAAGACCAGCTCGAAAACGGCATCGGCGGACAGGGCGTCGAGGTCCGCATGATGCTCCACCTTCACCTGCAGCCCCTGGCCCGCGGGGAATTCCACGCCGCTCAGCCGCGCATCGAAATGCGGGACGTCGCTGGTTGCGGCCTTCTTCTTGAACAGCTTGGCGATGGACACGGTTTCCTCCCAGAGCGAGACGAGATCGCGAGACTGGTACTCGCGGGCAAAAGTGCGGGCTTGCTGCGACATCCTCGCCGCCAGCGCAGGGTCATCCATGAGCTGCTCGACGCGGTCCGCCATCAGCTGGATATCCCCATGGGGGACCAAAAAGCCGTTGCTCCCATCGGTGATGCTGTCGGCGGGGCCGAAGTTGATGTCGAAGGACACCGGAATGCAACCCTGCGCCTGGGCTTCGAGGATCACCAGGGCCTGGCCCTCGTTGGTCGAGGTGAACAGCTGGGCCAGGCAGGAGGCGAAGCGGCGGGGGAGCTGATCGGAGAAGCCGTGGAAGACCACCTGCTCGCCCAAGCCCAGCTCGGCGGCCCGCACTTCCAGCGCGTCGCGCTCGCTGCCCTCGCCCACGATGTGCAAGGTGGGATGCTTGCCGCGGCGCGACAGCTCATGGACGGCATCCAGTGCGGCGGCCACATTCTTGTTGGGGGTCAGCGAACCGGCGACGATCAAATCCGTGGCGCCGCGTTCGGGTTCTGGCGGCTGGAGAAACGAAGGCTTCAGCGGATTGGGAATCACGAATGCCGAGTCCGGATTCCCGAAGCGCTCGACATAGGCCTGGCGCTGCGCGCGGGTCAGGAAGACGAACGCATCCCAGTTGGCGCGTTCCTCGATGATCGGGCCGTGGCCCTTGGAAAGCTTGCCGGTGGCCAAATCCTGTCCCTTGGCCACATGAATGCTGTGGAAGGCGAACACCTTGGGCACATGCACGGTTTTCCAGGAGGCGAGCATGGCCGCGGTGAATTTGCTGTCGATGACCACCAGGGAATCCGGGTGGTCGACGATCTGCGAAAGCCAATAGCGGTAGAACGATGCAGCGCTGTTGAAACGCGCCACCAGCATTCCGGTGCGGTCGAACGCCTCGAGGATGCGGCGGTGCTTGCCGTCGTGGAACTTCGTATCGGTCAGGAAGACGGTGCCGTCGTTGCGGAAGTAGGCGGTCTGCCTGACCTCGCCCTCCGGACCGGCCACGCTGTGCTCGCAGAACACGCCGGTCCCGCCGGGATGGCGAACGGAATCACTGAGGGTGAAGTCCTGGTGCGCGGGTTCCGCTTTCCTGCCCGGGATGCGCTCCTGCGGCTGCAGGTCGTGCTCCGCCAGGTAGAGATAGGGGTTGAGCACCTTGACCTTCGGTGAGAGCTTGCCGCGTTCCACGAGCTCTTCGGCGATCTGCGGAATCTGCGCATTCGGCGCGAAGGTGATCACAGCGGCCGAGCCATGGCGCTCGGCGAAAGCCGCCGCGCGCTGGGTGCAGACGGTGGTCATCCCGCCGAATTCGCGCTCCAGCTTCCACGTCACCATATAGGCGTCCACATGCTGTTCCTTGAATACCACGGTGAAGGATCCTTAGGTTGACCACAGGAAAGTTAATTTCACACGAGGATAGGCAGTACCCCGCGCCAGATTTCAGCCTACGCGGTGAAGCTAGGCGGGCGCTGGGAATGCGCCGTTGTGCCGGTCACACCGCGTCATCTGCCCAGCGTATCGTGGTTCGATTCCGATTCGGACCCTCGGACGTCGTCGGGAAGTTGTCCGGAGGAAGAAGGGCAACTATAGCCACCCAGATTGAATGAATGCGGTGCGGTATTTAGATAGGTCATTCGGTGGGATGGCTGACTCAGGTCTACCTAGTTACTGTCAGGGGCTGCAAGCAGGATCGTACAGGGACTGAAACGAAAGATGAACTACTGCACCGAGATCACATTTCTGCCATGCGAGATTCCAAGGCTTCGACCGACCGCCGCTTATCGAGCGGCGAAATTTATCAATAGATGCGTTTTCTCGTTCCACGACATGGATAAGAGCTCTGAGCGACGCTTAAAGTACGTTGTTTGCTGTACTCGCCGTTCGGCGATTCAGCTCTCGAGCAGCCCAATCGCACAAGGGGAAAGTACTGCCTGCACGTTTGGTGGAATGCTAGGTCTTACTGGCGACGACCCGAATTGTTGTTGCCAGAATTAAACACAGCACATGCTCGGGCGCAAAGGGCGTCAGTGCGTCCCGGACAGACGGTTTGTGATCATTTTGGCCGTTTGAACGAGGCTTTCACCGTATTCCTCGAAATGTGATTCGGTGATTCTACTTGTCGGACCGGAGATTGAGACGCTTCCAATGGGTGCGCCCGAGCGATCGCAGATGGCAGCGCCCAACGAGGTGATGCCCTCGCTACGCCCGTCCACGTTGATCGAGTAACCACGTTCGCGAATAGCCTGAAGTTCATCTCTGATTTTCGCAGGCGAGGTCAACGAGCTCGAAGTTCGTGCCTCAAGTGGGCCAGACAAATACTCATCGATGAATTTGGGGTCCGACGCTGAGAGAAAAGCTAGCCCGGTTCCGGATGCATGCATTTGGAGGGCTGTTCCCAGCGCTATGAAGGCCCGCAAAGTATGTGAGGAGTCTAAGCGTTCTACCACGACCATGTTGCGCGCATCCGGAACGCAAAGATGAATTGTTTCAGAGGTTTCTTCCTGTAACGCGCTCATCGGAGCGAGCGCCAAATCGCGAATGTTTTGGCGCATTCCGGTCCTGGCGGCGACTGCGTAAGCGTGGTAGGTGAGGGACCAATGCGAAGCAGGAGCTTCGCTTTGCTCTACCCATCCGAGCTCTTCCAAGGTTCGTAATGCGCGTAGAACAGTCGCTTTCGGTTGCTCAAGTGTCCTAGCCAGCTCTGACAAACCTACGGGTTGGAAGTTGGAAATCGCTTCGATGACGTGTATGGCGTTCACCACGCTTTGAGTGCTCATGAAAGCAGTCTAGAAGATTCGTTGACCGACCTAAAAATGTGAGCTAGCCTACAAATAATCGAAAATGAACCGTCGGTTCATTGAGTGAACCGATTGTTTATAGTTAAAGGAGGGTTTGTCATGACAACGCAAGTCATCGCACTCGTATTGTTCGTTTTAGTCTTTGCAGTAGCGACGCTGAGAAAAGTGCATCTAGGTGTCATTATGTTTGCAGCTGCAGCTGGAGTTGGAATCTGGCTGGCAAATATGGCGCTCAAGGACGTGATTTCTGGATTCCCCGTCTCAATTCTGGTTCTGCTTGTTGGTGTCACCTACTTCTTCGCCATTGCGCAAGTTAACGGAACCGTAGACCAAATAATTGAGCGTGCAGTATTGCGAGTGGGTGATCGCGCAGTCTTGCTTCCGTTCGTATTTTTTGCATTGACCGCCGGTATTGCTGCAATGGGGTCCCCATTGGCCGGCTTGGTGATGACGCCCATCGGCATGCCCCTGGCAAAGAAGTATGGGATAGATCGCATGCTGATGGGGCTTGCCATAGGCTGTGGCCTGAGTGCTGGTGGATTCGCGCCCACGAGCCTGTTCGGAATTGTCACGTACGGAACCGCGCATGCGGTGGATATTGAACTGAATCCGCTCGTTCTTTTCGGCGTTGCGTTGGTTGCTAACTTTATCCTGTTGATCGCGGCATTCTTCATGTTTGGTGGGCCAAAGCTTCTCCGTTCAAAGCGAACGGGTGCATTCGGCTCGAATCACAAGCCGAATTTCGCGCGGTCCTCTGGTATGCCAGAGCACCCTTTTGAACGTCAGGGATTTGCCACGCGTAGTGGTTTAGTAGCGGAAAAGATCAAGGTGCGCATCAATGAGGCACCCATCGCTACTTCCTCGTCGCTAGCCCCATTCACCCTGGTTCAGAAGACTACGATTCTCTGCATGATGGGCCTAGTTGCTAGCGTGGTCTCACTTTCTCTCATTGGTCAGGATCCGGATATTGGGGTTCTTTGCTTTGTCTTTGCAAGTGTCATGACGCTGGTAGACCCAGCGACCGGAAAGGGTGCTGTTTCCAAGATTGATTGGTCGACGGTGCTGATGGTCGGCGGCATCATTACCTTCGTTGGTGTTTTGCAAGAAATGGGTGCGGTCGACCTTCTTGGGCATGCTGCTAGCCAGGTTGGCACTCCGCTTCTCGCCGCTCTATTCATTTGCTTCATTGGTGGTTTGATTTCGGCCTTCGCGTCGACTACCGGCATGCTTGCTGCGTTGGTCCCTCTCGCGATCCCTTTAGTAGCCAATGGAGACATAACCGGGTGGGCGGTGATCGCCGCGCTGGGTGTCTGTTCCTCAATCGTTGATGTGTCTCCGTTCTCCACCGTCGGAGCAACGCTGGTAGCGACGGTTGACGTGGATGAACGCCCCCGAATGAGCAAGCTTCTGACCCGTTGGGGGATGTCCATGGTCGTGGTCGGGCCGATCGGACTTATTGGTGCTCTCGTCATTCCGACAATGTTTTAGCAATTAAGGAGAACCACATGTTGCCATTAGAAGGTTTTACTGTAATAGACCTCAGCCGCGCATTGGCTGGACCGTATTGCACTACGATGCTTGCAGATTTCGGAGCCAATGTTATAAAGGTTGAGAGCTGCACTGGAGGTGATCCCTCGCGGAACTGGCCACCTTTTGATTCCGACGGGCGAAGCCTGTACTACGACTCGGTGAATCGTAACAAGCGCTCGATGTCAATTGACTTTTACAGCGAAGAAGGCAGAGAGAAACTCGAACTTTTAATAACGCATGCCGACGTCCTAGTGGAAAATTTCAAGTTCGGAACTCTCGAAGCAATGGGTTTCGGTCCTGCTAAATTGTCTGAGCTTAATCCAGGCCTTCTCCACGTATCGATCAACGCCTACGGGCAAAGCGGACCGTTGCACAACTTGCCAGGTCTAGACCAAGTGATTCAGGCAGCCAGTGGATTGACTTCAGTTACTGGCCCGTCCGGTGGATCTGGATATCGTGTAGGCCTACCAATTGTCGATATCGTTTCAGGCATGAATGCAGCCTACGGCGTGGTGACTGCCTTACTTGGCAAGACGCGTGGTGTTGCCACCGAGAAGGTATCTACATCACTGTTCGAATCGGCACTGGCCCTATCCGTGTTTCAAGGGCAACAGGCGATTTCATTGGGTGAAGCACCTGTAGCACAAGGCAATAGCCATCCGTCGATCGCTCCTTATGGTGCTTTTGAAACGGAGACCGATTCGTTGGTCGTGGCGGTCTCTACTGACAAGCATTGGCTAGCCTTTGCCGAGATTCTGCAACGCGTGGAGTGGGTTCAGGACGAAAGATTTGCTACCAGCGCTGCACGGACCACGAACCGTGACGCTTTGGATAGAGCCATCACCGAAGCCTTGTCGGCCAAGCCCGCCGAAAAATGGATTGCGGCCTTTAGAGCGGCGGGTATCCCGAGCGGGCCAATTAATGATTACAAGCAGGCATTTGAGTCAGAACAGGCTCAGGCCTTGGGAATCACCCAAGTCGCCCGACGTTCGGATGGCAGCAGCATACCCTTGGTTCGCAACCCGCTAAGTATGGATGGTCAGCCAACCATGGTGCGTATGGCTGCACCCGACTTGGGTGAGCACACTGACGAGATCCTTCATGAAATGGGAATCGTGAGGAACATGCTGGTTGCAGCTGGCCGAAAAGAAACGGACAAACAGCGATGATGAATTCAGAAGTTGTGAAGACTGTCAAAGCAACTGGCCGAATTAGAGTTTTTCGCGATTCGGGAGTATCCACACTGCAAATCTCGAATCCGAAGAAAAGGAACGCACTCGACCAAGCGATGTGCATCGAGCTTGAAAAACTCATTCTCGATCTCGATCGTGATCCGCAGACCACAGTGATAGTTCTCCGCGGTGAAGGCCAAGATTTCTCGGCCGGGGCTGCGCTCAATGACCTGGAGCACGTGCTCTTCGCAGAGGTGGGCAACGGTGAAACGATAGATTATTTGTCACGTGCGGATTCTGCAATCAGGTCAGTGCGTAAGCCTACGATCGCTCTGGTTCGCGGAGTTTGCATGGGAGGTGCTTGGCAAATCGCTGCGGCCTGCGACATTCTATTAGCTGCCGACGATTGCCGTATTGCCATCACTCCGGCAAAACTTGGAATACTTTATCCTCGTCCGGGCCTAGAGCGCTTAGTGGAACGGATAGGTGCCGACCGTGCAAAATTCCTGCTCTACTCGGGCATCGAAGTTTCGCCCAGAAAGGCCGCAGCCTGGGGGCTGGTTAGTGAGCTGATGGAAGCAAACCTGTTTGAAGTCGAAGCGCGGGAGTATTGCAAGACAGTTGCTTCCCTTTCGCAGTTCGCGGTGACGAGTATGGGTCATCTCATCGATCAGATGCAAGCGGATGACATTGACCAGCGATGGGCAGAACTGTGGGCTGAGTTCCAAACTCATGAAGATTTAGCACATGGAAGAGCCTCATTTTTGGCAGGGCAAAAGCCGGTTTTCTCATGGAGGCTAGACCGAGCGGATCTACGTTCGTGAGTAGTGCAAGCATGCTTGAACTGTCGTGATAGCTTAGTGCGCCGGAATCATGGGAAGAATCGCCCAGTTGGCAGTATCCCTTGCCCTTCTGGGCGAAACTTCCTATGGTCGTGGTCATGGGGTACTCTCCCCGCATTTGTTGGAGGCGCAGTGCGTCTCCGGTAAAGGACGGCACGTCATGTCGAGCAAATCCCCGCGCAAGGGCGAAGCGAAAAAACCAGGCAAGAGCATCAAGGAGAAGCGCGCTGAGAAGCGGCTGAAGCACGCGGAGAGCGCTGTCGATCCGGTGCGCAAGGCCGCCAGATAACCACTGATTGAGCGCGGCACCTTTCGGGGCCGCTAGTTAACAGCATCGAGTCCCTGCCTACGGCGAATGACGCCGGGCAGGGACTCGATTCTTTTTAATGGTTGGAGCTGCTCGCGGCCGCTATGGCAGCTGCGGGTCGACCTCGAAGTGCTCGGCCACCTGGGTGATGACCTCACCGGCGCCCTGCAGCGAAACCGAGGAGAGGAAGATCGAGTCGTCAACCGGCATGACCTCGCCCTCCAGCTTCTCCCACAGCGGGTTGGAGGTGAACTTCTTCTCCTGGGCGCGCGATGCGTCACCCTCGGCACCTTCCGGCGCCCAGGTGGACTGGAAGATCACTTCGGCGTCGGCCTTCAGGATTTCTTCCGGCGAGAGCGGAACAAAAATCGACTCGGTGGTGTCCGGCGCGTCCTTCGGGCGCGGGATGCCCATGTCGACCATGATCTCGCCGATGAACGAATCGGTGGCGTACAGGCGGGCGGTGTCCTCGCCGGCGAAGCGCACCAGCGAATAGGTGGTTTCAGGCTTCTTCGCCAGGATTTCCTTACCCACCGCGGCAGCACGGGCCTCGTAGTCGGCGACGGCCTGCTCGGCCTGCTCCTTCTTGCCCAGGGCCTCGCCCAGCAGCACCACATTCTCCTTCCAGGTCGGACCGGTGGACTCGGAGAAGATGGTCGGGGCGATCTTGTTCAGCTGGTCGTACATGGCGCCCTGGCGCACGTCGGCGGAGATGATCACATCCGGCGCGGTGGCCAGCAGCTTCTCCAAATCCGGTTCGGCGATGGTGCCGACGTTCACTGCCTCATCGGTCAAATCCGAGATGTCGCCGAGGTACTCCGGGAAGGGATTGTCGCCCTGGCGGTACTCGGTGTAGGCCACCAGCTCGGCGCCCAGCAGCATGGTTGCATCCACATAGGAAGGATCCAGCGCGGCCACGCGCAGCGGGCGCTGCGCCAATTCGGTGGTGCCGCGGAAATGCTTGATGCTCGCAGGGAAGCTGGCATCGGCCTGCGCGGTGGCGGCGGTTTCGGCCGGTTCGGTGCTCGGCGCCGAGCTTGCGCAGGAGGACAGGGCCAGCGAGGCCGCCGCCAAGGCCGCGGTCAGTGCGAGGATGCGGGGAGTATGCATGCGAGTGCTTTCCGTGAAGACGATTTACTAAATGACGCATGATGTATTTTTGCCAGCCCCATTTAGGTAAGGGTAAGCTCAGTGCGCGAGATGAACAGTAGCACGATTCCGGCCGCACCGGTCAACATCCTGCGACATAATCGATCGCAACCCCCGTTCGCACCCGCCGCGCACCTCGCGGCCCGAGAAAGGCCACCGACCATCAACCGCACCACACCGCGCATCAGCTCACTGCTGGTCCTGGCCGCCGCGGTGGGCGCCGCCATCGGGCTCAGCCTGTGGATCGGCAGCACCACCTCCAGCTTCGCCGAGCTGCGCCACGCACTGCTGGCACCCGACGGGCAGGTCAGCGACATCGCCATCCGGGAGATCCGCTGGCCGCGCACCGTCACCGCACTGGCCGCCGGCGCCGCTTTGGGCATGGCCGGCACGCTGATCCAGGGGCACACCCGCAACCCGATCGCCGAACCCGGCCTGCTGGGCATCAACCAGGGTGCGGCCCTGGCCATCGTCTCGGTGGCCGCCTTCACTGGCCCGCAGCCGGCATGGACCCAGGCGCTGCTGGCGCTGGGCGGGGCGCTGCTCGCGGCCCTGGTAGTCTTCGGCATCGGGCGCATCGACGGGCGCGGCGGATCGCCGATCACCCTGCTGCTGGTCGGTGCCGCGGTCACCGCGCTGTGCGCCGGGGTGGTCTCGGCGATCGTGCTGCTCAGCGAGGCCGCGCTGGAAACCCTGCGCTTCTGGCAGGTCGGCTCCGTGGTCCAGGGCTACGAGTCCTTCCTGTCGCTGTGGCCGCTGCTGATCGCCGGCACCGTGCTGGCGCTGGCCAATGCCCGCGGGCTGAACGCGCTGACCCTGGGCGAGGATTCGGCACGCAGCCTCGGGATCACCGCCCTGCACGCCCGCGGCCTGGGATTGGCCGCGATCGTGGCGCTGTCCGGGCTGGCGGTCACCCTGGCCGGGCCGATCGCCTTCCTCGGCCTGCTGGTGCCGCACATTGCCCGGCGCATCTTCGGCGCCGACTACCGCTGGGTGATCCCCGGCTCCGCGCTGTGCGGGGCGCTGCTGCTGTGCGTGGCCGATGTGCTCGGCCGGATGCTCGCGCGGCCCGGGGAACTGCCGGTGGGCGTGGTCATCGCGCTGCTCGGCGCACCCTTCTTCATCTACGTGGCCCGCCGGCGCAAGGCGGTGTCCGTATGAGCACTCGGGCGATTCCCAAGCCAGCCCAAGTGCTGCGCGCCCGGCGCGCGGCGGCTACCGGGCTGCTGCTGCTGGCCGTGGCCTTCGCCGCCTTCTGCCTGCACCTGGCCATCGGCGGCACCCCGATCGCCATCGGCGATGTGCTGGCCACGCTCTTCGGCGCGGCCCCGGATGCGCGCACCGAACTGGCGATCCTCGAATTCCGCCTGCCGCGCAGCGTGGCCGCGGTGCTGGCCGGAGCCGGGTTCGGCGTGGCCGGGGCGCTGACCCAGAACGTGGCGCGCAACCCGCTGGCCAGCCCCGACATCCTCGGGGTGACCAACGGCGCGGCCCTGGGCGCGGTCTGTGTGCTGGCGATCAGCGCGCACACCGCCGGCCGATCCGAACTGCTGGTGCTCTACGGGCTGCCGGTCGCCGCCACCGTCGGCGGACTGCTGGTCTCCGCACTGGTTTTCGCGCTGGTCTGGCGCAGTTCGCTGGAAAGCAACCGGCTGGTGCTGGTCGGACTGGGGTTCTCCGGGCTGTGCGCGGCGCTGACCTCGTGGATGCTCACCCTGGGCGAGATCTACAACGCGCAGCAGGCGCTGACCTGGCTGGCCGGGACGATCAACGCGATCTCCTGGGCCGACCTCGCCATCGCCCCGGCGGTAATCGTGCTGGGACTGGTGGCCGCGGCGCTGCTGCGCAACCAGCGCGAGGTGCTGGCCCTGGATTCGGACACCTCCCGCGCCCTGGGCATGCACCTGGGCCGCGACCGGGTGCTGATGCTGGGCATCGCCTCGCTGCTGGCCATCGCCGCGACCGTGATCGCCGGGCCGCTGGCCTTCGTCGCGCTGGCCAGCGGGCACGCCGCCCGGCTGGTGGCCCGCGGCACCATCCCGCCGGTGCCGCATGCGGCGCTGATCGGGGCGATCTTCGTGCTGCTGGCCGACCTGCTCGCGGCCCGCGCCTTCCCGGTGATCCTGCCCGCCGGGGTGGCCACCGCGGTGATTGGCGCCCCGTACCTGATCTTCCTGGTGATCCGCCAGTCCAAGATCCGCCAGCGCGGATAACCGCTTATCCACATTTCGCGGCATCGGCCCGGCCAGCGCAATGGGCCGGGGCGATGATCGGTGCATGGGAATTCACCAGCTAGCCGCAGCGACGCAGATCCTGCGCGAAGCCATCACCGGGGCCCTGCCGCGCCAAGCGGCCGGCGTGCTCCTGGAGCTGATGGCGTCCTGCCTCGCGCTGCTGGCCAAGCTTTCTGAAGCCCTGCGCGAGAGCGATGACCCGCGGGTGGCGGCCGCCTATGCCCGGCTGGTTGAACTGCTCTACCGCTACGCCCTGCGCGAGCAGCTGCGCAGCGCCATCCACCTCGAATCAACCGGTGCCCACCTGCTGGAAGACGATGAGCTGGCGGCCGTCGCGGATTCAACAGTCAATTTGGCCCGGCCAGCCCGCCAGCATTCGGGACGCGCCCACTACCAGAACACCGGCGACTTCCTGGCCGGGTGGCTGGGAATCAACGCCCACGAAGGGCAGCATCGGGTCAGCGACGCCCACCTGCTCATCGCCCGCCGGCTGATGGATGGCAGCACCGCCGCACCGCGCTTCGCGCAACTGGCCAAGCTCTACGCCGAGGCTCCTGCATTGGATCCGCGGATGGTGGCCCGCGCGGCCCGCGCCCTTGACAAGTTCGAGCCGGCAGACACCAGCTTCCAGGGCCAGCCGCTGCAACCCACCGCCTGCAATGCCCAGGGCCAGCTGCTCGAAGAACAAGCCGCCGAGCTGCTGCAGGAACCCGATCGCGCCACCCGCGAAACCAAGCTGTCGGCCATGCTGAGCGCCGAACGCAAGGCCCGCACGCAGACACGGACTCCGCAACCGGGCATCTATCCGCGGGGCACCGTCGGGGACTGCGACAAGTACGAGCTGCTGATCGGCGGAACCCAGCGCGAGGAATTCCGCTCCACCCTGGCCCAGGCGGACAATCCGCGCACCACCGCAGGCAAGGCCGCCCGTGCGGCCGGAGCCGCCCCAGACGCGGCGCCACGCCAACAGGCTAACGCCGCGGACGAGCCAGCCAGCGACGACTTGTTCAGCAGCAGCGAACCTCCGCCACCGTGGGCCCAAGCAGAACAAGAAGAACACGAAGAACACGAAGAGCACTGCGAGTCTGAGTACCAGGAGGACGCAGAGTCCAGGTCCTCCGAGTGGCAGCCAGGCACCCAAGATGCTCAAGGCACTGATGGCACTAATGGCTCTAAGGATTCCGCCTTGCTTGGCGATGGGGACGTGCCCGTGCCTCAGCGTCGGCTCAATGCACTATTGGCCGCGCTGAAGCAGCGTTCGACAGGGTCGCCAGCCAAGGGCATCACGCCAAGGATCGGCATCCACATCCAATTGAACGACCTGCAGGATCTGGGTGATCCAGGCAAGCTGGGAGCCACCACAGATCATGGGTTGAAACTCGATTCCGTGGATACCGCCCAGCTGATCTGCCAGGGCGAGATCTACCGGGTGGTGTTCGGGCCCGATGGCCAGCCGCTGGATGTGGGGCGCAAGGAACGCTTCTTCACGGAAGCGATGAAACGGGCGATCTTCGCCCGAGACCGTGGATGCATTGTCCCGGGATGCAGCGCACCACCGGAAATGATCGAATACCACCACGACAATTGGTGGGAGCGAGGCGGATGCACCTCGACGCGCAACGGCAGCTGCCTGTGCCGGCGGCACCACCATGCCGTCCATGCCGGGTTGCTCTCCGTGGTTACGGTCGGGGGACTGGCGCACATCCTGCTGCCCAAGCACCTGGATCCGCTGCAAATGCCGCGAAGAAACTGTGTCCCGGTAGCTGCCTGAGCACGCCGAATGCCCAGCTGCGCCGCCACGGCGGCTGGTGCACGAGGTTACGGCCGCGAGAGCGCGACCTTCAGCCCGAAACCGATCAGTACCGTCCCGGTGATCCGATCCATCCAGGACACCGCCTTGGCTGAGCTCAGCCAGCGTCCAGCGATCCGTACTCCGAATACCAGAATGGCGGCCCACATCAGGGTGAGGGCAACATGCACGGCGGACAGGCCGACGCCCATGAGCAGGGCATTGCTGCCGGCAGGGGTGAATTGTGGGATGGCCGCGATATAGAAAACGCCGATCTTCGGGTTCAGCACGTTGGTGACCAGGCCGGTCAGGTAGGTTCGAATGCCGCTTTGCGGCACCGGGATTTCGGTGCTCGGCAGCTGCTTCTTGCGCAGGCTCCGGTAGATCATCTGCCCGCCCAGGAAGACCAGGTAGGCAGCGCCGGCGTAAGTGAGGATCTGGTACGCCAGCGCCGACGCGGCCAGAATGGCCGATGCTCCGGCGGCCGCGGCCACGCCCCAGACGAAGACACCAGTGCAAATCCCCAGCCCGGCCAGCATGGCCTCGCCGCGCCCACGGGTGATCGCCGAACGAAGGATCAACGCAGTATCGACACCCGGAATCAGGGTCATCAAGGCGGCAACGGCGCTGAAGGCCAGCAAAGCGGAAGTGACGGTCATAGAATAAATACTACGAGCTGCAAATCAGCATGGCCTCCGGGGTGAGCAAGCTCATGATCATTGCCCGACACGTTGCGCCAGATGGAGTTGGCCAGCCAGCCTGCTCTCTGGCATAATTGCAGGGTACTCGATTCGCAGTGGCCCCTCTCTCCGCTACGAATCCTGTCCTTTTAGAGTCCAACCAGTAAGGCCTGCCCCACAGGTGCCAAAAATTGGATTCGACCATGTTGAGAAACAGGAGACCACAAAAGTGGCCGTAAAGATTCGTCTGAAGCGCTTCGGCAAGATGCGCGCACCTTTCTACCGCGTTGTCGTCATGGACTCGCGCGCCAAGCGCGATGGCCGTGCCATCGAGGAGATCGGCAAGTACCACCCAACCGAGAACCCATCGGTTATCGAGATCGATTCGGATCGTGCACAGTACTGGCTGTCCGTTGGCGCACAGCCAACCGAGCAGGTACACGCACTGCTGAAGGTCACCGGTGACTGGCAGAAGTTCAAGGGCATCGATGGCCAGGAAGGCACCTACAAGGTTGCCGAGCCTAAGCCAGCATTCGTTGCTCCTGAAAAGGGTTCCGTGATCCTCCCAGAGGCAATCACCAAGAAGGCTGAGAAGCCAGCTGCTGAAGAGGCAGAGGCCGAAGCTACCGAGGCTGAGTAACAGTGCTCGTTGACGCGCTAGACCATCTGGTACGCGGGGTTGTCGAGGAACCGGAAGACGTCAAGGTTGCCTTGAAGTCAACCCGCCGCGGCGACCTGCTCGAAGTTCGTGTGAATCCTGAGGATCTCGGTCGTGTGATCGGACGCCAGGGACGCACCGCGCGAGCACTGCGCACCGTGATGGCAGCGTTGGCCAAGGAGCCGGTACGTGTCGATGTAATCGACACCGACCGTCGCCGAGGCTGAACAACTTAGAAGTCTGACTTGTAAGTTGGCTTCGAAACGAAAGGAGTTTCCGTCCTGAGAAGTGACGGGAACTCCTTTTCGTGTTTACCCTAGAATTTCCAAACCAGTCTCCCGGCGCACGCCACGGAACTTAGTGCAGAAAGAGCAGCAGACTATGCGATTGCAGGTTGCCCGCATCGGCAAGCCCCACGGCATCCGTGGTGAAGTCACCGTCCAGGTCATGACCGACAACCCGGAAGAGCGCTTCACCGCTGGCGAAGAATTCATCGTCGTCGACGGCCCGGTCAAAACCCTGACCATCAAGAACGCCCGCTGGAACAAGACCATCCTGCTGCTCGCCTTCAAGGAAATTGCCGACCGCAACCAGGCGGAAACCCTGCGTGGCGCACGCCTGGAAATCGAGGTCTCGGACGAGCCGGAAGACGACTCGGACGAATGGTACGAGCACGAATTGCTGGATCTGAAGGTCATGCTCGATGGCGAGCAGGTCGGCGTCATCACCGCACTGCGCACCAATCCAGCCCAGGATCTGCTGGTCTTCGAAGACGCTGACGGCGAGGAAATCTACCTGCCGTTCGTCGACGAGTTCGTGCCGGAGATCGATCCGGAAGCCGGCATCGTGGTCATCACCCCGCCGGCAGGACTGCTGACCTTGAACAGCGATGAAGAAGGCAGCGAAGAAGAGGGAACAAAGTAAGCCATGCGTCTGGACGTCATCTCGATTTTCCCTGAGTACCTGCAGCCGCTCTCGCTGTCGCTGATCGGACGCGCCGCGCAAGACGGCATCCTGGATCTGAATGTCACCAACCTGCGCGACTTCACCACCGACAAGCACCGAAAGGTCGACGATACCCCCTACGGTGGTGGAGCCGGCATGGTGATGATGCCCGAGCCGTGGGGTCAGGCACTTGACTCGGTGCGCCCAGCCGACGCTGCCGGTCCCAAGCCGACGTTGATCGTCCCGTCGCCTGCAGGCACTGTCTTCAACCAGCAAATGGCCTACGACTTTGCCGAAGAAGAGCACCTGGTCTTCGCCTGCGGCCGCTATGAGGGCATCGACGAGCGCGTCATCGAGTATGCGCACGAGAACTTCAACGTCATCCCGGTATCCATCGGCGATTACGTGCTCAACGGGGGAGAGGTCGCTGTGATGGTGATGGTCGAAGCCATCGCCCGGCTGATCCCCGGGGTGATCGGCAACCCTGAATCCCTGGTCGAAGAATCCCACTCGGATGTCCTGCTGGAATACCCGGTCTACACCAAGCCGGCATCCTGGCGAGGCCGCGATGTCCCGGAGGTGCTGCTCGGCGGCAACCACCAGCGTGTGGGACGGTTCCGCCGAGATGAGCAGATCAAGCGCACCGCTGCGCGCCGCCCCGATCTGATCATGCAGCTGGATCCCGAGAGCCTGAACCGGAAAGACCGCGATGCCCTGTGGCACAACGGATTTGCGCTCGTTGACGGTGCCATTACCCCCAAGGCCGAACTGGACTGGGCCACCGGCGCCGGCACTGGGAACGGCTAAGAGGGGAAAATCACTCGAAGCCATTTCGGGCAGACTCGCGTCGGCTTCGCTGATACGGCATAATTGTTTCTTGGTGTGTTTTTGTTCGACTCCTGCCGCAGGGGGAAGTTCGAGCCATAGAAGACCGCCGCATCGATTGCTAGGGGCAATCGATGGTACAACGTTCCGGGGATTTCACTGGTTTCAACCGGTGTCGGGCCCCGCTACGAGGATTCGGTGACCTGCGGCATTGATCCTAGGAGATGCACCATGCATATTCTTGACTCTGTTGACGCAGCCTCGCTGCGCTCCGACGTTCCAGCCTTCGGCCCAGGCGACACCTTGAAGGTGCACGTCAACATCATCGAAGGCAAGAACTCCCGTGTTCAGGTCTTCCAGGGCTACGTCCTTGGCCGCCAGGGCCGCGGTATTGGCGAGACCTTCACCGTTCGCAAGGTTTCCTTCGGCACCGGTGTTGAGCGTACCTTCCCAGTCCACTCCCCAATCATCGACAAGATTGAGGTCGTGACCAAGGGCGACGTGCGTCGTGCAAAGCTGTACTACATGCGCGATCGCCACGGCAAGGCTGCTCGCATCCGCGAGAAGCGCGACTTCGGCGCAAAGAAGTAATCTGCGTTCTTCCATGAACCGGATTGCACGCACCGAGCGGGCAACAATGAAGCGCCAGGCCTTTTCATGGGTCTGGCGCTTCGCTGTACTCGCGGTTATTTTCGGCCTGCTGGCCACCATTCTTCTTCGTGCCACGGTGATCGATGTCTTCCGTATCGATTCCAACTCGATGGAGCCCACGCTCAACCCTGGCCAAAGCATCTCCGTGGACCGCCGCGCCTACTTTGATTCCGAACCGCAGCGCGGAGACATCATCGTTTTCGATGGCCGCGGCTCGTTCCTGCCCTACGCCAAGGCCAGTTTCGCTGATGATCTGCTCTCGGCGTTCAGCCTCGCTGGCAGCAATAACAAGTACGTCAAGCGCGTCATCGGCGTCGGGGGAGACACCGTGGAATGCTGCGGTGCTGATGGGCGGCTGCTCGTTAACGGAGAGCCTGTAGATGAGCAGTACATCTACCCCGGGGATGCTCCAAGTGAACAGGAATTTTCCGTAGAAGTGCCGGAAGGCCGATTGTGGGTCATGGGCGATCACCGGTCCACTTCCAAGGATTCGCGCTCGTTGCTGGGTGCCAGCGGCGGCGGGATGATCAGTGTTGAACGGGTTACTGGTAAGGCCGCAGAGGTAATTTGGCCTCTCGATCAGCGCTCAGATATCAGGTGACACGCCGTCACAAGCAACGAATTTGCTGGTGCCGGATGGGTAGAACTACCCATCCGGCACCATTTTTTCTATCTTCATGTACTTAATTTGGATGGATTTTCACGGGGCCCGTGTTGCTGTGCAGTTGGTGTGCAAATATTGTGATAACGCTCAGGATCTACCAAGCTGACTTGGGATGAGAAAGAGTAGTCCAATCTTAAACCAACGCTACTGGCTCGTAATTTGTGACCTGAGTCGATTTGGGCAGGCCTATTTGACTAGGTGAAACAAAGTTCGGAGTTTATATTTCTGTTGGATTCGATGCTTGAAAAGCTGTGCGGGAACGAAGTATTGTTTCATTTTGGTAACAACACCTGTGCTTACGCGTGCGCCCTTAGGTAAGGGGAAACGCAAGCACTCGCACCATAAATCTGGGAGAAGCGTTAATGCCACATCCAAAAAAGAAGACTGCGCAGCGCGGCATCGTTGCAGCAGCCGCGACCGCTTTGGTGGTCGGTTCGAGCTTCATGCCTGCAGCGGCAGCGCCGACGGTTTCCGAATCGCCGACTGCTTCCACTCCGGCTAGCGAGAAGCCATCGCCGAGCGCAAGCGCTGTCGATACCGAAGGTCTCGACAAGGCTATCGAGCGAGACCTCGACAAGTCGGTTGAAGAGTACGTCGAGGACGGGGAAACCAGCGACGCTGTTTCCAAGGTTCGCGACGAACTGAACGAAAAGGGCGTGGAAGCCACTGCCTCGGTGAAGGACGGCAAGGCCGAAATCACCGTTGGCAAGGACGACGCAGACAAGGCGAAGAAGATCATCGCCGAGACCGCAACTCCAGCACCCACCAAGTTGGAAATGAAGGTCCTCGACGCCGAGGTCAAGACTCCAGGACAGGTTTACAAGGAACTTGCGAAGACCGTTGCGCCGAAGGAAATGAAGCGCATTACCGCGATTCTGAACACCGCCGAAGGCCTGAAGATCTATGCTGAAGGCTTCGAGAAGAAGGAAGCCAAGGCTCTCGAATCCAAGTCTGCCGAGCTCTCGGCCGAGGACCTGACCATCGAAGAATTCGTCAGCCAGGCCAAGTACGTCGAGGGTGAAGAAGGCTCCGGCGTCGCCGAGACTACCGCCCTGGAAGACGTCTACGGTGCAATGGGATACGCCATGGACCAGTCCGGCCAGCCTTCCGACGCAACCACCGTTTGCTCGCTGGGCTTCAACGCCTGGAACTCCGCCGGCGAGGATGCAGTCATTTCCGCAGGCCACTGCACCGAGGATGGCACCACCAAGATTCTTGGTCTGGTCGAGCAGTCGGCACCCAATGTGATCGAAGGCATCGGCGCGAAACTGGGCACCTTTGGCTTCAACCAGTTCGGTGGCCCGGACAACTCGGGCTTAACCATCGAAGAACTGAACTCGATGACTGAAGAAGAGTTCGAGAACCTGGAGCCGGGCACCGACATCTCGGTGATCGACGACATCAACCCTGAGCTGAACCTGCACGCTGCGGTCTCGCAGTGGCCAGAAGGCCAGGACGAGCGTGACAAGGTCATTAACGTGACCGGCGTGTCCAAGGCAGTCATCGGGTCCGAGGCCTGCTCGGCTGGCCGCACCACCGGCTGGAGCTGCTCGGAAATTTACGGCGAAGGCGTCTTCTTCGTCTACGGCCAGAACGACACCGTGCGTTCGGTCTGGGGCTACTCCGCAGAGAACCCGGGCCAGACCGTGCTGGACCAGGGCGACTCCGGTGGACCAGTGCTCGTCGGCAGCAAGGCCGTGGGCATCAACTCCGCCAACTCCGGCGGCGAGGACGGAATCGAGAACAACGCGGACGACGTTGCGATGTACACCTCACTGGACGATGTCTTCAAGAAGGGCTACATTGACGGCTACCAGGTGAAGTTCTTCGTGAACGCACCTGCACTGTCCGTGGAGAACGGCACCGAGGTTGAGGCTGGCGATACCATCACCGGCACCGTCAAGAACGCCGCCAGCGGCACCAAGGTCAACATCATCGTTGACGGCAAGGTTGTCGATACCGTGACTGTGGATGCCGAAGGCAACTTCAGCTTCACCGCACCGGAGAAGCTGGGCGAGTACTCGTTCACCCTGCAGGCCAAGAACGGATTCAACACCTCTGAGCGGGTCAACGCCAACGTCGTGATCGTTGCTGCGCCGACCCCAACTCCGACGCCGACTCCGACCCCAACCCCAACGCCGACTCCAACTGAGACTCCGACTGACGAGCCAACTGAGACTCCGACTGACGAGCCAACCGAAGAACCTTCGGAGACGCCATCGACCTCGCCTTCCGAGGACCCGACTGATGAGCCAACCGAAGAGCCTTCCGAGAGCACCTCGCCATCGCCGTCCGAGGATGAATCCGACGAGCCATCGACCTCGCCTTCCGCTTCGGAAGATGAGGAGCAGTCGGAAGCGCCTAAGGACGACGAGCCAAGCAAGTCTGCAACTCCAAAGGAAACTCCTAAGAAGGAAGATCCATTGGCAGACACCGGTTCGAGCAGCGTTCCGCTGATCGCCGCTGGTGGTGCAATGGCTCTGGCCGGTGCAGCATTCCTGCTGTTCCGCCGCAGCGCACGCCGTCACGGCTAAGGGATTCTTGACCCACGGGAATAGATCCTGCTGAAAGTGCCCCGCTACTTTGGAACAAGTAGCGGGGCATTTTTACTTGGCACACATGTAGCTCCTTGGTTGCTCTACGAAATTAGCACTAGCCTGATAGCTAAGATCGTTGCGGCAACGTGAATACCACCGAGGTGTAAATTATGAATTCGAATGCTAGAACTTCACGCACGCCAATCATGCTGGCATCTACCGCCGCCATGGCTGCACTTTTGCTTACCGGCTGCGGACAGGGAACCGATCCAGGCACGCAGCCTTCGGCAAGCGCTACGGCATCGGAATCCTCGCAGCAAACAGACAATTCAAGTGAGAATGCCGTGGACCAAGATACACTGCTCCAAACCAATGACCAGCTTTCCGAAGCATTGGGCGACGACTACGTCCAAGGCTGGATCAAGGACGGGAAGCTGAACGTTTCAACGACCAGCGAAGAACAGCTATCCACCATTGAAGAAGCCGGTGCCGTCGGGCACCTGGTCCAATTCAGCAGCGAAGAACTCCGCTCGGCAATCGCCGAAATCATGAAGTGGCAAAGCAAGCAGGAAAACCCTGTGCGCAACGCCATCCATGCCTACACGCTGAATCCTGAGACCGGGGGAATCACCTTGTCGGTGGACAAGAGCCAGCTCGAAGCTGTCGAAAAGCTGATCGACGATGAGAAGCCCATCGGCGAAATCCCTGTGGACTACAAGGAGAGCGGCGGCATCATGACGCCAGCAGCCACCCAGTAGCCCAGACTCCGCTGTCTCGGTCGCGCCAACGGCCAGTCCCTTCGCCGGGACTGGCCGTTGGCGCGTTCCGGAGCAACTGGCCGTAGCCGTGCAATGATACGTTGCGCCTGATTCGGCACGTAAGATGGGGATAACACGCGACAATGGAAGGCACTAATCGAATCGTGAGTGCAGCATCAGCAGAGACTCCTCGAAGCCGGGGACCACTTTACAAACTATGGCGCTTCGTTCGCGAGATTGTCATCATTATCGCGATCGCGCTGTTGCTCTCATTTGTGATCAAGACCTTCTTCTTCCGTGCCTACTACATCCCATCCGGCTCCATGGAGCATACTCTCGAGGTCGACGACAGGATTTTCGCCAACCTCATGGTTCCCGGTCCTTTCGACCTGGAACGCGGAGATGTCGTCGTATTCCGAGATGACCAGGAGTGGCTGCCGCCGCTGACCGAGTACCCCACCGCATTACAGAACGTGCTTTCCTTTGTCGGCGTGCTTCCCGCGGCCGACGAGCAGTACCTGGTCAAGCGCATCATCGGCATGCCCGGTGACACCGTGGAATGCTGCACCGCAGAAGGTGCCATCACGATCAATGGCGAGCCCATCGACGAGCCGTACATCTACGACGGAGACAGCCCATCAGATATGGAATTCAAGGTGACCGTCCCAGAAGGAAAGCTCTGGGTGATGGGCGATCACCGTGCAGCCAGCGCGGATTCCCGCTTCCACGCCGACCGCCAAGGCGGCTTCGTCGACATCGAATCCGTCCAAGGCCGAGCTTCGGTGATCTCGTGGCCTACTTCGCGCTGGGGCACCATCGACTCCCATGAAGAAGTCTTCTCCGATGTCCCGCACCCAGTGGCTGAGTAGCGTACCTGCACATGGCTGATTCCAAGAGCAAGGCAACCACACTCGAACACGAGCGCGCCCTGGCCGCCAGACATGGCGTCCGCTACATCGCCGCAGTCGATGAGGTGGGACGCGGCGCGCTGGCTGGTCCGATTACCGTCGGAATGACAGTGATCGATATCCAGCAAGTCACCGAATTCCCTGAACTGCGCGATTCCAAGCTCCTGAGCCCGGACACCCGGATGGCACTGGTTGACCCAGTGCGCCAATGGGCCGTCGGCTATGGCGTGGGGCATGCCTCGGCAGCTGAAATCGACGCGCTCGGTGTCACTGGAGCCCTGCGCCTGGCCGGATCACGGGCCATGGCGCAGTGCGCCGTCCAGCCTGAAGCGGCGCTTCTGGATGGCAGCTACGACTGGCTGACCGCGCCCGAACGGGACCTGTTCGATATCCTGGCCGATGACCGCGAGCCCGTCGGCCTGCATATCCCCGTGGCTACCATCGTGAAGGGGGACATGACCTGCCAGGCTATCGCCGGTGCATCCATACTGGCCAAGGTCGAACGTGACGGCATCATGGTAGGCCTGGCCACGGAGCATCCGTACTTCGGTTGGGAGATCAACAAGGGCTATGCCACCGCAGCGCATCGTGCCGCGATTGTCGTACAGGGTCCCTGCGACTACCACCGAAAGAGCTGGAACTTGACTTCGGGCGCTGATCAGGCCCAAGGTGAAGCCACGACAAAGAAAGCAAAGTGATGGCTGCCGACGACCTGGAAAACTACGAGTCCGACATGGAACTGCAGCTGTACCGCGAGTATAAGACCGTGGTGGGGCTGTTCAATTACGTGGTCGAGACCGAACGCCGCTTCTACCTGGCCAACCAGGTGGACGTGAAGACCCTGTCCAATGCCGGGGAAGTGTACTTCGAGCTGAACCTCACGGACGCGTGGGTTTGGGACATCTACCGCCAAGGCCGCTTCGTGAAGTCCGTCAAGGTGCTGACGTTCAAGGACGTCAACGTCGAAGAACTCAACCCCGACGAGTTCCAGATTCCCAAAGACGGACTGGGAAACTAGCTCAAGCTGCATAGGTATCCGAGAGCCGGCTCTGTTTCCAGAACAGGGCTGGCTTTCTCGTTGGCAACGAGATATCCACATTCCGCGGCCCGTGCTGCTGCCGTGGCTTATGAATCTCCGACGATGTTTCCATAACGGATCATAGACATCGAGGAGCAAGCATGCAGACCGAGAAACAACGGCTAGGTGCCGACGGGGAACGAGCCGCCGCCGCATTTCTCGCAGGACAGCACTACGAAATCCTCGATCGCAATTGGCGATGCCCGGCAGGGGAGCTGGATCTGGTAGCGCGGGCTGGAAATGGCCAGATCGTGGCTGTCGAGGTTAAAACGCGGTCGTCGCAACGCTTCGGTTCCGGCTTCGACGCGATCACCCCGGCCAAGTTTCGCCGGCTCAACAAGCTGCTTCTCTTCTGGGCCCGCACCCATCGCCTGTTTCTGCCCGAAGTTCGCGTGGATGTCGTCGAGGTCTACGCGACGGCGACCGGATTCGACTGCAACCTGCATGAAAATGTGCACTCATGAGTACCGCTCGAACCAGTGCCGTGGCCCTGCACGGGGTCAGCGCTTCCTTGGTGGAAGTCGAAGCCGACCTAGGCAACGGCATCCCGGGATTCGTCCTGCTGGGTTTGCCCGACGCATCCTTGAGCGAGGCCCGCGAACGGATCAAGGCAGCGGCACGGAATTCAGGAATCCCGCTAGCCAACCGAAAGCTGACGGTCAATTTATCCCCGGCCACGCTGCCGAAATACGGGTCAGCTTTTGACCTTGCCATCGTCATTGCCGCCTTGGCCGCTGATCAGCAACTGTTCGCTTCAGCAAGCACCCTGTACATGGCAGAACTCGGCCTGGATGGCACCTTGAGGCCGGTACCTGGGGTGCTGCCAGCCGTGCAACTGGCTCGCGCCCATGGACTTGACCAGGTGATCGTGGCCGAAGAGAACGGAGCGGAAGCCCGGCTGGTGGGTGGCGTAGAGGTCATTGCGCTGCGCCACCTCGGGCAGGTCATGGCGTTCTGTGGAGCGGCAAAGGATCAAATTACTACCTACCTGCGCCACCGGCCACCGCAATCAGCTAACCAAACTGGTGGGCATGCCGTCGGAGCCGCTGCCGACGAGGTGGATCTGGGCCTGGTCAACGGGCAACAGGAAGCACGGCTCGCACTGGAATTGGCAGCGGCCGGGGGACACCACCTGATCATGGTTGGGCCGGCCGGCGCCGGAAAAACCATGCTGGCCAAATGCCTGCCGACAATCATGCCGCCTTTGGATGATCTCCAGGCTCTCGAAGCCACAGCGGTGCATTCCATTACCCGGGGAGGTGCCGGTGAACTGGACCAGTTGCAACGCACGCCGCCTTTTGTCGCACCGCACCACACCGCGTCCCGATCAGCGCTGATTGGCGGTGGAACAGCACAACTGATTCCCGGCGCCATTACGCGCGCCCACCACGGCATCCTGTTCCTCGATGAAGCAGCGCAATTCCATACAGGCGTACTCGATGCGCTGCGCCAACCGATCGAAGAAGGGTATATCAACCTTGCGCGGATCCGAGGGCACCAGCGTCTGCCGGCCCGTTTCCAACTCATCATGGCCTCCAACCCGTGTCCCTGCGGAAAGAATTTCGGAACCGGTACCGGATGCACCTGCACTCCCATGGCTCGCCGGCGCTACTTCGCCCGGCTCTCGGGACCGATTCTCGACCGTGTCGATCTGCAGGTCAGGGTCAACCCGGTTCCGCAAGCCCAGCTGCTGAACTCGGCACCGAACGAATCCAGTGCTCAGGTTCGTGAACGAGTCGTGGCCACCCGAGCACGCAGCCAGGCTCGGCTGGGAAAGTTCTCAATTGCCTGCAACGCGCAGATTCCAACGCAAATCCTCAAGAATGAGCTGGACTACCCGGCCAGGACGCGGGCGGCGCTTGAGCAGCTTGCCACGCGGCGCGGGCTCTCTGCCCGGGCAATCCACCGCCTCTTGAGGGTCGCGTGGACTGTGGCAGATCATCAGGAACACACAGCACCGACCGCGGACGATTTGGCCATCGCCGGTCATCTCCGCCAGAACTTGGAAAGCAGCTAGGTAAGGTCATGACTTCCAGTAATACGAACACTGCCGGGGGATCGGTGACCCCAAGCTCCCAGGAGCGTCGGGTCTATGCTCACTTGAACCAGCTCATAGAGCCCAACGACTACGTGGCCACGGCCCTGCTGGAACTCATGAGCACACAGGAGTTGCTGCGCTTGATCCAGCGAGAGGATTTCTATCCGTCTGCGCTCAAGCTTCCAGTGGACGGAATCCTGGGATTCCACCCTTCCGGGGATTCCGCGCAAGACCTGAAAGTGGCGCTGACCCGATGGCGGAAACGCCTGCCGCTGAGCAACCCGGTGGGCGCCCTGGATGCCGCCGCTCGGGTTGGCGGAGGACTGCTGATCCCCACCGATGCCGCCTGGCCACGTCAGCTAGCCGACCTGCATCTCGGTCGTCCGCTGTGCCTATGGTGGCGATCGGCAAACCCCCAGCTGCTTGAAGGCCAAGAGCTGGCCAGCAACGTTTCCATCGTCGGCTCACGCGACGCCAGCGACTACGGTGATCAAGTCACCTTTGATCTTGGCCGGACATTGGCATTGAGTGGGTATACCGTCGTCTCGGGCGGCGCCTACGGCATTGATGCCAGCGCGCACCGTGCAGCGCTGAGCGTGGAGGATTGGCAGCACCCGGGTCCGCCAACGATCACCGTTATGGCTGGTGGCATCGATCGGCTTTACCCTTCGGGCAACAGCAATCTCCTGAACCAGATTATTGCCCGCGGCGTGCTGATATCCGAGGTGCCGCCCGGGACCACATCCGCTCGCTTCCGCTTCCTGAACCGCAACCGGCTGATCGCCGCATTGAGCAGGCTAGTCATCATCAGCGAAGCGCGCCACCGTTCCGGTGCGCTGAACACCGCCAGCCATGCGGTCGAGCTCGGACGCGATGTTGCAGCTGTTCCAGGCAGTGTTTTCGCTCCCAACTCGGCAGGATGCCATCGCTTGATTGCGGAGGGCAGTGCGGCGTTGCTTGCCAGTCCGCAAGACGCACTGGGCCTGCTGGGCCAGCATCGCCAAACAGAGTCGCCCAGTTCCAAAGCCCAGCCGCGCCTTACTGACAACCTGAGCAAAGATGAAGGCATGGTGTACGACACGATGTCCTTCGCCAAAGGGATGCTGGTCGATGAAATCTCGGCGCGCAGTGGCGTGCCACTGATCAAGACGCTCCGGGCCATCAACCGGTTGGAGTCGCTGGACATGGCCGCTACCGATGGCTTGACCTGGAAGCTGGTGCGCCAGAACTAGCCAGAGAAGCAGCTGGGGGTATTCTCAATAGTGATGAAGCAAGAACCAACGACGCACACCAGCACTGCGCTGTCGGCAAAGTTCGCCGAGCCGGTTGCGGATTACCTGGAGTACCTGCAACGCGAACGCGGCCGAAGCGCTAATACTCTGCGAGCCTACGACGTGGACTTGCGCAACCTTGGCCAGTTCCTGCAGCACCAGTCCCAGGATCCGAGCCTCAAGCAGATTACGGTCGAGATGCTCCGCGACTGGTTGGCCCAGCTTCACGAAGCGCAGGTTTCCCGAACTACCTTGGCCCGGCGGATCTCTGCGGTGAAGAATTTCTTCGCATGGGCGCTGAAGCACCAATTGATCGACACCGACCCCGCTTTGCGGCTGGCCGCGCCCAAGAAGGAGCGGCGGCTTCCGCACGTTTTGCAGCCAAGCCAGATCGATCGCCTGCTCTCCGAAAAAACTGAGGTGACTGCCGGTGCAGGCGATAGCGAAAGCGCAGCGGAATCAGGCCCGGATGCCAGGAGCCAGGCGGTAGCGGCACGCGACAAGGTCATCGCGGAGCTGCTATACGCGTCCGGATTGCGCATCAGCGAGCTCGTGGCCCTGGACGTGGACGACATCGACTTCGAACGACGTACCCTGAAGGTTCTTGGCAAGGGAAATAAGGAACGGGTTGTTCCTTTCGGTAAGCCTGCAGAGCGCGTGATCATCGCGTGGATCCGCTCCCATCGCAAGGTCTTGGCCCGGCAGGAGGCCAAGGCGGCATTGCTTGTCGGCGTGCGCGGTGCGCGCTTGAACGTGCGCCAAGCGCGAGAGGTCATTTCCAAGGCGCTGGAATCGCTGGGGGATACCGCTGCTAGCGGTCCGCACGCGTTACGGCACACCGTGGCCACCCATCTGCTTGATGGCGGGGCTGATTTGCGTGCTGTCCAGGAGTTCCTCGGACACGCTTCACTGGCAACGACCCAGCTCTATACGCATGTTTCGGTCGATCGGCTGAGGCAAAGCTATCGCCAAGCCCATCCGCGAGCCTGACTATTTGGCATGAATCCGCGAAAATGGCCTTTCTGGGTGGCGAAAGCCCTCATCATCAGGCAAAATGGAAGTATCGGCGGCGATGGCACCGGAACGATGTTGACGTAGGGGAAGACGATCAACACCGCAACGGAGGATGGCATGTCTGCACCGATGACCAGAGGCGTGATTTATATTCATTCCGCCCCTGCAGCGCTATGCCCACATCTGGAATGGGCAATCGGGTCCGTGCTCGGCACTCCAGTAAAGATGGAGTGGACCGAACAGCACGTCGCACCCGGATTTTGTCGCGCCGAAATCGAGTGGGTTGGTACCCAAGGTACCGGCGCCTTGCTGACCAGCGAAATGCACGGCTGGCAGCACCTTCGATTCGAAATCACCGAAGACCCGAGCCCTGGGGCTGACGGAAGCCGCTGGTCCGTAACCCCTGACCTCGGTATCTTCCACGCCACTGTCGATTGCGCTGGCAATGTCATGGTCAGTGAAGAACGCATCCGCTGGGCCTATGAAAAAGGCGACGGCAACCCGTCGGTGTTCTACCAGGAAATGTCCATCGCCCTTGGCGAGCCCTGGGATGAAGAACTTGAACCCTTCCGCCACGCGGGCGAAGATGCGCCTGTACGATGGCTCAACCAGGTGGTATAACGACTGGTTAATTAGTCTCTGGGTGACTTTTCATAGTTCACCCAGAAATGACCCCGTTGGTGCGGGGTTGTTACCAACAAAGAAGTGGGATCCCATGCCGGGGATCCCACTTCTTGCCATTAGAACTGCGATTGTGGCGTCGCGTCGCTTGCCAGTGCTATGCTCGGTGGCGATGAAGACCAACCAGGCCGTTGCAGGCCACTCCCGGAACGGCTATCTGGTCGTTCCCTGATTCGCGGACCTCCCGTGCCAGATGCATTCAACCGATGAACAGCACATCTGATACACGAAAGGGAGAGAATGACCGCACAGTTCAACCACACCATCATCGCTTCACTGGACCCGCAGCGCATGGTGAAGTTCTACCTGGAACTGCTCGAAGCACGCGAGGAACCGGGCTGGGGACCATTTGCCAACATCATCCTGGCCCATGGCGTCCTGCTGCAGTTCGCCGCACCACCGATCGACTTCCCGCCGCAGCATTACGCCTACCTGCTTGATGATGAGCATTTCGATCGTGCGTACGCCACGGTCTGCAAGCGGGAAATCGAGCACTGGGCAGACCCGCAACGGCAGCTGGCAGGGCGGATCAATCGGGACCATGGTGGCAGGGGCGTCTATCTGCATGACCCTTCCGGGCACTACCTGGAATTAATTACCCGGTCCTATCTGCCAGCGGCTGGCTAGGATCCTCTAGCGCTGGACCTTGAATATGTTCTTCTGGATCCCGTTGGAGTACACCTGGGAATCGACGAGCTTCAGCTTCTGCGCATCCAGGCTTGTGTCGCTGAACAGGCGCTTGCCGGCACCGAGCAAGACCGGGAAGACCAGCAGGTTGTATTGGTCGATGAGCTGATGCTCCTGCAGGGAGTGGACCATCGTCGCGGAACCGTGGATGCTGATTGGTCCGCCGTCGCCGGCTCGAAGCCGCGCTACATCGGCTACCGAACGCAGGATGGTGGTCTCGCCCCAGTTCGTGGCCAGGTCCTTCTCCCGCAAGGTCGTGGACAGCACGAACTTGGGCATCGCGTTGTACTGCGGAAATTCCTCGGTCATTGACGGCCATACCGCAGAGAACGACTCGTAACTGTGCCGGCCCAAGAGCATCGCGCTGGCCTCGGCTTGCTCGGTGCCCTTCAGCTCATAGGCGGCCGGGTCGAAGTCGACCGAATCCACCGTCCAGCCTGAATTGCGGTAGCCCGGTTCACCGCCCGGCGCCTCGACGACGCCATCCAGGGATACGAAAGAAGTGGCAATCAGGGTGCGCATGGGAAAGGATCCTTTGCTCTAGGCCAAGTACCGTCAGGTGCCTCCGATTCGAGGCGGTACTTGAGCCTAACCAACACGTCAGGATCGAAGCAATGGCTGCCCGCCAATTCCTCCCAGGTTAAAAGCCGCTGGGTTGGCGGAAGGATTTCCTCCAGCCAACCCAGTGGTGTGCGTTCGTGTTGCTGCCGAAGCGATTAGACGCTGCGGATGGCTACGACAGCGTTGTGGCCGCCGAAGCCGAACGAGTTGTTCAGAGCAACGATGGTGCCTTCGGCTGGCAGCTGCGCTGGCTCGCCGGTGACGACCTTCAAGGGGATCTCCGGATCCTGATTGTCCAGGTTGATGGTCACCGGGGCCTTGCGGTTGTAGACGGCCAGTGCGCACAGCACGGACTCCACAGCGCCCGAGGCACCCAGCAGGTGGCCCATCTGCGACTTGGTCGCCGAAACCCAGACGTTGTCGAGCTGATCGCCCAGGGCGCTCTTCAGCGCAGTGTATTCCGGCTTGTCGCCGACCGGAGTGGAGGTTGCGTGGGCGTTGACGTGAACGACGTCCTCTGGCTGGATGCGGCCGTCGAACATGGCGGCCTTCAGCGCACGGGTCGCGCCCAGGCCATCCGGATCCGGAGCGGTGATGTGGTGCGCATCGGAGGTCACCGAGGAACCTGCCAGTTCGGCGTAGATGCGGGCGCCGCGGGCGATGGCATGCTCTTCGGCCTCCAGCACCAGCGCACCGGCGCCTTCGCCCATGACGAAGCCATCGCGGTCGACATCATAGGGGCGCGAAGCCTTGGCTGGATCGTCGTTGCGGCGGGAGAGCGCGTGCATGGACGAGAAGGCGGCCAGCGGCATCGGATGGATCGCGGCTTCCGCGCCACCGACCATGACCACATCGGCCTTGCCTGATCGGATCAGATCCAGGCCTACGTGCATCGCCTCGGTACCCGAAGCGCACGCCGACACCGGGGTGTGCGCGCCACCGGCAGCACCGAGATCCAGCGAGACGGCAGCGGCAGGGCCATTGGGCATCAGCATTGGCACGGTCATCGGCAGCACGCGGCGCGGGCCCTTTTCACGCAGGGTGTCCCAGGCGTTGAGCAGGGTCCAGACACCGCCGATGCCCGTAGCGAAGGCTACGGCCAGCTTGTTCTGGTCCATCTCTTCCTTGACCAGACCGGAATCGGCCCAGGCTTCGCGGGCCGCTACTACAGCGAACTGGGTCGATGGGTCCATGCGCTTGGTCTCCGGGCGGGTCAGCACCTCGGTCGGCTGCACAGCAGCGCGGGCGGCGAAGGTGACCGGCAGGTCGTATTCCTTGACCCAGTCGTCTTCCAGGGGTGCGGCACCGGAGACGCCCTTCAGGGCGTTTTCCCATAGGGTGGGGACATCGCCGCCGATTGGGGTGGTGGCTCCGAGACCGGTGATCACTACTTTGCGCGCCATCATCAAACTCTCTACTGTGCGAATAAGAACTGTGCTTGGAAATTCAGGGGGCCGGCTTGACGTACCGGCCCGCGTGCGCGGCTTGCCCGCGCAACGGTGTGGCGATGAACGCCAGGAAGCTTAGGCCTGTGCCGCAGCGATGAAGTTGACGGCGTCGCCGACGGTCTTCAGGTTCTTGACCTCTTCGTCAGGGATCTTGACCTCGAACTTTTCCTCGGCCTCAACGACGATGGTCATCATCGAGATCGAGTCGATGTCCAGGTCCTCGGTGAAGGACTTGTCCAGCTGCACGTCTGCTTCGTCCAGGCCGGTCTCGGAGTTGACGATTTCGGCGAGGCCCGCCAGGATTTCTTCGTTGCTAGCCATGGATGGCTCCTTTTCTTCTTAGCCGGAGGACTCCGGTCATTTTTGTGGCTGGGTCCGGATCCTGTTTCCAGGAGCCGGTTCCAGCCGGCTTAATGAAACTTTGCTGGTGCATCAGCGATGCGTGGCAGGTTTCGTCGGTTTAAAGCTTAGGCCAGAGATGCGCTCGGGGCAGGCAACATGACGTTACCGGCGAGCACAATCTTCGAATCGCGCACCAGCCTAGTTGGCGGTGTGCTCGGCGATAAACGCCTTGGCTGCTTCCAGATCCGCGGGGCTCTTCACTGCCAGGGTCTTCACGCCCTTCAGGCCGCGGCGGGCCAAGCCCACCAGGGTTCCGGCCGGTGCCAGTTCCAGCACGCCGGTCACGCCAGCCTCGGCCAGGGTCTGCATGCACAGGTCCCAGCGGACCGGACGGGAGACCTGGGCGACCAGCGAATCGAGATTCGCCTGGCCATCGGCTACGGCCTGGCCATCGAAGTTCGAGAGCAGCGATGCCGAGGGGTTCTTTGGGGTGATGGTATCGGCCAGTTCCTGCAGGGTGCCGACTGCTGGCTGCATGTGCGCGGTGTGGAATGCGCCGGCAACCTTCAGCGGGATCACGCGCGCCTTGGCTGGCGGGTTCTCGCCCAGGGCAGCGAGCTGCTCCAGGGTGCCTGCGGCCACGATCTGGCCGCCGCCGTTGGCATTGGCAGGGGTCAGTCCCAGTTCGTCGAGCTTGGCCAGGACTTCCTCGGGATCTCCGCCGAGCACGGCGGCCATGCCGGTCGGGGTGGCGGCTGCGGCCTCGGCCATGGCGTTGGCGCGCACCTTCACGAAATTCATGGCGTCAGCCTCGTCGAGCGCGCCGGCCAATGCCGAAGCGGTGATCTCGCCAACGGAGTGACCGGCAACGATGGCACCGGCTGGAAGCGATTCGCCGAAGAGCGCACGCGCGGTGACCAGGCCAGCGGCGACGATCAGCGGCTGGGCGACGGCAGTGTCCTTGATGGTCTCTTCATCGGAGGTGGTGCCGTGGGCGGTGAGGTCGCGCTCGGTGATCGAGCTGAGCGCCTGCAGATGCTCGGCAACGCCATCGACGTCGAGCCATTCGGTAAGGAAACCTGGGGTCTGGGAGCCCTGTCCGGGGCAAACGATTGCTAACACTCTTACAGCTTTCCAAATGTTGGGAGCTTTTGGCGCTTCTTTTGAGTACCAAGCTCGAGGTGACTGTTTGTAGGATCTCCACAAAAGCCTAGCGTATCCAGAAGCTGAATTCCGCGGTAATGCGCGATCAACACGGAAATATCCGTCATGGCGGCCCGGCGTTCTTTGGCTGAAGCCTACAAGTTCGATTCGTGGAGCCGGCCGAAAAGCAATGCGGTTTGCAGCACGAAGGCATCGCGGGGAACCAGCGGATCCCAGCCGGTGACTTCGCTGACCCGCTTGAGCCGGTAGCGCACCGTGTTCGCATGGACGAACAGCTCGCGGGCGGTGCCTTCCAGCGAGTGGCCGAGGGCCAAGTAGCTGGAGAGCGTTTCGGCCAGGCCGTTGGATGCTTGCTGCAGCGGCAGATAGACCTGCTCCACCAGTGCCGTGCGGGCCAGCTCGTCGCCGTTGCAGGCGCGTTCTGGCCACAAGTCATCGGCACTGACTGGATTCGGTGCCTGCGGCCAAGCCCTGGCGGCACTGAATCCGGCCACGGCCGCGGCCGCGGCGTGGTGCATTTCCTTGACCGTCGGGGCCAGAGGGGAGTAGACCAGCGGGCCGGGACCGAAGAACCGGGTCAGCCGGCTCAGGTCGGCTTCCTCGAATTTGGTGTCCGAGAGCATCAGCACCGAGCGGTCGCCAAGCACGCCCACCAGGGAGTCGCGCGAGTAGCGGATGGCCATGCGGCGCAGCGCCGAGACGAAGGTTGCCGGGTTGGACGAAGGGGTGGTCCCGACCAGGATGCGGATGTTCTTCTGCGACTTCCAGCCGATGGCGGCAATGCGCGAGGAGAGCGAGTCGTGGGCTTCGCCGTGCAGCACCGCGTCGACCACATGCGCCTCCAGGCGCGAGTCCCATGCCCCGCGGGTTTCCGCGGCGCGGGCGTAGACATCGGCGGCGGCAAAGGCGACCTCGCGAGAATAGCGCAGCACGGCTTCGCGGAGGGCTGCCTGCTCGTGTTCGGCGGCGATGTCCGGCACCTGGGATTCGACCACTTCCACAATGGTGCGCAGCAGGCCCAGGGCCTTCTGCAGGGAGATGGACCTGGTCAGCTCCGTGGGGGCGGCGCCAAAGACATCGGTGACCACCCAGGAAGGGGTGGAGGAAGGGTCTTCGTACCAGGTCACGAACGTGGAGATGCCCTTCTGGGCGATGAGTCCCAGGGCGGCGCGCTCGTTGGGCGCCAGCGAGCGGTACCAGGGCAGCTGCTGGTCCAGGTATTTCAGTGCTGCGGTGGACAGCACGCCGATATGGCTCTTGAGTCGCTTGAGCGTTTCACTGCTGGGTGCCTGGGATCGGCTGGGACGGTTCTTCGGAGCTGCGGCGGCATCCATGTCAGGACTCATGGTTTCCAGCTTAGTTTCTTTTCCGCTCCCGTGCCCGGCACTGCAGGTGAAACCGGGGTTAAATGAACCGGCCGCCCGGCAACGAAGAATCCTCGTTGCCGGGCGGCCGGCCGGGCCGGTGCCAGATGCCAGTCCAGCGCCGGGAACCCGGATGCTAGGCGTCGCCGCCAGCGTTGCCGGACTTGCCGGCATTCGGGTTGTTCAGATCGTACTTTGCGTGCGCCTTCACTGCGGTGTCCGCAGGGATTTCGCCACGCTCAACCAGCGACTGCAAGGTCTGCACGACCAGCGAGTGCGCATCGATCTTGAAGAAGCGGCGGGCTGCCGCACGGGTGTCCGAGAAGCCGAAGCCGTCAGCGCCCAGGGTGTGGAACTCGCCTGGCACGTATGGGCGCAGCTGCTCAGGAACGGCGCGCATGTAGTCGGTGGTCGCGATGACCGGGCCCGGGGTGGACTCCAGCTTCGAGGTCACGTACGGGGTGCGGCGCGGCTTCGACGGATCCACGAGCACCTCGGCGTCGGCGCGCTGGCCGTCGCGGGCCAGTTCGTTCCACGAGGTGACCGACCAGACATCGGCGGAGACACCCCACTC
The DNA here is from genome assembly GCF_006539525.1 of Glutamicibacter nicotianae. Lineage (GTDB taxonomy): Bacteria > Actinomycetota > Actinomycetes > Actinomycetales > Micrococcaceae > Glutamicibacter > Glutamicibacter nicotianae. The sequence goes on along the minus strand of NZ_BJNE01000001.1, from coordinate 375,109 downwards.
CTCGGCCAGGATGGACTGCGCTTCCAGTGCCCATGGCACGGCCACGCCCGAAGCCAGCAGCTGTGCGCGTGGGCCGTCGGTGGTAGCTTCCTTGAGCAGGTGGATGCCCTTGATGATGCCTTCGACGTCGACGTTCTCCGGCTCAGCTGGCTGGCTGATCGGCTCGTTGTACACGGTCAGGTAGTACATCACGTTCGGATCGGCGTGGGTTCCGCCGTACATGCGCTCCAGGCCGGAACGCATGATGTGGCCGATTTCGTAGCCGTAGGCCGGATCGTAGGTGATCACCGACGGGTTGGTCGACGCCAGGATCGGCGAGTGGCCGTCGGCGTGCTGCAGGCCCTCACCGGTCAGGGTGGTGCGGCCGGCGGTGGCACCGATGATGAAGCCACGGGTCATCTGGTCCCCGGCGGCCCAGAACTGGTCGCCGGTGCGCTGGAAGCCGAACATCGAGTAGAACACGTAGATCGGAATCAGCGGCTCGTCGTGGGTCGAGTAGCTGGTGCCGACAGCGGTGAACGCGGCGACGGCGCCGGCCTCGTTGATGCCCGGGTGGATCAGCTGGCCCTGAGGGGATTCCTTGTAGGCCAGCACCAGGTCGCGGTCCACGGACAGGTAGTTCTGGCCACCTGGGTTGTAGATCTTCGCGGTCGGGAAGAACGAGTCCATGCCGAAGGTGCGGGACTCATCCGGAACGATCGGCACGATGCGGTGGCCGAATTCCTTGTCGCGCATCAGGTCCTTGAGCAGGCGAACGAAGGCCATGGTGGTGGCCGCCTGCTGCTTGCCCGAGCCGCGCTTGGCGATCGCGTAGGTCTTTTCGCCTGGCAGGGCCAGCTTCTTCGAGGTTTCCTGGCGACGGGTAGGCACCGAACCGCCCAGGGCCGCACGGCGCTCCATCATGTACTTGTACTCGGCCGAATCCTCGGCTGGGCGGTAGTACGGAGGAGTGTACAGGTCGGCTTCGAGCTGCTCGTCGGTGATCGGGATGCGCAGGTGATCACGGAACTTCTTCAAGTCTTCCATGGTCAGCTTCTTCATCTGGTGGGTCGCGTTGCGAGCCTCGAAGTGCGAACCCAGGCCGTAGCCCTTGACGGTCTTCGCCAGGATGACGGTCGGCTTGCCCTTGAACTCCACGGCAGCCTTGTAGGCGGCGTAGACCTTGTGGTAGTCGTGGCCGCCGCGCTTCAGGTTCCAGATCTCGTCGTCGGTCATGTCGGCAACCAATTCCTTGGTTTCCGGACGCTGGCCGAAGAAGTGCTCGCGGACGAACGCGCCGGACTCGGCCTTGTAGGTCTGGTAGTCGCCATCTGGGGTCTGGTTCATGATGTCAACCAGGGCGTTGGTCTTGTCTGCTTCGAGCAGGGCATCCCACTCGCGGCCCCAAGCGACCTTGATGACATTCCAGCCGGCACCGCGGAAGAAGGCTTCCAGTTCCTGCATGATCTTGCCGTTGCCGCGAACCGGGCCATCGAGGCGCTGCAGGTTGCAGTTGATGACGAAGTTCAGGTTGTCCAGCTTCTCGTTGGCGGCCAGCTGCAGGAAGCCGCGCGACTCCGGCTCGTCCATTTCGCCATCACCCAGGAAGGCCCAGACCTGCTGGTCCGAGGTGTCCTTGATGCCGCGGTTGTGCAGGTAGCGGTTCAGCTGCGCCTGGTAGATGGCGTTGGCCGGGCCGATGCCCATCGACACGGTCGGGAATTCCCAGAAGTCAGGCAGGGAGCGCGGGTGCGGGTAGGAAGGAAGCGCGTGGCCTTCCTTCGACTTCTCCTGGCGGAACCCGTCCATGTCCTCCTCGGACAGGCGGCCTTCGAGGAAGGCGCGGGCGTACATGCCCGGCGAAGCGTGGCCCTGGAAGAAGACCTGGTCGCCGCCGCCTGGGTGGTCCTTGCCGCGGAAGAAGTGGTTGAAACCTACTTCATACAGGGTCGCTGCACCAGCGTAGGTGGAGATGTGTCCGCCAACGCCGATATTAGGGTTCTGCGCGCGGTGCACCATGATGGCGGCATTCCAGCGCATGAAGGCGCGGTAGCGGCGCTCGATGGCCTCATCGCCTGGGAATTCTGGTTCCTGGTCTACAGGAATGGTGTTCACGTAGTCGGTGGTGGTCACGTGCGGCACGCCCACGGACTTGGCACCTGCGCGCTGCAGCAGCGAACGGATAATGAACTGGGCACGCTCGGTGCCCTGGGTTTCTACGAGGGAGTCAAACGAGTCCATCCATTCCTGAGTTTCCTCAGGATCCCGATCGGACAGCTGGTAAGTCAACCCGCTACGGATCTGGGAGATGTGTTCCTCTACAGCCACTGAAGCTCCTTGATTGAATTGCGGCTCCGACGCTGTGCAGTTTTGCGCTGCGGTGCACCGGTATTGGGACAACGGGTGCAGTAACACTGGAATGATGTGCACTGCCGGTTCATATGCAACTCTAGTGTCAAAAGATCATCTTTGGAGTCGAGATTTCGAGCAAAAACCGGTTTAAAGCAGATATTTAAAGTGACTTACGCAACTGTGTATGGTGTCTATCTTCTTTATGCTCATGTCATTATGGTGTGGGTCACTGGAATCTGGGTTATATTTGTTCGGCGTGTTATCGCTGCAGCGCTTGAATGGAACAGCAAAACCGTGTTTCGTTGGTAGTAACGCTTTGCACCAGCAGGAGGAATGAAGTGAGCGACGCCGTATCGGCAAACTTGGAGCCCGCCAAAAAATTGGGCTTCGCTAATGAAGACCTTATTCAGGAACTGGGTTATGACGATGACGTGGACTACGATCTGCGCGATTCGATTGAGGACCTGATTGGTTCAGAGCTGCTCACCGAAGAGGACCATGACGTTGTCGACGCAGTCATCTACTGGTGGCGTGACGGCGATGGAGATCTTGTTGACGCATTGATGGACGCGCTGAACTGCTTGGATGAGAAGGGTGTCGTTTGGCTGCTCACCCCGAAGCAGGGCCGCGAGGGACATGTATCGCCATCCCTGATCCAGCAGGAGGCCCCATCTGCAGGACTGCACGTAACTACTAGTGAAGGTGTCTCGGAGGATTGGTCCGCAATCCGCCTCGCCCCGCGTAAGAAGAACTAATGATCCAAGCAGGTTTACGCCTGTTCGACTTCTCGCTGGAAAATCAGTACGGCGAAACGATAACCAGTACCGGGCTGTCCAAAGGCCGGGTGCTGGTTGTCTTTTATCCATGGGCGTTTTCACGGGTATGCGGGTCGGAACTGGCGACACTCCAAGAGCACTACGAATTCTTCGAGCGGCATCAGGTGCGCATCGTTGCCATTTCAGTGGACCATAAGTTCACCCTGCGCAATTACGCGCAGTCCCTCGACCTTCAATTCGAGCTGCTGGCCGACTTCTGGCCACACGGGGCAGTGGCCCAACAGGCCGACGCCTTCGATCGCGAACGCGGGGTCGCAACGAGGCTGTCGCTGTACCTGGTCGACGGTGAGGTGCGCGATGTTTTCCGCAGCGAGATGACCCAGCCAAGAAGTGTCGAAGACTATAAGGCGGCGGTGGAGCGCAGCTCTTAGCCTGCCGATGGTAACTGTGTTCTGGTTCACTGGAAAAACAGGCTCCTCGATTTGCCTGTGTGCAGATACCTGTGTAGAGTTATTCCTCGTTGGCTTGCAAAAGCGAACATGGTAAGGGCCTTTAGCTCAGCTGGTAGAGCGTCACGTTTACACCGTGAATGTCATCGGTTCGATCCCGGTAGGGCCCACCAAAATAAGACCCGCTCCGAACTAGCCTAAAAAGGCTGGCTAGGGCGGGTTTTCTTGCGTTTACACGCTGTTTCTAGGATCACACACTTAGGCGTATTTGAATCTCTTGCGCGCTCTTTCTCCGTTCTAAGCACGTAAGCGAAACGTAAGCCAAACGTAAGAAACACGTAGGGCCACGCCGCATCAGCAATCGGCGCAGGTCGGATCATCAATTCCACAGCCAAACCCAGGTCATTCAAATCCGGATCGAACAACCCTGAAGGCCCTTGGGTCAGGGTATCCTGACGGATCGGAAGGCGAGTCTGGTGAGGATTTGCAAGATCTAGGTGAGACTGTTCCCGTTTAGTAATTAGGTCTCAGCCATATCCGCAGGATGCGGGAAAGCCCGGCTCCCGTGCGGGAACCGGGCATTTCAGGCCTGGTAACGACGACACATGCTTCTGGGGATTACACAGAGATCTGCATCATGGTCACTCAATTTTCTAATCTTCACCAATTGCTGCCGCCGGTAACTTGCCCTTAACGGCTTCAAGCCCCCGGTCGCCAAAGCTCAAAATGTGCGCCTCATCCGGAGCTGTATCGATCGTTTCCATGACATGCACTGAGAAAAGTGCCAATTGCGCTTCAAGCGGATCCATATCAGGCCAGAGATCTTCTCCACCGGATTGAACTGCGTGTTTCAGGACTTCTTCAAAAGGGCAGTCGAATGCGTATAGCTCTTGGGAGTCCTTATATCGCAAAAATACGTATCCCTCTTGAACCAGAGGAACTATTGAGACCTCACCAAGCCCCGAAAGTTGGTACTTGAATTGCTCCACTTTGCCTGAAAAGTCACGCACTTAGACCCCTATTTTTTGCTCCGGTAGTAAGCGGTAATGATGCGGCGATCTCTTTGGTCGACAGCGACGGTGGTGTAGTACGTCTTTATAGTTCGTCCGTCATACCATTTTAGTTCGATTTTACCTTTGTAGCGGAAGGTGTTGTTGGCAGGATTTCTTGCACTCGAATAGATGTTAGTCAAACCGTCATTGATCGCGAAGTCTGCAATATCCCGCCAGTTCGTGTTAAATGCCACTTGCGCGGCCAGTTGCTTCCACTCCCCGCCATGTTTCCCTGCGATATGACGGTAGCCCCAGCCTCCATTGGGGTTCTTCGGAGTCCAGGTTCCACAATTCAAAACCGCAGCGAGTCGCGCATACGGCGTTTTGTTTACATACCAGATTCGAACATGCTTATTATTGGCGGTTTTGACACCGCAGGCGCCCCACGTTTTCGCCTGGTATAAAGATGTCTTGCCGATTGGCAGGTTGCGGATTGATTGCGGCCAGCTGTCCTCACTGTTAGGCAAAAACTTTTTCCCATTAGCCCAAAGCTCAACCTGGCCCTTTTCGGCCAGCTCTCGCATTGACTTATATTCCGGCACGCTCATTTCGAGCGTCGCGGCGTTTGCCACCTCCTGCTCGGTTGTTCTGCTTGCAGCCGCGCTCGGCAGTGCGCCAGCCACGAGCAGACTCAGCGTTAGAGCACCTGTTGAGGCGACCGCCACAAACTTTCGGAAATTCCGCATCCGTGCGTCCTTTTGCTTTGCTTCCCAAGGCCGGTCAGGTCTACAGGTTCAGCTGCCATATCGTCAATTGCTGACGGCCGTGGTGGTGCATCGGTGTAGATATTCCCGGAGGCGCAGCCTGAAAGGATCAGGCATAGGGCAGGGCCGGCAGTTGCGAGTTTCCTGTTCACGCACTCATCCGCTCGTGTCCCTGAAACAGAATGGGAATGTTGGTACGGAAACTGCCTCGCGGGTGACGCTCGGCACTCTTTCGCGAAAACCCCCATATCAAGTTGCCAAGTCAGTTCGGGATGCATTAGATTATTACTTGTTGCAGCGGAGGGATGAAAGAAAGCAATTTCCGAGTTCATCCATTGCAGGAGGGCCTTTAGCTCAGCTGGTAGAGCGTCACGTTTACACCGTGAATGTCATCGGTTCGATCCCGGTAGGGCCCACCACAACGAAGACCGTTTCAATCACTTTTCACAGTGATTGAAACGGTCTCTTCTCGTTTTCTGGACGTGGCCGTCGAATCGCCGAAGTCCGCTGAAGGTGCGAAACTGGGTTCATGACTGCACCAGAAGAAAACCTTTGGCTCGCCACCGTGCGCAAGAACCCGGACCACTCGCAGAACTTCGCCCAGCGCTGGCGCACGCTTGCCGCCGAAGGCCAGGATATTTTCGGAGAAGCACGCGCCGTTGACGCAATGGTTGCCCGCGGCAGCAGGATCCTGGACGCCGGATGCGGAACCGGGCGCATCGGCGGCTGGCTTTCCGAGCAAGGACACCACGTCGTGGGCGTCGACCTTGACCCGCACCTCATCGATGTTGCGCGAATGGACTACCCCAAGGCCCAATGGCAGGTCGGGAACCTGGCTGACTTCACCGTCGATGTTGAAGCGGGGCAGAAGCAGGAATTCGATCTGATTGTCTCCGCAGGCAATGTTGTCACTTTCCTCTCCGAGTCCGAACGCCTTCCAGCATTGCAGCAGCTGCGTGAGCACTTGGCGTTGGACGGGCGCATGATCATCGGCTTCGGTTCCGGGCGCGGGTATGAGTTCGATGACTTCGAATCCGATGCCATAGAGGCGGGGTTGGTAATTCAGCAAAGCTATTCGACTTGGAACTTCCATTTGCCGGCCGACGATTTCCTAGTGGCCGTGCTCGGACGCAAATAGCGGTAAGCAGGTAACAGTCCTGCAGGATGGAGCGCTATGCGCCCATATGACGTTCACGGGCCCGTGCCGAAGCCTTGGCCAGAGGGCTCAGCCGTTCTCCGGAATATCCGGGCATCATTCTGCGCAGAGAACAAAATAGACCTGTTACTGAATATGTGAAAATGGACAAGGCCCTGGAGAGGCTGAGTCCGGTCACCTGAATTGCACTGACCTCTGCTGGGCGGGCCGTCTTCGGAGGCTGCCGCGGCAAGCTTCGCTCATTCATCGCTGCGGTCATGTCCTATCTGCGTGGAGCCGGCATTATTCGCAACTAGCCAGAAAGCCATTCTGCGAAATTTTTCTAGGCGGAGCAGGGCCACTGTGGAACTATGAGTCCATAGCGTTATTGCCTAGAATCAGGAGCCGAGATGACCGCGCCCAGCGAAGCAAGCATGAAGGAAATCCACGAGCTCATCGCCGTGGACACCACGAGCCGCGACAGCAACCTCCCACTGATCGAGAATGTGGTGAAGAAGCTGGACGCCTACGGCATCAGCTCCCAGCTGATCCACAACGACGAAGGCACCAAAGCCAACCTGCTAGCCACCATCCCCGCGGCCGATGGGACGCGCACCGGCGGCATCGTGCTCTCCGGGCACACCGACGTGGTGCCGGTGGACGGGCAGGACTGGAGCAGCGATCCGTTCGATGCACAGGTGCGCGACGGCAAGCTCTATGGCCGCGGCACCTGCGACATGAAGGGCTACCTCGGGGTGATCCTGGCCAAGCTGGACCAGCTCACCAGCGCAAAACTTGCCGAGCCTATCCACCTGGCTCTGTCCTACGACGAAGAAGTCGGCTGCGTCGGCGCGGTGTCTCTGGTGCAGAAGATCGTTGATGAAAACCTGGCACCGCGCGGATGCTTCGTGGGGGAGCCGTCGAGCATGCGGGCCATCCGCGGGCACAAGTCGATGAATGTTTTCCGTGCCGAGTTCAACGGCGTCGCAGCCCACTCCTCGCTGCCATCCGAAGGAGTCAACGCCATTTCCTACGCGCTGCGCTTCGCGAATTTCGTTGAAGAGGTATCAGCCGAGCTGTGCAGCAATGGTCCGCGCGATCAATCCTTCATCGAACCGACCACCACCATGAACGTGAACAAGTTCGACGGCGGCATCGCGGTGAACACCATTCCCTCGCAAGCGGTGGTCCACTTCGAATACCGTTCGCTGGCGGTAGTGGATCGCGAGGCGCTCACCGGACGCTTCCGCGACGAAGCGGCCAAGCTGGAGGCCGAAATGCGCGAGCAGAACCCCGCCTGCTCAGTGAAGTTCGCCCAGCAGGCGGGAGCTCCGGGCCTGGATACCGCACCCGATGAAGAAATCGTGTCCTTCGCCGCCTCCTGCGGAGCCATTGCCACCGATGAAAAGGTCACCTATGGCACCGAAGCCGGGCTGTTCGCGGCGGCAGGCATTCCCACCGTGGTGTGCGGTCCCGGCGATATCGCCCAGGCACACGCTCCGGACGAGTACATCGAGCTGGAGCAGATCGTAGCCTGCGAGAACTTCATTGATTCACTGATTGCAAAGGCCAGCTCATGAGCACCGGAGCAGTGGCTACGCCAGAGCAGATCGCCAAGGCCCGCAAGGCCGTCATCTCCAGTTCCATCGGCGCGGCCCTCGAATGGTTCGACATCATTGTCTATGCCACCTTCGCAACCACGATCGCCAAGGTGTTCTATCCGGAATCCGATGGCACGTTCGCGCTGATTCTCACCTTCGCCACCTTCGCGATTTCCTACGTGATCAGGCCCTTGGGCGGCATGGTGCTGGGCAGCTATGCCGACCGCAAGGGGCGCAAGAGCGCACTGACCCTGACGCTGGGGCTGATGATGCTCGGAACGCTGATCATGGCCGTGGCCCCGCCCTATGAAGTGGCGGGCGTGGCGGGTGCCTTGATCATCCTGCTCTCGCGATTGATCCAAGGATTCTCCGCCGGTGGCGAGTTCGGCACGGCCACGGCGTTCCTGATTGAAACGGCACCTCATAAGAAAGCGTTCTACTCTTCGTGGCAAGTCGCCAGCCAGGGTGCGTCCATGCTGCTGGCCTCGGCCTTCGGCTATTTCCTGACCACGGGCTTGAGCCAGGAAGCCCTGGAGAGCTGGGGCTGGCGCGTGCCGTTCTTCGTTGGCCTGCTGATCGGTCCGGTCGGCCTGTACATTCGCGCAAAGCTGGAGGAAACCGAGGAGTTCATTTCCACGGCCAAGGAGAAATCGCCGCTGGGCACGCTGTTTGCCCAGCACTACGGACGCGTGCTCGCCGCGGTGGCAACCATTGGCGTGGCCACGATTTCGGTGTACATGATCCTGTACATGCCGACCTTCGCCGTCACGAACCTGAAGATCCCCGCCGATGCAGCCTTCCTGGGTGGAATCTCGGCGGGCATCATCACGCTGTGCGGTGTTCCGCTGGTGGGCCATCTGGCCGACCGGATCGGCCCGGCAAGGGTGATGACCTATGCGGCAGTGGCAGCGTTCGTGCTGGCCTACCCGTTGTTCAAGCTGATGACTTCGAAGCCGAGCGTCATCGTGATGGTGATCGTGATTGCGGTGCTCGGTGTGATCATGTCCTTCTACTTCGGCCCGCTGCCGGCGTTGCTCTCAAACCTCTTCCCTGCCGCGATCCGCGGTTCGGGCCTGTCGGTGGCTTACAACGTGGGCGTTACCCTCTTGGGCGGCATCGCCCCGCTGGTGCTGACCTGGCTGCTGGATGTGACCGGGTCGCTGGATGCGCCTAGCCTGTACTACATGGCGATTGCCGTGATCTCGCTGCTCGGACTGGTTGTCGTGCGCAAGCGCTACGGCCAGCGCTAGCCAGCATAGTAGCGGATGCATAAAAGCGATCGCCGCAAGCTTCTTGAAGCTTGCGGCGATCGCTTTTAACAACTGGCCGGCACGGCTACAGGGCCACGAGAAGCACTGCCGTCCAATGGCAGAGGAAGGCCATGACGGTGCAGGCATGGAAGAGCTCATGGAATCCGAAGATCTTCGGCAGGGGATTAGGCCGCTTGGTGGCGTAGAACACCGCACCAACCGTATATGCCACGCCTCCTGCAAGAATCAGGATCATTACCGCGGGGTTCGCTGTCCAGAATGCTGGCAGCTGCATCAAGGCGCCCCAACCGAGCAGGATGTAGAGGCTGACCCCTACCCAGCGCGGTGCAGCTGGCCAGAAGGACTTGATGGCGATCCCGGCCAATGCTCCGGCCCAGATGATCGACAGGACGATGATCGCCTGCCGGCCCGGCAAGGTCAGCGCTGCGACCGGGGTATAGGTGCCGGCGATGAGCAGGAAAATGTTCGCATGGTCGGCTCGGCGGAAGAGGCCCATAACCTTGTCCGTCCAGTTCCCGCGGTGATATAGCGCAGAGGTGCCAAAGAGCAGGATCGAGCAGAGGGCGAAGACGGCGGTGGTCCATTCGGCCAAGCGCCCGTCGGCCAGCACGATCAGCACCAGGTTCATGATGATGATTCCTGGGGTGGACCAGGCGTGGATGAGTCCGCGCCAGCGCGTGCGTTCGGTGCCGATGTGCGCGAAAGTGCGGGCTGCCCGGACTGTGCTTGGAGCGGGGAGTGGTGCGGTAGCCATGAGTCTCCTTTGTATTGTGCGCGGGACGCTGGGCCCGTCATCGAACTATACGGTACTTGGCTGCCCGCGCGCTGGACGGGCGTCGCGCTTATTCCCGATTAGGATTCGAATATGGCAGATAAGTTAGAAATCAGCGAGCACCTGAAGACGATCGCTCAGCTCAATGAGCCCGGCGAAGTGCTGGCTAACGATTCACCGTTCATCTCCGTGCGCAATACTGACTGGTTCGAAGAAGTGGCTCCGGACACGTGGAAGGCCATCGGGGAGCGTGATCTGTTGCATCGGCGGCTGGTCGACGAAGAACTGCGAGTGTCGGGCAACGCCAAAGCCGAGCGTCAAGCCATCGTACTTGCAGGGGCTCCGGGAGCCGGCAAGAGCAGTCTGTTGCGAGACCTGCTCGGAGGGCATGAAAACGACTATGTAGTAATCGATGCGGACAAGTTCAAGAAGAAGTTGATGCGGGAAGCGCTAGAAGATGGCACCTACGATAGCTTTTTCAAGCCTCCTGAAGTGAGGAAGCGAGAAGAACTCGGTGAGCAGTTCTTCCCTATGGACATGGCGAGCCTGGTGCATGAGGAATCATCCATGCTTAGTGAAAAACTACGTGCTGCATGCCTAGCGCGAGGACTGAACGTCGTCATTGACAAGGTCCTCGCATCTGAAGAGTCAGCGCAGAAGCTGGCTGCCCAACTGCAGGAAGCCGGATACGAAATTCAAGTAGTAGAGGCTTACGCGCCGCAGGATGTCTCAGAAGAACGGATTGTTGAACGTTGGCAGAAGCAAGAGGAAACTTCCCTGGACGGCGACGACTACCTTGGTGCGCGCTGGGTCCCCGAAGAATTCACCGAGATGGTTTTCGACGCTCCGGGCCATCGATCCCGGCCAGCCGTCGTTGCCCAGATATTCGCGCGGAACTGCCCATCGGTACTCAGCTACAAGGTGTTCCATACGGCACCTGAAGCGGCAATGGACTCGGATGGGTGTATCCTGCGTCTCGAATTGCGCAGAGAATCCGTTGGGGCTCTGTTAGTGCGGGTGAAATAGCGAAGACAAAAGAAATCCCGCCGGGTAATAGCGAGAACTGTTACCCGGCGGGAAATCTATATCGGCAGGACATATGCCCCGCGGAAAGTGCGTTAAGCCCGTCGCTTGGTGATGAAGCCCCAAATGACTAGCACGATGAGGGCGCCACCAATGGCAAGAAGCCAGCTTGAGATGGAGAAGAACTCATCCACGCCCTCGCCGAAGACTGCGCTTCCGATCCATCCGCCTAGCAGAGCGCCTACGACGCCGAGAATGAGGGTAGCGATCCAGCCGCCACCTTGCTTGCCGGGCAGAATGGCCTTTGCGATCGCTCCGGCAATCAAGCCCAATACGATCCATCCAATGAATCCCATGATTCGCTCCAATGGTCAGACTGTGTAGTGGTCGGGTTCGATCCACTTAAAACGAGACAATACATGGGTTTGAGCAGGTGATCTACGAAAATCGCATCGAAATTCAGGGTTTTCATAGACTTGGTTCAAGCATCGATTGAAGGATTGGCATGATTTCCTGCAAATATACTGGCTGACCAGTGCTTTTGCGTGGACCAAGCAAATTCTCCGCGACATTTGTTGACAGTAGCCCAGCTCACTCTTAGTCTAGTTAAATCATATTTTATGGAACATGAGAACCCATAAGTCATATATTAGTTTGCACGCAACGGAGTGAATGCATGAATCAGCAAGTCCCGCCCATTGTGGTGATGGGTGTTTCGGGCAGCGGCAAAACCACCATCGGCCAACTGCTCGCCGACCGGCTGGAGCATGAATTCATCGATGGCGACAGCTTGCATCCCAAGGCCAACAAGGAAAAAATGGCTGCTGGCCAGTCGCTGGATGACGCAGATCGCGAGCCATGGCTGGAACTGATTGGAACGAAGCTGGCGCAAAGCTATCAGCGCCAGGCGCCGCTGGTGATCGCCTGCTCCGCACTCAAGCGAAGCTACCGGGATCTCATCAGGCGCCTGGCACCAGCGACGGTTTTCATCCACCTGGCCGGTGGCCCGAACTTGATTCGGGATCGAATGACTGCGCGTTCGCACGAGTACATGCCGGCCAGCCTGCTCGACAGCCAGCTGGCCACACTCGAAGTACCGGACCCGGACGAACCGGTGCTCAGTGCCGATATTGCCGATAGCCCAGAGGAGATCGTCAGCCAATTGGCCGCAAAGCTCACTTCGCCGAACGCTCCTCGTGCGGCGCGCTGACGTCGATCCGCAAACCCTCCAAGGCAAAGGCCTCCCATTGATCAAGGAAGACAATGACAAACGAACTTGAACTGAACTGGACGCTGGGCACGCCCGGCCTGCTGCTACTGGCGGTCGCCGCGGTAGCGCTGCTGCTGGTGCTGATCATCCGCTTCCGCGTCCATGCGTTCCTCGCACTGGTTCTCACCAGCTTGCTGACCGCCGTAGCGTCGGGCATCCCCGCTGAATCGGTCATCACGACACTGACCGGCGGCTTCGGATCGACTTTGGCCGGCGTGGCACTGCTGGTCGGCCTGGGTGCAATGCTCGGACGCATGCTGGAAACCAGCGGCGGTGCTGATGTGATGACCAGCTGGCTGATCTCCAAGTTCGGCGAGAAGCGCGCGCCACTGGCCTTGTCGGTGGCCTCGCTGCTCTTCGGCTTCCCGATCTTCTTTGATGCCGGACTGGTAGTCATGCTGCCGATCATCTTCACTGTGGCCCGCCGCCTGGGCGGTTCGCTGCTGCTCTACGCAATCCCCTCGGCCACCGCATTCTCGGTGATGCACGTATTCGTGCCGCCCCACCCGGGGCCAGTGGCCGCGTCCGGCCTGCTGGAAGCCAACGTCGGGCTCGTGCTGGTGCTCGGCCTGGTCGTCGCGATCCCGACCTGGTTCGTTGCCGGGCATCTGTTCGGAAAGTTTGTCGGCAAGAAGTTCGACATCCCGGTCCCGAATATCCTGGATGCGGCCCTGGGCAATGGGGCATCGAAGGACGAATTCAAGTCCTCGCCGTCGGTGGGCACGGTGTTCAGCCTGTTGCTGCTTCCGTTGCTGCTGATCTTCATGAACACCGGGCTGAACATGCTCGGCTCCGCAGGCGTCGTGGATGCGGAATCCGCCTGGGTGCGCTGGTTGCGCTTGCTCGGCGAGACCCCGGTGGCCCTGCTCATCACCGTGCTGCTGGGTATCTTCCTGCTCGGTTTCCGCAAGGGCAAGGACAAGACGCTGACCGAGACCGTGGTGGACTCGGCGCTGGGCCCGGTCTGCTCGATTATCCTGATCACCGGTGCAGGCGGCATGTTCGGCGGCGTGCTGCGGGCCAGCGGCATCGGCAATGCCATCGCCAGCTCGCTTGAATCGGTGGGCATGCCGCTGATCGTCGCCGGCTTCCTGATTGCTGCCATCGTCCGCCTGGCCCAGGGTTCGGCCACGGTGGCGCTGACTACGGCGGCCGCCATCGTCCAGCCTGCGGTACTGGCCGATTCCTCGCTGAGCGCCTTCCAGATCGCTGCCATGGTGCTGGCCCTGGCCGCGGGCTCGGTCTTCGCCGGTCACGTCAACGATTCGGGCTTCTGGCTGATCTCGCGCTTCCTGGATCTCGATGTGCCCACGACCTTGAAGGTGTGGACTGTTGGCCAGGCGCTGGTTTCGGTGGTCGGCTTCGCCTGCGTCATGGTGCTCTACGGCCTGGCGACCGCACTGGCCTAAAGCGAGCCCGGGCTACGCAAAGAATCCGCCGGGGCAGCGACGCAGATCGCTGCCCCGGCGGTTTCTTAATGCGATGCGGGATAGTCCGGCTACTGGGAGCTCTTGGCCGGATTCACGAACAAGCGCGGTGCTCCGTCCCAGAGGCTGCAGATCTCGTTGTGCGTCCGGCGCATGATGCTTTCCATGTTCTTCCGCGCGCTGGCGGCATCCGAATTGGAGATCGCATCCGCGACTGACTGGTGCCAGAGCAGGGCTTCTTCGTGGGGGCGCTCGGGCATCAGGCCCAGTTCGGTGCGGCCACGCAGGATCGCGCCGATCGGGGTGGAGAGGTTCGCGAACATCTCGTTGCCCGAGGCGGCCAGCACCACCGCATGGAATCGGATATCCAGCTCCAGGAATCGCCGCAAATCACCTTGGCGTCCGTAATGGTTCATCTGCGCGGAGAGCATCATCAGCTCCTTGCGCATCGCTTCGGGGGCGAACTCGGCCGCCAGTTCCGCGGCCATCGGCTCGACGGAAATGCGCAGTTCGGTCAGCGAACGCAGCTGCGCGCCCTTCTGGTCGCTGGCCAGCCGCCAGCGGATGACGTGATCGTCGTAGGGGTTCCAGCTCTCGGCGCCGAGTACTCGAATGCCTACCCGCTTGGTGCTGTTGACTAGGCCGCATTGAGCCAGGACCCGGATGGCTTCACGTATCACCGAGCGCGAGACCTGCAGCTTCTGTTCCAGGTCGGCGGCGAGGATAATGGAGCCGCGCGGAATTTGCCCGCTGATAATGCGGGAGCCGAGGTGCTCAACCACATGAGCGTGCAGACTTGTTGCCATGGGGTTCAGTTTAGCCAATGGCCTGCGTCAAATCAGGCCAAGGCGAGTCGACCGCCGAAATAAATATGCTTTAACTTTTGCGATCCGCTGTAAATCACGGCCCCCGCCCTTGTAGGATGGAAGGGTCACGTGGCCGTGAACAGGGATCGTGACTCATCCTGTCTCTGCTTGGCGGTTCAACTCCCCGTAATCGATGGAGACTTATTTTTATGCCTGCACAGATTGGTGTCACAGGTCTGGCCGTCATGGGCGCAAACCTGGCCCGCAACTTCGCTCGCAACGGATACACCGTCGCCCTGCATAACCGCTCGGTCGGCAAGACCGACGCGCTGCTCGAAGCGCATGGCGACGAAGGCGATTTCATTCGCACCGAAAGCCTGGAAGAACTGGTCGCAAACCTCGAAACCCCGCGCCGCGTGCTGATCATGGTCAAGGCCGGCTCTCCGGTGGACTCGGTCATCGACCAGCTGGTGCCGCTGCTTGAAGAGGGCGACGTGGTCATCGACGCCGGCAACTCGCACTATACCGACACCCGCCGCCGCGAAGCCTCTCTGGCCGAGAAAGGCCTGCACTTCGTGGGCATCGGCGTTTCCGGCGGCGAGGAGGGCGCGCTGCTGGGCCCATCGATCATGCCAGGCGGTTCCGCCGAATCCTACAAGTCGCTGGGCCCGATGCTGGAGAAGATCTCCGCGAAGGCCGACGACGGCGCACCGTGCTGCGCCTGGATCTCCACCGACGGTGCCGGCCACTTCGTGAAGATGGTCCACAACGGCATCGAATACGCCGACATGCAGGTCATCGGCGAAGCCTACGACCTGATGCGCAACGCCGCAGGCATCGAGCCGGCCAAGCAGGCAGAGATCTTCAACGAGTGGAACCAGGGCGAGCTGTCCAGCTTCCTGATCGAGATCACCGCCGAAGTATTGGGCCACGTCGATGCTTCCACCGGCAAGCCGCTGGTCGATGTCATCCAGGACTCCGCAGGGCAGAAGGGCACCGGCCGCTGGACCGTGCAGTCCGGCCTGGACATGGGCTCGCCAGTTTCGGCCATTGCCGAATCGGTCTTCGCCCGCTCGCTGTCCTCGCAGCGCGATATCCGCGCTGTGGGCCAGCAGGTGCTGACCGGCGAAACCGCCGAGGTCGCACTTCCGGAGAACTTCGTCGAGGATGTGCGCCAGGCGCTGTTCGCCTCGAAGCTGGTTTCCTACGCCCAGGGCATCGACATGCTCACCTCGGCTGCCGGCGAATACAACTGGGAGCTGAAGCTCGATGAGATCGCCGGCCTGTGGCGCGAGGGCTGCATCATCCGTGCGGCCCTGCTCAAGGACATCACCGCTGCCTACTCGGCCGGCGAGAAGCCTTCGAACCTGCTGTTCGCTCCGGCCTTCGCCGAAGCCATCAACAAGGCAGTTCCAGCATGGCGCCGCGTGGTTTCCGTTGCTGTCCAGCTGGGCATCCCTGCGCCGGTGTTCTCCTCGTCGCTGGCCTACTACGATGGCTTGCGCCGCGACCGCCTGCCAGCAGCCCTGACCCAGGGCCTGCGCGACTACTTCGGTGCGCACACCTACCGCCGCACCGATAAGGAAGGCACCTTCCACACGCAGTGGAGCGGTGACCGTACCGAAATCGCAGCCGAGGATACCCACTAATACCGGGATGCCCTTCAATGGCCTGCCCGAACTCGCTGGAGTTCGGGCAGGCCATTTTTGCGCTCGAATGATCATGGATCACCGGAATGTATTCCGCACAGGCGCTGGTCGCGAGGTAGTGCGGGCACTTGTCCGTCGCGTACCGGTTCGGCTTCAGGGCAGCGACAGCTGTCTGGCATGGAAAGCGAAGTGCAAGCTGGGGTAGGCATAGACGTCGGCCAAGCTCATGCGCTCATGGAAAAACGGGTCCCACCGGCGCGGGAAGTCGACGCAGCGCTGCAGGTCCGCGATGTCTTCTGTTGCCAGCTTGGCCAGGATCGCTGCTTGGGTCCGCTCCAGCCGTGTGCGCATGCGGCGATGGTTGTAGACCGTAGCCGCCGCGCAGGATCCGAGGTAATTCACCGGGTGGAACAGCCGCGTGCCGGAATTGAGCACCGCGCAGAAGGCCGAACGGATCCACGGCGGGCATTTGATCAGCAGGTGCACCAGCGGGATGAGCGCGCGGACCACCATGTAGCCGAAGACCATATGGAAGAGCAGCTGCTCGTTGCTCCAGCGGGTGCCTTCGCTGTGCTTGGCCAACGAGCTGCGATCGGCGCCAGACAAGAAGCCAGCCACGGCAGCGGCATCACGCCGGTAGCTGGCGGCAATTTGTTCTCGAACCTGGTCCATCGGTCATCGCTCCGCGCAAGGAAGTCCCGAGCCCGTTGCCGGGATTCCATGGTAAACCCGTCTTCGCGCAGCGGCACCGTCCAGGAAGATGAGCTGCTAGCCCTCCAGCAGGTTCTCCGCGCACTGCAGCAAGCGGACTGCTTCGCCGGGGGAGATGCGCACCAGGGCGAAGGCCGCCACCACCAGCCCGGTAATGGTATCGCTGAGCAGGGCATGGCGTTCGGAGGAGAGCTCAGGGCGAACTGCCTTCAATCCGCGGCCCACGGCTCCACCGAGTTCTTCCCTGTAGGCGGAAATGACGGCAGCGATGTCGTTTTCGGCGGCAATTGGTGCGCTGGCGGTATTGATCAGCAGGCAGCCATGGGCCGCCGGCAGGGATTCGGGTTTCGCGAAGACGGCGGCAAGTCCGCGCAGGTAGTCTTCCAGCGCGTGGGCCGGTACGGGATCCTGGAGCAGTGGACGCAATCGCGGGCGCACGATCTCATTGAGGTAGCTGTCCACCGCTGCGTCGAAGAGGCCGCGCTTGGAGCCGAACGAGTTGTAGATGCTGGAGCGGCTCAGGCCGGTAGCGTTTTCAAGCTCGGGAATGGACGTGGCCTCGAAGCCCCGTGACCAGAAGACCGATCGGGCACTCTGGATGACTTTTTCCTTATCGAATGCGGATGTTCGCGCCATCACACCCATCTCCTCTTTTCGTAACGACCATTCCAGTATATATTGAAATGGTCGTTACAGAATAGTTGTTCCCCGCACACCAAGGACGCATCATGATCATCGCCGCGCAGATCCTCGCAACCGCTGCTGCCCTGCTGCACATCTACATCTTCTCGATGGAGTCCCTGACATGGACCACCGCCAAGACCCGGTCGGTGTTCAAGACCAGCGAGGCTGAAGCGGAAGCGACGCGGGAGATGGCCTTCAACCAGGGGTTTTACAACCTCTTCCTGGCCATAGCGTCAATTGCAGGCGTGATCGCCTTGGGCCTGGGACACATGGCAGTGGGTGCTACCTTGGTCTTCGCCGGAACCGGCTCGATGCTGGCCGCCGCGCTGGTGCTGGCACTGGGCAGCCCTCGCAAAGCGAAGCTCGCCATCAAGCAGGGGGGTATTGCCATTTCTGGCCATCGCGCTGCTGATCCTTGGCCTGATGCTGGGCAACTAGCAAGACACGAAGAATTCCACACGCAACCGAGACTTGAAAGAACTGGTAACCATGACCAAAGCAACCAGCACGCAGATCCTGCTCGCTTCCCGCCCTTCCGGTTGGCCGACCCAGGAGAACTTCACCGTGCAGACCGTTGAACTGCCGGAACTGGAAACCGGGGAAATCCGGGTGCGCAACGAGTTCATTTCCGTGGACCCGTACATGCGCGGACGCATGAACGACACCCGCTCCTACATCCCTCCATTCCAGATCGGCGAGCAGATCCTCGGCGGAGCGATCGGCCGGGTCATCGAGACCGCTGACGCGGCCTTCCCGGCAGGCACCCTGGTCCAGCACCAGCTGGGCTGGTCGGACACCGTGCAAGCCGGTTCGTCCAACTTCAAGCCGGCGCCTGATCTGCCCGGGGTATCGTCATCGCTGCGCCTGCACATCCTGGGCATGACGGGTCTGACCGCCTATGTGGGGCTGAGCGCCATCGCGAATCTTGCCGAGGGGGAGACCGTCTTCGTCTCCGGCGCCGCAGGTGCAGTGGGCACTGCTGCCGGGCAGATCGCCAAGCTCATGGGAGCCAAGCGCGTCATCGGTTCGGCCGGCAGCGCCGAGAAGGTTGAACTGCTGACCAGCAAGTACGGCTACGACGCAGCCTTCAACTACAAGGATGGCGACGTGCGCGAGCAGCTAGCCGCCGCGGCTCCCGAGGGCATCGATGTCTTCTTCGACAACGTGGGCGGGGATCACCTCGAAGCCGCCCTGGCAGCTTTCAACGATGGCGGACGCGCAGCCCTGTGCGGCGCCATCGCCAGCTACAACACCACCGAGCCGGCACCGGGACCGCAGAACATGTCCAACCTGATCACCCGCGGACTGAAACTGCAGGGATTCACCCTCTCCAGCTACCTTGAGCTCGCCCCGGAATTCGGCGAGCGCATGGGCCAGTGGTTCTCCGAAGGCAAGATCGCCTATGACGAGACAATTGTTGACGGCATCGAGAATACCGTGGACGCCTTCCTGGGCATGATGCGCGGCGCAAATACCGGCAAGATGCTCGTGCGCATCTAGCCTCGGCCACCTGGCGATTGCTCCGGTCCGAAGCCCAATCTAGGATCGGAGCATGAACGGATATGGTGGCGGCTGGGGCACTGGGCTGGGAATCGTGCTCGCGCTCGTCCCGCTGCTAACTGTACTCATCGCGGGCGCAGGCGTAGTCCTGGCCATGCGAACGTTGCGGCTGCGCTCGAAAGTGGATACCGCCGGTCAATGGTGGCTTCGCGTCCAATACGCCATTGACCGGTGCTTGTCCCAGGACATCGCCGAGCAGAACGTCGGCACGTCGATGCTCGAGCATCTGCAGGGCGCAGGCCAGCCGCCCGAAGGCCTGGACGACGCGCAGCGCAGATCCTGGATGCGCGAGCACAAGGAAAGCTGGACGGTGCAGCCCGAGGACTTGGCCCTGATCCGTGATGCGGTAAAGCAGCTGGCACTGGATAAATTCCGTGCGCGAGACTCCACAGGAATTCGGAAGGACGCCGATTCGCATGCCGAATTCGACTCGCTGCGTCGCCAAGCGCAGTTGGTCTCGAAAATCGATGCGAAACTGGGCACCCCAACGGACCCGGACATCCTGAGGATTCTTGCCGACGGCTAGCTACCGCAGCATCCTCGCGTCGGTGATTTCCGGGGCGGCCGGGTCAACCTCGGTGACACCGTCGAAGTCGAAGCCGTTGCGTTCATAGAACCTGATGGCCCGCGGATTCTGGGCAGCCACCCAAAGCACGGCCGGCTCGTCGCCCAGCACTGCATCCAGCAGCGCCTGCCCGGTGCCGTCCGAATGGAAGGCCTGCAGCACATACAGGTTGTACAGCTGCCGAGCCACGTCTTCGCGCAGGCCCTCGGTATTTCCCGTGGGCGGAGCCGAAAGTGCGAAGCCGACAAGCTTCCCGTCCTCGTTCTCCGCCACGCAGATCCGGAACAGCGGTTTCGGATCATCCAGCACCCTGGTCCACATGGCCAGGCGCTGCTCATCGTGCGCGGAGTCGAAGAAGCCTTCGGGCAGCAGATGCGTGTAGGTTTCCTTCCAGCACTCGACATGCAGCCGGGCCAGCTCCTGCGCGTCGGCCGGCAGAGGTTTCCTGAGTTTCTGCGCCATGCCTATCCCTTGACGTAGGCGGCGAGGTGTTCGCCGGTCAGCGTGCCCGAGGCGGCAAGATCCGCAGGGGTCCCTTCGAAGACGATGCTTCCGCCTTCGTGGCCTGCCCCCGGGCCCAGGTCGATGACCCAGTCGCTGTGCGCGACGACTGCCAGGTGATGCTCGATGACAATGACGGTATTGCCTTCGTCGACCATCTCGTCGAGCAGCCGCAGCAGGTTCTGCACGTCGGCAATATGCAACCCGGTGGTTGGCTCATCCAGGATGTAGGTGCCGGCGCCCTGGCCCAGGTTGATGGCCAGCTTGATGCGCTGCCGTTCGCCGCCGGAGAGCGTATTCAGCCGCTGGCCCAGTTTCAGGTAGCCCAGGCCCACCTGGTTCAGCCGTTCCAGCATGGCCTTGGCCTTGGGCACCTTCAGCTGCTCCAAGGCTTCTTCCATGCTCAAGTCCAAGACGTCGGCGATGTTCAAGCCGTCCAAGGTGTATTCCAGCACTTCAGCTGTATACCGCTTGCCGCGGCACTGTTCGCACGGCAGGGCGACTCCGGCCATGGACGCCAAATCCGTGTAGGTGAACCCGACGCCGCTGCAAGCAGGGCAGGCGCCAGCCGAATTGGCGCTGAACAGGGCAGGCTTCACACCGTTGGCCTTCGCAAATGCGGCACGGATCGGATCCATGATCCCGGTATAGGTGGCCGGGTTCGAACGCCGCGATCCGCGGATCGCCGTTTGGTCCACAACGGCAACATCCTCGCGCTTGGCGATCGTCGAGTGGATCAGCGTGGACTTGCCCGAACCCGCAACGCCGGTGATCGCGCACATCACGCCGGTGGGAATATCCACGGAAAGATTCTTCAGGTTGTGCAGGGAGGCGCCACGCACTTCCATCGCACCAGTGGCCTTGCGTGGGGTGGTATTGAGGGCGGCACGCGTCGTGAAATGCTTCCCGGTGAGCGTATCGCTGGCGAGCAGGCCATCGACGGCCCCGCTGTAGCAAATGGTGCCGCCATGGGTGCCGGCACCGGGGCCCAGATCGATGACGTGGTCGGCGATGCCGATGACCTCCGGCTTGTGCTCCACTACCAGCACGGTATTGCCCTTGTCGCGCAGGCCGGCCAGCAACCCGTTCATCCGCTGGATGTCATGGGGATGCAACCCCACGGTGGGCTCGTCGAAGACGTAGGTGACATCGCTGAGCGCTGATCCAAGATGCCGGATCATCTTCACGCGCTGGGCTTCGCCGCCGGAGAGGGTGCCAGCCGGGCGGTCCAGCGAAAGGTAGCCCAACCCCAGATCCACCATGGATTCGAGCACGGCCTTCAAATTGGTGATCAGCGGTGCCGCATCCGCGATCTGGATCTGATCCAGCGCGTCGAGCAGCTCGGACACCTGCATTGCGGTCATGTCCGCGATCCCCAGGGAATTGATCTTCGACGCGCGGGCCGCCGGTCCCAGCCGGGAACCGTCGCAGGCGGAGCATGGGGCGGTCGTGGAGATCCGCTCGATCCACTCGCGGATATGGGCTTGCTTGATTTCCCTGCCTGAATGGATGTAATTGGACTTGATGCGCGTGATCAACCCGGAGTAGCTCATGTTCGCGCCGTTGAGCTTGACCTTGCCCGCTTCCTCATAGAGCATGCGGTCCAGCATGGCCTTGGGCATGTCCCTGAGCTTCACGTCCAGGTCCGGCTGCGTGCCGGCGGTCAGCGTCTGCCACAGCCAGGCGCCCGGGGCGAAGTTGGGCGCCTTGATGGCTCCCTCGTTCAGGGTCTTGTCCCAATCCAGCAGTTCATCAAGGTCGATGCTCGCCTCGGTGCCGAAACCCTCGCATACCGGGCATGCGCCCTGGCCGAGATTAAACGAATACGCGCCCGCGCCGCCGGCGCTCGGGGTGGAGTACCGCGAATACAGCACGCGCAAAAGCGAATAGGCATCGGTAGCCGTGCCCACCGTAGAACGCGAATTCGCGCCCATGCGTTCCTGGTCGACCACGATGGCCGTGGACAGATTCTCCAGCACCTCCACATCAGGCCGGGGCATCGATGGCATGAAGCTCTGGATGAAGGTCGTGTACGTTTCGTTGATCAGCCGCTGGGACTCGGCGGCAATCGTGCCGAACACCAGCGAGGACTTGCCTGATCCCGATACGCCGGTAAAGGCGGTGATGCGGCGTTTGGGAATATCGACGTCGACGCCCCGCAGGTTGTTTTCCCGTGCTTGGCGTACTCGGATCGTGTCATGGCTATCGGCAGGGTGCTGGCTCATGACCCAAGCCTACTGACTATTGGACCCGCCAGCACCTCGTCCGGGCTTGCCTGCTTGCAATTGCCGCCCCCTACGGTGGAGGATCGAATTACCAGGGAATCGTCGATTCCTCGTCGAGAGCGGAGAATGCCATGCCGGATGCACCTCGGAAACTACTCAAGCTCAGCTCGGCGGCAGCACTGGCCGGCTGCCTCGCGCTCGCCGGGTGCGGCAGCACCTCCGGCGGCGCACCAAGCGAAGCGTCCACGGATCCTGGAGCCAGCCCGACGCAATCCGCCTCCGCAACCGCATCCCCGACCGAATCCTCGTCCGAGCCGACAGAGCCTGCAGCTTCAAGCACGTCGGCCGATGAGGAATCGGAGCAAACGGAAACGATCGGGGGACAGGAGCTGGGCAAGCTGCCGTCAAACGCCACCGAGTATGCTGACGCGCTGGTCGTTGCCTGGGGCAACGGGAATGAAGCTCAAATGAAGCAGTTGGCCACCGCCCAAGTGGTCGCGTCCCTGACCGGGCATTCGGCGGCAGGTGGACCGAATTGGTCGCAAACCAGCAACGATGCCGGAGCAGGGTCGGTGTTCGTGAGCTATGAAAATGCCGAAGACGGGACCGTGCTGAACCTGCGGGTGCAAAACCAGGTTGTCGGGCAGGGCCATGAACAAGGCGTGGTTGAAGCAAGCTTCGAGTAGTCCACGGCGTCACACCAGCACCGTGCCGCTTAATTGTGGCCAGACGCCCTCAGCCGCTGAATCGCTGAATATTCATCTGGGGAACGGTCGATACCCCAGCAATCGAATTCAATGGGAGTCGTTGCGATTTCAGGCGGGAATTATTCGGCAGAAGCGCGAATTTCCGTAACACTTAAGCCAATCACAGGATTTCGGTGTAATGGAAATTACGTCTATCATGATTGAGGCGTGCGCCACGACACACCTGTGGCCGTCGCGCAGGGCGCTCCGATCCCTAACCGTTTATAAGGACTTTCATGAAGCTGCTGAAATCTATCCCACTGCTTGGCTGGGTGCTCGTTGCCATCGTGCTGGGCATCCTGCTTGGCCCGGTCATGCCGGTCTGGTTGGGAAGCGTATTCCTGACCTACAACTCGATCTTCTCCGGATTCCTTGGCTTCATCGTGCCTTTGATCATCTTCGGCTTGGTCGCACCGGCTATCGCTGAGCTTGGCAAGGGTGCCGGCAAGTGGTTGGGCATCACCGCAGTCATTGCGTACGCCTCGACCTTGGCGGCCGGCCTGCTTGCCTACTTCGTCAGCCGCTGGCTGTTCACCAAGTCGCTGTCCGGCGGCGGTGTCGAAGAAGTTGGCGCGGGCGAAGGATCCGGTTTCGAACCGTACGTCTCCCTGGTCGGCGAGGCAGGGGATTCCGCAACTGAAATCGTGCTGACTCCGCTGATGGGTGTGATGACCGCACTGGTGCTGGCGTTCATGCTGGGCCTGGGGCTGACTGCCTTCCGTTCCACCGTGCTCTTCCGTGGTGCGGTGGAATTCCGCAGCATCATCGAAATGGTCATCCGCCGCGTGGTCGTTCCGGCGCTGCCGCTGTTCATCTTCGGCATCTTCCTGGACCTGTCCGCCGCCGGTGACGCCGTTATCGTGGTGCAGAAGTTCCTCTTCGTTGCAGTGATTTCCTTCGTGCTCACCCTGGTGGTCCTGCTGGTGCAGTACACGATCGCTGGCGCGATGAACAAGCGCAACCCGCTGGCCGCCCTGTGGGGCATGCGCAATGCGTACTTCACCGCATTGGGCACCTCGTCGTCGGCCGCAACCATTCCGGTGACTTTGGAATCGGCCAAGAAGAATGGCGTGGCCGACGCGGTGGCAGGCTTCGTGATCCCGCTGTGCGCCACGATCCACCTGTCCGGCTCGATGGTCAAGATCACCTGCTTCTCCATCGCCGTGCTCCTGCTGACCGGCGGCGACGTGTCCTTCGGCGCGTACTTGCCGTTCATCCTGATGCTGGGCGTCATGATGATCGCCGCCCCGGGCGTGCCCGGCGGCGCTATTGCGGCCGCTGCTGGCTTGCTCTCCCAGATGCTCGGCTTCGGCGAGGTCGAGGTCGGCCTGATGTTCGCGGCCTACATTGCACTGGATAGCTTCGGCACCGCAACCAACGTGACCGGTGACGGAGCGCTGGCCATGATCATGCACAAGCTGACCCGAGGCAAGCTCGGCACCCAGCCGCAGGATCCCGAGGACGAAATCGTTGAACTGGCAGATGGCACCGAATCGGAAGACCACAAGCTGGCCTAACCCGCTTGCCACGCAAGCATGAGCATCGATGCCCGGTACCAGACTCGCAGGTACCGGGCATCGATGCTTTGTTCTGCCGGCAAGCAAGCCGGACCAAGAAGAAACCCGCCCAGCGGTCGAACCTGAACGGTTCGGACGCTGGGCGGGTTTGCTCTGCCTGCTGGTGGAAGAAGAACGCTAGATCCACATGGCCGGATCGATGTACTCGGCAGGGTCCACCGCTGGCTTGTGCTCGTCGGGCCGGCGCGGACGGTTCTGCGCAGGGATTCCGGTGACGATCGATCCTGCCGGGGCATCCTTGACGACAACGGCGTTCGCGCCGATCGCCGAGTCGGCGCCGATCACGATCGGCCCCAGGACCTTGGCCCCCGCGCCGATGACCACGCGGTCCCCGATGGTCGGGTGGCGCTTGACCTTGGCCAGCGACCGGCCGCCGAGGGTCACCCCGTGGTACAGCATCACGTCGTCGCCGATTTCGGCGGTCTCGCCGATGACGATTCCCATGCCGTGGTCGATGAAGAAGCGGCGGCCGATGGTCGCGCCGGGATGGATCTCGATGCCGGTCAGTGCGCGGTTCGCCTGGGATAGCAAACGGGCTGGCCATTTCAGTGCCGGGTTCTGCCACATCTTGTGGGCCAGCCGGTGCATCCAGATGGCGTGCAGCCCGGAATACACGAAGAAGTTTTCGGGATCGCTTCGCGCTGCCGGATCGTGCTGGCGTGCGTTAGCCAAATCCTCACGCAGGCGGGAGATAAAACTCATGAATACTACCTTAGTGGTTGCGGTTCGCTGCGGGACAATCCGCAGATGTCACACAGCAAATCGGCGCGAGCTGCACCGATAAAGGTCTCTCTATAGACCCAACGGTGGCTCACGCCGATTTATTCTGCTTCTGCAAATCTGCTTAGCCGCGGATGTCATCGAAGAGCAGCGTGGAGATGTAGCGCTCACCGAAGTCGGGGATGATCGCAACGATCTGCTTGCCTGCATTTTCCTCGCGTGCGGCGACCTGCACGGCGCCCCATACGGCTGCACCAGCGGAGATGCCGCCGAGGATGCCTTCCTTGACGCCCAGCGCGCGAGCGGTCGACACCGAATCCTCGATGCTGGCATCCAGGACTTCGTCGTACAGTTCGGTATCGAGCACCTCTGGGATGAAGTTCGCGCCCAAGCCCTGGATCTTGTGCGGGCCCGGCTTTCCGCCATTGAGGATTGGGGAATCCTTCGGCTCCACTGCCACGATCTTCAGGTTCGGATTCTTTTCCTTCAGGTAGCGGCCTGCGCCGGTGATCGTTCCACCGGTACCGATGCCGGCAACCAGGATATCGACCTTGCCTTCGGTATCGGCCCAGATTTCCGGACCGGTAGTGTCTGCGTGTACCTGCGGGTTCGCGGTGTTGGCGAACTGCTGCGCCCAGATGGCGTTATCGGAGGTCGCAACGATCTCCTTGGCCTTCTCCACGGCGCCGCGCATGCCATCGGCGCCCGGAGTCAGCACGATCTCGGCACCGAAAGCGCGCAGCATGACGCGGCGCTCGGTGGACATGGTCTCAGGCATGGTCAACACGACCTTGTAGCCGCGAGCCGCGCCAACCATGGCCAGCGCGATGCCGGTGTTGCCGGACGTGCCCTCGACAATGGTGCCACCTGGCTTCAACGCGCCCGATGCCTCGGCTGCATCAACGATGGCCACGCCGATGCGGTCCTTGACGGAGTTGGCCGGGTTGTAGAATTCCAGCTTCACGGCAATGTTGCCTGGCAGGCCCTCGCCGACGCGATTCAGGTTCACCAGCGGAGTGTTGCCGACGACTTCGGTGACGTTGTTGTAGATCTTGCCCATCTTGTATGCAATCCTTACGTGTACTTTATGCAGCCGCAGATAGTTGCGGCGAAATAACTGCTGGAATCTGGCGTAACCGCCGGACACCCATCGGGTTCACAACTAACCCTAATAGGCCTAAAGCGCGACTAGGCTTCGTTTAGCCATTGAGCGTAATATTTCCTGACTTTTGCGAGCTTTGGATCGATAATCACCCGGCAATATCCGACTTCTTGGTTTTCGGAGTAATAATCCTGGTGAATTTGCTCGGCAGGATAGAAATCTTTCGACTCTTCCAGCGTGGTGACGATCGGATTGGGGTATACACGCGAGAACTTGTCGATGGCGGCCTTGAAAAGCTCGCGCTGTGCATCGTCGAGCGGGAACATCGCCGAGCGGTACTGGGTTCCCACATCGTAGCCCTGGCGGTTCAGCGTGGTCGGGTCGTGCACGGTGAAGAACATGTCCAGGATGACGTCGGCCGGAACCACTTGCGGATCGAAGATCACCGCGACACCTTCGGCATGCCCGGTGGTGCCGCTGCAGACTTCGCGGTAGTTCGGATCCTTGGTGTGGCCGCCGATATATCCGGAAATTACCGCGTAGACGCCGCGCGTTCGCTGGTACACGGCATCCAAGCACCAGAAGCAACCGCCAGCGAGTACGAAGGTGCTCAACTTGGTGTCCTGGACATCCAGGGTCGGGGTGAATTGATGAGGTGACTGAAGGCTGAGAATACTCACACAGTTCATAACGTTGCGGCGTTGCATTCTGTTCCATCCTCATTGGCACGGCGTAGTCTGGTTGGTATGCAGAGCAAGGCAAATAACTCGCAAGACCTGGGGAAGGGCAACGTTTCCCCGGAGGCCTCGACGCTCAAGCCCGTTTCCGAAGAAGAGCCAGAGCAGCCGGTGGAAGACACCTCGGCTGCGCAGACCACCCTGGGTAACGTCCTTGAAGCCGCCGAGGAGCTTTGGCCAAAGTCATTGGCCGAGGATTGGGATGCCGTTGGGCTGGTTACCGGGCGAACCGGCCAGCAGATTTCCAAGATCGTGATGGCTGTTGATCCAACGCTGGAGGTGATCGAGGATGCAATCGAGCGTGGGGCCGATCTGCTGATCACTCACCACCCGCTGCTGTTGCGCGGAGTCACCCAGGTTGCCGGCACGACGTTCAAGGGTGAGGCCATTCACCGCCTGATTGAATCCGGTACCGCATTGCTGACCGCGCACACCAATGCCGACAGCGCCATCGGGGGCGTCAACGACGCGCTGGCCGATGCCTTCGGGCTCAGGGACTGCGTGCCGTTGGTGGAGTCCAAGGACGGGCTGCCGGAGGAAGGACTGGGCCGGGTGGGCTTCTTGGAGAAGCCGATGAAGCTCGAAGATTTCGCGGAACGCGTCTACACCGTGCTGCCGGCCGTCGCCGGCGGAGTGCGCGTCGCCGGAGACCGCAGCGGAATCATCCGGAAGGTTGCCCTGTGCGGCGGCGCCGGCGATTCCCTGTTCGGTGCGGTGCGCTCGCACCAGGCCGATGTGTACGTAACCGCCGACCTGCGCCATCACCCGGCAAGCGAAGCGCGCGAAGCTGCCAATGGCGGCTTCCCTTACCTGATCGACGTTTCCCACTTCGCTTCGGAATGGGTCTGGCTCTCGGCCGGTGCCCGCGCCTTGGGCAATGTGCTGAACGATCTGGGACATGCGGTGGAAATCGAGGTATCCCAGGTGAATTCCGATCCTTGGGACTTTGTCCTCACACCCTAGCCGGAGCCTGGCATGCTGCACCACGTAGAGATCTGGGTTGAGGACTTGGCAGCCAGCACAGCATCGCTGGGCTGGCTGCTGACCCGTCTTGGCTACACGGCCAATTCGCAATGGGCCAACGGCATCAGCTATTCCTGCGGAGAGTTCTATATCGTCCTGGAATCAGGACCGGATGCGAAGAAGCAACGGCATGACCGGCTGGCTCCAGGGCTGAACCATTTGGCCTTCCAAGCCGGCACCAGGCAGGCCGTCGACACGTTGGCCGCCGAAGCGCTGGAGCGCGGTTTCAGCCTCATGTTCGCGCAACTGCACCCATACGCCGGGGGAGCGCAGCACTACGCGGCCTATCTGGAGGATGCTTCCGGATTCGAAGTCGAACTGGTTGCAGCAAAGTGATGATGCCATGCAGGCCTAGCAGAATTGCCCGGCCGGCACGGCATCATTCTCCTTCGCAACGCTCTCAGGCGGCGTGCCTCACGGTGGTGAACTGGTGGTCTTCTGGCAGCAGGATGTTCAGGGCCAGGCCCTTCTTGTCTTCAACTAGGGAAGCTTCCCACTTGGTCTGGACAAGGTCGAGCAATTCCCCAGGATTCTTCGGGTCGACCGGCTGCTCGACCAGGAAGCGGGCGACCTCGCCGCGGGTGTGCTTGGCGAAGTGCGAGACCACTTTCGGCATTCCGTTGCGCAACTGGAAGACGTTGACCGCAACGGTGTTGCCATTAGCTGGCTTGTAGGCGGCTGCGTAGGTGCTCGACCGGGCGTCAACGATCAGCTGGCTGCCGGCCGCCTCATCGAGTACCGGGGCCAGCCGCTTCTTCCACCAGGTGGCCAGCTTGCCCAGCGGCTCGAGCTTGACCGACATGGATAAGCGGTAGGGCGGAATGCGATCGCCAAATCGCACGGCCCCCCACAGCGCGGAGATCACGATGATGGATTCGTCGGCGCGCTGCCGCGCGGCTTCTTCCAGGCTCGCGTAGTCCAGGGCTTCGAAGAGCACCCCCGAGTAGATGTCGTGAGCCTGGGCGGCCGGCTCGGTGTGCAGGTTGATATTCCGAGCTACCTCATTGGCCAGCGAAGCTCCGACACCCAGCAGGTCCATGGCATCTTCCCTTGCCGAGACTTCTGCCAGGGCGTCGAGCACGAGGCGGCGTTCGGCAGAGAGCTCCGGAAAAGAGAGATCTTCGATTTCGAAGGGAGCTCCTTCGGCGTGGGCGGTCTTGCCTTCGGAAGGCGGCAACAAAATAAGCACGCTCTCCAGCTTATCGGAGTCCACCTGCTGCTCTGCGCCGGCCATGTCCCCGTCGTGGCGACTCCGGCTGTGAGCGATCCAGTGTTCGAAAGTGGTCCGAAGGCTGTCCTGAACCGATTAGACTGGTAGTGAATGGGATGGCCAGACGGTCGCGTGGCAAGCAATTGTCTCGAGGAACGTCCGGGCTCCACAGAACAGGGTGGTGGGTAACGCCCACTCGGGGTAACCCGCAGGCTAGTGCCACAGAAAATAGACCGCCAGGTTTTCCTGGTAAGGGTGAAACGGTGGTGTAAGAGACCACCAGCACCCCAAGTGATTGGGGTGGCTAGGTAAACCCCACCCGGAGCAAGGTCAGACAGACTGCGTTATGAGGGCTGTTCGCCCCATGCAGTCGGGTGGACCGCTAGAGGCTGCCGGCAACGGCAGTCGTAGATAGATGACCGTCCCGCTTCGGCGCGACAAAACCCGGCGTATCGGCCATCCCATTCTTTAATTCCTTCGCTGCATCCAGCCCTTGATTCCTGATCGCATCGCCCGGTTCTTGCCCGCTCGTGAGATGATTCACAGTTCCCGATCCGCGCTTTTTCAGCGCACGGTCTAGAATGGATCATGTACTTACGAGGATGATCCTGTTACCTCGTGCCACCGCAAAAGCAATGGTGCTTCCCACGGTGCCAACCGACTTCATGGATCTGCGAGTCGGCTGAATTGGAAGGATTTTCTGTGACCCAGCAGTCTGTCGTTGCCCAGCAAGAATGGAGCGGGCGCGAAGAGCTCGCCGAGGCCATGATTCCACTGATCGGACGTCTGTACCGCAAGAACAATGTGGTGACCTCCGTCTACGGCCGCAAGCTGATCAACCAGTCCGCCATCGACATCATCAAGGCCCACCGCGTCGTGCGCCGCATCGATGGCGAAGAGCTCGACCTGAACGACACCAAGGCGATCCTCGATGCCATCGAGTCCCTGAATGTCGGCTCGGTCTCCGTTGATCTCGGCCGTATGAACAAGAAGTTCAAGGAGTCCGGTTCCGCTGATCTGAACGCCTTCCTGGCTGATGAATTGGGCGAGAAGGTTGGTCAGGCTGGCGCAACCGACGCAGAACCGCAGGATGTCGTGCTGTACGGCTTCGGCCGCATCGGCCGCCTGCTGGCCCGCATCCTCATCGAGCGCGGCGGCTACGGCCTGCGCCTGCGTGCCATCGTAGTCCGCAAGGGCGCGGAGAACGACTTGGTCAAGCGCGCCTCGCTGCTGCGCCGCGACTCGGTGCACGGCCGCTTCGACGGCTCGATCACCGTTGACGAGGAAAACAGCACCATCCTCGCCAACGGCACCCTGATCAAGGTCATCTACTCGAATGACCCGACCACCGTTGACTACACCGAGCACGGCATCGACAACGCCATCGTCGTCGACAACACCGGCCGCTGGCGCGATGAGGCCGGCCTGTCCCAGCACCTGCAGGCCAAGGGCGTTTCCCGGGTCCTGCTGACCGCACCGGGCAAGGGCGATCTGAAGAACATCGTCCACGGCATCAACGATTCGTGGATCACCGCAGAAGACAAGATTGTCACCGCTGCATCGTGCACCACCAACGCCATCACCCCTGTGCTCAAGGCGCTGAACGAGAAGTTCGGCGTCACCCACGGGCACGTCGAGACCGTTCACTCGTTCACCAACGACCAGAACCTGATCGACAACTTCCACAAGGGCGAGCGCCGCGGCCGCTCGGCAGCGCTGAACATGGTGATCACCGAAACCGGTGCCGCCAAGGCTGTTGCCAAGGCCCTGCCGGAGTTCGAAGGCAAGCTGACCGGCAACGCCATCCGCGTTCCAACCCCGGATGTCTCCATGGCGATCTTGAACCTCAACCTTGAGAACGAGACCACCAAGGAAGAGCTGAACGCCTACCTGCGCGAGACCTCGCTGACCTCGAACCTGCACAAGCAGATCGACTACATCGATTCGCCTGAGGTTGTTTCCACCGACTTCGTCGGCTCGCGCCGCGCTGGCATCGTTGACGGCCTAGCCACCATCGTGTCCGGCAAGAATGCTGTCGTCTACGTTTGGTACGACAACGAATTCGGCTACTCCTGCCAGGTAGTCCGCGTCATCGAAACCATGGCCGGCACCCACCCAGCTGCAGTGCCTGCAGTGAAGGCAGAAGCCGTCACCGTCTAGGACCTCAAGGGTTTCCGCTGAAGAGACCATCCCAGCGCATCAAGCGTTGGGATGGTCCCTTCTTGCATGCCAGGATTGAGGCCGAACCTGTCCCAGGCGGGCAGAACCTGTTGCCAGGGTAAGTGCCCTGTGCAAAGCTCGGGGCATGATGCGATCAACGAATCCGGTTCTGCGCCACCGCGGGTGGCCAGCGGACATGTCGCTGTCCATGGATGATCACGCGCAGCCCATTACGATGCTGCAGTTCATCCGGCAGGCTTGGGGCCTGGCCGGAGATCTCGCCCTGCCCCAACTCAGCCCGTTTCCCGAGACGGGATCCTCGGCCCTGCCGGATGAAGTTGACCGGGACCTGTCGGAGCAACGATCGATCCAGACCTGGTCGAACGCGTGGGCGGGAAAGGCGCAGGGTGCCCACCGCATCCCCGGGCTGGCGGCAACTACCGCGGCAACCGGTCCAGCCACCGGCAATGATTTCTGGACCCAGCAGTACGGCGACGAGGGGATCGACCTCATCGCGTTCGAGCAATGGGAACGAATGTTCGATCTGTGGTTGGGATTGAATCCAGAACCGGTGCTGCGCAGCACGGAGGTCCAGCCGGTGCTGGTCGCCGCCTGGGAGCGCGGGCTGACGGATCTCACCGTGGTACCGTGGGCCGGGTACTGCATGTACCGGCTAGGCGATTCGCACCTGGCAACCTCCTTCGACACCGCCGCCAACTGCTCCCTGCTCAGGCAGGCGCTCGCCGAATGGATTCGCGCCCCGCTGAAGTGAGGCGTCGCCCGTTGCTGCGGCAGTCTTACGTCAACGACCATCTGCACACCACGGCGAGGCATGGCGGCTGCGGATCCGGCGGCACATCCGCTGCGCAGGGCTGCTAGGCTCTACGCCATCGGGAATGGAATCGAGGTGGACCGATGGACAGGACCAGGATGCTGGCAGCACGCATGGCCAGCCAGCTTCTGCTGGAACCGGCAGAATCCACGCTGCAAGCCTCAGAGCACATGCTCGCCTTCCAGTCCCAGGACTTCGCTGCAGGACGCTACGGGCTGGCCCAGCGCTCGACAGCCCAAGAATCCCGCCAGCAAGTCGACGAGCTGTTCACCGGCGGCCAGCTGGTCCGGTCGTGGACCATGCGGGGCACGCTGCACATCTGCGTCGCCGAGGATCTCCGGTGGCTGGTACGCTCAAGCCGTGAACGCACCCTGCGCTCAGCAGCCGCACGCCTGCGCGGACTGCAGATCGACGCGCAGGTCATTGACCTGACCGCCGGCGTCATCAGCTCGCATTTGCAGGAGTCCGGACAGGCCAGCCGAACCGAGCTCTTCAACGTGCTGAACCGGCACGGAATCGAGACGGACAAGCAACGCGGCTTGCACCTGCTGCAGATCCTTGCCCTGGACGGTTTGATCTGCCTGGGGCCCACCCCTGATGGTGCAAAGCTCACCGCCCAGGACTTCGTGCTCGTCGATCAATGGATCGCACGGCACCGGGAACCGGCGGATCCGCTGGCGGAAATATTGCGCCGCTATCTCAGCTCCCATGGGCCAGCCACCATCCGCGACGCAGCCTGGTATGCGGGGCAGACGTTTACTGCCATGAGAACCGCTGCCCAAGCCCTCGGCGACGTGCTGGTCAGCGCAGGCAGCGATGAGCGAGGAGAAGACTATTGGGTCATTGCCGGAAGCCTTGCCCACCGCGAGCTTGAATCGCCGCAGCTCACCCGGTTGCCGCTGCGCCTGCTGGGCCCCTTTGACGAGTACTACCTGGGCTATGCGGATCGGGCGCTGGCAGCCGAAGCACAGATGTCCCAGCAGATCCTGCCGGGAAAGAATGGCATGTTCCTGCCCTTCTGGCTTGAACAAGGCAGGGCGGCAAGGCTCTGGAATGCAGAAGCAGCGCCGACCGATCAACTCGGTGCGGCGCTGCATCAGCGGTATCTGGACTTCAAGACCGCCCGGTAGGCGGCTGCGTGGCAATCGACACTGGCCTAGTGGCCGAAGGGGTCCTCATCGGTACCCGGCAACCAGGTGTTGCCCGGTACGCCCCAGCCAAGAGCCTTCTTGGCCTTCTTCCACTTCTTTTCCCAGCGCGGCTGCAGCTTGTCCACGTATAGCAGGCCATCCAGATGGTCGTACTCGTGCTGCATGATGCGGGCGAACCAGCCATGGGCCTCGAAGGAGATCGGCTTGCCGAACTCGTCGAAGCCCTCCACCTTCGCGTAGTCGGCGCGCTGCAGCGGGTAGTTCAAGCCAGGTACGGACAAGCAGCCCTCCGAATGGTCATCGGGATGGGCAGGAGCCTGCGAAACCTTCGAAAGGGTCAGTTTGGGATTGATCACCACACCGCGCTCGGGAGCATCGTCCTGGTCCGCGAAGACGTAGGTGAACATGCGCAGGCCCAAACCAATCTGCGGAGCGGCCAGGCCGACACCGTGCGCCTCATCCATGGTGACGTGCATATCGGCAACGAGCTCGCGCAAGGCGTCGTCGAACTCGGTGACCTCCACCGCACGCTGGTGAAGTACAGGTTCTCCGTAAACAGTGATCTGCCGAATAGGCACGTGATCAGTTCCTTTCAAAAGTGCTTAGAGTGCTCGTCCAATAGTTTCACGCATGATCTCACTTGTGCCACCGAAAATGGTCAGCAAGCGCGAGGCGGTGAACGACTGGGCGATCGGGTACTCCATGATGTAGCCGTAGCCGCCATGGATCTGCAACGCCCGATCGGAAAGCTTCTTGGCGCTCTCACTAGCCCAAAGCTTGACCTCCGCGGCCTCTGCAGGATCCAGCTCGCCATCGTTGAACGCCAGCACAGCCCGATCCACGAAGCTCTGGGTGACATGCGCCTCAGTCTTCAGGTTGGCCAGCTCGAAACGGGTGTTCTGGTACTCGGTCAGCGCCTGGCCGAAAGTGGAGCGGTTCTGCGCATGCTCCAGCGCCTGCTCGAAGGACGCGGTGCAGATCGCCGACGCTGCTACGGCAATGGCCAAGCGGGCCTGGGGGAGGTGCGCCTTGACATAGGACAGGCCCTGGCCGACCTCGCCAACCAGATCGGCAGCCGTAACATGGACATCGTCGAAGAACAGCTCCGCGGTGTCAGAAGCGCGCAACCCGATCTTGTCGAAGGGGCTGCCATTGGTGTACCCCTCGGAACGCTCGACCATGAACAACGAGAAGGACTGCTCGGTGGCCCGTCCGCTCTCGCCATCGGTACGCGCCAGCACCAGCGCGGCATCGCCGAAGGCCGCATTGCCGATGAAAGTCTTCTGCCCGCTGATCAGCCAGTCATCTCCATCTCGGACCGCCTTGGTGCGTACGGCACGCAGGTCGGACCCCGCGCCAGGCTCGGTAAACGCGCAGGAGGTAATGGTGGAGCCATCGACCATGCGCGGCAGCCACTTGTCCTTGAGCTCGGCAGAACCGTAGGACAGCAGATAAGGCAGAACCAGATCGTCATGCAGGTGGAATGCCAATGCCACGGCCAGATGCCCGGCACGCACGAACTCCTCGTCAAGCACTACACGGAAGCGGTAGTCATCGATCCCCATGCCACCGAACTCCTCGGGCACGGCAAGACCCAGCAGGCCGTTTTCGCCGGCGGCCTGCCACACCTCACGAGGGATCTGGTGCTCCTTCTCCCACTGGGCGTATTTGCCGGAAATCTCCCGGGCATTGAACTCCGTAGCCAGTTCACGGAACTGCTCGTGGTCCTCTTCAAAGAGCGCGCGTTTCACAGGGGAGTACCTTTCGGTGGGTAGAACGAAGGCATGTAGCTCACTGGCTTGCCGAAGTACATGATCCATTATGGTTGCTCAGGCCAATTCATGCCTATTCGCCAGGGCAAACAACGATTCAAGTCACCAAATAACGCAAAAAGTCTCGAAAAACACGGGGTTAGACCTCGAAACGCCGAGTATTCGAACATACTTTCGAATCAGTGTTTCAACCTGCCGAAATATGACTTAATGCCTCATTTGGGCGGCGTTGCGCTCGCCGGTAGGGCCGAGTTTCCTGTTCATCTAGGCGCTTCCGTATCGTGCTTGCAGCTGGCCTCGGTAATGGACTGGGCTTGCCGGTCTTGCCCGTGCCTGGACTCGTGACTTTGCGTGGCGCGCAGCCCGATGCGTCTGCGCCCCCCGTGTGGTTGACGCTCCATTTGGACGGTTGATAGGCGGATTGCTGGTCGCTCTGGGCGGGGAGCAGCGAGGCAGCGTGACGAGGAGCTCGTCTGTTCAGTGAAACCGTTTTGCCCGTCTTGGGCATGACCTTGCATCTCACGGGTTCATGCGATGGCTGTCGGCGGTATGAAGTCGAACACTGAGCCAGGAAATGTGCCGCCGTGGTCATGGAGCTCCACAGTGCTGGAAGCAAAAAAGATCTGGTTCAGAATTTCCATTCCAAACCAGATCTTTCGAACTGGGGTGAGTAACGGGGTTTGAACCCGCGACCTTCTGGACCACAACCAGACGCTCTACCGACTGAGCTATACCCACCATGTCTACTTCGATACTAGTCAGAAGCTATAGCGCTCAAGATTTCGTACCGGGCAACGAAAATTACTATACACGCATTCGAGCCAGAAATACCAATTCGCCCAGTGCTGCCAATGGGATTGTGACGCGATGCTCATGATTCGTGATTGGGAACCTGTCGTGCGCTGCTGATCTGGCATAACGGGTGATGTTCAGTGCCATGTTGTTGCCCTTGCCTGCGGCGCCTGGTGCCACAGTGGTATGGCAAGTGAGGCGGACAACCTGGCTCCATGCGGATGCACGAAAGCCGCTATGGTTCGACCTAATGGCACGAATAGCTGATGGGGGAGTCATGGACGTTGATGATCTTTTGGAAGTGCTGGATTCCGGCCAGCGAATTGCCGCCGGTTCTGAGCTGCATGCTCTCATGCATAGCGCGAGCCAGGACGCGTTGCGCATCTGCGCGGAATTGAATAGCGGCTACCGCAGTCCACATGAAGTGCGCGAGCTCCTCCGGCAATTGACCGGCAGGCATGTTGACGAGTCGGTGGCGTTGTTCCCGCCGTTCAACTCGGACTTTGGACGCAATATCAAACTGGGCAAGCGCGTCTTCATCAATGCCGGGTGCAAGTTCCAGGACCAGGGCGGCATCAGCATCGGGGACGAGTGCTTGATCGGCCATAACGTCGTCGTGGCTACGCTCAACCATGATCTCGATCCTGCCCGTCGAGCTGACATGCTTCCGGCCCCGGTGAGCATTGGGCGCAATGTCTGGGTTGGCGCGAATGCGACGATACTTTCCGGCGTGACGATCGGCGACAATCCTGTGGTTGCTGCTGCCGCGGTGGTAACCAAGGATGTTCCTGCTGGTGCAGTGGTGGTCGGATCGCCAGCCAGGGTGGTGCGCACGGTCTGATCCTGCGCGGCGGCGCAATCTGGCGTGCGGGGAAAGCAAAAGGCTCGATTCGGAATTTCCATTCCGAATCGAGCCTTTACTGCTGGGGTGAGTAACGGGGTTTGAACCCGCGACCTTCTGGACCACAACCAGACGCTCTACCGACTGAGCTATACCCACCATGTTCGCTTCGATACTAGTCAGAACGCTTTTGCGAATCGATTCCGTATCGGGCAACGAGAAATACTATACACGCATTTTCCGCTTCGATGCCAATCGGAAAGCCCCTGGGCCACTGTGCAGTGCATCACCCATGCCCCAGGGGCTCATCCCTGGCAGCTAGCCGGCGCTCTGGCTGATCCCCGTGGCGATCTTCCGGGCCTCGTCGGAGGTTGGGCCTGGAGCCGGAACCATGATGGCTTGGCGGTAGTAGCGAAGCTCGTTGATCGAATCCTGGATGTCGCCCAGCGCCCGGTGGTTGCCGGTCTTGGCCGGAGCGCCATAGTGGGCCTTCGGGAACCAGCGGCGGCTCAATTCCTTCAGGGTCGACACATCGATAATGCGGTAGTGCAGGTGCTCGATGACCTCGGGCATATCGCGGGCCAAGAAGTTCTTGTCGGTTCCCACCGAGTTGCCGCCGAGCAGCGCCTTCTTCGGCTCCGGAACGTGCTTCTTGATGTAGTCGACCACCAGGCGCTGGGCTTCGGCCATGGAAATGCCGTTCTCCAGCTCGGGCAGCAGGCCGCTGGCCACATGCATATTGCGCACGAAGTCATCCATCTGCGCCAGAGCCGCCGGCTCGGGCTTGATGACAACCTGGATGCCCTCATCGACGATCTCCAGATCCGAGTCGGTAATGAGCACCGCTACTTCGATCAATGCGTCTTTAACCAGATCCAATCCGGTCATCTCGCAATCGATCCATACAATTTTTTCTGAATTACTAGCCACGCAACCAATCTACACTTCAGCGAACGCTGTGGGGGAGCGCACCCTCTTAACGGCGCGGAAGAACAGTGTCCCAACCGGACCGAAGGCATGGTGAATGCTAAAATCGTCTGAGATTTCCGGCTGTTGACGTGCCACGCTCGCAAGGGCGGAGCGCAGGTGACGCTGGCCTAATTACTCTCGAACTCATGTCCGTTACAGCCCGAGGTGCCAACGTGTCAGCCAGCAACCCAGCCGCAGTGAGCTCCCCGCCCTACGCTGGAGTGAACAGGACCCTTCTCAGCGGCGTCATCGGTTCCTCCCTGATCCTCTTCGGATCCTTCGGCACCGGCTGGCTGGCCAGCGTCTCCCCGCTGAACCGCGACCCGTTCTTCATCATGCTGCGCACCGAACCGGCCGGCGTGACTGCGTGCGTGATCCTGCTGGCCCTGGGCTGCTGGCTGCTCTTCCGCTCGTGGTGGCGGCTGGGACAGAAGCTCAAGGGCTGGGGCGAAGGGGCGCTGAAGGTGGTCCGCCGCGCCGTCTGGCTGTGGAGCATCCCGATGCTCGTCACCCTGCCGATCATGAGCCGCGACGTGTTCGCCTACATCGGCCAGGGCCGTTTGGTCGACGCCGGGCAGGATCCCTACGTTGACGGCATTTCCTCGCTGAACAACTGGTTCCAGCTGGGAACCGACACGATGTGGGCCCAGGACGGCACCCCCTATGGCCCGCTGTACCTGAGCATCGAATGGCTTGTGGTCAACATTGTCGGCGGTTCCACCGACGTGGCCATCCTGGCTTTCCGGGCCATCGCGTTCATCGGCGTGCTGCTGTGCCTGCACTTCGTTCCGAAGCTGGCCGAACTGCACGCGGTGTCCGGAGCCAAGGCCACCTGGATGACCGTGGCCAACCCGCTGTTCCTCGTCAACTTCGTGGCCAGCGCGCATAACGACTCGCTGATGACCGGCCTGGCCGTATGGGCTGTCTACCTGGCCTGCAAGCGCCACGGATTCTGGGCGGTGGTCGTGCTCGCCGCCTCGGTCGGCGTCAAGCCGATCACCCTGGTGCTGCTGCCGTTCATCGGCCTGCTCTGGGCAGGCCCGGAAGCCAAGTGGCCGCGCCGCATCCTGTACTGGTTCTACACCGGCATGCTGTTCCTCGCGCTGATGACCCTGGTGGGCTGGCTCAACGGCTACTGGTTCGGCTGGCTCTCGGTCATGCTCAACTACACCGGCGCCGGATTCTCGATCTACGCTCCGCTGGGCCTGGCGACCGTGGGCATCCAGAACATCTTCCATTCCTTCGGCTTGGATTCGGGCGGCGTACTGGACGTGGTCAAGACCGCTGGACGCCTGATCGGCGTGGTGATCGCCTTCGTGCTGATGTTCCGCGGCAAGTATTCGCACCTGGTGCAGCGCATGGCCATTGCGTTCACCGCGATCGTCGTGCTCTCCCCGGTGATCCAGCCGTGGTACCTGCTGTGGCTGCTGCCGTTCTTCGCCGTCACCGGGCTGCGCGACGACTGGCAGATGCTGTGGCTGCACCTGACCACCATCTTCTTCCTCGCCTACCAGGCCGCTGACCAGATCTTCGTCTGGCAGTTCCTGCAGGAGTCGCTGGTTCCGCGCGTCCAGCTGATTTCCTGGGGCATCTCGATTGCCTGCGCCGTGTACCTGGTCTTCTTCGATCCGAAGACCAAGAACATCTGCGCCGACCTGCTCAGCTCGACCAATTGGCTCAAGAAACGCAAGAAAGCCTAGTGGCAGTGCAGGAGCGAAAGCTGGAACCGCAACGCGCAAGCCTGCGGTCATTGTCCTGGCAAGGGTTCATCGCCTCGGCGCTGATCACCGTTGCCTCCTGGGGAATCGGCTGGTTCCCGCGCAACCAGCTTTCCCCGCTGGCCCGCACCGGCTTCTTCATCGAGTTCCGCACCGATGCGCCGGGGGTCATCATCTGCATCGTGCTGATGGCCGTGGGCATCGTCTGGCTGACCCGGACCTGGATCCTGGCCCGGCCATGGGTGCAGAGCGCAGGCGAGATCACCCGGAAAGAACTGAGCCGCCTGCTGGCCATGTGGTCCGCCCCGCTGATGCTCAGCTTCCCGATCCTCAGCCGAGATGTCTACTCCTATCTGGCGCAGGGCCGCATGCTGCACGCCGACAAATCCCCGTATGCCGAAGGCATCTCCGCGCTGCCCGGCTGGTTCGACGGGGGATCCGACGGCCTCTGGGCGCAGTCGCCCTCGCCCTACGGGCCGTTCTTCCTGGTGCTCTCGCGCATCATCTACTTCGTCTCCAACGGCATCCCCGAAGTCGGCGTGGGCCTGCTGCGCATCATCGCCGTGCTCGGCGTCTGGGGCTGCTACCACTACACCGCGAAGCTGGCAGCGAAAATGGGGCAGAGCCCCAACTGGGCCAACTGGGCGATCGTGGGCAATCCGCTGTTCCTGCTGACCATGATCGGCGGAGTCCACAACGACGCGCTGATGATTGCCGGCGTCTTCAGCGCCTTCGCCTACGCCTATGACCGCCGCCCGATGGCGGCCACCATGGCCCTGGCCATCGCCGTATCGGTCAAGCCCATCGTGCTGCTGGTGCTGCCATTCATCGGACTGGTGCTGCTTGGCCGCACCCGCACGATGCGCGCACGCTGGAAGATCTGGGTCAAGGTCGCGGTCATGTCGCTGACCTGGCTGCTGCTGATCGGCGCCGTCACCAACCTCTGGTTCGGCTGGCTGCCTGCCATGTTCACCGCGGGAGACGCGGCGTTCCCGTATGCTCCGGTCGGACTGATTGGCTGGTCGGTGAGCAACCTCGCAGGCCTGCTCGGCGCCGATATTTCGCTGGTGAATACCATCGTGGTGGCCATCTTCCAGTTGCTGTCCCTGGTGATCGTCGCGCGCTTGGCGCTGGCCAAGGACGCCTCCAGTCCGGTGCGCCTGGCGGCCTGGGCGCTTTCCGCGGTGGTGCTGCTCGCTCCGATCATCCAGCCCTGGTACATCCTGTGGCTGATTGCGCTGTTCGCCATTTCGCACAGGGTTGCCTGGGGATCGGAAAAGCTGATGATCCATGCATCGAGCATCATCCTCGTGGCGGTCTTCGTCGACCAGCTCTCCATCGAGCAGTGGCATTCGGCCTGGCTGATGAAGTCGCTGGCCGGCGTGGTGGTCCTGGGCCTGTTCGCCGCGCTCTTCACCGCCGATGCCGCCACCAAGCGGGTGCTGCGCGGGCCGGAAGCATAGCCAAGCTCACAGTCCGCGGCTCAGCTTCCTCACGGATTATTCCGCTTAGATGGAAATATGCAAACGATGTTCTGGCCAGCGACTATCGCGATCCTCGGCGGCGCCTTCTTCCTGGCCACCGCCGGCATCTTCCTGCTGGCCGTGCAATACCGCCGCCACGGACGGCTGTCCTGGCGCCGCACCATAACGACAGCCACCGCGGCGATCTACGGCTTCGGGCTCTTCAGCTACACCATGCTCCCGCTGCCCTCCTCGCGCGACGAATTCTGCCGGCCGGGCGTGGCCATCCCGCAGCTGGTTCCCGGACGGTTCCTCGACGACTTCAAGCTGGTTATCGTGGAGCGCGGGCTCAGCGGATTCGCGACCAGCTTCACGCTGTGGCAGGTGCTGTTCAACATCATCCTGTTCATGCCGCTGGGGATTTTGGCCGTGCGCTGGCTGCGCGGCAACATCATCACCGGGGTGCTACTGGGCTTCGCCGCCTCGCTGGCCATCGAGCTGACCCAATACACCGGGATCTGGGGGCTGTACACCTGCGCCTACCGCGTGGCCGATGTCGATGACCTGATCACCAACACCGCCGGCGCGCTGCTCGGCGCGGTCATCGCCTACCTGCCGATGTTCCGCTTCCTCTCGGGCCCCGTGGAAGCCGACGCCGCCCAGGCGCCGGCGCGGCCGGTCACCCGGGCCCGCCGGGCCCTGGCCAACGTCTTCGATGCGGGCTTCACCTCCGGTGCGCTGTTCGTCATCAGCGCCGCGCTGGAACTCCTTCAGCGACTGGGCGGCATGGAATTCGGCAAACAGTGGATGAACTTCTGGCTGCCGCTGATCGTGGTCTTCCTCGTCTTCTGGCTGCCGAGCCTGGCCCCGGGGCGGGCCACCCTCGGCCAGCGCTGCGCCTGGCTGATGGTCGCCAGCAAGCAGGGCGGGCCGTCCCCGGCAGGCAGGGCGTTGCTGCGCAGCCTGCTCGGGTTTGGCGGGATCAACTTCCTTTTCCAGATTTCCACCAGCATGGACGAGATCAGCGTCTACCCGCTGCTGAACATGCTTGCTGTGATCTATATCGCGATCAGCGCCTTCTACTTCATCTTCGACGCAGATCACCGGGGGCTGGCCGGAAAAATCAGCGGAACCGGATTCATCGACCGCCGCGCACTTTGACCCATGGCACCCCGGCAATGCCGGGTGCAAGCTAAAATGGAACGCGGTGGTCTGCGCCTTTCGGCGCGGTCCAGCACAACTCGCGTTTGAAGACATACCGTTAATCTCAAAAGATAGGTCTGCTCAGCAGCATGGAAGATAACAAACCAGAGGTCCCGGCCGAACCGCACCGCGCCGTCCTAGGCACGGCCGTAGGCGCGACGGTCCTCATTGCCGTCGGTGCATTCGTGCTCTCATTCGCGGCGTTGACCGACCTGGCAGAACGCTCGGGCATCAGCCCGCGCCTGGCATGGATCTGGCCAATCATCATCGACGGCATGATCGTTGCCGCCACCGTGGCCATCGTGGCCCTGAACGGCTTCAACCGCAAGGCCATGATCTACCCGTGGTCGCTGCTGTTCTTCGGCGCGATTGTTTCCACCGCGGCGAACTCCACCCATGCAATCCTGACCGTGGACTCCATCGAGAACGGCGTGCCGCCGCTGGTGTCCGCGCTGGTCGCCGCCATGCCGCCAATCGTCCTGCTGGCCATCACCCACCTGACCGTGCACATGTACCAGAAGAAGTCCGAAGCCGCGAAGCTGCGTGCCGAACTGGAGTACGACGAGGAAAAGGAAAACGCCGAGAAGTACGGCGTGGCCTATGACGATGGCTACAACGCGGCCTTGGCCGACACCAAGACCGCCGAGGAAGAACGCCTGGCCGCCCTGGAGCAGGAGCACCAGGACGCGCTGGCCCGGGCCCGCGCCGAAGGCATCGCCGCAGGCCGATCGGACTCGAAGGTCACCCCGATCAAGCAGAATGCGCAGCCAGCCAAGGAAACCAAGGCCGCCGCGCAGAAGAACGGCGAGGACAAGGCTCCATTGTTCGACGACATGGCCAAGCGCCTGTCCCGTCCATAGGACCCAGCCGCACCCGGTTGGCGCGTGAACACGAACTGAAGGACAGCATTTCAACAGAAGCTGAAGCATCCAGGAGGCATCAATGATGGATCCGGCGCAGGGCCAGGGGCACGACGAGTTCTCCGAGCAGATTGCGGCCGCCGTTGAGCAGTACAAGTCGGTGACCGGCGAACTGAATACCGTCATGTCTGCCATGAAGGCGAAGATCCGCCGGCTCTTCGCCAATTCCGAGGTGCAGCCGCTGTTCATCACCGGCCGGGTGAAATCCCCGCAATCCTTTGCGGCCAAGGCATCGCGCCGCCTGCAGGAGAATTCCGAGACCGCCCCGGTGCTCGAATTCCCCAACCCGCTGCGCGAAATCCACGACATGGTCGGCATCCGCATCATCGTGATGCTGCCCCATGAGATCCAGCAGGTAGCCAGCCTGATCAAGTCGCACCGCGACTCCTTCGACTGCCGCAGCGACCGCGAGAAGGACATCGGCTCGGTGGAGTCCGGAACCTACGGCTACTCCTCGCGCCACCTGCTGCTCAAGACCCGCAGCGAGCCGGTCGTGCGCAAATTCCAGGAAGCCCTCGGCAAGCCGGTGGTGGCCAGCGGCAACTTCGTCTTCGAGGTGCAGATCCGCACTGTGCTGCAGCATGCCTGGTCCGAAATGGAACATGACATCCGCTTCAAGCATCCCGGCGAAGCCGCCTGGAATCCGCAGATCGACCGCCACTTCACCGCGACCGCGGCGATGCTGGAGACGGTCGAGGACTACTTCACCGACATCGACGAGCTGTACCACCGGCTCAACGGCTACCACGATCAGCAGGGCGCCGGATCGGAGCCGCTGACCGGGGAGAAGATCGGCGAAATCTGGCAGACGCTGCTGCCGCATGTTGACCGCAAGCGCGATGACGACTGGTCCTGGGCCGCGGAGCTGCTCGGCGCCCACGGCATCGGCCAAACCTGGCAGCTGGCGCAGCTGCTGGACGCGAATGTGGTCACCGACGTGCGTGCCGCGCTGGACCACCGCTATTCGCCGGGCCCGGACCGGCTGCTGGACGACGTGCTCCTCTGGCGCTTCGGCAAGGACCACATTGAGAAGACCAGCGGGGGAGACCTGCGCCGCGAAGCCTCGTTGCGCCGCCGCCTGATCCAGATGATGGACTACCGCTCGCAGCTGGGCGCCAGGAACTGACCGGGCATCGAATTCTTTAACCAGCTCTACCCCGGAACTGTTAGTTTGTGCACGTTCGGCCAGCCGCGGAGCCGTTGGCCGGTAGACTAGTCAAGTTGCCCAATTTCTGGGCCGCACAGCTTTATTACCCGCGTGAAAGGGCCACACCATATGATTTCCGTAGCCAACCTTGAGCTACGCGTCGGCGCCCGCCTGCTGATGGACGAAGTGAACTTCCGCATCGACAAGGGCGACAAGATCGGACTGGTGGGTCGTAACGGTGCCGGAAAGACCACGATGACCAAGGTCCTCGCTGGAGAGACCCAGCCAACCGCTGGCGAAGTCACGCACAAGGG
Source organism: Glutamicibacter nicotianae (assembly GCF_006539525.1). Taxonomy (GTDB): domain Bacteria; phylum Actinomycetota; class Actinomycetes; order Actinomycetales; family Micrococcaceae; genus Glutamicibacter; species Glutamicibacter nicotianae. The sequence continues at coordinate 330,200 of NZ_BJNE01000001.1, read as the reverse complement.
ATCCATCGGCTACCTGCCTCAGGATCCCAAGACCCCTGACATGGAGCAGCTCGCGCGCAACCGCATCCTCGGCGCCCGTGGCCTGGATGTGGTGGTCACCAAGCTGGCCCAGAACCGCGAGGACATGGCCAGCGAGGATCCTGCGGTCTCCGCCAAGGCCCTGCGCCAGTACGACCGCCTGGAAGCTGAATTCATCGCCGCCGGCGGCTACGCCGCCGAATCCGAGGCCGCGGCCATCTGCGCCAACCTGGATCTGCCCGACCGGATCCTGGACCAGCCGCTGCGCACCCTCTCTGGCGGCCAGCGCCGCCGCGTGGAATTGGCCCGCATCCTCTACTCGGATGCCGAGACGCTGCTGCTCGACGAGCCCACCAACCACCTGGACGTCGACTCGATCATGTGGCTGCGCGACTTCATCAAGAACTACCCCGGCGGCGTGCTGATGATCAGCCACGACACCGGGCTGATGGAAGCCACCGTGAACAAGGTGCTGAACCTCGACGCGAACCGCGGCGTGGTCGATGTCTACAACATGAACTGGAAGCGCTACAAGGTCCAGCGCGAAACCGATGAGCGCGCCCGCAAGCGCGAGCGAGCCAACATCGAGAAGAAGGCCTCGGTCCTCTTGACCCAGGCGAACAGGATGAAGGCCCGCGCCTCCGGCGCCTCGGCCGCGCAATCCATGCTCAAGCGCGTGGACCGCATGCTCGCGGGATTGCAGGAAGAGCGCGCCTCCGACAAGGTCGCGGCCCTGCGCTTCCCGGATCCTGCCCCCTGCGGCAAGACCCCGCTCATGGCCGAAGGCCTGTCCAAGGCCTATGGCTCGCTGGAAATCTTCAACGACGTCTCGCTGGCCATCGACCGCGGCTCGAAGGTGGTCATCCTGGGACTGAACGGTGCCGGCAAGACCACCCTGCTGCGCATGCTCGCCGGCGTCTCCGAACCGGATACCGGGAAAATCGTTCCGGGCCACGGCCTGAAGATCGGCTACTTCGCCCAGGAGCATGACACCCTGGATCCGAATGCCAGCGTGCTGGAGAACATGCGCCGCAACGCGCCGGCGCACCTGAACGATGCTGACGTGCGTTCCATCCTCGGCTCCTTCCTGTTCGTCGGCGACGACGTCACCAAGCCGGCCGGTGTGCTCTCCGGCGGCGAGAAGACCCGTCTGGCCCTGGCCACCATCGTGGCCTCCAGCGCCAACGTGCTGCTGCTCGATGAGCCGACCAACAACCTGGACCCTGCCTCGCGCGCCGAGGTGCTCGGCGCGCTGTCCACCTTCCCGGGTGCCGTGGTCATGGTGTCCCACGATGAAGGCGCGGTCATGGCGCTGAAGCCCGAGCGCGTGGTCATCCTGCCCGATGGCGACGAGGACCTGTTCAGTGAGGACTACCTGGAATTGGTCTCGCTGACCTAGATCCTTACCAACACCAAAGAACTCTCGTAGGCTTGGCAGATCACCACCGTGAAGGGGATGTGCCAAGCCATGAGTGTTTTAAGACGCAGATTGCCGGTGCTCGCAGGCGCCGCAGCGCTGCTTGCCAGTACGCTGGCCGGTTGCGCAGTCCAGGTGCCCGACGAAGTCAACGCCCAATGGGCGCTGATCGACCCGGCTGGAGTGAATGCGTCGAGCACCAGCCTGGAACTCGGCGTGATGGGCCTTGCCTGCGCTTCAGGCAAGACCGGGGACGTCACCGCCACACATGTGGAGTTTGCCGATGGCCAGATCGCTATCGGCATTGCAGTTGAACCGCTGGAAGGCGAGGCGCAGGACTGCCAGAGCAACGAGACGGTGCCGTACACGCTTGAGCTTGGCGAGCCGGTGGGGGACCGCGTCCTGATTGATGCCTCCTGCTACGACCGGGCGGAACAGCAGGCCCCCAACTGCAGCGACGGCGGGATCCGCTGGAGCCCGCCGGCCACGCCAAGCTAAACGCCATGGAACGCGAAACCGCGCGGCACCAGGACTATGCCCACGTGCCGCGCGGTCTGCGTTTGCTGCGCACTGCTACTTCGCGGTGCCCCCTGGCGTATTCTCCGCCTCATCGAGCATTGCATCCTCGATGGCCTCGTCGGTCAGCGTGCCGTCGCGGCGGAACTTCTTCTCCTGCTTCGCCCGGATCTTGCGCACCTTGTGCATCGGCTCTTCCAAACCCAATGCCTCGGCTTCGGCCCGCTCTGCGGCTTCCTCGGCGTTCAGCTTCTTCTGCTGCCGGGCCGCATACCAGAAGCCGACGAAGGCCAGCACGCCGAAGATGTACCACTGGATCTCGTAGGAGAGGTGAGGGCCTTCGTCCATGTCCGGTGGATCGAGCTGCTGAGGCGCCTCGGCCGGGGCCGGGTCCTCTCCATACATCAGGCCGTAGGCGCCCTGTGCGATCTCATAATCCAGCTGCTTGGCATAGTCTTCGAGCTGGATGGAGGCCAACTGGCCGTCCGGGGCGCCGCGGTCCAAGCGGATTTCCGATGGCTTCAAGCGCACATCCACGGTTACCTTGCCCTCTGGCGGTGCCGGAACCGAATCCGGGTGGCCGCTTTCCTCGTTGCCGATCGGCAGGTAGCCGCGGTCGACGATGACAGTTTCGCCCTCGCTGGTCTTGAACGGCACCAGTACCTCGTAGCCGGGCCGGCCTGCCTTGATCCGGTTGCGCACGATCATGGTGTCCTCGGCGACGTATTCGCCGGTCAGCTCGGCGGTCATCCAGGTCTTGTCTTCGTCGAGATTGTGGAAGTTCTCCAGAGCCTGCTTGCCGGTCGCCGGCTCAGCGAAGTAGTTGCGGTTGACCCGTTCGATGCCTTCCAGGACGGCGTCGCGGCGGTCATTCTGCCAATTGCCCAAGGCAATGCACGCGGAGGCGAAGATGGCGACCAGTATCAGCCACCCGACCCAGCGGGTGCTCGCCAGAAAACGATACATCTACTTGCCTTCTCCTTCGTTGCCCTGCATTGGCAGCGTTTCCTTGTAGAGCAGCCGTTCCTTGAGGTAATTTTCGAGCCAGTCGCGATGTTCTTCGCAGGCCAGCCAGATTTTGCGCCGGTCCGGGGTATGGATTTTCGGATTGTTCCACAGCAGCTGGTAGTCGGCGCCTTGCCGGCAGCCCTTTCGCGAGCACTGGATTTCGGCGGCAGCGGGGAGGCCGCCTAGCGAACCTAGCAGATCCACTAGTCCTCCTTGGGGGAAGTTGTCGGGTGTTGCACTGGTTCCTCGTCATCGGCAAAGTTGCCGTCAATCACCTCTGGTTCCCGCTCCTGCTGCTGTGCGGTGTCCTTCGGCGCGTCGAGTTGATGGGCATCGGGCGCCCTGTAGAACTCGGCTGGCGGTTCACGCTTGGTCAGATCCGCACCTCCATTGGCGATCACCACAGCGATGTAGGGCAGGACCACCGCGCCAACCAGCAGGACCCAGCGAAGCCAGCCGTCGAAAAAGAAGGCGAGGACGAAGCAGACCAGGCGCACGGTCATTGAAATCGTGTATTTGCGCACACGGGTATCGCGCTCGGCGGTATGCGACTGGCGCGCTTCGGTAATGCGGTGAACTTCGGGTTGGCCGGAACCGTGGTTCATTGGCTGTGAGGACATGTAAAAGACTTCGCTTTGCAATACGGGATCTGCTCCCATTGTCTCACTTGTATCACCCAGAGGGTAATTTCTACGCGCTGTCGAAGCGGTAAAACTGGTGAGTAACTAATAGGATTGTTCACGGAGTAGCTACTTAACTAGGCAAAGTGCGCTTTCGACTGGCCCATGGAGGGTTTTCCATGCCAGGAACGCAAGCGCATGAACGGAGAAATACATTGACTACGGAACCAACCACTGGCCGCAGCGTCCTCGTGACCGGCGGCAACCGCGGAATCGGACTTGCTATTGCACGCGCATTCGAAGCCAACGGCGACAAGGTGGCCATCACCTACCGCAGCGGCGAGGTTCCCGCCGGACTGCTGGGTGTCAAGGCAGATGTCACCGACAGCGAGTCCATCGACGCAGCCTTCAAGGAAGTTGAAGCTGCGCACGGTCCAGTGGAAGTTCTTGTCGCCAATGCAGGAGTCACCAAGGACACCTTGCTGCTGCGCATGAGCGAAGACGACTTCACCTCGGTCATCGACACCAACCTCACCGGCGCCTTCCGCGTTATCAAGCGCGCATCCAAGGGCATGATCCGGCTCAAGCGCGGCCGCGTCGTGCTGATTTCCTCGGTCGTGGGCCTCTACGGTTCGCCAGGCCAGATCAACTACGCGGCCTCGAAGTCCGGTCTGGTCGGCATCGCCCGCTCGCTGACCCGCGAACTGGGTTCGCGCGGAATCACCGCCAACGTCGTGGCTCCGGGTTTCATCAACACCGAGATGACCGCCGTCTTGCCAGAGGAAACCCAGAAGGGATACCTCGAAAGCATTCCGGCCAACCGCTTTGCTGAACCAGAGGAAGTTGCCAACGTCGTCCGCTGGATCGCCAGCGATGAAGCAGCGTACATCTCCGGTGCCGTAATCCCGGTTGACGGCGGCCTGGGCATGGGCCACTAGAAGTTTTAAGCAAGAGATCTAAAGGAGTATCACCATGAGTGAATTCAAGGGTGCCGTTGTTACCGGTTCCTCCCGCGGCATCGGTGCAGTCACCGCTCAGCTGCTGGCCGAGCAGGGCATTGGCGTCGTGGTCAACTACCGCGCCAAGGCCCCACGCGCCAACAAGATCGTCGCCGCCATTGAGGAAAAGGGCGGCAAGGCAGTGGCCGTCGGCGCAGACCTGACCTCGGCCGAGGGTCCGCAGGCTCTGGTCGACGCCGCCGTGGAGAATTTCGGTTCGCTGGACGTCGTCGTGCTGAACGCTTCGGGCGGCATGGAAACCTCCATGGGCGAGAACTACGCGCTGCGCCTGAACCGCGACGCGCAGGTCGCGATGCTCCAGGCTGCGCTGCCCAAGCTCAGCGAGGGCGGCCGCGTGGTCTTCGTGACCAGCCACCAGGCGCACTTCATCAACGAAGTCAGCACCATGGACGCCTACGACGCCGTAGCGAAGTCGAAGCGTGCCGGCGAAGATGCATTGCGTGAAATGATCCCGGAGCTCGCCGAGAAGAACATCACCTTCGTGGTGGTTTCCGGCGACATGATCGAAGGCACGATCACCGCAACCCTGCTCAACCGCATGGAGCCAGGTGCCATCGACGCCCGCCGCGAAGCTGCCGGCAAGCTGTACTCCGTTGAGGAGTTCGGTGCCGAGGTAGCCAAGATGGTCTTCGCCGACGTCGAGACCGGCCACACCGAGCTGGTTGGCGGCGCGGGCGACTTCCTGACGCAGTCGGGCAAGTAGGCCCCGCAGCAACCTGCAGCAGCTGGCGGCCGGGACCCTGTTTCAGGGTTCCGGCCGCCAGCTTTTTCGTGCCGTGGCCGCAACAGCCGGCATGAAAAATCGCCGGGCACCTTCCGTAAAGGAGGCGCCCGGCGATTAGGGCAGATCTAGTCCTTCGGCTTTTCGCCGCAGACGATCTTATGCCATGGGCTGTAGGTCCAGCTCTTGGTTTCGGCCGGCAGCTTCTTGGAGCCGTCGATGGTCTCCCGGTAACGGGTGATATCGATGCTGAAGCCCTTCTTGCCGCCGGATTCCGAGACGCACTTCTCGGCCGGATTGTACTTGGTTTCCGGGTTGGTCAGGTTGTACTTCCCAGAGCTCTTCTGCGAGACATCCCAGTACTTGGTGGACCACAGGCGGGTATTGACCTTGTCGCCCGAAACCCATGCCTGGATCATCACGCCGTAGGGGGTGTTGTTCTCCCAGATCATGTCGATCTGGCCTTCCCACAGGGTAGCTTCGCGTCCTGCAGGGTAGCGTTCGAACCAGCGCGAATGCGGCTTGTGGGTGATGTCGTCGTAGCCGGCCAGGAAACCGACGTTGTACATCTGGGTGGAGATCTGCGAGAGCCCGCCGCCAACGGCTTCGGTACTGAAGCCGTTTTCCACAACCCCGGAGCTGTAGTAGCCGTTGGCCACGGTGATCGGGCCCAGGGCTTCGAGCAGCGAGAAGCGTTCGCCCGGCTTAATGATGTCCCCGTTGACGCGAGCCGAACCGGCACGCAGGTTCTTGGTGCGCACGGTGTCTGAGGCAGGGTACGGGGTGGAGAAGGTGACGATCGGTTCCTTGATGCCAAGCTTCTTCGCATCTGCGGTGGTGAAGTCCGCTTCCTTCTCGGTCATCTCGACTTCGGCAGTACGATTCTTGGCGGCCGTCGCGGCCAAGACCTTGGCACCGAGGCCCTTGGTCTCCAGCGAGATGCCCTTGGAGGACTTGATGATCGAAGGCTTGCCGTCCTTCAAGACGATCTGCGCATCCTTGGCGGTGCTGGAAAGATCGGAGTTCTTCGTTGCCGCCTTGTAGAGCTTCTTGTCGTCCAAGGCGATCGCCGGAGCACCGTCCTTGGGCGCGTAGCTGGCTGCCGCGGCAATGGATGCGACCGAGATGGTTGCTTTCTTCTTGCCCGAGGCCAGGGTGACTTCGTCCTTCAGCAGCGCCTTGACGTCCTTGTCGTAGAAGGCCTGCAGGGTGTCGGCAGAAATCTGCGGCTTGATGACATCGGCTGGCAGGGCGATCGCAGGGCCGGCAATTTCCCAGTCGTCGCTGATCAAGTCGGCGGCTTCCTCGGTCTTCAGCACGACGCCGTCAACGGGCTTGGTCAGCTTGGAGGTGCCGTCCTCGAATTCGATGGTTCCTTCGGCTACCTCGGCGTTGGCCTTCTTGGCCAGTGCATCGAGCTGCGCGGCCAGCTTGTCCTCGTCAACGTCTACTGCAGGGGTGACGTGGAACTCGCCGGTGAGGCGTTCGTAGAGTTTGACCGGGTTGACTTCGTAGGATGTCAGTTCATTGACGGTGTCTTCAACGTTCAGTTCCAGACCGGCTTTGGCGGGATCCAGTGTGTACTTTTCACCGTTGACAGTGACATCCACTGGCTCCTGAGCAAGGGGGAGAACCTCGCGTTCCAGCTCGGCGCGAGCCTGGTCCTTGTTCATGGATCCGATGTTCACACCCGCAATGGAGGCGTTGGCCGGGACCTGGGAGCTGACAAAGGCTGCTCCGCCGAAATATGCTGCGGCTACGGCTGCCACGCAAGAACCGGCAATGATCCAAGGCTTTGCCTTGCCCTTCTGCTTTTTCTTGTCTTGCTGAGAGTGAGTAGGCGTAGATGAGGAACTGTCCGGGGAGGGGGTCTGCACTGGTCTAGTAGCTCTTTCGAAAGCGATGGGGGCTCGGCGCGCGGCCAGGGCTAATGCCTCAAGCCGTTTCACGCATCAATAGAAATACTAACTGCTGGAACAACCGATCCAGATATCAAAAGCCCGTGAGCGCATAATCGTTATGCAGTTGTTGGATTCCACTAAGCCAAATCATCGAGAACCAGGTCGGCGATGGCATCCAAGCGCGAGAAGTCCAGACGCACGTCCGCTTCGTCGCGCAGGGCAGGCTTCGCGTTGAAAGCAACCCCCAACCCTGCGGCGGCAACCATGGCGAGGTCGTTGGCGCCATCTCCGGCGGCGATCGTTGCAGCCATCGGGATCTGGTGCTCCTGCGCCCAAGCGCGCAGCATTGTTTCCTTCATTTCACGGTCGACAATCTGGCCGTGAACGGTACCGTCAAGAATTCCTCCGGTGATCCCCAAGGTGTTGGCCAGCGCATGGTCCAGTCCGAGGTGGGCGGCCAGCGGATCCAGAATCTGCTGGAACCCGCCGGAAACTACACCGACCTTGTGCCCGGCCGCATGGAACCGCTTGACCAGGGATTCGGCGCCGTCGGAGAAGATAATGCGCTGGCCTACCTCGGCGAGGACATCAACTGGCAGATCCTTCAATGTAGCTACGCGCTGGATCAACGATTGGGCGAAGTCCAATTCGCCGCGCATCGCGGCCTCGGTCACCGCAGCCACTTCTTCTTCCCGTCCAGCGTGGGCGGCGAGCAATTCGATGACTTCCTGCTTGATCAAGGTGGAATCGACATCCATCAGCAGCAGGAGCTGTGGTGCCTCGGTAAGCTCGGCAGGCACCACAGCTACGCACAAGTCCGCGTAATCCAGTACCCCGTCGGCGACCAGGGCATCGACGAATTGCTTGGCAGCCTGCTGCAGCTGAGCGTGATCGGCCTGCTCGATGCGGAATTTGGCAACCAATCGCGCTTCCTTGGTTTTGATCCGGCTTTCGTCGGCATCCGGAATCAGTCCGGCTCCCGTTGCCCGCTGCAGGACAGCGGCGAAGTCGATGCGGGAAAGGGATGGGCGGGATGCGAAAACCAATGATGAAGCCATGCAACCATTTTTCATTGCCCCGGTGATTACGACCAAACATGACGTGCTGGCCCCGGGTGCAGGCACCGGTCCGATGGGCGCGAACTGGCATTGCAACAGGAGGCGATGCAGGTCAATCCGGCGATTTTTGGGACTTGCACGGCATTTCCGATTAGTGAAACAGGGGTGGAAAGTCTAATCTTGAATACCATGAGCGAAGTGCTAACTTTCAAAGATGTCAGCGTTGTACGCGGGCGAAAAGAACTGCTCAAGGACGTGTCCTGGGAAGTCAAAGAAGGACAGCGGTGGATCGTGATCGGCCCCAATGGCGCCGGCAAGTCGACCTTGATGAACATCGCAGCTACTCGGTTGCATCCCACCCGCGGTACCGCGGATATTCTTGGTGAACGCTTGGGCAAGGTTTCGGTCTTCGATCTGCGTCCGCTGATCGGCCTGAGCTCGGCCCTGGTTGCCAACTCCATTCCAGCCAACGAGACCGCGCTGAATGTGGTGCTCACTGCCGCCTACGGCATGACCGGCCGCTGGCGCGAGAAGTACGAGAAGCTCGATGAGCGCCGTGCTTTCCACCTGCTGCACAACTGGGGCATGTCGACCTTCATGAACCAGCCTTTCGGCAAGCTTTCCGAAGGCGAACGCAAGCGCGTGCTGATCGCCCGTGCCTTGATGACCGATCCCGAGCTGCTGATTCTCGATGAGCCGGCAGCTGGCCTGGACCTTGCCGGTCGCGAAGACCTGGTTGGCAAGCTGGCTGAACTGGCAGCCGACGACGATGCTCCAGCACTGGTTCTGGTGACTCACCACCTTGAAGAGGTGCCAGCGGGATTCACCCACATCTTGATGATGCGTGACGGCGAAGTCGTCGCCGCCGGCGAGATCGACTCCACGCTCAACGAAGAAAACCTGGAAGCAACCTACGGCCTGCCGCTGAGCCTGCGCCGTGAAGGTGGACGCTATTCGGCTTTCGCACGCAGCTAACAACAATAACTAAAGGGGAAAACTCCACGTGATCGAATTTTGGCGTGAAGCCCTGATCTTCCTTGGAGGACTCTGGGCCGGAACTATCAACACCGTCGTCGGGTCGGGCACCTTGGTCACTTTCCCCATTCTCGTGGCGTTGGGCACGGCACCGGTGAATGCCGTGGTCTCCAACGCCATGGGTCTGGTTGCTGGAGGGTTCTCCGGCGCCTGGGGCTACCGGCGGGAAGCCGCCAGCGTCAAGAAGACGCTGCTCAAGCTCGTGCCAGTCTCCTTGGCCGGCGGGTTGATCGGTTCACTGCTGCTATTGAATTTGCCGGAGTCGGTGTTCGGCGTCGTAGCGCCGGTGCTGCTGGTTTGCGCGCTGGTATTGGTGATCTTCCAGCCGCGCCTTTCCAAGTGGGCCAAGACCCGCCAGGCTGCGTCCGGCGGCACCGATCCGGACGATGCCGACCGTGCGCCGATTCCACTGGTGCTGTACATCCTGGTGTTCATCATCGGCGTGTACGGCGGCTATTTCACGGCCGCGCAGGGCGTACTGCTGATGGCCGTATTCGGTGTTTTCCTGCACGCTTCGCTGCAGCAGTCCAACGCCATCAAGGTAATACTTTCCTTGATCGTGAACCTTGTGGCGGCCGCGATGTACCTGATCATCGCGCCCGAGCGCATCCACTGGCTCATCGTGCTGCTGATTGCTGTCGGCTCGCTGATCGGCGGTTTCATCGGCGCCAAGGTGGGACGCAAGCTCTCGCCGGGATGGCTGCGCGCCGTCATCGTCATTCTGGGGCTGATTGCCATGGGCAACATGCTCTACAAGCTGGCGTAGCTTCGTGGCAGAAATTCTTAATCCTGCACGCATCTTGCAGGTGGCGGATCTGGAGGATCCCCGTCTCGATGAGTACCTCAGGCTCTCGGAGGCGCATCTGCGCATGCGCACCGATGTGGAAAATGGCCTCTACATCGCCGAGAGCACCAAAGTTGTCCAGCGTGCGATCAGTGCAGGCCATGTGCCACGCAGCTTCCTGCTCGCTGAAAAGCATCTGGATCAGCTGGCCGAGGAATTCAACCGCTTCCCGGACGCGCCGATATTCATCGGGGACGACCGGCAGCTTCAGGACTTGGTCGGCTTCCATCTGCACCGCGGCGCCATGGCCGCGATGAATCGTCCCGAACCGCTGGATCTGGACGAAGTGCTTGAGGCCAGTTCCCGGATTGCCATCTTGGAAGACATCGCAGACCATACGAACGTCAGGTGTTCCAAAAAATCCGGCGAGTCTGAGCTTGAGATTGAGTCTAAACGCTCACGCATCGCCGTGTTCGAGAACATTCAAGATCATACTAATCTCGGTGCGGCGTTCCGTAGTGCAGCGGCCATCGGAGTCGATGCAGTGTTGATTACGCCGCAGTGTGTGGATCCGCTGTATCGGCGGGCTGTTCGCGTATCTATGGGCACGGTCTTCCAAGTTCCTTGGGTCAGAGTAGAGGCTTGGCCTGAAGGTATTGAACAGCTCCAAGATGCGGGATACATCGTCGCTGGCATGACCCTCGCGGAAGGTTCGATCACGCTAGACGAACTGGTTGCCGAGGATCATCAAAAACTTGCGTTGGTATTCGGCAACGAAGGTCGCGGATTGAGCTCCGAAACAGAAGCAATGGTTAATCGCTGTGTCACGATTCCGATGATGGGCGGAGTCGACTCGCTGAACGTGGCTACCTCTGCTGCCGTGGCATTGTATGCGACGCGGTGATCCCGACACATGATCGTATACCGGGCGCTGATTAATTGTCTGAAAAGTATTTTGATATGTAATAGTGGATCAATCTCACCGATCGCTTTCTCGCAAACAAGAAGGAAGTCCCTTGTCGAACAGCCCTTTGGATCATGCTCGGATCGTGTCACTGATCTGGAGTATCGCCGATGACGTGCTTCGCGACCTTTACGTGCGAGGCAAGTACCGTGACGTGATCCTGCCGTTCACGGTACTTCGACGCCTAGACAGCGTTTTGGAGCCCACGCGTGACGCTGTCAAGGCGATGAAGGCGATGCTTGATGATGCGGGTATCGCCAATCAGGATGGTCCGCTTCGGCAGGCGGCGAAGCAGGATTTCTATAATTACTCCGGCTTCACCCTCAAGGATCTTCGCAGCATCTCGAATGCAACACGATTGCGACAGAACTTCGAGGCCTACCTCGATGGCTTCTCTCCGAACGTACAGGAGATCATCGATAACTTCGAGCTTCGCCACCAGCTCCCGCGCCTGACCAAGGCCGATGCCCTTGGGTCTCTGATCGAGAAGTTTCTCAGTCCCGACCTTGACTTGTCTCCGCGCGGTATTGACAACCACGGGATGGGCACCGTCTTTGAGGAGTTGGTGCGGAAATTCAACGAGGACAACAACGAGGAGGCAGGCGAACACTGGACTCCTCGTGACGCCGTGCGCTTGATGACGCGGTTGATGTTCGAGCCGATCGCTGATCAGATTCCTTCGGGCACGTACCGGCTGTACGACGGGGCCATGGGCACCGGCGGCATGCTGACTGTCGCCGAAGAGACTCTGAAGCAACTAACCGAGCCGTCAGGCAAGAAGATCTCCACGCACCTCTACGGGCAGGAGATCAACGCCGAGACTTATGCGATTGCGAAGGCTGATCTGATCTTGAAGGGTGAAGGTGCCGAAGCCGACAACATCGTCGGGGGTCCCGAATACTCAACCCTCTCGAACGACGCGTTTTCGGGGCAAGAATTCGATTTCATGCTCTCGAACCCGCCGTACGGCAAGAGCTGGAAAACGGACCAGGACCGCCTCGGCGGAGCAAAAAAGATCATCGACCCGCGATTTGTCGTTACCCACGGCGGAGACCCAGAATACTCGCTCGTCACTCGCAGCAGCGACGGACAACTGATGTTCCTGGCGAACCTCATCTCGAAGATGAAGCATGATACGGCTCGTGGGTCCCGCATCGCGTCCGTGCACAACGGGTCTTCGTTGTTCACCGGTGATGCGGGACAGGGGGAGAGTAATATTCGCCGTTGGATCATCGAGAATGACTGGCTCGAGGCCATCGTCGCGCTGCCGTTGAAGATGTTCTACAACACGGGCATCGCAACCTATGTGTGGGTTCTTTCGAATCGTAAGGAGGATCGTCGCAGGGGCAAAGTGCAGCTCATCGACGCAACCGATTGGGCGACACCCTTACGTAAGAACCTCGGCGAGAAGGGCGTTGAAGTCAGCGCAGCGGACGCCGACAAGGTGCTTGACGCCTTCGCGGCGTTCGACGACTACGCGGACACCGATCACTCGAAAGTCTTCGATGGCGTCGACTTCGGTTACCGTAAGATCACCGTCGAGCGTCCGCTCAGGCTTGCCGGGACCGATGCAAACCGTGTGTACACCGCAAAAGAGATCAAACAGTTGAAGGAAGACGGCGTGCGCGACGAGACTGCGCCGCCGGTCATCCGGAAGGCCCTCCCATATTCGGCGAAGCCTGATCCACTACATGGCCGGTACGAAGCGATCATCGACGGTCGCACCCGAGTCGTTGAGTACGAACCCGACACGGAACTGCGTGACACCGAGCAAGTGCCGCTGACCGAACCGGTTGGTGAATACGATGACGGTGTAGAAGCTTTCTTCCGCCGCGAGGTCGAGCCGTACGCGCCGGATGCTTGGATCGACAATTCGAAGACGAAGATCGGCTACGAGATTTCCTTCACTCGTCATTTCTACAAGCCTGTCCCTATGCGTTCTCTGGCTGAGATCCAGGCAGACATTCGTGCCCTTGAGGCGGAAACCGACAACCTGATCGCCGAGATTGCAGGAGACCTCGCATGAGCGAACGCGCGAACAGCATCGACGGATACGCTAAGACGATTTCGGAGGTACTGAAGGACAAGAAGTACTCGATCGACTACTACCAGCGCGAGTACAAGTGGGAATCGAAGCAGCTCGCCGAGCTTATCACTGACCTTACTGGGAAGTTCCTGCAGCTCTACAGCTCTGACCACAAGCGCACGGACGTGGGCGGCTACCCAGGTTACTATCTTGGATCGATCATCATCTCCCAGAAAGGTAATCAGCCGTTCATCGTCGATGGACAACAGCGCCTCACAACGCTCACCTTGCTCCTTACATACCTGCGACGCCTGCAGGCGGAGCTCGGAACCCCAGAAGTGAAGATCGACGAGCTAATCTACTCCGAGTCGTACGGCGAGAAGTCGTTCAACCTTGACGTCCCCGATCGCAATGACTGCATGCACGGTCTCTTCGAAACTGGCGAGTTTGAAGCGCTGCCCGAGTCCGTTGAGTCGGTGAGCACGCTCGTATCGCGGTACAGCGAGATCGAAGGGCTTTTCCCGGACGAGCTCAAGAGCGAGGTATTGCCCTACTTCATCGACTGGCTGAAAGACCGTGTCCAGATCGTACAGATCACCGCTTATAACGATGATGACGCGTACGCGATCTTCGAGACAATGAACGATCGCGGACTCAAGCTCACTCCGGCTGACATGCTAAAGGGATACCTGCTGGCGAATATTGACGACGGGAAACCGCGCGCGGCGGCTAACGATCTCTGGCGGTCATGGATGCGCCGGCTCGAAGACCTCGGCGAGGGACTTAGCTCCGACTTCCTAAAGACGTGGTTGCGCAGCCAGTACTCGACCAGAATCCGTGAGCGCAAGAAGGATGCCACACCACAGGACTGGGATCGGATCGGCACTGAGTTCCACCGCTGGCTACGTAACGATGCCAAGCGGGTCGGGCTGGAGTCGTCCGACGCGTTCAGCGACTTCGTGACCCGCAACCTGGATTTCTACGCGCGCCAGTACGAGCGCATCTCACGGGCCAAGTTATCGTTTGACGCCGCGAGCCCGCTACGATTCATCCGATTCAACGCAGATCACCGCTTCACCTTGCAAGATCAGATGCTGCTCGCACCACTGTGCATCGAGGACGACGTCGTAACCGTCGACACGAAGCTGGAAATCGTCGGCAGGTTCATCGACATCCTGCTCGCTTGGCGCATCTGGAACTCGCGTTCGACTGACTACTCCACGATGCAATATGCGATGACGACGCTCATGTTCCGTGTTCGTGGGCTCAGCGTGGGAGAACTCGCCCGGGAGCTCCACCGCTACCTATTGAACGAGGCGGAGAAGTTCGATACGAACGACGACCTAGTCGTGCACCAGCAGAACAGAGCGCAACTGCATCGGGTCCTCGCACGCATCACCGACCACGTCACGACATGCTCAGGTTTCGCATCGAACTACGTCGAGCTGACCGGAGGTAACGGCGTGCGGTACGAGGTCGAACACATCTGGGCAAACCACCCGAGCCGACACACGGACGAGTTCCCACAGGAGTCCGACTTCGCGCGCCACCGCAACCGTATCGGTGACCTGCTGCTTCTTCCTAAGCAGCACAACGGCAGCTACAACGACGACACCTACGAGCAGAAGCGCCCGCGCTACTACTCCCAGAATCTCCTTGCTGCATCGCTTGATCCGCAGGCGTACGAGAAGAATCCTGGCTTCCTGCGCTTTGTGGCCGACAGCGGACTCCATTTCCGTCCGTACGAAGCCTTCACCGCAAAGTCGATCACCGAACGTGGAGAGTTATATCGAGCCATCGCAAGCCAAGTCTGGGAACCAGCGGATCTTTACGGGAATACTGGGATCGAGGAGGGCGCGTGATGTTTAGAGACCTCCCGAGGCATGCGGAATATTCGTCGACTTCGAGTCCCTGGTTGCCTGTGATTCCTGCGCATTGGAAGACGGCGCGGACGAAGTCTCTGCTGAGTGAACGTGTGGACAAAGGCTACCCCGATGAACCTCTGTTGGCTGCTACCCAAAGTCACGGTGTGATCAGGAAGTCCGAATACGGGACGCGAACTGTAACGGCTTCCAAGGATCTTCACCTGCTCAAGTTGGTTGAAGTCGGCGATTTTGTGATTAGCTTGCGATCGTTTCAAGGAGGTATCGAACGATGCCATCATCGCGGCATCATCTCGCCTGCCTATACAGTACTAACTGCCAACAGCGACGGCTATCGCGACTATCTGACTTACCTGTTCAAATCGAAACCCTTCGTGGACTCGCTTACGCTCGCGGTGACTGGGATTCGAGAAGGTCAGAATATCGATTATTCAAAGCTGTCTGTCGAAATTCTCCCGGTCCCGCCTTTGGAAGAGCAGGCCACGATCGTGAAGTACCTCGACTACGCGAATGCCCGCATCGAAACAGCCATCGCCGCGAAGCGCCGCCTCATCGCCCTCATAGAAGAACAGAATCAACAGAGTGTCCACGAATTGATCACATGCGGTGTTGACTCGTTAGATCTTCGAGACGTTGATTTGCCGTGGGTCGACTCGATACCTAGGCGCTGGGCAGTTGCACCAGTCAAGCGGTTGTTTTCGTCCATGGCCTATGGGACGTCCGAGAGCTCAACGGGCGAAGGGCCAATCACCGCAGTTGGCATGGGTGAGATTCAAAATGGCCGTGTGAGAGTTATTCGACGCGGAGGCCTCGCCGAGGTTCCGAAAGGACTTGATCTTCGTCCGGATGATTTGCTGTTCAACCGAACGAACAGCGCGGATCTTGTCGGCAAAGTTGGCCGGGTGCTGGGTGATTGTGAAAATCTGACCTTCGCGTCGTATTTGGTGCGTTGTCGAGTAGCCAGCGACGTTGATGCAGAATGGGCCACTTATCTGTTGAACGATATTGCGTTCCTCGCATACGCGCGCAGCCAGGCACTTGTTAGCCTGCATCAGGCAAATCTTAGTTCTTCCCGCTTTGGAGCCTTACATGTGATAGTTCCTCCATATGTGGAACAACGCGAGGTTGCCGCCGCCATCGCGAAGATAAACGCTGAATCAATTTCCGTTGTCTCACGAATGACCCAGGAGCTTGCCTTACTCCACGAATTCCGGGCTCGACTGGTCGCAGACGTGGTGACGGGGCAAGTTGATGTGCGTGCCATCGCGGCGACGCTGCCAGATGCGCCCGATGTGTTTGACGAGCTTGACACGATCCTCGACGATGAATTCGAGGAAGCACTGAGCGAGAGCCTGGGGGAGTGAGCATGCAGCATCTCAACGAGGAGAGCCTGGAGACGCTTATCGTCAAGCAGATGGTCGAGGGCGGCTGGACTGAAGGCTCGCCGACGGACTATGTCGCTTCGTATGCCCTCGACCTCGGTGATTTCGCTGCCTTCCTCGAAGCCACGCAGCCGAGCCTCATCGATCCGCTCGGGCTGGCAGACGATTCCCCAGTGCGTCACAAGTTCCTGGCCCGCCTCCAGGGCGAGATCACGAAGCGCGGGCTCGTCCACGTGCTCCGCAACGGTGTCGCCCATCTCGGGCACCACGTCGATCTGTATTACCCGACCCCAGCAGAGGGTAATGTGAAGGCCGCCGATCTCTTCGACGCGAACCGATTCGTGATCACGCGTCAGGTGCACCACAGTGTCAGCAACACCGGAGACGCCGTGGACCTCGTAGCGTTCGTCAACGGGCTGCCGGTGTTCACATTCGAGCTGAAGAACAACATCACGAAGCAGACGGTCGACGACGCGGTGCAGCAGTATCAGCGGGACCGGGACCCGCGAGAGCCGCTGTTCGCGTTCGGGCGTACGATCGCCCACTTCGCGCTCGACGATCAGCGAGTGCGCTTCTGCACCGAGCTCAAGGGCCCGTCCTCGTGGTTCCTTCCCTTCGACCAGGGATTCAATGACGGGGCCGGCAACCCGCCGAACCCCGACGGGATCATGACAGACTACCTCTGGCGGCAGGTGCTCTCCCCGCAGAGCCTCGCCGGGATCATCGAGAACTACGCGCAGGTCGTCGTCGAAAAGAAACCGAGGACCGGGAAGAAAGTCTCGAAGGCGATCTTCCCCCGCTACCACCAGCTCGACGTCGTCCGGCGATTGCTCGCCGACGTTGAAGCCCGCGGTGCCGGCCGCCGCTACCTGATCCAGCACTCCGCGGGCAGCGGGAAGTCCAACTCGATCGCGTGGCTGACCCACCAGCTCACCGAGGCCGCGCACGGCGGTCGGACCGCGTTCGATTCGGTCATCGTGGTGACCGATCGCGTCGTCCTCGACAACCAGCTAACGCAGACGATCAAGTCGTTCCTGCAGGTTGGGTCTACCGTCGTTCACGCCGATCGATCTGGTGACCTGCGGCGCGCGATCACCGCCGGTAAGAAGATCATCGTCACTACGGTGCAGAAGTTCCCCTACATCCTGGATGATATCGGCGCGGATCACCGCGACCGCACTTTCGCCATTGTGATCGACGAAGCGCATTCGTCCCAGGGGTCCAAGACGTCCGCGGCGGTCTCGCATGCTCTGTCCGGTGCCAGCGCCAGCGACGAGGACACGGTCGAGGACCAGATCAACCGGATCATCGAGAGCAAGAAGCTGTTGCCGAACGCCAGCTACTTCGCATTCACGGCGACGCCGAAGAACAAGACGCTCGAAATGTTCGGCGAGCGATTCGCGCAGCCTGACGGCGAGGTCGGCCACCGGCCGTTTCACTCGTACACGATGAAGCAAGCGATTCAGGAAGGCTTCATCGTCGACGTGTTGGGAAACTACGCACCCGTCGGCAGCTACTACAAGCTAATGAAGACCGTCGAGGACGACCCCGAGTTCGATGCGAAGCGCGCGTCGAAAAAGCTTCGCGCCTACGTCGAGGGCAACAAACACGCGATCGCACAAAAGGCCGCAATCATGATCGAGCATTTCCACTCCCAAGTGGTCACCAAGCGCAAAATCGGCGGCGAGGCCCGTGCCATGGTCGTCACTGCCTCGATCGCGCGCTGCATCGAATACTTCCACGCGCTGCGAGATGCGCTCTCCGAACGCAAGAGCCCGTACCAGGTGATCGTAGCCTTCTCCGGCGAGCACGACTACAAGGGCCAGAAGGTCACCGAGGCGAGCCTGAACGGATTCCCCTCGAACGCCATCGCGGAGCACGTGAAGACGGAGCCGTATCGGATCCTCGTGGTCGCGAACAAATTCCAGACGGGCTACGACGAGCCGCTCCTTCACACGATGTACGTGGACAAGACCCTCTCCGGCGTGCTCGCCGTACAGACTCTTTCACGGCTCAACCGGGCGCACCCCGCGAAGCACGACACATTCGTGCTCGATTTCGCTAACGACGCCGAGGATATACAGCGTGCATTCGAGCCGTACTATCGGACCACACTGCTGGCGCAGGAAACCGACCCGAACAAGCTGCACGACCTCGTCACTGAGCTTGACGCAGCCCCCATTTACACGCCCGAACATGTCGACAAGTTCGTCACGCGTTACCTGGCGGGGGAGAGCCGCGAAAAGCTGGATCCTCTCCTTGACGTCTGCGTGGCCGAATACGTGGAGCTTCCTGACGAAGACGACCAAGTGTCGTTCAAGGCCAACGCCAAGGCGTTCTTGCGCACCTATAACTTCCTGTCCACCGTCCTTCCCTACGGCAGCCTCGAATGGGAGAAGCGATCGATCTTCCTCGACCATCTCGTACCGAAGCTTCCTGCGCCTAAGGAGGAGGACCTCGCAGCCGGCATTCTGGAGAACATCGACTTGGAATCGTACCGGGCCGAGAAGCAGAATGCGATGAAGATCGTGCTCGACGACGAGGACGGTGAGCTCGCTCCCGTCCCGGCTGCAGGCGGCGGGCATCGTGCCGACGCCGAGCTTGAGAGGCTTTCGGAGATCGTGAAGAGCTTCAATGACTACTTCGGGAACATCGAGTGGGAAGACAGCGACCGGATCCAGCGTCGCATAACGGAGGAAATCCCTCGCTTGGTCGCGGAAGACGAGGCGTACCGCAACGCACAGGCCAATGATGACCCCGTGAACGCCCGCGTCGAGATGAACAGGGCGCTGGGCAAAGCCATGCTCGGCCTCATATCCGACGAGACGCAACTGTTCAAGGCTTTCCAGGACAACGAGAGCTTCAAACACTGGCTCGAAGAAGCCGTGTTCAAGGCAACTTACCGGACGAACGCGGCCTGAACTCGCCGGGAGCGCTCCACGGAATTCGCACGAGCCCAGGCCATCCCTGACCACCTCATACGGAACGAGACAAAGTGACCGCTTACGAAGACGTACTCGAATGGATCGCTACCCGTCCCTGGTGGCAACAGCGCACACTGGCGCGCATCGCTGCCGGCGAAACGGTCAGCGAGAACGAATACGAAGAGATCGCCAAGAGCCTGTTCGAGAAGCCAACTGTCGCGCCTGAAGGTGGATGGCTCGCTTCGGTCACCGCCCCTGAAAGCGCCTACGACGAGCCTGTGCGCCTCCTCGCGGTCAAAGGCGTGTCGAACGTCAATCGACTGGCTGAGAACCAAGAGCTGACGTTCGCACCTGAGGGACTGACTGTCGTTTACGGTAACAACGGCAGCGGCAAGTCCGGATATGCGCGGATCTTGCAGTCAATGGTGCGGGCGCGTCACCGGGCGGACATCCTCCCTGATGTGTTCTCTGAATCCACGGGAGAGCAGTCCGGCGAAGTAGCGTTCCTCGTCGGCGAGGTCGAACAGACTTCGTCACTCGGGGCCACGGCAGATCCCGCTCTTGGTCGAGTCGCTCTTTATGACGAGCACTGCGGGGACACCTATCTCGAGAAAGAGGCGGAGATCTCTTACCGGCCCTCAGCCGTGCAGCTTCTCGACGATCTCTCGAGCGTGACCGCGGGCGTACGACGCGTCATAGACGGGTGGAAGATGGAGAAGGACAAAACCGGAACCCTCCCGGTCGTCGGCGAGCAGGGCTCGGCGGCGGTGTTCCTGAAGGCACTCACGGCGCAGACGACGGACGCAGAGATTGCCGCTGCGGTCTCATGCCCTCAAGACATCGACCGGAAGCTAAGCGATCAGGTCGACCAAGTGACTCGGCTCCGGACCGCGGATCCCGCGCAAGAGAAGCAGAGGCTGAACCGCGCGGCTGCAGCGCTCGGCGAGGTGTCCAAACACCTCAGCAATCTCGATCGCGCATTCGGACCGGACGTGCGTGGAAAGCTCGGGGAACTGCGCGAGATGGCGAGCACGGCTCAGCAGGCAGCGGATGCCGCCTCAGCGACCTCGTTCGGAGACGAACCGCTCGCCGGGGTCGGCTCGCCGGTCTGGAAAGCGCTTTGG
The DNA here is from genome assembly GCF_006539525.1 of Glutamicibacter nicotianae. Taxonomy (GTDB): domain Bacteria; phylum Actinomycetota; class Actinomycetes; order Actinomycetales; family Micrococcaceae; genus Glutamicibacter; species Glutamicibacter nicotianae. Next base: position 309,800 of record NZ_BJNE01000001.1, on the reverse strand, counting down.
CAGGCGGCGGAAAAGTACTCCCTCGTCGTCTACCCGGAGCACGAGTTCCCGCGTGCAGATGACGGAGCCGTGTGCGTCTTGTGCCAGCAGTCTCTCGATGGCGGAGGCGCGGAGCGGCTTGAGCGATTCCATGCGTTCGTCTCGGATACGACAGCTCAGGACGCGGAGACGGCGAAGACTGAGCTCGACGCGTTCCTGGCGGCACTTGGTCAGCAGCCGATCGAGACGCAACCCTTGGCGGTGGCCATCGCGACGATAGAACAATCGGAACCTGGATTCGCCGCCCGGATTCAGGTGCTGCTCGACGCATTCCGCGACCGGCAGGCCGCGATGATCGCCAACGAACAACTATCAGACGTTGGCGTCGCCGCTGAGATTGAGTTGCTTGACTCCCAAGTACAAGGCCTCCGGGATAAGATCAGCTCGCTCGATGCTGCTGACTTCCCCGAAATCCTTTCCCGAGCCCAGGCTGAAGAGAGCCGGCTGCGGGACAAGATCGCGATGCGCGACGGGAAGCACCTGATCGTGTCAGAGCGCGACCGGCTTCGGGAACTCATGCTGCTGAACGAAAAGTTCGCGGAGACGAATACGCGTGCCATCACTGATAAGGTCGGCCAGTTGACGAAGAAGTACCTGACAGAGGAAGCACGTGACCGTTTCACCCATGAGACAGACCGGCTGGAGCTCGAGCGCGTCACATTCAAGGCCACCAAGTCGCGTCAAGGTATGGGATTGATGCACAAGGCCGACTTTCTGAACGCGCGAACGGGCGCGCGCCTCCGGGCAGTTCTTTCTGAGGGCGAGCAGACTGCCCTTGGCTTCGCGGGGTTCCTGACTGAGGTGCATTTCGATACAAGCAAGTCCGCGCTAGTGTTCGACGACCCTGTCTCCTCGCTCGATCACATGCGACGTGAGGCAGTAGCCAGGCGGATCGTCGATCTCGCGGGAGAGCGGCAGGTCATCGTGTTCACGCATGACATCGCATTCACTATGATGCTTCGTAAAATAGCAGATGCTTCAGCTGTCTTGTTCACCACTCGCGGCATCGAACGGAAGAGGAAGGTCGGTCCCGGATTCACGACCTTGAATCACCCGTGGACAGCACAAAACGCAGCGCAGCGCGTGGACACTCTGCGCCAAGAGGTGGCGGCATTGCGTCGTGACGAGGAAGGGATGTCCGAGGCGGAGTACCAGAAGCAGACGGAGGAGATCGCAGGTCACATGTCCCAGACCTGGGAGCGCATCATCAGCCAGGTACTCGCTGAGCCCTTGGTCGACTATAAATCCTTGGAAGTCCGAGTAGGGAAGCTGCGGGTCATCGGACGCGTCACAGCTGAGGACGTAAAGACCTATGACGATTCTTACAGTCGGATCTCCGGTTGGGCGGCCCGTCACGACCCGCACCCCGAGCTGAACTACACTCCGCCATCAGTCGAGACTCTAAGGGCCGAAATCGATGTGCTCGATGGCTGGTTGAAGAGTGTCAAGAAGTACCAATCGTCCTGACACATGATGCTCCGCTGTGCCGTTTCGTAAACCTTCTATTTTCTTGAGAATTATTTCCGGGCGGTAGTGAGCATACAGGACAACGACATTATTACTGGCAGTAAATATTTCTACTTATTCATTTCTAGGCGTGATTTCGGAGAAAATTTGTCAGATTTCTTCGGTGCGACCTACGACGAGCTGTCTTCGAGGGACGAACTATGGTCCCGCAACGATGAGATTTTGGAGACCTGGCTTGACCACTAACGGTCAACAAATCTACCGATGTAGCCAGTGCCATAGCCTTCGTTGCTCGAGCAGCTCTAGGACTCGGCGGACTTCATGCGCTTCGCATCATAGGGAACACGCGACTGGTCGTCGATCAGACTCAGGTCGATGATTGTCAGTTGCGGCAGCGGGTAGTGTGTCCCGTCCGCGCCGAGGACGACCTTGTAGGGCGTCAGCCACGCGACGCAATCGATTCCGGCGGCCTGTATGATTTCGGCAAAGGCTGTATCTGCGAACCACACATGCGGCCTGCCTTGGTGATCCGGTCCGAACGCGCCGAGTGTTTCGATGTAGGCGGTGGACTCGTCAAAAATCAGAAACCCGAGATCAAAGCCGGGACGCCTCTCCCGGTAGTCGGTGACTTTCCTGGCATGATCACCGATGACCTTTGCAAACTGTGTGAGGTATGCCGGGTAGTTGTGGTCTTTATCTGTGGGAAGTTGCGTGTTTACGTTGGCTATGAGCGAGGCGTTCGCGAATATCTCTGCGAATCCGGGCTCACGTAACTCTCGCAGAACCGATCCTTCGCGGGTTCGAGTGGCATCTTTTCTTCCCGGCCGAGGATGGTCGTCTACCTGCATCGCCTCCAGCAGGAGTGAGTGTGGGAGATCCTCAAAATCGGGACGCTCGCGGTGCGTGAGAGAGGTGCCGCGCAGCGACTTAAGCACCCGGTGTGCGAGATCGCTCACAGCTGGGAAGAAGCAGATTTCGGCGTCCTCGAGCTGTTTCGCGTGATCCACGATTTCTCGCTCATCTTTGAACGCAAGCTCCATACCTGATTCCTTTCAGTCCTTATAACCGATGGCATCATACTCCTGAGTGCCTCCACCGTCCTCGGGTTGAAGAATACGATGTGGGTGATCGCCTCGATTTATAGCAGCCCGGACGGCTTGCCTTCAGCTGAAGTATATGGGCACTTGGAGCGTGTCGTCTTTCGTGAATCGCCCGTCATGCACCTTGAGGTTTTACAGTTCGTCGTGGCTCCTGCCGATAATTCGTGAAGCTGAACGCGCTACTGGGAAGTGGGAATCAGCCTCATTTTCTAGCGTTTCCTGATAGCGCTTGTACATCTAAGGTCATGCCTTGCGCAGTACCCCATGCACGCTGCCGACGGACACGCCGACTTCCTGGGCGATCGCTCGCATCGAGTTGCCGGCAGAATGTCGCAGCCTGATCGTGCGCTTCATTTCTTCGTCGATGGAGACCGGGCGTCCGTGCGTCCTTCCTCGCTCGCGCGCTGCCGTGATACCAGCCCTGATTTGCTGGACCTGGATCTCGTGGCGAACTCGGGTGAGCTCACGGACGAAGTCGAGAGCGGGGGAGCGCAGTGTGTGTTCTCCGGCGGCGATGCCGTTGAGGACCTTGACGGTGATTCCGCGGTCAATGATGTCGATGAGGACGGCGAGGCCATCATCGGTGTGCTGGGCGAGCCTGCGGGCGCGGGAGACGACGAGCATGTCGTCGGAGCCGACCTTGGCCAGTGCGGTGAGGAGCTCAGGGCGATTCTGCACGAGTCGTCGGCGGGATGCCGGTTCCCCGACAATGTCTGAACAATGGGGAGCCAACGCTTCTCTCTGTAATCGAGCATCGTCGGGGTCATCGCCAATGCGGAGGAGACCGATACGGGCCATTTTCAGTAACGCCCCTGCCGATAGCAAGGTGCTGATGGAAGAGAGATGTGGCGCATGGGTTTATTGAACACCATGTAGGCCGCGGCGGCCACTGCTTGGGAACTATAGCGCGGTGTGACTTGTGGAAACATTATGTGCTCGTGGTAACGCGTGGATGATGGTGGTCCCACTTAATGGGTGTGGATTATGGCGGAAGGGTTCATGACCATCGCCAATCTCGGCGCAATTATCCGCTCGGCCTCGGGCCTCGGGGTAGATGCAGTGCTGCTCACCCCTAAATGCGTTGACCCTTGGTACCGGCGCAGCGCGCGTGTCTCGATGGGTACGGTCTTCGACCTTCCTTGGGTACGAATGCAGTCCTGGCCAGAAGATCTCCAGACGCTGAAGAACCATGGCTATGAGATGCTCGCCATGGAACTGACCGATGACGCGATCCCGTTGAACGAAGTGGAGATCAAGGCTGGGCAGAAGGTCGCGATGATATTGGGCAATGAAGGCAGGGGAGTCACCGATGAAGCTCTCGCCGCCGTTGACCGGACCGTCATCATCCCGATGCACCGTGATGTGGATTCACTGAATGTTGGTGCCGCAAGCGCGATTGCGTTCTGGCATTTGTGCTCCGCGCCACGCTGAGAACGTTTCTGCAGTCATCGATTTTGCGATAGGATGGACTGTCTGTGCTTTGAGGTTTCTACGTGGAGCCCTGAATGCGGGACACAATTTCCGAGTAAGTAGCTGCTGGCAAAATCCAGTGGCCATAAACAAAAAGGTGTATAGCTATGAAGGCTGATATCCATCCGCAGTACGGCCCAGTTGTCTTCAACGACCTGGCATCCGGCGAAAAGTTCCTGACCCGTTCGACCGCTAAGTCGGACAAGACCATCGAATGGGAAGATGGCAACACCTACCCAGTAATCGACGTCGAAATCTCGGCAGCTTCGCACCCGTTCTACACCGGCAAGCAGCGCATCATGGACACCGCTGGTCGTGTCGAGCGCTTCAACGCCCGCTTCAAGGGCTTCGGCGGCAAGAAGTAATACTTCGCCCCTAGCAAGCTTTCGCGGCGTGTTTCCAGTTTCTGGAAACACGCCGTCGCTGCTTTAACGGACTGGCCATCACCGGATGCCGGACCTGCAATGACTGAAAAAAGTTCTCACTGAAAAATCGGCGGGACTCCGTTGAACGCAACGTGCGACGCGCCAGGTGTCTTGATCGCCAGGTGAAGACGTGACTGACTGAAAAATTCTGTCAGTGGCGAAGGCAGGGCGCTTCATGAGGCGAAGGCCGTAGAGGTCTACTGGCTGCGACAGCAAAAGTGTGCGCTGGCCTCTTGAAGAATCGATTTTGGCCGCATCGAGCTGGGCAACCGGCTCCATTGCGGTTGCCTGAAGGGTGTTCATGGGTGGTGTGGTGCTGCTGGTGACTGAAAAAGTTTGTCACCCAAGATCGATCATCCGGGCTAGGGCACTCAGCCTGTTTCCCGTTGTCCGCCCATGTGCGGGGGTTCGGTGACTGGACTCTTTTCCGGAATGTCGATGTGCGGCTTGAGCCCGAGTACCCTGCGCACTTCGGGCGTCAATCGGACATGAGGCAAGGGGATGACCCTGGGACGCTCCGGGCAATGATCGCTCACATGATCGAACTGATCTACGCGCTTTACGCTGCCCGGAACCACAATGGAATTCAGGCCATGCGGTGTCACCCACATTTTTGACCCATCGGGCCGAGCAACAACTTTCCAGCCCAATGCGTGTTTGAACATTTGATGCTGCTTGCACAGGAGTTGGGTATTCTCCCTGGTCGTGTGCCCTCCATGGGCCCAGTCGTCAATATGGTCAATCTCGGAGCGATCTGCTGGACGGCGGCAGGCAGGGAAGCAGCAATGCTCATCTCGATTCCTCAGCAGATCCTTGAGGCCCTGGGACGGGCGGTAGCTCCTGCGCTCGACATCTATTGCGGCGCCAGTCCACGGGTCGGTCAATACTCGCTGGAACGAAGGCGCATCCTTGGCCAACTGCAGCGCGGCGCCCAGCGGAATGGGACCGTAGCCTTCCAGATCGGCCACGGTCCTGGAAGGATCTGCCAGCATCTCGACCGCGGGAATAGTAATGGATACGCGAGGTTTCAGGGGTGTGCCTTCATGGCCTGGCCAGCCATTGAGGATGATGTCGGCAAAGGCATCGGCTTCTATTTGTTCCCGGGTACGGGGATCCTCCGGATCGTTGTGCTGGTCAGCCACCCATTTCACGGAGTTCTTGATTGAATGAACCACAGCGGCGCTGTTGCAGTACTTGAGCGTGGACATTCCGTTCTCGTCATCCTGCAACGTAAGCCTGCGATGCTCCTCGGACTTCTTGCGCCTTTGCTCGGCAGACTCGGGGCGCATCCGGTCATGGAATCGGCGCGCGCGTTGGTATATAGCGTCATCCGACGCTGTCTTGGCCATGGGCAATAAGAGGTGTTGCATCTGGCTGATCTGCTCTGGGAGCAAGTCTTGTGCGTACTTCACAATGTCGTGAGCAGCCTTAACGGTGATCTCGCCTGCGGCCAGGGCCATGAGAGTGTCCTTGCAAACGTAGCGGAGTCCCTTGGCATGGAACATGCGTTTGGCTACCTTGCGCGGGCTCTCGCGCAGGGCGACGGACGCTTCCGCGATGAGGTTGGAGTTGATCACCTGATCGCTGCCACGGTCGATGCCGTAGTATTCTGCGCTTCGTCGCGCTTCGCGTTCCTCCTCCTCGGTGTTCGAGTCCTGCGTGGCAATGGTATCGGCCAATGATTCACTGACTTGTTCGGCTGAGTCGGCCAGCAGCACTGAGGTCAGCGCATCAAGGCTGCTCTGCAGGCGCTGGATCATTGTCAGCCGTTCGAGGGCGTCGCGAGGGCCATTGAGCGGCCCCGCGTCGTAAAGCTCATCGGCCATGCGTTTCACAGGACCATAGAACAATTGATGTTCGATGCGATCGCTGAAGAAAGAATCCTTGTGGGATTCTGTGCGGGTGCCGGCCGGGAGCAGCGGCAGACGATGCTCATCATCGTCGTCTTGGATGAAGTCGGGTATAGCCATAGTTAATTCTCTGGCTGGGGTCGGACATTTTGGCCCGGAAATCCGCGGATTGTGGACGCCTTTTCGAAAATTTATTCGATTATTATCGTTGGGGTGTTCGTCGACCGGAAACCGTCGAGTCCACCGCTGCCCGGATTCGACTCGCGGGTGGCCGGGGATAGAATGAAACCATGATGCATCATGGTGAATACAAGGTAGTCGGTGGCAAATTAGTCGTTGTAGATCTGGATACCGCCGACGGCGTGATCACCGAAGTGTCCTTGAATGGCGACTTCTTCCTGGAGCCGGACGACGCGCTCGACGACCTGAACGATGCGATCCGCGGCCTGCCAACCGATGCCAGCCACAGCACCATTCGCACGGCGGTGATCGAGAACCTGCGTGAAGGCGCAGTGATGTTCGGATTCGACGAGGACGCCGTTGCGCGCGTAGTACGTCGCGCGCTGGGCCATGCCACCAAGTGGGAAGATCACGAGTGGGAAATCCTGGGCCCGGAGATCATCCCCATCACCGAGCAGGTGGCGCTGGATGAGGTGCTGACCCGGCAAATCGCCAAGGGCACGCGCAAGCCGACGATCCGCTTCTGGGATTGGAGCGAAGGCGCCGTGGTCATTGGTTCCTTCCAGTCGCTGAAGAACGAGGTCGACATCGAGCAGGCCGAAAAGCACGGCATCAAGGTGGTGCGCCGCATTTCAGGAGGCGGGGCGATGTTCATGGAAGCCGGCAACTGCATCACGTACTCGCTGTACGCCCCCGAATCACTGGTGGACGGCATGAGCTTTGCCGATTCCTACCCGTTCCTGGATGAGTGGGTCATGGAAGCGCTGGAAAGCATCGGACTGAAGGCGCACTACAAGCCGCTGAACGACATCGCCACCCCGGCCGGAAAGATCGGCGGGGCCGCGCAGAAGCGCCTGGCCAATGGCGCGATGCTGCACCACGTCACGATGAGCTACGACATCGATGCGCAGAAGATGACCGAGGTGCTGCGGATCGGCCGCGAGAAGATTTCCGACAAGGGCATCGCCTCGGCGGTCAAGCGCGTTGATCCGCTGAAGTCGCAGACCCAGCTGGAACGCATGGAGATCATCAAGGTCATGATGGACACCTTCGCCAAGCGCACCGGTGCCAAGCCGGCACAGCTGGATGCCGAATCCCGCCAGGCGGCGCAGGAGCTGGCGGCCGCCAAATTCGCCACCGAGCAGTGGACCGCACGCGTTCCATAAGACGGCAGGATCCAAGGGCCCGTTCTCGATTCCGCATCGAGAACGGGCCCTTGCTTCGTTTCAGGCGGCAAAAAGCCGGCCCTCTGCTTAGTGAAGCAGCGGGCCGGCTTGGAGCGCCAGCGGCTATCGGCTAGCGGCTGGCGCGGCTGTAGGCCTGGGCCTGCAGCGAGCGCTGCAGCTCGGCGCGTTCCTCCAGCAGGATGCGCTTGAGCGCGGCCGGCGCGCTCTCGTGGCGTTCGAGCCAGGAGGTGGCTGTGGCCAGCGCCTTGTTCTGCTCGATGGAGCCCTGAAGATCCTGGTGGCCTGGATACAGTCCCTCGATCACGCGGGTGGCGAATTCCATGCCCATGGTCTCGAAGACCGGCAGGATCGCGGCCCAGTAGCGCTCCTCGAATGGGGCCAGCAGTGCGGCCGAACCCAGGGTGAAGCCCAGCGCGGTAGCCGAGAGGGCGTCGTTGGACAGTTCGCCCTGCTCATCGCGGGCCATCAGCACGGTATCGAAGGCGGTCTCCTTGGCCTGCGGGTCCGGGCGGGCGGCCAGTGCGGTGCGTACCGAGTTCTGCGCCACGCTGGTGGGGTTGGCCTTAGCCGCCTCGTGCATGCGTGCTTCTGCGGCGTCATCGAGCCGGCCGGAGGCGGACAGCGCGATGTAGGAACCCCAGAGCAGCTGCTCGTCGACGGTGACCTGGTAGGCGTTGGGCTGCTCGCCGAGGAACGCATCGAGCACCTCGGGGGCCACGCCGGAGCGGGCCAGGCGGACCAGGGTGCGCGCGGTGGTGGTCTGCTGGTCGCTGCCTGCCTCGAATTCGGTCAGCCATCCGGTGAGCGTTGCGGCTGCCTGCTGGCGCAGCCCGGCGCGCAGCTCGGGAGCCACGTACTTGGCGATCGAGGTGGCCAGCTGGTCGGTGAGCACCCCGAAGACGCCGGCATCGGTGACGGTGTGCGCGTGATCCAGGATGGCCTGCACATAGCTCTGCGCGTCGAGCGTGGACGAGCGCACCGCATCCCACAGCGAGGCCCAGCATGTGGCGCGCGGCAGCGAGTCGGTCAGCCCCGAAAGGTGGCCAAGCAAGGTGGCGCGCGAGACCGGGTCGAATTCGATCAGCGCGTAGGTCTCGTCCCCGTCATTGGGCAGCAGCAGGTCCGGGACCGTGCGGCCGATAAGGAAGTCCAGGGCCACCTGTTCGCCGGCCAGTTCCACCTGCACCGAATCGGTGCGCTGCAGCTTGCCCTCCTCCAGCTCGTAGGCGCCCACGGAGAGCACGTGCGGGCGGGCGATCGGCGCTGCGGTAACCGGGTCGGTGCCCGACTGGATCAGCGAGGCCGAGGTGATGGTGCCCGACTCGTCGGTGTCGTACTGGACGTGCAGCTTCGGCACGCCGCTGGTCTTCAGCCAGGCGTCGGCCCACTGGCCCATGTCGCGGCCGCTGGCGGCTTCCAGCGCTTCGAGGAAGTCATCCAGCGAGGTGTTGCCGTAAGCGTGCTTGCGGAAGTAGGCGCGGGCGGCGTCGCGGAAGGCATCGGCGCCAACGAAGGCAGCCAGCTGCTTGAGCACGGACGCGCCCTTGGCGTAGGTGATGCCGTCGAAGTTCTGGTCCGCTGCCAGCAAATCGGGGATGTCGGCGACGATCGGGTGAGTGGTGGGCATCTGGTCCGCGACGTAGGCCCAGGCCTTGCGGCGCGCGGCGAAGGTGGTCCAGGCAGTGGTGAAGTCGGTGGCCTCGTCGTTGGCCAGGGTGCCGATGTAGTCGGCGAAGGATTCCTTGAGCCACAGGTCATCCCACCACTTCATGGTGACCAGGTCGCCGAACCACATGTGCGCCATCTCGTGCATCAGGGTGTTGCCGCGCTGCTCGTACTGGCCTTCGGTGGCGTGCGACGTGAACACGTAGCGTTCGGTGAAGGTGACCAGGCCCGGGTTCTCCATGGCGCCGAGGTTGTACTCGGGGACGAACGCCGAGTCGTACTTGCCCCACGGGTAGGGGTAGTCGAACAGCTCGTGGTAGTAGTCAAGGCCCTGGCTGGTCAGCTTGATGATTTCCTCGCCGTCGAAGTGCTCGGCCAGTGACGCGCGGCAGGTGGCGGCCATCTGAATGGACAGCTCTTCGCCGTCGGCCAGCTGCTGCACGTGCTCGCCGCGCACCACGTGGTACGGGCCGGCCAGCACCGCGGTGATGTAGGAGGAGATCTTAGGTGTGGGGGAGCAGGCGACGGTCTTGGTGCCGTCCTCGTTCACGACCTCATCGACGATCGGCTGGTTGCTGGCCAGGTGCCAATCGGCCGGACCGGTGAGCGTGAAGCGGTAGCTGGTCTTCAGATCCGGCTGTTCGAAGCAAGCGAAGACGCGGCGCGCCTCGGAAGGCTCGAACTGGGTGTAGAGGTAGGTTTCGCCGTCCTGCGGGTCCACGAAGCGGTGCAGGCCCTCGCCGGAGCGCGAGTAGATGGCCTGGCCGGTGATCTTCACGGTGTTCGGCGCATCGGTGCGCAGGTTATCGAGGTAGATGCGCGCATCGAGCACGGCTGTGTCCAGGTCGATCGCGGTGCCGTTGACCAGCACCTCGGCCACCGATTCGTGGATGAAGTCGATGAAGGTCGCCGGTTCCCTGGAGCTGAAGTTCAGCGTGGTGATCGAGGTGAAGCTGGTGGCGTTGCGGTCGGCGGCATTGGCCAGGTCGAGCTGGACTTCGGCGAAGTGCCATTCGATATTCCGTGCGCGCCAGGCCGCTTCGTCGCGCCTGAGGTTTTCATTGGGTGCATAGCGTTGAAGTGTGTCCACCATCCCAGCTTAGCTGTGAAAGAACCGTTTGAGACCTATCCGGCGATCATTTCTGCAGTGATTGGCGCGCGTCGAGCAGCGAGCGGATCCCGTCGAAGTGCGAGGAGATCAGCGAGCGGGCGGTGGCGATGTCCTTCGCCTTGACTGCGTCGAGGATGTCCCGGTGGTCCTGGGCTGTCTTCGCAGGCTGGGTTGCGCGCGGGTCGGTGTCGACCGCGTCGTAGATCGAGCGGTACACGTCCCAGAAGACCCCCAGCAGGTTGCTCAGCAACCGGTTGCCCAGCGGCTCGAAGAGGATCCGGTGGAAGGCCTTGTCCTGCTCGACGAATTGCTCGCCGCGGGCCGCGCGCTCCTCCATCTGGACCACGCACTGCTCCAGTGCTTCCAGGTGCTCCTCGGCCACCGCGGCGATGGCCTGGCCGATCAGCCCGGCTTCCAGCGCCTGGCGCACGTCGACCAGCTCATTGGCCTCGTGCCCATGGTGGCGCAGCGACATCTGGCCGCGGAAGGCCAGCGAATCCTCCAGCGCGTTCAGATTGTCCTCGGCGACGAACATGCCGAAGCCGTGCCGGGTGTCGATGATGCCCAGGGCCTGGAGCACCTTGATGGCTTCGCGCAGGGAGTTGCGCCCCACGCCGAGCTCGGCCATGAGCTCCTGCTCGGTGGGCAGCGGGTCGCCGGGCAGCAGTCCGCGTTCCAGGATCAGCGCGGTGATGTCATTGGTCAGGGCGCGCAGGCGCGCACGGGCGTCGCTGCGGCGAACTGGTGGTGTGCTCAACTGGCCTCTTCCGGGGGTTCGGGCCAGCTGCTGGTGTGACGCAGTTGACCAATGGATGTGATTGCTACTACAGTCTAGTCCATAGATAGGACATCCTACGTCCCATGTTACAAAATTGATCACGAAAGGTGGCACCGATGGCACTGAATGAATTGGCCAGCAAGCCCTTCGCACGTCGAGATTTCCTCCGGTACAGCGGCATGGTAGGTGCGGCAGCGGCCTTTTCCGCCAGCCTCGCCGCCTGCTCGTCTACTTCGGGCAGCACCGCCGGGGGAGCCTCCGCCGGAACTGGCACCATCGAGGCGGGCATCTCCTACTCCCTGTCCACCGGCTTCGACCCGATGACATCCTCGGGCGCGACCCCGTACGCCGCCAACATGCACCTTTTCGAAGGCCTGGTCGACTTGCACCCGGCCACCCGTGAACCCTACCTGGCCCTGGCCGCCGCCGACCCGGTCCAGGTCGATGACACCACCTGGGAAGTCACCCTCCGCGAGGGCGCGAAATTCCACAACGGCGACCCGGTGACCGTGCAGGACGTCGTGTACTCCTTCGAGCGCGTTCTGGACAAGCAGAACGCCTCGCTGTTCGCCCAGTTCATCCCGTTCATCAAGGCCGCCAAGGCCAAGGACGAGAAGACCGTGTCCTTCGCCCTGAACTACGCCTTCCCGCTGTTCCCCACCCGCATCTCGGTGGTCAAGATCGTCCCGAAGGCCGTGGCCTCCAAGGATCAGGCAGCCTTCGATGCCGCCCCGGTGGGCTCGGGCCCGTACAAGTTCGTCTCGGCCACCAAGGACGACAAGATCGTCTTCGAGAAGTTCGCCGACTACAACGGCCAGTACCCGGCCGCTGCCAGCGGCATGACCTGGTTCCTGCTCTCGGATGCCGCGGCGCGCGTGACCGCCATGGAGTCCGGCCGCGTGGCGGCCATTGAGGACGTGCCCTACCTGGACATGGACCGCCTGAAGTCGAAGGTCGACGTTGAATCCGTGCAGTCCTTCGGCCTGCTGTTCCTGATGTTCAATTGCAAGGAAAAGCCCTTCAACGATGTCAAGGTGCGCCAGGCGTTGCACTATGGCCTGGACACCGAGTCGATCATCAAGACCGCGCTGCTGGGCAATGCCAAGGCCGCCACGTCGTACGTGCAGGAAACCCACCCGCAGTACATGAAGGCCGACACCGTCTACTCCTACGACCCGGCCAAGGCCGAGGCCCTGCTGAAGGAAGCTGGCGTCAGCTCGCTGAACTTCGAGCTGCTGACCACCGACACCGCCTGGGTGAAGGATGTCGCCCCGCTGATGCTCGAATCGTGGAACAAGCTGCCGGGCGTGAACGTGACTATGCAGAACCTGCAGTCCGGCGCGCTGTATGCGGATAATGTCGACTCCGGCAAGTTCACCGTGGTGGCCGCTCCGGGCGACCCTTCGGTCTTCGGCAACGACCTGGACCTGCTGCTCTCCTGGTTCTACCGCGGCGACGTCTGGCCCAAGTCCCGCTTCCGCTGGAACGAGACCGAAGAGTACACGGCGCTGCAGAAGGAACTGGATGCCGCGGTCAAGGCCAAGGACGAATCCGGAGCCAAGGCCGCCTGGGCCAAAGCCATCAACCTGGTCGCCGAGCAGGCCCCGCTCTACCCGATCCTGCACCGCCAGCTGCCCACCTCCTGGGACTCGGCCAAGCTCGATGGTTTCCAGCCGCTGCCCACTACCGGCGTGTCCTTCATCGGCGTAGCCCCGAAGGCCTAGGCCCGCCCGTCCCGTCCCTGGGGACCAGGGCGCGGTGCCTGGGCGCGGACCGCACCCGCGCTCAGGCCCCGTGCCCGCCCGCAGAACCATCCTTCCCAAACCCCAACGGAGTTATCTCGTGGGAAATTTCCTGAACTTGCTGCTGCGCCGGCTCGCCGCGCTGCCGGTGATGATCCTGGGCATTTCGCTTCTGGTCTTCATCATCCTCAAGCTCGCCCCCGGCGACGAGGCCACCAGCGCCCTGGGCGAAGGCGCCAGCCTGGCCGCCAAAGAAGCCTACCGCGAAGAACGCGGGCTGAACGACCCCCTGTTCATCCAATACTTTTCCTTCCTCGGCCGCCTGATCCAGCTGGACTTCGGCACCACCACCCCGCCGGCCCAGTCCGTCACCGGGATGATCGCCAAGGCCTTCCCGCTGACCTTGCAGCTGACCTTCCTCGGTGTGGTGATCGCCGTGGTAATCTCCCTGGCCTTCGGCATCCTCGGCGCCCTGTACCGCGACCAGTGGCCCGACCAGCTGGTGCGCATCTTCTCCATCGCCGCCATCGCCACCCCGTCCTTCTGGCTCGGCATCCTGCTGATCCAGTGGCTCGCCCTGGGCAGCAATCCGCTGTTCCCCTCCGGCGGCGCCGCTCCGGCCGGATCCGGTCCCGGCGCTTGGCTGCAGCATATGGCGCTGCCCGCCCTGGCGCTGGCCATTCCGGTCTCCGCCTCGCTGATCCGCGTGGTGCGCACTTCCATGGTCGAGGAACTGGACCGCGACTACGTGCGCACCGCCATCGGCAACGGCGTGCCGCGCGGCGAGGTGGTCAGCCGCAACGTGCTGCGCAACGCGCTGGTCACCCCGGTGACCGTGCTGGGCCTGCGCATCGGCTATCTGCTCGGCGGCGCCGTGGTCATCGAGATGATCTTCTCCCTTCCAGGCATGGGCCAGCTGATCATGAACGGCATCACCAACCAGGACACCAACCTGGTCCAGGGCGTGGTGCTGGCGATCGCCATCACCTTCGTGCTGGTCAACATCGCCGTCGACCTGCTCTACCTGCTGATCAACCCACGAATTAGGACGGTGTAGCAATTACCATCATGGCACCGCGCAACAAGCTCGTGCAGCGTCTGTCCGACTCCGGCGCACGCTTCACCTCCCTGCCCATCGGGTCCAAAATCGCCCTGGCCTTCCTGCTGTTGGTCGGCATCGTGGCGCTGATCGCCCCGCTGATCGCCCCGCACAACCCGCTGGCCACCGGCCTCCCGGCCCAGCCGCCGGGTGCCGAGCACCTTTTCGGCACCGACCGCCTGGGCCGCGACATCCTCTCCCGCCTGCTCTACGGCGCGCAGTCCTCGCTGCTGGTGGGCCTGGGCTCCGTGGCTTTGGCCCTGGTGGCCGGCGGCCTGCTCGGCTCGCTGGCGGCCACGGGTTCCAAATGGGCCAACGAGACCATCATGCGCATCATGGACATGCTCATGGCCTTCCCCGGCATCGCGCTGGCTGCCGCGCTGCTGGCCTCCCTAGGCAACACCCTGCCGGTGATCATCATCTCCATCGCGGTGATCTACACCCCGCAGATCGCCCGCGTGGTGCGCGCCAACGTGCTCGCCCAGTGGGGCGAGGACTACGTGCGGGCCGAACGGGTCATCGGCGCCGGGCGCTTCACCATCCTGCTCACCCACGTGGTGCGCAACTGCGCCGCCCCGGTGCTGGTCTTCGCCACCGTGATGGTCGCCGACGCGATCATCCTCGAAGCCTCGCTGTCCTTCCTCGGCGCCGGCATCCAGGACCCGGCACCGAGCTGGGGCAACGTGATCTCCTACGGCCGCACCCTGGTGCTCAACGGCGCCTGGTGGGCCACCACCTTCGCCGGCGTGACCATTCTGCTGACCGTGCTGGCGCTGAACATCCTGGCCGAAGGCATGACCGACGCGCTGGTCAACGTCAAGGGCTCGGCCAAGAAGAAGGCCGCCGGCGAGGAAAAGGCGCAGGTCGCCAAGCAGGCAGCCGACACCGCCGAGACCGAGCGGCTGGACGCCGAGCTCGCGGCGCTGGCCCGCACCGAGGCTGCGCGCACCGACCGCCTGGTGCTCGACACGTCCTCAAGGGTTCCGCGCACTATCCTGCAGGTCGAGAACCTCTCGATCCGCTTCCCTCAGCGCTACGGCGACACCCCGATCGTGCAGAACGTGTCCTTCGCGGTGCGCGAGGGCGAGACCATGGCGCTGGTCGGCGAATCCGGTTGCGGCAAGTCCATCACCTCGCTGGCCATCATGGGCCTGCTCGGCAAGAGCGCCAAGATCTCCGGCTCCATCCGCTTCGAAGGGCGCGAGCTGCTGCCGGCCACCGCGGACGGCGGCACCCTGGCCGGGGACGACAAGGTCTACCAGGGCCTGCGCGGCGAGCAGATCGCGATGGTCTACCAGGACGCACTCTCATCCTTGAATCCTTCGATGCTGATCGGCGACCAGCTGCGCCAGCTCACCCGCCGCGGCGGGCGCAAGAGCCCGGCGGAACTGCTGACCCTGGTGAAGCTGGATGCGGCGCGGACCATGAAGTCCTACCCGCATGAGCTCTCCGGCGGGCAGCGCCAGCGCGTGCTGATCGCCATGGCACTCTCGCGCAGTCCCAAGCTGGTGGTCTGCGACGAGCCGACCACTGCGCTGGATGTCACCGTGCAGAAGCAGGTCGTCGACCTGCTCAACGAACTGCGCGAGCAGCTGGGCTTCGCGATGGTCTTCGTCTCCCACGACCTGGCCCTGGTGGCCTCGCTGGCGCACCGCGTCACGGTGATGTACGCAGGCCAGGTGGTGGAGTCAGGGCCGATCAGCGACGTGCTGATCAACCCGCACCACGAATACACCCGCGGCCTGCTCGGCGCGGTGCTCTCCATCGAATCGCAGGCCTCCCGCCTGCACCAGATCCCCGGCACCGTGCCCAGCCCGTATGACTTCGCCGACGGGGACCGCTTCGCCGAACGCTCCCAGCGAGTTGGCGCGGACCCGCAAGCGCACCTGGCCTTCGTGCCGGTGGCGCCGGGCAGCGAGCACCGCTGGGCCAGCCACCTGCCGCAACCGGCGGCCAGCACGCCAGAACAGTCAGGAGCAGCGCGATGAGCCAGCACCCCTCAACCCCGGTGATCGAACTCAAGGACATCCACGTCCACCACAAGATCCGCGGCTCCAAGCTGTTCTCCCCGCGGCTGGTCAAGGCCGTGAACGGCGTGGACTTCACGGTGCGCCGCGGCGAGACCGTGGGCATCGTGGGCGAGTCCGGCTGCGGCAAGTCCACCCTGGCCTCGGTGCTCGTCGGCCTGCAGGAGCCCACCCGTGGCACCGTGCTGTTCCAGGGCGCCCCGGCAGGACGGCGCAACGCCGCCGCCCGCAAGCAGTTCGGGCGTGCGGTCGGCGTGGTCTTCCAGGACCCGTCCACCGCGTTGAATCCGCGCATGAGCATCATGGACACGCTCACCGACCCGCTGCGCGTGCACGGGATCGGCACCGCCGCCTCCCGCCGGGCCACCGCGCTGGAGCTGCTGTCCGTGGTGGGCCTTCCGGCTTCGGCGGCCTCGGCCCTGCCCAGCCAGGTGTCCGGCGGCCAGCGCCAGCGCGTGGCGATCGCCCGCGCCCTGGCCCTGGAGCCGGAGGTGATTGTCGCCGACGAGCCGACCAGCGCGCTGGATGTCTCGGTGCGCGCCCAGGTGCTGAACCTGCTCACCGACCTGAAGGCGCAGCTGAACCTGGGGATGGTGTTCATCTCCCACGACATCCAGACCGTGCGCTATGTCTCGGACCGGATTTGCGTGATGAACGCCGGGCAGATCGTGGAACAGGGCGATGCCGCCCAGGTCTTCGACACCCCGTCCAACGACTACACCCGCACCCTGCTCGGCGCCGCACCGGCGCTACTGCAGCACTAGGCATCCAAGAAATTCCCGGTCCGGCCGATGCCGGACCGCCAGTAGAAAGAACCAAGTCCCGTGGCTTTTGCGAACAACCCCAAATACACCGGCGTGATCCCGCCAGTCATCACCCCGCGCACCGCAGACGGCGTGATCGACACCGCCGGCCTGGAGGCAGTAGTGCAGCACCTGCTGGCCGGGGGAGTAACCGGCCTGTTCGTGCTCGGCTCCTCCGGCGAGGTGCCCTACCTGTCGAATGCCGAGCGCGAGCTGGTGGTCTCCACCATCGCTGCGGCCAACGACGGGCGCGTGCCGCTGATCGTGGGAGCCAACGAGCAGACCACCGCCCGCGTCATCGAGGAGGGCCGGCGCATGATCGAGCTCGGCGCCCAGGCGCTGGTGGTCACCACCCCTTACTATGCGCTGTCCAATGCCGCGGAGATCGAGGCGCACTTCCGCGCCATCCACGCCGCCCTGGATGTGGACATCTTCGCCTATGACGTACCGGTGCGCACCCACGTGAAGCTACCGCTGGATGTGGCGATCCGCCTGGCCAAGGACGGGGTTATCGTGGGCGTGAAGGACTCCTCCGGCGACGACGTGTCCTTCCGCCAGCTGCTGCTTGCCACCGGCGGCATCGAGGGCTTCTCGGTGTTCACCGGGCACGAGGTCGTGGTGGACGGCGCGCTGCTCGGCGGCGCGCACGGCGTCGTGCCTGGACTGGGCAACGTGGACCCGGCCGGCTACCGCCGGCTGTTCGACGCCGCAGTGGCCGGCGACTGGGCGCAGGCCGCCAAGGAGCAGGACCGCCTGGCCCGCGTCTTCGACATCGTCTACACCCCTGATTCCTCCCGGGTTTCCGGCGGCGCCGCAGGCCTGGGAGCCTTCAAGACCGCCCTGGTCGAGCTGGGCATTATCGGGAACAACACGATGAGCACCCCGATGGAATCGCTGAACGCCGCCGAGGCCGCGGCCATCCGCGCGATCCTGGCCGAGACCGGCCTGCTCGCCGCGGTAGCCGGCTAGGCGCGCGCGATGCTGGACGCCGAACGCGGCGCGGTCATCGCACTGGACGTGGGCGGGACCAAGATTGCCGGCGCGGTGCTAAAGCCCGAGGGCAGGATGCTGGCCACCGGGCAGCTGCCCACCCCGGCCGCTGACGGGGCGGCGGCGGTGCTCGATGCCATGGCCCGGCTCGTGGACGAGCTGCGCGCCCAGTCGGCGGTGCCCGTGGCCGGGGTGGGACTCGGGGTAGCAGGGGTCATCGACCCGGCCACCGCCCGGGTGCTCTCGGCCACCGACACGATCGCCGGCTGGGGCGGCACCGACCTGGCCGGCGGGCTGCGCGAACGCACGGGCCTGGCCGCCCGGGCCGTCAACGACGTGCACGCCCACGGCCTGGGCGAGGCCCGCTACGGCGCCGGCGCGCACGCAGGCAACGTGCTGCTGCTGGCGGTGGGCACCGGTGTCGGAGGATCCCATGTGATCGGCGGGCGGGCGCAGTACGGCGCCCACCGGGTCGCCGGGCACATGGGGCATATCGATTCGCCGCTGGCCGCGGGCCTGGCCTGCTCCTGCGGGCGCACCGGGCATGTGGAGGCCATCGCCTCCGGCCCGGGCATCCACCGGCACTACCTTCGCCTGGGCGGGGACCGGCAGGTCGCCGACACCCGGCAGGTCGCGGCGCGTGCCGCGGACGGCGACGAGCGGGCCGTCGAGGCCCTGCGCACCGGGGCACGGGCCGCGGGCCTGGCCGCCGGCTCGCTGGCCAATGCGCTGGACCCGGAGCTGGTCATCATTACCGGCGGCATGGCCGGGGCCGGCGAGATCTGGTGGAATGCGCTGCGCGAGGGCTTCGCGGACAGCGCCATCGACGCGCTGCGCGGCACCAGCCTGGTGCCGGCGCAGCTGGGCACCGCAGCCGCCTTCTACGGGGCGGCCAGCCTGTTCTGGAAAGAGGAAGGGAAGGACGCCTGATGCTGCTGTCCAAGGAGCAACTCGAAGCACTGCGCGGGCAGCTGGTGGTCTCCGCCCAGGCCTATCCGGGCGAGCCGATGCGCCACCCGCAGACCATGGCCCAGATGGCTGCCTCCGCGGTGATCGGCGGGGCCGCGGCCATCCGCGTGCAGGGCCTGGCTGACATCCAGTTCACCCGCTCGGCCGTCGAGGTTCCGGTCATCGGCCTGTTCAAGGACGGGCACGAGGGCGTGTTCATCACCCCGACCGTGCACCATGCGCTGGCCGTGGCCCAGTCCGGGGCGCACATCGTGGCCCTGGATGGCACCCGCCGCGAGCGACCGGACGGCAAGAGCCTGGCCCAGACCATCAAAGCCGTGCATGAACTCAGCGGCGCGCTGGTGATGGCCGATTGCGGCAGCCTGGACGATGCGCTGGCTGCCGCCGAGGCCGGGGCCGACCTGGTGGGCACCACGTTGGCCGGCTACACCGGCGAGCGTCCCAAGACTGACGGTCCGGATCTGGAGTTGCTAGAGCAGATCGCCGCGGCCGGGCTGGAGTGCCCGCTGGTGGCCGAAGGCCGCATCCATACTCCGGCCCAGGCCCGCTTAGCCCTCGAGGCCGGCGCTTTTGCCGTGGTGGTCGGGACCGCGATCACCCATCCGGCCACCATCACCTCCTGGTTCAGCGACGCGTTGGGCGGCGGTTCCTGACGCCGGAAGCCGGGGGTACCCCAGGGGCGGAACGCACAGCGTTCCGCCCCTGGGGTTTTTCTATTTATTCAAACAAAGTACTTTTGACGTGGAGATAATTATTCAGATTAAATCGGAAACCACTAGCCAAGGTAATGCACGCCACATACACTGGGGGTGACGTCCTACGTCATACCTCTAGCGGATCACCGCGATCATCCCATCCCCAGTGAGAGGACTCCGCCCTTGAAACCTGTTATCCACCGATCACGCCGGCGCCGGCCGCTGGCCCTGGCTGTGGCAGCCGCGCTGCTGGTGCCGCTGTCTGCCGCCTCGCCAGCGCAGGCTGCCGGTTCGGCCACCGAAGCCGACCCGGGCGCCGCGCCGGGGCAGTTCACCGAGACCAACCTCGGTGCGGACCGCACCGAGGCCGATTTCTTCTACCGCATCCCGGCGCTGCTGCACCTGGGCGACGGGGTGGTGCTCGCCTCCTGGGATGCCCGGCCGGGCAGCGCCGCCGACGCGCCGAACCCCAACTCCATCGTGCAGCGCCGCAGCACCGACAACGGCAAGACGTGGGGGCCGATGACCACGATCGCCGCCGGGTTCGCCGGCAGTGCCGAGGAAGGCAAGTACGGCTATTCCGATCCCAGCTACGTCCACGACGAGCAGACTGGCAAAGTCTTCGCCTTCTTCGTCTACTCCAAGGACCAGGGCTTCCACGGCAGCACCTGGGGCAATGACGACGAGAACCGCCAGGTGATCAGCGCCGCGGTGGTCGAATCCTCCGACGGCGGGCTGACCTGGAGCGAGCCGCGGCTGATCACCGAGGTGGTCAAGCCCGGGGACGGTGCCGTGCCCGGCGCGGTGCGTAGCACCTTCGCCACCTCCGGCGCGGGCATCCAGCTGTCCCGCGGCGAGTACGCCGGCCGGTTGATCCAGCAGTATGCCGGGGATGTCATGCAACCCGACGGGTCCCGCAGCATCCAGGCCTATTCGGTGTACTCCGACGACCACGGTGCCACCTGGCAGCGCGGCGAATTCACCGGCAGCCGCATGGACGAGAACAAGGTCGTGGAGCTCTCCGACGGCCGGGTCATGCTCAACTCCCGCGATTCGGCAGGCGACGGCTACCGCAAGGTGGCCGTATCGGAGGACGGCGGCCACAGCTACTCCCAGGTTTCCGCGGACCATCAGCTGCCCGACCCGACGAACAACGCCCACATCACCCAGCTGTATCCGGGCGCCGAGGCCGGCAGCGCCGAGGCGAAGAAGCTGCTGTACACCGGGGCCAA
Source organism: Glutamicibacter nicotianae (assembly GCF_006539525.1). Classification (GTDB taxonomy): domain Bacteria; phylum Actinomycetota; class Actinomycetes; order Actinomycetales; family Micrococcaceae; genus Glutamicibacter; species Glutamicibacter nicotianae. The sequence continues at coordinate 288,971 of NZ_BJNE01000001.1, read as the reverse complement.
TTCCAAGACCGGCCGGCAGAACGTCTCCGCCCGGGTTTCCTGCGACGACGGGCAAACCTGGCCGGGGCTGCGCACCATCCGGCGCGGCTTCTCCGCATATTCGGTGGCCAGCGCCCTGGACGATGGACAGTTCGGCGTCTTCTATGAGGGGGGCTACACCGACTCCATGCAATTCGCGAGCTTCGACGAGCAATGGCTGAATTACGTGTGCGCACCGCTGGCCGCGCCGGAACTCACCGCCGCAGCCGGGGAGCAGGCCGAGCTGGAGGTGACCATCGCCAACCAGGAGGACCGCGCCATCAGCGGCACCTTGGCGCTGGCCGAAAGCAGCCAGGCCACCGCCGAACCGCTGTCCATCGAGCCGCTGGAGGCCGGGCAGTCGCGCACCGTGGCCCTGCCGGTGGACATCTCGGCGCTGGCCAATGGCACCCAGCAGCTGCAGCTGGTGTTCACCGAGGCCGACGGCACCCAGTCCCAGGGGCTGGTCGACGCGCAGATCAACGGCCAGGAGGTCACCGGCATCGAGGTGACCGGTCAGCGCGCCGACTCCGGCCGCGACCTGGCTACCGACCCTTATGCCGAAGGCGAGAAGGTGCCGTACAGCTTCACCGTGAAGAACACCGGCAACATCAACCAATGGGTGGTGCCCACCGAGGGCAACTTCGCTCCCTTCGCCGCGAAGCCGGTCGGCGAGCCCAGCGAGGCCGGCAACTGCCGCTACTCCAACCTCGCTGCCGGCGCCTCCTACCAGTGCACCACCCCGCGCCATGCGGTGACCGCCGAGGACCTGTCCAACGGATACTTCACCCCGCAGACCACCTGGACATCCGGCAAGCTCGGGGACTACGCGACGGTCGCCAACGAATACCGGATCATCGGCGACGAGGTCGACCTGCTGGTCCGCGCCCCGGGCCTGGAAGCCCGCGCCGGGCAGCCGGTGCTGGCCGACCTGGACGATGACGGCTACGCATCTGCCGGAGACACCGTCAGCTATGAGGCCACCGTTCAGAACACCGGCAACGTGCGGCTGACCGGCATCACCGGCGGCGGGATCGAGATCCCGGAGCTGGCCGCGGGGCAGAGCGCCACGGCCACCATCACCCGCCAGCTGCAAGCCTCGGATATCGAGCAGGCCAAGCTGGCTGAAGCCGCCGAAACGCTGGCCGGGAACAACGGGGCCAAGCAGGCCACGGCCGAACTGGTGCTGCCGGCCTTGGACCTGCCGGTGCAGGAACAGGAGGAAGCCTCCGGCAAGCCGGGCAAGGCCGTGCTCTCGCACGACAACGGACAGGACAGCGGGCTGCAGGACGGCGACTACACGATCACCATGGATCTGCGCTACGGTGCCAACGCCACCGAGTTCATCCTGTATGAGAACGGCGAGCAGATCGCCCGCCAGCCGCTGGCTGCGAACGGCCAGGAAGCCCAGCAGGCCAGTGTCGGCATCACCGGCAAGGCGAACGGCACCTACAAGTACCAGGGCGTGCTGCGCAACGCTGCCGGCCAGCGCAAAACCGCGGTGCTGGCCGTGAAGGTCACCGATGCCGCGCCGGGTGCGCCGAAGCTCAGCGCCCAGGTTGATGCTCAGGCCGGCACGATCACGGTGAGCAGCGAGCTGCGGTGGGGCACCAACGCCACCAGCTACCAGTTATTCGAGAACGGCAAGCTGGTCGATGAGCAGCAGCTGGACGCCGACACCCCGAACGCGCAGCAGGCCACGACGGTTCTGGAGGACCGTGCACCGGGAACCTACCGATACCGGGCGGCCGTGGCGAATGCCGCCGGTTCCACCGATAGCAAGCAGCTGGTGGTGCGGGTGAAGTAGCACGGTGGCAGGCCGGATCCTGGTTCCCGTCGCCAACCCCGCCGCCAGCAGGGCGCGCGTCCGTTTCCGGGCGCGCGCCCTTCTCGCCTAGGCTTGGGAGCGAGAATTGTGTTGAACAGCATGAACGGAGAATCAGTGGACGTCTTTATCAAAGGCCCTTCCAAGCGCGACGTAGCTGGCATGAAAGCGGCCTTCGGCGAGGTCCAGGGCGGCGATGTCCTATCGGTGCTCTACAAGACCGAACGTTTCGGCAACTTCTTGATTACCGGGGCCGCGCACGCGACCGTGCTCGATGACGTGATGGTCGGCGGGTTGAACGCGGCCGCGGCGAAGAAGAAAGCCAAGGACGCCGAGGGCGGCGAGATCATGCAGCGCCAGCCTGACAAGGACGTGCGCGCCTTCCCTGCCGTCTTCGAAGGCGATTTCGCTCCGGAAGACATCGAGGTTTCCGAGCTGTCGCATGGCGATCTGGTGGTGGCTTCCTTCAGCCAGGAACCATACGGCGATTTCGTGGTGACCGGGGTGGTCACCGAAGCCGAGAAGGACCGCGGCTACCTGATGGTCGGCCCGTGGATCCTGCAGACCGCGGATGGACCAGCATCACGCTTGCTGTCGGTGCAGCGGGTCGCGGCCAACGGCACGCACGTGGCACCGGTGCCTACGCGTCGCGGCCTGGTCGAGGTCGACGGGCTTTAATCCGCGAAGATTCCCGGGGGACTGGGGTGAATGAGCTGATCCGCCATTCACCCCAGTCTTCTTTTAAGGCGTGGTGATGGTGGCGGTTTTCGCGTCTGGCTGCGGCCAATACCCGGGAAATGGTCCAAGAGATCAGCGCCATTCGCGAATCATGGAATACCCGCTCCTTTTCGCGAGTGAGCAGCAACGCCTGGAGGATCCTGGATCTGCTGATGCAAAAACCAGTGATTGCAGCAGCCTCCGCGGCCAGAGTCCGGGCGTGAAACCGCCAAGCATCTACCCGCCTCTTCAAGCGCTCACGAACTGCGGCATCTTGCAGTCCAAGAAGGAACACAAGCTCGGCCCAATCTGGCGCAGCGATGAGATCCTGCACGCTATCGATCACTTTGCTGAACGTGCCGGGCGCAACCGGCAGGTTCAAAGCAAGGCAAATCGAGCACAGCCTACTGGAGGCAGCATTCGCCAGCAGTTTTTGAAATCAGGGACCCAGACGCATATTGATGCGCAACCAGTCTGTGCTCCCGGAGCGGAGGACCTGGCCATGGGCCGGGATGCTGCTGCACGCACGTCGGCATGCCCAGCATACTCGGCGGGTGCGTGGTCATCGCCTGCGCAGTGCTGGACGTAAGATCAAGGAACCAGCATAGTGAACAGGACTTCCATGATGACATCGCCAGATAGCACCGGCACGGTGCCCGTGACTGCATTGACCGGGCTCAGCGCCTTTCCGCTCACCCCGTTGAAAGACGGCCAGCTCGATCAGACCGCCTTCATCGGACTGGTGCAGCGCTTGGTTGCCGCCGGGGTGGATTCGATCACCGTACTGGGCTCGACCGGTTCGTACATGTACCTGGATCGTGCAGAGCGCGAGCGCGTCATCCGATTGGCAGTGCAGCACGCTGCCGGGATACCGGTGCTGGCCGGCGTCGGCGCCATGCGCACAGAGCACGTGCTGGCGCATATTGATGATGCCCGGGCCGCCGGCGCGGCCGGAGTGCTGCTCGCCCCGGTGGGCTACCAGCGGCTGGATGATGACGAGGTCTTCGAGCTGTTCCGGGCAGCCACCGGGCGCAGCGAGCTGCCAGTGGTCGTCTACGACAATCCGTCAACCACCCATTTCACCTTCAGCAACCAGCTCTACGGGCGGATCGCGCAGTTGCCCGGGATCATTTCCATCAAGATTCCCGGGGTTCCGGCAGATCCGGAAAAAGCGCGGGCGCATGTTGCCGCGATCAGGGCGGTGCTTCCCGAGCACGTGGGCATTGGCGTCTCCGGCGATGCGTTCGGGGCAGCCGGGCTGATCGCCGGGTGCGATACATGGTTTACCGCGGTGGGCGGGACGATCCCGGTACCGATGCTTGGGATCACGCGTGCGGTGCAGGCGGGTGAGCCCGCGAAGGCGCAGGCTCTCAGCGAAGACCTGCAACCTCTGTGGGAGCTGATCGGGCAGTGCGGCAGCCTGCGCGTCAGCGCCGCCATCGCCGAGCGTCAGGGATTGGCTGCGCCCGATTGCCTGCCGTTGCCGGTCCAGGGGCTGAAACCGGATCAGCGCGCCCAGCTAGCGCTGATGCTCGACCGGTTGGGGCTGGCAAGTCTCTAGCGAGTCGGAGCCAGATCCAGTTCCGCCAGGTCCAATTCCACCAGGGCCAGGCTCCTGTTGCGGTTGACGACAGTGAAGCCGGCAGCTTCGAAAGTTGCCAGGACACCGGTAAACAGTCCGGCACTGTCCTTGGCATTGATGCTGGTATCGGTGGGGCGGGCGCGCAGCACGCTGGCGCCGTTCGCGCGGGCATGCTCGATTGCGCCGGCCAGCAGCTGGGCCGAAATGCCTTGGCGGCGGAATTCGGGGCGGATAACGAAACAAGTCAGCACCCAGATGGATTCGCCGGCCTGGTGCCCGCGGGGGCGGAAGCGCGGGTACCGCCCGCTGGGCCCGACCTGCACCCAGCCTGCCGGCTGGCCATCGGCATAGGCGAGCAGGCCGGCGGGAATGCCGGGGGCGCTGACCTGTTCGCGCAGGGCAGTATCATTGCTGGCCGCGCCGCGGTTCCATTGCTCATCGATGAAGTACTGGCATTTGCACCACGAGGGATCGCCCCGCACACCGAAGATGAGTGCCAGGCCATCCCAGCGCGAGGCATCTGCAGGCAAGATTTCTAGTTCCATCAAGTCTTCTTCGGGGACTGGTTCCGGGCGCCTGTGGGGCGTACCCTGTGGCTAACTGGATGTCGATCAAGGAAAGCGTGCCCACCACCATGCCACGAATAATCCGTTTTGACCATATCGGCATCACCGTTGCAGACCTCGATCTGGTGACCGCCTTCTTCATTGGCCTGGGCCTGCATGTCGAGGGGAGAGTCGACGGGATGGAAGGCGAGTTCCTGGAAACCGTGTGCGGGGTCAAGGACTCGCGCACGAACATCGTGATGCTCAAATCCGAGGATTCCTCCGTCGGCATCGAGCTGTCCAGCTTCGAGAAGCCCGCGCACGAACCGGGCAACCCGCACGCCATGGCCAATGAACTCGGGATGCGCTCGATCGCGTTCGAGGTCGACGATCTCCAGGAGATGCTCACCGGCCTTGAAACCCAGGGCTATGGGCTGATCGGCGGGGTCGGCGAATACGAGGGCATGTGGAAGATGGCCTACGTGCGCGGTCCCGAAGGGCTGACCGTGGCGCTGGCCCAGCGGCTGGACAATTAATCCCAGCAGCCGCGACTACTGTTAAACGGCCGGAGCTCGGCCCCGCGGAATTTCCCCGGGGCCGGGCACCGGTGACCTGGCCTCAGGCAGGTACTAGCGCTTGGCCTTCTGCAAGGACTTCTCGCTGATCGGCGCATTGTCGCTGGCGCGCAGCTTGCGGAAATACTCCATGGCCTCGTCTTGGCGTTCTGCTTCGCCGCCCGAGGAGATGTCCGCACGCAGGTGGTCCTGGGTGTAGCCGAAGGCGTCCACCAGGTCCTGGGCATGCGGGCGCAGGCGGGCGAGCAGGCGGTTGATGTAGCCGGACAGGGTGCGGGCACGCTGCATCGAGAGCAGGCCGTTGGCCAGGTACCAGCCCAGGTCGTCCTCGATCAACGACAGCGCGAAGACATCGCGCAGCCAAGTCAGCACCTCGGTGGTGGCCGGATCGCCGGTCTTCTCGATGGCCGCGGTGAATGCCTCCCAGCGCAGCAGCTGGCCGTGATCGCGGGCCGCGGAGATCAGCAGGTCCTGGTTCTCGTTGAACGCGGCGGCGCCCTTGGCCTTGTCCTTCCCGGCGGCGCGCAGGGCGTTGGCTACCGAGGCGACCTTGGCATTGATGCGGTCGGCAAGCAAGGCTCGCTGGTTCTCCGGGTCCTTGAAGAAGTTGGCGCTCTTGCGCTCATCGGAGATGTCCGCGAAGGCCTGGCCCACGCTGCGCAGCCCGGAGCGGTGCAGTGCGGTGGTGCCTGCCTGCTTGGCCGCGTACAGCGCCATCGCGCCGGTGTCGAGCTTGCGGAACTCGGCCGCATAGTCGGTGAGCAGGCGCTTGCCCACCAGCTGCAGCAGCACATTGTTGTCGCCCTCGAAGGTCACGTAGACATCCAGGTCCGCGTAGAGCTGGGTGAAGCGGTTCTTGGCGATGAAGCCGGCGCCGCCACAGGCTTCGCGGCATTCCTGGATGGTGTCCAGTGCGTCCCAGGTGCTCAGCGGCTTCAGCGCGGCGGCGAGGGTTTCCAGGTCCTGGCGGTCGTCGTCGCTGTCGGCGCGGCCGGAGAACACCGCATCGAACTTGTCCAGCAGGCCGTCGTGGGCGAAGGAGGAGGCATAGGTGCGGGCCAGCCGGGTGATCAGCCGACGCTGGTGGCGCTGGTAGTCCAGCAGGGTGGTTTCCTCGGTGTCCGAGGTGGAGTTGAACTGGCGGCGCTGGTTGCCGTAGGTCACGGCGATCTGCAGGGCGATCTTCGAGGCGTTGGTGGCGGCGCCATCCAGCGAGACGCGGCCCTGGACCAGGGTGCCGAGCATGGTGAAGAAGCGGCGGCCCGGCGAGGGGATCGGCGAGGAATAGGTGCCATCGGCGTCCACGTTGCCGTAGCGGTTGAGCAGGTTGGTGCGCGGAACACGCACGTTGGTGAAGTGCAGCCGGCCGTTGTCGATGCCGTTCAGCCCGCCCTTGAGCCCGTCGTCCTCGCCGCCGACGCCGTCCAGGAAGTTGCCGTCCTCGTCGCGGATCGGCACGTAGAAGCAGTGCACGCCATGGTTCACGCCCTTGGTGATCAGCTGGGCGAAGACGGTGGCTGCCTTGCCGTGCAGCGCGGCGTTGCCCAGATAGTCCTTCCAGGCGGCCTTGAACGGGGTGTGGATGACGAATTCCTCCGTGGCTTCGTCGTAGATGGCAGTGGTGGCGACCGACGCCACGTCCGAGCCGTGGCCGATCTCGGTCATGGCGAAGGCGCCCGGGGTCTTCAGGCTCATGGCATCCGGCAGCCACTTGGCGTGGTGCTCTTCGCTGCCCAGGTGCAGGATCGCTCCGGCGAACAGGCCCCACTGCACCCCTGCCTTGATCTGCAGCGATGGGTCGGCTGCCACCAGTTCCTCGAAGGCGGCCAGCGAGCCGCCGTGGTCATCGAAGCCGCCGAATTCCTTGGGGAAGGCACGCTGCACGGCCTCCTGCTCGACGAGGATGCCCAGCTGGCCGAGCACCCGTTCGCGATGCTCGTCCATGCCCAGCAGCGGGTCGCGCTGCAGCTGCGGATTGGCGGCGCGGGCGCGCGAGGCCTTGCGGATTTCGGCGTAGGGGCCGAGCAGCTGCTCGGAGAGGGCGGTGACGTTGATGCGGTTCTCGCTCATGGCGTGCCTTTCATTTCGGTGGTGTCGGGTTAGGGATGCACTCAAGGTGCTTCAGCGGGTTGTCGGTGTCCGGGTGGAGGCGATGCCGTAGGCCAGCCAGTTGGTCAGTTCGGTGGCCAGCGACTGCAGCGACGGCTTGTTGGCGCCGGGCGGCTGGCTCAGCCATTGCTCGCCGGCGGCGCGGACCATGCCCAGGGCCGCACGCGGCCACAAATCGAGGGTGGCGGCGGTGGCGCGCTGGTCGTAGAGCTTGAGCAGGCGTTCGCTCATCAAGCTGGAGGCCTCCTCGAAGAAGGTGTTCAGAGCCCCGGCCGACTCGTCATCGGCCGAGCGCGGGGCGGAGGTCACGAAGAAGTACAGGTTGGGGCTGTTGTCGGCCAGTCCCAGATAGGAGGAGACCATCGCGTGCAGCGCGCTGATTTCGTCTTCCTTGGCCAGACCCGCGGCGATGACGCGTTCGCGGAAGTCGTTGATCACCATGGCGCTTAGCGCCTGGCGCAGTCCTTCCTTGTCTCCGAAGTACCGGTAGTAGACGGGCTTGGAGGTGCGTGCGTGCCCGGCGATGTCTTCCATCGAGACCTGCGGGCCGAGCTCGTGCACTGCCTTGCGTGCCAGCTTGAACAGCTCCTCGTGGCGCGCGGTGCGATGCGCTTCCCAGCGGGCTGCCCGGCCGTCGGTCTCGCGGTCGAATTCTTCGGTGATCTTGTTCACGTAACTCAGAGTATCATGTACTCTTGGTTACAGTAATACTTGTCACACCAGAATATTTACAGGAGTTCAACGAACATGAGCCAGCCCTCTGTGCGCAATGCCGTGATCATCGGTGGAAACCGCATTCCCTTCGCCCGTTCCAACACCGCCTATGTGAATGCGTCCAACCAGGACATGTTCACCGCCGCACTGGAGGGCCTGGTTGCCCGCTACGGACTGCAGGGACAGCGCATCGGTGCAGTCTCCGGCGGTGCGGTGCTCAAGCACTCCAAGAACTTCAACCTGATCCGCGAAGCGGTGCTCGGCTCCTCGCTGGATCACGCCACCCCGGCCTACGATGTGCAGATGGCGTGCGCCACCGGCATGGAAGCCATCGGCTCGCTGGCCAACAAGATCAAGCTCGGCCAGCTCGAATCCGCCATTGGCGGCGGCGTGGACACCACCTCCGACGCGCCCATCGCCGTATCCGATTCGCTGCGCGCGATCCTGATGGAACTGTCCCGGGCACGCACCACCAAGGCCAAGCTGGGCGCGCTGGCCAAGATCCGTCCCGGCCACCTGGCCCCGGCGGCCCCGGGAACTGGCGAACCACGCACCGGACTGTCCATGGGCGACCACCAGGCGATCACCACCAAGAAGTGGGGCATCACCCGTGAAGCGCAGGATGAGCTGGCGCTGGCCAGCCACAAGAACCTGGCCGCCGCCTACGACCGGGGCTTCTTCAACGACCTGATTACCCCGTTCAACGGCCTGGCCAAGGACAACAACCTGCGCGCCGACTCCAGCATGGAAAAGCTCGCCAAGCTCAAGCCGGCCTTCGGCAAAAACCTGGGCGAGGAAGCGACCATGACCGCTGGCAACTCCACCCCGCTGACCGACGGCGCCTCGACGGTGCTGCTGGGCAGCGAAGAGTACGCCCAAGCCAACGACCTGCCGATGCTGGCGAACTTCGTCGACTTCGAAGCCGCCGCGGTGGACTTCGTGCACGGCGGTGAAGGCCTGCTGATGGCCCCGGCCTACGCCACCGCCCGCATGCTCAAGCGCAACAACCTCACCTTGCAGGACTTCGACTTCTACGAGATCCACGAAGCCTTCGCCGGCACCGTGCTCTCCACTCTCAAGGCGTGGGAAGACGAGGAATTCTGCCGCGAGAAGCTGGGCCTGGAGGCGCCGCTGGGCGCCATCGACCGGTCGAAGCTTAACGTGAATGGCTCCTCGCTCGCAGCCGGACACCCATTTGCCGCCACCGGCGGCCGCATTATCGCCAGCACCGCGAAGATGCTGCACGAAAAGGGTTCGGGCCGCGCACTGATTTCGGTCTGCGCAGCAGGCGGCCAGGGCGTCGTCGCAATTCTGGAGGCTCGCAACTAATGGCAGACAAGTACATGGAACTGGTCAACACCGGCCTGACCAAGAAGCTGGCCACCATGCTGGGCCTGCCGCGTCCGCCGCGGCTGCGCCGCTACAGCCCGGATGCCGCGCTGCTGCCCGGCCCGGTATTGATCCTCGGCGCTTCGGCCAAGGCGCAGGAATTGAGCGACACCTTGGTCTCCTGGGGTCTGGATGTGCGCCGGCATGACGCAGGGGAAGCCAAGCTCGGCGGCCTGGTGCTGCTGCTCGACGAGCTCGAGCGCCCGACCGACCTCTCGCCGCTGATGCTGGCGGCCGGCCAGGCGCTGCGCAAGCTGCTTCCCGGCGGCCGCGTGGTCGCTTTCTCCCGGCCTGCCGGGGATGATGATGAGCCCCAGCTGTCAGCCGTGCGCCAGGGCATCGATGGCGTGGTGCGCTCGATGGGCCGCGAAATGCGCGGTGGCGCGACCGCCAATGGCATCGTGCTCGAAGCTGGCACTACCGTGGCCAGCCCGAGTGCGCTGGCCGCCTTGCGCTTCTTCTTCTCCGGGCGCAGCGCCTATGTGGACGGCCAATTCCTGACCGTGCGCACCAACGATGGCGTGCTTCCGGCTGACTTCGCCAAGCCGCTGGCCGGCAAGGTGGCAGTGGTGACCGGGGCCGCCCGCGGCATCGGCGCGGCCATCGCCAAAACCCTGTCCCGCGATGGGGCGCAGGTGGTCGTGGTGGACATGCCGGCCGCCGGCGAAGCGCTGGCCAAGGTGGCCAATTCCATCGGCGCCACCACCTTGCAGCTGGATGTCACCGCGGAAGATGCAGCGCAGCAGATCATGGATCACGCGATCGGCCGGCATGGCTCGCTGGATCTGGTGATCCACAATGCCGGAATCACCCGCGACAAGCTGCTGGCCAACATGGATGCCGGCCGCTGGGATTCGGTGATTGCCGTGAACATCGCCTCGCAGCTGCGCATGAACGAGGCCTTCCTGGCGGCCAAGCTGCCGGGCCTGCGCATCGTGTCGCTGGCGTCCACCTCCGGGATCGCCGGGAACCGCGGGCAGACCAATTATGCGGCTTCCAAGGGCGGGGTGATCGGCATGGTGCACGCCAGCGCCAAGCTGTTCGCCGAGAATGGCGGCTCCATTGCCGCGGTGGCCCCGGGATTCATCGAGACCGAGATGACCGCAAAGATCCCGCTGGGCACCCGCACCGTGGCCCGCATGGTCCTGCCCTCGCTGATGCAGGGCGGCCTGCCGGTGGATGTTGCCGAAGCCATCAGCTTCCTCGGCTCGGATGCCGCGGCCGGGCTGAACGGCCAGGTGCTGCGCGTCTGCGGCCAATCGCTGGTAGGTGCCTGAGATGGGTGCGCAGATCGTTACCGGAATTCCGTCGATGGCCTCGGTCTATGCCCAGTCCGTCAAGACCCTGAAGCGCAAGCCGAAGAACCCGGTGCTGCCCGAAACCGTGCTGGTGTTCCAGGGCGCGAAGGCCGATCCGGCGAAGCTTGCCGAGTTCCGCAAGGCCGTGGACGCACCGGTGAACGGTGTGCTGCCGAGTCTCTACGTGCACTCCTTGGCGTTCCCGCTGGCGATGTCCTTGATGGTGCGCGACGATTTCCCGTTGCCGCTTCTGGGAATGATCCACCTGGTCAATCAGGTGGAGGTCCAGCAGCCGCTGGGGGAGGACGAGGCATTCGACATCGAGGTGCACAGCGAGAACCTCGCGGCCCATCCGCACGGGGTGACCGCCGACCTGGTGATGCGCATTGTGGTGGATGGGCAGGACCGGATGCTGCTGCGCAGCACGTTCTTGGCCAAAGGCGTGCGGCTCGATGGGACCACGCCGGAGAAAAGCGCGCGCCCTGACTTTGCCGCACCGCAGCGCACCGCAAGCTGGAAACTGGATGCTGGAACCGGACGCCGCTGGGCCGCGGTCGCCGGGGACTACAACCCGATCCACCTGGCTGCGCTCAGCGCCAAGGCATTGGGCATGCCGGCGGCCATCGCCCACGGCATCTACCTGGCGGCCCGTGCGCTGGCGGGGATCGAGCCTGCTGGCGGAAGCTACCGCTGGAGCATCGAGTTCAAGACTCCGGTGGTGCTTCCGGCTTCGGTAGACCTGGCCTTCCAGCCGAACTCCGACGGTTACACCATCCAGGCGTGGAATGCGCGCAAATCCAAGCCCCACTTCGAAATGGAGCTGGTGCGCGGCTAGGTGAAGTCACCAGTGCCCTGGTCATCGACGCAGTCGCGTTGACGGCCAGGGCACTGTGGTGCCACCGACCTTGACTAGGCTCGGTGTCGCACGGACTGGGCCATGCGATAGCTGGCCAATGTAGCGACAGCGGCGCGCTCCCAGGTGAATAGTCCCGAATGCTCCAGTGCGCCATGGCCGGCGGCAGTAATCTGTTCAGGATCCCGGGCAAGCTCAAGCAATTTTTCGGCCCACAGCTGGGCATCGGGCTCGTCCATGAGCCACCCTGATTCGCCGTCGTTCACGGCGTACGCCAAACCGCCCACGGCATTGGCCAGAACCGGAGTGCCGCAGGCCTGCGCTTCGGCAGCTACCAGGCCGAAGGTCTCGGAGAGCGAAGGGACTGCAACGACGTCGGCGTTGGCGAAGACGAGTGCCAATTTCTCGGGGGAGAGCGGATCGAAGAAGCGGACGACGTCCTGAAGGCCGTGGCGTTGCACGAGCGATGGCAGGTCGTAGTTGGTTTGCCCGGACAGGGCGCCGAAGAGTGATGCGGTGATGCGCAGGCTGGGGTCCTCGCGGCGCGCGATGCCCATGGCTTCGAGCAGCAGATGCGCTCCCTTCAGCGGTTGCATCCGTCCGGCATAGACCAGATGCAGGTCATCCTCGCCCAGCGGGCGGCGCACCTTGTCCTGGTCCGGATGGAAGATTCGATGGTTGACGCCGGGCAGCACGATGTCGAGCTTTTTCGATTCCACGGCGTAGAAGCGCCCGAGCTGCTTCGCTTCCACTGGAGTGTTGGCGATGATGCGCGCGCATTCGGAAAGCAGCTGCTGCTCGGCTTCCTTGCGGTACCCGGGCTCGGGGATGCCCGATTCGTGCTCCTTGGCCGCGGCCGAGGTGTGCATCGACACCAGCAGGGGAGCGTCCCACCGTGCGGCCAGCTGCAGCCCCACCATTCCCGAGAGCCAATAGTGGCCATGGATTACATCGATCTTCACGCCGTGCAGGTGGGTGGCTATTTCTTCCGCGGCTTCGTCGATGATTTCGGGCAGCTGCTCCTTGGCCAGGGTCCGGTTCGCGGCTACCTGCACCTGGTGCATCCATACGCCCTCACTGACCTGCAGCGACTCTGATTCCCCGGCGGTGCGCGTGAGCATATGCACTTCGTGGCCCAGCGCGCCCAGCGCATAGGAAAGGTTCTGGATGTACACGTTCATGCCGCCTGCATCGCCGGAGCCGGGTTGCTGCATTGGCGAGGTATGCAGGGAAAGCATGGCTATGCGCATGATCGGTACTCCCAAGGTGCTGTGCTGGTGACGGAATTTTTCGTTCGAAACTCCGCTTCGATGCTACCAAGAAGCCAAGTCGAGCATCTTCGCGTTTGCGGATGTCCAGTGATCCACCATGTCCGCTCCTCCGTGGCCGTCTTTTTCGCAGATGACCAGCGAGGAAGCCGGCCAGAGCTGGTGCAGCTTCCATGCGGTTCTTGCAGGGCCGGAAACATCGGCGCGTCCGTGGATCAGGACGGCCGGAAGATGCTGGATCTTGGCCATGTTCTCGAGGATCGGTGGCTGGCAGAAGCCGTCGTGGGCCCAGAAATGCGTCGTCATCCGGGTCATCGAATGCCGAAAACTGCGCTCTTCCCAGCGCGGATCCCGAACCACTTGCTCGGAGCCGAGGGAAATGTGGGTGTCCTCCCACAGGGCCCATTCGCGGGAGGCCGCGTCGCGAAGTTCAAGATCGCTGGAGCTGAGCAGTTGCGCGTAGGCCTCGACCAGCCGCAACTGTCCGGACGCATAGGCAGGAACATGCCTGCTGGCGAATCCCGCGAGCCGGTCCCATGCCTCGGGAAAGAGCGCTCCGACGGTTTCGGTGATCCATTGGACTTCTTCACGGCTGGTTGTCGTCACCGCGAACAGCACGATGCCGATAACACGTTCGGGATGCGCCTGCGCGTAGGCGAGCGCCAAGGTCGAGCCCCAGGACACGCCATTGAGGATCCATTTCTCGATTCCCAGCCCGATGCGCAACGTTTCGATGTCGGCAATGAGCCGCGGGGTAGTGAATGATTCCATCTCCACGTTTGCATCTGCAGCCGAGGGGAGGGAACGGCCGCAACCGCGCTGCTCGAAACCGATGAGGCGCGTACGGGACAGGTCCCAGCGGTTTCGATAGCCGCTGGCGCCGAGCGTTCCTCCCGGGCCGCCGTGCAGATGCAGTGCCGGGATTCCGTCGCGGCGTCCGAACTCTTCCCAGTACAGCTGGTGGCCATCGTCGGTCGGCATCAGCCCGTGATGGATGGGATTGCTGCCGAGGGAAAAATCAGTCATGTACGCACTTTACGGGAAAGCGGGCCAACGAGGGCTTCATCCAAAGTTGCTTCAGCTCTTCTGGATCTCCTTGGCCGGCCATCATTGAAAATGCGGGGAGCTCGGCTGGAGAGTTCAAGCTGTCCGTCGATGAAGTTGATACTCGCGCCATGTCAGTACAACGATGAATGCGTCGAAAACTGTGAGCCCGATGAGTCCCCAGCTGAAGCTGATAAACAGCTCGTAGATCTGGTACACGATGAATGCAATCAGGAATCCAATGAGCCACGGATAAGCCCACAATTGGTTTCTCAGCACTGCCCACACCAGCACCACCTTTACTATCCCATGGAATAGCAGGTAAGCCGCTGCAAAGAGTGTTGCAGAAACATCTAGGCGTTCAGCCAAACTGACCAGAAAGCGGGCGATGAAATCCTGCGGATCTTCGGAAAGTTCGTGGTGAGTCACTGCACTTACGAACACCATGATCTGAGATGACCCGGCAAAGAGAAATATGGTGCCGGCCACGAGTTCCGAAACGCCCGTGATGCCCTTGAGGATCAGGCCCACGTAAAAAGTTCGGTCAAGCAATCTGCGGCGCTTGCCTTGTCCTGGTGCTGATTCCGGATGGTTCATGGCCCGCTGTGCTTTCTTCATTGCTTGACAAGCATTAACGATGATCTGAGCTTACTTCTCAAAGCGCGACGAATCGCTATGGACTATCTGAGCGCTGGCATGCTGCCAATTCGATTCCACGTGGCGAGCGATGTTCATTTTCAACCAATTTTCGTTCCGGAATGTCGTAGGGAGATCAGGCGCTGATCGAAGCCACGAGGACAGTGAGCCGTCGCTTCGCCTAATTGATCAACGAAGGACAGTGGGCACCCGCGTCATTCGCACGCCTGCGCGAGTACAGTTGATTGCTCGAATCGCTGGCAACTGGCATCACGGTCGCCGAAAACTTGCAATTCTGCCGAAAATCTTGTGACCCTTGACACGAAATTGCAGTGAAAATGCTGAAACCTCCTACTCAAGGCCGAATATTCCGCGAATTTACGGGCGTTTCGACGACTTCGGGGCAGTTGGTGGCCGATTGGAATTCACGCGAAAGCGGTGGTAGAGTTTTACTTCGTTGCCAGCGATAACAACGCGAACAACGAACAACCTGCGCGGGTGGCGGAATAGGTAGACGCGCCAGCTTGAGGTGCTGGTCCTCGAATAGAGGGTAGGGGTTCAAGTCCCCTTTCGCGCACAGGTAAATCCCCGGTTGACTTCGGTCAACCGGGGATTTTTCACATCTGCCAGAAATCTTGGCCCGCTGGGGACGGAATCAATGAGCCGCGGCTCCCTGCGCCATCGCGATACCACCCGGGACTTTGCTTGCTGTGCCGCGCTGATTCCGGCGCGGCGGCCAAAGAAGCTTCCATCGCCCAGGCTGGTACCGCTGGCGTAGCCGCCGGCGCAGACCCCCGAAGTGCAGCGTCCCGCCGCGAACAAGCCCGGGATCGGTGCGCCCGAAACATGCAGTACCCGTGAGTCGGCATCGGTCTTCAGCCCGCCCAGGGTGAATCCTCCGGTGCGGCCACGCAGGTCGATTGCCGCCAGCGCACCGCGCAGTGGCTTGACCCACTTGGGGTTCTTGCCCAGCAGGGGATCGGTGCCCTCGGCCGCGAAGCGGTTGTACTGCTCG
The DNA here is from genome assembly GCF_006539525.1 of Glutamicibacter nicotianae. GTDB lineage: Bacteria > Actinomycetota > Actinomycetes > Actinomycetales > Micrococcaceae > Glutamicibacter > Glutamicibacter nicotianae. The sequence goes on along the minus strand of NZ_BJNE01000001.1, from coordinate 273,383 downwards.
ATGGTGGCCTGGAGGCTGCCTGCAGACAGTCCCATCTCGGCTTCCAGCTCGGCGGCGTTGTCGGCAACCCAGGTAGGCTGCATCAGCAGTTCCGGACTGGAGGTTTCGCTGGCCGAGCCTTCTTCGAATGCAGCCTCGTCGATGACCAGAAATGCCTGGTTCTCCTGGTGGAACAACGTCGCCTGGCCGTGCCGGCCCGGGTAGGTGTCTTCATTAATGTAGCGCTGGCCGCGGCCGTTGACCAGGATGCCGCGCACCAGCAACTGCGGATCGCAGAAGAATGCGACCTCGGTGGCGTCCATGTGGGCGGTCGCTGCGCCAATCGACTGGCCCATTTGGATGGCGCGCCCGTCGTGCGCCTCAATGGATGCCGCCGGGCGGCCCAGGATGCGCGGCGCATTGGCACGGACCATTTCTTCGTTGAAAGCGAAGCTGCCCATGGCCAGTACCGCGCCACGACGTGCCTTTACGTAGAGATCCTTGCCATAGCGCGTGGCGCCGATGCCCACCACGCGTCCATCGGACTCGACGACCAACGATTGCACCCGCAGGTCGTATTCGGCGCGCGCGCCCAGGGCTTGCGCGGTCTCGACCAGCGGTTTCATGAGCATGTAGCCGCCGCCCTGCTCGCCGGTATTCTTGCCGGACATCTGCGGAACGTGCCCGCGCGGAGCCGGGGAAATCGAGGTGCTGAACGGGGCTGCGTTCTCGCCGCCGGAGTACATCAGCCCGTCATCATGGGGAGGTTCCCAGCCTGGCTGGCCCCAGAACGATTCCTTGAAGACCACACCCGCGTCCACCAGCCAGTTGTAATGATCCACGCTGCCTTCGCAGTAGGCATCGATCTTCGCATCGTCGGTCCCCGGGCCGAGGGCGGCCCTCATGAAGGACTTCATGTTCTCGACGGTGTCTTCGAAGCCCAGAGCCCGCTGCAGCGGAGTGCCGCCGCCGAGATAGACGAAGCCGCCGGCCATGGAGGCGGCGCCGCCCCAGCCTCCGGAACGTTCGATCACTAGCACCTCGGCTCCGGCGCGTGCAGCCTCGATGGCGGCGCTCACCCCGGCGATGCCGTAGCCGGCAACCACCACATCGGCCTCGTAATCCCAATTGCTGATGCTGCTGGCTGAAATGTTGAACGAGCTGCTTTCGGACATGTGCGGGCATCCTATCGAAATAGGCTAAAAAGTATCCAGAAGATTAGCTGTCCACTGCCGATCCACTGCGAAGCAGTCCCACTGGATGGAACCGTCGTGCCTTGAACCCAGCTACCCTTGGGTTCCGCTGAGCCGGCGCAGGCTCTCGGCATCCAGCACCTGGTTGAAGACCGGTCCCTGCGGTTCCAGCACCCGGCCGGCGGCCAAGCTGGGCAGCTGCACCGGGGAGAAACCCAATGCCTTGGTGAGTTCCGAAACCATCTGGGCATCCTGCGCGTTATCCGCGGCGACGCCCAGGGCACGCTGCGCAGATTGCTTAGTTGCCCGATCCGCATCCATATCCCAATGGCTGATGTGATTCAGTGCCTTGACTACGCGCGAGCTCTTGAAGCGGGCCGCGATGCCCTCGGAACTGGACAGACCGGCATCCAGCGAGGCTTCCAGCCAATCGGGAAGCGGCTCATCTTCCCAGCGGTTGGTCGCATCCACCAGCAGGGTGCCAGCCAAGGAGGAGACATCGATGTCGCCGAGTTCTTCCTGCGGCACCATGAGCACCACCAAGTCGACATCCTCGGCGATCTCCTCGGCCAGCACGCCGGTGGCCCGGGATGCATACTGCGCCAAGTGGTATTTCATCATCCGCGGGGGCCGCGAGCCCGCGATGCGTACCTCAATGCCGGCAGCTGCCGCTGCCCGGGCCAATGCCGTGCCAGCTCGTCCTGCGCCCAGGATTCCAATCCGCTTGATGCTCATAGCTCCAGCCTAGACGCGAAGGCCGTGGTGGCATGCAATTCATTGCATGCCACCACGGCCTTCAACTTAGCGGAAGCTTGTCAGCTCCAGAGCGGAGCCAGGGACTTGAACAGCTGCTGCACGCCCAAGATGATGAACAGCACCGCGGTAATCGCCAGCGCCGTATTGGTGTGCCAGCGGTTCGCCCATTCCTTCGGGATGCGCTTGCCGTTGAGCAGGCCCAAGAGGGTGACTGCCAGGAACGGCATGAACAGTGCGCCGAGGACGCCGTAGGCCAGGATCAGGGCGATCGGCTTGTCCAGCAGGAACAGCACCATTGGCGGGAAGGTCAGCCACAGGACGTAGAACTTGAAGTACTTGCCGCCGGTCATGGTGTCCGGGTGGTTTGCAGGCTTCTTGCGCATGTGGCCCCAGAAGTCAGCGAACATCAGCGAAACGCCGTTCCACACGCCGATGATCGACGAGAAGGACGCGGCCCAGAAGCCTACCAGGAAGCCGTTGCCGACAACATCGCCGTACTCGGCCTTCAGCACATCGCCCAGTTCCAGCAGTCCCTTGTCGCCACCGGAAATGGTGACGCCAGCGGCGCGAACAACTTCTGCGCCGACGATCAGCATCGCGAGCACGAAAATGCCGGTCATGACGTAGGCCATGGTGTTGTCGATGCGCATCACGCGCATCCACTTAGGGGTGTACCAGCCCTTTTCGCGCAGCCAGTAGCCGTAGGCGGCCAAGGTGATGGTGCCGCCGACGCCGCCGGCCAAAGCCAGGGTGTAGACCACGCCGCCCTGTGGAATCATCGGGATCAGGCCCTTGAGCATCTCCGGAATGTTCGGCACAGCGATGAAAGCCAAGCCCACCACGGTCACGAACATGATGCCTACCAGCACGGCGGTGATCTTCTCGAAGAAGTTGTACTTGCCGAACCAGACCATCACGAAGCCCAGCAGGCCCATGAGCACTGCCCAGATCTTCAGGTCCACTGCCGGCATCAAGGCTGCCAGCGGCAACGCGGCAGAGCTCATCGCGGTAGCGCCGTAGACGAAGCCCCAGATGATGATGTAGGGACCGAAGTACCAGGTGGTCCACTTGCCCAGGGTGCTCCAGCCTTCGAAAATGGTCTTTCCGGTGGCCAGGGTGTAGCGGCCGGCGCCTTCAACCAGAACAATTTTCAGGATCACGCCGACAATCACTGCCCACAGCAGGGCATAGCCATACTGGCTGCCTGCTACCAGGGTGGCTACCATGTCGGCTGCGCCAACGCCGGTCGCCGCAACGACCAGGCCCGGGCCAATGACCTTCCAGCGCGGTGGGCCGCCACCGTCCAGATCGGCGCGTTGCGCCTCGATGTTTTCACTCATTTGATTTTCCTTTGCCGCAATGCGATGCCGCCGCGGCATCGCATCTACGGTGATGCGGACCACGGGGGTGTGAGATCGTATTCAATCTTGGTAGTGATCTTTCTTACTGGCAAACTCGCAGTCAACTACTAACACTTTCTTAAGTTTGAGGGTGACGTGAGAAACACTGCGTACTCGAATTGCTAGAATTGACCAGTTACCTGCGGGCTTCGCGCCCGGATCTGATCACCGAGGATGATGCCGTGCAGCTGTTGATCGTCGAAGACGACGAGGCCGTCGCCCGCGCCCTGATTGATGCGGTGAGCGCGGCCGGCCACCTGGCAGAGCATGTCAGCCGCGGTGCCGACGCGCTGTTGAAGCATCGCAACGCACAAATGATCCTGCTGGACCTGGGCCTGCCGGACATGGACGGACTTGAGGTCCTGCGCAAGCTGCGCCAAATCAGCGACGTTCCCGTCGTCATCCTCTCGGCTCGCAATGACGAGCGCAGCGTGGTCCGGGGGCTGCGCCAGGGCGCAGACGATTTCCTGGTTAAGCCCATCGGCCTGGCAGTTCTCCTTGCCCGTATTGACGCGGTGGCGCGCCGGGCAAAGGTGCTTGCCGACGACAACGACGGCGTGCTCATCGCCGGCGGGCTGCGCGTGGATACCGGCAAGCACGAAGCGGTACTCGACGGGCGGGCGCTGCATTTGACCGCCAAGGAATTCGACTTGCTGGCGTTGCTGGCCCAGCACGCCGGATCGGTAGTCACCCGGGAGCAGATCCTTGACCGCCTCTGGGGCGACGCATTCATTGCGGTTTCGCGTTCCTTGGATGTCCACCTCACCGGCTTGCGTTCCAAGCTCGCGGCGCCGGGGATGATCGTGAACGTTCGCGGAGTCGGCTACCGGCTGGAAACGCCAAACCCGTGAGGCTGCGCGTACTGGGAATCCTGGGCACTCTGCTGCTGGCGATCGTCGCCATCGCCAGCGCGATGCTGCTGCAGAGCGTGAGCCGCGATGCCACCGCGGACCTGCAGCTGAACCGGATTTCGGCATTGAACCGCTTTGTCCAGCTTGCCACCCATGCCGACCTGAACAGCGACATGTCGCTGCTTCAGCTGGAGATGGATACCTATAGCGATCTGTATGGCGAGGGACTGCTGATCAATCTCGGCCAGCGGCAATTGGTCTCGGGGAGCATCGACCCGCAGGACCCCGAGGTTGCGCAGGCCGTCCGCAATGCCGAACTGAACCTCGGGCTCCTCCAGCTTCCGCCCATCGATCCCTTCTCCGATGCCACTGCATTGCTTTCGCAGCCTTTCGGCAATTCCGCCCAGGTGCTCGGCTCGGTCACGATGCAAGTGAACCTGGAAACTGCACGCACAAAGGTGCTGGAAAAGTCCAGCGTGCTCTGGCTCATGGTCATCTCCCTTGGTGCCGGACTGCTGCTCCTGGCCGACCGCCTCACCTCTTGGGTGCTTCGCCCGGTGCACCGGCTCAACGACGCGGTCAACGACATTGCGCAGCACCAGGCACCGGTGCATCTGGAAGAGCAAGGCCCTCCCGAGCTGCGCCAGCTGTCCCGGTCGCTGAGCCGCATGGCCCAAACCATGGCCGAGAGCCTGGAGCAGCAGCAACAGCTCATCGCCGAGACATCCCATCAGCTGCGCAACCCGGTAGCAGCCTTGAGGCTTCGCGTGGATCTGCTGAAGATGCGCCTGGGCGAGCAGGCGGATCCCGCCGGAGTGCACGCCGTGGAAAGTGAACTGGATCGGGTCGAGACCCTGCTGGATGGCGTCATGCGCTTGGCCAGCGCCGAGCATCGGCTGACCGAGCAAAGGGCCGGGGACGCGCTGCCCGACGCAGCTGTGCGCGGCCAGCAAATCGACGTCGGGCAGATGCTTGCCGAAGAAGTCGAACGGCAATCCGAAGCTGCCCGGCTGCTAGGCAACCAGCTGGTGCTCGATGCCAGTGCCACCTCGGAACCGGAAGCCATCGCGTGGTGCAACGGCTTCGATTTGCAGCAGATGCTCGCAGAACTGGTTGAGAACGCCTTCAAATACGCACCCGGCAGCAGCATCGTGATGGGCCTAGAGCTCCACCAGCGAACAATAGAGATTCAAATCCAAGACCATGGTCCCGGCATGAGCGCCGCTGAACTGGAGAACGCCGCAGATCGGTTCTGGCGTGCAGAACAGGTGCGGCACCGCCCGGGAACAGGGTTGGGACTGGCGATCGTCGATCGCCTGGCACGCGTCAATGCCGGTGGACTCACGCTGGAATCTTCTCCGGGCCAAGGGCTGAAAGCCACAATAAGCCTCCCCCGGCACACCAAGGAATCAGAGGTCCACGATGAGTCCTGAGCCATTGCCATCGCGGCGGAATCTGCTCAAATACCTGCTTGCGCTCCCGGTGGCTGCCACGATCCCGGCCTTGGGTTCTTGCACTTCGCGGGCCAGTGCAGGCCGACTGGATATCGCGTCAGGTGAAGATGGGGGAATGTACTTCCAATTTGCCTCCTTGCTCTCCAAGGCGCTGGTGGCCAACGGCGTCGCCGAGCAGTCCAGCGCCTTGAACACCCAAGCTAGCGCCCAGAACCTGGCAATGCTCGCAGGCAACGAGGCCGAGCTGGCTCTGGCGCTGGCCGATACGGCGGACCAGTATCGGAAGGATCATGGCTCGCAGACCCAGCCGCTGGCCCTGGGCCGCGTCTACCAGAACTACTTCCATTGCATCCTCCGTCCTGGAACCGGCATTGAATCGCTGCACGATCTGGCAGGACGCACCATCGGAACCGGCGCCCCGGAATCCGGTACGTGGGTTACCGGCCAGCGGATCCTTGAAGCGGCGAAGCTCAAGAACAGCGCGAATGCGCCCACGGAGCTGCAGTACGGGTACGCGGCAGGGCTGGACGCGCTGAGCCGCGGAAGCATTGACGCGCTCTTCCTTTTCGGCGGCCTGCCGGTGATGCCACTGAGCGAACTCGCGTCCAGCATGGATCTGGAACTGCTCGACGTGTCGGGGGTCCTGCCGCAGCTGCGTGAGCGGTACCCGGACCTGTACGATGCGGTTGTCATCCCGGAGGGAACCTACCACGGCGTCAAGTCCGTCCAGACAATCGGGGTGGGCAACTTGTTGATGGCGCGCGCGGATATGGCTGATGACCTGGCCGGAGCCATCGTCAAGCTCCTGGTCGACCACGCTGACCAGCTGGTCCCGGACTCCAGCGCCGGCATACAATTCCTGACCACTGAAACCTTGATCAGCACCGGTGGCCTGCCGTTGCACCCGGATGCGCGCACCGCCTACCGGGAACTGCACGGATAAGCTCGCGCACGCCGGTACGAGACGGCCGGGGTCTTGGCCGACTAGTGTGTATGGCAGAGCACTGCTACGAGAGGATCAATTGCGATGCCCACTGCCGACGCCATTGCACGCATGGAAAATGAAGCCGTCGAGATTTGCCGGAAACTGATCCAGATCGACACGACGAACTACGGTGGCAACAAGGGTGCAGGTGAGCTGGAGGCCGCCGAATATGTTGCCGGTTTGCTCCAGGAAGTTGGCCTGGACGCCAAGATCTACGAATCTGCTCCCGGGCGGGCCAATGTGCTCACCCGTATTCCGGGTGCCGACCCGGCGCTGCCGGCCCTGGTGGTGCACGGCCATTTGGATGTCGTGCCGGCCATCGCCGAAGACTGGAGCGTGGATCCCTTCGGTGCGGAGATCATCGACTCGATGATCTGGGGACGCGGCGCGGTAGACATGAAGAACATGGATGCGATGATCATCGCCGCCATCCGCCATCTGCAGCGCGAAAAGATCACCCCACGGCGCGACCTGGTCATCGCCTTCTTTGCCGATGAGGAAGCCGGCGGGGACTATGGCGCAGGCTGGATGGTGCAGAACCATCCCGAGCTCTTTGCCGGCGCCACCGAGGCGATCAGCGAAGTCGGCGGGTTCTCGGTCGAGATCAACGGCCGCCGTGCCTACATGCTGCAGACCGCGGAAAAGGGCATCGCCTGGCTGAAGCTGACCGCCCAGGGCATGGCAGGGCACGGTTCGCAGCTGAACGGCGACAATGCGGTCACACATCTGGCAGGAGCCGTGCACCGCATCGGCGAGCATCAATGGCCGCTGTCCTATACCAAGACCACGCGCGCCCTGCTGGAACAGGTAGCCGAGCTGTCCGGGCTGGACTTCAATGAAGCAGATCCCGCCCCGCTGCTCTCGGCCATGGGCAACGTCTCGAGGTTCGTCGGCGCGACCTTGCAGAATACCGCGAACCCTTCCGCCTTGGACGCCGGCTACAAGCACAACGTCATTCCCGGCCAGGCTGAAGCCCTGATCGACTGCCGCACCTTGCCCGAGCAGCACGAAGCCACGGTGCAGACCCTGCGCGAATTGGCCGGGGAACATGTCGAGCTGTCCATGGTGCATGAGCAGGATTCCCTTGAGGTGCCGTTCGCCGGGGCGCTGGTGGATTCGATGATCGAATCGCTGCTGTCCGAGGACCCGGATGCGGTGGTCCTGCCCTATATGCTCTCCGGCGGCACCGATAACAAATGGCTGGCCAAGCTGGGGATCACCGGCTACGGATTCGCGCCGCTGCAGCTTCCCGCCGAACTGGACTTCACCGGAATGTTCCACGGCGTCGATGAACGAGTGCCGGTGGACTCCGTCAAATTCGGCGTCCGGGTCCTGCAGAAGCTCTTGCAGGACTACTAGAAACATCCTGCTCCCAGCGAGCACAAGAGAAACCAGGAGCAGAATCCTTGTCCATCGAATCAGTACTGACCAACGAGCTGCTTGAACGCTTCCGCGGCCGGGCCGCCGGCTATGACGAGGCGAACGCGTTCGCCATCGAGGACTTCAACGAGCTTGTGGAACTCGGCTACCTCAAGGCGCTGGTGCCGGCGGATCGCGGGGGACTGGGGTGGAGTTTCGACACCCTGGCGCTGGCGCAGCGCCGCCTTGCCACTGCCGCGCCGGGTACGGCGCTGGCGATCAACATGCACCAGGTCTGGGCAGGCGTCGCCTATCTGCTGCAGGCCCGCGGGGACCGGCGCCTGGACATGGTTGCCGATTGGATTGCCGAGGGCGAAGTGATGGCCTTCGGGATTTCGGAACCGGGCAACGATGCGGTGCTCTTCGACTCCAAGACCAGTGCGGCCACCGCTGCCGATGGTTCGGTGGCATTCACCGGCGTGAAGATCTTCACCTCGCTTTCCCCGGCGTTCACCCGTCTGGGGGTGTTCGGCAAGGACCAGGACTCCGGGGAGCTCGTCCACGGCTTCGTCGCCCGCGGCGAAGGCGTGCAGTCGATGGACGACTGGAACACCTTGGGCATGCGGGCCAGCCAGTCGCACACCACGAAGCTGGAGGATGCGGTGGCTCCCAGCGATTGGGTGCATAGCCGACTGCCGGTCGGCCCGAACGCGGACCCGCTCATCTTCGGCATCTTCGCGTCCTTCCTCACCCTGACCGCGAGCGTCTACGTGGGCATCGCCGATCGTGCGGTGACCCTGGCGCAGGAGGCGCTGAATGATCGAGTGCACCAGGACGGGACCAAGTATTCGCAGGATGTCCGCGCCCGCGGCCTGCTGGCGGAGGCGGCCATGCGCCTGCTGTCCCTGGATGCCCTCCAGCGCTCGGTGGCCGGCGACCTGGAAGCCAAGGCGGACCACCAGGGCGCCTGGTTCCCGAAGCTGGTGACGCTGCGGACCATTGCTGGGGACACCGCACGGGAAAACGTCCAGGTTGCCGGCCAGCTGCTGGGCGGCGGCGGGTATTTCCGCGGCTCGGAATTCGAACGGCTCTACCGCGACGTGCAAGCCAGCTGGTACCACCCGTCCAATGCGGCGTCGGCTGCCAACACGGTGGCCTCCTGGCTGGTCGGCCCGCTCGACAGCTAGGCCGAGGCCCGGCGCAGCCTGCCTAGCGGCGGTTCAGGGAGCCAGCGTGCTGCGAATGCGCATCACGCGGCGGCGCAGCCAATACTTGTAGGCGCCGCCCTCGTAGCGGCAGGTGCGCATGAGCTCCCATTTGCCGTTATCCGCATGCTCGCGCAGGGCTGCCCGGGCTACATGCTTCGGCTCGCCGGGGAAAGAGGTGATGACCAGGTATTCGAAGCGCTGGTCATCGGGATGATGCAGCGGCGGCTTAATTCTTTCTTCGAGCATCCTGCCCCCTATCTAAAGAACGCCATGCGTTGTAGCCTCATGCTATGAGTACTGATCCGAGTTTTGCACTGCAAGCATTTATTGCCCGCCTGGAGCAGCATCTGGCAATTGTGTCGCAGAGCCGCGGTGCCGCCGAGGCTTCCGTCGACGCCGCCTTTGGCGCGTTGGCCGATGCCTTCGAAGACTATGAGGACGCCCTCTATGAACAGTATTCCGAGCTTTTGCCCTTCACCATACCCTCGGATGATGCGTGAGTACGACCACGGGGTGAATTTTTCGCATTACGTGTTTCTGAGTCCGGATACTCGCAATCCGTGAAGTAATGTCGAGGGGTGAATTGGTTTGAAGCAGCTTTCCTAGGATTGATCCAGGGCCTGACCGAGTTCCTCCCGATCTCGTCCTCCGCCCACTTGCGCATCGTTGGCGAACTTTTGCCTAACGCCCAGGACCCCGGTGCGGCTTTTACCGCCATTACCCAGCTGGGTACCGAAACCGCGGTGATCGTCTTCTTCTGGCGTGACATCGTGCGCATCATCGGTGCGTGGTGCAAGGCCTTGGCCGGCAAGATCCCGCATTCGGATCCGGATGCCAAGATGGGCTGGCTGATCATCGTCGGCTCCCTGCCCATCGCGATCCTGGGCCTGCTGCTGGAAGACTACATCGATACGAACTTCCGTTCGCTGTGGATCGTGGCGACAACCCTGGTGGTCTTCGGCCTGATCCTGGCCATCGCCGACCACTACGGCAAGCAGCAGCGCACCTTGGAGAAGCTGACCGTCAAGCACGGCATCTTCTACGGCTTCGCGCAGGCCATGGCCCTGATTCCGGGCGTCTCGCGCTCCGGCGGCACCATCACCGCGGGCCTGCTCATGGGCTACACCCGCGAGGCGGCGGCCCGCTACTCGTTCCTGCTGGCCATCCCTGCGGTGTTCGCCTCGGGACTCTACAAGCTGGCCAAGTCCTTCGATGAGCCGGGGGTCTACACCCTGGCGCAGACTGGTGTCGCCACCGTCGTCGCCTTCATCGTCGGCTTCCTGATCGTGGGCTGGTTCCTGAAGTTCGTTTCCACCCACTCCTACCGCTTCTTCGTCTGGTACCGCATCCTGCTGGGCCTGGCGCTGTTCGTCGCTCTCGGATTGGGCTGGATGGCCGCCTGATTCATCCCATGAAAGATGTCCGTGGACTGCTTCACGGACATCTTGCAGTTAACGGGAATAAACCTTGTCCTGCTTCACTTGGACTTAAAGGAAGAAATACGTCGCATCTGCGAAAGGATGTTCATAAGTGCACGCGTGGAAAAACCCTGAGGTACCTCAGGTGGCTGGTTCAGCACCGACACTGGAACTTTTCAACACCGCCACCGGTACCCAGCAGGCGACTGCGCCAGCGGATGAGGCTCTTGCGCCGGCAAGCATGTACGTTTGCGGAATCACCCCGTATGACGCCACCCATATGGGCCACGCCGCCACATATGTCACCTTCGACCTGGTGCAGCGCACCTGGCTCGACGCCGGGCGAACCGTGGCCTACACCCAGAACATCACCGACGTGGACGATCCGCTGCTGGAGCGCGCAACGGCCACGGGCGTCGACTGGCGGGAACTGGCCGAGTCGCAGATCCAGCTCTTCCGCGACGACATGGAAGCGCTGAATGTCATCCCGCCGCAGAACTACATCGGCGCCGTGGAATCCATCGGCTGGCTGGTCCCCGTGGTCGAGCAGCTGCTCGACGCGGACCTGGCCTACCGCGTGCCAGCCGGTGCCGATGGGGTCGAAGGCGACGTGTACTTCGACACCATGGCCGCGCAGAACGATGCCTGGACGCTGGGATCGGTCTCCGACTACGACCGCGAGACCATGCTCGGCTTCTTCGCCGAACGCGGCGGCGACCCGGACCGCGCAGGCAAGCGCGACGCGCTGGATCCGCTGTTGTGGCGTGCCGCCCGCGAGGGCGAGCCCCGGTGGGATGGCGGCACGCTGGGCGAAGGCCGCCCCGGCTGGCATATCGAATGCTCGGTGATTGCCCGCAAGACCCTGCCGGCTCCGTTCACCGTCCAGGGCGGCGGCTCGGACCTGATCTTCCCGCACCACGAATTCTCCGCGGCCCACGCGGCCGCCGGCGACCATGCCGAACTCGCGCAGGCCTACGTGCACACCGGCATGGTGGGCCTGGACGGCGAGAAGATGAGCAAGTCCCTGGGCAACCTGGTGCTGGTCTCCAAGCTGCGCGCCGCCGGCGTCGAGCCGGTGGCGATCCGCGCCGTGCTGCTCTCCCAGCACTACCGCAGCGACTGGTTCTGGACGGATGAACTGCTGGCCACCGCGCAGCAGCGCGTGGCGGCCTGGCGTGAGGCGCTGGCCAGCGCCAGCCTCGAGGATGCGGCCAGCGTGATGGCCCAGATCCGCAAGCACCTGGCCAATGACCTCGATGCGCCCTCCGCGCTGGATGCCATCGACCGGTGGGCCGCACAGCCTGCAAGCTCGAATGGCGAGGGCGCCAACGCCTTGCGCGACGGCATCGACGCGCTGCTCGGGCTCAAGCTCTAGCACGCTGCTTCGCACGCAACCCGGGGTCCGCCTCAGATATCGTAGTCGGACCCCGGGCCGTCCGTGCGGTACTTTCCGCGGCGGCGCAGGTAGCGCTCGAACTCCCGGGCAATGGATTCGCCGCTGGCCTCGGGCAGTTCGCTGGTGTCGGTGGCCTGCTCCAGCTGCTCGACATACTTGGCGACATCCGGATCCGCCGCGGCCAGCTCGTCCACCCCATGCTTCCAGGCCAGCGCATCCTCGCGCAGCTTCTGGTCGCGCACGGAGACCGGGAGGATCTCCTCCAGCAGCTCGATGATGGCCAGCTGGACCCGCGGGCTGGGGGACTGGGCGACATAGTGGGAAAGCTGCGCCCAGAGCGAGAGGCTCGGGATTCCGTAGCGTTCGAACTCCACACCGAGCACCGAGGGGATTCCGGTGGGCCCCTCGTAGCTGGAGGCGCTGATCTTCAGATGCTCCTGCAAGCGCGCATCGTCGCTGGCCAGCGAGGTCGGCACCGGGCGGGTATGCGGCACGTCGGCCAGCAACGCGCCCACGCTCAGCACCGCGTGGACGTTGTGCTCCTGCGCCACCTTGATGATCCGGGAGCAGAACGCCTGCCATTTGAACGTCGGCTCGACCCCGAGGACCACCAGCAGGTCGGCGGCCGCCTGCGGCAGCGCGATCTTGAACAGCTCGGTGCGCGGCCATTCCACCACGCGTCCACTCTCGGTGCGCCGGGTCTTGGGCCTGGTGAACTGGTAGTCGTAGAAGTCGTCCTCGCCCACCGTGGCCAGATGCTCGTACTCGTGGGATTCGAGCAGCAGGCGGACGGCATCCGTCGCCGCCGAGCCGGCGTCGTTCCACCCCTCGAAGGCGGCCAGGACAATGGTGGGGCGAATCTCATGCTGGGTCTTGGCGATATAGCTGTCCAGCGTCGGGGCGTGGTATTCCTCGTTCATTGACGACTCCTTGGCAGCACTCGATGTACCCGGCGTGGCTCGCCGAGGCGGCTTAGCCCCACTCTTCCATCTAGAATGGACTCATGCCAAGCACCAGTTTTGACTTTGCCGCCGGAACCAAGCCCGCAACCCCGCAAGCCGTGTTGTGGGATATGGACGGCACGCTGATCGACACCGAGCCCTATTGGCTGGCTGCCGAAGCCGAGCTGGTGGTCTCCCATGGCGGAACCTGGAGCCATGAGCAGGGCCTGGCCCTGGTCGGCAACGCGTTGCCCGATGGCGCCCGCGCCCTGCAGCTGGCCGGGGTGCAGCTGGAAATCCGCGAGATCATCGACTGGCTCTCGGCCCGGGTGGTTGCCGGCATCCGCCGCGAAATCCCCTGGCGCCCTGGAGCGCGCGAGCTGCTGGCCGCCTGCAAGCAGGCAGGGATCCCGCAGGCCTTGGTGACCATGTCCGAGCGCAGCATCGTCGACGAGCTGATGCTCGCCATCCCCGAAGGCACCTTCCAGGCCAGCGTGACCGGCGAAGAGGTGGCCCAGGGCAAGCCGCACCCCGAGCCATACCTGCGCGGACTGCAGCTGCTGGGCGAAGCCACCGGCCAGCAGCTGTCCGCCTCCCAGTGCATCGGCTTCGAGGATTCGGTGCCGGGCATCGCCTCGGCGTCCGAGGCCGGGCTGCATGCGGTGCTGGTTCCCAACGCCACCGACCCCGGCGAGGGCAAGTGGCGCCGGATCGACTCCCTGGCCTTAGTGGATGTGGCCGCAATGTCCCGCTGGCTGGTGCAGGTCAGCGCGTGAGCGGTACCCAGGAAAAGTCCCCCGGAATCAAGCTGGGCCGCATCGGCGGCGTCCCGGTCTACCTCTCCAGCTCGTGGTTCATCATCACCGCGGTGATCACCTTCAGCGTGGGCATCCAGCTGGCGCGTGGCGGCATTATCCCGCCGTTGAGCGCCTACCTGATGGGCCTGGCCTGCGCCGTGGCCATCGCCGTGGCGGTGCTGGTCCACGAGGTGGCCCACGCGATGACCGCGCGCGCCTTCAAATGGCCCGATGCGCACATTGTGCTGACCCTGATGGGCGGGCACACCCAGTTCGGCTCCTTCAAGGCCAAGCCCGGCGCGTCGCTCTGGGTGGCGCTTTCCGGGCCGCTGTCCAACTTCGTGCTGGCCGGATTGGGCTGGCTGGTGATCCAGAATGCCACCCTGGGCGTGTACCCGAACCTGCTGCTCGACTTCTTCGTCTATGCCAACCTGCTGCTCGGCGCGTTCAACGCCCTGCCCGGGCTTCCGCTCGATGGCGGTCGGCTGGTCGAGTCCATCGTCTGGAAGGCCACCGGGTCCCAGTTCAAGGGCACCATCGCCTCGTCCTGGGTGGGCCGGGCGATCGCCGTGGGCCTCATCGGCTACTTCGTCATCTATCCGCTCATTCGCGGCGAGCAGCCGCAGATCATCACCGTGGTGGTCGGCATCATGGTGGCGATGTTCATGTGGCAGGCCACCACGCAGCTGATCGCGCACTCCAAGATGATGCTGAACCTGCCCACGGTGATCGCCACCGACCTGATGCGCCCGGCTTCGGCCATGGTCTCGCACGCCAGCGTTGCCGATGTGCTGGCGCGCCAGGCGGCACGCGGGGGAGAGATCATCCTGGTGGACCCGAAGGGGATGCCCGTAGGGGTCATCGACGCGCAGGCCTTGTCCCGGGTGGATCGAAGCCAGGCGGCGCAGGTTCCGGCGCTGGCGGTCTCCCGCGCCCTGGGCCAAGGCGCGATCGTCGCCGAGGATTCGGACGGGCGCGCGCTGATCGACTACCTGGCCAGCGTGGAGAGCGCCGAATACGCGGTGATCAGCTCCACCGGGAACGTGGTGGGCCTGCTGCACCAGCGGCAGATCGTCAACGCCGTCACCGGACGCCGCAAGTAGACTTCTAGACAGACTGAAAGCACCAAGAAAAGGATCACATCAGTGAGCGAAGCCATCAGCCAGGCCCCCCACGGAGCGGCAGCCCGCCGCGGCCCCTTCCGGGTCGGGGACCGCGTGCAGCTGACCGACGAGAAGCGCCGGATCAACACCATCACCCTGCAGCGCGGTGGCGAATTCCATACGCACAAGGGCGTGCTGCCGCACGAGGACATCATCGGGTTGCCCGAGGGCTCGGTCATCGAGAATGCCGACGGCTTCCGCTACCAGGCCCTGCGCCCGCTGGCCAAGGACTTCGTGCTCTCCATGCCGCGCGGAGCTACCGTGGTCTACCCGAAGGACGCGGCGCAGATCGTGCAGTTCGGCGACATCTTCCCCGGCGCCCGCGTGGTCGAGGCAGGCGTCGGCTCCGGCGCGCTGTCCATCTCGCTGCTGCGCGCAGTAGGCGACGAGGGCTTCCTGCACTCCTTCGAGCGCCGCGAGGAATTCGCCGACATCGCCCGCGGCAACGTCTCCACCGTCTTCGGCGGAGACCACCCGTCCTGGCAGATCTCCATCGGCGACTTCCAGGACAAGGTTGTAGAGCTCGAAGAGCCAGGCAGCATCGACCGCGTGGTGCTGGACATGCTCAGCCCCTGGGAATGCCTTGACGCGGTAGCCACCGTGCTGGCGCCGGGCGGGGTGTGGACCAACTACGTCTCCTCAGTGACCCAGATGTCCCGGGTGGTCGAGGCGATTCGCGCCTCCGGCCAGTTCACCGAGCCCGAATGCTTCGAAACCCTGGTCCGCGGCTGGCACGTCGACGGCCTCGCGGTGCGCCCGGACCACCGCATGGTCGCGCATACCGCCTTCCTGATCACCTGCCGCCGGCTGGCCGACTCGGCTGACGGCATCCCGAAGGCCAAGCGGATCAAGGAGCACTCCTACTCGGACGAGGACCTCAGCGCCTGGACCCGCGATCACGCTGAGGACGAATGGACGGCAGAAGCCCTGGGCGAGCGCGGCCTGTCGGACAAGAAGCTGCGCCGTGCCGCGCGCGACGCCAACCAGTCGGTGCGCGTGCGCGCAGCTGAGGAAAACGCCGAAGGCGCCGGCGGCGCCTGAGCAGCATCCGCATGCTGAGACGCAACGTCTCATTATGCGGTTTCAGGCCCCGGGTGTTCTGCACTCGGGGCCTTCAGTTCCTAGTATGGAAGCAAGCCGGTGCGCCATGCACTGGAAAAACTTCATCAGGCTCCCAGAACGGGCCCGGATGGCGTTGGATGTTGGAGGTTGGAACGTGAACGATAATCGCGAAGCAGAACAATTGGCCGAGCGGCTGCAGATGACCGAACGCCAGGTCAACGTGCTGCGCGACAAGAACCGCAACCTCGACAAGCAGCTGGCAGGAATCAGCGGGAACAACAAGCGGCTGGTCGCCCTGCTGGAAACCACGCGCGAGCAGATCATCAACCTGAAGGCCGCGCTGGAAAAAGACGGCGACACCCCCTTCAGCCACGGCACCATCGTGGCCAAGCACCCGCGCAAGCATCCCGAACCGGGCCTGGGCATCGAATCCACCGGCGCGCAGGCGGCCGACGTGATCTACTCCGGGCGCAAGATGCGCGTGGCGGTCAGCCCGCTGCTGGACTTCGAGAAGCTGGTCATCGGCCAGCAGGTGCTGCTCAACGAAGCACTGGTGATCGTTGCCGCCCTGGGCTTCGAGGAAACCGGGGAACTGGTCACAGTCAAGGAACTGCTGGAAAACCACCACGCAGTGGTCATGGCCCGGGCCGATGACCAGCGCGTGATCGAGCTGGCCGGACCGCTGCGCGAGATGCACCTGCGCGTCGGCGACCAGCTGTCCATTGATTCCCGCTCGGGCATGGCGGTCTCCCGCGTCCAGCTCACCGACATGCAATCCCTGGTGCTCGAAGAAGTGCCGGACATCGCCTACTCGGATATCGGCGGGCTGAACTCGCAGATCGAAGCCATCAAGGATTCGGTGGAACTGCCCTTCACCCATCCGGAACTGTACCGCGAGCACGGGCTGAGCGCGCCCAAGGGGATCCTGCTCTACGGCCCTCCGGGCTGCGGCAAGACGCTGATCGCCAAGGCCGTGGCCCACTCGCTGGCCCAGCGGGTCGCCGAGCGCAAGGAAGGCACCAGCAACCGCAGCTATTTCCTGAACATCAAGGGCCCGGAGCTGCTGGACAAGTACGTGGGCGAAACCGAACGCCACATCCGGCTGATCTTCGCCCGCGCCCGCGAAAAGGCGCTGCACGGCGATCCGGTCGTGGTGTTCTTCGACGAGATGGAAGCGCTGTTCCGCACCCGCGGCACCGGCGTCTCCTCGGATGTCGAGACCACCATCGTGCCGCAGCTGCTGGCCGAAATCGATGGCGTGGAGCGGCTGGACAACGTGATCGTCATCGGTGCCTCGAACCGCGAGGACATGATCGACCCGGCGATCCTGCGGCCCGGACGCCTGGATGTCAAGATCAAGATCCGCCGTCCCGACGCCGAGGGCGCCGCGGAAATCTTCAGCAAGTACCTGACCACGCAGCTGCCGCTGCACGCCGATGAGCTCGCGGCCGATGCCGGCGATGCCTCCGCCACCATCGCCCGGATGATCCGCGAGGCGGTGAAGGCCATGTACTCCACCGAACGGATCAACGAATTCCTCGAAGTCACCTATGTCACCGGCGATACCGAGGTGCTGTATTTCAAGGACTTCGCCTCCGGCGCGGTCATCCACAACATCGTGGACCGCGCCAAGAAGCACGCCATCAAGGCGCTGATCACGGACAACGAACGCGGCCTGAAAACCGAGTACCTGCTGCGCGCGGTCCGCGAGGAATTCGCCGAGCACGAAGACATGCCCAACACCACCAACCCCGATGACTGGGCGCGGATTTCCGGGCGCAAGGGCGAGCGGATCAGCAACATCCGTTCCCTGGTCAACCAGCAGGCCGGCAAATGAGCGCCCGTCGGCTGGTCGGCCTGGAAACCGAATACGGGATCATCCGCCCGAACATGCCCAAGGCCAACGCGACGGTGCTCTCGGCGCAGATCGTCGACGCCTACGCGCAACTGGTGGCCGAGCAGGACTCGGCGGCCAAGGCCGCGCGCTGGGACTATTCCGACGAATCCCCGCTGCAGGATGCGCGCGGCTTCGCCATGGACCGCGCGCAGGCGCACCCGAGCCAGCTGACCGACGTGGAACCGGGGCTGGAGGACGAGGGCATCTGGACCGCCGAGTCCATTGCGCTCGACGGCAATGACGCGCATTTGGGATCCACGCTCTACCAGGAGAAGGACTCCACGGATGTAGTGATGAATATGGTGCTGGGCAACGGCGCACGCCTGTATGTGGACCACGCCCACCCGGAATACTCCAGCCCGGAAACGATGACGCCGCGCGACGCGGTGCTCTGGGACCAGGCCGGCGATGAGGTGATGCGCCGCGCCGCCCAGGCCGCCGCGCGCCTGGGCAGCGGGGAACTGCTGCTCTACAAGAACAACACCGACAACAAGTCGGTCTCCTACGGTTCTCATGAGAACTACCTGATGCCGCGCGGCATCGAGTTCTCCGCCATTGCCAGCGGGCTCACCCCGTTCTTCGCCAGCCGCCAGATCTTCTGCGGTGCCGGGCGGGTAGGCCAGGGCATGCTCAACGAACGGGCCGCCTTCCAGATCTCCCAGCGCGCCGACTTCTTCGAAGCCGAAGTGGGGCTGGAAACCACGATCAACCGCCCGATCATCAACACCCGCGATGAACCGCACGCGAACTGGGACAAGTACCGGCGGCTGCACGTGATCATCGGGGATGCGAACCTCGGACAGATCTCCACCCTGCTGCGCGTGGGCACCACCAACCTGGTGCTCTCGCTGATCGAAGCGGGCATGGCCCCGCAGCTGGAACTGGCCGAGCCGGTCCTGGCCTTGCAGCAGATCAGCCACGATCCGACGCTGAAGGCCAAGGTGGGATTGCGCGGCGGGGTGCAGCTGACCGCCATCGAGATCCAGCGCCATTACCTGCACGCGGCGGAAAGCTACTGCGCGGCACGGGGGATTGCGGATCCGGATACCACCGAGATCCTCACCCGTTGGGCGCAGATGCTGGATCTGCTCGAGCGCGACCCGATGGACGCTGCCGACCAGATCGACTGGATCGCCAAATACCAGCTGGTCAACGGGTTCGCCCAGCGCCACGGAGTGGAGCTGTCGGATCCGCGCGTGGCGATGCTCGATCTGCAATGGGCGGATCTGCGCACAAACAAGGGGCTGTACTACCGGCTGGCCGAACGCGGAGCCATCCAGACGCTGTTTAGCCAGCAGGAGATCAACCAGGCGGTCAGCGCGCCGCCCGAGAATACCCGCGCCTACCTGCGCGGCATGACCCTGCAGCGCTATGCGCCGTATGTGGTCGCGGCGAACTGGGATGCGCTGTCCTTCGCCGTGCCCGGGGCGCGCAAGATCAGCCGCTTCCACATGCCCGAGCCGCTGGCCGGAACCCGGGCGCAGGTGGGCGAGCTGTTCGAGGCCGAGTTGGAGATTGCGGAATTTATCGACGAATTGGCGCGGCACCGCTAATCGGCGCAGAATAGGTATGAGTCCCGGTGCGTAATTCCGGGATTCGCGACTACGTCAGGAGAAAACGATGACCCAGGAAAGCTTCTCGTCCCGCCGCAACACCCATGGCCAGCAGGCCGAAGCCGAGCAGGTCCAGGTGAACACCACCGGCCAGTCCGCCGGCGTGGACGACCTGCTGGACGAGATCGACTCGGTGCTGGAATCCAACGCCGAGGAGTTCGTGCGCGGATTCGTGCAAAAGGGCGGCCAGTAAGCCCCCGCGGGCTTTCGGCTTTGGACATCGTGTTCTGCCACCCGGCGCAGAACCGCAGTTGAGGGGAAGTAGCTTCGCGTGGATCGCAGAATTTTTGGTCTGGAAACCGAGTTCGGACTGAATTATGTCCCGTCCGATGGGCGGCGGCTCACCCCGGAAGATGCCGCACGGCACCTGTTCAAGCCGGTGGTCAGCTGGGGGCGCAGCTCGAATGTCTTCCTGGAGAACGGCTCGCGCCTCTACCTGGATGTCGGCTCGCACCCCGAGTACGCCACCGCCGAATGCGACCAGCTCAAGCAGTTGATCGCCCATGACCGCGCAGGCGAAGTCTTCATGCTCGACCTCGTCGACCAGGCCGAAGACCAGCTGGCCGAAGAAGGCCACGAAGGCCGGATCTACATGTTCAAGAACAATGTGGACTCCGCCGGCAACTCCTACGGGTGCCACGAGAATTACCTCATCCCGCGCAAGATCGAGTTCAAGCGCCTGGCCGACATGCTCATCCCCTTCCTCGTCACCCGCCAACTCTTGTGCGGTGCAGGGCATCTGATCACCGATGAGGGGGAAACCAAGTACGTCTTCTCCCAGCGCGCCGACCACATGTGGGAAGGGGTCTCCTCGGCCACGACGCGCTCGAGGCCGATCATCAACACCCGCGACGAGCCGCATGCGGATGCCGAGTACCACCGCCGGCTGCATGTCATCGTGGGCGATTCGACAATGAGCGAAACCACCCAGCTGCTCAAGATCGGCGCCACCGACCTGGTTCTGCGGCTGATCGAATCGGGGGAGATCTACCACGATTTGCGGCTGGAAAACCCGATCCGCTCGATCCGCCAGATCTCCCATGACTTCACCGGCCAGACCGTGGTGCGGCTGATGGGAGGCGACGAGCCCACCGCACTGCAGATCCAATGGATCCTCTTCGAATCGGTCAAGGAATTCATCGCCCGCCACGGCGCGCACCACGACCAGGTCGACACCGTCCTGGAATTATGGGAACGCACCCTGAACGCCGTAGAGAGCCAGGACTTCTCGCTGATCGACAAGGACATCGACTGGGCCATCAAGCACAAGCTGCTGATGGGATATGCGCGGAAGAATTCCCTCGAGCTCTCGTCCCCGCGCCTCGCGCAGCTGAACCTGACCTATCACGACATCGATCCGCAGCGCGGGCTGTTCCACCTGCTCAAGCGCCGCGGCCTGGCCAGCTCGGTGGTCACCGATGCCGAAATCCTGCAGGCGGTGAACAACCCGCCGGCCACGACACGCGCGGCGCTGCGCAGCAAATTCATTCGTGCCGCACGGGCCAACGGACGGCGCTACAGCGCGGACTGGGTGCACATGAAATACGAGGACGGTCCGGGCGGCATCGTGCTGTGCAAGGACCCGTTCGCTACCAGCAATCCGCAGATCGACGAGCTCATCGAGCTGATGGGCCAGCAGCAATAGCAAGCTGGAAACAAGTATTTACACAGCAAAAACATCTATGCTGGACGCAGGCCATTTCGAGCCATGCCCTTCAGGCAAGCCCGCAATGCAAGACCAGCTAATCCAACCGGAAAGAAGATTCGTGCGAAAAGTTTTGGCAGTATGCGCCACCGCGTCCATCCTTGCCCTGGCGTCCTGCGGTTCGGGTTCGTCAGCCCTGAGCGACATCGACGTCAAGCCAGCAGCAGATGACAAGACCGCACCGGAGGTCAAGTTCGATGCCCCGTTGCTGACCGAGAAGGCAGAAGCTGTCACCGTGGTGGAGGGCGAGGGAGCGGACGTCAAGGAAGGCGACACCATCCAGATCCAGTCGGGCCTCTACAAGACCATTGACGGCCTGCTGACCAATGAGAACTTCACCGCCGATCCGTCGCCGATGAAGGTTGACGAGACGCTCAAGGAGCAGATGCCCGAGCTGTACGACACCCTGTTGAAGTCCCAGATTGGCGACTGGATCGCCTATGCGGCGATTGAAGGCGTGCAGCAGGCAGATGGTTCCGTGGCCGAACCGGCCGAGGGCTCGCGTGCCGAACGGCTGATCGTGATCAAGATCGCCGATTCCAAGAGCCCTAGCCAGACCCTGGGCCAGGACGAGGTCAAGAAGCTCAAGGACGCGGGCAAGCTCCCCACCGTGAAGACCGGCAAGGGCGATCCGCAGATCACCATCCCGAAGGACACCGAGGCTCCTGAAGGGCTGGTCGTGGACGTCCTTGAAGAAGGAGACGGGCCAGCCGTTGGCGAAACCTCGAAGGTCACCGCCCACTACCACGGCGTGCGCTGGGAAGACGGCAAGAAGTTCGACGGCAACTTCGGCAGCGAAGAAGGCTTCGAGGCCGATATGGCCGGAGGCGTGATCGAGGGCTGGCTGCAGGGCTTCCAGGGCCTGAAGGAAGGCAGCAAGGTCTTGCTGACCATCCCGACCGACTTGGCCTACGGCGAAAACGCTGAAGCCCAGGGCCGGCCTGCAGGCCCACTGGTCTTCTACGTAGAATTAGACAAGGTAAGCGAAAGCAAGTAACAGAAAGGCCGTGAGCATGTCGTTCGGAGAACGCAACTACGACCGCACCAAGCCGGAGATCGATTTCCCGGGCACCGACGCTCCTGAAGAACTGGTCATCACCGACCTGATCGAGGGAACCGGCGCTGAGGTCACTCCAGGCACCACCGTCCAGGCGCACTACGTAGGCGTCGCCTGGTCAACCGGCGAGGAATTCGACTCCTCCTGGGGCCGCGGGCAGACCCTCGACTTCCCAGTGGGCGTCGGAATGGTCATCCAGGGCTGGGACCAGGGCCTGCTGGGCATGAAGGTCGGCGGCCGCCGCCGCCTGGACATCCCATCGCACCTGGCCTACGGCGAGCGTGGCGCCCCGGGTGCCATCGGTCCTAATGAAGCGCTGATCTTCGTTGTCGATTTGATGGGCACGAAGTAATTCCATGTGCTGGCAACGGCCCCGATTCACGAATCGGGGCCGTTGCTGTCTTAAAAGTCATCGTTGCAAGTGAAAATTGGTTACTGTAGGCACGTGAGCACAAAGCAAACTCCTGGACCCAGCAAGGCTGAACGCCTGACCAGCCTCATCTATGCGCTGGCTACCAAATCACGGAAGTTCAACGCCGAGCGCATTGGATCATACCTGGTGCCGGAAGGCAGCAAGGAAACCCGCGAGAAGGCGCTGGATCGCCTCAAGGATGACATCCGAAATGACTTCGGGCTGCAGCTGGACAAGGAAGTGATCGACGATGTCACGTACTACAGCATCGATACGACCGATTGGTTCCTGCCGCCGGTGGAATTCAGCCCCGCGGAAGCCGGCCTCGTCGCCTTGGCCGCGAGCCTCTGGAAAGACACCAAGCTGCAGACGCTCGGGCTCAACGCAGCCGCCCGGGTCACCGGGCTTGAAGGCGATGCCGCTCCGGTCGCCCCGTTGGCCGGCTCACTGGTTCCGCGCCTGTCCATGGATGAACCGAACTTCCGGGAATGCGCCCTGGCCGTCTTCAACCGCAACACGTTGAAGTTCGCTTACACGTCCTCCAACGGAACGCGCAGCGACCGCATCGTCGATGTGTGGGGGATCGGCCAGCGCTACGGCAACTGGTACTTCACCGGCTACGACCATACGCGGGACGACACCCGCGTCTTCCGCCTTTCGCGGGTGCAGGGCAAGTTCGCCAACTTCCGGCATGGCGGTGCTGGGTCCAACGGGCAGTATCGTGCCCGTCCGGCAGATTTCGACATGACCCGGGTGCTGCAGGACTTCGACCTGCAGCATCCGGGGCTGATGGCAACGGTGCTGCTCCTGGGCGATGACGCCATTCCGCTGCGTGCCCAAGCAGTGAATGGACGCAGCGACCAGGATGAGCTGCAGATCGGCTATGCGGATCCGCATTCATTTGCCCGGCAGCTGGCCGCCTACGGTCCGGCAGCCAAAGTCCTGGCGCCGGCCGAACTCGTAACGCAGGTGCAGCAGATTCTGCGCGACGCACGCACCGCCCAGAGCAGCCAGGGCACCGAGGGCGACTTTGCAGACGTGAAATTCCGTCCGCATCGCGCCACCGGCCGTGGCACCACCACGACCCAGGTCATGCGGAATATCGACATGATCCAATATGTGCACGCACACGGTGTCGTGGAAATCGGGGAGCTGGCCGAACGCTACGCCATGAGCGTTGCCAAGGTGCGCGAAGAATTGGCCATGATCATGATGTGCGGCGTGCCAAACGGCCAGCACGATGAGCTGATCAACGTCAACGACGGAGATGTCGAGTCCGATACCGTGACGATCTCCAATGCGGCACTGCTCGCCGAGCCGCAGAAGCTGGCACCGCTGGAGGCAGTGGCCGTGCTCGGCGGGCTCAATGCCCTGGCGAGCATTCCCGAGTTCGAGCACCAGCAGGTGCTCGATGCCGCGCTGGCCAAGGTCAACTCCGCCGTGGCCCGCTTTGACGGCTGGAGCGGGGCGCTGGGCTTCGCGCTCTCCAAGGCGCGGGAGAACGACATTCCGCAGCAGCTGGTCCAGGCAATACGGTCCCAGGACGTCGTGCGCATCGACTACTACTCGGCCAGTTCGCGCACGCACCAGCTTCGCGATGTGGAACCGATCCGGCTCATTGAAGATGGCGCAGTGCAGTATCTGCGCGCATGGTGCCGAAAACGACACAGCGTATTAACTTTCAGGGTGGACCGGATGTTAAGCGTGGAAACTATCGGTGAACACTTCGAGCTGGAATCCCGGCATGAAGACCAGCAGGATGTCCAGATCCGCTACGAGTCCAGCGACGAGGATCTACAGGTCATTGTCCATGTTGACGCGGAAATCTTGCCGGTTATCGAAGCATTCCATCCGTCATCCTGGTCTACGGGAAGGATCGGTGCGGGATATTTGGCCAAGGTCCAGTTCTCGGATCACCAAGTAGCTGCGCCGCTGGTGGCTCGCCATAGCGGTAAACTGACTGTGGTCTCTCCTGACGCTACGCGCGAACATGTAGTGGGTTGGTTGGACGAGGCTATCGCAATGTATGAGGATAAGTAGATGCTTCCTTGGTGGTTCTGGGTCCTTTTGTGGACTGTACTCGTTTTGGCAACAGTACTTGCAGCAGTGATTGCCGGCTTCCGTTTATTCAAACGAGGCATGGCGGTCGTTGAGGGCCTTGGCGACGCGGCTGATCACATCAGTGCCGGTTTAAGCCAAGAAGGCAGCGTCGTCGAATACGCTGCGAACCCGCGTCGCTACCCGCACGGAACCGATGCGACGCATGGGGATCCGGAGATGATCAAAGCGCTTCGCGATCAGGGGAGAGCCGAAAGAATCGAGGCGCGTCGAGTTCGACGTGTCGCACGTCGCGCACAGCGCGGCCAGGCTCAGAACATGCGTGATCTGCGCCTGTTCTGACGTAGACTTAAGGAAAGAGAAGGGAATCCACATGGGTGGCTTACAGGGATGGCATCTGGTCATCATTATCGTGCTGGCGCTTCTGCTGTTCGGCGCTCCAAAGCTTCCAGGCTTGGCTCGCTCGATGGGTCAGTCGTTACGCATTTTCAAGTCCGAGGTTCGCCAGATGAAGGACGACGATCCTAAATCGGAAACCGTTGATGGCACCGTCAATGAACCGAACCCCAACGAAAAGAACAACTCGTAGACCTCTTCAGTGGCAACAAATAAAGACAAGAACCCGCGCGGCAAGAAGAAGCGGGTCAAGAACGACGAAGGTCGGATGGCTCTTAAAGAGCATCTGATTGAAGCGCGCAACCGGTTATTCAAGTCGCTCATTGCGCTGACCTTGGGTACGGTTGCCGGCTTCTTCGTTTACGACTGGCTGCTTGCCTTGCTCATTGCACCTGTGAAAGATGCAGGCGGCTCGGTAGTATTCACCGCAGTGATGTCGCCCTTCGACATCATGATCAAGGTAGCGCTCTTCGTTGGCCTCATCGTTTCCTCCCCGGTATGGCTCTACCAGTTGTGGGCATTTATCGTCCCGGGGCTGAAGAAGAACGAGCGCCGGTTGAGCTACAGTTTCGTCGCCGCTGCGGTGCCGCTGTTCCTTGGCGGCGTCGCGATGGCGTACTTCGTTCTGCCTTTCGCACTGGAATTCTTCATCAGCCTGTCGCCGGAAAACTCCGATAACCTGCTGAACATTTCAGAGTACCTGCCCTTCATCTTCCGCCTGCTGCTGGCATTCGGCCTGGCCATGCTGGTGCCCGTGCTGATGGTCGGCCTGAACATGGTGGGCATCCTGCCAGCCAAGCTCATCTTGAAGCACTGGCGCATCACCGTCTTCCTTATTGCGCTGGTGGCCGCCATGGCTGCACCGGGCGGCGATGCGATCACGATGTTCGCGTTGGCTGGGCCATTGTTCATCACCTTCGCGGTGGCTACCTTGATCTGCCACTTCAATGACAAGAAGCGCGCGAAGAAGATGGCGGCGCAGGAAGCCGAGAATGAGCGCCTGGCCAGTGGCGAAACTTCTGGCATTGATACCCCAAGCCCGATTGACGAACCGAAATCCCAGCTCTGAACCAGGGCGAGAAAGTGAACGACCACAAGTGACTTCACCCGCGGAACGCTACGCGATTTCCAAGGCACGGCAGGTCGAAAACGGCACTGCACTTCCGGAATTCCGAGCCAGCATCTCCTTCGACCTGGATCCGTTCCAGGCCGAAGCCTGCCAAAAGGTCGCAGAAGGGCACAGCGTCCTGGTCGCCGCACCCACCGGCGCCGGCAAGACCGTAGTTGGCGAATACGCCATCTACCAGGCGCTGGGTGAGAACCGCAAGGCTTTCTATACCACGCCGATCAAGGCGTTGAGCAACCAGAAGTATTCGGAACTGGTCAACCGCTACGGTGCCCAGAAGGTCGGATTGCTGACCGGCGACACGTCGATCAACTCCGAGGCGCAGATCGTCGTGATGACTACCGAAGTGCTGCGCAACATGCTCTATGCGGATTCCCAGACCCTCGACGGCTTGGGTTACGTGATCATGGACGAGGTCCACTACCTTGCGGATAAATTCCGCGGCGCCGTCTGGGAAGAAGTCATCATCCATCTGCCGTCCAACGTGCAGATCATTTCGCTCTCGGCTACCGTATCCAACGCCGAAGAATTCGGCGGCTGGCTGGATACCGTCCGTGGCCAGACCGACATCATCGTTTCCGAGCATCGTCCGGTGCCGCTGTTCCAGCATGTCATGGTCGGCCCCAATGTGGTGGACTTGTTTGCCGAGGATGTGGCCTTCGACAAGGTCGCCGAAGACGATTCAAAAGCCTCGGTCAACCCCGAACTGCGCAAGCTCGTCCGCTCGCACAGTCCTGGAGGACGCGTGCAGCGCGGCCGCGGAAACGGCGGCCGAGGCCGTGGCGGCCGCGGACCCCAGCGTGGATCCGGGATGGGGCATCGCATCAGCCGCCCTGCGGTGATCGGCAAGCTCGACCGTGCCGCTTTGCTGCCAGCGATTTTCTTCCTTTTTTCGCGCAAGGGCTGCGATATGGCGGTCCAGCAGTGCGCCATGGCGGACCTGCGCCTGACGACCAATGAAGAAGCGTCCGAGATTGCCCAGGCTCTGGATGAAGTTGCCTATCGGATCCCCAGCGAAGACCTGGACGTTCTCGAATTCTGGTCTTGGCGCGATGGACTGGTTCGCGGATTTGCCTCGCACCACGCAGGCCTGCTGCCGATCTTCAAGGAAATCGTCGAGGACCTCTTTGCGCGGAACCTGATCAAGGTGGTGTTCGCGACAGAAACCCTCGCGCTGGGCGTGAACATGCCGGCTCGTTCGGTTGTGCTGGAGAAGCTGGTGAAATTCAACGGCGAATCCCATGTGCAGATCTCCTCGGGGGAGTACACCCAGCTCACCGGGCGTGCGGGGCGACGTGGCATTGACGTTGAGGGCCATTCAATAGTCCTCTGGAACCCTGATCTGGAGCCAGAGTCCTTGGCAGGCCTCGCATCGAAGCGCACCTATCCGCTGAATTCCTCGTTCCGCCCGACCTACAACATGTCGACCAATTTGCTGGCGCAGTTTGGCCGTGAGCAGACCCGGCAGATCCTCGAGTCGTCCTTTGCTCAGTACCAGGCGGACCGTTCCGTGGTGGGGATGGCCCGCCAGGTTCGTTCCAAGGAGGAATCCCTGGCTGGCTACGCGAAGTCGATGGAATGCCATCTCGGTGATTTCACGGAGTACCTGAAACTGCAGCGGAATCTGGCGCAAGTAGAGAAGAATGCTGCCAAGGACCGCCGCCACCAGCGCCGTTCGGCAGCAGAGCAGTCCTTGCAGGCAGTGATCCGCGGAGATGTGGTTGACTTGCCCGGGGGACGCCGCTTTGGCCGTGCCGTGGTCGTCGAGCTTGATAAGGCAATGTACAACCCCCGCCATACGGTCCTGACCGAAGAAGCGCAGCTTCGCCGGCTCTCGGTAGAAGACCTCAACGGGCCAGTCCAGATCATCTCGAGGATCAAGATTCCCAAGGGCTTCAGCGGGCGTACGCCGAAGGAGCGCCGGGACCTCGCCTCGTCCCTGCGCAACGCGATCTACGAGTCGCGTCCTCCGCGCCAGGATGCCCAGAGCTTCGATTTCGAAGGATCGGATTCTTTCGAACGTGAAATCAATGCGCTGCGCCTTGAGCTCAAGGACCATCCTTGCCACGCCTGCTCGGAGAAGGACCAGCACATGCGCTGGGCCGACAGGTACTGGAAGCTGAAGAAGGATACGGACAAGGCCCGTCGCGCCATCCGCGGACGGACCAATACCATTGCCACGCAGTTCGACAAGGTCTGCAAGGTGCTGGAGCAGTTCGAATACCTTGTTCCATCCGACGGCGGCGAAGATTTCGTGCTGACAGACTCGGGCCGCCGGTTGCGCCGGATTTATGGCGACCGCGACCTGCTCACCAGCCAGATCCTGGAGACCGGAAAGTTGACCCAGCTCAAGTCCGAAGAACTTTGCGCAGTGGTGGCCAGCCTGGTCTACCAGGCGCGCCGGGATATGGATCGTGCCGATCCGAAAATGCCCACGGGCAAGATCGATGACATCTGGAACACCACCATCAAGATCTGGGGCGAACTCTCGGATGCTGAAGAGGCGTTGAACCTCGACCCGACCGCTCCGCCGGAATCCGGCTTGATCTGGCCGATGTACAAGTGGGCCCGGGGATCAAGCCTGAACAGCGCGTTGCGCGGTACCGATCTGGCACCGGGCGACTTCGTGCGCTGGGCCAAGCAGGTCATCGATACGCTGGACCAGTTCGCCAAGAATTCCGACCTTCCGCCCTTGCTGGTGCGCAACGCCTACAAGGCAGTGGACCAGATCAAGCGCGGCGTCGTGGCCTACTCGAATGTGCTGGACTAGCCAGGTCGTCCAGTCGAATACTTATTAGCCAGTGCAGGAGAAAAGGGAGACGCTGATGGCAAAATCACTCTACCGAAACGGGTCCATCTATTCGGCGGCCGATCCATTCGCGACCGCCATGGTGGTGGACGGCGACACCATTTCTTGGTTGGGCGGCGAGGACGCGGCTGAACGCCACGTGGCGGCCGTCGACGAAGTGATCGACCTGAAGGGCGGCCTGGTCACCCCCGCCTTCGTCGAATCCCATACCCACCTTGCCGCACTGGGCCGGACCCTGTCGGGCGCCGACCTGGGGGCAGCTACCTCGGGTTCGTCGCTGCTGTCCCTCGTCGCCGAGCAGGCGCAGAAGTCTACCAAGCTGGTACTGGCCCAGGGCTGGGACAACTCCGCTTGGGCCAACCAGGAACTGCCTGCGGAAACCGACCTGACCAGTGCCGCTGGAGGCCGTGGCTACTATCTGGCCCGCCGGGATGTGCATAGCGCATTGGTGAATCGGGAACTGCTGGATTTGCTGGATCTGGGGCACCTTGTCTCCGGCATCGTTGCCGGTGCGGATCACGACGCGGTGCGTGAAGCACTGGCCGGCGCGCAGAAGGCCGAACAGGAATACCAGCGCCTGGCACTGGAGCACTATGCCTCGCGTGGATTCGCCAGCGTTGTGGAGATGGCGGCCCCGCATATCGAAGGCCGCGAGGCACTGGAACAGCTGCTGTCCATCGACAACCCTGAGCTGCCGCAGGTGCATGCCTACTGGGGTGAACTGGTCAGCGATCCGGACATCGCCCAGGAAATAGTCGCGTCGTTCCCGCAAGGCAAGCTGCTGGGCTTGGGAGGCGACCTTCGCGTGGATGGTTCGCTGGGCAGCCACACGGCATACCTGCGCGAGGAGTATAGCGATCTGGCAGGTGAACGTGGCTGCTTGTACCTGAAGCGCGAGGAGATCGCGGCCCATCTGGTTGCGTGCAGTTCCCGGGGAATCCAGGCAGCATTCCATGTCATCGGCGATGGCGCCCTAGACGAGGTCTTGGCAGGTTTCGATCTGGCCGCCGAGCAGATTGGCGTAGCCAAGCTGCAGATGTGCCGCCACCGTCTGGAACACGTCGAGATGGTTGATGACGCTTCGCGGGCCCGTTTGCTGAACTACGCCATCATGGTTTCCATGCAACCGGTCTTCGACCAGGCGTGGGGCGGTTCGAACGGCATGTATGCGCAGCGCCTGGGGGAGCGCGCAAGCTCAATGAACAACCTCTCGGCCATGCTCTCCGCCGGTGTCCCACTGGTGCTTGGTTCTGATGCCCCGGTCACCGAGGTCGACGGCTGGCAGGTTGTGCGCGCCGGCATGAACATGGCGAATGCCGACGCGCGAATCTCTGCACGTGCGGCCTTCCTGGCGCAGACTCGATCCACCTATCGAGCCATGGGCGAGATGAACCCATTTGCCGGGCAGCTCGTGATCGGTGCACCGGCGACCTTTGCGGTGTGGACTGCCTCTGAACTTGCTGTGCAAACCCCGGATGTCCGAATTAGTTCTTGGAGCACTGACGCCCGTGCTGGGACTCCGATGCTCCCGGTGGTTGATGAGGAGATTCCACAGTGCCTGCGTACAGTACGCGCTGGAGTCACGCTTTTCAATGCGCTCGAACCAGCGGAATTAGCCTAAAGCGAAACAGTTGCTCAATAAGTGGAATAATTTCACGAATTTTATCCTGACTAGTGCTGTCTAGATAAAGAGTGAAGTCATTTGATGGTTGACAGGCTAGGTGGGGTACGCACTAGGCTGGACTAAGCGCCTCTTCGAGATGCACATTCATTGCGTTGGAAACTACGCAATTTATACAACGATCCTCAGTGACCTTAGATAACATTCTCTGTGCTTTTCGACGTAGAGAATAGGGCCGAAGTCACTGAGGATCGTTCGTTAACACGGTGTCCGAAGATCGCTGGCTTGCAATTGATGACTATAATTTGAGTTTGGATTAACTCTTGTTGGCCTAGATTCCTGCTGAAGCCATGGGCCGAAGCCGAGCAGGCAACAAGCTTTGTGTCGAATACCAAGAAAGGTGCCGCCGCGTGCGCGTCATTACAATCATTCCGACTTACAACGAACTGGAGTCGCTTCCGCTGACCGTAGGACGCTTGCGTACCGCAGTTCCTGACTCGGATGTATTGATCGTCGATGATAACTCGCCCGACGGCACCGGAGAACTGGCAGACAAGATGGCTGCTGAGGACTCGAATATCCATGTGTTGCACCGTACCGGCAAGGATGGCCTAGGCGCCGCATACATCGCAGGTTTCGAATGGGCCCTGGCACGCGACTACGACGTGCTGGTTGAGATGGACGCTGATGGCTCGCATATGCCAGAGCAGCTTCCACGCCTTCTGGAGGCAAGCGCTGCAGGTGCGGATCTCGTGATCGGTTCGCGCTGGGTCAAAGGCGGCGAAGTAGTTAACTGGCCGTTGCTGCGCAAGATCATTTCCCGCGGCGGCAGCTTCTACTCGCGTACCATGCTGGGCTTGCCGCTGCGTGACATCACCGCAGGCTACCGTGCCTTCAAGCGCGAAACCTTGGAAGCCATCGACTTCGATGCAGTTGAGTCGCGGGGCTACGGCTTCCAGGTCGATATGACCTTCCGCGTGGCCATGCTGCGCAAGAAGATCGTTGAAGTTCCGGTCACCTTCGTAGAGCGCGAACTGGGCGCCTCGAAGATGAGTGGCAACATCGTATTCGAAGCAATGTGGAATGTCACCCGCTGGGGCTTGGGCGCCCGGTGGAAGAAGCTGACTTCCAAGAAGTAAATACTTGGCATAGGGAACTGGCGTGCAACGAAGAATCGTTGCACGCCAGTTCCCTTTAACCCAGAAGTATCGGAAAGCTTAAAGCATCCGCCTTACAGCGTCCGCAAATTACGCATCACCATCGGCGTTTGGGCTCAAGCCATTCGGGTACAAGTTCGAGGGCCCGGTTTGACAGCAATAATGCTGTCAAACCGGGCCCTCGACTAAAACCCTTGCGGACTTGCCAAAACGGCATCCAACCGGCAGTGGGGGAGATTAGACGGCTTCTCCACGCGCAGCACGCAGCTGCTGGAGGCGGTCAGCCAGAGTCTTTTCCAGTTCTTCCTCGGAACGGCGCTCCAGAAGCATGTCCCAGTGGGTACGGACAGGCTTCTCATTGCCTGGTTCTTCGGCCTTGGCTTCGCCATGGACGAGCTTGGCTTCCTTACCGGTCTTGGTGTGCCAGGTCGCTGGAATTTCAGCTTCTGCAGCGAAGACGACGAAGACGGTCTCGCCCTCTTCGGTACGGTATTCCACGCGCTGACGGGCAGCCGGCTCCACACCTGCCTCAGATTCCATGCTCTGTGCACCCAGGCGCATGCCTCGTAGGCTGCGATCGCTCATGTTTTCCCTCCGCGATGTTTGAAGAATTCGCTACACGTACCAACGTTTGGCATTCGAAAATCATTCCCTCCGACTAGAGGTGAAGATAATTCTTGGTGCCAAAACATCCATTATACGCGTCTGCGGCGAGGTGCATCGTATGCACCTCGCCGCAGACGGCTATTCGGTTCTCAACCGGTTGTCGCTAGAGGTTGCTGTCGGGAGCTGATGGCGATTCCGGAGCCGCAGGTTTGCTGCTTGAACCGTTGCCGCCCAGTGCTCCGCCGATGCCCTTGAGCGCTTCGGTCAGTTCACTCGGAATGACCCACAGGGTGTTCGAAGTGCCTTCGGCAAGCTTCGGGAGGGTCTGCAGGTACTGGTAGGCCAGCAACTCGTGGTCCGGGCGTCCTGCGTGAATTGCGTCGAAGACCTTCTGGATAGCTTGGGACTCGCCATCCGCGCGCAGGATGGCTGCCTGTGCGTCACCTTCGGCTTTGAGAATCGCTGCCTGGCGCTCACCCTCGGCGGTGAGGATATCGGACTGCTTGGTGCCCTCAGCGGTCAAGATGGCCGCACGGCGGTCACGCTCGGCACGCATCTGCTTCTCCATCGAGTCCTGGATCGACAGCGGTGGATCAATGGCCTTCAGCTCGACACGGGAAACACGGATGCCCCATTTGCCGGTGGCCTCGTCGAGCACGCCGCGCAGCTGGCCATTGATCTGGTCGCGGCTGGTCAAGGCCTCTTCCAGATTCAGGCCACCTACGACGTTACGAAGCGTCGTGGTGGTCAGCTGTTCGACAGCTTGGATGTAGTTGGCGATTTCATAGGTGGCCGCGCGTGGCTCGGTGATCTGGAAGTAGACCACGGTGTCAATCGAAACGACCAGGTTGTCTTCGGTGATGACTGGCTGTGGCGGGAAGGAAACAACCTGTTCACGGAGGTCCAGCAGGGGCAGCAAGCGATCCACAAAGGGTATCAAGATCGTCAGGCCGGGGTTTAGGGTTCGGTTGTACTTGCCGAGCCGCTCAACGATGCCAGCACGTGCCTGTGGCACGATACGCACGCTGCGCAGCAGGACGACAATCACGAAGATTGCCAGAACGACAAGCACAATAGTCAAGCCAAAACCATCTGAATTCATGGTCGTACTCTCTTTCTTTGTGCAGTAGTGATGAATTTGGGGCGTCAGGCTATTTAGCCGTTTGCGGGGTCCGGGGACTTCGCGGTCAGGTACGCAGTTGCCCCGTCGATACGGGAAACCACGGCATACGTACCGGGATTCATGGTCGGAACGCTCGAATCAGCGCGGGCAGTCCAAATCTCTCCATGGATCTTGGCCGAACCCGACATGCGCGAGGTCGGTTCAAGAATTAGTGCATCCGCACCAATGAGCCGCTCGATGTTCGTGCGGAATCCCTCGGGTGATTTCCGTAGATGCTTGACCGCGATTGGTCGAACCAAGAAGATCATCAACAATGAAATAACGCAGAATACGAGGACCTGCAGCCATATGGGTCCACTGAGCAGTGCGACCGCTACGCCACCTAGGGCCCCGACGCCGAGCATGATGAAGTAGAGATCAAGAGATAG
This sequence comes from Glutamicibacter nicotianae, assembly GCF_006539525.1. Taxonomy (GTDB): domain Bacteria; phylum Actinomycetota; class Actinomycetes; order Actinomycetales; family Micrococcaceae; genus Glutamicibacter; species Glutamicibacter nicotianae. Next base: position 239,413 of record NZ_BJNE01000001.1, on the reverse strand, counting down.
CATCTCGATGATCGCCAGCAGCAAGAACAGTGCCAGCCAGATCACCCAAGCGTTGCTGATGATCCATTCGGCGGTTGTCATGGCATTCACCTAAATTCTGTTAGGACCCTGACCAGCCGTAACTGGTCTTTCCTACATTCTGCCGTAGATGTCGGGTAAGGAGTGTAGTCATTTTGGGGTATTTTCTAGCCCTGCGTGACGAATGCGTGTACTCCGAAGGAGGCGGTTACCGCCTGGTCACCCAGTTCGACAGCTTGCTGATGCAGCAATTCGGGCGAGAGGTGGTGACCGGATGGACCCATGAATGCAAGTTGAAAGAGATCATCCGTATTCAAATTCATTCGATAGGACAGCTTCGTGGATTCGAGATGGCGGAATCCTTCGGCATCAAATTTTTCAATCAGGGCTGCTTGCTTGCCTGGGGCGACGGAGAGCATGCCCAGCGGCTCGATGACTTCGTTCAGATGCTCTGGTTCTCCGGTCACGACAATGCATATCCCACCGGGACGGAGCACGCGCTGGAACTCGGCGGGGTTATGCGGAGCGAAGCAGTTGAGCACCACATCGCGTGATCGATCAGCCGTGGGCAATTTTCGCCAGACATCCCAGACCACGGCGAGCGTGCTGGGAACTTTCGCGGCTCGACGCATTGCAAAGCGCGAGATGTCCAAGGCCAACGCATCACGTTCGTCAGCAGGGGAGTGTTCCAGGATTCTTGCTAGGTAGTAGCCAGTACCTGCGCCCGCATCCAGCACGTCGAGAGAACTTCCGTGGTGATGACTATTGATCAGCTGGGACAGCACGAGCGCCAGAGGCTCGTAATGCCCCTTGGCTTGGAACGCATCACGGGCCTGAACCATGGCCGAGGTGTCTTCGAGGAAATTGGTTCCCTTGCCAGTCAAGAAATTGAAGTAGCCCTGTTTTGCGGCATCGAAGCGGTGCCCTGCATCGCAGCTCAGGGTTCTGCCCGGGGTTCCTGTGTAGCCTAGGGGTTGCTCGCATACCGGACAGGTAACGCTGGTAGCGCCGGAGGACATTAGAATTTCAGTACCTTTTGTGCAGTTGCGACGTCCATGCTTTCATGGCGCCACAGTTCGGACTCGTTGATCAAGGAGCGGGTTACGGCCTTGTCGATGTAGACGGTGCCCGACAGGTGATCGGTTTCGTGCTGGAAAATGCGGGCCTGCCAGCCGGAGAAGTTGCGCGTGATTTTCTGGCCGTCGCGGTCTTGGTAATTTGCGGTGATATCGGCGGGGCGGGTGACTACGCCTTGGAACCCCTCGAAGGACAGGCAGCCTTCATAGAACACTGCTTCACGATCCGTGGCGGCAGCATAAGCAGGGTTGAAGATCTCGAAGTAATCCAGCGGTTCACGCTCTCGTTGCGCAGCAATTTCCTCTGGAACTGGATAGAGATCTTCGAGTACCGCGATCTGCAGGGGGATACCCACCTGAGGCGCTGCGAGGCCTACGCCAGGAGCATCGTACATGGTCTGGCGCATCGCATCGAGCAGTTCTTCGAGCAATTCCTGTGGCAGCTGGTGGTCGTAGGCTTCGGCCTGCTGGCGGAGAACTGGATGACCTAGCTGGACGATTGGCAAAACGAGATCATCGTTTGCCGTGTCCAGGACTTCTCGAACCAAAATCTCGATGTCCTGGGCGGTGTATGGGGTGTTCATCGGGAAACGCAAGTCCGTTCGTACTCGTTGAGCTGCAGTTGGGCCAGGCGCGAAGTGAGTCGAGCCCTTTCGGTGTCATGCAGCATATGGCCAAGATCGCCGAGATTGTCCGCGGCGTACAGGTGCACTTCCACGTTCTTGTCATAGAAGATATCGATGAGATTCGCTAGTCGACGTTCCTCATCCATCGGCAAGGTGGAGCTCGCTGGGATGGAAGTTATATGCCAGCACGAATACCGGCTTGCCAGCTCCAGATAGTCGGCAGTATTGCGGCGGGTTCGGCAGATTTGATCGAAGCTGATCCAGATTTCATCCGCCCTCAAGTGCACAGGACCGATTTCGTCGTAGCCGATCTCGACCATCGTATCGTGAACTGGCATGTCGTCTGGCGTCTCGAAAAGATTCAGTGAGCCTTTCCGATACCCGTCAGGAACGAGCCCTGGATCGGATTCGAGCTGGCGATAATCAACTGAATGATCCAGGGAAAAAACGATGAAGTCCCGTTGAATCCGGTCAATGGTTGGCTGCACCAGGTGATGGAACGTGTCATCATCCAACAGGTTCTCCGGACCGTAGTTCGACGTGGTGAACAGTTGGATTTCATGCTCCGTGCAATGCCGGATGAGTTTTGCCATGAACATCGCATCTCCGGGTTCGGTGCAATGGAATTCATCGAAAACCAGGACTTCGATTCCAGCAAGTTCGCGCTCAAGCCCTTGCGCGAAGATCGCCCCCAGTGGCTGTCCAGGGACGCGGTTGACCGGCGAATTCAAACGCTGGAAGAACTCGTGGAAATGGAAGCGCGCCGTGGTGGCGTTTGGCAAGACGGAGACCAGGGTGTTCATGATGAGTGTCTTGCCGCGGCCTGGAGGGCCGTAAATATAGACACCGGGGTGTTTGGCGGGCGACTGCGCGCGCAGAGTGCGTTCAAGAAGGTCGATCAGTTCACTCTGGACCGCATCAGCTTCGATATGTTGCAGCTTGAGCGATTCATGGATCCGACGAGCGTACTTATTCCTGTGGGGAATGCCTAGCAGCGGTTTAGCCATATCTAAATTTTGCCACCGGGCACTGATACGACCAATCTTCTGTGATGCAATCGCCACCTTTGGAGACGGCATGAAAGCTTTGTGCTAGGAAATTCTGGTCAAAACTACTAGTCACAGGTTATGTCGTGTATAACTAAATGGATGATTTAAGCAGGGGAGTGCTCACAGTTTTGACCATGAACCCGCGCAAGCCATGTGAATTTTTTGCCTATCTATCGCTTTATCGCGATCCGTGGCCATAATGGACACACCCATAGGGCTGGACCGCAATGGTTGGATCAGGCCAGGGCGGGCGAATGGCGGAGAGGGAGTGCGTGAGATGACCAGCGAATTCATTGTCCCAACGACTGAAGACGGGATCGTCTCCAGTGATCTCTTGGACATGTCGGTAACCGTGCTCAAGACCTTGTCTGATCCGGCAAGACTTCAGATGCTCTGGGCGTTGTCCATGGAGGACCTGTCGCTGTCTGATCTGGCCCAGTTGATTGGCGTCAGCCCAACGGTCGCCAGCCAGTTGCTGTCCAGGTTGCGGGCCGCGGGTGTGCTTCAAACAAGGAAGTCCGGACGTCACGTAATTTACTCGATGCACGACGAGCGATCGCGGGAGTTCATCCGGCAGACCTTGGACTTCGCGAAGCATCGGCTTGATCTGCAGGATGCGCGCCTAGAGGAAGACCAATAAGCAACTGTGGAAATGCATGGTCAATGGGACGAGTGCAGCCACTTCCAGCCGTATTTCTGATAAGCCGATAATCTACATTATGTAAAGTAGTGGAAATCTAGGCCTCCCCGATTCGGGTTTCAGTGCGCTATTTCCCTTGGCGACGTCAAAGTATCGACGTAGTGTCTTCATATGCCACTCATCCGAAAGTTCGCGGACGATTCGTCGGGTTCGGTAGTTCTTCGATGGTGTTTCAACGTATCGGCTGACCGACTCTGGAATGTGCTGACTGGCTGCCAGACCTTGCCACTCTGGCTGGGTACCCACCGCGCTGGCAACCTTGTCGTGGGTTCGACTGTGAAAATCGAACATGCGGAAGGCTATATCTGCGAAAGCCTGATTGAGCGGATTGATCCAGCGACGGCCCTTGAGATGTCCTGGAAGTTTCCAGAAGAATCGGAATCGAAGGTTAGTTGGATTCTGCGGTCCGTCCCGATCGGAGCTGAACTCGTGCTCACCCACTCAAATATCAGCGTTGACGTCGCAACTTACTTGGCTGGGTGGGAAACGCATCTAACCTATCTGGAGTCCGTCTTGCTGGGAGCGCCGCGGTCGATGGATCAATTTTGGGATCTATATCGGGAGATATACGAGAGTTTAGGCGATTCGCCTGCACCTCTCCCCTAATCTTTTTGCCGACAGGTGGTTCCGATTTCTCTAGACTTTGCGGACGGTTTGCATGACCGTGCAGAAACACCACCTGGGACGAAGCTGATGCTCACCTCGCCTTCGCCGTGCAGGGCCGCGATCGGTGGTCTGCTGGTCTTACTCTCGGCCATCTCGGCGCTTTCTCCCTGGAGGGATAGGCGACGAGGCCAGTGCTCATCGGATTGATTCAACGATCGAATATTATTGTGTCTGGTGGCGCAATTGCCGCTCTGGTCGTGCAGGATGGGCACCCCCCATCCGCTCATTTCAAGGACCCCAACGACGGTGCATCATCATATTCGAGATGTATTGCTTATAGTTTGGATTGCAATGTGGTGCTTTGTTTCGGCGTGAAGCGAACCATCACCAACATGCCAAGCAGCTCTACCAAGGTTTGGCTCACGACTACGGCAGAGGCTAATTCCAGCTCCGCCGGCAGGGCCAGGGCCAGTGGAAGCACTACCAGTGAATTTCGGGTGACGCCGCTGAATGTCGCGGCCCGCAGTGAGGCCATGGGTAGCTGGAAGAGTTTTCCTGCAGAGTATCCAAGGATGTTCATCAGGCCTATAAAAAGGACAAAAACAAGGATGCCCAGCGCCAATTGGGCAAAGCTGGACTGCACCGTGTAGATCTGCGAACCGACCACGCAAAACAGCGTTCCCATCATCAAGGGAACCATGAGGTAGTCGGCCCAACGCCGATGCACTCCATCCGTGCAAAGCGCGTTGACAGTGCTTGGGTGAGTGCTGCTGCGAGCAAGGGAAGCGTAATGAGCCCCAACAACGCCATCAGGAAAGGCCCTGGAACGATCATGCTGATTGCAGAAGGGCCAGCAAACAAGTAGAGGTATGCCGGCACAAGCACCATCTGTAAAATCAGCAAAAGGGGTGTGGCGGCCAGCAGCCTTTGGCTGTCTCCCCCAGCTAAGCCGGTAAACACGATGACGTAGTCGATGCAGGGTGCCAGCAGGACCAGTAGAACCCCGAAGAGCAGAGGCTGTTCCCCCGCCACCAGACGCGATAAGCCGAACGCCACGATCGGCACTACGACAAAATTGATGGTGCACAGTGCACCCATGAACCGGATGTCCCGGAAGGCCTGGGGCAAACGTGTTAGCGGCATGCTCAGGAAAGTAGCGTAGAGCAGCAGACCCAAGATTGGATTGACCGTGAATTCAAGCGCCTTGCTGGCTGAAGGCAAAACCAGGCCGAAGACGCATCCGGCCGCGATCGCGGTGAGATAGAGAGCGATCTGGTGAGCTTGCATCCATGCATTGCCAGGCCACGTCTTCATGGGACTAATGCTAGAGCAGACCTTGCATCAGGAAGGAATGCCAGGGCATTTGTGGCGAGCCTTCATCAGGCACGCGTGTGTCTGAACCGAGATCGCTCGAAACAGCACCAGATTATTCATGGTCCGCAGGGTAAACCTATGATGAGTACATGAAGGAATCTATTCGTATGTGGCCATTGTGGATGGCTGTCGACGTTGTTCTGATTGTTCTCTTCGCCCTGCTCGGCAGGCGTGAACATGAACATGCCTTGAGCTTTAGTGGCATCTTGATGACAGCCCTGCCGTTCTTGATCGCCTATGTGGTGATGACCTTGCTGTCCAGGCCATGGTTCACGATCAATAAGCTCTTCCCTGCAGGCGTACTGGTCTGGGTAGGGACCGTAGCAGCTGGGCTAGCGCTGCGCATCGCTTTTGGTTCCACCGCAGCTGTCCCATTCATTATCGTTGCTTCGCTGGTCCTGGGCCTGTTCTTGATGGGGCGTAGGCTGTTAACTTCGTTGGTGGCCAAGCGCTTAGATAAATAGCAGTCCAAGCCCGTAGGAACCTGCGGCAACAAGGCCGCTGGCGAAAGTCCCCAGGATGAACTGTTCAGCGGCGCGATGATCTTTCAGTTCCGAGAACCGCCCGAGACCCTTAACCGCCAGAACGACCGCAATGCCTTCTGGCCAACCAGCCCAGAGGCTTCCGACAATTGCCGTCCGTTCCAGAAGTCCGATCCAAAGTCCGCCACGAAGCGGTGAAGGGTCGGACTCTTCCTTTTGGAGCTCGACGTCATTCTTGGCAGCAAGCCGGAAAGTCAGCTCCGTAAAAGGGCCGCCGAAACTAATGGCAAAGATGGAACTCAGGACGATAGCGTAAACCGGTGGAATCCCTTGCGTCTGCATCGATGTTTGGGAGACTGCAGCCAGCAGTGCCGAAAGCAGTGCGAACAAGCCAGAACCAACTACGAGCCTGTCACGAACGCGAGCTCGTTTGCCCATGGCATGACCGAGGTAGGCGGATATGCACGAGACGAATGCCGCTAGGCAAAGACTCCCCCACGCGATCCAAAGCATTTACTGCTCCTTTAACATCTTGAGCTGACGGGTTAGCGATTTCGCAGCTTCATCCATCATCCGATTCGCTTCAAACCATAGTGCGGCCGACAGCCGAGAAGAGACGGCTTGCTGAGTGATTCCAAGTTTCTTGGCAATCTGTTGCTGGGTCATGCCCTCGTCAGCCAATGTGCCGGCTTCCCAAGCTGTGGCCCTTCGCTTGGAAACGATGCAGGCAGTTAACTGGAGCTCAGCTTCCAGACGGGTGGCTTCATGCGATGGCCCGTGAACAGCGATATGTGCGTTGGTGTTCTTCGCGCGTTCCACGGCAACACGGGCATACTCAAAGGCCGGTCCTCGGCCAGCCCGGGTCTCTTCCGGCAACGGCGTTTCGACCTGTCCGAAACCAAGGCCAACGCTCCAGTCCCCTGACGCCGCCATCATCACTGCCAAGCGAATTGCTTCATTGGCATCATCCAAGACAGCCTGAACCTCATCGCCGGCGGTTCGCTGGAACGGGCGGACCACAGTGACGGTAGCATTAGCCTGCTTGACTAGTGCTTCCACCTTGTCTTCGGTGGATCGGGAACGTCGCTGGTCAATAGTCAAGACAATCATGGAACAATCATAAAACTTTGTATTCATATCTACAAATTAAAATTCTTGTACTTTGCTAAGTCTGGTGATGCAGCCATGCCTGCCATTCTCGGCTTTTCGACTACAGTTGATTCCAGATCAACCGCCTCTTGCCAGGCGGCAAGTTAGAACCGAAAGGCATAGTGATGGTCACCGCATTCGTCATGATCCAGACTGCAACTGACAGTATCCCCGAGTGCGCACAGCAGATCTCGGCAATCTCGGGCATCAGTGAAGTCTACTCCGTCGCAGGCGACTGGGACTTGATTGCCATTGCACGGGTCAACAAGCACGAGGATCTCGCCGAAGTCATCGCTAATAAGCTTTCCAAGATTCCAGGCATCCGCGGCACCCAGACCCACATCGCTTTCCGCGCTTACTCCGAGCATGACCTCGAAGCAGCTTTTTCCCTCGGGCTAGACGACTAAGCGGTATCGAAAACAAAGCCGGTCTTTGGTTCACTGATTGTAAAGTCGTGAACCAAAGACCGGCTTTGTCGCTGCCTGCAGGAGCTACTCCCCTACGATCGCCTGGGTCGTTGACGACCAAGCGTCCAGGGCGGACTTCGCCGCACCGGAATCGATCGAATGTGCTGCCTTTTCAATGGCGGCCCGCATGCGATCTTCGAAACTGCCCTCAGCAGTATCGCTGTACGCAATCATTCCTGCGGCCGCGTTGAGGAGAACTGCGTCCCGAACAGGGCCGGTCGCTCCCGAGATGACATCGAGTACAACCCCTGCGTTGTGTTGCGCATCCCCACCGCGGAGATCATCGAGCGTCGCCCGGGCGAGTCCAACATCTTGGGCGTCGAACGTGAACTCGGTGACTTGGCCATTGCGCACTTCCCAGACTCGGTTGGCAGCCGTGGTCGTTAGTTCATCCAGTCCGTCGTCTCCGCGGAAGACCAGGCCGCGCACGCCACGGCTTGCAAGCACGCCAGCCATGATTGGTGCCATGACCAGGTCGGAGCATCCGATGGCGGATGCGGTTGGTAAGGCGGGATTGGTCAACGGGCCCATGAAGTTGAAGGCGGTAGGTATCCGCAATTGACGTCGTGCTCCGGCAACGTGGCGCATTGAGGGGTGGAAGACATTGGCGAAGCAGAACGCAATCCCAACCTTGTCGTACACCTCTACAAGGCGCTCGATTGGTACCTCCAGGCGGACCCCTAGTGCTTCGAGCACGTCGGCCGATCCTGAGGATGAAGAGGACGCGCGGTTACCGTGCTTAACTATGCTCACGCCGGCACCAGCGCAGACCAACGTGGACATCGTGGAGATATTGACCGTGTTCTGGCGATCGCCGCCCGTGCCGACAATGTCCAAGGTTTGTGCGTCAATGGTCAATGGGCGCGCGTTGGCCACCATGGAGTCCACTAGGCCGGTCAATTCGGCCACGGTTTCGCCTTTGGAACGCAGTGCAACCAGGAAGCCGGCGATCTGCACGTCGCTCGCCTCGCCGGACATGATCTCATTCATGGCCCAAGCGGCCTGTTCGCGGCTGAGATCGCCACCGTCGATCAGGGTGGCCAATAGATCTGGCCACGTCGGGAACTTTTCGTTTACAAGGCTCGTTGACACATGAGAAAGCCTATCGAGACACTGGCCGCGCCACCCAATTCATGTCGCTAAATGATGTGGCTCAAGTCGCTAAAATCGCCTAGTTTCCAAGGTTAAATACGCAACACTTTCATTGCATAAATGATTGTTTCGTGAGACGCGCCGAATGAAGCTCTACGAATTGTAGAAAGAGTTTTCTCCGTAATTCCGCATGTTTCCGCGGATGTTGCCGTGATGTGGCGCAACAAACCTCCGTGAACCCGCTTTTGCATTGGTATCTGAGGGCCATTTAGAGACATAATGTCAGTGTGACAACTGCGACTCATGCCCCAAATACGACGGCGCCACATGCGCCGAACCGCCCAAACATGGTGTCGGTGGGAACGATGGTGTGGCTCTCCAGCGAGCTCATGTTCTTCGCCGCCCTCTTCGCCATGTACTTCAGCCTCCGGGCTGCCGCGCCCGAACTATGGGCGACTGAAACTGCCAAGCTCAACGTGCCGTTCGCGCTGGCTAACACCATCATCCTGGTGTCCAGCTCGTTCTCCTGCCAGCTAGGCGTGTTCCGTGCCGAAGAATTCAAGCCTCGCCGCTCTGGCGGGCTGTTCAACTTCAAGGAATGGGGAATGATTGAATGGTTCATTCTCACCTTCATCCTTGGTGCGATCTTCGTTTCGGTCCAGGCCTACGAATACGCTGTCCTCGTTAGCGAGGGCGTGGCCATCAACTCGAACTCCTACGCTTCGGCCTTCTACATTACGACCGGCTTCCACGGCATCCACGTCGCTGGTGGTCTGATCGCATTCTTGCTGATCATTGGTCGTGCGATGCTGGCTAAGAAGTTTGGTCACTTCGAAGCAACCGGCTCCATCGTGGTGTCCTACTACTGGCACTTCGTTGACGTTGTTTGGATCGCCCTGTTCGCGATCATCTACTTCTTGAAGTAGCAGCTTAAATTCATTAGTTGCCTCAACAAGAAGTACGGCAACACCACACCAAAGAAACTAAGTGAGGAACCAGCAAGTGAAGGCTCTTTCGAAAAAGCGCCGCCACCCGCTCGCCGCTGTGGCCCTGCTTCTGTTCGGATTGCTGATTACCGGCAGTCTCTACACTGCAGCCGGTAACATCAGCGAAGCGAAGGCAGCTGAGACCACTACTGCATCGCAGGCCGATGTAGAAGAAGGTCAGAAGCTTTTCGTCGCCAACTGCGCTACTTGCCACGGCATGAATGCCGAAGGCTCCGATTCCGGTCCATCGCTGATTGGCGTTGGCGCGGCATCCGTGGACTTCCAGGTCGGCACCGGCCGCATGCCGATGCAGATGCAGGGACCACAGGCCCAGGTCAAGCCGGTGCAGTTCGACGACGAGCAGATCTCCCAGCTGGCAGCATACGTTGCAAGCCTGGGTGCAGGCCCAGCGATCCCTGATGAGGAATACTTGGATACCACCCAGGGCGACGCCGCCCACGGTGGCACCGTCTTCCGTGTGAACTGCGCGATGTGCCACAACGCGGCTGCTGCCGGTGGTGCGCTGACCCGCGGCAAGTTCGCACCAACCCTGACCGGTGTATCCGAAAAGCACATCTACGAAGCGATGGCTACCGGCCCACAGAACATGCCAGTGTTCAACGACTCGAACATCACCCCAGAAGAGAAGCGTGATGTCATCACCTTCCTGAAGACCATTGAAGCCAATGGTTCCGCTGGCGGTGCAGCCCTGGGCTCCCTGGGTCCAGTTGCTGAAGGCCTGTTCACCTGGACCGCAGGTCTGGGTATCATCATTGCCTTCACCATTTGGTTGACCTCGCGTCCTTCCTAAGGCAAACCACGGCCACGGCCGTAACCATCACTACGTACATAATTTCCTAACAGAAGGATGAGAGAGAAACATGGGCGACCATAGTCACGGCAGTCCCGAAAACTCGGGCACCGTTGCTAAGGCTGACGATGTAGCTCAGGATCGTTTCCCAGATCCGGGCCTACCACCGCATCGTCCGCGTCTCGCAGACCGCGATCCGCGCGCAGCCAAGCGACATGAGCGTCAAGTAGCGCTCCTATTTACCATCTCCATCATCGGCACGCTCTTCTTCTTCGTGGCCTACTTCGTCCTGGGCCGCCTAGGCGAGATGACCTTCGCTGAACTGCGTGTGCAGAACGCTGCACTGGGACTGGGCACCGCCTTCGCGATGCTTGGTATCGGTGTGGGTATTGTTCACTGGGCCAAGACCCTGATGCCGGATCACGAGCTCATGGAAATGCGCCACGAGATCCGCTCGGAAGAAGATCGCCAGGATGCCGTCGAGATCATCGATACCGTTATCGAGGAATCCGGCATCAAGCGTCGTCCGCTGATCCGCAATACCCTGATCGGCGCCATTGCCTTGGCTCCAATCCCGGCAATCTTCATGTTCCGCGACCTGGATCGCACCGGCAACACCGCGAGCCAGATGATCGATTCCCTGCGCCACACCATGTGGGACAAGGGCGTCCGTCTGACCCGCGACCCATCCGGTACCCCGATCAAGGCTTCGGACGTGCAGATCGGTTCTGCTTTCCACGTGATCCCAGAAGGCCTGAACGAGGCCGAGCACCCGCTGAACGAAAAGGCCAAGGCCGTCGTTCTGCTGATGCGCATGGATCCAGCGGAAATGCAGATCTCCGAGGGGCGTGAAACCTGGAACGTCGACGGCATCGTCGCGTACTCCAAGATTTGCACCCACGTTGGTTGCCCGATTGCTCTGTACGAGCAGCACACCCACCACTTGCTGTGCCCATGCCACCAGTCGACCTTTGACCTGACGCAGGAATGCAAGGTCATCTTCGGCCCGGCTGGCCACGCACTGCCGCAGCTGCCAATCACCGTGGACTCCGAGGGCTACCTGGTCGCCCAGAGTGACTTCCACGAGCCAGTTGGCCCATCGTACTGGGAGCGTGGTTAATCATGGCTACTAACGAGTACCAAGCATCGACCGCTACCGGTCGCATCGCGAACTTCGTGGACTCCCGCGTTGGCGCGTCGGGCATCGTCAAGGAATTCGGTCGCAAGATCTTCCCTGACCACTGGTCGTTCATGTTCGGTGAAGTGGCGATGTACACCTTCGTGCTGCTGCTGCTCTCCGGCACCTTCCTGACCTTCTTCTTCGATCCGTCGATGGCGCACGTCACCTACAACGGTTCGTATGTACCGATGAAGGGCATCGGCATGTCGACGGCTATGGCCTCGACCATGGAGATCTCCTTCGACGTGCGCGGCGGCCTGTTCATGCGCCAGGTGCACCACTGGTCGGCACTGCTGTTTGTTGCTTCCCTCTCCGTGCACATGCTGCGCGTATTCTTCACCGGCGCATTCCGTCGCCCACGTGAACTGAACTGGGTTGTTGGCGGCGTGCTGCTGATCATGGGTCTGGCTGCCGGTTTCACCGGCTACTCCCTGCCGGATGACCTGCTGTCCGGTAACGGCCTGCGCATTATCGATGGCGTCATGAAGGCTCTGCCAATCGTGGGCACCTACCTGTCGATGTTCTTCTTCGGCGGAGAGTTCCCAGGCGATACGGTGATCCCGCGTCTGTACTCGCTGCACATCATGATCGTTCCTGCGATCATCATCCTGCTGATTGTGATCCACCTGTTCATGGTTGTGACCCACAAGCACACCCAGTACCCAGGCCCAGGCCGCACCAACGACAACGTTGTTGGCTTCCCTGTTGGCCCGGTCTACGCAGCGAAGGCCGGTGGATTCTTCTTCATCGTCTTCGGCATCGTGGCATTGATTGCTGGCCTGTTCCAGATCAACCCGGTATGGAACTACGGGCCTTACGACCCATCCCCTGTATCGGCTGGTACCCAGCCGGACTGGTACATCGGCTTCGTTGATGGCGCTCTGCGCCTGATGCCTGGTGTGCTTGGCAACTTCAGCTTCGAATGGATCATTCCATTCCCATGGGGCGACAACACCCTGGTGCTGTCCGTCCTGCTGCCAGCATTGGTTCCTGCCGGCGCACTGTTCGCAGTGATGTTCGCCTGGCCATGGATCGAACGCTGGGTCACCAAGGATGACCGCGAGCACCACCTGCTCGACCGTCCACGCAACGCTCCATTCCGTACGGCTATGGGTGTTGCCGGTGTGATCTTCTACAGCGTGATGTGGGCAGCTGCATCCTCTGACTTGATCGCAACGCACTTCCACGTGGCGCTGAATGACGTGACCTACTGGTTGCGCGCGCTGTTCTTCCTCGGCCCGATCCTGGGCTTCTGGCTGACTCGCCGTATCTGCCTGTCGCTGCAGCGCAAGGATCGCGAGATCGTCCTGCACGGCCGCGAAGCTGGCATCATCCAGATGTCGCCTGAGGGTGGCTTCTCGGAGAAGCACGAGGAAATTGATGTCTACAAGCGTTACCTGCTGACCAACTACGTTGATCGCCAGTACATCCCGGCTCAGCCTGATGCAGCAGGACACGTCTCCGGTTCGGAGAAGCGTCGTGCGGCACTGTCGAAGTTCTTCTTCGAAGACCGCGTCGCCCCGGTAACCCCATCGGAGCTGGAAGCTGCTCATGCATCCCACGGCCACCATGAGGTCGAAGGCGACAAGCAGGACTCGATCACTAAGTAATAGCGACTCGAGTTAGTCACAAAGGGAGGGACACACCGCAAGGTGTGTCCCTCCCTTCGTTAACCCATCTTTCCTGCGGCCTTGTGTGCACCAGAGCGCCAGCCAATGCCGCGAACATGAGGTCGGGGCCATCCACGGATCTCCCAGTCGATTAGAAGGGCTTCTGGCGCTGTGCCAGCATGCGATGCCGGGGCCAGCAAGGCCTTGCTCTCCCGCCAGGTTCGCAAAAGGCGTTGGGTTACCGGGTGCGGCCAAGAACCTGCTGCGATGGTTGATTCAACCTGTGCGCGTAGGCTCCATTGCTCTTCACCCGCGAGGAAGCGGAATGCCGTCTGCAGATGAATCTGGGAGGCCACCAGCCAGCCGCAATTCCGGATCGGAGCCGCTCACGACTGTGGTTGCTCAAGCTGGTTGCTGCCCAGGCAAGAGTCCAGCTCCAGGAAGCGATCTAGGCCTATTCCCTGCAGCAGCCAACTTGCTGCGTCTCTCCCCTGACACACTTTCAAGAGATCAAGGCCGGCACCGTCGTTGGAATAGTTGATGAGGACCTGGAGATGGCGTTTTGGAGGTTGGGTTGTTGCGATGGATGACGGTCGCCGCCGTGCTTGCGCGGATAGGCCAGTGTGCAGTGGTGCTGCTGACCGTCAACGTGCAGTTCTGTTGGCCATCAGTGGGCATTATTCATGGCCGCTGTTGGGCAGAAACCAATTTCCTTGACACCCGAGTCGCAAGCCTAGGCTCAGAAGGTGTCCGTGTAGCGTGGCGTGCGAGTACCGACTCGCTGCAATGGAACGAACAGCTTGTAGCGGTCCGACCGGTAGAGCGAGACAGAATAGTCGGCCAACCGATCGCCGATGTAGGCGTAGCGCGTGATCTGCAGGAGCGGGAAGCCGGGGTCTACGCCCAAGAGCACCGCTTGCCTCTTGCTGGCTGCAGTGCTTTCCACTTGATCCTCGCCCCATTCAAGCAAGATGCCGTAGCGCTCGTGCAAGGCTTGATATAGCTTGGACGGCGGCTCGCCGTCCACGAAACCCGGCACGAGATCAGCGGGCATATAGTTCTCGTCCAGGCTCATGGGAATGCCATCGGCGAGCAGCAGGCGCTTGAACTGGACGACTGCTGTGCCCTCCTCCACCATCAGCTGCGCCGCAAGGCTGGCGTTGGCCTTGATCTCCGCGAATTCGAGTACGTGGGCATCGGGAACCATGCCGCGGCGCATCATGTCCTCGGAGTAGGAGTGCAGGCGGACACGGAGATCCAGTTTCTCGGGCACGACGAAGGTCCCAATTCCGACTACCCGCTTGAGCACCTGTTCATCGACCAGCGCGTCGATGGCTTGCCGGATGGTTTTGCGGGCCACGCCGAAGTGCTCAGCCAGCACGCGTTCGGGTGGCAGCTTGTAGCCGGGTTTGCAGGCTTCGCGCGCATGGGTCTTGAGAATCTCGCGGATCTGCCGGTACTTGCTTTGCTTGCTCTGCGGATCAAGGTGCGCCTGAACGTGTGGCTGCGGTGCGTGGCGCATGCTGCATCTCCTCGAACTGGATATCCCGAGGGCCAATTGCCTTCGAAGAACTGTTATTAAAAGACTAACGGGGTGGCAAGCAAAAGTGCTTGCCACCCCGTCAGGGTTACTGCTTAGTGAGCGTGATCGCCACGGCTGTATTCGTAAACCCAGCCGGTCACACCAACGACGGCCAAGCCGGCGCCGATGAAGAAGACCCACCAGCCGACAGCCAGGCCAAGGAAGCCAACAGCTGCCGCGGATGCCAGGACCAATGGCCACCAGCTCCATGGGGAGAACATTCCGATATCGCCCGCGTTCTCGTGGATTTCGCCATCCACACGGTCCTCCGGCCGGTTGCCAACGCGCTTAGCGGTGAACAGCAAGTAGCCGCCTACCATTGCCGAGAGTCCAACCAGCATGATCAAGGCCAGCAATCCGACCCATTCTTCCCAGTTGGTCATGTAACCGTAGACAATTGCTACCGGGGTGAAGAAGAAGACGCCACCCAGGAAAATCCAGGATTCAACTTTCATCGTTATACGTCCTTCTGGTCAGCCGAGCCGAAGATCTTCGCAACCGGAGTTTCGGGGGTAACCCGTCCGCTCAGTTCCGGGTGGTGCAGATCCAGTGCTGGACGCTCCGAACGGATGCGAGGGATGGAGTGGAAGTTGTGACGTGGTGGAGGGCAAGAGGTTGCCCACTCCAGCGATGCGCCGAAGCCCCATGGATCGTCAACTTCAACCTTCTTGGCGTTTCGGTGGGTTACCCACACGTTCCAGAAGAATGGAATCATCGATGCACCCAGGATGAATGCGAAGACGGTCGATACCTGGTTCATGGTGGTGAAGCCATCTTCAGGCATGTAGTCGGCGTAGCGACGTGGCATGCCCATGACGCCCAGCCAGTGCTGGATCAGGAAAGTGCCGTGGAAGCCGATGAACAGCAACCAGAAGTGGATCTTGCCAAGGCGCTCGTTGAGCATCTTGCCGGTCCACTTTGGCCACCAGAAGTAGAAGCCAGCGAACATCGCGAACACGACGGTACCGAAGACGACGTAGTGGAAGTGGGCCACAACGAAGTAGGTATCCGATACGTGGAAGTCCAGGGACGGAGCCGACAGGATGATGCCGGTCAGGCCGCCGAACAGGAAGGTGATCATGAAGCCCATGCTCCAGAGCATGGGGGTTTCGAAGGTGATCGAGCCGCGCCACAGGGTACCGATCCAGTTGAAGAACTTCACACCGGTTGGAACCGCGATCAGCATGGTCATGAAGCCGAAGAATGGCAGCATGACCGAGCCGGTGACGTACATGTGGTGTGCCCACACGGAAACCGACAGGGCGGCAATTGCGATGGTCGCGAAGACCAGGCCCTTGTAGCCGAAGATCGGCTTGCGGGAGAACACTGGGAAGATCTCAGAGACGATGCCGAAGAACGGCAAGGCAATGATGTATACCTCAGGGTGGCCGAAGAACCAGAACAGGTGCTGCCAGAGTACGGCACCGCCATTGTCCGGATCGAAGATGTGAGCGCCGAAGCGGCGGTCTGCACCCAGTGCGAACAGGGCAGCTGCCAGCGGCGGGAAGGCCATCAGGACCAGCAACGAGGTGATCAGGGTGTTCCACGAGAAGATCGACATGCGCCACATGGTCATGCCAGGCGCGCGCAGGCAGATGATGGTGGTGATGAAGTTGACGGCGCCAAGGATGGTACCGAAGCCCGACAGTGCAAGGCCGAAGACCCAGAGGTCGCCGCCGATGCCTGGCGAGAAGGTGGTGTTCGACAGCGGTGCGTACGCGAACCAACCGAAGCTAGCTGCACCCTGAGGGGTGAGGTAGCCGGCCAGGGCGATAATCGAGCCCAGCGAGAAGAACCAGAATGCCAAGGCGTTCAGACGTGGGAAGGCCACATCCGGCGAGCCGATCTGCAGAGGCATCATGACGTTGGCGAAACCAGCGAACAGCGGGGTTGCGAACATCAGGAGCATGACGGTGCCGTGCATGGTGAACAGCTGGTTGTACTGTTCCTTGGTCTGCAGGATCTGCATGCCTGGTTCGAACAGCTCTGCACGAATCAGCAGCGCCATCAGGCCGCCGATGCAGAACAGGATGAACGAGCTGATCAGGTACATGTACCCGATCTTCTTGTGGTCGGTCGAAGTGATGTAGTCGACGAACAGACGACCCTTAGACTTCGGCACTACGGCTGGGGCAATCGACTTTACGTCGTCAGTCGCATATTCGAACGTTGTCATGATTACTCTCCTTCCCCGTGCTCTACTACTACGCCGTTTACAGCATTTGGCTGACGGTCGTATTCTTCACCAATGTGGCCATCTTCCATCTTCGCCAGCTGAGCCTTGAACTCGGACTCGCTGACAACCTCGACGTTGAAGAGCATCTCCGAGTGGTACTCGCCGCAAAGCTCGGCGCACTTGCCGTCGTAGCTGCCTTCAACCTGCGGAGTCAGGTAGATGTAGTTGGTCTTGCCTGGGATCATGTCCAGCTTCTGCAAGAAGGCTGGGACCCAGAAGGAGTGGATGACATCGCGGCTATTGAGCTCAAGGGTTACCGACTTGCCTGCTGGCAGGTACAAGGTTGGCAGTTCTTCGCGAACGCCTTCCGAGCCATCGGTGTTCAAGTGAGCCTGTTCGCCGGCAAAGTACTTCTCGGTGCCCTGGTAGCTGTAGTTGAAGTCCCAGGCCCATTGCTTGGCTCGGACGTCCACTACAACCTCAGAATCAACAGGAGCGTTGATCTGCTTTTCCAGGTTGTTGTTGAAGCTAAAGAAGACTAGAACAAGGACCAAAGGAATGGCCGTGTAGAAGATCTCCAATGGCAGGTTGTAGCTCAGCTGACGCGGGTAACCCGTATCGTTCTTGCGGCGACGGTAGGCAATGACGCACCAGAGCATCAATCCCCAGGTCAATACGCCGATGACAATAACAGCGATCCACGAGTTAACCCAGAAATCCTGGATTGCCCCGGTGTGGTTGGTGGTATCGCGCTCCACGTTTGGGAGCCAACCGCGTTTTGCCTCCGCTGTACATCCCGTCAGCAGCAATGCGCCAGTGCCGACTAAAGCCAGTACTTTGGCTTTAGCGGACCCGCGACTGCCGGTTCGGTCTTGCGAACTCACAGACGGCCCTTCCTCTTTGTTGGTGCAGAATGTGGTCTTCATAAGTCACCTCGTGGTTTAAACGAGTTGCACGGTGAGGTGGCTCACGAAGGGAAACATAGTTTTACTACTTAATGTAGAGCTTACCCTCTTTGGGGTCAGAATGCCGAAAAACGCCGCTGTACTAACGAGAAATTTCTTCAACGTTTTAACAGCGGCGTTAGTTCCCTACGGTCTAGTGGAAGGAATCTCCACACGCGCAGGAGCCGGATGCGGCGGGGTTGTCGATGGTGAAGCCCTGCTTCGAGATGGTGTCCTCGAAATCAATGGATGCGCCAGCAAGATAAGGCACGCTCATCTTGTCGACGATGACTTCAACGCCGTCGAAGTCGCGCACAGCGTCGCCATCGAGCATGCGCTCATCGAAATAAAGCTGGTAGATCAGGCCCGAGCAGCCTCCTGGCTGCACTGCGATGCGGAGACGAAGATCATCCCGACCTTCCTGCTCCAGAAGCGAGCGAACTTTGGCCGCTGCCACGTCGGAAATTTCTACCTCGTGGGTTGGAACCTCGGTTGGGTCGCCCTTGGTCTGGTCAACAGATGCAGTCATGATTTTCCTCCCATACTGCTCGACGCGGTACCAAGCCCCAGATTTGTTCTGGAGCTGGCACCTCTGTTCTTACTTCTATCCTACGTCGCTACGCTGAAGATTTCTCCCCTTGCGTCTCTCCGTATGACACGCTTCATAGTCCCTCGGCGTTGATCCTTGCCAGCATCAGTGCTTCAGCTTCAATGGCGTGCTTGAAGTCGCCCAGGTGCAGCGACTCGTTGGCTGAATGCGCGCGCGAATCAGGATCCTCGACGCCAGTGACGAGAATCTGGGCCTGCGGGAAGACTTCCAGCAAATCTGCAATGAATGGAATTGATCCACCCAGCCCCATATTCACTGGTACAACACCCCAAGCTTGTTCCAGTGCCCAGCGCGCAGTGTCATTAGCTGAAGCATCCAAATCGGCCTTGTAGGCGTTGCCCGCTTCCGTAGCCACAAATTCAACTTCGGCGCCACGCAGGTCAATGCTCTTGACATGTGATTCAAGGGCCTTGAGCGCGTCGGCCGGGTCCTGCCCTGGCGCCAGCCGCATCGATACCTTGAAGCGAGTTGCCGGCAGCAAGGTATTCGATGAGTGGTCAACGCTTGGGATATCCATTCCAATCACGCTCAGTGCTGGTTTATTCCATAAGCGGTCGGTGATTTTCCCGGATCCAGCGAGCTGGAAGGAATCCAGTACGCCGGAATCCTTGCGGAACTCGGCTTCATCGAAATCGACTTCGGCAGCGTCGTTGGCGACCAATCCCGCAACGGCCACGGAGCCATCGTCATTGTGGAAACTGGAAATCAGCTTGGCAGCCAGGATGGGGCCATCGAGAACTGGGCCGCCGAACATGCCAGAATGGACCGCATGGTTCAGCGAGCGGACGGTGATCTCTGCCGCGCACATGCCGCGCAATGAACTGGTCAGCGCCGGAGTTCCAACTGACCAGTTGGACGAGTCGGCAACGACGATAACGTCTGCCGCCAGCTTTTCCAGATGCGCTTCCAAGAAGTTGCGGAAGGAAGGAGAGCCTGCTTCTTCTTCGCCTTCGAAGAAGTAGGTTACGCCAACGCCGAAGTCGCTGACGAGATCCAGCACGGCGCGCATCGCAGCGATGTGCACCATGATGCCCGCCTTGTCGTCGGCAGCGCCGCGTCCGAACAGCCGGTCCCCTACCCTCGTGGCTTCGAAGACCGGGGTATTCCAGTCTGCCTCGTTGCCTGGGGGCTGGACGTCGTGGTGCGCGTAGAGCAGCACGGTCGGCTTCCCGGGGGCCGCCTTGCGCTGCGCGACAACGGCAGGTGCGCCCATAGCGCCATTCTGCGCTGGTTCGCGCAGGATTTCCACGGTCTCCATGCCAGCCGACTTCGCCAATTCGGCAGCGGCAGCAGCTGATTTTTCCAGGTTCTGCGGGTCGAAGGATTCCCATGCGATGCTTGGGATCGCGACCAGGGAGGTGAGCTCTTCGAGGATCTTCTCGAAGTTCGTTTCGATGTGGCTCTTGAGCGCGGCAATATCGACACCGTTAGCAGCGGCGTCGAAGGTAGTATTTTCGGTCATGTCTTCAGCCTAGCAATTCCACGGGTATCGAATGTCACGCCGTTGTCGAATCCCGGCTAAGATGGAGGGGTGTTTGGACGTAAGAAGGATGAACCTCAATCCCCCGTAAATGTGGAGCCTGCTCAGCAGGCCCCGGAATCCACCGACGGCCGCAAGACCGGTCCAACGCCCAAGCGCAGTGCGCAGCAGGCGAACCGGCAACGCCCGTTGGTTCCTACTGATCGCAAGGCCGCGAAAGAGGCTGAACGTCAACGACGCATCGAAGCCCAGAACCGTTTACGCTTGGCGAACGAAACTGGCGATGAACGCTACCTGATGCCGCGCGATAAGGGCGAGCAGAAGCGCTACACCCGGAATTTCATTGACTCCCGCTGGATGTTCGGCGAGTTCATGATGTTCATCATCCTGGCCTTCTTGGTCATCTCGCTGGTATTCCAGAGCAATCTGCAGGTTCAGATGTTCGTGCAGCTGGCCCTGTGGGTCGTGATCGCATTGATCATCGTCGAGGCCATCGTGACTTCCATAATCTTGAAGAAGCGCTTGACTGCCAAGTTCGGCCACATGGAGAAGGGCGTACGCATGTACGCTGCGATGCGCGGCATGCAGTTCCGCAAATTGCGCCTGCCGAAGCCGCAGGTCAAGCGCGGCGAAATTATCGACTAGTCGATCCAGCTAGACCACTGAGGGGCAAGCTCGCATGAGCTTGCCCCTTTTCTAATCGAATTCCTCGATGTGGTACAGGGTTATAACTTTGTGAACGTGACTACAAGAAGAATGGAGATCTTCAACTACCGGGCAGTTCCAGCAGGAAATTTTCCATACAGCCTTGTATCTGGAGGTGAGTCTCGTGCTTGTGGACGCGGATACAAGGATTCCTGGAGCCTGTCGCTCTAAATTGCCAGCTTCTCCCCTGCCTCCCTGGCTCTGGATTCACCACGTGCGCGAGATAGCACACGAGGTCATTGTCGGGCCAGCTTCGCAGTAGCTGAACGAGCTTAAAGCTGTACGGCCCCGATTGTGAAAATCGAGGCCGTACCAGAGTGATGAGGGGCTTGCCCGCCCAACGCTCTAGAGCATGCGCTCCAGATCCTTGTTGATGGAACGTGCCCAGAACGGACCCTCGTAGAGGAATGCAGTGTAGCCCTGCACCAAGTCCGCGCCCGCGTCCAGGCGTTCCTTCACATCCGTGGCATTCTCCACGCCGCCGACGGAAATCAACGCCATTTCGGCAGGAACCAATGAACGCAGCTGGCGAAGAACCTCAAGCGATCGCTGCTTGAGCGGAGCCCCTGATAGTCCGCCGGCACCAATTTCTTCAACCTTGGCGGCATCGCTATTCAAGTTCTCGCGACCGATAGTCGTGTTGGTGGCAATGATGCCATCGAGTTCAAGTTCGATGGCCAAGCGCGCGACATCGGCAACGTCCTCATCGCTCAAGTCGGGAGCGATCTTAACCAGCAGCGGGATGTGCCGGCCTGCAACCTTGTCAGCCAGCTGGCCAACTTCCGAAAGCAGCGGGCGAAGAGAATCGACGCTCTGCAGCAGGCGAAGTCCTGGGGTGTTCGGGCTTGAAACGTTCACCACCAGGTAATCCGCGTGGATCGCCAGCTGGCGAGTGGAGGACAGGTAATCCGCGACCGCATCCTCCAACTCCACGACCTTGGTCTTGCCGATATTCACGCCAATCACCGGACGGGTTCCAGCGTAATCAGACTTGAGCTCCTGGCGGGCACCGGCGACGCGGGCAGCCACGCGCTCGGCACCTTCATTGTTGAAGCCCATGCGGTTGATAACCGCGCGGTCGTCAACCAGACGGAAAAGCCTTGGTTGCGGATTGCCGGGCTGGGCCTGTCCGGTAACCGTTCCGATTTCAACGTGGCCGAAACCTATGTCGCTCAACGCCAAGATGCCGGTGGCTCCCTTGTCGAAACCGGCAGCCAATCCAAATGGCGATGGGAAGTCGATACCCATCACGGTGCGATTCAGTTTGGGTGCCGGGGCGAAGAATTTGCGTGCTGCCTTGGTGAGCCCTGCACGTTGCGCAATCTTGATCGCGTTGAAGGCAAAATGGTGAGCCTGTTCAGGATCCATCTTGGTGAAGACGTGCTTGAAGACCAGTGGGTATATGCGCATAGACCCATTTTCCCGCGAAGAGGCCGAAACAGACAACTTGAGGTGGGTAGTATTCAAGATATGAAGCACTTCGTCGTCCCAGAAAGCAGCAACTGGCCCGACTTCATATCTTCCACCTGCCCGGGGCAATGGGTTGAAGATCCGCTGGGACCCGATTTCGAGCACCAAACCCTGGATTTCGGAACCGATGCCGAAGGCCCGGCGGTGGCAACGCTGATTCGGTACCGCCCGGCAGGATTCCGGCAACGTCTCGGGCGCAAGGCGCAGGGAATCGTGCTGAGCGTGCACGGCTGGAGCGACTATTTCTACAACCGTGAACTGGCTGCTTTCTGGCATCACCACGGATACCACTTCTACGCACTGGATCTGCGCAGGCATGGTCGCAGCTTGAGAGCAGAACATGCCTTGCCCGGATACGTTGACGACTTGGCGGACTTCGACGAAGAGCTTGAAGCGACTTTGGAACTGCTGCGCAAGGAGCATCCGCGCCTGCCAGTAGTGGCCCAAGGGCACTCGACCGGCGGACTGATTCTTAGCTTATGGATTGCCCGCCGGCAACCAGAGATCAAGGCTCTGGTGCTGAATGCTCCATGGCTCGAATTCCAGGGAACAGCCTTCTTGCGCATTCCCATTCATGGCCTGATGGAAGCGATCACCCGCACGAATCCGCGCCGGAAGCTCAGCGGGCCAGAATTCGACCATTACTGGCAATCACTGAGTACCGACAGCCACGGCCAGTGGGATGTTCATCGACTGTGGCGGCCAAGAGTCGCTTTTCCGAATACCGCGGGATGGCTGAAAACGATCTTCGATGGCCATGCACTAGTAGCCAAAGGGCTGAAACTCCAGCAGCCGATCTTCGTGCTCACCTCGGACCGGACCCACATCGGCACGACCTACTCCCCCGATATGCAGCATTGCGATTCGGTACTGGACGTTCAGCAGACGCGCCTGCGGGCGATGAAGCTGGGCAGTTTCGTCACCCTGTCCGAAATTCCCGGAGCAATGCACGATGTGTTCACCTCCGGTGAACCGGCCAGAGCCGCGGCGTATCGCGACTTGAGCCTTTGGCTGCGGATGGTGGGCACAGCGCGCTGAACGTCCTACCCCTGGGGCTTGTCGACGGCTCCGCCGTAGCGGCGATCGCGCTTTGCGTATTCTTCCACCGCGGCATACAGCGTCCGCCGGTCGACATCCGGCCACAACTGGTCCAGGAAGACCATCTCCGCGTAGGCCGACTGCCACAGCAGGAAGTTGCTGGTGCGCTGCTCGCCACTGGTCCGCAGGAAGAGATCCACATCTGGGAGTTCTGGCGCATGCAGGTACTTGGCAATGGTCTTTTCGCCAACGGAACTGGCGCGAAGCTTGCCGGCAGCGACATCTTGGGCAATTTGGCTGACTGCGTCGCCAAGTTCTGCCCGACCGCCATAGTTCACGCACATGGTCAGCTGGCATCCCAAGTTGTCCTTGGTCAGCTCTTCGGCTTCTTTGAGCTCGTTGATCACTGACTTCCAGAGCTTGGGCTCCCGGCCCGACCAGCGAATGCGCACGCCCCAAGAATTCAACGTATCGCGTTGGCGGCGCAGGACATCACGCGAAAAGCCCATCAGGAAGCGGACTTCCTCTGGGCTGCGCTTCCAGTTTTCCGTGGAGAACGCATAGACCGAAACATATTTGACACCCAACTCCACGGCGCCTGCCATCACATCGAGCAGCGCGGCTTCGCCTGCACGATGCCCCTCGGTACGCGGCAGTCCGCGCTGGTTGGCCCACCGCCCATTGCCGTCCATGACAATCGCCACGTGCTCAGGGATGAGCTCCTGGGGAATGGCCGGCACCTGTGGATTCTCCGGATGCGCAAAGGGAGCAACGGGGCCTCGGCGGCCGGTGATCTTTGGAAGCTTCTTCAATTTCTCTCCACAAGACGTAGGGAATTCACTGCACGCTCTAGGTGCCATTGCAAGTAATTGGCCACGATATCTGCTGCCTGCTTGCGCGCACGGGGTCCTGCCTGTGCCACGGTGGACCAGTCCCCCTCCAATAGGGCCTGCAGATATTCGATGGTAATGGGGTGCGGGGATAATGACCCGGAAGGGCGGCATTCGGCGCAAACCACGCCGCCAAGCTGGACGTGCAGTGCTTGATGCGGGCCAGGCTTGCCGCAGCGCACGCAATTGGTGAATGACGGTGCCCAACCAGCGACCGACAGCGCCCGCAGAATATAGGAATCGAGCACGGCCCCGGAACCGACCCTCTGCTTGGAGAGCAGCGCGATCGCACCGTGGAAGAGCTGATATTGCTGGAGCGTTGAATCGCTGTCCGTCTCGAGCAGCCTTTCGGCGATCTCCGACATGGCGTTGGCCACCGTATAGCTCGGGTAATCCATGACCAGCAGCTGGCCGTAGGGGTTGCGCAGCTGGGCCTGCGAGACGATATCGAGGTTCCGGCCCATCACCAGCAGGGCATTGACTTCCATGAAAGGTTCCAGCGTTGCGCCCATCCTCGACGAGGTCCGGCGTACGCCCTTGGCCACGGCACGGACAATTCCGTTGGGGGTCAGCAGCGTGATGATCCGGTCGGCTTCACCCAGCTTATGGGTGCGCAAGACCAGACCACGGGTGTGGTAGCTCTTGGAAGCGAAACCTGATCTGGACACAGACAGTATTCTCCCACTTCAACTGCCAAAGTTCTGAATCGCTTGAATACCAGGAGTTCCGATTCGCCGGCGGACATGGCAGTTGCACGAGCAAACCGGCATCTACCGGGCCCGAATCCAAAGGGTTCGAGGCACACCTCGACTTGAACCGGGCAGAAAGGCCGAGAACGCCGTGCAGGACTAAACGCCACGGCCAGCTGAGTGGGCTGGCCGTGGCGTTTTGCTGGCGGCAGGTTCTGCCGGCTGCCTACTTGCTGTCGCGGATTGCGCGGTTGACCGCAGAGACCACGGCCTTCAGCGCCGCGATGTTGGTATTGGTGTCCAGGCCGATGCCCCAGAGGATGCGGTCGCCCACGGCGCATTCGACGAAGGCCGCGGCGCGGGCGTTGCCGCCTTCGCTCATGGCATGCTCGGAGTAGTCCAGCACGCGCAGATCCACGCCATCGTCGTTGAGCAGCTTGACCAGTGCGGAGACCGGACCGTTGCCCTGGGCGCTGCGCTCATGGGCCACGCCGTCGATGATCAGCTTGGTATCCAGGCGGAAGCTGCCATCCTCTGCCGAAGCCGCGGTGGCCGAAGCGATCTGGTAGTAGCCCCACGAGTTCATTCCCGAATCCTCGCTGACCGGCAGGTACTCGTCCTGGAAGACATCCCAGATATGCTGCGAGGAGATCTCGCCGCCCTCGGTATCCGTCTTGCGCTGGATGACGCCGGAGAACTCGATCTGCGCGCGGCGCGGCAGATCCAGGTTGTAGTCGTTCTTCAGCAAGTAGGCCACGCCGCCCTTGCCGGATTGCGAATTGACCCGGATCACTGCTTCGTAGGAGCGGCCGATATCCTTCGGATCGACAGGCAGGTACGGAACAGCCCAGACCAGGTCATTGATGTCCTTGCCTTCAGCCGAAGCCTTGGCTTCCATCGCTTCCAGGCCCTTCTTGATCGCATCCTGGTGCGAGCCGGAGAAGGCGGTGAACACCAGGTCGCCGCCGTACGGGCTGCGCTCGGGCACCGGCAGCTGGTTGCAGTACTCGACGGTGCGGCGGATGTGGTCCATGTCGGAGAAGTCGATCTGCGGGTCCACGCCCTGGCCGAACATGTTCATGCCCAGGGTCACCAGGTCCACGTTGCCGGTGCGTTCGCCGTTGCCGAACAGGCAGCCTTCGATGCGGTCCGCGCCGGCCAGGTAGCCCAGCTCCGCGGCGGCCACGCCGGTGCCGCGGTCGTTGTGCGGGTGCAGCGAGAGGATGATCGAGTCGCGGTTGGCCAGGTTGCGGTGCATCCACTCGATGGAGTCCGCGTACACGTTCGGGGTGGCCATTTCCACGGTGGCCGGCAGGTTCAGGATCATCTTGTTCTCCGGGCTGGCCTCCAGCACTTCGGCGACCGCCTCGGAGATGCGCTTGGCGAAT
This sequence comes from Glutamicibacter nicotianae, assembly GCF_006539525.1. GTDB lineage: Bacteria > Actinomycetota > Actinomycetes > Actinomycetales > Micrococcaceae > Glutamicibacter > Glutamicibacter nicotianae. The sequence continues at coordinate 213,215 of NZ_BJNE01000001.1, read as the reverse complement.
TCCAGCTCGGTGCCGGTGTAGGACTCCGGCGAGTATTCGTAGGTGATCTTGGTGCCGGTCAGCTGTTCCTCGTACTTCTTGCACAGCCGCGCGCCGTTGACGGCGATGTCCACGATGCCGTCCTCGTCCTGGCGGAAGACGACCTCGCGCTGCAGGATCGAGGTGGAGTTGTACAGGTGCACGATGGCCTGCTTGGCGCCTTCCAGCGCCTGGTAGGTGCGCTCGATCAGGTGTTCGCGCGACTGGGTGAGCACCTGGATGGTGACGTCCTCGGGGATGCGGTTCTGCTCGATGAGCTGGCGCACGAAGTCGAAGTCGGTCTGCGAGGCGGACGGGAAGCCGACCTCGATCTCCTTGAAGCCCATCTGCACCAGCAGGTCGAACATCTTGTGCTTGCGTTCGGGGCTCATCGGGTCGATCAGCGCCTGGTTGCCGTCGCGCAGGTCGACCGCGCACCAGCGCGGGGCCTTGGTGATGTACTTGTCAGGCCAGGTGCGATCGGGCAGATTGACCTCGATCTGGTCCTGGAATGGAACATACTTGTGGATTGGCATGTTCGAAGATTTCTGCATGTTCTGCATTTCTTTGGGTCCCCTAGACAAAAATAGTGCTTACTTTGTGGGGCCAGACAAGAGCTACTCCGCGACGAGGGGTCGGCCTGTAGACCACTAGCGGTCCTTTGGATCCTCGCAGCGGCTGAGTAGTAGTAGAAGCTCGAAATGCACGAGATGAGCATAGCACCACGCTGTGCAGGCAGGTGAAACTTGTGTCACCTCCGTGTCACATATTGGACAGGCCGCTGGTGCGCTGCGGTGGACAGGATGATGGCGCCGGCGAAGAATGGGTTCCACCACACCACACGCCAAAGGAGGTTGGTTGATGAGGGCGATTATCGTTGGCGCTGGAATCGCCGGACTGGTCGCGGCCAGGCAATTGGGCTTGGCCGGCTGGGAGGTGCTGGTGCTTGAGCGATCGGATGCCCCGCGCCCGGACGGCTACATGATGGACTTCTTCGGTCCGGGCATTGAAGCGTCCGAGCGCATCGGACTGCTGCCCTATCTCGCCGAGGCCGCCTACCGCGTGCAGGCCGCGCAATATGTGGACCCTCGGGGCAAGCCGACAGCGTCGCTGGATTATTCGAAGTTCTCCGATCTCGCCGGCGGCAGGGTGCTCACCTTGCTGCGCCCGGACATGGAAGCGGCCGCGCGAGCCGCGCTCCAGGATGCCGATCCGTCGCGGGTCCAGCTGCGCTACGGGGTTCATATCGACCAGCTGGACATCCATGGCCAGCGGGCACAGATCCGCATCAAGGGGCACAACCAGCCGGAGCTTGCGGATCTGCTGGTCGGGGCCGACGGCATCCATTCAACGGTCCGGGCAAGGTTCTTCGGTCCGGAAGGGGCGTTCCTGCGCCCCTTGGGAATGCGGGCGGCAGCCTTCATCATCCGGGATCCCGAGCTGAACCGGCGCTTCAAGAACCGCTTCGTGCTCACCGATACGGTTGACCGCACCGCGGGAATCTATGGGCTGCGCAGCGACGAGGTGGCATCTTTCCTGGTCTATCGCCATGAACACGGGGCGCCCCTCGGGCCGGCCCGCGATCGGCTGCGCAGCATTTTCGCCGGTTGCGGCGCGCAGGTGGACCGGCTGCTGATGCAATGCCCGGATGACCCCTATGACGATGCCGTCGCGCAGGTGGTGATGGATTCCTGGCATGCCGGCCCGGTGGTGCTGATCGGGGATGCGGCGGCCTCGGTCTCGCTGCTGGCCGGCCAGGGCGGGGCGATGGCCGTGTGCGCCGCGGCCGCCCTGGGCGATGCGGTGGGCAGTGCCACCGAACCGGGGCAGTTGCCGCCCGCCCTCGCACGGTACGAGAAGGCGATGCGGCCGAAGATCGACACGGCCCAGGCTTCGGGGCGGCGTGCGGCCAACAGCTTCCTGCCGCGAAACCAGCTGGCCCTGCGGATGCGGAGATTCATTATCAACTCCACGCGTCTGCCCGGCGTGGATCGGCTGGTGGCCCGCCAGATCGTCAACCGCCTGGCCAAGTAGGAGGCTGCCTATCCAGCGCGTCCCCAAGACCGGCGCGGTCCTGGGGACGAAGTTGGGCGTTGGCCCGGTGCGGCGGCGCGCGGCCTAGAAGCCCAGGCGCCCGAGCTGCTTTGGGTCGCGCTGCCAGTCCTTGGCGACCTTCACATGCAGGTCAAGGTAGACCTTGGTGCCCAGCAGCTTCTCGATGCCGCGGCGGGCATTGGTTCCGACCTCGCGCAGCCGCGAACCGCCACGGCCGATGATGATGGCCTTCTGGCTGGAGCGCTCGACGAACAGCGAAACGTGGATGTCGATCAGCGGGTTGTTTTCGCTGCGTCCTTCGCGCGGCACCATTTCCTCGACGACCACTGCCAGTGAGTGCGGCAATTCGTCGCGCACGCCTTCCAGCGCGGCTTCGCGGATCAGCTCGGCAACCATCTTGGCTTCCGGCTCGTCGGTCAGCTCGCCATCCGGGTACAGCGGAGGGCCTGCCGGCAGGTGCTCGACCAGCACATTGGCCACCTCTTCGACCTGGAATTCCTTGACCGCGGAGACTGGCACGATCGCGGCGAACCCCTGTTCGCCGAAGTTCTGCGTGCCCATTTCGGCGACGGCGATCAGCTGCTGCGCGAGCTGCTCGCGGTCCACCAGGTCGGCCTTGGTGACCAGCGCGATGATCGGCTTGCGCTGCAGCTGCGCCAGCTGCGTGGCGATGTAGCGGTCGCCCGGGCCGATCTTCTCGTTGGCCGGGATGCAGAAGCCGATCGCGTCCACCTCGGAGAGGGTCTCGGCGACCAGGTCGTTCAGGCGCTGGCCGAGCAGGGTGCGCGGACGGTGCAGGCCGGGGGTGTCGACCAGGATCAGCTGCGCGTCCTCGCGGTGCACGATGCCGCGGATGGTGTGGCGGGTCGTCTGCGGCTTGGCGGAGGTGATGGCCACCTTCTGGCCCACCAGCGCGTTGGTCAGCGTGGACTTGCCGGCGTTCGGGCGGCCTACGAAGGAAGTGAAGCCGGAGCGGAAGCCCTCGGGCCATCCGCTGGAGGCGAGCAGGTTCTGGTTTTCACTCATCTGAGGAATCCTCGTCGTTCTCAATATGGTCGGATGCGTCTGTTTCCAGGCGCTCTACATGGATTTTGCCGATACGGTTGCGGCGGCCGGCGAGGGCCACCACGGTCAGGCGCAGGCCGTGCACATCAGCGGTGGAACCGAGTACCGGCACCGATTCCAGGGCCTTGGAGAGCAGGCCGGCGACGGTATCGACGTCCTCTTCCTCGATGTGCATGCCGAAGTGGTCGGCCACATCGTCAATGGATGCGGCGGCCACGGCGAAGATCGAACCGTCGGGGTTCTCGATCAGTTCGGCCCGGGAACGATCATACTCGTCGTCGATCTCGCCCACGATTTCCTCCAGCAGGTCCTCGAGGGTCACCAGGCCCGCGGTGCCGCCGTATTCGTCGATGACGACTGCCAGGTGGATTGACTCCTGCTGCAGTTCCTGCATCAGCTCTGCCGCGGACTTCGATTCGGGAACGAAGCGGACCTTGCGCGCCAGGTCGGCCAGGGACTGCGCCTGCTGCAGGCCGTGGATCTCGCGGATCAGGTCCTTGAGGTAGATGATCCCCTGGATGTCATCGGTATCCTCGCCGATCAGCGGGATGCGGGAGAAGCCGGAGGCGATGAACAGGTCCATGGCGCTGTGGAATGAATGATCAGCATCCAGCACCACCATGTCGGTGCGCGGCACCATCACCGAGCGGACGCTGGTCTCCTCCAGGTCGATCACCGAGGAGATCAGTTCGGCCGATTCCTCGTCCAGATCCTCGCCTTCGGAGGCGCGATCCACCAGATCGCGCAGGCGTTCCTTGCCCAGGTAGCCTTCGCCGTCCGCGCCGCCGGGGCTCAGCGCCTTGGCGATGGATGCCAGCCAGTTGGTGACCGGACCCAGGACCAAGCGCAGGAAGCGAACCAGGGTGGCCGTGGACTGAACGACCGTCTGCGCGTTGGAGCGCCCATAGCGCCGCGGGGACACGCTGACCAGGACGAAGCCCAGGGCAGCCATGGCAATCGTCGAGATCATCCCGATCAGCCACACATTCTCGATCCACTGCGAAACGAGCAGGGCCACGGCGACCGCCGAAGCGGTCTCGAACCAGATGCGCCAGAACTTCACCGCCTGGGCATGGCTTTCTGCCTCATCCAGGATCGCGGAAAGCGCCTTGGAGTTCGATTCGGCGCGCAGGCGTTCGGCCGCGTGCCGGGATAACGCATAGAAGGCCGAGTCGACTGCGGTCAGCACGGCCGAGAAGGCCATGAAAACCAGGGCCAGGACCAGCAAGACGATTTCCACCGGGCTATTCCACCGTTTCCTTCGGTGCTGGGCGGCCGGTGTAGGACTCCAGCAGCTTGCGCTGCAGTGCGAACATCTCTTCCTTTTCTGCTGGTTCCATGTGGTCGAAGCCCATCAGGTGCAGCAGGCCGTGGGTGGTCAGCAGCAGGATCTCGTCGTGCGTGCTGTGCCCGCCGGCCTTGGCCTGCGCTTCGGCGACCGAAGGGCAGATCACGATGTCGCCAAGGATGCCGTTCTCCCCTGGCGCGCCGGCGGTGCCGGGACGCAGCTCATCCATCGGGAAGCTCATTACGTCGGTAGGGCCTTCGAGGTCCATCCACTCGACATGCAGGGCGCTCATGGCGTCCTCGTCGATGAAAACGATGGACACTTCGGTTTCCGGGTGCAGGAACATGGCCCGCATCACCGATTCGGCCAAGGCGTTGACGTCCTTGAGATCGACGTCGTACTCGGTTTCGTTATTTACTTCGATGCTCATTTGCTGCGGCGTCCCCGGTTGTGTTCTTTGCGTCGGGTGTCATCCCAACGGTCGTAGGCTGTGACGATGTCGGCAATCAGGCGGTGGCGCACCACATCCGAAGAGTCGAGCCGGCAGATGCTGATGTCGTCGATGCCGTCGAGGACATCGCTGGCCATGCGCAACCCGGAGGTGGCATTGTTCGGCAAATCCACCTGGGTGACATCGCCGGTCACTACCATCTTCGAGCCGAACCCCAGGCGGGTGAGGAACATCTTCATCTGCTCGGTGGTGGTGTTCTGCGCTTCGTCCAGGATCACGAAGGCGTCATTGAGCGTGCGGCCGCGCATATAGGCCAGCGGAGCGACCTCGATGGTTCCGGCTTCCAGCAGCTGCGGAATGGTTTCCGGATTGACCATGTCGTGCAGGGCGTCGTAGAGCGGACGCAGGTACGGGTCGATCTTCTCGGTCAACGAGCCGGGCAAGAAGCCCAGCTTCTCCCCCGCCTCAACCGCAGGACGGGTCAGGATGATGCGGTTGACCTGCTTGTCCTGCAGGGCGGCGACGGCCATGGCCATGGCCAGGAAGGTCTTTCCGGTGCCGGCCGGGCCGATGCCGAAGGTGATGGTCGAATCCTCGATGGCGTCGACATAGCTCTTCTGGTTCACGGTCTTGGGCCGGATGGAGCGTCCGCGTCCCGAGAGGATCTTCAAGCCCAGGACGTCGGTGGGCGCATCCGGGTTGCCGGCGCTGAGCATCTTGATGATCTGCTCGATGGTTTCGGCGCTCATGCGCGAGCCGCGGGTGGCCAGCGAACGCGCTTCCTCGGTGACTCGCTGGGCCTTGCGGACTTGCTGCGGGTCGCCGGCCAGGGCCAGGGCTTGGCCGTTGGGGCGGAAGCTGACCTGCGGGTAGGCCCCGGAGAGGATCCGCAATAGCTCGTCATTGGGGCCCAGCGTGGCAATCATGAGCTCAGCCGTATCAAAACTGATGGTGAGCGACGCGGATCCGTTCTCCGTTGTCGTTTTATTCTGTTCAACCTGCATGCAGTGCGCGGCGCCCCTTTGCGAGCTTCGTAGTGTTCGAGAATTGTTGTGCTTGCCATTCTATCGAGTCGCAGGCCATTCCGGAGAAAATTCAGGTCTCAGCGTAAGCAGGAATACCTGAAAGTACTCTTGAATGATGCTAATAAGAGCAAGTGGTGAACATATAGATTTGATTACGGATTAGTAAGTTGGGGCATTTTTAGCCAGTTAGCCGCCTCGAATATGGCAAGCTTGAGAGCGGTTCCGCAACTGCCGCGGACCGAAACAGCAATAAATCACCACGGATTGGTTCGCAGTGCAATCAAGGATCTTGCGGAAGATTCCACGTCGATTCGGCGTTTTGGGAATCACCGCCGCTCTCGTCGTCGCCGCAGGCTGCGGTTTGACGAATCGCGAGAGCTCCTATGAGATGCCTTCGACCCCCGCGGCCGCATCGCTGAACCTGCCGAGCGCCACCGACGCTGGCGAGGATGTCGGCATGGCCGCCAGCCTGCCGGTCTACTGGCTGGAAAACACGGACACCGGCGTGTACCTGTACCGCGAATACATCCAGGACACCCGCCATCAGGAACCCATTGGCGATGCGATCTGGACGCTGCTCACGGCAGACCCGATGAAGCCGAAGCGCTATACCCACCTGAAGCCAACCGATGAAATCGGCGTTTCCATCAGCAACGCGAATGTCATCACGTTGGATCTTCCGGCTAAGGTGTTCAGCGCCCGCCTGGATCAGGGACTTTCCGAACGGGCCATCCAGCAGCTCGTGTTCACCGCCACGGCAGCCGCCGCCAACTCTGGCCTGGTTGTCGGCGACACCGCCCCAACGGTCCGCATCCTGGTGGACGGACAAGCCAACGCAACGGTCTTCGACGGCTTCCGGCTCAAGGATGTCTACGCACGCGATGCCGAGTTCATTGCACCGATCTGGATTATTGATCCGCAATTCGGCGCAACCTTGAAAAGCGGCTCGATCAAGATCAATGGCCGAACCACGCAGTTCGACATCGGCACCTTCTACTCCCTGCAGCGCAAGGACGCCGACGGCAAGCTCACGGTGATCACCGCCCAGAAGCAGGTCAATCCCGGACAGATCAAGGACGACGGTTCCTTCACCCTGACCACCGATCTGCGTGCAGGATCCTACCGGCTGACTTTCTGGGGACTTGAAACTGGATCAGAGCATCTGGCCGGCAAGGTCATCAGCGACTTCCGCGTCGAGTAGCGTACCGCCACTGTTGCCGGCCGGTTCCCGGTTTCCTGCAGCGGCCCTGACGTGGTTGCAAAAGACCTCGAAAGGCAACGATCCCTGTCCCGCGAACAGCAACTAATGGCGCGATAGCGCCGAATTTTTCCGCTTCAGGCTGCCTGCGAAACTGCCTTCACAACCATGGGATGCACTGCGGCGAACGAAGATCCTGCACGTCGAGCCGGATGGCGGTCGCCTGGGCCATGCCAGGTCGAGGTGCAAGAAACTTGTGCGCCCGCCAAAAGCAGAATTGCTCCGTACAAGCCGAGCGCAGGCGCGCCCTAGGCTTGCACGGAGCACTTTCGATGCTCGCAAGATTGCATGAAGCTAGATCTCGCCGATCAGATGGCGGATCAAGACTAATGCCGCCGGACCGGCGGTCGAAGCGCGCAGCACGTGCTGGCCGAGCAGGGCTGCATGCGCACCGGCATCCACGAAGGACTGCAGTTCCGTGTCCGAGATGCCGCCTTCCGGCCCGACGATCATGATGACCTCCTGGCCGGGCTGCGCCTCGGCGAGCCACGACTGCACGTGCCGCGCGACCGAATCCACAGCCTGCTCATGCAGGACCAGCACCAGAGAGCCGCGATCGGCATCAGCGGCAATGGCCTTGGCGAGCTCCTTGGAACCCATCGGGTCCAGTACCTCTGGCTCATAGGCGCGGCGCGACTGCTTCTGCGCAGAACGCACCTGCGCACGCCACTTGGCCATGGCCTTCTCGACCTTCGCCGCGTTCCAGCGCACGATCGACCGGTCGGCCTGCCAGGGGCGCACAGCCAGGGCTCCAAGCTCGACGGCGGCCTCAACGGCCTGCAGGTCGCGGTCACCCTTGGAAAGGGCCTGGACCAGGGTGACCGGGTGGTCGCTGACGGCTTCCTCGGTGCGCCGCAGGACCTTGACGCGCAGCAGGTCCTTGGCGGTGGCGACGACCTCCACGGTCAGGCGCAGCCCCTTGCCATCGAGCAGGTCCAGGTGCTCGCCGGCGGCGGCCCGCTTGACGGTGACCGCGTGGTGCGCCTCGGGGCCGTCCAATTCAAGGAAGTCCCCGACCGAGGCATCCTGGCCCTGCTGGGCGTCGATGACGAAGCTGTGGTTGCTCATGGCCTAGCGCTGGTTCAGCTTGTCGCGCAGGCGGGAGAACATGCCGCCGGAATGCTCGACACGGCCGGCCGTCATTTCCTCGCCACGCAGCTTGGCCAGCTGCTCGAGCAGCTCGCGCTGCGCAGAGTCCAGCTTTGTCGGGGTCTCCACCTGCAGGTGCACGATGATGTCCCCGCGCTTGCCTCCGCGCAGGCGCGGCACGCCGAGGCCCGGCAGGGTCACGGTGTCGCCATCCTGGGCGCCCGGCTCGACATTGATGGCCTGCTCGCCGTCGAAGGTTTCCAGCTTCAGCTCGCAGCCCAAGGCCGCGGCGGTCATCGGCAGGCTCATCTTGGCGTGCAGGTCGGTGCCGGAGCGTTCGAACACCTTGTGGCGGCGCACGTCGACCTCGACGAACAGGTTGCCGTTCGGGCCGCCGCCCGGGCCGGCTTCGCCCTGGCCGCGCAGCTGGATGCGGGTGCCGGAGTCGACGCCTGCAGGAACGTTCAGCGACTTGGAGACATGCTCGCGCACGCGGCCTTCGCCGTTGCACTCCAGGCAAGGGTCCGGGATGGTGGTGCCGAAACCGCGGCAGGCGGCGCAGGTTTCCACGGTCATCATCTGGCCCAGGAAGGAACGCACCGGACGCTGCACCTGGCCTGCGCCATGGCAGATGTCGCAGGTGACCGGGCTGGTGCCCTCGCGGGTGCACGAGCCGTTACAGGTCTTGCAGGTGACGGCGGTTTCCATCTCCAGCGGGTAAACGGTGCCCTTGACCGCGTCCTCTAGGTCGATGGTGATGGTGATCAGCGCGTCGCGGCCCGGCTGGGTGCGCGATGCCGGGCCCTGGGCCTGGCCGCCCCCGAAGAACTGCTCGAAGATGTCGCCGAAGCCGCCAAAGCCCTGGCCGCCGCCGCCGAAGCCCGGGTGGCCGTTGCCGTTCTCATCGCCGGTGGCGTCGTAGTTGGCGCGCTTGGTCTGGTCGGAAAGGACTTCGTAGGCGCGGGTGACCAGCTTGAACTGCTCTGCAGCTTCATCGCTCGGGTTCACATCCGGGTGCAGCTTACGTGCCAGCTTCCGGTAGGCACTCTTGATTTCCTGCGGGGTCGCGTCCTTGGCTACACCCAGGGTCTCGTAATGCGAGCTCACGTTATTCGCCGTGTCCTTTCCTAAGACTCTTAAACTTCATTCGTGCCGGGCTGGCGCCCAGCGAGGCTAGTTAGCCAAAATCTTCGACAGGTACCGTGCCACCGCACGAACCGAGGCCATGGAGGTCGGATAGTTCATCCGGGTGGGGCCCAGGACCCCGAGCTTGTTGCGCACATCGGCGCCATAGGTCGTCGCGACCACTGCTGCATCCGAGAGCTGGCCATAGTGGTGCTCGGTGCCGATCGCCACGGCCACCCCGCGAGAATCGGCTTCCAGCTCGGAGAAGAGCTTGAGCAGCACCACCTGCTCTTCGAGCGCCTCGAGCACCGGGGTGATGCTCAGCGGGAAGTCCCCCTCCACGCGGGCGAGGTTGGCGGTGCCGGCCATGATGATGCGCTGGGCATTGGCTGCTTGGGCCATTTCTTCCAGCGCGCCGATCACATGCTCCACCAACGGGTCGGCCTGCTGTGCCGGGCTGAGCTCCATGCGGCCGAGCCGGCCGGCCAGCTCCGCCAGCTGCACTCCCCCGAAATTATTGAGCAGCCACGACTTCAGCTCGCCCAGCTCGTCATCGCTGTAGGAACGCTTGACCGGCATCATCCGCTGGTCCACCGTGCCGTTGGAGGCGATCATCACCATCAGCACCTGGGTTGGGCCCAAGCCCACCAGGTCGAGGTTCTTCAATGAAGCGGTGTCATAGTGCGGCACCTGGATCATCGCCACCTGGTTGGTCAATCGTGCCAGCAGGCGCACGGTGCTCTTGAGCATCTCGTCGAGGTCCGTGGAATTATCCAGGATCTTGTTGATGGCGTCGCGTTCGGCCCGCGACAGCGGCTTCAGTTCGCCGATCTCGTCCACGAAGCGGCGGTAGCCCTTTTCGGTGGGAATGCGTCCGGAGGAAGTATGCGGAGCGGCAATCAGCCCCTCCTCTTCCAGCAAAGCCATGTCATTGCGGATCGTCGCGGCGCTGACGCCGAGGTTGTGGCGGTCGAGGAGCGCTTTGGAACCCACCGGCTCACGGGATTGGACGTAGTCCTCCACGATGGCACGCAGAACGTCCAAGCGTCGTGGCTCCGACATGACAGCACCTCCTTGGATTCCCTGTGCCCGGCTTTGGCACTCTAACCTCTCAAGTGCCAAGTCTAATACGTTCAGCTGTTGCTAGCATTGGATTTCGAGCGTATTCGATCACAGCGAAAGGCAGTACGTGGCTAATTACTCCTGGGGACCACGAGATCTCAGTGCACCGGCACATCGAAAACTCCGCCAGGTCCCCGTGGAACGTGGCATGATCCTGGAAGATGCCACCTCAGGTTGGGTGGGAGAAGTCATCCGTACCGAAAAGTCCGGCGGCATGCGCGTGATCATGCTCGAAGACCGCCACGGCAAGAGCCGTTCCTTCCAAGCCGGCTTCGGGTTCCTCCTCGAAGGCGAACCGGTGGAAATTGTCGAGCCCGTCGCCAAGGCCGCGGCGCCGAAGAACCTGGTTTCCGCTTCGGGTTCGCGTGCCGTAGCGGGGCTGAAGGCCCGGGAGGCCAGGGCCAGCCGCATCTGGGTTGAAGGCAAGCACGATGCCGAGCTGGTGGAAAAAGTCTGGGGACACGACTTGCGTGTCGAAGGCATTGTTGTCGAACCGCTGCATGGCGTTGACGATCTGGCCGGAGCCATCCGCGACTTCGCCCCGTCGCCGCAGCGTCGTCTGGGAATCCTGGTCGACCACTTGGTCGCTGGCAGCAAGGAATCGCGTATTGTCGCCGAGGCGATGCAGGTTCCCGGTGCCGCCGATAACGTGCTGATCCTCGGCCACCCCTACGTTGACGTGTGGCAGGCGATCAAGCCTGCGACCCTGGGCATCAAGGCGTGGCCGGTCATCCCCAAGGGGGTCGACTGGAAAACCGGAGTGCTCAAGGCCTTTGGCTGGCCGCACGCTACGGCAGAGGATATCGGCATCGGATGGCAACGGCTGCTGTCCACGGTGCAGCATTACGGGCAGCTTGAACCGCAGCTGCTGGGCCGAATAGAAGAATTGATCGATTTTCTCACGACCGAAGATTACGGTTTCCTAACGATTGACTAATAGTTGGAGATTAGTCGGCGAATCTCCCCGTCCGCTCAGCCGCGGTCGCTATGATAAGAGGAACCACACTTAAGCAAGACAAGGATTAATAGTGACATCACGCCAGACGAAGCCATCGGAGAATTCCCGCTTCGAAGGTTCCCAGACCTCTGCGCTGCCGCTGACTCCTTCAGAAGACCGCCAGTGGGCCACGATGGCCCACTTCGGCGCCATCTTGGGTTGTGTTCCATCGGCAATCGTCTTCGCCGTATTCCGTGACCGCGGCCCATTCACGGCACAGGAATCCAAGGAAGCGTTCAATTTCACGTTCCCGCTGACCATTCTGGCCATCGTGTTCAACGTGCTGATGATCTTGCCGGTGATCGGCTGGCTTTTTGCCGTTCTGGCCGTGGCCCTGTGGGTCTACATGACGGTCTCCGGCGCCCTTGCCGCCATCCAGGCCAACAAGGGACGCCCCTACCGCTATCGATTCAATCTGAGGCTGATGAAGTAGCGCCAGCTACCCAGCCTCAGAAATCAAGCAGTTCACGCACCACGAGGTCGGCCAGGAGCCGGCCTCGCTGCGTTAACACCAAGGTCCCGGAGAATGCTGCCTTGGCATCAATCAGCTCGTCTGCGATCAATCCGGCAATCTTCTTGCGCCCGGTCTCATCGAGCTCGCTGATCTGCATTCCAGAGCTCAAGCGGGTGAGCAGCATGGTGCGTTCCAGCTGCACGGCTTGGGCATCCGGGTACTCGCGGCCATGTCCCGGTGAAATTCCGGCGTCGATCCGCTGCTGATAGGCGGCTGGATGCTTCACATTCCACCAGCGCAGTCCGCCAACGTGCGAATGCGCGCCGGGGCCTGCACCCCACCAGTCGCCGCCCTTCCAGTAGGCGATGTTGTGCTGGCACGCATTGGCCGGGGTCTTGGCCCAATTGCTGACCTCGTACCAGGAGAATCCGGCCGCGGCAAACATCTCATCGGCCATCTGGTACTTTTCGGCATGATCGTCATCGTCGATGTTCGGCACCTGGCCGCGGCGGATCTGGGCCGCGAGCTTGGTGCCCTCCTCGATGATCAGCGCGTAGGCCGAAATATGATCAGGCTCGTAGCTCAGCGCGGCTTCGATGCTGGTGCGCCAATCCTCAAGGCTTTCCCCCGGGGTGCCATAAATCAGATCGACACTGACATCCAGGCCGGCCTCGCGCGCCCAGACAACCGCTTGCGGAACCCGCTTCGGATCATGGGTGCGCTCCAGCACCTTGAGCACATGCGGCACCGCCGACTGCATGCCGAAGGACACCCGGGTGAAACCGCCATCGGCCAGCTCCTGCAGGCTCTCGCGGGTTACCGAATCAGGGTTGGCCTCGGTGGTGATTTCTGCACCTGGCTTCAGGCCGAATTCGTCGCGGATCCTGCCGAGCACCGAAACCAGGTCGCCGGCGGGCAGCAATGTGGGAGTGCCTCCTCCGAAGAAGACGGTCTCGATTTCGCGATCCGGCTGGCCCGAACGGTCCATCACCTCGCGGGCGAAGCTGATTTCCTTGCTGACGGTGGCAGCGTAGGTCGCTTGGCTGGAGCCGGAGCCCAGCTCCGTGGCGGTGTAGGTGTTGAAATCGCAGTAGCCGCAACGGACGGTGCAAAACGGGATATGCACATAAAAGGACATGGTCCGCTCCTGTGCCTCATGCGCGCATGAGGCAGGGAGCAGACCATCGGCCGGAGCCGGATCGCCGTCAGGCAGAACTGATGGCATTTACTTCTTTTTCGGCTCGTCGGTGGACAGCGCTGCAATGAAGGCCTCTTGCGGGACCTCCACGCGGCCGACCATCTTCATGCGCTTCTTGCCTTCCTTCTGCTTTTCCAGCAGCTTGCGCTTGCGGCTGATGTCGCCGCCGTAGCACTTGGCGAGCACGTCCTTGCGGATGGCGCGGATGTTCTCGCGGGCAATGATGCGCGAACCGATCGCGGCCTGGATCGGCACTTCGAACTGCTGGCGCGGGATCAGCTCGCGCAGCTTCGTGGTCATCATGGTGCCGTAGGCGTAGGCCTTGTCGCGGTGGGTGATCGCGGAGAATGCGTCCACCTGGTCGCCCTGGAGCAGGATGTCGACCTTGACCAGGTCTGCCACCTGCTCGCCGTCGGCCTTCCAGTCCAGCGAAGCGTAGCCGCGGGTCTTGGACTTGAGCTGGTCGAAGAAGTCGAACACGATCTCGGCCAGCGGCAGGTGGTAGCGCATTTCCACGCGGTCCTCGGAGAGGTAGTCCATCCCGCGCATGGTGCCGCGGCGGGACTGGCACAGCTCCATGACCGCACCAATGAATTCGCTCGGCGCCAGGATGGTGGCGGCGACCATCGGCTCATGCACCTCGAGGATCTTCCCATCGGGGAATTCCGAAGGGTTGGTCACCGTCATCATCTGCTTGTCTTCGCCCATGACCTCATACACCACGTTCGGCGCGGTGGAAATCAGGTCCAGGTTGAATTCGGATTCCAGGCGCTGGCGGGTGATTTCCAGGTGCAGCAGGCCCAGGAAGCCCACGCGGAAGCCGAAGCCCAGTGCGACGGACGTTTCCGGCTCGTAGGTCAGTGCGGCATCGTTGAGCTGCAGCTTGTCCAGCGCATCACGCAGTGCCGGGTAGTCGGTCCCGTCCATCGGGTACAGGCCGGAGAAGACCATCGGCTTGGCTTCTTCGTAGCCGCCCAGGGATTCGCTGGCAGGCTTGAGCGAGTTGGTGACGGTATCGCCGACCTTGGACTGGCGCACGTCCTTCACGCCGGTGATCAGGTAGCCTACCTCGCCGACGCCCAGGCCCTTGGTGGGCTCGGGGTTCGGCGAGGATACGCCGATTTCCAGCAGCTCGTGGGTGGTGCCGGTGGACATCATCTGGATCTTCTCGCGAGGAGTGAGCTTGCCGTCGACCACTCGGACGTAGGTGACCACGCCGCGGTAGGTGTCATAGACGGAGTCGAAGATCATCGCACGGGCCGGCGCGTCGGCTTCGCCGACCGGCGGCGGCAGCTGCTTGATGACTTCGTCGAGCAGCGCCTCGACGCCTTCGCCGGTCTTGCCCGAAACCTTCAGCACGTCTTCGGGCTCGCAACCGATCAGGTTGGCGATCTCGGCGGCGTACTTCTCCGGCTGCGCGTTAGGCAGGTCGATCTTGTTCAGCACCGGGATGATCGTCAGATCGCCCTCAATCGCCAGATACAGATTCGCCAGGGTCTGGGCTTCGATGCCCTGGGCGGCGTCGACCAGCAGGATCGCGCCTTCGCAGGCGGCCAGCGAACGCGAGACTTCATAGGTGAAGTCGACGTGCCCCGGGGTATCGATCATGTTCAGCGCGTACGTCGTGCCGTCCTCGGCGGCCCAGGGCATGCGCACGGCCTGGGACTTGATGGTGATGCCGCGTTCGCGCTCGATGTCCATGCGGTCGAGGTACTGGGCCTTCATGTCGCGGGCAGCAACAACGCCGGTCAGCTGCAGCATCCGGTCGGCCAGGGTCGACTTGCCGTGGTCGATATGGGCAATAATGCAGAAATTACGGATGAGCGACGGATCGGTCGCGGCAGGCACCTGGGCGGTGCGGGCCAATGGAGACACCTAAACAGACCTCACTAGCTGACTAAAGGACATAGTTGGATTAGCCTCCATTCTGTCATGATTTCCGCGTCATCACATATTTCGACAGCCTCGAACTGGTAGTTTGTCGTGCATGGCACTGAATCCGCAGAAGATATTTAGCATCGTCATGCGCGCGATCAAGGAAATCAACAAGATCCGCGCGAATTCGACCGGCAGTTCCCCCGCTCGCAACCGCCCGAACGGTTGGACTCGGAGTGCTAGTGGAGAATCTCCAGCAGCATCCACCGTGCAGCATGTGCCAAGGGCTGCCGGATACCCGGGCGATTACCGTGGCAAGGTTCACTACGAGTACAACCCGTCCAAGGATGGCAATGCTGATCCAGGCGAGATCGTTTGGACCTGGGTTCCTTATGAAGAAGACTATTCGAGAGGCAAAGATCGACCGGTGCTGATTGTTGGACGCGATAGCGGTTGGCTGCTCGGGCTCATGCTAACCAGCAAGGACCGGAATAATCCGGGTCACCGCGATCGGAATTACATGGATATTGGTACCGGGGACTGGGACCGCGAGCGTCGCCCTAGTGAGGTCAAGCTTGATCGCATCATTCGAGTAGACGAACGGGGTGTTCGCCGCGAAGGCGCCATTCTGGACCGCGAACTCTTCTCGAATGTGGTGAACGCCCTAAACGAACTCGCGTAGGCACTCGTTGCCGGGCTCTGTATCTGATAGAGTTAATCCTTGTGTGTTGCGCAGGTTGGGCAACACGCCCCCTTCGGGTCGCCATAGGTGCCCCACACCGCTCAGTCGATGGCCTGGAGGATGAACCCTCTACCGACCGTATAAAACGATAAACGAGAGAGTTTATTAAAGTGGCTAACATCAAGTCCCAGAAGAAGCGTAACCTGACCAACGAGAAGGCACGTCTGCGTAACGTAGCTGTCCGTTCCGAGGTCAAGACCGTGATCCGCAACGTCAACGAGGCAATTGCCGCCGGCGACAAGGACAAGGCAACCGAGGCGCTGCGCCTGGCTGGCAAGAAGCTCGACAAGGCTGTAAGCAAGGGTGTTCTGCACAAGAACAACGCTGCTAACCGCAAGTCGGCCATCGCCAAGAAGGTTAACGCCCTCTAAGCCGAGCTTAGACTTCATCAACTCCCCCGCGCTCATCGAGTGCGGGGGTTTTGTTTTGCCCGAAACTGCTTTTCGCGGCTTTCCCGGATCAGGGACGCGTGGCAGGCTTCGCGGAAGCGGCCGCAGTGGGTGCGCGCACGAATGCATCGTGCGCGCACCCACTGGATCTGAACGGGCTCAGCGTCCAGGTGCCTTGCCGGCAATAAACATGATGGCGTGTTCCAGGGCATATCCGGGTGAACGGCTGCCGCCCTTGACCATGCGGTCGGTATTCGCGATTTCCTCGACGCACAGGGCCAGATCGCCGCGCTTCCAGCCGCGAGCCTGCTGCTGCGCCTGCTGCACCTGCCACGGAGCCATCCCCAATTCGGAGGCCAGGGCAGCAGCAGGTTCATTCACGCCGGCGACCTTGGCGATCTGGCGGACCTTCATCGCCAAGGTGGCAACAATGGGAATCGGGTCGGTTCCGGTACCCAGCGCGTGGCGCAAGGTGCGCAGCGCGAGCTGGGCATTGCCCGAAATCGCCGCATCGGCCACCTTGAACGCGGTCGCTTCGACCCGGCCCCCGTAGTACTTGTCAACGGTATCCTGGTCAATCGTTCCCGTGGTGTCGGCGATCAGCTGGGAGCAGCTCGAACCGAGCTCTGCCAGCGAATTGCCGACTGCGGCAACAAGGGCCTTGACCGCGTCATTGGTAATCCGGCGCTTGGCTGCCTTGAATTCGGACTGGACGAAGTCGATCTTCTCGGAGTCCTTCTTCACCGGCTGGCAGTTGACGACCACCGCTCCGGCGGCCTTGATCGCGTCGATCAGCTTCTTGCCGCGGGTACCGCCCGAATAGTGCATGATCAGCACATTCTCGGGTGCCTGGTCCTTCAGATAGGCCATCGCATCCTTGAGGAAGTACTCGTTCATGTGCGCCAGTTCGTGGACCTCGACCAGATTGGCGGTGGAGAACAGCGAGGAGCTGGTGGCCATGAGCAGCTCTCCCGGCTCGTACTTGGCCGCGTCAAGACGCGTGTGCTGGATGTCGTCCCGCTGGCCGGCTTGGGAGCGCAGCAGCTCGAAGGCGCGTGAAGCGAGGTAATCTTCTGAACCGGTCAACAGGATCAGCGGTTGCGGGCGCAGTTCCCGCCATGAGATTCCCGGATTTGCTTGGGCGCGTGCCATCGAGCTCCTTAGTGCATCGGTCGATATATTGATCCTACCGAACCGGAGTACCCAGGGAGGTACCACGGATGCCCTGGCCGGTAAATGTGAGCAGTACGGTACCGGATTGGTCGGTGCGCAGCACTGTCGCGCCGATCCGCTTCGCCATTTCCAATGTTTCCGGGTGCGGGTGGCCATAGGAATTGTTCTTCCCGGCCGAGACCAGCAGGATCTGCGGATGGATCCGCTCAATGATCCGTGTGCCGCCGTTGCGCGCGCCATGGTGCGAAGCCTTCAAGATCGCGGCATGGCCTTGCGGATGCAGCCGCAGCAGGCGATCCATGGCTTCGGTCTCCATATCCCCGGCCGCAAAGAAATCGACGGCACCACTCGGGGTGGAAAAGCTGAACCGGATGACCAGCGACGTGTCGTTGGGCTCGGCGTATTGCGCGTAACGCGCCTCGGGACCCACGACTTCGAAGCTCACCTCCCCCGCAGTCTGCTGCGTACCAGGCTCCAGCACCCGAGCCCCGGGCCAGAGTTCCAGATCGAATCCGGTCGAGACCAGGCGGTCCCCGATCCGAACTTTCGACTCCTCCAGTTCCCGGATGGCGCCGAAATGGTCGCTGTGCGTATGCGTGATGAAGACCTTGCCCAGGGTGGTGATGCCGAGCCGGTCCAGGCACAGCAGCAAACCGCTATCTGGCGGCCCGGTATCGATCAGCCAGCCGTCGGCATCCCCCAGATTGATGACGAACGCATCGCCCTGCCCCACATCGCACATGGCGATGCTCCAATCCGTGGCAACATCTTCCCGATAGAACAGGGTTGCAGGCACAATGAGCGCCACGGCGAAGACCATGATCGCGCCCAGCACGCCGAGCGAGACCTGGCGCACGCGCAGCCGCTCGGTTTCGCGGCCCAGCACCAGCAGCGAGCACAGCGCAAGCGACAGCATGACCGCCAGCAGAATTCCCGGCAGCCCTGCGGGCCATGGACGGGCAGCACCCGGCAGCCCGGAGACGGCATGGGCAACCTTGCCGATGGCTTCGGCTGGAAGTCCGGGCACCCAGATCAGCACCGATTCGAATCCCGGCCATGGGGTGCACAGCAGCAGGCAGATCATGCCGAGCGCGGTAATCAACGGCAGCAACGGCGCCACCAGGAGATTCGCGGGCAGCGAGTACAGGCTGAAATCCGAATTCAATGCGATCACCACCGGCAGGCAGGTGAATTGCGCGGCGCAGCAGATGGCGGTCAGCTGCGCCAGCCAGGCCGGCATGATGTGGAGCAGGATTTCGGTCAGCGCCGACGAGAGCATGATGATGCCCAAGGTCGCCAGCACCGACAGGGCAAAGGCCGGTTCGGCGCCCAGGCTTCGATCGATAGCCAGCAAGGCCGTTCCGCTCACGCACAGGATCCCCAATGAGCCCTGGCCGCGGCCGAGCAGCACCGAAACCGCCGCAATGCTGCCCATCAGGCTGGCGCGCAGCACGCTGGGATCCGGCCCGGCAAACCAGGCGAAAAGCCCGACCACGCCAATCATCAGGATCGCGCTGGGGACGCGCGGAACCGAGAACAGCCGGAACAGCACCAGGACGATGGCCCCGATCAGGGCGATATTCGAGCCGCTCACGGCGGTGAGATGACTCAGCCCGCTGGATCTCATCGCCTCGCCCAGTGCTTCATCCTGCCCGGAGCGGTCGCCGTAGAGCATGCCGGGCAGCAGCGCCTGCGCGTTGCCGGGCAGGTCGCTCAGGCTGAGGGTGAAGCGTTCCTTGAGCAGGTCGGCGGCCGTCGGTTCCGCCCAAGAACTGACCTGCGGCTCGCTGGCGGCCTGCGCCCACCAGTCGAAGGATCCGGCATCCGCGGCGTCCAGATCGAGGATGGCCTCGAACTGCCCGGCGTTGGCAGGCAGCCCGAAATCCACGCTCAGGTAGACCGGCACCTGGCATGCCACCCATTGGCCATCGTTCCAGTAGCGCTGGATTTCCGCCCGGCCCGCGGTGCTTCCCTGGCCCTGCGCGCTGGCCAGGTCCTCGAAACGCACGACCGCGCGCCGCTGCTGCTCGGGAGCGCCGGGCAGCTGGCATTGGGGGTCGGTGAACGACAGGCTGCTGACCGCGACCATTCCCAGCAGCAGGATGATCGGACCGGTGAACCACGGTGCGGCGTAGGCGCGGTCGTGCCGGGGACGCAGGAGCAGGA
This sequence comes from Glutamicibacter nicotianae, assembly GCF_006539525.1. Classification (GTDB taxonomy): domain Bacteria; phylum Actinomycetota; class Actinomycetes; order Actinomycetales; family Micrococcaceae; genus Glutamicibacter; species Glutamicibacter nicotianae. Next base: position 193,725 of record NZ_BJNE01000001.1, on the reverse strand, counting down.
ACAGCAGAAAGGCGAGCAGCGCCGACAGCAGCCACAGCAGCCAGGCCGGGAGGCTGAAATAGGCGGCGGTCCAGGCACCGGCCAGCAGCCACAGGCCCCGGAAATCGGTGTTCACGGGACCACCAGCTCGCTCAGCTGCCCCAGCAGCGCCGGGCCGATGCCGGAGACGGCATCCAGCTCCTCTACGGAGGTGAAGGGGCCGTTCTCGGTGCGGAAGTCGATGATCCTGCCGGCCAGGGCCGGGCCGATCCCCGGAAGCTCCTGCAGGGTCTGCGCATCGGCGGTGTTCAGCGAGATCTTCCCGCCGGCCGTGGCGCTCGGGGCGGCTGGGAGGTCCCTGCCGGTCTCGGTGCCGGGAAGGATGACCTGCTGGCCGTCGACCAGCTTGGCTGCCAGGTTCACCAGCTGCGCCTGGGCGCCCTTGGCCAGCCCGCCGGCGGCCTCGACCGCATCGGTGATCCGCGAATCCGCGGGCAGCGTGTAGACGCCGGGCTTCTTCACCGCGCCGACCACATGGACCGTGACCTCGGGACCGGACGGGCTCGGGGACAGCTGGTCCCCCGGAGCCGTCGCGGAGGGATCGGACACCAGCGGAACCGTTTCAAGCTCCTGGGCTACCGGCGGTGGCGCCAGCAGGATGGAGATCGCGATCCAGGCGAGCACCACGATGACCAGCACCAGCACGGCCACGCGCGAGATCGCAAACCTCAAGCGGCCGGGACGTGGCGCGTACTTGCTGAAGAAGTCGTGGCGGCCCATGGGCCACAGTCTGGGCTATGGCGCCGGCGGGTTGTCCAGGATCGATTCCGGCTGTGGATTCAGCGGCGCGACGCAGACCGCGATCACGCCCATGCCGGTATGCGCGGCCAGCACCGCTGGCAGCGACTCGACCACGACCGGCGCAGCGCTGAACGGGGCCAGTTCGGTGGCGATCTCCTCGGCCAGTTCCTCGGCGCCGAAATGCATCACCCCCAGGCGCACCTCGCCCTTCGCGCCACGGGCATCGCGCAAGGCCAGCGAGACCAGCCGCGCGGTGGCGCGCGCGAAGGAGCGGGGCTTTTCCAGGGCGGCGATCGCGCCATCGGCAATACCGAGGATCGGCTTGAAGTTCAGCAGGCTGCCGAGAACCGAGGACAGTGCGCTGATCCGGCCGCCGCGGCGCAGCTGCTCCAGGCTGGGCACCGCGAAGTACACGGAATTGGCGGTGGCGGTGCCGGCGATCTGCTCGAGCATTTCCAGCGGGGCACCGGCGTCGCGCGCAGCCAGCACATCGGCCACGGCGAAGCCCTGGGGCAGGCAAACGGTACGCGTGTCGACCACCGCGATCGGCGCGTCGAAGCCGCGCGCGGCCAGGCGGGCGGCATCCACGGTGCCCGACAGCGCCCCGGACATGTGGATCGAGATGACCGATTCGCACCCGGCCTCCAGCAGCTGCCGGTAGGCGCGTTCGAACTCGCCTGGTGCCGGGCGGGAGGTCTTCACCGCCTTGCCCATGGCCAGGCCCATCATCAGCGCCTGCAGGTCTTCGCCCTGCACATGGTTGTCCACGATGATCGGGATCGGCACCTGGATGAAATCCGCATGCCGCGCGAAGGCCTCTGGCAGGCAGGAGGCCGAATCGGAGACCACCCCGATGCGGGTACGAGAAAGCCCGCGCGGGGCCAGCCACTTGGGCAGCCAGCCCGCGCGCGAGCTTTTCTGGCGTTCAGTCATGAGCCGAGCTTACGGGGCGGGGACCACGTTCACCAGCTTCGGCGCACGCACGATGACCTTCAGCGGCTCCTTGCCATCGAGCATCCGGATCACCGACTCGTGGGCCAGCGCCTGCTCGCGCAGCTCGTCCTCGGTAATGTCCACGGATACTTCCAGGCGCGCGCGCACCTTGCCCTTGATCTGCACGACCGCGGTGATGGTGTCATCGACCAGCAGGGACTCATCGACCTGCGGCCACGCGCTGGTGACCACGCTCGGGGCGTAGCCCAGCGCTTCCCACATGTCCTCGGCGGTGTACGGGGCGAACATGCTCAGCAGCTGGGCGAGAACCGTAGCGGCCTCGCGCACTGCCGGGTCGGCGGCGCCGGCACCGGAGTCGATGGTCTTGCGGGTGGCGTTGACCAGCTCCATGGCCTTGGCGATCACCACGTTGAACTTGCCCGAGTCCAGCAGCTGCGCGGCCTCGTGCACGGTGCGGTGGGTGATCTGGCGCAGCGCCTTGTCCCCTGCCGCGTAGTCCACGCCTGGTTCGCTGGCCACGTCCTGGGCAATGCGCCAGGCGCGGGCCAGGAACTTCTGCGAGCCCGATGGCGAGACGTCGGCCCAGTCCACGTCGTCCTCCGGAGGGGAGGCGAACACCATGGTCAGGCGCACCGCGTCGACGCCGAACTTGTCCAGCTGCTCGCCAAGATCCACGCCGTTGCCCAGCGACTTGCTCATCGCCTTGCCGCCGTTGAGCACCTGGCCCTGGTTCAGCAGCGCGCTGAACGGCTCGGTCGCGTCGATCAGGCCCAAATCGTGGATGACCTTTGTGAAGAAGCGCGAGTAGAGCAGGTGCAGGATCGCATGCTCGACGCCGCCGACGTACTGGCCGACCGGCATCCAGTCGCGCACCGCCTTCGGGTCGAACGGCCCTTCGGCATAGTTCGGGGAGACGAAGCGCAGGAAGTACCAGGACGAATCCACGAAGGTGTCCATGGTGTCGGTGTCGCGCTTGGCCGCGCCGCCGCACTTCGGGCAGGGAACGTTGACCCAGTCCTCGGCCGCGGCCAGCGGGCTGGTGCCCTTCGGGGCGAGCTGCTCGCCGCGCAGATTATCCGGCAGGCGCACCGGCAGCTGGTCCTCGGGAACCGGCACCTCGCCGCAGTCCGCGCAGTGGATGATCGGGATAGGGGTGCCCCAGAAGCGCTGGCGGCTCAGCAGCCAGTCGCGCAGGCGGAAGTTCACGGTGTGCTTGCCGGTGCCGGCAGCTTCCACGATTTCGATGGCGCGGGCGATCGCTTCGGCCTTGCCCAGCCCGTCCAGCTGCCCGGAGTTCACCAGCTGGCCCTCGCCGGCGGTGGCGATGCCGGTGGCGTTCGGGTCCTCTTCCCCGGTGTCGACGACCACGCGCACCGGCAAATCGAAGGTGCGGGCGAAGTCGAGGTCGCGCTGGTCGTGCGCGGGCACGGCCATGATCGCGCCGGTGCCGTAGTCGGCCAGCACGTAGTCGGCGGCCCAGATCGGCAGCTTCTCCCCCGACAGCGGGTTGATCCCGTAGCGCCCGGTGAACACGCCGGTCTTCTCGCGCTCGGTGGACTGGCGCTCGATTTCGCTCAGCGCCTTGACCTGCTCCTGGTAGGCTTCCAGCGCTTCGCGGTGCTCAGCGGTGACCAGTTCGCCGGCCAGGTCGGCATCGGCGGCGACGACCATGAAGGTCGCGCCGTACAGGGTGTCCGGGCGGGTGGTGAAGACCGGGATCTTCACCGCCGGCTGATCCTCGTGCGCCTCGATCTCGAAGGTGACCTCGGCGCCTTCGGAGCGGCCGATCCAGTTCTTCTGCATCAGCAGCACGCGCTCGGGCCAGTGGCCCTTGAGCTGGTCCATGTCCTCAAGCAGGCGGTCGGCGTAGTCGGTGATCTTGAAGTACCACTGGTTCAGCGACTTCTTGGTCACTGCGGTGCCGCAGCGTTCGCACGCGCCGTTGACGACCTGCTCGTTGGCCAGCACGGTCTGGTCCTTCGGGCACCAGTTCACCGGGTGGTCCTTGCGGTAGGCCAGGCCCTTCTCGTAGAACTTGTTGAACAGCCACTGGGTCCAGCGGTAGTACTCCGGATCGGAGGTGTGCAGGCGGCGCGACCAGTCCGCGGAAATCGCGTAGCGCTTGAAGCTGGCGGCCTGGGTGTCGATGTTCTTGTAGGTCCACTCCGCAGGGTGCGCATTGCGCTTGATCGCGGCGTTCTCCGCCGGAAGGCCGAACGAGTCCCAGCCGATCGGGTGCATCACGTCATAGCCGCGCAGGCGCCAGTAGCGTGCGACGACGTCGCCCATGGCGAAGGCCTCGGCGTGGCCCATGTGCAAATCGCCCGAGGGGTAGGGGAACATGTCCAGCACGTAGCGGCGTTCGCGGCTGCCGTCATCGGCGGGCTTGAACACCTGTAGCTCGTCCCACACCGGAAGCCACTTGGACTCGATGTCCTTGAAGTCGTAGGTCCTGGGTTCGTTCGTCGATGATGTCACGCTGCTCTTCTCACACGCTTTGCGGAAAAATTTCCGATAGGAAAATTTGCTCTTGGTTCCAGACACAACAAAAGCCCCCAAATTTCCACTCGGGGGCACGGCCATCGGGCCGCGCTTACACTAGGTTGCGCTTAGGATTCATATCGCGATTCTATCGCATCTGTCCTGCCCACGCGCGCATCGGTGAAGCGCAAGATTGTTCACAACCGCCAACGGGCCGCCCGCGCTTATCCACAATTGGCGGCTACGCCGACGCGCAGGCCGATCCAGCGCCCGATCATGGAGCCATGAACGCCCCTGCCCTGATCGCCGCTCTGCGCACCGCATGCCAGGTCCCGCTGCACCTCGGACCTGCATTATCCGGCGCCATGCTGCTGCGCCTGGGCTACCTCTGCCTGGCCCTGTACACGACCCTGGGCAAGCTGGTGCACGGCTCGGGCGACCCGCGCCTGGTCCTGGCGCATCTGCAGCTGGCCGAACGCTTCGCCCAGCAGGTCCATGGCGACCAGCTATCCGGCGCGCTGCAGGCCGAAGCCACCGGCGCCCACGCGTTGTCCCTGGAGGGCTATGCCGCGCTGCGGGTGCCCGCCGATGATCCCGAAGCCATCAGCGATGACCTGTTTGCCGGGGAGCCGGGCATCGTGCCGGGGCGCTGCTGCTACAAGGACACCGCTGAGCTGCTGGCCGCCTGGCTGGGGCTGGGCTACTTCGAAGCCCGGCAGCGCCTGGCCGACGCGCACCTGCTCATCGGGCGCCGCGCCCCCGATGGCGGCATCTGCGCGCCGCGCTTCCCCCAACTGGCAGGGCTCTATGCCAAGGGCACTGGCGACCGCCGGGCCATCGCCTCGGCCGCACGGCGCCTAGACCGGCTCGAACCGCAGGACACCACCTTTGACGGCGTGCCCCTGAAATTGCAAGCCTACGGCACCGATGGCCGCACCCTGGATGAATCCGCGGCCGAAGCGCTGGGCGACCTGGGCCCACGGGCAGCGCAGAAGCGGATCAGCGCCGAGATCAGGACCTACAAGGAACTGCATGGCAAAAAACTGCCGCCGCGACTGGGCTTCTTCATCGGCCCTGTGAAGGACGGCGTGCATTTCTTCTCGCTGCGCACCGATGCCAGCGACGCGCAGCTGCTGAATTCGATGGCCGCCCAGGCCGGAAATCCGCGGACCAAGTCAGGCCGCGCCGACCGCGAAGCCGAACAGCAGCGCACGCCGGAATCGGGCTCCGGCACCGGAAACCCCGATGACCAGGATCAGGAACCCCTAACCGGCCACGATTCCACGGCCAGCCAGGACTCGGGTGCCGAGCCGCAGCCATCAACTGAACCAGAAACGGCACCGCAGGCGCCTTTCTGGCTGCGCAGCGAACACCCCATGCCGCCGTGGGCCGAAGACGAAGCAGAACCCGGCAACGGGTGTGCTCCGGAGCCCGGAAACACCGAAGCGCATGCAGATGGCGATGCGGCACACGACGAGCTGCGAAGCGACGAGGCCACTGAACAGCCGGATCTGCACCGCCGCCGGCTCAATGCATTCATGGCGTTGCTGCGAGCCCCCTTCACCGGCGGAAAAAGGAAGGTCGTCACCCCGAAATTCGTGGTCTACCTGTGGCTCGCAGACTTGCAAAACCTGGCCGATGCGCATGGCATGACCGCCAACGGCGTCGATATCCCGCCCGGCGAGCTGCGGCAGCAACTGGCCAGGGCGAACATCATCCCGATCGTGCTCGGAGGCAACAGCCAAGTGCTGGATATGGGGCGCAAGATGCGCTATCACAAGGGTGCGATCCGCGAAGCCATCATGGCCCGGGACCGAGGCTGCATCGTGCCTGACTGCACCGCGCCCCCGGACCAGGTCGAAACCGACCACTACCTGAAACCCTGGTCTGACGGCGGGGAAACCAGCGTCTGGTCAGGGGCCGGACTGTGCACGGGCGATCACCACAAGCGCCACGCCGGGCAGATCACGGTGATCGATGTCGACGGGCTGCCGCACGTGCTCATGCCGGAGCATGTCGATCCGGAACGAATACCGCGCCGCAATACCTATTGGGGTGCCCGGCAGGCAGGCGAATCCCCCACCCGCCACGCACCTGCCGCACCGGACACCGAGCCGCCGGGCAAGGAAGAAACCCCTGATGCAGGGCGGGAAACCTGAGCGGCCCAAGGTGTTGACAGGGCCGTCTTAAACGGGCAGCGCCCGAACCACGCCAATGGGCGGTTCGGGCGCTGCCGGTGTCCGGAACGGTTCCGGCCAAGCCGCAGTCGGGCTCAGGCCTTGGTATCTTCGTCGACCCAGTCGAAGGTACGGGTGACAGCCTTCTTCCACAGGCGCAGGCTGCGCTCGCGCGACTCCTCATCCATGGTCGGCTCCCAACGCTTGTCCTCGGCCCAGTTCTGCTCCAGCTCGCCCAGATCCTTCCAGAAGCCAACGGCCAAGCCAGCGGCGTAAGCCGCACCCAGCGCGGTGGTCTCGGTGACCTGCGGGCGAACCACTGGCACGCCGAGGATGTCGGCCTGGAACTGCATCAGGGCTTCGTTGGCCACCATGCCGCCGTCGACCTTCAGTTCGGTCAACGGAACCTCAGCGTCGGCGTTGACCGCGTCCAGTACTTCTCGCGTCTGGAATGCGGTGGACTCGAGCGCCGCACGGGCAATGTGGTTCTTGTTAGCATAGCGGGTCAGGCCGACGATCGCGCCGCGGGCATCCGAACGCCAATAGGGAGCGAACAAGCCAGAGAAAGCCGGAACGATATATACGCCGCCGTTATCCTCAACCTGGGCCGCCAGCTGTTCGACCTCCGGGGCGGTGGCGATCATGCCGATGTTGTCGCGCAGCCACTGGATCAGGGAACCGGCAACGGCGATGGAACCTTCCAGGGCATACACCGGTGCGCTCTCGCCCAGCTTGTACGCCATGGTGGTCAGCAGGCCGTTGGTCGAATTCACGATCTCCGTGCCGGTGTTGAAGATCAGGAAGCAGCCGGTGCCATAGGTATTCTTCGCGGTGCCCGCGGTGAATGCGGCCTGGCCGAAGGTTGCCGCCTGCTGGTCGCCCAGGATACCGGCAACCGGCACCTCGCGCAGCAACTGGTTCGTGTGCACCGTGCCGTACACCTCCGAAGACGAACGGATCTCCGGCATCATGGACAGCGGCACGCCGAAATCGGCCAGGATCTTCTCGTCCCATTGGAGGGTCTTCAGGTCCATGAACAGCGTGCGCGACGCGTTGGTCACGTCGGTAACGTGCACACCGCCGTCCACGCCGCCGGTCAGGTTCCACAGCACCCAGCTGTCGGTGGTGCCGAACAGCAGGTCGCCTGCTTCTGCACGTTCCCTCGCGCCTTCGACATTGTCCAGGATCCACTTGATCTTGGTGCCCGAGAAGTAGGTTGCCAGCGGCAAGCCGACAGTCTGCTTGTAGCGTTCCAGGCCGCCATCACCCGCCAGCTCGTCGACGATGTCCTGGGTACGGGTGTCCTGCCAGACAATCGCGTTGTAAACGGCTTCGCCGGTGTTCTTGTCCCACACCACCGTGGTTTCGCGCTGGTTGGTGATGCCGACGACCTCGATGTCGTGACGGGTCAGGTTGGCCTTGGACAAGGCCTGGCCGATCACTTCGCGCACATTGGTCCAGATTTCGGCTGGATCATGTTCGACCCATCCGGCGGCCGGGAAGATCTGCTCGTGCTCCTTCTGCCCTACCGAGTGGACCTCACCGGCATGGGTGAAGACGATTGCACGGGAACTGGTGGTGCCTTGGTCAATGGCAATAACGAATTTTTCACTCATGATTCACTACTCTCTTTCTAGAACATTGCCGCGGCAAGCGCGCCGCCGAGGATACCGCCGATTGCTGGGCCAGCAAGTGGAACCCAGGAGTAAGCCCAGTCCGAACCGCCCTTGCCCTTGATTGGCAGCAACTGGTGCGCCAAGCGTGGGGCAAGGTCACGGAATGGGTTGATGGCGTAGCCGGTGGCTCCACCCAGGGACAGGCCGATGGCAACAACCAGCAATGCTACGGCCAGTGGGCCCAGCTGGTGCGGAGTCTTGCCCAGGCCAGCGATCACGAAGACCAAAATGAAGGTACCGAAGATCTCGGTGACCACGTTCCATCCGTAGGAGCGGATAGCCGGGCCGGTTGCGAAGACGCCCAGCTGGTTCCCGGCATTCTGCGGGTCATCAAGGTGCTTCTTGTAGGCCAGCCAGACGCCCACGGCACCAAGGAATGCGCCGATGAACTGCGCCAGGAAATACAGCAAGGTGGTGGCCAAGGTGATGGCAACTCCCGGAGCGTATTCGGTGACGTCGCTATTGACCATCAGGCCCAAGGTCACCGCAGGGTTCAGGTGCGCACCGGAAATACCGGCAACCCACACGCCGCAGTAAACAGCAAAGCCCCAGCCGAAGCTGATGGACAACCAGCCAGCGGCGCTACCTAATGTGCCTTTCAAGGCGACATTGGCGCAGACGCCGCCACCCATCAGCAATAGTACGAAGGTGCCGAGCATCTCGGCGAAAAACACGTGAGTGGACATCATTGACCTCTTAGGTGATTTCAACTGCCGGCAGCAATTTGCCGCCGGCCAAGAGCAGATTAATCCAGGAGAACTCCGTGGGCATCTGCAAGGACCGAGACAGAATGGTCGATCTCGGCTTGGATCTGGGACTTGTCCCAGCCCATCGGATCAGCGAGGCAGTTAGCGACCTCGATCACCAAATTCTTTGTTACCAGGCCACGGAAGGCCAGATTGGTGCGGCGGATGAAAACGTCGATCAAGCGGCCGACCTGCTCGTAGTTGGCCATGTAGGCCAATTCTTCGCAGCTCAGTTCCTTGGTGTGCTCCAGCAGGGTCTCGTTCTCGCCGATGGCCTCGAGCAGCGCGTCGGCGCCGGTTCCATAGCGTTCAAGCAGAATGCGCAGGCGTTCGCGTCCGGCACGGCTTTCACGTGCTGCGAACCAGGCGGCAACTTCGCCGTCGTTGCGAGGGAAGTTCTTGCCGCCGCCGATGGCCACCCCGGCGGTGGACTTCACTTCGCGGGCGCCCAGGAATTCCAGGGCCTTACCGCCCAGGTTTTCGCTCAGTGCGCGGAACGTGGTCCACTTGCCGCCGATCAGCGAAAGCATGGTGGTGGTGTCTGTCAGGCGGGTTTCCTTGATCTGGTAGTCACGGGACACGAACCCTGGAGCGGTATCGTCGTGGCTGGGGAGCGGGCGGACGCCGGAGAACTTGTAGACGATCTGCTCTTCGGTGGCCTTGATGCCCGGGAAGACGTGGTGCACCAAGTCGAAGAAGTACTCCACTTCCTCATCGGTGCATACCGCTGGTTCGTTCATGTCGTGCTCGAGGTCCGTGGTGCCTACCAGCACGCGGCCGAGCATCGGGTAAATCAGCACGATGCGGCCATCTTCATGTTCGAAGAAGATCTCGCGGCCGCCGGTAGCGGCAAGCAGTTCCGGGTGGTCCAGCACGATGTGCGATCCCTTGGTGCCGCCGGTCCACTTGGTTTCGCGTCCCAGATCCTTGTTGGTCATGTCGACCCATGCGCCGGTTGCGTTGATGATGACCTCGGCGTCGAAGTCGAATTCTTCGCCGGAGAGCACGTCGCGCAGCTTCGCGGTGCCTGATTCGACTCCGGTCAGCTCGACGTAGTTGCTGGCGCGGGCCTGGTCGTTGGCGTTCAGCCCTTCGCGCAGCACGTCCAGGGTCAGCCGCTCCGGGTTGTGCACCGAAGCGTCGAAGTAGGTGGCGGTGTACCTGACATCGTCGCGCAGTGCTGGAAGGTCTTGGCGGGCAGCCTTCCCGGCCTTGAAGTTGTGCCATGGGGTGTTGCGTCCGCCGATGCCAGCGAACACGTCATACATGATCAGGCCGGCCTTGATCAGCGCTGCGCCGCGTTCGGTCGGCTTGCCCGACTTGTGGGTCAAGAAGCGCATTGGCGCGCTGAGCATGCCGGAAAACGTGGAGAAAATGGGGATGGTGGTCTGCAGCGGCTTCACGTAGTGCGGTGCGATTTCCAGCAGCGAGTTGCGTTCCTGCACGGATTCGTGGACCAGGCGGAACTCGCCGTTTTCGAGGTAGCGGATTCCGCCGTGGATCATGTGAGAGCTGGCACCGGAGGCGCCCTGGCAGTAGTCGCCCCGCTCGACCAGGGCGACATCGATCCCCTGCATGGCCAGGTAGCGGAAAGTGGCGACGCCGTTGATGCCGCCGCCAACAACCAGAACCTTCGCCTGCGGACGTTCACGCAGTTTGGCTAGCTGTTCCCGAATCACGATTTGTGCCCCTTGTGTAATAAATGGATGAGTCTGAAGCTAGTCTTGTTACAGAACGGCAAAGCGGTCAAACAAAATGCACAAACGTGCAGAAGTGGTCTGAATCATGATGAAATCCTCCCCCCGGGGCACCTACAAACGGGCAACGAATGGCACATCCGTGCACAGCACTCCCAAGGCCAAGGACGCGCTGCGCGCCGCCCAGCTGTACTACCTGCAGGACATGAAGATGGAAGCGATCGCCAAAGAGCTGGGAACCTCGCGTTCGACGGTCTCCCGCTTGCTCTCCCACGCTAAGCGCACCGGCATGGTCTCGATCAGCATCTCGCCCAGCGCCAACATGTCGGCGCTGCTGGGCAACCAGCTCTCCGAGCACTACGGGATAAGCTTCAACGTCGTGCCCACCGACGGCAACATGGACGACTCCGAATTGCTTTCCCGCGTCGCTGCGCACGCCGCCTATCTGCTCGGCGGCATGGTCTCCTCCTCGATGACCGTGGGCGTCGCATGGGGGTCGACGATGCAGGCGGTGTCCATGGCCCTGGGCTCGCACCCCACCCATGACACGAAAATCGTGCAGCTCAACGGGGCGGCAAACCCGGTGACCAGCGGAGTGCGCTACGCCAGCGACATCCTCACGCGTTTCGGCCAGGCCTTCACCGCACGCACCGAGCAGTTCCCGGTCCCGGCCTTCTTCGACCGGGCATCCACCCGCGAAGCCATGTGGCAGGAGACGTCGATCCAACGGGTGCTGCAGGTGCAGAAGGAGATGAACCTCGCGGTGTTCTCGCTGGGCTCGGCCGGTTCCGCTGTCGTCTCGCAGGTGTACCGCGGCGGCTACTTGACCAAAGACGAAGCCCAGGAACTGAACGAGATCGGTGTGGTCGGCGACGTGGCCACGGTGTTCTTCGACAAGAACGGCACCAGCTCGAATATTTCGCTCAATGCCCGTTCCACCGGGCCAGCCCTCGATGCACTGCGCAAGGTGCCGACACGGTTCTGCGTGGTTGCAGGGCGCGGCAAGCTGCAGGCGGTGCGCGGTGCGCTTAAAGGCGGGTTGATCACCGATCTGGTGATCGACGAGGGCACGGCCCTGGCGCTGCTGGACGGGTAGGGTTAAAGCCATGGCCCCCCGACAGCAGCTAGCGACCACCCACCATTTCAACGGCGCCGAAATCCGCGTCTACACCCACCCGGCCCAGAAGCCCTCGCGCGGCGTGATCTACGCGGTGCACGGATTCCGCGGAGACCACCACGGGCTGGCGCGCATCGTCTCGCATCTGCCGCACTACACGGTGGTCGTCCCCGACCTGCCGGGTTTCGGCTCCTCGACGTCGATGCTGGATCTGGACCACGATGTCGACGGGTATGCGGCGGTGCTCAACCAGCTGGCCGAAGAACTGCAGCTGGGTCCTTCGGTGCACCTGCTGGGGCATTCCTTCGGATCGATCGTGGCCGCCAAGCTGGCCACCGTGCGCAGCTTCGCCTCGTTGCTCTTGCTGAATCCGATCTCGGAGCTTGCCTTGGAATCCGACCAGGCGCTGCTGTCCAAGCTGGCCAGCGGCTACTACGAGGCATGCGCCAGGATTCCGGCGGGCATCGGCGAAGCGCTGCTGCGATCCAGGCTGTTCAGCGATGCGATGAGCCTGGTGATGACCAAGAGCAAGGACCCGGACATCCGGGCCTACGTGCGCGAGCAGCACCGCGCCTATTTCGGCGGCTTCCATTCGCGCGCGACCCTGGCCCAGTCCTACCGCGCGTCGATCAGCTCGACCGTCGGGGACTGCTCCCCTGCCCTGGGACTGCCCACGCTAATGGTCGCCGGGAGGGAAGACGAATTGGGCACCCCGCAGACGCAGGAAACGCTGCGGGCCAGCTTCGCCGACGCGCAGCTGGTGATGCTCGAGAACGTCGGGCACCTGATCCACTATGAAAAGGCCCCGGAAACCGCGAAGGCCATCGACCGCTTCCTGCAGCAGCTGGCAGCTGGCCGACACTAGCGCCGCGGCACGTTCCTAGAGCGCGTCGTCCGGATCGATGGCGATCGCCACGACCGGGTCCTTGGCCGCGGACATGGTTGCGCGCAGGTGGCGCAGCGCCGTGGTCACCGCAGTTCCGTCGGCGTAGGAGAAGAAGAGCACGTAGCGGTGCTGGGCCGGCGGCCCGTCAATCACCGTCGGACCATGGATTTGCACGCGCGCACGGGTCTCGGGATCCAGGTTGGCGACCAGCCGTTCGGCTCCCAGGCCCGAAATGACCGCGCTGCGCACCGCCGGAGGCAGCCCCACCTCGCGGCGCTCGGCCAATTCGCGTTCGGCAAAGCTCGCCGGGTCGTAGCGCACCAGCGCGGCCCCGGCAGGGCTCGGATTGCCGGTCAGCACCACGACTCCGTCAGCCCGCGCCATGGAGGCGGCGGTGAACCATCGGGCGATGACTTCCTCGGCGTTGCGCAGCGAATCGTGGGCCATCATCCTGTCGGCATCGAGCAGCAGCACCGCGGCGTACCCGGATTCGGCAAACGGTTCGACCCCAGGGGTTGCGACGACCAGCGCCGGCTTGTCGCCGATCCTGTCCACCGGCTTTGCTCCGGTGGAAGAAATAACGCTGACCTTGGGAAAGGCCAGGCCGAGTTCTTCGGCGGTGCGGTCGGCGCCGATGCTGGCCGCCCGGATCCGCGGCGAGGCGCAGTGCGCGCAGCGGTAGTCGTGGTACTGCTCCCCGCACCAGCGGCAGGCCACATGCGAGCCCTTGCCGGCAATGTGCAGCGGGCCCTGGCAGGCGGGGCAGCGCGCAGGGGTCCGGCAATCCTGGCAGGCCAGAGCCGGCATGAACCCGGTGCGCGCCACCTGCACCAGCACCGGACCGGTTTCCAGCGCCTTGGTGGCTTCGCGCCAAGCCAGCGACGGGATGCGGGCCCTAGCCAGCACCGGGTCGCGCTCCAGCTCGAAATCATTGGTGGTGGCCACGACGCGGGCGGTGTGCGCACGCAGCAGCTCGCGCGGCACCTTCAGCTCGATGGCCCAGCCGGTGTCCACCAGGCGCTGGGCTTCGACCGAGCGCGATGGCGCGGCGATCAGCAGGGAGATGCCTGCCTGGGCGCTGCGCAGCAAGGCCACTTCGCGGCTGTGCTGGTAGGGCGCGCGCTGTTCGCGGTGCGAGTGGTCCGCGTCCTGCCACACGATCATCATTTCCAGCCCGGGCACGTGGCACAAGGCCGCCGAGCGGGTGCCGATCACGATCTGAACGTGCCCGCCGATGGCGCGCAGGAAGTTGCGGTAGCGCGGTGTCGGCCCGTCGTCGGCCTGCAGCCGGGCATAGGACTCGGCCCCGAAGTGCTCGTCGAGGTAGCCGCCCAGCAGGCGCAGGTCGCGGGCATCGGGCACGATCAGCAGCACCCGCTGGCCGCGCTCGATCACCGGACGGGCGGCATCCATCAGGAAGCCGGGCCAGGATCCGTGGAAATTCGGCACCCAGGTGGCCACTGCCCGCAGGGTTTCGCCACTGCCCCAGGCGGCCAGGGCCTGCTCCCCGTGCTCGTAGTGGAGCAGCTGGTTCGGCGCCTCGGGCAGCTTTGGGGCGACGGTGGCCAGGTCCTCTTTTTCGACCTTGGCGGCGCGGGCGGGCACGGCCAGGCGCACCACATCCCACAGGGTGCCGGCGTAGCGGGTGGCGACCTCCTGCGCGGCGTCCACGATAGCCGGGTACAGCGCCACCTGGGTGCTGACCAGCTTGGCCAGCGGCCTCAGCTTCATTTCCGGGGCGTAGTCCTCAAGCACGGCAACGATGAACCCGGAGAGCAGCTGCGGGCCGAAGTGCACCTTCACGCGGACTCCGGCCACTGCATCCTCCGCCATCGAGGGCGGGATCTCGTAGTCGAAGAAGCGGTCCAGATGCGGGACCGAAGAATCAATCAGCACCCGGGCAACCCGCTTGATGCGGGCCGGCTCGGGTGCTGAGATCAGGGCGTCTTGCTGCACGGTGGCTAGGCGTTGAACCAGCTGCGCAGGGCGTCGACGCGGTCCAGCTTCTCCCAAGTGAAGTCGTTGTCCTCGCGGCCGAAATGGCCGTGGGCAGCGGTCTTGCGGTAGATCGGGCGCTTGAGGTCCAGGTCCTCGATGATGCCCAGCGGACGCAGGTCGAACACCTCGTTGATGGCCTTGGTGATCTTCGCCGGGTCAACGGTCTCGGTGCCGAAGGTCTCCACGTACAGGCCCACCGGACGGGCCACGCCGATCGCGTAGGCCACCTGGACCTCGGCGCGGCGGGCCAGGCCGGCGGCGACCACATTCTTGGCCACCCAGCGCATGGCGTAGGCTGCGGAGCGGTCGACCTTCGATGGATCCTTGCCGGAGAACGCGCCGCCGCCGTGGCGGGCGAAGCCGCCGTAGGTATCGACGATGATCTTGCGTCCGGTCAACCCGGCATCGCCGACGGGGCCGCCGATGATGAACGGGCCCGAAGGATTCAGGATGATCTTCGTGTTCGAGGTATCCAGGCCCGAACGCTCCAGGATCGGAGTGACGACCTCTTCGTGCAGGTCGGCCTTCAGCGTGGCCAGCTCGTATTCGGCGGCGTGCTGGCTGGAAACGACCACGGTGTCCACCGAGACCGGCTTGTCGCCGTCGTAGCCGATGGTGACCTGGGTCTTGCCATCCGGGCGCAGCAGCGGCATGCGGCCGTTCTTGCGGACCTGGGTCAGGCGTTCGGACAGGCGGTGCGCCAGGAAGATCGAGGTAGGCATCAGCGAATCGGTTTCATCCGAGGCGTAGCCGAACATCAGGCCTTGGTCGCCGGCGCCCTGCATGTCGCGCGGGTCCTTGGCGGTGCCTTCGCGGGACTCCAGCGAGTTGAAGACGCCGTCGTGGATTTCCTGGGACTGCTGGCCGATGGACACGGACACGCCGCAGCGCGCCCCGTCGAAGCCGTTGGCCGAGGAATCGTAGCCGATGTCCAAAATGGTCTTGCGGACGATCTCTGGGATCTCCACATAGCCGTTGGTGGTCACCTCGCCGGCCACGTGCACCAGGCCGGTGGTGGTCAGCGTCTCGACGGCGACCTTCGAGTCCGGATCCTGGGCCAGCATGGCGTCGAGGATCGCGTCCGAGATCTGGTCGCAGATCTTGTCGGGGTGGCCCTCGGTCACGGATTCCGAGGTGAAAAGACGAAGTTCAGGGGTTGTTGAAGTCACCGTATAACTCTATCTGGTCTCTGGGACCGGTAAGCAGAACTAGGACATTTCGTGAACAAACACCATATGGCGCGGCTCACTTTGTTACAGCTGCATGACTTTTTGCGGCATTCGAAATCTGCTCGATGACCACGCGGGCCACCTCCAGCTTGCTGCCCGAGGCTTGCACCGCTTCGGCGTGATCGGCGAAGAGGACGTGGATGCTGTTGGTTTCCTGCCCGAAGGTCAGCGTCGCGCCCACCTCATTGACCACGAGCATTTCGCAGCCCTTGCGCTCCAGCTTGGCCTGCCCGTACTCGAGCACGCTGCCCTGCTCGTCGCCGGTCTCGGCGGCAAAGCCGACGATGAACTCCGGCAGGTCCGGGTTCTGGCTGCGGGCGGAAACCAGTTCGGCGAGGATATCGGGGTTGCGCACCAGCTCGATGACCGGTGCCGAATGCTCGTCGCGCTTCTTGATCTTCGAGTTCTCGATGCGTGCCGGACGGAAATCGGCGACCGCCGCGTTCATGATCAGCACGTCCTGGCCCGGAGCGTTTTCGAAGACCGCCTCGCGCAGCTCCAGCGCGCTTGAAGCGTGCACCAGCTTCACGCCATGCGGCGCGGGAACTTCCAGATGGGTGGCGATCAGCGTGACCTCGGCCCCGGCATCACGGGCGGCCTGCGCCAGCGCGACACCCTGGCGGCCCGAGGAGCGGTTGCCCAAGAAGCGCACCGGGTCCAGCGGTTCGCGGGTGCCCCCGGCGGTGATCAGGACCTTGGAACCAGCGAGCACCGGCTCGGAGAGCAGGTCCTGGACTGCCGCGAAGATCTCATCTGGTTCCGGAAGCCGGCCCGGTCCCGAATCCTTTCCGGTAAGCCGCCCCGAGGCAGGTTCGATCACCCGCACGCCGCGATCGCGCAGGGTCTGCACATTCGTGACGGTGGCCGGGTGCTGCCACATTTCGGTGTGCATGGCGGGGGCCATCACAACCGGAGCCCGGGTGGCCAGCAAGGTGCCGGTGAGCAGGTCGTCGGCCAGCCCTGCGGCGGCCTTGGCCAGCACATCGGCGGTAGCCGGAACAATCAATACCAGATCGGCCTGCTGGCCGAGACGCACGTGGTTGACGGTATCGACCGCTTCGAACACATTCGAGGTCACCGGATTTCCGGACAGGGCCTCCCAGGTGGCATTGCCCACGAAGTTCGCGACGTTCTGGGTGGGGATCACATCGACATGGTGGCCGGCTTCGCGCAGCAAGCGCAGCAGGAGCACGGACTTGTAGGCGGCGATGCCAGCCGAGACGCCTAGGACAATTCGCTTCACGAAGTACTTCCTCGAGGATTCGGTGCGGTGATGAGGTGGGTGGAAAAGGGGCTTAACGAAAAAGAAGGCGCCCGCTGCGGGGCGCCGACTTTTCGATTAGTCCTCGATGGCCTCGGCCGGAGTGACCTTCAGCAGGCTGTCATCCAGCTCGCGCAAGGCGATGGTCAGGGGCTTCTCGTTCAGCTTGGTTTCCACCAGCGGGCCGACGTACTCGAACAGGCCTTCGTTGAGCTGCGCGTAGTAGGCGTTGATCTGGCGTGCGCGCTTGGCCGAGTTCAGCACAATGGCGTACTTCGAGTCGTTGGTCTCAAGCAACGAGTCGATCGATGGGTTGATGATTCCCTCTGGGTTGGACACAGGACTCCCTATTTGTCGTTCTTTAGCCCCATGAGGGCTACAAGCTCTTCGGCGGCACGTGCGACATCGTCGTTGACGATGGTCACGTCGAATTCTGATTCCGCTGCAAGTTCTAGTTTAGCGGTTTCCAGGCGACGCTGCTGTTCCTCGGCCGATTCAGTGCCGCGTCCCACAAGCCGGCGCACCAATTCGTCCCACGATGGCGGGGCGAGAAAGACGAATTTTGCCTCGGGCATCGACTCCTTGACCTGGCGCGCACCCTGCAGATCGATTTCCAGCAGGACCTTCTTGCCCTGTGCCACTGCATTTTCAACCGTGGAGCGAATCGTGCCGTAGCTGTTCTGGCCATGGACGACAGCCCATTCCAGCATCTGGCCTTCCTCAACCAGGGTTTGGAAGCGCTCGGGGCCCACGAAGAAGTAGTGGACTCCATCCTGCTCCCCCGGCCGGGCGTTGCGGGTCGTTGCCGACACCGAGAGCCAGACATCTGGATAGTTATCGCGGATGTAGGTAGAGACGGTGCCCTTGCCTACTGCCGTGGGGCCGGCTAGAACAGTTACCGACGCTGCGGTCATTGACTACACTTTCGTTTTTGGCGGGCTTTGCTTGAAGTGCTCGGTGATTGCGGTGCGCTGCTTGCGTCCCAGTCCGCGCAGACGGCGGGATGGGGAAATGCCAAGTCGCTCCAGCAAGTTTGCCGCGCGTACTTCACCTACGCCCGGTACCGATTCCAGAAGGTCCATGACACGCATGCGTCCCACGGCTTCATCTTCGTATACCAAGTCTAGTACCTCGGTGATGGAAATTTTTCCGGCACTGAACTCCGCCTTGATTTCTGCACGACGAGTGCGTGCGGCGAGTGCCTTGGCGCGGGCCCGGATACGATCTTCGTCAGAGAGTTCTCGCAGTACCATCGTTCAGCCATCCTTCAGTTGTAGTGGACTAAGGCTTATGTTGAGAAACATAGCGAGGTAACGCTGCTTTTGCAAGACTAAACGCGTTGTGGCTACTAGAAACTCTAATAGCCACAACGCGCCTATGCCACTTATTCGAATTTTTTGCTAGCTAGCTGCCAGCAATTCGTCCCGGACCCTCAGGGCCTTGTCGCGGAGCGCGGTCTTGTCCGGCCCCGCTTTGAGGATGTCCCGGCTGCTCGTGCCCAGCACTTGGCCGTAGCTGGAGGCGAATGACTTGGCAATATCAGCTGCCGTGGCACCTTGCGCGCCAAGTCCCGGAGTGAGCAGCGGAGCCTTGGAGGCCGCCAGATCGATTCCGAGCCTGGCCGGCGCATCGCCGATGGTGGCACCGACGACCAAACCGACATGACCTAAATCTTCTGCACCTGAATTTTCGGCAGTGACTTGGTCAATAATCGTTTTAGCAACAGAGTTTTCTCCGCCGACATGCTGCACAGACGGCCCCTCCGGGTTGGAAGTCAGCCCGAGAACGAACACTCCCCTGCCGGTGGCAGCAGCCAAATCCAGTGCCGGACGCAGCGACTCGTAGCCCAGGTATGGGCTCAAGGTCACCGCGTCTGAGACCAGTGGGGAAGCGTCATCGAGCCATGCGGTCGCGTACGCGGCCATGGTCGAACCGATATCCCCGCGCTTGGCGTCGGCCAGCGTGAGCAGCCCGGCGGCCTTCGCGGCGCTCAAGGTGTCCTCCAGCGCGGCAAATCCCTTGGACCCGAAGCGCTCGTACAGGGCGACCTGGGGCTTGAGGATGGCCGCCGCACCGGCCATCGCTTCCACGACTGCCAGTGAGAAAGATCGCACGCCATCGGCGGTATTCTCCAGCCCCCAGGCTTCCAGCAGCGCCGGGTGCGGATCAATCCCCACGCACAGCGGGCCGGAAGCCTGCATGGCCGAACGAAGCCGCTGGCCGAATGGAATCGGCTCAGGCATTGCGTGCCGCGTTCAGGTTGGCGTCGTGCACCTGCAAGCTGGTGACATCCCACTCGTACTCGCGCAGGGCATCGATTGCCTGGACGGAGGCGTTGAATTCCGCAACGGTGGTGATCACCGGGGTGCCGACCGAGGTCGCGGCGGCGCGGATCTCGTAGCCGTCGCCACGCGCATCCGAACCCGACGGGGTGTTCAGGATCAGGCCGATCTGGCCGGCCACGATCAGGTCGACGATGGACTCCCCGCCTTCGTGCAGCTTGCCCACCACCTGGGTCGGGATGCCGTTGCGGCGCAGAACCTCGGCGGTGCCGCCGGTGGAGATGATCTCGAAGCCGTTGTCGGACAGGTGCTTGACCGGCATCACGATCGAGCGCTTGTCGCGGTTGGTGACCGAGACGAAGACCTTGCCGGCGGTGGGCAGCGGGTTGTTCGCCGCGGCCTGCGACTTGGCGAAGGCGGTGTCGAAGTACTTGTCGAAGCCCATGACCTCGCCGGTGGAGCGCATTTCAGGGCCGAGCAGCGAGTCGACGACCTTGCCTTCCGGGGTGCGGAAGCGGGCGAACGGCATGACAGCTTCCTTCACGGCGATGGCCGCGGCTTCCGGCAGGTGCGCGCCGTCGCCGGTGGCCGGCAGGTAGCTGCCGCGCAGCTCGGCCAGGGTCTTGCCGACGCCGATCAGCGCGGCGACCTTGGACAGCTGCACGCCGGTGGCCTTCGAGGTGAACGGCACGGTGCGCGAAGCACGCGGGTTCGCCTCGATCACGTACAGGATGTCGCTGGCCAGCGCGAACTGGATGTTGATCAGGCCGCGCACGCCCACGCCTTCGGCGATCGCCCGGGTGGCCTGCTTCACGCGCTCGCGCACGTCAGGGCCCAGGGTGATCGGAGGCAGGGTGCAGGCCGAGTCGCCCGAGTGGATGCCGGCTTCCTCGATGTGCTCCATGATGCCGCCGACGTACAGGTCGGTGCCGTCGAACAGGGCGTCGACGTCGATCTCGATCGCGTCTTCCAGGAAGCGGTCCACCAGTACCGGGTGGTCCACGGTGATCTCGGTGGCGTTGGTGATGTAGCGCTCGAGGTTGGCCTCGTCGTACACGATCTCCATGCCGCGGCCGCCCAGCACGTAGGACGGCCGGACCAGCACCGGGTAGCCGATGGAGTCGGCGATGGCCTTGGCCTCGGCGAAGGACACGGCGGTGCCGTTCTTCGGCGCGACGAGCCCGGCGTTATCCAGCACCTGCTGGAAGGCGCCGCGGTGCTCGGCCAGGTCGATGGCTTCCGGCGAGGTGCCCAGGATCGGCACGCCGGCGGCCTTCAGCTCGGCGGCGAGCTTCAGCGGGGTCTGGCCGCCGAGCTGGACGAATACGCCCAGCACGCCGCCGGTTTCCTCTTCGGCGTGGATGACCTCGAGCACGTCTTCCAGGGTCAGCGGCTCGAAGTAGAGACGGTCGGAGATGTCGTAGTCGGTGGAGACGGTCTCCGGGTTGCAGTTGACCATCACGGTCTCGTAGCCCTCGGCGCGCAGCGCCATCACCGCGTGCACGCAGGAGTAGTCGAACTCGATGCCCTGGCCGATGCGGTTCGGACCCGAGCCGAGGATGATGACCGACTTCTTCTCGTGGGCCGCCACCTCGGTCTCCTCGTCGTACGAGGAGTACATGTACGGGGTGAAGGCCTCGAACTCGGCGGCGCAGGTGTCAACGGTCTTGTAGACCGGGCGCACGCCCAGCGCGTGGCGGATGCCGCGGATCACCGACTCGGACTTGCCGGTGAGCTGGGCCAGCTGCGCATCGGAGAAGCCGTGGCGCTTGGCTTCGCGCAGCACGTGCTCGGGCAGGTGCTTGTTCGCGGCCACCAGCTGCGCGACCTCGTTGATCAGCTGCAGCTGGTCCAGGTACCACGGGTCGATCGCGGTGGTCTCGAACAGCTTCTCGATGGACACGCCGGAGAACAGCAGGCGCTGGACCAGCGAGAGGCGTTCGGTCGAGCCCTTCACGATCGAGGCCAGCACTGCTTCGTGCTCGGCTTCCGGGATCGGCTCGAAGGACAGCTCGGAGCCCTTCTGCTCCAGAGAGCGCAGCGCCTTCTGCAGCGCTTCGGTGAAATTGCGGCCCAGGGCCATCGCTTCGCCGACCGACTTCATGGTGGTGGTCAGGGTCTTGTCCGCGGCCGGGAACTTTTCGAAGGCGAAGCGCGGGACCTTCACGACCACGTAGTCCAGGGCCGGCTCGAAGGAAGCCGGGGTCTTCTTGGTAATGTCGTTCGGGATCTCATCCAGGGTGTAGCCCACGGCCAGCTTGGTGGCGATCTTCGCGATCGCGAAGCCGGTGGCCTTGGAAGCCAGCGCGGAGGAACGCGAAACGCGCGGGTTCATCTCGATGACCACGACGCGGCCGGTGGCCGGGTCGATGGCGAACTGGATGTTGCAGCCGCCGGTGTCCACGCCGACTTCGCGGATGACCGCGATGGAGATGTCGCGCAGCTTCTGGTATTCGCGGTCGGTCAGGGTCATCGCCGGGGCGACGGTAATCGAGTCGCCGGTGTGCACGCCGACCGGGTCGAAGTTCTCGATGGAGCACACGACCACGACGTTGTCGTTCTTGTCGCGCATCATCTCCAGCTCGTACTCCTTCCAGCCCAGGATCGACTCCTCAAGGAGCACCTCGGTGGTTGGCGAGTACTGCAGGCCGGCGCCGGCGATGCGGCGCAGGTCCTCCGGGTTGTAGGCCATGCCCGAGCCCAGGCCGCCCATGGTGAACGACGGGCGCACGACCACCGGGTAGTTCAGCTCCTCGACGGCGGCGAAGGCCTCGTCCAGGGTGTGCACGATGACCGAGCGGGCCGATTCGGCGCCGCAGCGCTCGACGACGCCCTTGAACTTCTCGCGGTCCTCGCCCAGCTCGATGGCTTCGATGTTCGCGCCGATCAGCTCGACGTCGTACTTCTGGAGGGCGCCGGACTTGTCCAGCGCGATCGCGGTGTTCAGCGCGGTCTGCCCGCCCAGGGTCGGCAGGATCGCATCCGGACGTTCCTTGGCAATGATCTTCTCGACGACCTCGGGGGTGATCGGCTCGACGTAGGTGGCGTCGGCGAATTCCGGGTCGGTCATGATGGTGGCCGGGTTGGAGTTGACCAGGATGACCCGCAGGCCCTCCTCCTTCAGCACGCGCAGGGCCTGGGTGCCGGAATAGTCGAACTCGGCGGCCTGGCCGATGACGATCGGACCCGAACCGATGACGAGAACTGATTTCAGATCGGTGCGCTTAGGCATTACTTGCTGTCCTTTTCTGCGGCGGAATCCAACGCGGTCATGAAGCGGTCAAAGAGGTAGGCGGCATCGTGGGGGCCGGATGCGGCCTCTGGGTGGTACTGCACGGAGAAGGCCGGGATGTCCAGGCAGGACAGGCCCTCGACCACGTGGTCGTTCAGCGAGTAGTGCGAGACCTCGACCTTGCCGAAGCGCTCGACCGGCGCGGTGACGGTGCCTTCGATCGGCGCGTCGACGGCGAAGCCGTGGTTCTGGCTGGTGATTTCCACGCGGCCGGTGGCCTTGTCCATCACCGGCTGGTTGATGCCGCGGTGGCCGAAGCGCAGCTTGTAGGTGTCGAAGCCCAGCGCGCGGCCCAGGATCTGGTTGCCGAAGCAGATGCCGAAGTACGGCATGCCGGCATCGAGCACCGAGCGCACCAGTTCCACCTGCGCGGTGGCGGTGGCGGGGTCGCCCGGGCCGTTGGAGAAGAAGACGCCTTCGGCGCCGGTGGCCTTGATGTCCTCAAGGGTGGCGTTGTACGGCAGCACGTGCACGCGCAGGCCGCGCTCGGCCAGGCGGTGCGGGGTCATCGACTTCATGCCCAGGTCGATGGCGGCGACGGTGCGCTTGGGCTCGCCGGTGTAGCCGTGGTCGGCCGGCTCGACGATGTAGGCGGTGTCAACCGACACCTCGGCGGAGATGTTGCGCCCGGCCATCGACGGCTGCGCCTTGACCAGTTCCACCAGTTCGGCGTCGGACTTCGCGGCGTCATCGCCGGAGAAAATGCCGGACTTCATGGCGCCGGCGTCGCGCAGGTGGCGGGTCAGCGCGCGGGTGTCCACGCCCTGGATGCCGACGATGCCGTACTCGACAAGGTCCTCGTCCAGGGTGCGCTCGCTGCGCCAGTTGCTCGGACGGCGGGCGGCGTCGCGCACCACGTAGCCGGCGGCCCACATGCGGGTGGATTCCGGATCCTCGGAGTTCACGCCGGTGTTGCCGATGTGCGGGAAGGTCTGCACGATGATCTGGTGCGCGTAGGACGGGTCAGTCAGGGTTTCCTGGTAGCCGGTCATGCCGGTGGTGAAGACTGCTTCACCCAGGGTGGTGCCCACGGCGCCATAGCTGCGTCCGCGGAAGATGCGGCCATCTTCGAGTACCAACACGGCTGGTAGGTTGCTCAGGGAATTCACTTATTTGTCTCCTGCTCGGCTTACGTCGTCGTGCGACGCCAGCAACTGATAAATCTTGGGGGTGTCCTCGTGGTAGCGGGGACGGAATCCGGTGTCGAAGGTGAAGCCGTCCTTGTTCCAGGTGATGACGATCAGGCCGTTCTTCTCCACGACCTTGCCGATCATCCCGCTGCTGCGCTTGACCTCTTCGTAGTGCTCCCACGGGATGTGCACGTCGCGCGCTCCGGAACGGATCAGGTGCACGCCTTCGCTGCCCAGCTCCAAGGTGGCGTTGGTGCGCACGCCGAGCTCATGCACGGCAATGCGGTCCAGCCAGTCGTCGAATTTCGTGGTGACCACGTACATGCCCTCGAAGCTGTGCTCCACCTGGTCGGCGAACTCCTCGAACGGCTCGGGAATCGCCGATTGCCGGGCCTTGAGGTTGCGCCAGCCCAGCAGGATCAGCGTCACGGCGGCGACGACCGCGACGATCGTCCAGATGAGCGGCTGAAGTGCTCCCTCAGGCATTGATCGACCTCGGGGTTGCCAGCTGGCCATTGAGCACGGTGGCGTGCCCGTGGAAGAAGGTGGCGCGCACCAATCCGGGCAGCTCCATGCCGGCGAACGGCGAGTTGCGGCCCTTGGTGGCCATGGCTGCCGGGTCGACGATCCAGCGGGCTGCCGGATCCACCAGGGTGAGGTTGGCCGGCTCACCCACCGCGATCGGGCGGCCCTGGTCGGCGACGCGGCCGATCTGCGCGGGCACCTCGGAGGTGATGCGCGCGACGTCAGCCCAGCCCATCAAGCCGGTGTCGACCAGCGTGTGCTGCACGATCGACAGCGCGGTCTCCAGCCCGGTCATGCCCATGGCCGCCGCGCCCCACTCGCAGTCCTTGGCTTCGGACGGGTGAGGGGCGTGGTCGGTGCCGATCACGTCGATGGTGCCGTCGGCGACGCCCGCGCGCAGCGCCATCACGTCTTCCTCGCGGCGCAGCGGCGGGTTGACCTTGAACACCGGGTCGTAGGTGCGGACCTTCTCGTCGGTGAGCAGCAGGTGGTGCGGGGTGACCTCCGCGGTGACCTGGATGCCGCGGGCCTTGGCCCAGCGGATGATCTCCACCGAGCCGGCAGTGGACACATGGCAGATGTGCAGCCGCGCGCCGACATGCTCGGCCAGCAGCACATCGCGGGCGATGATCGATTCCTCGGCGACCGCAGGCCAGCCGGGCATGCCCAGGATCGAGGAGACTTCGCCCTCGTTCATCTGGGCGCCTTCGGTCAGCCGCGGTTCCTGGGCGTGCTGGGCGATGACCCCGTCGAAGGCCTTCACGTATTCCAGGGCGCGGCGCATCAGCAGCGGGTCGAAGACGCAGATGCCGTCGTCGGAGAACATCTTCACCGCGGCACGGGAATCGGCCATCGCGCCGATTTCGCTCAGCTGCTTGCCGGCCAGGCCGACGGTGACCGCACCGACCGGGCGGACATCCACCCAGCCGGCCTTGCGGCCCAATTCGTAGACCTGCTCGACGACGCCGGCGGTGTCGGCCACCGGGGTGGAGTTGGCCATCGCGTGCACGGCGGTGTAGCCGCCGCGGGCGGCTGCCTGCGAACCGGTTTCCACGGTTTCGGCGTCTTCGCGGCCCGGTTCGCGCAGGTGGGTGTGGGTGTCGACCAGGCCCGGCAGCAGCACCAGGTCCGTCGCATCGATCACCTGCGCGTCGCCGGCGTCGGCGATGGTGCCCAGCTGGGCGATCTTGCCGTCGGCGATCAGCACGTCGGCAGGTTCGCCGCCGAGGATGGAGGCCTGCTTGATCAAGTAGTTCATGGTTTCTTCCTTCAGATCAGGTCGCCGGAGAGGAGCATGTAGAGGCTGGCCATGCGCACGGCCACGCCATTGGTGACCTGGTCGAGCACGGTGGAGCGCGGCGAGTCCGCGGCGGCCGAGGAGATCTCCAGGCCGCGGTTCATCGGACCCGGGTGCATGATCAGGGTTTCGGCGCCCAAAGCGTCCAATTCCGCCAGGCGCGCATCGTCCAGTCCCCAGTAGCGCGAGTATTCGCGGGGGTTCGGGAAGTAGGCGGCATTCATCCGCTCACCCTGCACGCGCAGCATCATCAGCGCGTCGACGCCCTTGGCGATCACCTCGTCCAGGTCGTAGCTGATGGTGCACGGCCAGGATCCGGCGCCGACCGGCAGCAGGGTCGGAGGGGCGACCATCGTGACTTCGGCACCGAGGGTGTTCAGCAGCCACAGGTTGGAGCGGGCGACACGGCTGTGCAGGATGTCGCCGACGATCGCGACCTTCAGCCCGTCCAGGCCGCGGCCTGCCGGGCTGGTGCCCTCGCGCAGCGCCACCTGGCGGCGCAGGGTGAAGGCGTCGAGCAGCGCCTGGGTGGGGTGCTCATGCGTGCCGTCGCCGGCGTTGACGATCGGCAGCCCGATCCAGTCGGTGGCCGCCAGCCGGGCCGGGGCACCGGAATCCGGGTGGCGGATGACCACCGCGTCGGCGCCGATGGCCAGCAGGGTCTGCGCGGTGTCCTTCAGCGACTCGCCCTTGGATACGCTCGATCCCTTGGCCGAGAAGTTGATGACGTCGGCGCTCAGGCGCTTGGCGGCGGCCTCGAAGGAAATCCGGGTGCGGGTGGAGTCCTCGAAGAACAGATTCACCACGGTGCGTCCGCGCAGGGCCGGCAGCTTCTTGATCTGGCGGGTTCCCGATTCACGCATCTCTTCGGCGATATCCAGGATGGCGATGGCTTCGTCGCGGGTCAGATCCGCGGTGGAGAGCAGGTGCTTCATGCGGCGCCCTCGATCACTACTTCGTTGGTGCCATCGATTTCTGCCAGGTGCACGCGCACCTTTTCGCTCTTCGCGGTCGGCAGGTTCTTGCCCACATGATCGGCGCGGATCGGCAGTTCGCGATGCCCTCGGTCAACCAGCACGGCCAGGCGCACGATGCGCGGGCGTCCCCAGTCGGCCAGTGCGTCCAGGGCGGCGCGGATGGTGCGACCGGAATAGAGCACGTCGTCGACCAGTACGACAACCTTGCCCTCGATGCCGCCTGCTGGAAGGCGCGTTGGCGCCGGGGTGCGGGTGGTGGAGTGGCGCAGATCGTCGCGGTACATGGTGATGTCGAGCTGGCCGACCAGCGATGCCGGGTCGAGATTGCCATCGGCGGTGGCTGCGATGCGGGCTGCCAGGCGCTGGGCCAGCGGGAATCCGCGGCTGGGAATGCCAAGGAGGACCAGGTCGTCGGTGCCCTTGTTGGCCTCGATGATTTCGTAGGCTACGCGAGTGAGTACACGTTCGATGTCGTCGCCGGTTAATACCGTGCGCGCGGCATCTGGCACTGAATTCTCATCCATGCTGTGCATCTCTCCCTTCTCCGCCTCACGGGACGGGATTTAAAGGAATATTGCTAACTCAAATTATCACGAGCGCGAGGCGATTCCCTAGCGGAAACCTATGCATGACACTGAATAGGGCATGGGATCGGTCACAAGGATGCAGCTGGCGGTTCTCGCCGAGGGGCAGAATCACGCAGATCCCGTGAACCGACCCTGCCGCAGGCACGGCAGGTGTTGCGATCGACACACGCACTAAGCGGCCAGGACCGTTGGAAGTGTGCTGCGCTATTGGCCCACCCTCCCGTCGAAGCATTCGCGCAGCAGATCTGCATGCCCGCTGTGCCTGGCGTACTCCTCGATGCGGTGGACCATCAGGTCGCGGATGACCACCTGCTCGCGTCCTGCGCGCTGGCCGAGGTCTTCGAAGCCGGCCAGCAGGCGGTCGGTGGCATCTTGCTCTTCATGCAGGATGCGCAGCGCCTGGGATGCCTGGGCGGGGTCCGGGCGCACCGCCTCGAAGTCGGATCCCGCCGGCCCGTAGATCTTGCCGGCAGGCTCGCCGCGGCGATCCAGTTGCACCAGTCCCGCTCGACTTCGCCGAGGTGGCACAGCAGGGCCAGCAGGCTGAGCATGGAGGGCGGGACCGGGCGCGAGGCCATCTGGGCCGCGTCCAGGCCCTGGCATTTGAACTCGATGGTGAGCCGGTAGTCGCGCAGGTAGCGTTCGCAGGTGGCCCGCTCCCGTGCCGGGTCGTCCCCTGCTTCCCGCGGATCCTGGTCGGGATCAAGCCACATGTCCGGCACGATCACGGATTTGCTCCAGCGTTCGGGCTTCTGGTTCATGCACCCTAGCCTCGCCGTCGCACGCCCCGCGGGCAATGGCTGCGCAAAAAAGCCCGGGCCGGAACCCCGCAAAGGGGCTCCGGCTCGGGTTCGGAAACGTGAGGATCGAATTAGTCGACCAGGGTGTCCTTGACGCTCTGGATACGGCCCAAAACGCCATTGACGAACTCCGGCGATTCATCGGTGGACAATTCCCGCACGTTCACCACGGCTTCGGCCACGGCGACAGCGTCGGGAACGTCATCGTTGTACAGCAGCTCCCACACGCCGATGCGCAGTGCGCTGCGGTCAACAGCTGGCATGCGCTCGATGGTCCAGTCCTTGACGTAGCTTTCGAGAACTTCGTCAATGCGAGCCAGATGGGCGGTCACGCCTTCGATGATCGCCAGCGAGTACTCGTTGAGTACGATGTCCGAGTTTTCCCGTCGTGCGATGGCTACGGCCAGCGGATCTGCATCGCGGGCCTCGGCTTCGAACAGGAACTCAAGGGCTCGGCGGCGGGCTTTGGCGCGGGCTCTCACTAGTTGACACGACCCAGGTAATCGCCGGTGCGGGTGTCAACCTTCACCTTGGTGTTCTGCTCGACGAACAGCGGCACCTGGATTTCCTTGCCGGTTTCCAGGGTTGCCGGCTTGGTGCCAGCCGAGGAGCGGTCGCCCTGCAGGCCCGGCTCGGTGTAGGTGATTTCCAGAACGACCGATGCCGGCAGTTCCAGGTACAGCGGGCTGCCGTCGTACATGGCGATGGTCAGGTTCTGGTTCTCCAGCAGGAAGCCGGCGGCATCGCCAACGGTGGCGCCGGGAACGGTGAGCTGGTCGTAGTCTTCCAGGTTCATGAAGACGTAGTCTTCGCCATCCTGGTAGAGGTACTGGTAATCGCGGCGGTCAACGGTGGCCAGTTCGATCTTGGTGCCTGCGTTGTAGGTCTTGTCCAGGACCTTGCCGGAGATGACGTTGCGCATCTTCGTGCGCACGAATGCGCCGCCCTTGCCTGGCTTGACGTGCTGGAAGTCGATGATGGTCCAGAGCTGGCCATCGATCTTGATGACCTGTCCATTCTTGATGTCAGTTGTATCCGCCACGTTTCCTCAATCCTCTATTTTCGCCAGCTGCAGCCGGCATTATCAAAAATCCATGTTCAAGTTTACCCTACGCGCAATGGGGCACAAAGGGTTGGGCGCGGTGGCGCGCATTACTGCGCGGCGCGCTCTTCGGCAATATGCATGCAGGTGCTGGCCGCGTTGACCAGGTATGCGTCGTCGTCCAACTCGATGCGCAGCTCCAGGGCCTTGCGGAATCGGGTGGCCGCCGCCTTGTAATCGCCCTTCGCGAAGAAGGACAGGCCTGCATGGTAGTGCATCAGCGGCTCGTACGCGGTGCCGGCGAATTCCTCGGCCAGCTTGCGCAGGCGGTTGATCGCGCGATCGAAGTCGCCCTGCATGCGGGTCAGCTCGGTGTCCAGGACGCGCAGATGGGCGTTGGTCGGATCAACGAAACGCGATTCCGCGATCAGCTCGCCGGCCTTGGCCAGCTCGCCCCGGGCGAGCAGCACCATTACCTGGTCGGTGGGCGAACCCACCAGCAGCTGCTGCTCGGCGGCCGCCTCGTCGGCGATGTAGGGCTTGAGCGTCTCGGGATCGATCAGCACGCCTTCAACAGCTGTGCCGACACCTTCGCGGTTTACCGATGCGACGTCAATGGCGTATGCGGTGTAGTCGACCATGTGCTTACTCCCCGATTTCCTGGTAGGCGGCGAAGAGCAGCGAGTTATCGGGCACTTCATAGATGCGCGGCTTGCCGATTTCCTCCAGCACGACGAAGCGCAGCTGGCTGCCGCGGGCCTTCTTGTCGCGCTTCATGCCGTCGAGCAGCGCCGCCCAGCGGTCGTTGCGGTAGGTGGTCGGCAACCCGAGGGACTTCAGGATCGCGACGTGGCGGTCGGCCACGGCGTCGGAGGTGTAGCCCACCGAGCGGCCCAGTTCGGCGGCGAAGGCCAGGCCGATGGACACGGCTGCGCCATGGCGCATCTGGTAGCGCTCGGCCAGCTCGATGGCGTGGGCCAGGGTGTGGCCGTAGTTCAGGAATTCGCGGTCGCCGGATTCCTTCAAGTCGCGCGAGACCACGTCGATCTTCACGGCGATGGTGCGCTCGACCAGCTCGCGCAGGCGGTCGCTGGCGGGATCGACGGCATCGGCCGGATCCTCTTCGATCAGTTCCAGGATGCGCTCGTCGGCGATGAAGCCGCATTTGACGATTTCCGCCATGCCGGTGACCAGCTCGTTCTTCGGCAAGGTGGCCAGCGCGTCGAGGTCGGCGAGCACAGCGGCCGGCGGGTGGAAGGCGCCGACGAGGTTCTTGCCCTCGGCGGTGTTGATTCCGGTCTTGCCGCCCACGGCAGCGTCGACCATGGCCAGCAGCGAGGTGGGAATATGGATGACCTTCACGCCGCGCAGCCAGGTGGCAGCAACGAATCCTGCCACGTCGGTGACGGCCCCGCCGCCCACGGAAATGACTGCATCGGAGCGGGTGAAGTCGTTCTTGCCCAGCACTTCCCAGCAGAAGGAGGCAACCTGGATGTGCTTGCCTTCTTCGGCATCCGGAATTTCCGCGGTCAATGCCTCCAGGCCGAACTTCGCCAGTTCGTCGCGAACCACGTCGCCGGTGGCGCGCAGTGCTCGCGGGTGGATGACCAGGACCTTCTTGACCGCGGGACCAAGCAGGTCGGGCAGTTGGCCCAAGAGGCCGTTGCCGACCATGACGGGGTACGACTCCGCGGGGGTGCTTCCGGTGACCTTCATGGTGGTCGGTGCGATAGGCATCAGTCTAGCTTCCTCCTGATGGTGGTGATTTTTCTAGCGTACGCGTGAGCCCGGCCAGAAGTTGCATCTCGTGAGGCTAATCACAGCCGTTCCAGCTGCGGCAATACCTCGTCGAGAATTTGCGAAACGGACTTTCCATCCACGAGAACATGCACGTCAGCGAGCATTTCATAAATCGGGCGGCGCTTTTCGTAGACGGCGATCCAGCTCTTGAGGGCTTCGTCACCAGCCAGCAGCGGGCGGTGCCCGTCGCCCTTGATGCGCTCGGCGGCAGCCTGTTCGCCGAGTTCCAGGTAGATTACCGTGCCGCGCGAGAGCAGCTGCTGGTTCTCCTCGCGCAGCACTGCGCCTCCGCCGGTGGCGACCACACCGGTGCGCAGCCGGCACAGCGCCTGGACTTCAAGGTCGCGGAAATGCGCTTCGCCATGCTCGGCGAAGATCTGCGCGATGGTTCCGTGGTGGGCGACGATGGCCGCGTCGGAATCCGCGAAGCTGGTAGAAAGGGCCGTGGCCAGTGACTTGCCCACGGTGGACTTGCCACTGGCCATCGGACCAATGAGGTAGATCATTGAAGCGTGCTTCCTAGACGCCGGTCGAACCCAGATTGCCCGGGATGCTGGCCAGGTAGGACTCGATATTGCGCTTGGTCTCGGCCACCGAATCGCCGCCGAACTTCTCCAGCAGGGACTGGGCCAGCACCAGAGCGACCATGGCCTCGGCGACCACGCCGGCAGCCGGCACGGCGCAGACATCCGAGCGCTGGTGGTGCGCGGTGGTGTCCTCGCCGGTGGCGGTGTCCACGGTGCGCAGGGCGCGGGGCACGGTGGCGATCGGCTTCATGGCGGCGCGCACGCGCAGCACCTCGCCGATGCTCATGCCGCCCTCGATGCCGCCGGCGCGGTTCGAGTTGCGCTTGATGCTGCCGTCTTCGGCGTGCACGATCTCATCGTGCGCGGCCGAACCGCGGCGCGCGGCGGTGGCAAAGCCGTCGCCGACCTCGACGCCCTTGATGGCCTGGATGCCCATCAGGGCGGCGGCCAGTCGCGCGTCCAGGCGGCGGTCCCAGTGCACGTAGGAACCGATGCCCGGAGGCAGGTTGTAGGCGAGGACCTCGACGACGCCGCCCAGGGTCTCCCCTGCCTTGTGGGCGTCGTCGACCTCGGCGACCATGGCTACGCTGGTCTCGGGGTGGAAGCAGCGCAGCGGGTCGGCGTCCAGGGCGGCGACATCGGCTGCGGTGGGCAGCGGTGCATCGGCCGGTGCGGCCACGGCGCCAACGGCCGTGGTGTGCGAGACGAGCTGGATGCCCAAATCATTGAGGAAACGCGAGGCCACCGTGCCCAGTGCGACGCGGGCCGCGGTTTCGCGGGCGCTGGCGCGCTCGAGGATCGGGCGGGCGTCCTCGAAGCCGTACTTCTGCATGCCCGTGAAATCGGCGTGGCCCGGACGCGGACGGGTCAGCGGCGCGTTGCGCGCCAGCGAGGCCAGCTCATCCAGATCCACCGGGTCGGCGTTCATCACGCGTTCCCACTTGGGCCATTCGGTGTTGCCGATTTCGATGGCTACCGGGCCGCCCTGTGTCTTGCCATGGCGGACGCCACCGAGGAAGGTGACCTGGTCCTTTTCAAATTTCATGCGCGCGCCGCGGCCATAGCCGAGACGGCGGCGTGCCAGTGCCTCCCGCACTGCTTCGCTATCCACCGATACTCCGGCGGGTAGGCCTTCAAGAATTCCAACGAGTGCCGGGCCATGCGATTCGCCCGCGGTCAACCAACGCAACATGTCATCTATTTTGCCATGACACGAACTAATTACTGGTGTCGGGCCAGACCCAAAGAGTCATACATCGCATTTGTGACGTCCGCTCGGCGCGATTCCTGCCAGGCTCCGGCACTGAAGAATCGCACTTGTTCCACGGCTTGGTGCACGAGCATATGGATTCCGGAGATTACGGTGCCTTGCCATGCTTGTGCCAAGGCAGAGGGCCACGGGTCGTAGGCGACATCCAGCAGGATGCCGCTGCCTGCGCCGATCACCGGCACCCAATCGTCGGCCGCACGCGGCGGCAGCGTGGAGAACACGAGCGGGATACCGTTCAGTGTCGCGGCCAGCGCCTGGTCGATTCCCGAAATCTCGTGGACGGTCGTTTCCATCCCGAGCTGGTGGGCCAGATCGACGGCCCGGGAGGCCCGCGAGGCGGCACGCACGACAAGCTCCAGCTGGCGCACGCCCACTTCAGCGGCGGCCTCGATGGCTGCCAGCGCGGTGTTGCCCGAGCCCAGGATCATCGCCTGCGCGCACTGGTCGAGCCCGAAATCGTCGAGGGCCTGGACCAGGCCGTCGACGTCGGTGTTTTCCCCGTAGAGGGTGCCGTCGTCGCGGACCACGATGGTGTTCAGCGCGCCGAGGCGCTGCACGCGTGCGGACAGGTCGTCCATCAATGGCACGAATGCGTCCTTCAGCGGCATGGTCACCGAGCAGCCGGCCCAGTTGCCTGCGCGCAGCGCGGCTGCATGCCCGGCAGCCTGGCCCGGTTCCATGTCGATCGCGCTGTAGCTGATCGGCGCGCCGAGCAGCTGGTAGGCGGCGCGGTGCAGCACCGGCGATTTGGAGTGGCTGATGGGGTGGCCGAGGACGGCTGCCTGCTTCATTTTCTTCATGGACTTCCTGCTGGTAATTGCCCGGCCCTGGGGGCGGCAACGCGTCTTTCGTTCGCGGGCTTGCGCTAGCAGACGTCTGGATGCTCGTCGCACCAGGCGTCGAATTCGGCCTTGTACCGCTGGTGCTCTTCGTAGGTCGAGGCGAACTTGGTCTCGCCGGTTTCGATGTTGACGGTCACCCAGTAGTAGTAGCCGTTGTCTTCCGGATTGGCGGCGGCCTCGATCGCGGGATTCGCTGGCGAGCCGATCGGAGTTGGCGTCAGGCCCTTGTGCACGTAGGTGTTGTATTTGTTCGACGCGTCCTGCTTCTCCTGCGCGCTGAACTGCAGCGAGTAGCGGCCCAGCCCATAGATCACCGCGGAGTCGACCTGCAGCAGCCCGTGCGTCTCGCGGTTGCCCGGATCCAGCCGGTTCTCGATCGCTCCGGCGACCGTGGCGTAGTCCGGGGTGCGCGCCTCCGCCTGCAGGATCGAGGCGATCTTCAGGATGCGGTAGCCCTCGTCGAGGTCGGTAATGCCCGCCTGCTCGAGGGAAACCTTGGTGGCCTTGACCAGCTCGGCCAGCACTTCCTTGGCGCTGGTTTCCAGCGGGAAGCGGTACTCCCCCGGGTGCAGCCAGCCTTCGAGGTTCGTCACGGAGTCGGGCAGGCCGAACTCCTGCGGCTTGCTGGCCAGCGCCTGCAGGTCCTTCTCCTTCAGGCCCGAGCCCTTGGCAATTTCCTTGATCGCGGCATCCATGCGCATATTGGCCTTCAACGCGATGTAGAAGACCTTGTCCGGACGCTGGTTGATGAGCAGCTCCGCAGCGTCGGCTGCTGGCATCTGCTTCTTGAGCAGGTAGGTGCC
Organism: Glutamicibacter nicotianae; assembly: GCF_006539525.1. GTDB lineage: Bacteria > Actinomycetota > Actinomycetes > Actinomycetales > Micrococcaceae > Glutamicibacter > Glutamicibacter nicotianae. The sequence continues at coordinate 159,549 of NZ_BJNE01000001.1, read as the reverse complement.
GGGGTGGATGAGCTTGTTTTGGGCTTCGGAGTCGGCGACGGCGTCAGAGAACAGGCCATCGTCGGAGACGACGTCGAGCTCTTCGAGCTTGCGCGAAATGATGTTCACGCCCCAGCCATCTTCCACGGTGAATTCCACGGTGGCGCCGCCCGGGCCCGGGTAGTCGTCCGGGTTGAACTGCTTGAGCACGGACTTGACGAAGAAGACCGAGCCGGAGACCACCAGCGCGAAAATCAGGACGGTGGCCAGCATCACCAGGTTGCGCTTGCGCTTGGTGCGCTTGCGCCGCTGGGCCTTGTGGGCCGCGGCTTGCTCGTCCTGCGGCTCGTCGCCGAAGACAACTGCCGGCTGTACGGCGTGCGTTTCCCCGGTGTAGTCCTCATCCTGGGCGTCTGCAGGATCGTCGGATTCCTGCATTTCGGCGTCAGCGGCCACTTGGGCGGGGAGGAACCTGGTGTGGGTGTCTTCCCCGCCCGAAGCGCCGGGTTCCGCGGTGGCCGCTAGCGGTTCGCCGTAGTGCTCGGCGCCGGCCAGTTCCGGTTCTGAGGGTTGTGCAATGGGCACGCCGGTTCCGGCGGCAAAGCGTTCATATAGCGCGCGATGCGTTTCGCGTTGCCGTTCGTGGCGGGCTTCTTCTCGCATCAACTCTCATCTCTCGGGTCGTTGTGGAGCACTAGCGGTGGTGGGCTAGCGCAGCACAATCCGGCTGGCTTGCACGCGGACGTTGTTGCGCCGCATTTCCAGCACTTGCTGCAGGATCTCGGTGGCTGCGACCTGGTCGACGACCTTGCGGTGCTCTGCCATCTTCTTGCCCGAGGCGTGCAACGACCGATGCGCGTTCACGGTGCTCAGGCGTTCGTCGACCAGGAAAACCTCAAGCTCGATATTAGCGCTTGCGGCTTCTTCCGCCAAGGCAATCGCGTAGTCACGTGCCATTTTGGTGGATTCGGTCGAGTTGCCGGCCAGCGATTTCGGCTCTCCGACGAAGACCTCGGTGACGCCGCGATCGGCAATGATGCGCAAGAGCATCCGCAGATCCGAATTCTTCTTGGCATCCCGGCGCAGGGTCATCACCGGAGTGGCGAGGATTCCCGAGGGATCGGATGCGGCGACGCCGACGCGGGCCAGGCCCACGTCGACGCCGAGAGCGGCATTAGCCATTGGCCAGTGCCGTCTGGATGGCAGCCAGCGCGTCGTCGATCTTCGACGCGTCCTGGCCGCCGCCCTGGGCCATGTCGTCCTTGCCGCCGCCACCGCCGCCGAGCACGCCGGTTGCGGTGCGGACGAGGGCGCCGGCCTTGAAGCCGTTGGCGCGGGCCTCCTCGTTGGTCACCGCCAGCACCAGCGGACGGCCGTTGGACACGCCGATCAGCACGATGACTGCGGCTTCGGAGCCCAGCTTGCCGCGCAGGTCCAGCGCCATGGTGCGCAGCGCATCGGCGGAGTCGACTTCTCCGGCGTTGTGCGCCAGCAGGCGGGTGCCGCCGATGGTGACGACCTTCTGCAGCAGCGCCGCGGACTGGGCCAGCATTGCCTGGTTCTTCAGTTCGGCAATCTGCTTCTCAGCGGCCTTGAGCTTGGCAACGGTATCGTTGACGCGCTCGGAGACCTGGCTGGATGGCACGCGGAACAGGCCGGAGAGCTCGGAGACCAGGGCGCGCTCGGCAGCGCCGTGGCGGAAGGCTTCCATGCCCACCAGCGCCTCGACGCGGCGGTTGCCCGAACCCACCGAAGCCTCGGAGAGCAGGGTCAGCTGGCCGATGCGGGCGGTGGTATCCACGTGGGTGCCGCCGCACAGTTCGCGCGACCAGGCGCCGTTCATCTCCACCACGCGCACGTCGTTGGCGTACTTCTCGCCGAACAGGCTCATTGCGCCCAGCTTCTTCGCCTCGGACAGCGCCATCTCGTTGGTGATGACCTGGTGGTTGGCGGCGATGGCAAGGTTGACGACCTCTTCGACCTCGCTGCGCGCGGCAGCGGACAGCGCCTCGGCCCAGGAGAAGTCGAAGCGCAGGTAGCCTGCCTTGTTGAAGGAGCCGGCCTGGGTGGCGGTCGGGCCAAGCAGCTCGCGCAGGGCGGCATGCACCAGGTGGGTGGCCGAGTGCGCCTGCTCGCCGGAGCGGCGGCGCACGGCGTCGACCTGGGTGCGCACCAGTGCCTCGGCAGGCAGTTCGCCTTCGCGCACGATGACCTTGTGGACGCTCAGGCCCTTGACCGGGGCCTGCACATCGGTGACTTCCAGCACGAATCCGTCGCCGGTGATCAGGCCGCTGTCACCTGCCTGGCCGCCGGATTCGGCGTAGAACGGGGTTTCGTTGAGCACCAGGTCGATTTCCTGGCCCTGCTCGGCGAACGGCACGACCTGGCCATCGCGGATGATGCCGCGGATGGAGGATTCGCCTTCGAGGGTGTCGTAGCCGGTGAAGTGCACGTTGCCGGCCTCGGCCAGCTTGTTGTACACCGACAGGTCGGCGTGGCCGGCCTTCTTGGCCTTGGCGTCCTTCTGGGCGCGGGTGCGCTGCTCGTTCATCAGTTCGCGGAAGCGCGACTCGTCGACGGACAGGCCAGCCTCGGCGGCGATCTCCAGGGTCAGGTCGATCGGGAAGCCGTAGGTGTCGTGCAGGGTGAAGGCGTCGTCGCCGGAGAGGTTCTTGCCTTCCTCCTTGGCGTGGTTCAGCGCCTCGTCCAGGCGGGTGGTGCCCGAAGCGATGGTGCGTCGGAAGGCGCGTTCCTCGGCGTAGGCGATGCGGGCGATGCGCTCGAAATCGGCCTCAACCTCCGGGTAGACGCCCTTCATGGCGTCGCGCGAGACCGGAAGCAGCTCAGGGAGCACCTCGGTGTCCACGCCCATCAGGCGCATGGCGCGCACGGCGCGGCGGATCAGCCGGCGCAGCACGTAGCCGCGGCCTTCGTTGCCCGGGGTGACCTGGTCGGAGATCAGCATCAGCGAGGAGCGGATGTGGTCGGCGATCATGCGCAGGCGCACGTCGGTGGCGTGGTTCGGGTCGGCAGGATCCTCGGTGGATGTGTAGGTGACGCCGGCCAGTTCGGCTGCCTTGTCGAGCACCGGACGGACCTGGTCGGTCTCGTACATGTTCTCGACGCCCTGCAGGATCATCGCCAGACGCTCCAGGCCCAGGCCGGTATCGATGTTGCGCTTGGGCAGTTCGCCGGCAACGTCGAAGTCGGTCTTGGAGCGTACTGCCGAGAGGCGGTACTGCATGAACACCAGGTTCCAGATTTCCACGTAGCGGGTCTCGTCGACGGCGGGGCCGCCTTCGACGCCGTAGGCCGGGCCGCGGTCGTAGTAGATCTCCGAGCATGGTCCGCCGGGGCCGGGCTGGCCGGTGTTCCAGTAATTGTCTTCCTTGCCGGTGCCGACAACGCGCTCGGTAGGCATGCCGATCTCTTCTTCCCAGATGCGGCGGGCCTCGAGGTCCTTCTCGTCGCCGTCTTCGTAGACGGTGACCCACAGGCGGTCCTTGTCCAGGCCGTAGCCGCCGTCCTCGACGGAACTGGTCAGCAGCTCCCAGGCGAAGTGGATGGCTTCCTTCTTGAAGTAGTCGCCGAAGGAGAAGTTGCCGCACATCTGGAAGAAGGTGCCATGACGGGCGGTCTTGCCGACCTCTTCGATGTCACCGGTGCGGATGCACTTCTGCACCGAGGTGGCACGGGAGTATGGCGGCTCTTCGCGCGCGGTGAGGTAAGGGATGAACGGAACCATGCCGGCCACCGTGAACAACAGCGAAGGGTCGGCCGAGACCAGCGAGGCGCTCGGCACCGCGGCATGGCCCTTAGAGACGAAAAAGTCGACCCAACGACGGGCAATTTCCTGCGTTTTCATCGTGTTACGGATGATCCCTTCACTTAGCGGCGTCCACGCCCAAGGCGGAACGCAATTCTTCTTCGCGGGAGCTCATTCCCTGGCGGAAGGCTTCCCAATATTCCGAGGCGCGGTCGGCGTACTTGCCGACCTGGCGGTTCAGCGCCGCCCCGGACGAAACTTCAGCGTATTTCTTGGACGCGAGCACGCCAACGCCCACTCCAATCGAAACCCACAAGAGCTTTTTCATTCTAGTCTCCTTGGCGGCCACCAGATGGCCGTATCCTATTCAGCACGCCGATACGTGTTCGATCAAACAGCGTTGCCTGCTTAGCGGCTGCGGCGTGCCTTGCCGCTTGGCTTGGTGTTCATGGCAGCCTTCACGCCTTCGGTGAATGCTGCAACCTTGATCAGCGGCTTGCCAACGGTGGCTGCTATCAGCGAGGACAGCGCGGAAACGTTGGCGGTGGTGTCAGAAACGTTGCTGGTGATGACGTCGACCTTCTTGAGCTGGTCATTGGTGGTCGCAACGGTGGTCGCGACTTCGCCGATCAACGGAGTGGTTCCGTCAGCCAGGTCCTTGATCGATTTGCGCAGCTCGTCGAACACCTTGCCCAACTTGATGATCGGCACTGCCAGCAGCACAACTAGTACGACAAACGCGCCGGCGGCGATGAGCCCTGCAATATCCGAACCCGACATGTGCTTCCTCTTCTGCTTTGGGTTTTTGGTGCCAGTCCACCTTATCGAAGTCAGAGCATATATAGGTAGTTAAGCGACAAGCCCGCAACCGTTTCCGGCTGCGGGCTTGGAACTAGCGCACGGATTTAGCGTGCGTAGTACTCGACCACGAGGTTCTCTTCGCAGGTCACTGGGATTTCGGCGCGCTCTGGGGTGCGCACGAAGGTCGCCTGGAGGGCTTCCAGCTTCACGTCCAGGTAAGCAGGAACAGCTGGCAGCACCTTTGCGTGCTCGCCGGCTGCAGCCATCTGGAATGGAACCATCTTCTCGCTCTTCTCATGCACGTGGATCAGCTGACCCGGCTGCACCTTGAAGGACGGACGGTCTACACGCTGGCCGTTGACCAGGATGTGGCGGTGTACAACCATCTGGCGAGCCTGCTGGATGGTGCGGGCGAAGCCTGCACGCAGAACCAGGGCATCCAGACGGGACTCGAGCAGAGCCAGCAGGTTTCCGCCGGTTTCGCCGCCGAGGCGCTTAGCTTCCTTGAAGGCGCTCAGCATCTGAGCTTCGCGGATGCCGTACTGGGCACGCAGACGCTGCTTTTCGCGCAGACGTACTGCGTAGTCGCTGTCCTGCTTCTTACGGGCGCGGCCGTGCTGGCCTGGACCGTATGGACGGCGCTCCATGTACTTTTCAGCTTTTGGAGTCAATGCAAGGCCGAGCGCACGCGAGAGGCGTACGGTACGGCGGGCACGGGCGTTAGCCATGGTGTGTCCCTTTCGATTAGCGACGGTATCTACTGGCCTCCAGGAGGGAGAGTGTGTGGGCGTCGCGTCCCTGCTTCACTTCAACCTCGCTGTGCAGCCGATCACTCGAATGCACAGGCAAGGCTTGCCAGCCAAGGATCAAGTTTACACGAAATCGCCGTTGCTTTCGCTGAGTCCTAGCGCACACTTAGCGCTTGCCCTTGGAACGCAGCGGATCCTTGCCGCGGATGATCTCGCGCAAGCGGGCCAGGCGGGACCCAAGGGTCTTTTCGGCGCCGTTATTGGTGGGCGTGTAGTAGTTGGTGCCCACCAGGTCATCGGGCAGGTACTGCTGGGTGGCGATGGAATGCGGCGCATCGTGCGAGTAGATGTAGCCCACCCCGTGGCCCAGCGATTTGGCACCTGGATAGTGCGCGTCGCGCAGGTGGTCGGGTACCAGCGAGCCCTTGCCTTCGGACACATCGGCCAGGGCGGCGTTGATCGCGTTGTAGGAGGCGTTGGACTTCGGAGCGGTGGCCAGATGCACTGTCGCCTGGCCAAGCATGATCCGCGCTTCGGGCATGCCGGTGAGCTGAACCGACTGGGCAGCGGCGACCGCGAGCGGGAGCGCGGTGGGATCGGCCATGCCGATGTCTTCCGAGGCCGAGATCATCAGCCGGCGGGCGATGAAGCGGGGGTCCTCCCCTGCGGAGAGCATGCGGGCCAGATAGTGCAGGGCAGCGTCCACATCCGAGCCGCGGATGGACTTGATGAACGCGGAGATGATGTCGTAATGCTGGTCGCCATCCTTGTCGTAGCGCTGTACCGCCTGGTCCATGGCCAGCTGCACATGGCCTGCGGTGATGTGCACCGGCGGTGCGACATCCTTCCCGGCGGCGTTCCAGGCGACCGCGCCGGCGGCCTCCAGCACGGTGAGCGAGCGGCGCGCATCGCCCTGGGCCAGGCGGACAATCGCCTCGCGCTGCTCGTCGTCCAGGATCACTTGTCCATCGAAGCCGCGCTCGTCGGCTACAGCGCGCTCGAGCAAGGTGGACAGGTCGCCGTCGGTCAGCGGGCGCAAGGTCAGCAGCAAGGAGCGCGAGAGCAACGGAGAAATCACCGAGAAGGAAGGGTTTTCGGTCGTCGCGGCTACTAGGACGACAACACGGTTCTCCACGCCGGGCAGCAGGGCATCCTGCTGGGCCTTGTTGAAGCGGTGGATCTCATCGAGGAACAAGACGGTGGTGATCCCGCGCAGATCTCGGTCGTCCTTCGCCTGCTCGATGACCCGGCGCACGTCCTTGACGCCTGCGGTGATCGCGGAGAGCTCGACGAACTTGCGGTCGGTGGCGCGGGCGATCACGTGGGCGATGGTGGTTTTGCCGATCCCCGGAGGGCCGTAGAGGATCACGCTGGCCGGGCCTGCCAGGCCGGTTTCCGGATGCTCGGCGAGCTGGCGCAGCGGAGAGCCAGGACCCAAGAGGTGCTGCTGGCCAACCAGTTCGTCCAGGGATCGCGGGCGCATGCGCACCGCCAGCGGCGGACGCGGCCGGTTGACTTGGGAGGTGCTCCCATCGTGCTGATCATCGGACAAGGAATCGAACAAATCGCTCACCCCCTAAGCCTACCGATACTCTGGTAGTCGCGCGGCGCAAGCCAACGCGTCGTCGCACTCACACACCGCCTCTTGAAAGGACTTGCTCCATGCGCGCCGTCGTCCAGGTCGCCAGCACCGCCCACGTCGAAATCGAAGGGGAGATCGTAGGCCGTCTCGCTTCCCCCGGGCTGGTGATCCTGCTGGGGGTCACCCATGACGATGATGAAGCAACGGCACGCAAGGTTGCGGAGAAGATCTGGCGGCTGCGGATCTTGAAGGACGAATCCAGTGCAGAGTCCACTGCCGCTCCACTGCTGGTGATCAGCCAGTTCACGCTCTACGGCTCGGTGCGCAAGGGCCGGCGCCCGTCCTGGTCCAATGCCGCGCCGGGCCCAGTGAGCGAACCGCTCTACGAGTACTTCGTGTCCTACCTGCGGGAGCTGGGGGCCCACGTGGAGACCGGGAAGTTCGGGGCGATGATGAATGTGTCGCTGGTGAATTCCGGGCCTTTCACGGTGATTGTGGATTCGGCCGATCTGGCCTAGGTTCCGGTGGATTGAACCAGTGCTGCCAGCTTATCGAAACTGTCGCGCTGGCGGCCCAGTTCGGCGCGACCGGCGGCAGATAGCCCGTAGACCTTCCGTCCAGGACCACCTTGGCCTTCTTCCCACCGCGTGTCCACGTAGCCCGCGGCCTCAAGCTTGGACAATGCGGGATAGAGCGTAGCACCCTTGATCGGACCGAAACCCCGTTCCTGCAGGGATTTGGACAGCGCATAACCATGAGCCGGGCTGCTGGAGAGCTCTGCAAGAAGCAACATAGGCAGTATCGCGCGTTGCCAGCTACCGGGAAATGGCGCATCTTTACCCATCTTTTCCTTCTTCCAGCCCGCGGGACTGGGCACGCCTTTCGGCCAGCCTGTCCTCGACATAGCTTGCCCGGTTCGCAGGACGCAGCTCATAGAGTGTCCCTGCAGCAAAAATCAGCATGCAGACCGCGAAGAAGATATCCCAACCGCTGCGTTCTGGAGCGATCACTGCCGGAACAAGGCTGATGCTGTACAGACCCACGACGGCTAGCGGAAACAGGCGACGAAGCAACCAGCGCCGCTTTAACGCTTTGCCGGTGTTGACCGACAGCCCGATGGCGAATTCGATCGGCGTGCCGAACTCTTCGGAAATTCTGGCATTGCCGTCCTCCCTGTGCAGGGCTGACCAGTGTTCGCGGGCAGATTCAAGGGCGAAGTCCGCCTCTTTGCTCCGCATTCCATAGCGCCCGCGTAGTAAACGCGAAACCTCGGCAAACCAGGACTCAGGATCCACATCCACGCAGACCGCTTCTCGTTTCGCGCCAGATTCCTCTGCGAACGGCAACCAAAAAACGCTGACAACCAGTGCAACGCCGATGATCGGCACCAGCCAGTTGGGCAGCGGCATCGCTTCCTCCGCGCCGAGTACTGCGATCAGCACGGCTACAGCGGTGGCAGCAGTGGCTGCGGCAAGGCCGAGTATCCAGGATAGGGCGAATTTGCCCCTGACCCGATGCAACCACCACAGGTGTCCAGATACTGCCAAGCCGGCCCCGGCGGACAAAGCCGCCAGCTGCCAATAATGCCACGATGTCGCGGCCCATCCATCTCTGAATCCGATCCAAATACCGAACCCTGCGCATAACAGCCCGACGACCAAGCCGGCACCAGCAATCAGGCCCCAGCTATTACTGACCGGCAGCTCCGAATCAGCCAGTTGCTGAGGGGTCAAGCGCGCATAAGCGCGGACTTCGCCGAATTCGGCGGGATCACCGAAGAGTTCTTCCGCGCTCTGCCCGCTGTCGCGGATGGCATCCAGGACCTTCCCCAGTTCCGCTGCGCACTGTGAATCATCCAGGTCCTTCCACCACAGAGCAATGTTGAAGTCCCGCGCCCATTCACGGTCGCTTTCTGGGTAGAGCTCAATAACGTCGTCGGGAAGCACTAACGACACGGGTTCTCCTGGGATCGAAAACTAGGTTGAAAACCAACCTAGTATTAAAATCGCCATTAATCCATTGCTTGGCCAACAAATACGCAAAAGAAGCCGGATGGAACACATGAAATGCGTTCCACCCGGCTTCCTTGAACAGCGAATGCCTACTTGGCTTCTGCTTCAGCCTTGTCGCCTTCTTCGGCCTTCTTCTTTTCCGGCTTGAAGTCGATGCCGGCTTCCTTGCGCTGCTGCGGGGTAATTGGCGCAGGAGCCTGGGTCAGCGGATCGAAGCCGCCACCGGTCTTCGGGAAGGCGATGACGTCGCGGATGGACTCCGAGTTGGTCAGCAGCTGCAGCACGCGGTCCCAGCCCAGGGCAATGCCGCCATGCGGTGGGGCGCCGTACTTGAAGCCCTCGAGCAGGAAGCCGAACTGGGTGTCGGCCTGCTCCTGGGTCACGCCCATGACCTTGAAGACACGCTCCTGCACGTCGCGCTGATGAATACGTATCGAGCCGCCGCCGATTTCATTGCCGTTGCAGACAATGTCGTAGGCATAGGACAGGGCCGAGCCAGGATCGGTGTCAAAGGTATCCATGAACTCAGGCTTCGGGCTGGTGAACGCGTGGTGCACAGCGGTCCAGGCGCCGGCGCCCACTGCCACGTCGCCGGAAGCGACAGCGTCGGAAGCGGCTTCGAACATCGGTGCATCAACGATCCAGACGAAGGCCCAGTCGCCGTCCTTGATCAGGCCGGTGCGGTGGCCGATCTCGACACGAACCGAGCCGAGCAGCGCGCGGGATTCGTTCTTCTTGCCGGCGGAGAAGAAGATGCAGTCGCCGGCAGAGGCGCCGGTGGCCGCGGCCAGGCCGGCCTTCTCCTCGTCGGACAGGTTCTTGGCCACTGGGCCTGCCAGCTCGCCATCTTCCTTGATCAGCACGTAGGCCAGGCCCTTGGCACCGCGCTGCTTGGCGAATTCCTGCCAGGCATCCAGGGTGCGGCGTGGCTGGGATGCGCCTCCAGGCATGACGACGGCACCGACGTACTCGGACTGGAACACCTTGAAGGAGGTGTTCGCGAAGTACTCGGTCATCTCCGTCAGTTCCAGGCCGAAGCGCAGGTCCGGCTTGTCCGAACCGTACTTGGCCATTGCCTCGGAGTAGGCCATGCGGCGGATCGGGGTCGGCACCTGGACGTCGATCAGGCTCCACAGCTCCTTGACCAGCTTCTCGCCGAGCGCGATGATGTCGTCTTCCTCGACGAACGATGCCTCGATGTCCAGCTGGGTGAACTCCGGCTGGCGGTCCGCGCGGAAGTCCTCGTCGCGGTAGCAGCGGGCGATCTGGTAGTACTTCTCGAAGCCGCCGACCTGCAGCAGCTGCTTGAACAGCTGCGGGGACTGAGGCAGCGCGTACCAGGAGCCCGGGGTCAGGCGTGCAGGCACGACGAAGTCGCGGGCGCCTTCCGGGGTGGAGCGGGTCAGCGTCGGGGTTTCGATTTCAATGAAGCCCTCATCGTGCAGCAGGTTGCGTGCGACGCGGTTGGCTTCGGAGCGCAGGCGGATGTTGCGTGCCGGGGTCGGGCGGCGCAGATCCAGGTAGCGGTGGCGCAGGCGCGCCTCTTCGCCGACCTCGACGTGCTCATCGACCTGGAACGGCAGCGGAGCGGCGGTGTTCAGCACGGTCACGGTGTCCGCGATGACCTCGATCTCGCCGGTTGGCAGGTTCGGGTTCTCGTTGCCTTCCGGGCGGCGCTCGACATTGCCGGTGATCTGCAGGACGAACTCATTGCGCAGCGGATGGAAGTCCTCTTCATCGCGCACGACGACCTGGGCCACGCCCGACGCGTCGCGCAAATCCAAGAAGGCGACTCCGCCGTGGTCACGGCGGCGTGCGACCCAGCCGGTGAGGGTGACTTGCTGTCCAATGTGCTCGGCGTTCAAGACGCCCAGCTGATGAGTGCGTAGCACTACGATCCTTTCGGTTTGTGTGGAAAGTTTCTTCCCATGAAGTTTAGTGCACCATTACTGGTGCGCGGACGGGCGGCAAAGCCCTGAAACTAGCTGATGGCGATCTTAAGATCTGATTCGGCCGGCGTCCAAGTGGCCGGATCGGCTGGCACCTGCTCGCCGGAGCGGATGTCCTTGACCTCGTGGGTGCCGTCGGCGTGGGTGAACCATACGAACGGAATCCCGCGGCGATCAGCGTATTTGATCTGCTTGCCGAACTTTTCCGCGCTGGCCGCGACCTCGCAGGCAATGCCACGCTCACGCAGCTGCGCGGCGACATCCTGCGCTTCGTGCCAGGAGTCCTCGTTGGCCAAGGTGACATATGCCACCGAAGGCACCGAGCGGCTGGCGGTGACCACCTCTTCGGCGAGGATGCGCGAGACCAGGCGGGTGACGCCGATGGACAGGCCCACGCCCGGGTAGTTCTTCTTCCCCTTGGAAGCCAACGATTCGTAGCGCCCGCCCGAGCAGATTGAGCCCAGGGATTCATGGCCCACCAGCACGGTTTCGTAGACGGTGCCGGTGTAGTAGTCCAGGCCGCGGGCGATGGACAGGTCTGCCATGACCTTGCCCGGTGCGCGCTTGGACGCGGCGTCGATGACCTGCGCGAGCTCATCCAGGCCGGTGTCCAGCAGCTCGTGCGCCACGCCCAGTGCGCGGACCTGCTCAATGAAGGAGGTGTCCAGGGTGCGGATCTTGGCCAGGGCCAGGGCGGCGGCCGCCTGCTCTGCGGTGGCGCCGACTTCCTCGATGAGGATCTTGGCAACTGCGTCATCGCCGATCTTCTCCAGCTTGTCGATGGCGCGCAGCACGGCATCCGGATCGTCCAAGCCCAGGCCGCGGTAGAAGCCTTCGGCCAGCTTGCGGTTGTTCACGCGCAGGCGGAAATCTCCGATCGGCAGGGCGGAGAGCGCATCTGCGATGGTCAGCGCCAGTTCCACGTCGTAGCTGAAGGGCAGGGCGCCATCGCCCACGACGTCGATATCTGCCTGGGTGAATTCGCGGAAACGGCCATCCTGCGGGCGTTCGCCGCGCCACACCTTCTGCATCTGGTAGCGGCGGAACGGGAAGGCCAGGTGTCCGGCGTTCTCCACCACGTAGCGGGCGAAAGGCACGGTGAGGTCGAAGTGCAGGGCCAGCGCGTTCGGATCGTTCTTGTCATCCTCGGCGGCCAGGCGCGACAGTCCGTAGACTTCCTTGTCGATTTCGCCCTTGCGCAGCAGCTGCGCGCGGGTTTCCACGGCACGGGTCTCGATATTGGCGAATCCATGAAGCTCGAAGACATGGCGCAAGGTGTCCAGCACGTGCTGTTCGACAGCCCGTTCGGCTGGAAGCCATTCCGGGAAACCTGATAGTGAGGCCTTGCGTGCCATGAAACTCCTTAGTGCAAATTGGGCTACCTATCCATCTTATAGCCCGAAACCCGAGAAACCTGTGCACGTCGGCTTACTAAGAAGCGGAGGTCACAGGTAGAGTTGGCTAAAGCAAGTGCTCGTAAAGTGAAAGAGTTTCAGCGGTGACCACCAGTCAGCAATCCGACGACAGCCAGAAGACCCCCTTGCCACAGGCGCAGAAGCCTGCCGCAAAGCCGGTTGTAGCGCCAAGCGTCGCACACACCACTCCCCTCGATGAAGCGGCCAAGTTCGCCCGCGTGACCGAGGACGGCCACGTCTCCGTTATCATCGACGGCACCGAGTCGCCCGTGGGCCAGTACCCGGACGCAACCCAGGAAGAAGCCCTTGGCTACTTCGTGCGCAAATACGATGACGCGCTCTCGCAGCTGATGCTGCTGGAGCAGCGTGTTGTCGCCAAGGCCCCGGCCGGCGAGCTCAGCAAGGCTGTGCAGGCGCTCTCGGCCACCGTCGCCGAACGCCATATGGTCGGCGACATCCCGGCACTGGAATCCCGCCTGGAAGATGTCCGCGTCGCCGTCGAGGCATTGGCCAGCGAACAGCGCAAGGCCAACGACGAGGCGCGTGCCGAGCAGCTCGCTGCCCGCGAAGCCATTGTCGAGCAGGCCGAGGCCCTGGCCGCCAAGCGCCCGGAGCAGATCCAGTGGAAGACCGCTTCGGCCACGATGAACGAGCTGTTCGATGCCTGGAAGGGCGCGCAGCGTTCCTCGGTCCGCCTGCCGCGCGCCACCGAGGATGCGCTGTGGAAGCGGTTCCGTTCGGCCCGCACCACCTTCGACCGCCACCGCCGCGCGTACTTCTCGCAGCTGGATTCGACCAACGCGGCAGCCAAGGAAGTGAAGGAAGAACTGATCGCCCGCGCCGAGGCGCTGCAGGGTTCGACCGACTGGGCTGCCACAGCCGCCGAGTACCGCAAGCTCATGGATGAGTGGAAGAAGTCGCGCCGCGCCTCGCGCAAGGACGACGACCAACTCTGGAGCCGCTTCCGCGCCGCCCAGGATGTCTTCTTCCAGGCTCGCGCCGCGGCCAACGCCAAGATCGATGAAGAGTACGCCCAGAACCTCGTGGTGAAGGAAGCGCTGCTGGAAGAAGCCCGCGCGCTGCTTCCGATCAAGGATCTGGCCGCCGCCAAGAAGGAGCTGGATTCGATCCGCACCCGCTGGGAAGAAGCCGGCAAGGTGCCGCGCAACGACCTGCAGCGCATCGAGTCGGCACTGCGCCAGGTCGAGGACGCGGTCAAGGGTGCCGAGGACGAGCAGTGGCGTCGTTCCAACCCGGAGACCAAGGCCCGTTCCAACTCCATGCTCTCGCAGCTGCAGGACACCATCGCCGCTCTGGAAGATGATCTGGCAGCAGCGCAGGCCAAGGGCAATGCCAAGCAGATCGCGGCAGCCCAGGAAGCCCTGGATGCACGCCGCATGTGGCTGAGCACCTTGGAGAAGTCGGCAGCCGACTTCCAGTAAGTAATCCACAGATCGCTTGCAACCCGCCAACGCGGCGGTGCGGACTGGTTCAGTAGCTCTATGGAAACGAGAAATTCCGCAGCTACCGGACCCCGCGCCGCCGCGTTGCGCATTCCCGGGGATCTCTGGATCGCCGGCGAGATGTTCACCCGTAATGAGTTGGACGCCATGGCTTCCAACGGCTTATTGCGCGAGGTGCTTGGTGATTACTTCCTGCCCAGCAGCATCCAGGTCAACGCCTCGGTGCGTGCCCGCATTGCAGGCTTCGCCTGCGGCCGGGAACTGGACCGCGATGCCGTGCTGGCGCGGCAGACCGCGGCCTGGATCCACGGGCTCTTGCCCTCGGTCTTCACCTTGTGCATCTACACCAAGAACTACCATCGGCCCTTTTATCCCGGGCACGGCCTGAAGGCCGAATTCGCCCAGATGCAGGTGCCGGATACGCAGATGGTGTTCCGCAGCCGACTCAAGGTCACCACGGCATTGCGCAGCGCCTGCGATTGCGCCAAATATGATCCGTTGCCCATTGCCAGCCGGGTGCTGGGCACCGTCATATCCCTGGCAGACCCCTACCTGAACTTGGATTTGATCCGGCAGGCGCTGGATAGCGAGGATCCGTCACCTGAACGATCCAGGGCGCTGCGCCTGGTGCAGTCCTTCTCCGGCACAGCACAGGCCGCATAGGCCGCGGGGCCGGCCAGGCAAGTTACCGGCGCGATCCCGCAGTGGTGCGGTAGACATCGTAGACGCCATCAATCCGCCGCACCTGGTTCAGCACGTGGCTCAGGAACTTCGGGTCGCCCATTTCGAAGGCGAAGCGCGAAATGGCAACACGGTCCTTGCTGGTCTGCACACTGGCGGAGAGGATGTTCAGGTGGCTTTCGGAAAGGATCCGGGTCACGTCGGAAAGCAGCGATTTGCGGTCCAGCGCCTCGACCTGGATCTCGACCAGGAACACGCCGTGGTGCTTGGTGGCCCATGTGACGTTGACGAGCCGATCGGGCTGCTCGGCGAGCTGCGTCAGGTTCAGGCAATCCGTGCGGTGCACCGAGACGCCGGCGCCTCGGGTGACGAACCCTTGGATCTCATCTGGCGGCACTGGGGTGCAGCAACGCGCCAGCTTGACCAGCACGTCGCCCAGGCCTTCCACGATCACACCGGCCTCATTGCCCGTAGACGGGCTAGGAGCGACCGGGTGGATTACCGCTTCCTCATCGACCTGTTCGGCTTCTGGCGGGCCGATCAGAGCCGTTAGATGCTCGATGACGTTTTGCGCACTGGTATGGCCGTCGCCCACCGATTGGTACAGCGCAGAAATGTCAGTGTGGTGCAGCTCGTTGGCTACCGCGGTGAGCAAATCGTGCGTCATCAGCTTCTGCAACGGCAGCTGGTTGCGACGCAGTTCCTTGGTCAGCAGCTCCTTGCCCTTTTCGATGGCCTCTTCGCGGCGCTCCTTGGAGAAGTAGCCGCGGATCTTCGCCTTGGCCCGCGGCGACTTGACGAAATTCTGCCAGTCCTGGGATGGGCCGGCGCCCTCGGCCTTGGAGGTGAAGACCTCCACCACATCGCCCTGCTTGAGTTCGGTATGCAAGGGCACGAGCTTGCCGTTGACGCGCGAACCGATGGTGCGGTGCCCTACGTCGGTGTGGATCGAGTAGGCGAAGTCCACCGGTGTTGCCCCAACTGGAAGGGACATGATGTCGCCCTTCGGGGTGAACACGTAGACCTCGGCGGAACTGATGGTGTAGCGCAGGCCGTCCAGGAATTCTTCGGAGTCGGCGGTATCAGCCTGCCATTCCATCAAGGACCGCAGCCAATCCATGTTCTGCTCCGGAGAGAGCATGGAGTTGTCGGTCTGGCCATGCTTGTACTGGAAATGCGCGGCGACGCCGTATTCAGCGCGCACATGCATGTCATGGGTGCGGATCTGGATTTCCACGGGCTTGCCCTCGGGACCCATCACCGTGGTGTGCAGCGACTGGTAGAGATTCAGCTTCGGGATGGCGATGTAGTCCTTGAAGCGGTTGGGCAGCGGATTCCACTCCGCGTGCACGACGCCCAGCGCGCCGTAGCAGTCCTTGACGGTGTCGACCAGGATCCGCACGCCCATCAGGTCATGGATGTCGTCGAAGTCCTTGCCGCGCACGATCATCTTCTGGTAGATCGAATAGTAGTGCTTGGGCCGACCGGATACCGAGGCGTGGATGGCCACATCTCCCAGATCGCGCGAAAGGGTCTGGCGGATTGATGAAAGGTACTTTTCGCGTTCAGGGGTGCGGTCGCCGACCATGCGGACGATCTCCTGGTAGACCTTGGGATGCAAAGCGGCGAAGGACAGGTCCTCCAGCTCCCATTTGACCGTGTTCATGCCCAGGCGGTGTGCCAGCGGAGCGAAGATTTCCAGGGTTTCCTTCGCCTTGCGGGAGGAGGA
Source organism: Glutamicibacter nicotianae (assembly GCF_006539525.1). Taxonomy (GTDB): domain Bacteria; phylum Actinomycetota; class Actinomycetes; order Actinomycetales; family Micrococcaceae; genus Glutamicibacter; species Glutamicibacter nicotianae. The sequence continues at coordinate 143,423 of NZ_BJNE01000001.1, read as the reverse complement.
TTCCGGCGAGACGTAGCGCCAGGTGCGGGCATTGTGCAGGCGGTCGGCCAGCTTGATCAGCAGCACGCGGATGTCGCGGGACATGGCGACGACCATTTTGCGCACGGTTTCGGCGGGGGCCGCATCGCCGTAGGTGACCTTGTCCAGCTTGGTCACGCCGTCCACCAGCATGGCGATTTCTTCGGAGAATTCCTTCTTCACCGACTCGAGGGAGTACTCGGTGTCTTCGACCGTGTCGTGCAGCAAGGCAGCGGCGAGAATCGAACCGGTCATGCCCATTTCTGCCAAGATCGTGGCGACCGCGACCGGGTGCGTGATATAGGGGTCGCCGCTCTTGCGCTTTTGGCCCTCATGATATTTTTCGGCGACCTCGTAGGCACGGACCAGCAAATCCAGATCGGCTTTCGGATGTTTCGACTTGACCGTGCGCAGCAGCGGTTCGAGAGTCGGCGATGTGCTCGGGGTGCTCCCCCGGCCTGCAAAGCGCACCAAACGAGAGATAGAGCGTCGTTTCGAATTGTTCAGGTTAGGCGTATTCGCCATGCCCCGCTCCTTCCCGTTGCCGTTGGAATTGTCCCGAAGCCTGAATGGAGCCCGGTCAAATCCATCGGTAGTTTCGGGCCGCCAGATCACCGGTGGCCGTGCACTTGAAAAACACCTTCTTTAGTTCAAACGTTATAGCACGTTCGCGCGGTGACAACTAATTACGCATCTTCCAGCTTAAGCGAAATGGTGCCCCCGGCATCTGCCGGGGGCACCATTTTCTAGACTTCAGATTGCGTTAGAGCGCTGCCATCTTCTTGTCGTGCGCAACCACGTCCTCGTCCTTGTGGCGCAGCCAGTGGAACATCGGTGCCTGGACGAACAGGGTCGACAGGGCCGAGACGATGATGCCGACGAACAGCGCCAAGGACAGGTCCTTGAGCGTACCGGCTCCCAGCAGGTAGGAGCCGATGAACAGGATCGCGGCCACCGGCAGCACGGCAACAACCGAGGTGTTGATCGAGCGGACCAGGGTCTGGTTCACCGCGAGGTTGACCAGCTGCTCGAAGGTGCGCTTGGTCTGCTGGGTGTAGTCCTTGGTGTTTTCGCGGACCTTGTCGAAAACCACCACGGTGTCATACAGCGAGTAGCTCAGGATGGTCAGGAAGCCGATGATCGCGCTCGGCGTGATTTCGAAACCGGTCAGCGAGTAGATGCCCCCAGTCACGATCACCACTGCCATCAGGCCGACGATCGCTGCCAGCGACATCTTCCAGGTGCGGAAGTAGGCTGCCATCAGCAAGCCCACCAGGACCACGAAGACGACCAGGCCAAACAATGCCTGGCGTGAAACGTCTTCGCCCCAGGTCGGGCCGATGAAGTTGCTGGTCACTTCGTCGCTGCTGACGCCGTAGTTCTTCGCGAGCTGATCGGCAATGGCCAGGGTCTGGTCATCGCTCAAACGCTCGGTCTGCACGCGCATGGTGCCCGGAGCAATATTGGTCACCGTTGCCTCAGATCCCGAAGCCACCGAGCTGACCGTCTCTTCGCCAATCGAGATATCCGTGTTCTGCACATCCGAAACGGTGAATTCGGAACCGCCGCGGAAGTCGATACCCAGATTGAATCCGCCCTTGACCACCGGGATCAGGATGGACAGGATCACCAGGATGCCGGCGATCAGGAACCACAAGCGGTGCTTGGAAGTGAACGGGTAGGAACGCTTGCCGGTGTAGAGCTCGTTGCCCCAAGTGACTAGCTTATTCATTGTTCTCCTCCTGGGCCTTGGCCTGCGTGCTGCCAGACGCGTTCGAGCCAGCGGACTGCTCGGTCTGTGCACGGCGGCGTTCGGCAATGGTCATGCGCTTCGCTGCCTCAGCCGATGCCTTCGCATTCTTCTTGCCGCGATTTGCCGCAACATTCTCATCGAAGCGGCGAACCTTGCCCGCGCCCTGGTACAGCGGCTTGACGCCAAGCAACGATGGATCCATGCCCGACATCGGGTGGCCGTTGGCGAAGAACTTGGTGCGTGCCAGCAGCACCAAGGTCGGGTGGGTCAGGCCGTACACGACGATGAGGTCGATGATGGCGGTCAGGCCCAGGGTGAAGGCGAAGCCTCGCACGTTGCCCACGGCAACGATGTAGAGCACGATTGCGGCCAGCACGTTCACTGCCTTGGATGCCAGAATGGTGCGCTTGGCGCGCTTCCAGCCGATATCCACGGCGCTTGCCAGCGGCCTGCCTTCGCGCAGCTCATCGCGCACGCGCTCGAAGTACACGATGAACGAGTCGGCGATGAGGCCGATGGCAACGATCAGGCCGGCGACGCCTGCCAGCGACAGGCGGTAGTTCATGCCCCAGCCCAGCAGCACCAGCGCCAGGTAGGTGAGCACGCCGGAAACCAGCAGCGACGCGATGGTCACCAGGCCCAAGGCCCGGTACTGGAACAGCGAGTAGATGAAGACCAGAACCAGGCCGATGATGCCGGCGATGAGGCCAGCGGTGAGCTGGTCAGCGCCCAGGGTTGCGGAAACCTGGCGCTCGGACTGGATGTCGAAGCTGATTGGCAGCGCGCCGTACTTCAGCTGCTCGGCCAACGCCTGCGAGCTTTCCTGGGTGAAACCGCCGGAAATCTGCGGACGGCCATCGGAAATCACTGCATTGGTGGTTGGCGCCGAAATGGTTTCGCCATCAAGCACGATAGCGAACTGGTTCTGCGACCCCTGCAGGGCAATCAGACGCTGGGTGGTATCCGCGAAGAGCTTGGTGCCTTCGGCGTTGAACTCGATAACGACGACCCATTCGCCGGTCACCGATCCATTGACGCCGCGGGCCAACTGGGCGTAGGCGTCCTTGATCATGTCACCGGAGATTTCCTGCGGGCCGAGGATGTACTTCACGCCCATCTCGCGGTCGCAGGAGATCATTGGCTTGTCTGGGTCGGCGGCTTCGCCACCGCGATCCTTGAGCTCTACCTCGCAGTCGTAGCCTTCGAACTCCTGGAACAGCTCTGGGGTGATCCAGTTGGTATCCGATGGATTCTCCGGCTTGCCGCTAGGCTTTGGCAGGTCTTCCTTGGGGGTGCGGTCTTCCTTCGGAGTGGCCGCGAATCCACCGGTGATCAGCACCGGGCGGAATTCCATGTTGGCCGAGGCCTGGATCAAATCGCGGGTGGTCTGGTCCGGGGTACCGGGCATCGAGACCACGACGTTGCGTCCGGACTGGGTGGTGATTTCCGATTCGGTGACACCGGAACCGTCCACGCGCTGGCGGATGATCTCCACCGCTTGGTCCAGCTGCTCTTGGTTGATCGCCTCGTCGCCCTGGACCCGAGGGGCCAGGATCATCTCGGTGCCGCCTTCGAGGTCGAGGGCCAGCTTCGGCCCCCATCCGGTTTTGCCGTTCACCGCACCACCCACCAACACGCCGGTTGCGATGATGAAGACGACCAGCAACCACAGCAACGCTTTGCGCGCCTGCTTAACAGGTCTGATTGATGACATCTAATGTGCTTTCTGGTTCGGGTGGCTTAGCCTTCAGGCCACCGCTATGCTGCCCGGGACTTAGGCGTTGCGCTCGTCCTTGCCCTCGTCGTTCAAGCGACGCAGGGACTCTTCCGGGGTTTCGGTGGTGCTGGAGGGTGCTGCTGGTTCGTCGGCAGCGGCCGGGGTTGCCGCATCCTTGTCCAGGAAGGTGGCGATGGCCTGGCGGTGCAGGGTCAGCACCACGCCTGGCGAAACCTCAACCTGTACGCGATCCTCTGCGTCTACACCGACGACGGTGCCGAAAATTCCCGAGTTGGTCATCACCTTGGCGCCTGGCACGGTGTTGTTCTTCAGCTTCTCCTGCTGGGCGGCCTGCTTCTTGCGGCCACGGAACATCATGAAGATCAGCACTGCAAACAGGGCGACCATCAGGATCAGCGATGGGTTGAAGCCGCCACCAGCGGCCTGTGCGATTACGAGAGGATTCACGTATTTACCTGCTAACGATTCGTTGCGATTTGATCTGGAATTCTGGGATGCCGCTGCGCCATTTTCTGGCGCGAAACAGCAAAGACGCCCCACCTTACCCTGAAATGGGCACAGGTCGGGCGTCTTTAGTCTAATGGGTCACGGTGAACCGGCAGGCCATTTACGCGGGCAGTGAAGTAATGCTCGCCTAATCCTCATCGTTTTCATAGCTTTGCGCACTGGCGAAGATGGCATCCTTGGGCATGGCCAAGCCCAGATGCTCCCAGGCTCCGGGCATGGCGATGCGCCCTCGCGGGGTCCGGCCCATCAATCCTTCGCGCACCAGGTATGGCTCGGCGACGGTTTCGACGGTTTCGGTTTCTTCGCCCACGGCAATGGCCAGGGTTGAAAGCCCCACCGGTCCCCCGCCGAATTTCGTGCACAGTGCTTCCAGCACTCCGCGGTCCAGGCGGTCCAGTCCGCGCGCATCGACCTCGTACATGTCCAGAGCGGCAGCCGCTGCCTTGGCATCGATCTCTTCGAGCTTGTGCACCAGGGCCCAGTCGCGCACGCGGCGCAGCAGGCGGTTGGCGATACGCGGGGTTCCGCGGGATCGACCGGCGATCTCGGTGAATGCAGCTGAGGTCACGCTCAGATCCAGCATCATTGCCGAACGGCGCAGTACCAGCTCGAGTTCCTTGACCGCGTAGAACTCCAGGTGCCCGGTGAAGCCGAAGCGGTCGCGCAGCGGCCCAGGCAGCAAGCCCGCACGCGTGGTGGCCCCAACGAGCGTAAACGGCGGAAGTTCCAGTGGAATGGCTGTCGCGCCAGCCCCCTTGCCGACGACGATGTCGACCCGGAAGTCTTCCATCGCCATGTAGAGCATTTCTTCGGCAGGCCGCGACATGCGGTGGATTTCATCCAAGAACAGCACCTCGCCCTCGGTCAGCGAAGAGAGGATCGCGGCCAGGTCGCCCGCGTGCTGGATTGCCGGGCCGGATGAGATGCGCAATGGCGCGTTCATCTCGGCGGCGATAATCATCGACAAAGTGGTCTTGCCCAGCCCGGGCGGACCCGAGAGCAGTACGTGGTCCGCGGTGCGTTCGCGGATCTTGGCTGCTTCGAGTACCAGCGAAAGCTGCTGGCGCACCCGGGATTGGCCGACGAAGTCGTCGAGGTTCCGCGGGCGCAGGGCAGCTTCGATAACCCGTTCTTCGGGTTCGCTGCCGGCGTTCGTGAGCCCGGTGGAGTCATTCATGAAAAGTCGATCCTCTCGCAGACCGCTTAGACGCGGGTTCCGCTGGACATGCTGCGCAGCGCGGCACGCAGGATTTCTGCGACGTTACCGGTGGCAACGACATCCGGATCGGCCTTGGACAGCGACTTCAGAGTACTGGTTGCATCCTTTTCGCTCCAGCCCAGTCCGGTCAGCGCTTCGATCACCTGCGGTTCCCAGACGCTGGCGGTACCGCCGCCGGACACCGGAGCCACCGGCGCGCCGGTCGGGACCAGCTTGCCGTTCAGTTCCAGCACGATCCGGCTGGCGCCCTTGGGGCCGATGCCGGACACCTTGGTGAAGGCGGCGGTGTCCTTCGTGTTCGCCGCGATGCGCACTTCTTCAGGAGAATGCACGGCAAGGATGGCCAGGCCGGTGCGCGGCCCGATTCCCGATACGGAGATCAGGACCTCGAAGACATCGCGCTCCTCAGCGGTGGCGAAGCCGAAGAGGGTCATGGAGTCCTCGCGCACCACCATGGAGGTGAAGACCGTCGCCTCGCGCCCCTGATGCAGGCCGGACAGCGTTCCGGGGGTGGCGTTGACCAGCATTCCGAAGCCGTTAACGTCGATTACCGCGGTGTTCAGTGCAACCGCCTGCACGGTGCCGGTCAATGAGCTGATCATGCCACTCCTTGGATGTATGTTCGATGAAACCCAGTTTATCGAAGATACCTACGAATATCGATCCGCCGCGTTTCCCGGTGGGTCGAGACCATTGCCCGGCAGCCGGCTAGCGGCGCACCGCGCGGCGCTTGGCCGACGCCTCGGCGGCAATCCATGCTTGCTGGGCACCGGTCAGCTGCGACGAACCGCCGGCATTCACCGCAGAGGCCGAGGCGTTCGATCCGGTGGCCGCCCCACGCCAGCCATGGGTAATTGCCAGAGCCACCGCGTCAGCGGCGTCGGCAGGTTTCGGCGGTTCATCAAGCCGGCAGATCTTGGCAATCATCTTGCCGATCGCCGCCTTGGTCGCCTGGCCGGAACCAGTCACCGCGGCCTTGACCTCGGTCGGCGTATGCAACGCAACAGGAATGCCCCGTCGCGCAGCTGCGGTGATCACCACGCCGGTGACCTGGGCGGTGCCGATCACTGTGGAGACGTTCGCCGAAGCAAATACGCGTTCCAGGGCGAGCACATCCGGCTGATGCTGATCCAGCCACGACTCGATCGCGTTGGCGATCGTCAAGAGCCGGACGTCGAGCGGGGTGCCCGGCGGGGTGCCGGCGACGGTGACGTCCACCAGCGAAACCTGCCTGTTAGCAGCGACGTCGACCACGGCAAGACCGCAACGGGTCAGGCCGGGGTCGACGCCGACAACACGTAAGGCCAAGCCCTACTGCTCTTCGTCCAATGCGGCGCGAACCTCATCGGACAGGTCGGCGTTGGTGTAGATGCCCTGGACATCGTCCAGTTCTTCCAGTGCGTCGTAGAGCTTCAGGAACTTGCGTGCTCCGTCGACATCCAGTTCCACCTTCATCGACGGCAGGAATTCCATTTCGTCGGATTCGTAGGCGATATCGTTCTCGTCCAGCGCCGCTGCGACCGCGCGCAGGTCCGAAGGATCGCACACGATGGCGAAGTTCTCGTCCTCGTCCAGGATCTCGTCGGCACCGGCATCCAGCACGATCATCAGCAGGTCATCTTCGGTCAGCTCGCCCTTGGGCAGGCGCACTACGCCCTGGCGGTTGAACAGGTAGGCCACCGATCCCGGGTCGGCGACGGTGCCGCCATTGCGGGTGATGCCCACGCGGACCTCGGAGGCTGCGCGGTTCTTGTTGTCGGTCAGGCACTCGATCAGCAGCGCCGAGCCCTGCGGGCCGCGTGCTTCGTAGATGATCTCGGTGTAGTCGACGACCTCACCGGTCAGGCCAGCGCCACGCTTGATTGCGCGGTCGATGTTGTTGATCGGCACGGAGTTCTTCTTGGCCTTGCTGACGGCAAGTTCCAGGGCCGGGTTGCCGGACAAGTCGGCTCCGCCGGCACGGGCGGCAACTTCAATGCCCTTGATGAACTTGGCGAAGGCCTTGGCGCGCTTGGCGTCGATCGCCGCCTTCTTATGCTTGGTAGTTGCCCATTTGGAGTGGCCTGACATGCTTTAAGCGTCTCCTCGCGTGAGATTGATGAAAAATTGATGGATAGCCGTGCTGCCGGTGACTTCCGGGTGAAAGCTGGTTGCCAACAATTTTCCCTGGCGTACTGCAACAATTCTACCCTGTCCGCCATTCGGCCCGGCTTGAACGGTGCTGATCACCTCGACATCCGGACCAACTTGCACGGCTTCCGGGGCGCGGATGAACACCGCTTCGAGAGTGTGCCCGTTGAAGTCCAGCTGGTGCTCGAACGAGTCGACCTGGCGCCCGAAGGCATTGCGCTTCACCGTCATGTCGATGCCGCCGAAGCTTTGCTGCACCGCGCCATCCCGCGCGATTGCAGGATTCTCAATGCGATCGGCGAGCATGATCATTCCAGCGCAGGAGCCGTAGACCGGCATGCCGTCGGCGATGCGTTCCTTGATGGGATCGGCCAGCCCGTAGTTGCGGGAGAGCCGGTCGATCACCGAGGACTCGCCGCCGGGAAGCACCAGCGCGTCGACCTGCGCCAAATCCTCGACTGTACGCACCATTTGCGCACGTTGCCCAAGCCGTTCAAAAGAGGCCAGATGTTCGCGGAAATCCCCTTGCAGCGCGAGGACGCCTATTTTCGGCATGGTTGTAACCTTCATGGTGTTCGGTGGCTGGCAACACGGAAATGCGCCGAAACAACGTTAAACCCATGGACCCCGTGCGCCGGTTTTGTTTCCCGGTGTGTCGCGGATTCTTCGGTGCAATCTCCCGGCAGCCCGTGAAGCTTGGTAGGTTCGAGAACATGACTGCTGATATTTCTTCCCTCGAGCTTGCCGGTGGCGTGAGCATGCCTTCCATTGGCTTGGGCACGTGGCCCCTGCGCGGCCAGGAGGCGGTTGCCGCGGTCCGTTCGGCCCTGGATACGGGTTACCGCCGCGTGGACACGGCGGAGAACTATGAGAACGAGGATGCCGTAGGCCAGGCCTTGGCGCTAAGCGGGCTTGACCGCGATGCATTGTTCGTCACTACCAAGTTCAACAAGATGTGGCATTCGGCCCAGGGCGTACGTCAGGCGTTGGACAACTCCCTGTCCCGCCTTGGCCTCGACTATGTGGACCTGTTCCTGATCCATTGGCCAAACCCGCAGCAGAACACCTACGTGGAAGCCTTCATTGAGCTGGACAAGCTCGTTGCCGAGGGCAAGATCCGGGCCGCCGGCGTCTCGAATTTCAAGCCTTACCAGTTGCAGAAGGTCCTCGATGCCGGGCTCGTGCCGGCACTGAACCAGATCCAGGTGGACCCTGAGCGGCAAACCGCCGATTGGCAAGCATTCAATACCGAACATGGGGTGCGCACCGAGGCCTATTCCCCCTTGGGACGCAAGAAGTCCGGGTTCCTTTCGGATCCCGCCCTGGCACGGATCGCCCGAGCGCATGGGAAGAGCACCGCCCAGGTGACCCTGCGCTGGCATGTCCAGTCCGGACGAGCCGCGGCACCGAAATCGGCCGATCCGCGCCGGCAAAGTGAGAACCTGGACATTTTCGGCTTCCAGCTCAGCCCGGAGGACATGGCCACCATCGATGCCATGGATACCGGAGTCGGCCCCTTCACGGATTCAGATGAATTCGGGCATTAATCCACTGATCGCCGGTCTTTGATGCGGAAGGAGGAACTGGGCATGCTCTTTGGCTACCAGCGGCCGGACAACGTCCCTGGGGAGTACTTCGACGAGCTTGGGACCCCGATCGCCTACGGCCAACGATGGGATGGGCACCCAGCTGACGACAGCTACTCGGTAACCGCCCACCCCCAGCGTTTTGCCCCGGTGCAGCAAGTAGCCCGGGCGTTGCTGAGCTGGATGCAGGAGCAATTCGAGGTGCGCTGCTTCGATGATCCCGGACTGGCCGCCGAACTGCGGATTCCGCCGGACACCGTGGTGAGTTCTGTCCGGATCCTTCCGGTGAATTCGCGCTGCGCTCCATTGGGCATGATCCTTACGACCTTTCCCGGGGTGCATCTGGAGCTCGGTGCGCTTTACCACGCGGTTTTCCCGACCTGCGGTTGCGACGCCTGCGATGAACACGTTCCCGAGATGATCGAGGAACTGGAAGCCCAGGTGGGGGCAGCCGTGTCCGGAACATTTGGCGAGTCCTTGGATATCGGCGCTGGCCGCCTCGTGCATCGTTTCGTTGCCAAGGAGACGGGATTCAGTGAGCAATCCGGCGGCCTCGATGACATATCGCCGGCCCAGCTGGCCAAGGCGCAAGCGATTCTGCCTCCAAACGGTGCATGGGAAGCGTGGCCCAGACGCTAGCTAGCTCAGTCCAGCGTCCACGCCTGCAGTCCATCCTCAAAGGCGCCATAGGCGTTCACGGTGGCTTCACTGCGCTTCAGGGACGCTTGCCCATCAGCTTCCGGAACGCATCCATCAGCGTTGAAGACTTGGCACCACGCTACCGGCCCGTTCGACAACTGGTGCGGAACCCACCGCAAGTTGCTGACCTCCCATTCGCCAGGTTCGTCCTGGGTGAATGTTGCCTTCACGCTGATGCCTTCGCGGTTGAGAATGGTCGGCGTTGCATGCTTGGCCACAGAGTTTCCCAAACCGTAGACGATCCAGGTTCCGTCGTGCTTCTCAATGGGCAGGACCGAGTGGGTGTGGTGCATGTAGATGAAATCGAAGACGCCAGATTCTGCCAGGGCCTGGCCGAGTTTTCTTTGCGAGGCGGTCGGCTCGGTGGTGTATTCAGCTCCATCGTGCACGGCTGCCACCACGATGTCCGCTCCGGCCTTGCGCGTTTCCTTGCCCCGGGTAATCAGCTCCTGCGCATCCACTCCGGTATCGACCTGCCAGTGAGCTGCTTCCGGCAGTCCGTTAAGCGAATAGGTGCTGGTTACTACCCCGAGCTTCACCCCGTTTGTTTCCAGGATGGACGGTTTTTCGGAGTCCTTTTCATTGCGGTAGGAGCCTGTCGCAAACAGCCCATTGGACTCCAGCGCATCGAGTGTTCGTTCGACTCCGGCCGTACCGGCATCGACCGTGTGATTGGTGGCAGTGGTGCATCCGTCGTAGCCAATGGCTTCGAGATCGGTGAGGATTTGTTCCGGGACGGTGAACCGCGGATACCCGGAATACGGAGGGATACCAATTGGTGTCTCCAGATTGCAAAGCGCCACATCTGCGTCCTGGACATAGGGGGCCAGGCCCGCCAGCAATGGGCTGAAATCGTAGTCCTCGCCATTGCCCGATTGTGCGCCAGCTGCCTTCTCGGCTTCATCCAATAGCTGAGGATGCAGCAAGACGTCTCCGGTGACCATCAGCGAGAGTTCTTCGGGACTCGACGGTGCGGCAGAGCTATCCTCCGTGGTTGGACTTGAAGCCGGATCCGATGAGGACTGAACGGAAGACTGCGGGGTTGCTGGTTCTTGATTGCTGCTCGGGATTGCAGAGCAGCCGCCAATCAGCAACGCGGCCATGAGCGTTGATCCAAGCGGAAGTATTACGGACGGAGCACGTTGGGGCATGCATCGAGCCTAGCCCAGCTTGATATGCGGGGTGTAAATGCAAGCTGAATCACTTTTTCCATGAAAACCTAGGCCTATGCAAAACCCTCTTCTGACTCCCAGTACCAGGCCCTATCAGTGGCCAGCCTTCGACCAGCTCACTGCAGAGCATTACGTGGAGGCAGTTCGTCTCGGGGCAGCCGAGCAACGCGAAGAGCTGCAGCGCATTATTGACGATACGCAGGAGCCGACTTTCGAGAACACCTTCCTCGCTTTGGAAGCCAGCGGGCAGACCCTGCGCCGTGCGCTCATGACCTACTTCTCGGTGATTTCTGCCCATGGCACGGAAGATCTGCGGGCGATCCAGTCTGAGATTTCATCGATCTGGTCCGAACAAGAAGATGAGATTTACCTAAGCCAAACCTTGTATTCCCGTTTACAAGCCTTGGATTGCGCGGAACTCCGGGGTGAAGACGCCCGCTTAGCGAATCAAACGTTGAAGAATTTCCAGTTGGCCGGTGCAGGTTTGGGCGAAGCCGAAAAGGATCGCCTGAAGGTACTGAACGCGAAGCTGGCCGAACTTTCAACGCAGTTCGCTGACCTCGTGCTGAAGAATCAGAACGCCCATGCGGTGCACTTCGAGAATGCTGCAGAACTCGACGGCCTGTCTGGTCCAGCCATCGAGTCAGCAGCACAGGCGGCGAAGCAAGCAGGCCACGCGTCGGGCTACCTTCTGACGTTGGTTTCGCCAACTCAGCAACCGGTTCTGGAGTCGCTGGCCTCAAGTGAATCCCGCCGCAAGGTGTTCAACGCATCAATTAGCCGTGGCACCGGGGAGAATGCGACAATTCACGTTGCCGCCGAAATGGCTCAGCTTCGCGCCGAACGCGCCGCGCTGCTCGGATTCGCCAATCATGCTGAAACCGTGCTTGCCCAAGCCACCGCTCCCTCCACCGCGGCGGTGGAAGAGCGCCTGGCAGAACTGACCCAAGCGGCCACCGCAAACGCGCGCAAAGAAGCTGAAGTACTGGGCAAGATTGCCGGTGCTGAAATCAACGCGTGGGATTGGAAGTATTTCTCCAATCAGGTCTTGCGTGATCAGTATTCGGTGGATTCCGAGGAACTGCGCAACTACTTCGAGCTGGACCGGGTGCTCATCGATGGGGTCTTCGCGACGGCTACCAAGCTGTTCGGCATCACCTTCAGCGAGCGGTTTGACCTGCCTGCCTACCACCCGGACGTTCGGGTCTTCGAAGTCTTCGACGCCGATGGCAAGCCTTTGGCGCTCTACACCGGAGACTATCTGGCCCGGGACACGAAGAAGGGCGGCGCGTGGATGACCAGCCTGCGCGATGCCGCTTCATTCCTGGAAGAACGACCGATCGTCACCAACACCTTGAACATCACCCCGCCTGCGCCAGGTGATCCAATCCTGCTGTCCATGGATGAGGCGAATACGCTATTCCACGAGTTCGGCCATGCGCTGCACGGCATGTTCTCCAGCGGAAAGTACGCGTCGCTTGCCGGCACCTCGGTCCCCCGCGACTTCGTGGAGTTCCCATCGCAGGTCAACGAGATGTGTATGCTCCACGAGGATGTTGTCACCGGTTATGCCGTCCACCACCAGAGCGGCGAAGCACTGGGTGATGCGCTGATCGAGAAGATCCGTGCCGCTTCACTGTGGGGCCAGGGCTTCGCAACCACCGAGTACCTGGCCGCCAGCGTGCTCGACTGGGCCTGGCATACCATCAACGCCGGGACAGTTATCGCCGATCCTCTGCAGTTTGAACAAGACGTGCTTCAGCAAGCCGGCTTCGATACCGAAATGATTCCGCCCCGTTACCGCACCGGTTATTTCCAGCACATTTTCGCCAATGGGTACTCCGCTGGCTACTACTCCTACATCTGGAGTGAGGTGCTCGATGCCGACACTGTGCAGTGGTTCGAGGAAAAAGGGGGCTTAATGCGCGAAAATGGTAATCGGTTCCGCGAGGAACTGCTGTCGCGCGGCAATACGCGCGATCCCCTTGAGTCCTACGAATTATTCCGCGGCCGCACCGCAGTGGTTGAACCGTTGCTGCGCCGTCGAGGATTGGTGAACGCAGAATAATGACCACTATTGCCTCCGCACAGGAAGCGCTAAGCCACTGGCATCAGGCACTTGCAGTAGCCACCGGCGGCAAGATCTTTACCACCCACGGATGCTCCTGGGCTTGGCAGCCGGTCCGCAAGCGCCTGATCCTGTTGTTCCCTGAGCATCCGGAGCAGGCGGGCCTGCGACCTGCGCTGGCCGAAGGCCACCGGCTCGGTGCCCGGCGCGTGGAAGCCTGGGTCAACTCAGGAGCCCACGCAGATGAGTTGAAAGCAGCAGGATTCTCCGACAACGCCCAAGTGTCCTGGCATGCAGGCCCGTTGGCCATTCCAATGGATCGCTGGAACGGCAAGATCCGCTTGGGCAATAACGTCCCTGAGGCCACGGGTGCTGATGCCGCCGAACTGAACGTGACGAACCTGTGGCGCGAAACCAGCACCCAGCTTTCCAGCGGTCACCCTGCTCTGCGTCGCGTCGAGCATGCCTTGGCCCGCACCGACGAAGGAGAGATTGTCGGCCGGGGCTTTGCGCAGCAGGGCCTGAACGGGCAGCTGATGGTGCATGCCTTGGCGGTAGGCAAGGAACATCGCCGCCATGGCATTGGCACCGCCTTGCTGCACGGCCTGTCGCGTTCCATGATCAATCCGTTGTCGCCACCAGACGACGAAGTGCCGCAGGAGCTGCTTGCCGCGGCCACGCCGTCCAGTGCCGACTTCTTCAGCGCGAACGGGCTCAAGCTTCTTGGGCGTGGACGCCACATGGTCTTGCGCTCGTGGAACCAATAACGAACAGCTAGGACGGCAGGAACTCGACCGGCCCCGGGGATTCCGGTGGCCGGTCGAGTCCTCTAGAACTTGTTCACGTGGTTGGGAGGACTCGGTAGACGAGGCGGGCAAACGGCCCGGCTTTCCGTGCTTCGGCCAGTTCCAGCCGATCACTGCCGATATTGCGCGGTAGCAAGGCGGCGCCTGCAGGCAGCGCTGCTGGAGCAACAGTCAACGCCAAGGAATCAAGTGCGTCGATGTCCAGGAACTGTCCCAGCAGCTCGCCTCCGCCGAGGACCCAAATGTTCTTCTCCCCCGCCGTCTCCCGAATTTCAGGCAAATATTCTTCGACCGAGCCATTGACTAGGCGGACATCAGCGCCCTCGGGAATTGGCAGGTCCCGCGAGGTGAAAACATACGTGGTGATCCCCCGATAGTATTCTTGCCATTTCTGCGGGTTCTCGATGAACCCTTCGTTCTCAATCAGCCACATGTAGGTATTCGCGCCTTCGACATGCACGCCGACATTTTTGGGTAGCAGGTCCGGGTCGGGTTCGTGGGCCCCTGGCACATCGAAGAGCCACTGCAGGCTGTGGTTCTCATCTCCCAGATAGCCGTTGAGAGTGACTGCTGCGTCGAAAATTATCTTGCCCATGCTCCCTAGTGTGCCATGTCCGGAGCGCTACAGGTGCAGATCCACAGGCGCAAAGGCCGGCGTCTGGCCAGTACGCAGCACCCCGATAGTACCCGAAGGAACCTCGCGCCAGGTCTGGCTGCTCCAATGCAGTTCCAGCGGCTCGGAAACGACCAGCTGCGCGTCCTGCGGCAGTTGGTCCTCGCGGCCGTCTCGGGTGAGCAGCATGGCAGGTCCTGCCGCATAGTAGAGCGAGGGCGCCATCGCGCCCGACACCACTGGGCTGGCCCAGCGCAGCACCACGAGCTGCTGCCCGTCCGAGGCGCACATCGTAGCGCGGAATGGGGCTTCGATACCGTGCTCGGCGCGGGCCCGCTCCACCCGGGCCACCATCCGCGACAGGCCCGCCACCGGGTCCCGGTCCAGGCCGTAGGACAGGGCGAGGTAGAAGCAGACCTCGGTATCGGCGTTGCCCAGAATCATCGGGTAGCGCGCCGGATCCACTTCGAAGGTCAGTTCGCGCTTGAGTATTGCGAATTCCGGGACCGTCCCGTTGTGCTGGAACATCCATCTCTCATCGACGAAAGGGTGGCAGTTCTGCTCGGCAATGGTCCCGCCCGGCGCCGCGCGCACATGCGCCAGGATGCATCCTGACGCGATCTGCGCCGCCAAGTGCCGAAGATTCTGGCTGTCCCAGGCCGGGCCGATCTGCCGGTACTGCCCGAGTTTTCCCGAACGCCCGGCCCAGGCCATGCCGAACCCGTCGCCGTTGGTCGGGAAGGCATGGTCCGCGAAGCCGGAGGCCAGCTCTTCCTGGGGCAGGTAGAGCTGCCGGGCGTGCAGGCTCTGGTCGATCAGCGAATGCGTGGGGCGCACCAGGATATCGGCGATGTCGATCGGGGAGCCGAGATAGGCAAGCCAGCGGCACATGTCATCTTCTTGGGGTCAGCGCGAATTCCGGGTTCCACCAACCTACGCCCGGCGGCATCCAACGGCAAGGCTTCGCAGGCAGACTTTGAATCACGGCAATAGCCATCATTCGGCCACTAAAGACAGAGACCCACGCCACCAGAATCTCGGTGGCGTGGGCCTCAATGCTAATGCGTGAGCGATTACCAGCCGCGCTCAGCCAGGCGGTGAGGCACTGGGACATCGGCTACGTTGATGCCGTGGTCTAAGATTGACGAACCTCAAAGTACGGCGAAAATCGGCCGGAGGTTCGAACGCGCCCGGACACCACGTCCGCCAACGCAGTGTTGTCCTGTGATAGCCGGAACTGACCACGGGTAAAGTAGACGGATGGTGTCCAATAGCTTCAGCCGAATGAATGAACTCTACATGATCAGTTCCCCTGAAACTGTCGATCAGAGGTTCCCCCCGGACCGCAGCCTCGTGACGATCACCGCCCTCACCGCCGGCGGCAACGCCAGTCAGCTGCCATACCACCTGAACTTCGGCAAAGAGAACGGGCTCACCGAGGCCGCGATCGTCGAAGCGATCACTCACCTCGCGTTCTACGTCGGTTGGCCCAAGGCAATGACCGCGTTCACCGTCGCGAAGGACGTCTTCTCCAAGTAGCACCCATCGGAGCCTCGGACGACTGCAGGCGCAGCCGTCCGAGGCTCCGCCATTCACTCACCACTGCGCTCGACTCTGAAGGAACACCTTGAAGGCCACACTGATGTAGAAGTCTGGCGACGTCTGTATCGTCGAGTCCCCGATCTCACCATCCAGCAGTCCACGGAAACCCTGATCCGCGTCACCTACGCCTGAGTCTGCGGCTCCGGCCTTCACCCGTACCACGATCTTCCCGACACCCCTAAGGGCCGCCGGATGGGCCACGAGGCGATCGGCGTCGTCGAAGCGGTCCGGCACATGCCCGCCTACGAACAGGCTTACTTGTAAGATTCATAAAATGGGCAAGTTAAACGCGGACATCGTGGTCCAGGTGAGGCATGGAGACGCCCATGCTCGCCCGTGGGTCCTGCTGCACGGGACGGACGGTCGAGAGACCGACCTTCTGTCGTTAGTTCACGCCGTCGCGCCGAAGGCCACCACGATCGCTCCGCGAGGCACCGTCAAGACGCCCGGCGGGTTCGCTCACTTTCGCCGTCGACCGGACCGCACGCTCGACGAATGCGACATTCGACGCCGCGTTCGCCCCTTGGCAGACGCCATCAGAGAGTCACTCTCCGAGAACTGTCTCGACGGACTTCCAGTGCTGGTCGGCTACTCCAACGGCGCGGTCATGTCCGTAGCACTTCTGACGCATGCCCCAGATTCCTTCGCCGCCGCAATCCTGCTTAGGCCCCTCACGCCGTACCGGGATGAAGCGATGCCTCCGCTGCAAGGGCTACCAGCGCTCGTTCTCGATGCAGCGAACGACAAAAGGCGCTCTTCAGGAGACGGGAAATTGCAGAGCGAACTCCTGGTTCAAGCAGGCGCGCAAGTAACGCGCAAGACGCTTCCCGGCGGTCACCCACTCTGTCGCGACGATGAGCGAGCGATCAAAGCCTGGCTCGACGCGCTATTGGCGACGCATTCCCCATCAAACCCCTGAATGAAGCGCCCTGGGCTTCGTTCCTCAGTTAGACGGTCGCGGGCGCGGTCGTCTTTGGGCGCGTGTAGGACGCTTCGGCTTCGGCCGGGGTGCGATAGCCGAGTGCTTCGTGGAGGCGCTTCGTGTTCCACCAGTTGACCCAGTCCAGCGTCGCGATTTCGACTGCGGTCACGGTCGGCCAGGCGCGGTGGCGATAGATGAATTCGGCCTTGTAGAGGCCGTTGACGGTCTCGGCCAGGGCGTTGTCGTAGCTATAGCCGACGGTGCCGACGGATGCTTTGACTCCTGCGGTGATCAGCGCGTCCGAGTAGGCCAACGAGACGAATTGACTGCCGCGATCGCTGTGATGGACCAGGCCGCTGCTGGAGGCCTCGGCGCGGGTGCTCAGCAGCGCGTGCTCGAGAGCCTGCGGTGGCAGTGCCTCGGTGTGGAGGCTGGCCGCGACGGCCCAGCCGACAATCCGGCGGTTGCAGGCGTCCGTGATGAACGCGGTGTAGCAGAACCCGGTTGGGATGAGATCGTAGGTGATGTCCGCGACCCAGAGCTTGTTCGGACCGAGCGCGGTGAAGTCCCGCTCAACCAGGTCAGGACGATGATCTGGCGCTCCCGAGGGCGTCGTCGTGAGCGCTTTGCGGCCACGACGAACCCCTTCCAGGCCAACTACTTTCATCAGCCGAGCAGTCTGGTCCCGGCCGACTTCCCAACCGGTCCGGCGCATCGCCTGGTGCATCTTGCGATACCCGTGGACGCCGTAGTTCTCGGCGTGGATCCTTCGGATCTCACCGATCAGCACCTCGTCGCGGATGGCCCGGGCAGAGGCCGGGCGCTGCTTCGCGGCTCGATAGCCGCGGGAGGTGAGGAACCCACAGGCTGTTGCGCTGAGCACGCGACAAATGGCCTCGACCCCGAACTGATCACGGTGCACGCAGATGAACCGGATCATTTCGTCGTGGGGCGGTCGAGCTCCGCTGCGAAAAACGCCGATGCCTTCTTCAGGATCTCGTTCGCACGGCGCGTCTCGGCAAGCTCGCGCCGCAGCCGGCGGTTCTCCTCCTCGAGCGAATCCTGCGGGCGGGACGTTCCTTCGGCGGGGCCGTAGCGATTGCACCAGATCCGCAGGGTCTCCTCACCGACGCCGAGATGAGGCACGACGACACGGATCGAATGAGCTCTGGGGCTACCTTCGAGGGCGTGCCGGTCGTAGACCATACGGACCGCACGATCACGGAGCTCTGGACTGAACTTCTTGGGCATACTCCGATTCTCCTTCGTGAGACTCGGAACGGAACCCAGGGCGCTTCACTTCAAGATCGTCCGCCCCGGCGGGACCATCAGCCGTGTCGGCGTGCCGCAGTACGAGGACGCCGCGGTCGGGTTCATGTCGCTGTTCGGAAAGAACGCCACTCTCACAGACGGCCCGACGACGGTTCGCGCCTACATCGAGCAGGTCATGCCTCAGGTTCTCGACGGCACCATCAATCCCCAACGGGTCTTCGACCGCGAGATGCCGCTCGACGACATCGCCGAGGGCTACGCCTCATGGACTCCCGCGAAGCCCTGAAGGTGCTCATCCGTCCCTGACAGTCACCGTCGAGAGGCTGCGTCTTCACGGGCGCGGCCTCTCGGCGCGTGATGCACCGGCTCGGGCGCGCCGTAACTGTTTGCTGCGGAACTTTGCGACCGAGGCCTGCACCGTCCAACATCCTGGGCGATAGCGATCGGTATACGTTGACGTAGTGCAGGTCGAGGCAGCGCCACGATCGAGGTCGGAGTGCGAGCGACCGCTCAAATTAGTGTTTTCGCTGGCAACGCGGGCAAAAGTGGCTCGATCGGCCCATGAACTTCTCTCGCTTGATCGGCGTCTCGCACCGCTTGCATGGCTGTCCAGCAAGCCCATAGACATTTAAGCTTCGCGCAAAGTAACCCTACTTCCCACGATAGATACATTGAAAAACTGGGAGAGTAAGACGATGGCGTTTTCGCTGGTCAGAGGCTACTTCACCGCTAAGTGACGTGCGTATGATGTGTGCTGCCTCCACACCAGAGTACGGCCTCACGACGTCAACCTACCAACTGCCCGATCGAAGGAAGGATCGGGCATCCGCGACCCGTGCGCACAGGACGCCTTCGCCATCGAAGCAGTCCCGGCCTCCACTTCTCCTTCTCTTGGCCTTCTGTTCGATCAGGTGGTAGTGGGGACCTGAGCGACGCCCGCCGGCCGCCCTGACGAGAGCCGAGGCCCGCCTTCGGCACTTCTCTGATTGAGGGATCCCGGCACCCCCGTTGCACGAGGCTTCTACGACACGGACTTCGCCGGTCCTATCTCAGGATCGTGAGCCATGCGGATGATCCACGGGATCAGTCGCACCAAAACCACCATGACGACCAGCTCGACCAGGGTCTGCGTGACGACCACGAGGGGCGCGAGGTCGAACGCCGCGGGCAGCGCGAGCACCAGCGGCAGCACGACGAGTGAGTTCCGGGTCGCGCCGCTGAACACGATCGCCCGTCTGCCCGGCACGTCGAGGCCCGCGACTCTGCCCGCCAGCATCCCGACCGGCACCATCACGGCGGCGAAGAGGACGTAGACCGGCACCGCGAGGAGCAGAGAGCCGAGCCGCGCGCTCACGCCAGCGATCTGCGAGGCGACGACGACCGCGAGCGTGGCGACCATGAGCGGCACCATCGCGCCCATGACCGCCTGTTCGACCCTGCGCGCGGCGCGCGATCTGGCCGCGGACAGCTGGGTCAGCGCCGCGCCCACGAGGGGCAGGGCGATGATGAGCACGAAGGCCTCGACGAACGGCGCGAACTCCACGGACCCCACGAACTCCGCTCCGACGAACAGCCATAGGTACAGCGGCAGCAGGAGCATTTGGGTGAGCATCAGCAGCGGGGCGGCTGCCAAGAGCTTCTCCTCGTCGCCGCCGGCAAGCCCGGCGAAGACGATCACATAGTCGATGCACGGGGTCAGCAGCACGAACAGCACGCCGACGAGGAGCACCTGGTCGTGGGCCACGATCCCCGACAGCAGCCAGACAACGGCGGGCACCAGCACGAAGTTCACGACGAGGATCGCGGCGAGGAAGCGCCAGTCGCGGAAGGCGTGCCCGATTCTGCCGAACGGGATGCCGAGGAACGTGGCGTAGAGCAGCAGCGCGAGCACTGGGTGGATCGCCAGCTCGGCCGGGTAGGCGACCACGGGCCAGGCCAGCCCGACGACGGCCCCGATCGCCAGCCCCGCGACATAGAGCGCGACCTGGTGCCGCTCCATCCATTCCACGCTCATCTGCATCTGTTCTCCCTCATCACGTGCAAGGGCGGGCAATCCCGCCTACAGAAAAACGTTAGACCTTGAACCCAGGTTGAAGGTCAAGCTAGCGAAGCATAGGCTCGAAGCATGAAGATCTCCGAGGTCGCCGAGCGCAGCGGAGTGCCGGCGAGCACGCTGCGCTACTACGAGCGCCTCGGCTTCCTCGCGGCGCGCCGGAGCCCGAACGGATACCGGGACTTCGACGAGGGCCACCTCGAGCGGCTCGACTTCATCGCTTCAGCCAAGCGGCTCGGACTCGAACTGCCCGAGATCCGCCGCCTCTTGGAGCTCGCCGACACGGGCACCTGCACCGGCGTCAAGGTCGCGCTGCAGCCGCTGCTGGCCGAGCAGATCGCCGCCGTCGAACGGCAGATCAGCATCCTGACCGTACTCCAGGAACAACTGAGCACGGCGCAGGCCTACGTCGACGACTGCCCGGACAGCGACGAGCAGTGCCGGTCCGAGTGCGCGTTCCGGGCCTTCGCACGGACCGCGCCGGTGCCCGATTAGTAATAGCCAATAGGTCAGCCATTACTGTACAGTTCAGTGCATGCTGACTATTGCTTCTCGCCTCGACGTCATGAACCGGCTGGGCCGGGCCATGGCGGACCCGACGCGCTCCCGGATCCTGATGACCCTGCTGGACGGGCCGAGCTACCCGGCCGTGCTCTCGCGCGAGCTGGAGCTGACGCGCTCGAACGTGTCGAACCACCTGACCTGTCTTCGTGACTGCGGGATCGTGGTCGCCGAGCCCGAGGGGCGGCAGACGCGCTACGAGATCGCCGACCCGCACCTCGCGGCGGCGCTCACGGCGCTGGTGGACGTGACGCTGGCCGTGGACGAGCACGCGCCGTGCGTGGACGCCGAGTGCACGGTGCCGGGCTGCTGCGGGACGGGAGCGGGCGCGTGAGCGCGGCGTGCGGCTGCGACGAGCCGGAGACCCGGGTCGGCGAGGAGGAGCGGGAGCGTCCGTGGTGGCGTGACCGCGGGATCATGGTACCGGTGCTCTCCGGCGTCGCGTTAGGCACGGGCCTGGTCCTGGAATGGACGGGTGCGGAGGTCCCGGCGCTGGTGGCGTTCTGGATCGGCCTGCTGCTGGGTGCGTCGACGTTCACCCCGGGCGCGATCCGCAAGCTGTTCAAGGGCAAGCTGGGCATCGGGCTGCTGATGACGATCAGTGCGGTCGGCGCGGTGATCCTCGGCTACGTCGAGGAGGCCGCGGCGCTGGCGTTCTTGTACTCGATCGCCGAGGCGCTGGAGGACAAGGCGATGGACCGCGCCCGCGGCGGGCTGCGGGCGCTGCTCAAGCTGGTCCCGGAGACCGCGACCATCCGGCGGGATGGCGGGTCCGTGGAGGTCGCCGCGAAGGACCTCCAGGTCGGGCAGCTCATGCTGGTGCGCCCGGGTGAGCGGATCGCGACCGACGGGATCGTCCGCACTGGTCGGTCGAGCCTGGACACCTCGGCGATCACCGGGGAGTCGATCCCGGTGGAGGTCGAGCCCGGCGACGCGGTGTCGGCCGGGGCGATCAACACCGTCGGTGCCCTGGAGGTCGAGACGACCGCGGCGGGCACCGACAACTCGCTGACCACGATCGTGGAGCTGGTGGAGCAGGCGCAGGCGGAGAAGGGCGACCGTGCCCGCCTCGCCGACCGGATCGCCCGGCCGCTCGTGCCTGGGGTGCTGATCCTCGCCGCCCTTGTCGCGGTCATCGGCTCGCTGCTGGGCGACCCGGAGCTGTGGATCACCCGCGCCCTCGTGGTGCTCGTCGCCGCGTCGCCGTGCGCGCTGGCGATCTCCGTCCCGCTCACTGTCGTCGCCGCGATCGGCTCGGCGAGCAGGTTCGGCGTGATCATCAAGTCCGGTGCCGTGTTCGAGCGCTTCGGCGTGATCCGCCACGTCGCAGTCGACAAGACCGGCACCCTCACCCGCAACGAGCCCGCCGTCACTGCCGTCCTCACCACGGACGGCGTGACCGAGGCGCAGGCATTGGTGTGGGCGGCGGCGCTGGAGCAGCACAGCACGCACCCGCTGGCCGCCGCGATCACCGCCGCCTCGCCCGGGGCTCCCGCCGCCCTGGAGGTCACCGAGCAGGCCGGGCACGGGATCGAGGGCACTCTCGACGGGGCCCGGGTCACGGTCGGCAGCCCTCGATGGCTCGACGCGGGAACGCTCAAGGACCAGGTCGCCGGCCTGGAGGAGCAGGGCATGACCGTCGTGATCGTGCACCGCGACGGCATCCCGGTCGCGGCGATCGGGGTCCGCGATGAGCTGCGCCCCGAGGTTCCCGAGGTGGTCCGCACCCTCGCCGCCCAGGGCGTCGGGGTGACCATGCTCACCGGCGACAACGCCCGCACCGCCCGGGCACTGGCCGCGCAGGCCGGGATCGAGGGCGTGCGCGCCGAGCTGCGCCCGGAGGACAAGGCCGCCGCGATCAGCGAGCTGGGCAGGCACGGCTCGGTCGCGATGATCGGCGACGGCATCAACGACTCCCCCGCCCTGGCCGCCGCGGACATCGGCATCGCGATGGGCGCGACCGGCTCCGACGCCGCGATCGAGTCCGCCGACGTCGCCTTCACCGGCCACGACCTCCGTCTGCTGCCGCGCGCGTTCGACCACGCCCGCCGCGGCAGGCGCATCATCAACCAGAACATCATCCTGTCCCTGCTGATAATCACCGCGCTGCTGCCGCTGGCCCTGTTCGGCGTGCTCGGCCTCGCAGCGGTGGTGCTGGTGCACGAGATCGCCGAGGTGATAGTTATCCTCAACGGGCTCCGCGCCGCCAGGACGAGGAAGACCGCCTCGTGAACGTGCCGGATGCCGTCGAGACGGCTGACGCCGGCGACGCGGACGAGAAGGCCCCGCCTCCTCCCACCCGGCGGGCGGTCGGCGCAGCTCTCGCCGTCGGCGCGCTCGGCCTCGCTCTGGACCAGGGGACGAAGGCCATCGCGGCCGCGCGGCTGACGCCGGGCGAACGGGTCCCGCTGCTCGGCGACTTGTTCGGCCTGTCCCTGGTCTACAACCCCGGGGCCGCGTTCTCGCTCGGCGCGGGATCGACGTGGATCTTCACGGCCGTCGGCGTCCTCGCTTCGGTGGCGGTGGTCGTGTTCGCCGTGCGGCTTCGGGGCTTGCGGTGGGGCCTTGCCCTGGGCATGGTCCTCGGCGGTGCGGTCGGCAACCTCGTCGACCGGCTCGGTAACCCGCCCGCGATCGGTCAAGGGCACGTCACGGACTTCCTCGCCTACGGGAGCCTCTTCGTCGGGAACGTCGCGGACGTCTTCGTGGTCGCCGGTGTCGGCCTGGTCTGCCTGAACCTCGCCTCGCCGAGGCCGGGCGAGAATCATCGCGTACGAAATGCCCAGCCGTGATGAAACTGGAACAGCTGAACATCGCCACCCACAGGAGATGTTTCGTCACGAAAGTGCGACCTCGGTATTCGGAGTCCGGTTCAGTTCTACTTCACCGAGTTCTTGCATCCGGCGGGGCGTATTCGATCGATGCTGGGGCCTACGTGCATTGATCAAGGCGCGTCGAAGCAACACTCATCGCGTGAAGCAGGGCCTCTATCGTTCCAGCTGGCAAACCGGGCAGAGGTGGCTCGATCGGTTCATGATCTTCTTCCGTACTATCTGCGTTCCGCAGCGCTCGCACGGGTGTCGAGCGATCCCATAGCCAGCCAGAAGGTGCACCCCGTAGCCTGCGTCCCACAATAGGAGCAATGAATTACGGGAGGTGTGACGAAGGGGTCTGAACTGTTCACCGGCGGATTCACGCCGGCGGGCGTGGTGACGTACAGTGCCTATGTTACGAGAACGGAGCCTCAGGACTTCAGCCTGAGAGGAACGGGCGCAGTCGAGGAAAGAGCCGGCCACAAGCGATCTACGGTCCAGGAAACCTCTGCCATCGACGGATGGACATTACATCCCTGCTGCGAAGACCCAGCTTCGACACCTCATTTTCGTTTGCCATCACATTCGAGCAGGTGGTCAGCGAAGATCCGGGTGTTGTCCTCGCCTGTTCGCGCGTCAGCCGCAGCGCAGCTTTGCCGATCTTCTGGACGTGCACGTCGTGCACGACCGAGCCGAGCGCCTAGTCCAAGACCGAGACTCGGATCATTGTCCTGATGAGCGGGCGTCCGTCGCGTCCACTCACCTTCTCGGTACGGGCCGGAAGTCTTCCCCGCCATATTCGCCGCCAGATGATCTTGGCGCTGTAGTTTTGGCGCTCGGCGGTAGTTACGACGTCGAGTCAATCGTCCTCAGATTCCGGCAGAGTCGTGCTCACTCCGTCGTCGCGCTCGGCCGGTCGTCGGCAGAGTGCGCTTGCTCGGCGTCGCAGCAGTCTCCCTTGGCCTTCCAGATGGACATAGGACGGCGTCCGGCGAGGGTTCCGAGCAGCAGCGCGACGAACACGGCCGCGACGGACACTCCGGTCACGACGCCGACGTGCCCCTGGACCCAGTCAGACACCGAAGTTGCGACCGCGGCGACGGCATTGGTGCGGCCGAACGCTGAAGCGTCATCGGTGACGGCCGGGTACCAGTACCAGGCCAGGTAGGCCCCGGTGAGGATGAGCACGGCGGCGGTGACCCTGGGGCCATAGCGTGCCAGTGAGGCAATGCGTCGCGAGAGCGCCGTACCGGCAGCGGCAGCGGTGACGGCGACGAGCAGCAGGACGCTCGCGGATCCCGCGGCGTAGACGGCGAAGACGAGGAGCAGGCCGGCGAAGCTGGCTGTGGCCTGCGCCTGCGCGACGACGGCGAGGAACACTCCGAAGGTGCACGACAGCGACGCCGCGGCGTAGCCGACCCCGAAGACGACCATGCGTGCGGTGCTCGGCGGACGCGCCGTGACCCGGCTGGGGATGCCGGGCAGCCGGAGCGAGAACGAGCGACCGGCCAGCATCGCAGCGCCGAACAGGACGAGCACGACGCCGACGGCGAGCCCCAGTGCTGGAGCGGCCTGGATCAGGCTCCGCGCTCCGGCACTCACAGCGATACCCGCCAGCGCCAGCGTGCCTGCGAACCCGATCGTCACGGCGAGGCCTGCCCGCAGCGATCGCAGGAGGCGCACCGGGGCCGGGGAGGATGCGGCGTCGCCCAGCGCGTGGGTGATCCATGCCGGAAGCAGTGCAAAACCGCAGGGGTTGACCGGGGCGATCATTCCGGCAGCGAAGGCGAGGGCAAGGAGTCCACCCATGGCTCAGGCCCCGGCCTTTTCGAGCTCGCCGATGATAGTCTCAGCGTCGGGGTCGGTGGCGCGGAAAGTCACCCGGCCGTCGGAATCGACGATGATGAGCGTGGATAGCGCGGCGACGTCGAATCGCTGGGACAGGGTTGCGCCCTGGTCGATGGCGGCGGGGACGCGTTCAGCCTCGACGTATTTCATGAAGCCTTCGATAGTCTCCTTGGTTTCGCGCGGATCCATGTCGACGGCGAGGAATCCGGCACCGGTGCCGTTCGCTTCCGCGCTGGCGGCGGCCTCGCCGAGGGATCGGACCCCGCCGACGCATTCGCCGCAGCCGACAGAGAAGAAGAACACCGCGGTGGGCTTCCCCGCGGCGGGCAGGCTGACCTGCCTGCCGTCGATGCTGGTCACGGCCGCGGGCGAGCCGACATCGGCTGTGGGCGCGGCGTCGTCAGATTTGCCGCAGGCGGTCAGGACCAGCGGTCCTGCGACCATGAGGCCTGCGAACGAGAGCGCCGCGCGGCGGGTGAGGGGGGTGGTCATAGGTTCTGGTCTTCCTTCGTGTCGGTGGCATGATCGGAATCAATGGTCGGGCAGCAGTCGTGGCCGGTGCGGTCGCTGCGGGTCCGGCGGTGGGCGGCGGCGAGTACGACGAGCACCACGAGCGCCATGCCGGTGCCTACCACACAGGGGTTGGCGAGGATCCCGCCGAGGCCGGCGAGCACGCCGCCGGCGATGAGCAGCGGCAGACCGCAGCACAGTGCCATGAGGAGCACGACCCCTGCCCCGAGCACCAGGCCGCCGCCGGGTCGGTCGTCGCGTCTGGTCGTCATCGGTGTTCTCGTTTCATTCGGGGCCCGGCTAGCAGCAGCGGTGGCAGCGGTCGGCAGTCTGGGCGTCGGCCCGGAGCCGGTCGAGCAGGTGGGAAGCGAGTTCGATGCCGATCTGATGGGCTTCGATCACCGGCACCGCTTGAGCCCCTGGGTGCTCAGCGAGCCATCCGGCGGCGTCGTCTGCAGATGTAAAGTAGTGCACCTGGTCGCAGAACGAGGAGCGGATCGAGGTGATCTGCTCCGGGTTCACCAGGGACACGACGGCGCTCGCGGGTTCGACGCGGGTGACGCCGGTGGCAGGGTCGACGTTGACGGCGACGACGATCCTCTCGCCGCTGGCCGGGGAGACAGACTCCACGCGGGCCGCCCGGTCGAGGAGGCCAGGGAAGACCAGGGTGTCCAAGGCGCACCAGGTGTAGAGCTCCTGACCGGCCACGGCGAATCGGTGCGGGGTCGGGCGCAGGGTGAGGCCCTGGCCGACGATGCGGCCCTGGTCGTCGTACTCAGTGTCGGGCACGGCGGCCAGTCCGTTGCAGACCTGCTCAGGGGTGCGGCCGGCGGCGGTGGCGAGCTGCTCGATCGTGACGGGGTCGCCGTCGACGAGCAGCCGCAGCAGCGGGACCAGCAGGCCGGGGTCGAGGCCGGTCTCCTCGGGCCTGTTGAGCCGATCGGGCAGTTGCGTGCTGAGGTCGGACATTTCGGTTTCCTCCAATTCTGAGTTCGGGCAGGTGCTGCTTCCGGGTCGGGTCAGGCGCAGCAGGACAGCTTCGAGACGTCGGCGGTGAAGGCCTTGGCGGCGATCCGGATGCCCTCGGCCATGGTCAGGTACGGGGCCCAGGCGTCGGCGACCTCCGCGACGCTCTTGCCGAGCACGTGGACTCCGGCAGCGGCGAGCTCTCCGGCGTCCTTGGCAACGGCGGTGAGGCCGAGGATCTCTCCGGTGTCCGCGTCGGCGACCATCTTGATGAACCCGCGGGTGTCCCGGTTCACCAGCGCGCGGGGCACGTACTCCAGCGGCAGCACCCGGCAGTCGCAGCGGATGCCTGCGTCGAGGACCTGCTTCTCGGTCATGCCGACCGCGCCGATGGCAGGCCCGGTGAACGTCACTCGCGGCAACCGGGCATAGTCCACCGACCTCTCGGCGTCGGCGAAGGCGTTCTCGGCGACCAGAGTGCCGTGGTGGGCGGCGACGTAGACGAATTCGGGGTGCCCGGTCACGTCGCCGGCGGCCCAGATCCGGGGGTTTGAGGACTGCAGCTGGTCGGAGACCACGATCTGCCCGGAGTCGCCGGTCTTGACCTCCACCGCCTCCAGGTTCAAGGCATCGGTCACTGGCCGGCGGCCGAGCGCGACCAGGAGCTGGTCGGCGCGGAACTCCTGCGAACCGCCGGGCACGTCGGCGGCCACGATGACCTTCCCGTCGGCGCTGCGAGCCACGCTGGTCGGGACCGCTCGGCGGACCACCCGGATGCCCTCGTCGGCGAAGACCTCGGCCAGCGCCTTGGACACCTCCGGCTCCTCCTTCGAGGCCAGCCGGGAGCGCACCAGGAGGGTGACATTCGATCCGAGGCGGGCGAACAGCTGGGCCTGCTCCAGCGCCACGTATCCGCCGCCGAGCACCAGCAGCGACTCGGGGACCTCGGTCAGTTCCATCGCCGTCGTGGAGGTCAGGTACCCGGCCTCCTCCAGCCCGTCGATCGGCGGGGCCCAGGGATGGGAGCCTGTGGCGACCAGGTACTGGGCGGCCTCGATCGTCTCGACAGCGCCCTCGACAGACCGAACCTCGAGGACCGGCGCTTCAGGGGTGCCGGCGAACGCGGCTTCGCCCTGCCGTACGTGCCAGCCGTACGACTCGGCGACGTCCACGTACTTTTCACCCCGCAAGCCTTCGACGAGGTCCTGCTTCCCGCCGATCAGCGTCGGCATGTCCACCGGTCCCGCGGCCGTGGCGATGCCGGGGAACCGCTGCGAGGCGTCTACGGCAACATGCCGGGCATCAGCGGCGGCGATGAGCGCCTTCGACGGCACGCAGCCGGTGTTCACGCACGTGCCGCCGAAGGTCCCGCGCTCGATCATCGCCACCGACTTGCCGAGCGTGGTCGCGCGGATGGCGGCGGCGAACGCGCCGCCTCCGGATCCGATGATGGCGAGGTCGTACTTGGTAGGCATCGCTGCTCCTGTCAGTCCTTGGATTTCTGCTCCGTCTCAGCCATACTGGACCTTCCAGTACAGGGGAAGGTCAAGCGCGGCCGCGACACGGATGGAGGAGGCCATGAGGATCGGGGAATTCGCCGAGGCGGCCGGCACCACGGCGAAGACGCTGAGGTTCTACGAAGAGCAGGGGCTGCTCCCCCCGCCCGACAGGACGTCGTCGGGGTACCGCGACTACCCGCCGGACGCAATCGCGCGCGTCGACTTCGTCCACCGTGGCCAGGCTGCCGGCCTCACGCTCGCCCAGATCCGCCAGATTGTGGACATCCGCGACGCCGGCCACGCCCCGTGCGCCCACGTCCGAGACCTGCTCGACGCGCGCCTGCGCGACATCGAGCAGCAGATCGCCCAGCTCACCGCCTTGCGCGACACCATCGCCAACCTCCGGGACGACGCGGCGCATCCCGAGCCCGAGACCTGCAGCGCGGACCAGGTCTGCCGGTACGTATAGACAAGAGAGCCGCGACCGGCGAATCCGACAGACCGCTGTTCCAGGGCGCACGACGATGCGCAGTGGCGCAACGATGCTGCCCCCTTCAGGGATGGCGGCAGGGACGATGGCCAGAGGAGCCGTTCTGGCATCGACATCTCGGTTTGGTCGATTGGCGAGCACCACGTCAGGACACGAGGACAGACCGGTTCAGAAGGGCCGGATCTGTTCACTCGGGACTCGCCGAGCTAGCAGAGCTGACCGCGGTCCACCATCCACGGCGATGAGACTCGCTATATATCTATGTACAGCGGATCGAGCCGAACCCCACTGCGACCGCGGTCCGCCTGCAACTCGAGAGACGACCTCTCGACTAGCGTTTCCGCTGGCAGAGCGGGCAAGAATAGCTCGACCCGTTCATCAACTACTCCCGCACGATCGGCGTCTCGCAGCGCCTGCAGGGCCGGCCGGCACGACCGTAGGCATTCAGGCTGCGGGCAAAATACCCGCTGCTGCCGGCCACGTCGACATAGAGGGAATCGAACGACGTTCCGCCCTGAACGAGCGCTGCATCCATGACCTCCCGCGCGGCATCGATCAGCGCAGATATCCTTGGCTTGCTCAACGACGATGCCGCCGTCTCCCCGTGCACCTTGGCAGCCCAGAGCGCCTCGTCGGCGTAGATGTTCCCGATACCGGACACCACCCTCTGATCCAGCAGCACGCGCTTGATGCTCGTGCGCTTGCTCTTGATCCGCTCAACTACGGCCGACTGGTCGAACAGCGGATCGAACGGATCCCGCGCGATATGGGCGATCGGCGACGGCAGCACCGCCCCGCCCTCGTCGTACATCAGATGCCCGAACGTGCGCTGGTCATCGAATCTAAGA
This sequence comes from Glutamicibacter nicotianae, assembly GCF_006539525.1. Taxonomy (GTDB): domain Bacteria; phylum Actinomycetota; class Actinomycetes; order Actinomycetales; family Micrococcaceae; genus Glutamicibacter; species Glutamicibacter nicotianae. The sequence goes on along the minus strand of NZ_BJNE01000001.1, from coordinate 113,730 downwards.
TCATGGCCGCCATCAGTGAAGGTGAACCGCGCCCGCTCGTGCGCAGCGACTGGAACGTCAGGGGACGTGATGAGCATCTGCCCGCTCATCCCCAGATGCGCGAGCAGCGCATCCTCGCCGTCCAGGATCAGCCACAGGTACTTGCCGCGTCGCTCAGTCCCGGTGATGGTCGCGCCGACCATCCGCGCAGCGAGATCTTCCGGACCGCCAGCATGACGACGAGCGGCCCGGGGATGCCAGACAACAGCCGAGGAGATCGTCCTGCCACGGACATGATCGTCGAGTCCCCGGCGCACGACTTCGACTTCAGGCAGTTCAGGCACAGGCCGCACCTCGCAGACTCCGCGACCCGGTGCTGTGGCGGTGCGCTACTGAGCATGTCGGACTATCAAGCTGCTTGCTCAGTGCCCGTCGTGCCTGGTCAGACCGAGGTATTGCTGGTCGAGGTCTGACCGCTACCAGACACAGCCAATCGCGACCTTTGCGTGCACGGCTTGCTTCGACCCGCTCTACGTCAATGTGGAAGCGGCCCGATTTTACGTTCACATTGACGTACAAGGTTTCGAGACGCATCCCACTTATGTATATATACCGCCCAATGGTAAAGAACGATGTCGAGAAGTATGTCTCAAACTGCGAGCCACCGGCTTGCCCTCACGGAATCGGAGAAAATGGAGGCCCTTGTCCGACTTGCAACTATCGAGAACCGAAGCGACTTCTCAGTCTGATGTGACGCATCTAATCAGTGTTGCGTGAGATTGACGTTATAGAGACATGTATTGGAACGGTGAAAATGCTCAAAAGGTCAATCCATGTCGACGTATCGTGGGAGGCCGCAGTTGCCCCTTGCTCACAGGTAGCACACGAGTTTCGTCAACCGACCCATAAATTTCTTTACTGACATGCCATCACCACACCGCAGCATCCACGGATACCCATCTTGGACCACGGCATCGGCCTCTGAACGGCTTTGAAAAACAAAGACCCACGCCACCGGATGCCCGGTGACGTGGGCCCGAATTGTCTGGTATTTCAGGGATTACCAGCCGCGCTCAGCCAAGCGGTGTGGCACCGGCACGTCGGCTACGTTGATGCCAACCATGGCCTCGCCCAAGCCGCGGGAGATCTTGGCCAGCTCATCCGGGTTGTCGAAGAAGGTGGTGGCCTTCACGATGGCTTCGGCGCGCTGCACCGGGTTGCCGGACTTGAAGATACCCGAGCCGACGAACACACCGTCGGCGCCCAGCTGCATCATCATCGCGGCGTCGGCCGGAGTAGCGATGCCGCCCGCGGTGAACAGCACGACCGGAAGCTTGCCGTTGGCTGCAACTTCCTTGACCAGTTCGTATGGAGCCTGCAGTTCCTTGGCGGCGACGTACAGCTCATCCTCTGGCAGGGCGGAGAGCTTCGCGATCTCTGCACGGATCTTGCGCATGTGCCCGGTGGCGTTGGAGACGTCGCCGGTGCCCGCCTCGCCCTTGGAGCGGATCATCGCAGCGCCTTCGTTGATGCGGCGCAGTGCCTCGCCCAGGTTGGTGGCACCGCAGACGAACGGCACGGTGAACGGCTGCTTGTCGATGTGGTTCTCGTAGTCCGCTGGCGAAAGCACCTCGGACTCGTCGATGTAGTCGACACCCAGGGACTGCAGGATCTGCGCCTCGACGAAGTGGCCGATGCGGGCCTTGGCCATCACGGGAATCGAGACCTCGTTGATGATCCCGTCGATCATGTCAGGGTCGCTCATGCGCGAGACGCCGCCCTGGGCACGGATATCTGCCGGGACGCGTTCGAGGGCCATGACTGCCACGGCTCCGGCGTCTTCTGCGATACGTGCCTGCTCCGGGGTGACCACGTCCATGATGACGCCGCCCTTGAGCATTTCGGCCATGCCGCGCTTGACGCGGTCCGAACCGACGACGGAGTTCTGATTGTTCGTAGACATGGAGGAATGGTTCCTTTCGACACTGCGAGATGCCCCTCCGGCCTGGAGCGAATGCGTCTTCCAAGGCGGCGGTGACTAGTTAGTACCCACTTATCGTAGGATCGACCTAGTTTATTACCCCCTGTGTTGCGTCATATTCAGAGACTAGGAGACAAGTCAGCTCGATGATGGTTGTAGCGTAATAATTCCCTCTTCGCGTTTCTAGTAGCCAGAACCGCTTTTGGCGGCAATGTTACGCGGCCCGCCATCGTGGGATGACTTGTCTACTCCATGGCATCCAGTACCCGGATTCGGCTTCGCGTTCCATGCAGCCGTTTTTATGCGCGGACTACTAAACGGCGATATCGCGCTGGGTGAAGCGCAGCATCGCAAGCAACCCTGTGGCGAGTGCGGCCACCAGCAGCACAACTTGCGCATCCCAGGTGAAGTCCTCCGCGGGAACCCTGGCAATTGCGCCGAAGGGCGTGGCCTTGATGGCTTCAGGTGGCAGCGAGAACAGGCTGCCGGACATGGCGGCCAGCATCGATAGTCCGTACACTGTCCAGGTAATCGCAGTGCCCCAGCGCGGCAGAAACCCGTTCAGCAGCAACTGGATCCCGAGCAGGTGAGCATTGCTGGCCAGAAATCCAAGCTCCCCGCGGCCAGCACCCGTGGATCTGCGGCGCCCTGGGAGCTGGCACCGGTGCCTCGGCGCGGGCAAGAGGTTGCGGCCGGTCAATGAAGGGGCAGGACAACCAACGCTTGCGTGCAACGAAAACGCGCTGCGCACCGCAGGATTTCTCCTTTGATGCGCAGCGCGTTGTACTTGCCCGCTAATGCCTAGCTCGGCGTTTCACTGTCCCATGCCCCGGCAATCGCGCTGCGAACCTCCGACAGGGTCTGCGGGATGGCCTTGGTCTGCGCGATGATCGGGAAGAAGTTCCCGTCGCCATTCCACCGGGGCACGATGTGCTGGTGCAGGTGGGCGGCGATACCTGCTCCCCCGGCTTCACCCTGGTTCATCCCCAGGTTGAAACCGGCAGGATTGGACACCTTGCGCAGCACGCGCATGGACTGCTGCGCCAGCGCCGCCATTTCCGCCGTTTCCTCGACCGTGATGTCGGTGTAGTTCGGCACATGGCGATACGGGCAGACCAGCAGGTGGCCGGGGTTGTACGGGAACAGGTTCAGGATCACATAGCAGGTTTTGCCACGGTGGACAATCAGCGCCTCCTCGTCGGTACGGCCGGGACCGGCGCAAAATGGGCAGCTGGCCTCGTCCTTGACCTGGTCCTGCCCGCCCTTGATATAGGCCATCCGGTAGGGAGTCCAAAGCCGCTGGAACGAATCCGGCACTCCGGCGAGTTCGAAGTCGTCGGTGACGGACTGGTCTGCGTGTTCCTGCATGCTCAATGGACTCCCTGTCCGAACTAGTTGTTGTTGTCGCGGCTCTTGATGGCTTCAACGATGCGGGCTACCGCATCATCGATGGGCACCTGGTTTTCCTGGCTGCCGTCGCGGAAGCGGAAGGACACGGCGTTCGCATCAGCATCTTCGCCGCCGGCGATGAGCACGAATGGAATCTTGTCCTTGGACGCGTTGCGGATCTTCTTCGGGAAGCGGTCCGAGGAGTCATCCAGTTCCACGCGCACGCCTTCGGCCTTGAGCTTGGCGACAACCTCTTCGAGGTAGCCGTTGAAGGCTTCGGCCACGGGGATCGCGCGCACCTGCACCGGGGAGAGCCATGCCGGGAAGGCACCGGCGTAGTGCTCGGTGAGCACGCCCAGGAAGCGTTCGATGGAGCCGAACTTCGCGGCGTGGATCATCACCGGTTCCTGGCGGGTTCCGTCGGCAGCCTGGTACTCCAGCCCGAAGCGCGCCGGCTGGTTGAAGTCGTACTGCACGGTGCCCATCTGCCAGGTGCGGCCGATGGCGTCCTTGGCCTGGACAGAGATCTTCGGGCCGTAGAAGGCAGCTCCACCTGGGTCGGCCACCAGCTCGACGCCGGATTCGGTGGCAACGCGCTCAAGCACGGCGGTGGCTTCCGCCCACTGCTCATCGGTGCCGATGAACTTGTCCGACTCCGGATCACGGGTGGACAGCTCCAGGTAGAAGTCGTCCATGCCGAAGTCCTTGAGCAAGGAGAGCATGAAGTTCAGCAGGTGCTCGACCTCGGCCGGTGCCTGCTCCTTGGTGACGTAGGAGTGCGAATCGTCCTGGGCGAAGCCGCGCACTCGGGTCAGGCCGTGCACCACGCCCGACTTCTCGTAGCGGTAGACGTGGCCGAATTCGAACAGGCGCAGCGGCAGTTCGCGGTAGGAACGTCCGCGGCCGCGGAAGATCAGGTTGTGCATCGGGCAGTTCATCGCCTTCAGCCGGTATTCCTGGCCCTGCTTGGTGATGTTGCCGTCTTCGTCGCGCTCTTCGTCGATGTGCAGCGCCGGGAACATGGTGTCCGCGTAGTACGGCAGGTGGCCCGAGGTGTGGAACAGCCCGTCCTTGGAGATGTGCGGGGTGCCTACGTACTGGAAGCCCTCTTCGACGTGGCGGTCGCGCACGTAGTCTTCCATCTCGCGCTTGATGATGCCGCCCTTGGGGTGGAACACCGGCAGGCCCGAACCCAGCTCGTCGGGGAAGGAGAACAAGTCCAGCTCGGCGCCGAGCTTGCGGTGGTCGCGGCGCTCGGCCTCGGCCAGTCGCTCCTGGTAGGCCTTCAGGTCTTCCTTGGTTGGCCAGGCGGTGCCGTAGATGCGCTGCAGCTGCTTGTTCTTCTCGCTGCCCAGCCAGTAGGCGGCGGCCGAGCGGGTCAGTGCGAACGCGTTCTTGATCAGCTTGGTGTTCGGCAGGTGCGGGCCGCGGCACAAATCCTTCCAGACGGTGTCGCCGGACTTGCGGTCGACGTTGTCGTAGATGGTGGTCTCGCCGGCGGCGACCTCGACGGTCACGCCTTCGCCGGAGGTGTCTGCGGAGTCGGCCTTGGCCAGCAGCTCGCACTTGTATGGCTCGTTGGCCATCTCGGCCTTGGCTTCCGCCGGGGATACTTCGCGGCGGACGAAGAGCTGGTTCTGGTTGATGATCTTCTGCATCATCTTTTCCAGCTGCTTGAGGTCTTCCGGGGTGAACGGTTCTTCGACATCGAAGTCGAAGTAGAAACCATCGGTGATGTACGGGCCGATGCCCAGCTTGGAATCCGGGCGCAGCTGCTGCACTGCCTGGGCCATCACGTGGGCGGTCGAGTGGCGCAGCACCTCCAATCCTTCTGGATCGTTGATGGTTACGCGGGTGACAGTGGTTCCGGCTTCCAGTTCGCGGGCCAAGTCGCGCAGTACGCCATCGACGTGCATGACAACCACGTCCTTGTCATTGGCGAAATGCTGCAGACCGGTCGTTCCCGCGTCCACCTGTACCTGCTCGCCGTCAATGGTGAGAGTCAGCTGCTCGCTCATGAGATCGGGTTCTACCTTTCAATCTGTGATGGCTTCATAGCTTGTGGCATACCTTGGCCACAGCCAGCCAGAATCCAGTTTAGTTCAGCATTGCGCTGCGCAACCGGTTCACTTCGGCTTTTGCGCCGTTTGTTCGCCCGAGTGTGACCCGTTCAACAGCTCGTCCGCCGATAGCAAGCCGGAGTAGTGCCACAGCTTGCGCTGAGAGGCGGGCTGCGAACTGGCGATCTTCCCGCTCTGCTGGTCCTTGCGGAAGGCCGGGATCACCTCATCCAGGCGGCGCTGCAGCTCCTGGCGTTCATCTTCGGTGAGCATCAGGTTGCTGGTGCTCAGCTGCGCCAGGTCCGGCCTGGAATCGCTGGCTCCGTACCAGCGCTGGGCGTGGGCCAAGGCCGCTTCCAAGCGCCGCTGCTCGTCGTGCATGACCTGCCCGAGGTAGGCATTCATGGCGGTGGCAGATCCGTCCCCGGTGCGGTCCGCGGGCTGGCCCGTGGTGTAGCCGGTAGCTGCCGGACGCCAGACGCGGTCGCGCTTGTCGCGCGCCAGCTCGGGAGCCTCCTCGATCATCTCGGCCTTGGCCAGCTCGCGCAGGTGGAAGCTGACCTTGTTCGGAGCCAGACCCAGCAGTTCGCCGATATCCGAGGCACGCCCGGTGCCCATTGCCGCCAACGCGTCGAAGATCTGCCGGCGCAGCGGGTTGGACATGGCCTTGAGCATGGGCGTGGTGAACGTGACATTCGACTGTGCTTGGGTCATGGGATCAGCATAGCAATTGCTCAAATTAAATTGCGCAAATTCTATTGCGCAAGTTTATTTGCGGGTCTATGGTTGATGCATGACCACGGACCAGACTCCCCTGATTCAGCCGCAGGCGACCGCTGCCGGCGCACATCTGCTGCCGGCATTGCATTACCAGCGCAGCTACCGCATCTGGTGGGTCGCCGACACCACGGCCTTGCTGGCTGGCGGCATCTACTCTTTCGTGCTGCCGCTGATCCTGCTGGGACTGGCCGGTTCGACGGTGCAGGCCGGCACGCTGGCCGCCCTGGGACTGGCCGCGCGGGCCAGCTTGACGCTGCTTGGCGGCTCCGTGGCCGACCGTTCCGACAGGGCACGCATGATGCTCACCGGAGGGATTTGCGGTGCGACACTCACCTTGGCACTGGCAGTGGCCAGCATGAGCGGCTCGCTGAGCGTAGCAGTGCTCTGCTTGGCCCACGTGCTCATGGAACTGCGTTCAGGCTATTTCGGTGCCGTCACGAATGCCGCACTCAAGGACGTGGTCCATCCCAAGCAGTTGGGACGAGCCATGGCGGCAAATCAGGGACGCGATTCGGTGCTCATGCTGGGCGCGGCTCCGCTGGGCGGGCTCCTGCTCGGATTCGGAGCAGGGTTTGCCCTGTTGGCTGTCAGTTTTCTGCAGCTGCTCGCCGCCGCTTCGGGGTTCGCGCTGCGCGGACCATTGCGCGCAGCCGAAGCCATGTCAAAGCCCATGGAGCACTCCCCGGCCGGCAGCCGTCCGGTCTCGCCCGGCATCGCGGCGGGCATGCGATGGTGCTTCGCCAGGCCGCAGCTGCGCAGCCTGCTCATCTTGATCACCGTCGTCAATATCGGAACCAACGGACTGAACACGACGTTGATCTATGGGTTGCAGCAACGCGGCGAAACCCCATGGGTAATCGGCTTGGTATCCACATTCATGGGCCTGGGCATGTTCGCCGGTTCGCTGTTCGCCGGACGCTTGATCGAGAAATTCCGGACGGGCGTGCTGGCCTGCAGCTGCTTGAGCGTTCTGGGCGGAGCGATGCTGCTAATGGGCTTCAACACAAATCTGCTCTGGCTGGATGCCATGCTGCTGGTGGCTTACCTGAGCGTTCCTGCGTTGAACGCGTCGGTCGGAGGCTACTTCATGGCAGTAGTCCCGCGGGAAATGGCAGGACGAGCCAATTCCCTGATCTTGTTCATGGCCCTGTCGGCTCTGCCGCTGGCGCCGTTCCTCACCGGGCTCGGCCTGCAATGGCTGGGCATGGGACCGACATTGCTGTTCTTCGGCTCACTGGTGATCGTTGCAGCTATCGCCGCCTGGTGCTCACGGCACGTGCGCGGCATCCCGCACCCGGATCAGTGGTCCAGCGAACCGGCGAGCGCAAATTCTCAGATCGAAGTGGAGGCGAAGGAATCTGCAGGTTTGGTTTCTGCAGAAGACGAGCCGACGCAGGTTCAAGGAGAACCGAGCATAAAAAAACTATCCAGCATCAAACTCATCCGTTTCGTCCCGGCGGCTTGGCTTGCGCCGCACTCCCAGCAGCGTACAGCGCAACCATCACCTGCCGAGCCGCGTCGACCTGGAACTCCGCGCCCAGCGTGAGCGCGACCTGTCGTCGCCTCGCAACGAACAGTGGATCCATCTGTAGTCAGCCAGAAGTTGAACTGCCTGCAGTTTTCCCTGAAGCTCGCACTATGCGGACGACCCCAATAACCAGCACCGCGAATAGCGCAACTCCCCCTGCGGCAGTGACGAGCCCTCCTGAGGTATAGAAGTAGAGAGACGCAGTACTCGCAACGAACGCGCTCGCGCAAAACCTTCCCCACGCCATGAGGTGTGCGCCTTCTAGGCCTATCATTCGAGGTCTGGGCACCCTAGGCTGGTTACATGAACAAGTCGGCCCCGCCGACCATCAGCGCGATCACCCTCGGCGTGCGTGATGTCGGTGCTTCAACCAGGTTCTATACCGAGGGGCTGGGTTTCGAGCTGGTGCAGCCAGCCCACCCGGAGATTGCCTTTGTCCGTGCCGGGCATTCCTTGATGCTGGCCTTGTGGGACGTTACGCAGATGCCCAGCGAGTATGGCGACATCGGACACGGCGAGAAGGCTCCCCCTGTGTCGCTGGGGCACAACGTGCACACCGATGAGGAAGTCGAGCGGTTCTACCGGCGAGCGCTTGATGCCGGAGCGCAATCCGTGACGGCACCGGCTGTGCAGCCGTGGGGTGGAATGAGCGCCTGCGTGGCCGACCCGGACGGGTTCCGCTGGGATTTCGTGCATAATCCGTCATTCGTCATTGATGCTGACGGGCATGTTTCCTCGGTTTGAGGTTTTTCAGCCTTGGGTGATGTTTCTCGATGTTTCCGACTCGGGCCAGGGCTCTGCGGTCAGCGACGGCCACTGGGATAACCACCTTTTGATCTTGGCTTCGTAGACTTCCCGCGGGGCAAGCACTGGGTTCGGAACGATCTTCCGGGCGAATAGATCTGCAAATCCATGCGGGGCGTAGGTGGCTATTTGCCCATGGGCGTCGCGAGTGACCGCAAAGCAGCAGGTCTTCGCTGCAAAATGATTGATGGCATCCGTGGAGCTGGTGAAGGGAATGGCTGGCACGCCGAAGTGCTCCTCGTACCAAATGTGGACGCGTGCTTCATTGCGGACTTCGATTTCTGCGTCGATGCCTTTGAAGAGTTCTTTGGCCCGGCGTATGACTGCGTCTTCCGCCTCATAGGACGTATCTTCATCGAAGTAGAAGAAGTCGTAGTCGCGAATTCCGTTTTGCGGCTCCTTGCCCTCAAGCACGTTCCATACCGTTTGGAATAGTGCACCTGCGGTGAGCCACCAGTCCGAAACACCTAGCTGTGGCGCGAGGTGGAGGATTTGCTGGTTGACGGGGTTTGCCTGGACGCACTTGAGAAAGAATTGTTCGTCCTGTGCGCTCACGTTCCTTTGCCCCTCGCGTCAAGTACTTGTTCCTTTGGAGCCAATGTACATGCTGGGCAAAACCCTGTCAGCGAACCAGCGCATCATGCCCCTCTCTGGTCCAGCCCTTCGGCTTCCATCCGCTTTGCCAGCTCGCCGACGCTTTCGATGCTGCGAGCACCTTCGCCGAGCTTTGGCCGGTAGCTGATTTGCGGGCGGCCCTGCTCTTCAAGGTACCCCGCAGCGGGCAAGGTTTCGGGCTGATGCAGGTCCCAGGCGTTCAGCGCCTGCAGCGAGATGCCACGTGGTCCGGTGCGCCGGGTGACGCCATGGATGAGCAGCATGCGGGTAGAGAAAAGCAACGGCCCGGTGCGTTGCTGGGTGTCGTCGAAGAAGGTCGCATCGATGCAGCCTGTCCCGTCGTCCACGGAAATGAAGACCACGCGCTTGCCTCCGCGCATGGGCGGGGTCTGGGTGGCCACGCGCACTCCGGCGACAAGCACCTCGGTTCCGTTGCGCAACTGCAGCAGCTCGGCCGCTTGGGTAATAGGCAGGTGCGCCAGGCGTTGCCGGTAGGAAGAGATCAGGTGCTCGCTGGCATCCAGGTGCATCAGGTCCAGTTCGGTACGCACCACTTCGGCAGGTTCCAGCTCGGTTCCGGTGGCCTTGATGTGTTCGATTTTCCCAAGGTCAAGCGCCAGCTGTCCGGGGCCGGGCCGGTATTTGGCCGGAAGGGAGCTGGGGGCCATGGATTGCGTGTGGGCGATGGTGTCGGCACGCGAGGTCCCGGCGAGCAGGGAGTCGAAGACGCCGAGGGCCGCGAGGTTCTGGTAGGTGCGGCGTGAGAGCCCCGCGCGGGCGCGGACATCTGCAAGGTGCTCATAGGGTTGGCCAGCGACCAGGCGTTCGACTTCGCGTTCGCTCATCTGGTGGATGTCGCGGAAGGCCAGGCGGACCCCATAGCGTCCAGGGCGCAGCGAGCTGGGCGCGCGTGGCACCACCGGGAGCTTCGCTGGAGCGGATTCGAACACCCGTTCGACCCGGTAGTGCCCGGTGGAGCGGTTGATGTCCAGCGGCAGGATGGGGATGCCCATGCGCCGGGCTTCGGAGACCAGCAGCCGCTTGGGGTACATGCCCGGGTCATGTTCCCAGATGCCGGCAAGGAAGGCTTCGGGGTGGTGGGCCTTGAGCCAGGCCGAGTGGTAGGTGGGCACGGCGAAGGCCGCCCCGTGGGCTTTGCAGAAGCCGAAGGACCCGAAGCCGGAGAGCACTTCCCAGACCTTGTCGATCGTCTCCTGGCTGTAGCCGCGCTTGGTTGCTTCGGTGCGCACATAGCGTTCTACGGCTGGTTCCTTGTCCGGATTCCCCAGCAGCCGGCGGTAGACATCGGCCATGCCCAGCCCGCAACCGGTCATCACATCCAGGATGCGCAGCACCTGTTCATGGAAGACGGTGACCCCATGGGTTTCGGCGAGCGCTGGAATCAGGTCCGGGTGCAGGTATTGGGCCGGGGCGAAGCCGTGGCGGTGCTCCAGGTAGGGCTTGACCATATTCGATTGCATGGGGCCAGGGCGGAACAGCGAGATGTCGATGATCAGGTCGTTGAATTCGCGCGGGGCGAGCTTGCCGATCAGCTCGCGCTGGCCCGGGGATTCGATCTGGAAGCAGCCCAGGGTATGGGTTGAGCGGATCAATTCGAATGTGGGTTCGTCATCCAGCGGCACCCGGGACAGGTCGATCGCTCCGGCAGCGGAGATATAGCTGTCATCCACATGCCCTCCGGCGCGCGCGACCGACTGCTTGTCCGTATGCATGCGGGCGATCTCTTCCAGGGTGTAGGCGATGGCTGATTGCATGCGCACCCCAAGCACGTCGAGCTTGATCAGCCCCATCAGGTCCATGTCGTGCTTGTCGAACTGGCTCATCTGCAGCCCGATGCCCGACGGCTGGACCGGAGTGCGGTCCAGCAGGCTCGCGTCGGAGAGGATCACTCCGCAGGGGTGCATGGAGATATGGCGCGGCAGCCGGTCCAGGCGTTCGGTGGCGTCGATGAGGATATCGAGCTGGGTGTCATCGGTAATGCGTTCGGCCAATGCCGCCAGTTCCGGCTTCTCGGTGAGCGCTTCGCGGAAAGAGGACGCGGAGAAGCGCCAGAGCTGCTTGGCGATCTCGTCGACCTGCTCCTGCTCCACCCCGAGGGCGGCTCCTGCATCGCGGACCGCGCCGCGGGCACGGTAGGCGTTCTGCATGCTCATCAGGCTCACGCGCTCTTCGCCGAAGTTGGCGAAGATCTCCCGGTAGATCTCGTGGCGGCGTGCGGATTCCACATCGATGTCGATGTCCGGCAAGGTGGTGCGGGTATCGGAGAGGAAGCGTTCGAACACCAGGTCGTGGGTTAGCGGGTTCACCTGGCTGATGCCCAGCAGGTAGTTCACCAGCGAGGAAGCGCCGGAGCCGCGGGCGGCCACGCGGATTCCCATGCCGGTGATCAGCTTGACGGTTTCGGCGACAGTCAGGAAATACCCGGCGAAGTCCAGCCGGTCGATCACCCCGAGTTCCCGGGCCAGGCACTCTTCAACCAGGTTCGGGTCCGCATCGCCCAAGAGCCCCGGCACCGCACCGTAGACGCGGCTGGTGAGCTCTTGCATGGCCGGGCGATCCAAGCCGAGGACCTTGGCCTCGGGGATGACCGGTTTCTTCCATCCGAGATCAGCCACCGGGTCGGCCGCAGCCCATTCGGCGAGCGCTTCGGTTTCCCGCAAGAGCTGTTGAGCCCAGCTTCTTTCGGTGGCATAACCGATTTCCTTGGCCAGCTGGCGCATCTCTTGCGGGGTTTTCAGCCACCCTTGGCCGTTGGGCTGGCAGGAGTCCAGGTTCTTCAGGCTGTGCAGGGCGCGCGCCGAGTCCAGGATGTCTGCGGTGACCGCACCGTCGGGATCCACGTAGCGTACAGCGTTGCTGAGGACTGCCTTGATCTCCCGCTCGTGGGCGTAGCGCAGCAAGCGGCCTGCTTCGCCGAGGCTGTAGCGCGATCCGGGACTGGAAAGGTGCGTGGTGATCTCCACGCGCAGCATCTTTCCCAGCCGCTTCTTCCAGTTGGCAAGCAGCGCCCGGGCGTGGGCATAGTTTCCCTTGAGGATTGCGCGGGCCACATCCGATTCCCCGCCGAGCAGGACCATCAGATTTCCTCCGGCGCCCAGATGCGCCAACTGCCCGGCTTCCAGGCCCGGAACACCATGCGAAGTGCCATGCGCGAGGGTGATGGCCCGGCACAGCGCCGCATACCCGGCGCCATTGCAGCGCCCACGGGCCAGCAGGACAATCCGCCCTTGGGCTTCCCCGTGGCTATCGAGCACCGCAAGGTTCACCCCGAGAATCGGATGCAGGCCTTCTGCCATGCAGGCTGCCACATGCTTGACCGTCCCGTACAGCCCGTCCCGGTCAGTCAACGCAAGCATCTGCGCCCCCTGCGCCTTGGCCGCCTGGGCCAGCTGCTTTGGGTGCGAGACGCCGTAATGGGCGCTGTATGAAGAACTGACGTTCAGATGGGTGAAGCTCATGGAGGTCCTTCGAAAATATGTTCCCCTGCCGGGACATCAGGCGCTGCGGGCCAGCGAGTCATGCACGCGCACCAGGCGCCACCGCTCAGTTTGCGCATCAAAACTCACATCGACGCTGTGCACTTGGCTGGATCCGCGCACGGCGACCAGCTGCAGGCGCCACATCTCATAGTCGGCAATCCCCGCACCGGCTCCGCGGGGAATCCGCAGGTTCTCATCCCACCATTTGCGGCGCTCGAACCAGCGCTGCGGTTCAGCCACCAAGCGGTAGTCCTGCCCCTGCCAGCTCACGCGCAACGGCATCCCATTCGCTGCGCGAGCCACCTCGATCGACTCGGTGAACATCCCCACGTGCGCACTCCTTACCTAGTAGAACCATTCTATTCGAACATGTGTTCGAATGACAGTTACACTAGTCAGCACGACCGACAGTTTGGGTTGGGCAATCAGAAACCCGGAGAGATGGCACGGGCAGATTCCTCCCCATGCATGGGGAGGCCGACGATGTCGGCAGGCAACGGCGCTGACCGACCGAAATCACTGCCTATACTCGTCGAAAAACGATGACTCATATGGAAACCCTAGCGCCCCACGGCCGGACACCTACTCGAACGTCAGTGCGTGCCCAGAAGCTGTCCTAGGCGATGCCTAAACCCTAACGGCTAACCACCTAATCGCCGGGGCCGGGCTCACCTGCATTTTCCTTACTCGTGCTCTGACCACGAACGCCACGTCAGCTTGTCTCCCCACCGGTCTTTCAGGCGTTGCACTAAGTCTGGCCTGAGCAACAACGCCGCACCTTCCAGTCGAGGGTATGACATGTAGTAATCGCTGTGTCGATACGAGGCCCGCCACACTACATGCGCGAGGGCTGGACCGGTCGGATCGCTCATGACCATCTCGACATCATCGAACGCCACACCAGACAGGTCGAGCGCCTCGACGAGCACCGCAGATGGGGCGAGCATCTGGGGCAAACCGAGCCGTGCACGGTCGTCGACGAACAGGCCGACGGGACGCGCTGTAGCCGCCAACCGGATCCGGCCCACGCTTCTCTCAGTTTTTCGTTCTGGATGCAGCCACTGCGCGAGCGTCGTTTTGTCCAAGGGCTCGGCCCACTCAGACTTCTCTATCGTCCCCAGATCCGCCTCTACACCGGCTTCAATGTACGACCATTCGTCCGGCTTGGTATGGCTTTGCGTCGGGTTGGCACGGCGCGACTCGCAGTACGCTAATACAAACCAGTCGGAATATGGGTCTCCAGCATTTAGTGCAGAAACCGTCCAAGGTTCTGCTTCGCCAAGTCTCTCGACCACCACTCGAGCTGTCTCTGACGCGGCTTCTTGCTCAGTCGGCTCGATTCTCACTGGCGGAGGCGGCAGCGCGGGACGGGGAATCCTTCCTCGCTCAAACATCACCGGAATGGGACTTAGCATGATGATATCCGCTAGCCCGTCCTCCCACTCGACTGCTCCAGAGATGAATGTCCCATTGGCGGCCAAGCGGGCGCGGATGCCGCCGGCAGCGCGCTGCAGCGACTCCTCAGCGACATGCTGGTCGAGAAGAACTGCGTCGGGCCACTCTCTACCGCCCAGCTTTCTGGCGGCTTTGTGCCATTCACTAGTGAAATCTTCATTATGCATCTCACGCGCAATTAGCTCCACAACTGCCAGCGCGAACCCTTGGATTTGCGCGTCAATGAGATGCGGGCGGAACGGTGCTCGGCGGTACGCTTCGATGGCCATTGACCAGCGCTGGCTCGCGTCTTCCGGCCCTGGATCTTCACTGGGGAAAACGTTCGGATCCGAAATCGGGTCGGGAAGATTCGCGTCGGTCAGATAGCTAAGCAAGCGGCGCGCCAGTACGCGCACTACGAGGTAGTCGGATTTTAGGTGATTTTTGAGCCCATCTGTGGAGTGATCAAGCAGCGATGGGTCCTTCGCCGCAACCCGCTCGACCATCGTCAACAGCAACACCGGGGCCACGGCTCCCGACATGAAGGCCAGAGCCTTCGCCAACCCATGTGCGAACAGTACCGGCCGCAGCGTCGCCAAGTCCTCAAGAGCAATCATCGTTCGTCGCAGGTTCTCTCGCCCCGGGTGGGAGAGACCAGCAAAGGTTGTAAGCACTAGAGAGTAGTCCTGTGCAGAGATGACAGGCTCTGCGGAGGACAATTCGTGCCGAACACCATCGAAATATTCACCGAGTTTTTCGCCAGGAGTTAGCTGGACACGTCCAGAGATGATTGCAAAGGCTTCGTCCCACACGGCAAACGCTACGTCCATCGCCGCGCTCTTAGCAGGCGTCTGTTGCTCGCCGAGTGTCACTTGCTCAGCGGGTACAGCGGGCGCTTCGAGCGCCCCAGCGCTCAAAGCCTCAATCAGGGCACGCGTAATGCCCAGAGTCTGTTTCCCGTTCAGGCGACGCTCGATGGCGATCCCGACGGCTTCTGATGTTACTTGCGGAGCGAGCGCTGTCGCCCGGCTCAATAACTCCATATGGTCAATGCCACCAAAGGCCAGCCAACCGCTGCCGTTTCGAGCTTGAGTCCACGCAAGGGCAAACGCCCGAGCAGCCATCTCCCGCAGAATGTGTGGCGGGGGGTCCTGCGCGGTACCCCCTACACTTGTTGCGGAACTCGAGACATCTGCGGCGTCTTCGAAAGCATCACCGATGCGGACCAGTAGCATATGAGGGTCGTAGGGGGAAGCCACTTCGGACAATGCCTCGAGCACAGTGGAAACCTCGGCAGACCGACCGTCTTTGAGAATGTCCTTCAAGCGGGCTCCAATTGCGTCGGCATACGCATCTACGACCACAGTGCGATTGGTGCCACGGCCGGCATCAACCCCTCTGCGTCGCCAAGCGCGCGTCAGAATCGCAACCCCGACCGCTCCCGCAGGGGCACTCTTGGCCAATCCATCGACCTCCCCTAGCGCAGCGGCAACGGCGGCCTGGTCCTCCCGCTCCAACGTAGGGTTTATGATGCTTGAGCTCTGACTTAACGATGGATCAGGCCGGAGATCTGAGGTGGAGGTTTCACGCGATGCCGGGCCCCGCGCTGAGTCCGTGACTGGTTCGCCCAATCGCCTAAGTCCTCGCTCGGTCGACATCTCATTGAACGAGGCAATGATTGCCTCGTACGCTGTCGACTCTCTGACGTCCGACGGGCTAGTTATCTCGTCACCTCGTGTCAGCGCACGCTGCAGGACCTCATCGAGGAGCGCCATATTTCCAAGCTCGGGCTGCTCCGCGGCAAAACGTCGCAGGACCTCTTCGTATATCGCGGCGCGAGGAGCAGCCGGCAGCGTTGCAGAGGCGAGCACGGCGAGCACTGGGTCAGCGGACAGTGCGTGACTTGTCCATAGATCCTGACGCATCTCTTCCCAGTGTGTCCCTTTGCCTCGTGAGGCAAGACCGTGCTCCAAGGAGTTCTCGGCGTGCGCGACTGGGTCGGCTTCGGCGAGCAGTGCCCAGCACCGCAGCGGGGCGTGCCGGGTTTCACGGCCGTCACTGTGCTGCCAAGCGCCATATGCCAAGTCGAAGGCGTCAGCTAGCCGTTTGAGTCCGCGGACCTGATCAATTTCGATCAGGCTCTCCAGGGGATCGAGCACTTCGAAGACCGTGATGTCTTTGTGCCATCCGTAGCCAAGTAACGAGTCGCACGCTGCGCTCCATGCTCTCTTCGCTTCGTTAGTGGCTTCTCGAGCCTCGACGTCAGCCCCCGGGGCGTCCGAGCGCTCCGCGGCGATATCCGCACGACGCAGTTGGACGAGGGCGTCGAGCAGATGGAACTCTGCAATATCGCTGTAGAATCTCTTCGATGAGAGCTCGATCTCGCGGCGGATCTGCTCGCTGAGGAACTCGGCATGCTCATCTGGCAAGGTTTCAAAGCCGAGTGACAGCACCCTGTCCGGGGGGAAGGGCACTCCCATTTCACCGTCGACGCTCCTAGTAATTCTCCGACCGACGTCGAGCAACAACTCAATGCCGCCCGTCCAGTCGTCTGTGTCCAGCAGCCGTACAGCCCTCGCGACCGTCGACCAGATGATATCCATCTCCTGGTACAGATCAACGGCTCGCGGCCTCCCCTTGAATGGCCGGGCGTCCTCGGTCAGACGTGTTAGGGCCTCCATTGCTCGCGAGCTAGTCTCGTCTGTCGTGCATGCTTCGGCTCGTACGAGATCCACGCAGAAGCGAAGCCAACACCGGTACCAGCCTTCGCCGGCAAGCGTAGCGATTACGGCATCCAGAGCAATCGGCTGTGTCCCGCAACGCTCCAATGCGTCAAGGAACAACTCGCAGTTCCGCAGGCTGTGATGCTCGAGCGCAGCGTCGGCTGCTGCCAACAATGCTTGCTGATCCGCGTCTGCTATTGCCGTCGCGACCGCTGCGCCAGCGTTGGGGCCACGAGCGGATAAACCCCCTGGTCTGATCTCTGCACCGAGCTCACATGCCCGATGCAAGCAGCCCGGAGGCAACCCCGCCTCAAGAGCCTGAGTCGCCCATCCCACGGCTGATCCGTACGAGGCTATATCTGCATCGTTGTCGAGAGCCTCGACATGTTCGGCCAGTGCTAGCAGGAAGGCGCCTTTGGCTTCGACATTCTCGACCATGGCAACGGCAGCGTCGATGCCGAGGATCTCACTGACAATCTCTACCACGACGCGGCACCGGCCAAGTGACGGATTTTCGTCGCACCACTCCTGCCCTATCGCAAGCAGCTGCTCTAGATCTGACTGCTCGTCGGTCCGGTCGGTCTCGCCGGTCTGGTTGCGGTCCCTTATAGCCGCACGCTCCAAGGCACCCTCGATCGACTGCAGCCGCAGCTGCCCGCGCAGTAACGCAGCGTCGACTGCATCATCGTCCCGGTGATCATCGCCTTCGCCCTGATCCCGCCAAGCGTGCAGGTACTGTCGCCACGGTGGCGCGAAACCAGCCCGATCTAGTTCGGCGCAGAGCAACAGCCCGGCCTCAGCTGGCATCGTAATTAGGCCGTCGCGCAGCATACGATCGGCCAACTGTTGGCCCCCAAACAGAGCCAGTCGCACGTCGAGGAAACGAACGTCCAAGTCAGCGAGACGCTCATGCTCGTAGGTCTCCACGCCGCGCATAAGCTCCAGCGACCGCACTACCGCTGGCCAGTCGCCTATCCGCTGGGCGCACCGAATCGCCACGGACAGGTTAGCCCGTATCGCAGACGGCGGAAATCCGGCCCCGACTGCTTGCGCAGCGAACGACCTGTCGACAATAAAAAGCACGTCTTGGTAACGTCGTGCGGCCGCCAACAGCGGCAACATCGACACGAATGCACGTCCGTCGTCGAAAAGCCCAAGCGAGTTCATCCACACGACAACCGCATCGATCCGAGCACTTAATGCCTCGGGCGCGGCGTCCAATTCTCGGCGGAGAAACCGCGCGAACGACTCGTGGTAAACGGCAAACCCACGGGGGGAGCTCCGCAACACTGGCTCCAGTACGCGCAATGCTTTGGAGATCCGGTGTCCTTGGCTAGGTTGGATTGTGCTTAGCTCTTCCTCGGTAAGTGGAAAATCCACCAAGGTGAGCGTGTCTGCCGCTGCTTGCCCGCTGTCGTCGAGCAGCTCCGCCAGATATGTGTAGTAGTGTTCAAGGTCGCCGTCGTACGGCGGAATCGTTTCGAGCACCTCAGAGGGTGATCCCGACGTCATGTCCAAAGTCGCTCGGTCTGGACGCATCAGTTCGCGGGCAAGGTACGTCGCGTAAAGCGGGTTGCCGCCCGAACGCCGATAAATAGCCTCCACCAACCGCATGCGTTCGGACGCAGTCGACTGCGCCGGCACGAGGACAGCGCCACCGACGTCGCCCTCGGATTTCTCTTCGCCCTTGGAAACAAATGAGTCCATAGGGGACCTGCCAACGACTGTGCAGCCACCAACAGGTTCCGAGAGGCCAGCATCACCCTTTGCACGGCCCTCGGCTTCTCCAAAGAGACCCAACCGACCAACCAGCCCGCCTATCTCATCCACGTCCATCGGAGGAATCGGCACGGTGACCGCACCCGCTCCGATCAACGGCGCAAGATGTTCACCCGGCTGACTCAACACCACGACTGTGCAACCGGAGGGCGGTTCCAGCGCCGCAATCTGCGCAGCCAACGCGTACGATGCAGACATCGCTCCAGGCTTTGTGCCGCGGACTCTGGTCACGTGGTCCAGGCCGTCCACGATGAGAGCCACCGAATGCCCGGCCTGACGGGCAACGGCGGACACCAAATGCATCAGAGTCTGCTCGTCGGCGCTGAAAATCGGTCGCTGTTCCGAGGCTAGGTCCGGATGGGCAAAAGCGACCCGTTCCATCAGCGATCCGAAGATCCGCTCACTAGCGACTCGGTCGTCGCGCTCCTCCTCCGAGTCATTGAGAAAGCAGTAATGTTCGGCCACTGTCCACCCGTCGTTCGAGAGAGAAGACCTCAGCTGATCGGCGACCCACGACTTGCCCTGCCCGGGCGGTGCCTGAGCAATCACATGGCCACCGGCCAGAGCGGCTGCCTCGATAGCAGCGCGAAGGGACTCAACGGCACCATCGCGTTCCACCTGCTGCTCTGGCACGGCGGGACTCCGTCGAGTCACGCTACCGTAGTCCGTCCTCAATGAGAGGACGCGAAGCAGCTCGACTCGCGTTAGCGGCTCGTGTGAGGCTCTCGCCTTCGCCGCAGCTGCAACCAGCGAGGCGGCCACATCCTCGGGTCGGCGGTTCTCGTTGGGGTACTCACCCACACCCACCTCGGTGCGCAAGCGCCCGAGCAGTAGTTCTTCAAGGGGCCCGGGTTCCGCGAAGTCGCTCGACATGGCCGGCGCGTTGACTTCGACGATAAGCCGCTCACACAATTGTGCGATCTCATCGCGGGTAAAGGTGAGTCCCGTAGAATACTTGGGTTCGGTGCCAGTACCGGCGGCTGGTACCCGCAAGAACTCCCACGCGTCGCCAGCCGGTCGTGATCCTGCCCTAGGTCGGTGCACGCCGTTCCACAAAGCGTCCGAATTAAACCGATATCTCGTCGTGGACGTTCCCGCAACCGACGGCCCTGGGTCTGGATCGGCCGCTACCAGCACGGCGGTGAGGACCGTGTCGGTCGGAATAGAGTCGCGCAGATAGACAGTATAGGACGTCTTAGCAGCTACCGCAGGATTGGCGGCCACATCCGCCTTGATGCCGCGCAGGACCTCACTGAGAAGCAGTGATCGGGCGGGGCGAGCGAACGTATCGACGTCGAGCTCTCGGGGCTCCACCTGATGCTTGATCTGGCGCCGAGCACGATGACCGTCCAAACCTTCGATAGTCAGGTCGTCGAACCGATCGTGTTCACCGCACAGGCGCGTATCGCACCAGATACGCTCGGCGCGGCCAAGGATGACGTCCACTGCCTCCACCGCCGCCAACAGGTCCTGGTAGACGTATCCACGGTGTGCATGGTGCAGATCACTCATTAGAACCTGTCATCAAATTATCCTTCACCTGTTCGTCTGTCGCGAGCTTTTCGACTGCAAAACTATGCAGCAAGCGGCTCACCGAAAGCTGTCGAGCTGGGTCGACCTGTAACCTCATGTGGATACATGACGTCTACGGCCGACAATACGGCTAGAATCTGAAGTCGCCGGGCTCGATGGCTCTTGTGACATGATGCCATCAGCTGGTCACAAAGCTATCGCAACTGTGATGCGATAAGACGCCATCGATCCCGCGAAAACACACCGGACACGGACCCGCAGCTCAAGAGTCGTAGCTCATTGCCTAAGTCTATGCCAATCCAAACTGCACGGTGTCATAAAGCATTGCCTGAGCCTGATACAAAGCTTCGGAGTCCCGGGTCTATGTCGCGTAGATGTAACCTCCTCGTCCCAATGCCGTTTAGTTAAGCTGCAAGAACTCCATTCAACCCGCCCAATCAACAGCGTGTCGCCGACGAACCACCGGTTCATCGATGGCATACTTCAGCCGTCTTAGATCGTGAGACGTTCACTGATAAGGCTTTTAATCAAACGAAACCCTTGTTAAAGATGTGAATTGTTCACCCCAAAATGCAGTACAGGAGTTCCTCGTATGCCAACATCCCACCGACCAGCACCACCAGGCCAATCCCGGATCAGCAGGCAGTCACAAACCACCCTGCCAGAACTCATAGAGGCCTTCGGAGAACTGCACCTCGGCGCCCTGACCGAGCACATCCCCTGTACATGGTCGACGAAGCCCCAACCTTGACTGGCACCCACGAACAACGCCTCCGCCTGCTCATCTATTGCAAACATCCCGGTCTGCGCGGCGGCGCCGGGACCCGAAAGCCAGGGTCCTGGCCATGCTGGCCTGTGGCACCCGCAGGAACATCGACGCCGTGTCGGACCCAACGGCATCCGGAAAACCACCTACGCCCCTCAGCTACTGCGCTCCATAGGGTCGCGCATGCTGGTCATGGCCGATCGGAACTTCGTCGCCGCGGATCTGCTTAGCCAGATCGCCGGCACCAGCGCCCAGTTCCTGGTGCAGGTCAAGCCGGAAGGAACATTCCGGTGCACTGGGTGCTGCCGTACGGGTCCTTCCTCTCTGCGATGGCCGGGATGCCGATACGGGTACTCACCGCGCGTATCGCTGTAGACGCCGAAGGGCAAGTGGTCACCACCGAAACGAACTGGCTGGTGGCCAGCCTACTAGACCCGGCCGAAGGCACCACGCTGACGCTGATGGGATTGCGTCACCAGCGATGGGAAATCGAGAAGGCATTCCGGGAGCTGAAGTCCCCTCTGTTGTAGAGCCGAGTACTGCGCTCGAAGTCGATGCCCGGCTGCGGGTCGAACCAGTGCATCAGGTACAAATCCATGTAATCCAACCCCGTCAACTAGCAAGCGCTCTTGTAGGCAGCGTCCACGCCGTCGCGGGAGTGCTCGTCCTTGTCGAACTTGCTGGTCACCTACTGCTCCTGGCCCGCGCAATGCTCCTTCGGCTGCCAGCTCGTTGCCGAAAGTCACCGCGGTGTCCACATGGCGGTAGCCGTTGCCCAGCGCCAACTTGATCGTGCGCTACTCTTGCGATCTTTCTCCTTCGTCCCAGACTGCACTTTTCACTTTGACTAGTCCAGTTAAGAATCAAGCGTCGGCCATGCATATGTCCACTAAACACGTCATCGACTATGCAGAATTCGGTTCAATCGGCAAATCTGCCGCACAGGGCAGCTTAACCGCGCCACACTTGGTCATTTGGCGTGCTGCTCCTAGATTCCCGCCTGCCGCACCGATAGCATCGAGACAGCAACAGTCAATCGTTCCAGGAGCTAAATCCCATGCCTCATAAGGTCAAAGCCGTCGTTTCCCGCGCCAAGGATGCGCCGGTAGAGGTCGTCGACATCATCGTTCCGGACCCGGGCCCCGGAGAAGTAGTCGTCGACGTGCTCACCACCGGTGTCTGCCACACCGACTTGCACTACAAGCTCGGCGGCATCGGCGACGACTACCCCTACCTGCTGGGCCACGAGTCCACCGCAGTCGTCAGCCAGATCGGCGAGAACGTCACCAACGTGAAGGTCGGCGACCGCGTGATCCTGAACTGGCGCGCAGTCTGCGGCCAGTGCCGCGCTTGTGCCAAGGGCGAGCCGAAGTACTGCTTCAACACGTTCAATGCCACCCAGAAGATGACCCTGGAAGATGGCACCGAGCTGTCGGCCGCCCTGGGCATCGGCTCCTTCGCCGAGAAGACCCTGGTCCACTCCGGACAGTGCACCATCGTGGATGAAGAAGCAGATCCGGCCGCCGTGGGCCTGCTGGGCTGCGGCATCATGGCCGGCATCGGCGCGGCGATCAACACCGGCGAAATCAAGCGCGGCGAGTCGGTTGCCGTGATCGGTTGCGGCGGCGTCGGCGCCGCCGCCATCGCCGGCGCGCAGCTGGCCGGCGCGACCACCATCATCGCGGTGGACGTCAACCCTGACAAACTGGAAACCGCGAAGACCTTCGGCGCCACCCACACCGTGGATTCCGCCAAGGTCGACGCCGTGGAAGCCATCCAGGAACTGACCGGCGGCTTCGGCGCCGATGTGGTGATCGATGCTGTAGGCCGTCCGGAAACCTACAAGCAGGCCTTCTACGCCCGCGATCTTGCAGGCCGCGTGGTGCTGGTGGGCGTCCCGACCCCGGAGATGAAGCTCGAGCTGCCGCTGCTGGACGTCTTCGGCCGAGGCGGCTCGCTGAAGAGCTCGTGGTACGGCGACTGCCTGCCAAGCCACGACTTCCCGATGCTTGTCGAGCAGTACAAGCTCGGCCGGCTGGATCTGGACTCCTTCGTCACGGAACGCATCAAGATCGATGAAATCGAAGAGGCGTTCAAGAAGATGCATGAAGGCACCGTGCTGCGTTCGGTGGTGGAGCTCTAATGGCTGCCCGCATCGAGAACGTCGTCACCTCCGGCACTTTCTCGCTGGATGGCGGCACCTGGGATGTCGATAACAACGTCTGGATCATCGGCGATGATTCCGAGGTCATGGTGATCGACCCGGCACACGATGTTGCCAAGATCCGCGAAGCCGTGGGCGAGCGCGAAGTCATGGCCGTGCTGCTGACCCACGGGCACGACGACCACATCCGCGCTGCCGGCGAATTCGCCGACGCCGTTGATGCACCTTTGTTCTTGAACCCGGAAGACCGCATGCTCTGGGAAGCTGTCTACCCGGAGCGCGACGTGGACGCGGAAATCAGCGAAGGCGATTCATTCACCATCGCCGGCACCTCGCTGACCGCGCTGCACACCCCGGGGCACTCGCCAGGTTCAACCTGCTTCTATGCGGAAGACCTCGGCGTGCTGTTCAGCGGCGACACCCTGTTCAACGGCGGACCGGGTGCTACCGGGCGCAGCTACTCCAGCTTCGAGACGATCATTGAATCGATCCGCACCAAGCTGCTGGTGCTGCCAGCCGAAACGGTGGTCAATACCGGTCACGGCGATGCCACTTCCATCGGTGCCGAAGCGCCGAACCTGGATGAATGGATCAAGCGCGGGCACTGACCCGCGACAGCGATTCCACCAAATGGCGGCAGCAGCCGGCCTGCGGGCCGGCTGCTGCCGCCAACCTTGCTTCCCGCACCATCGATGGAATAATGAATCCATGCCTGAAACGCATTTGCGGATCCAGAGAACGGCAGGCTATGGCGGCCTTGCCGCCCTGCTCTGCGGCCTCGTTTTGATCTGGCACGACGGCCGCCAACCGGTGGCCGCTGCCGCAGATAGTTTCCATTCGGCCGCAGGAACGATCTCGCAGTCGCCGAGCCCTGTGCTTCTTGCCGGAGGAGCGCTGCTGTTCTTCGGCGTCGTCACTCTCTGCTTGGCAGCAGGGATCTTCCTGATGCGCCGCATTCTGGCGGTGCGCCCTCTCAGAGTCGTACCCTGGATCCTGGCCGCGCTCGCCTTGGCCTTGTTCCTGGCAGGGACCGGGTTGAAGATCTGGGATACGCTGCAACCGGTGCCTTTGGACTGGTTCGCCTATGAGCCGCTGACGCACGCACAGCTGTCCTCGCTGGCCACGTCCCCGGCGGGCGTTGCCGCGCGGCGGCTGATGGGACTGGGGCTGGCAGTATTCGCCATGGCCAACGGCGCCTGGATGGTGCAGCACGCCGCCCGGCACCAGCGCTAGAACAGCGAGTTGCTGTGCGCCTCGATCAGCTCCGGAGAGTTGTTGCGCACATTGCCGACAGCGGTGTCGACCTCATGCATGGTCCATTCTGAGGCCACATCGAACGCTTGTGCACGAATCTGCTCGATCAGCCCTTCGCCATCTTCCTCGGCAGGGTTCATCCAACGGCCCATCATCTCCTTGCCCAGCGGAATGGGCAAGCGGTCGTGCAGGCCGGCAAGTTCGCCGAGCACCCCTGGTTCTTCAGCCGAAGGCGAGTCCATGGTCATGATCGAGGTGGAAAGAATCCAGGATCCGTCCTCGTCCTTCCACCATTCATAGAGGCCAGCGAAGAAGATCAGCTTTCCATCCTCGCGGTGCACGTAGAAGGGGCGTTTCTTGCTGCCCTCCTTCTTCCACTCGTAGTAGCCTTCCACCGGGACGACGGCTCGGCGCTTCTTCACTGCTGAGCGGAAGGTCGGCTTGGTGCTGGCCGTCTCGCTGCGCGCGTTGAAGGCACGCACCCCGACCGAAAGCTCCTTCGCCCAGCCTGGCACCAGCCCCCACCGGGCGACATGGACCTGGCGGTGCAGATCATCGCCGATCAGCCGCTCGAGCACAATCGGCACATCGGTGGTTGGCGCAACGTTCCATGACTGGCGCAATTCCAGGTTGTCGTCAGCTTCGGCCTCGGCCTCCGCCACCAGATCGCCGATAGCTTTGGCCATCACATATCGTCCGCACATCGCTTGCCCCCCTAGTCCGGCCTCAAGGAAAATCTGCTCCCCAGTCTAGCGAGCAGCGTCCGAGAATTCAGCGAACTTTTTCCGGCCAGCCGGGAACAAAGTCAACATGCGTGCCGTTACACCAACTATGAGCAATGAATTGAACCTTGACCAGTACGTTCCCGCTGCCGGCGGAGTCACCATGTTCACCACCAGCTGGTGCGGCTACTGCCGCAACCTCAAGCGCCTGATGGACCAGAAGGGTGTCGCCTACACCGAGGTGAATATCGAAGAAGTTGAAGGCACCGCGGAGATCGTCGAGTCGTTCAACAACGGCAACCAGACCGTTCCAACTCTGATTTTCCCGGATGGAACCGCAGCCACCAACCCGCGCATCGACGAGGTTGTTGAGCGCGTCGGCGCATAGTTCCACTCGCAAGACCAGGCATCGGCACCCCCTAGCAGGTGCCGATGCTTTTTTAAGCTGCGCTATGCACCGTGCAGCGTTGCGTGCTCGCGGTATTCCTCGAGCAACGCGGAAACAAATGCTTCAGTCGTGACACCGGCGAGCAAATCGTTCGCTGCGCCTACCGTTGTCGGATCCATCGGAACACCCATTGCCTGGTAGACCCCATCAAGGACCTGGCGCAAGGACGAAGAATCCTCGACAACAAAGACTGAAGAGAACAGCCATGCGCCGGAAACCACACGCTGAGCCGTTCCTACCAGCTTCACTGGATAGTTGCGCGGCGAGTTCCCGTCAGGGAGACCATGTACCGAATGATCGCCGGGGCAGTACTCCCCCGGGATTGGCCCGACCTGCGCATTCACGCCAAGGCGCTGGAAGGCGTTGGCATAGACGCGGGCAAATACCTCGAAGCGGCTTTGCTGGCGCATCACTGCCTCAGCTTCGGGCTCAATGTGGTCAACGATTAATGTGCCCCGGTGATATGCCGCGGCTCGGCCACCGGCTTTGCGCACCAATGGCGCAAAGCCGAGCTGCTGCGCCACCTCCCGCGCCTCCTCATAGCCGTCCAGACGCACATCACGCTGGCCAAAGGCCAGAGTCGGGTCCGGACGATAGAGCCGTAGCAAAGAACCCCTCTCGCCCGACTGGACATCGCGCAGCAACTGCACTCCGCGTTCTAGGTCAGCTGCCGGGTCTCCGCTTGGAACTTCGATTTCCACGGATAACGGCGCATCTGACTGGGCATTCCACAAACTCATGGAACTGAGTCTAATTCAGCAAATCGCTTCAGGTGGAGTAGATGTCACAGCAGCTGGTTGCCGAAGGCCGGCATTTCTGGGCCATAATAAAAGGCGTGCCAAATTCTTCAACCCCTGTCATCCTGATTGCCGGGCCGTCCGGATCCGGCAAGTCCTATCTCGCGTCGAAATTCGGCCAGCCTCATCTGCCGCTGGACGAGTTCTACCGCCAGATCAGTGAAGACGGGAATCCTGTTGAGTTCCCCCGCACCGGCTACGGCGAAATCGACTGGGACGATTCGGCTACCTGGAATCAGGAAGCCGCGCTGCAGGCAATCGATGATTTGCTCCAGCGCGGTACCACCATGGTCCCCAACTACTCAATCGCAACCTCGAGCTACAACGGGCATCGCGAAATCACGTGCGCCGGAGGACCGATCGTCGCCGAAGGCATCTTCCTCTACGAAATCCTTGAGCCGCTGCGTGCCAAGGGCCTCAATGTCCAGGCGTACTATGTCGACGAACCGGCCTTGGTCACCGCTCTTCGGAGATTCGTTCGCGACGTGGCACAGCGCCGGAAGCCGATCTTATTCCTGGTCAAGCGCGGCTATGCACTTTTCCAGGCCCACAGCGCAGACCGGGAAAAGTACCGCCAGCGGCAGTTCACGCTGAAGTCCAAGCCAGAGCTCAAGAAGCTGCTGGCCAAGCTTTCAGCCGGCGCATCGAACTAGCGCGAACGGACCGTCAGGATCTGCTCGGCCCGGCCGAAAGGGCCAGTTTCATCGTGCAAAACCGTTGAGGTCAGTCCGATGCCGTCGGTGCCGTAGCTCTGCTGGACATCCAGCCCCAGCCACTCGCCTACCGGCATGCGGTACATGTGGATCTGGAGATCCACGTTCGGGTAGATCCAGGTCCCTTCACCCGGATCCACACGTGGCACCACGCCGTTTGCCGTGTCGATCATTCCCACCAGGCTGGATAACACAGTAGCGTCTCCCGTGTCGACCAGCGCATAAGGAGTACGCAGCCATGCGAAGCCCCGACCTGGGCGCAGTTCATCATTGGCACGCATCTCGATGGATTTGATGTAGCCACCAGGCCATTTCTCGCTGATGTCCCGGACCGAGCAGGCATCTGGACCCGGGATTTCCTTGTCTTCGATCCCTGCTACAGCACTGGTGTCGCTCTGGATGACTCGCCAGGCGCGCGCTACGATGCTGGTGCGGCCCTTGGCAGTCATCTCGGCCTCAATCAATTCGATCGTCCGGCCGGGACGGACCATTCGCGTTGAGATCTCGAATTCCCCGGCATGGATCAGACCGTGGATTTCGTAGCTGATCCGTGCGATGCGCATGTCTGCGCGTGGCTGGAAATTTTCCAAGGCATAAGCCAAGATTCCCGAGGCGGGAGCCATATGCTGCTCATGCGGATTCCACGCACCCTGGGAATGCCATGACGAGCGATAGCGCCCATCGCCAAGAGCTTCAAAATAGAAATCGCCATCAGCTAGGGTCTGTTCTAGCTCTTCGTTGAGCTGGTGCGTCATCGTTGCCCTCCTGGCATCGCGGTGTTCAATACTCTGCCCTCAGGCTATCCAAGAGTAATTGAATTCACTAAACTAGCCGGCTGTGTCGTGCTCATGGGCTCGCTGGCCGGCATGATCCATGATTCCGAGCACCTCGGCAACACCATTGACCGCCCACATCGCATGAGGAGTCATGGTGTCGAACTGGGCGGATTGACCTGCCTTCACATGGTAGGTTCGATCCCCCAGCTTCAGCTGGATCTCGCCGAGGAGCACTGTGAACCATTCCTTGCCCGGATGGATGCGCAGCTCGGTGGGAGCGGGCGCCTGCGAAGGATCGAAGCGCATTTTCGAAACATTGACACCGTTCACCGCGTCATCGGTGGACAGCTTCCACATGGTGACCCCCGGCATCGAAATCGGCTCCGGGCGGATAATGATCTCGGCCTCAGAGGTTGACGCGAGCTCGTCCAAACTGGTGTTCAGCGCCTTGGCTATGGGTATCAGCTGGTCAAGGGCAATACGACGGCTTCCTGTTTCGATCCTGCTGAGCGTGGAAACGCTGAGGGATGCCTTGCTCGCCAATGATTCCAATGACCATCCGAGATTCTGCCGAAGCGTCCTGATGCGTTGCCGGATAATCTGATCCACATCGATTTCTTGCGTCATGCGCAAAAGGGTACACCCTTTCGCGCAATTCGTCGATACCGTGGACAGTACACCGAACGCAGCAAGGAGAGGGACATGGAACATTACGAAGCAATCGTCATCGGCGGCGGCAGTGCGGGACTCGCGGCCGCCATCGCGCTAGGCCGTTCGCGGCGCACTGTGCTGGTTATCGATGAAGGAAAGCCGCGAAACGCTGCAGCGCAGCATGCGCATAACATCCTGGGAAACGAAGGCATCAATCCCCTTGACTTCTTGTCCCGCGGACGGCAGGAGGCCATGAACTACGGAGTGCAAATTATCGAAGGCGCAGTCGACCAGCTCGGCGGTTCGATGGAGACCGGTTTCAGCGTCACGATGTCCGGCCAAGCATTCAGCGCAGACCGCATCGTGCTGGCGACGGGTCTGGTCGATGACTTGCCTCCGATTCCAGGCCTGGCCCGCGCATGGGGCGATACCGCGGTCCACTGCGCTTACTGCCATGGCTGGGAAGTCCGCGACCAAGAAATCCTGGTTCTCGGTATCGGGCCCATGAGCACCCATCAAGCGATGATGTTCAGCCAGCTAAGCCCTAGCATCACTTTCATCAACCACACCCCGGCCGCGTTGAACGACGAGAATCGCGCAACACTTGCCGCCTTGGAAATACCGGTCATCGAGCAATCAGTGCAAGCGATCGATTTCGATGCTCAGGGAAATCTGGATTCAGTGACCCTTGCAGACGGCCGAAAGGTCAACGCGCAGGCACTGGTGGTGGCAAGCCAGATGAACGCGCAAGCCTCGCTTTACCTGTCGCTCGGCGGGCAGCTTGCCGAAAATCCGTTTGGCACCTTCATCCAAGTCAATGAAATGGGCGCTACCGCTCTGCCCGGAGTATACGCCGCGGGAAACGCCAGTAACCTGGGAGCGATGGTCATGGCCGCGGCAGCATCTGGAACGGTCGCAGGAGCTGCCATCAATGCTGATCTGCTGGGCAGTCGGTTGGCTAAGGCCCCAGCGCCAGCGAAACCGTAGCTGCTGCCCCTGCCCCCTGGCGCACTAATTTCCAGGGGGCCGTGCTGCGGCCACCCGATGGGCGCGAGAATAATGCTCATCAATTCTGCAGAGAATTACATCTTGCTAACGTACTAGTCAATCGACAAGTCGTGAACTCCGATGGCGTGATTTTCCTCGGCAGATTACCCACGTATCACACGTCACGCCCCACCGGCCGGCGATCAATGGTAGGCTTTATTCGTTACCTCAACGGTTGCAGGTGTGAGTCCCCGCCAGCAATTGTTAGCAGTAGGATTTGTAGCACAGCCAACAAATCGTCTGTGCTTTGCAAATCGGTTCATCGATCCTCAGATCGAATGAACTCCTATCGAAACGAATTCTTCATCTTCTCTTCTTCACTGCAGATAAAACATCTCGACGTCTCCGTGCGTCACTTTTCTGTGGCTTCCTTGTTCTACTCCGTTAGCGTGGGGTCATTACCCGTTAGCAGCCTGGAAGCCGATGATGTTCTAAGCATGTGCAGCGACCCCCGTTTTTGGCCGATACCGGCAAAATCAGTATTCGATGCTCTGTATCGACGGCAGGCGAATCGTTCTCGGCAGCTCTGCGCGAGGTAACCCCTAAATTTTCCGATTCGAAACTTCGGATCGGCAACCAG
Organism: Glutamicibacter nicotianae; assembly: GCF_006539525.1. Classification (GTDB taxonomy): domain Bacteria; phylum Actinomycetota; class Actinomycetes; order Actinomycetales; family Micrococcaceae; genus Glutamicibacter; species Glutamicibacter nicotianae. The sequence goes on along the minus strand of NZ_BJNE01000001.1, from coordinate 83,707 downwards.
GCCACATCGTGGCCATCAATAAATAAGGAAATAACACTATGGCCACTGGCACCGTAAAATGGTTCAACGCTGAAAAGGGCTTCGGCTTCATCGCTCCTTCGGATGGATCGGCTGACGTCTTCGCACACTACAGCGCAATCCAGAGCTTCGGTTTCCGTAGCCTCGAAGAGGGCCAGACCGTTGAGTACACCCTGGAAGCTGGTCCAAAGGGCCCACAGGCTACCAACATCCAGGCTCGCTAAGAGACTTTCTTCAAAGGTGCAGTTCCCCGCAAGGATGGAACTGCACCTTTGCTGGTTTTAACCTTTTTCTACCGGCAGGCTTCGACCGGAGGGCGTTCGCGAAGAACACCTACACCAAGCAGACGAGCTGGCAATGTCGTGAGCTTCGGGAACAAGCGAAAAGCGGAAGCTATCGGCAACGGCACCCGGAATTCGCCGCTGGCCTGCATGACGCGGGTCAGCCCACGATGCATAACTCGTTGAACCATCTGTGTAGCAACTGTCGGGACGGTTCGGCGGCGCTGTACTGCTGCCACATCATGATCAGAAATCGTCCCCTCCCGAAGAGGCCGCGCCAAGATCCGTGCCGCTGCTACAGCATCCTGTACGGCCAAGTTGATGCCGATTCCCCCAACTGGACTCATGGCATGGGCAGAATCCCCAATGCACAGCAGACCCCTCCGCCACCACTGTTTCGCGCGATTTAGCTTGACGTCCAGAAGCTTCGCATCATCAAGGGCCAAACTTTGTACGCCGTCTGCCAGCTCGGGAGCGGCCTGGATGATTGACTTCCTCCATGACTGGACGCCTTCTGCCCGTAGACGGGCATCGTGCCCCTTCGGCAAAAGCATGGCTGCCTGCACGTATCCCTCGCGCGGAATCAGGACAAAAGAGCGATCCTTGGCAAATGCTGGAGTCAGTTCGTTCTTTCGATCCACTGTGCTTGGAATCTTGAACCACCACACATCAATCGGTACGGAGAATTCCCTCATCGGCAGTGCGGCTGCTTCTCTGACACGGGACCACCTGCCGTCTGCCGCAATAGTGAGCAATGCACGCATTTCACCGTCGCCGGCCGAGTCTTCATATTTGATGCCAATTATGCGGCCTCCTTCGGTGACAACGTCAGTTACCGAGGTACTCATCCTCAGCTCGAAATTCGGTTCGGCTTCACCTGCACGAGCCAACAAGTTGAGGAAATCCCACTGCGGCGCCATGGCGATGAACGGAAATGGATGCTTCAACCGCGACAGGTCGAGAACTGTAGCTGGCGAGCCGTCCCTGGCGGGGATGCTCGCTTGAGCAACCTTGCTGAAATTGATCTTTTCGAACTCGCTTATCAGCCCGATTTCATCAAGCAACTGCAGCGTTGAGGGGTGGATGGTGTCGCCACGAAAATCCCTGAGGAAATCTGCGTGCTTCTCCAGAACCGTTACTGGCACACCACTGCGGGCAAGCAGCAAACCGGCCACCATTCCGGCCGGCCCTCCCCCAACAATGACGCACCGTGTACCTTCTGCCATGAGCCCGTACCTTCCGTGTGAAGTAACCAGCTTCCAGCTTGGCACTATCCGCTAATCGTAGACAGCATCCGAGCTGTTTGCCTTCAAATTCACAGCAATCATGAGCATCGCGAAGATCAACAGCACAACGGCCAGCCCTTGGAACCCGACGGCTCCCAGGACCGGGCCAGCGCTAAGCCCTCCAAGCACACCGGCAAGATTCATGCAGAGATCCGAGGTGCCCTGCAGTTGTGGACGTTCTGAAATACCAACCGCCCCGGAAATCATCGTTGCCCCGGCCACTGTGGCCGCAGACCAGCCGAGTCCCAGGCTCAGCAAAGCCAACGTTGTCACGGTGTGGCTCTCTGAATCGATCCACACGAGTATGCTTGCCGTGATCAGCAATGCTTGCCCTGCGAAGATGATCGTCCGCGCCCCTGCCTTGTCCGTGAGCCAGCCGAATACCGGCGACAACGCGTACATCCCGGCAACATGAATAGAAATCGTGATGCCGATGAGCGTCAGATTTGCCCCTTGATGCTGCATGTGGATTGGCGTCATTGACATCATGGACACCATATAGAGGTGGGTCAAAGCCACGGTGAGCACCGCACGTCGAGCTGCCGGAGTGTTTTTCAGGATGTTCCAGCCTCGGCGGCGAAGCTGAGCCTTTTGCGTGTGGACAGCAGCTCGTTGCTGTGCGATCTGCAAAGGGTCGGGACGCAAGCCCACCCAGTAAACGAGCACGCCGATCAGTTGCGCGCACATGGCAATGAGAAAGCCTCCGGTAAACGGCGGGAGACTTATGAACTGAGCGAGTTCTTCGCCAGGCTCGAACAAGTTGGGGCCAATGACTGCGCCGATGGTTGTCGACCATACGACGACGGAGAGATCACGGCCGCGAGTGGATTTGCTGGACAAATCCGTGGCAGCGAATCGGGATTGGAGATTCATTGCCGAGCCGGTTCCTAGAACCAGCATGCCGAGCAGCAGCAGCGGCCAATATCTCAGGAATGCTGAGGCAACGATGATGGTGACACCGCTGGCCGCCAGCAAGGCACCTGTTGACAGCGAAACACGCCGGCCGAATTTCTGAGCAAGCATCGCCAACGGCAGTGCCATGACGGCGGCACCCAGCGTATTCATGGTTGCCGCCATGCCGGCCAGTTCATCGAGCCCGGAGACATTCACAATCAGCAGCGACCCCAAGGTCAGGGTTGCGCCACTGCCCAAGCCACCAAGAATCTGCCCCGCGGCGAGGACAGAAATGGATTTGCGTCGAATCCGCTGAATTTGCTGGTCGTCCAACGAACTTTGTTCATCCGAAGTGGATTCGATCTGCACATTGACTCCCGCGCATTGATAGCAACTCGTACTTTCCAAGTATCTAACAATTGTCGCTGTGCGTTGCGTTTAGCGCCGCTCATGACAACGGCCCCACCAGATTGGTGGGGCCAGTGTCGGAGAAGCCAGGTACTAGAAGTCCCAGTCCTCGTCTTCGGTATTTACTGCCTTGCCGATGACATAGGAGGAACCGGAACCGGAGAAGAAGTCATGGTTCTCATCAGCGTTCGGGCTCAACGCAGCCAAGATCGCTGGGGATACGTCGGTCACGGTGGATGGGAACATGGCCTCGTAGCCCAAGTTCATCAGAGCCTTGTTGGCGTTGTAGTGCAAGAACTTCTTGACGTCCTCGGACAGGCCTACCGGATCGTAGAGGTCATGGGTGTACTGGACTTCATTTTCGTACAGTTCGTACATCAGCTCGAAGGTGTAGTCCTTCAGCTCCTGCTTGCGTTCTTCGCTGGCACCTTCCAGACCCTTCTGGAACTTGTAGCCGATGTAGTAGCCGTGGACCGCTTCGTCACGGATGATCAAGCGGATCAAGTCAGCAGTGTTGGTCAGCTTCGCGTGCGAGGACCAGTGCATTGGCAGGTAGAAGCCCGAGTAGAACAGGAACGATTCGAGCAGGGTCGAAGCGATCTTGCGCTTGAGCGGATCTTCGCCGTGGTAGTAGCTCTCGATGATCTGGGCCTTCTTCTGCAAGTTCACGTTCTCGGTGGACCAGCGGAAGGCTTCATCGATTTCCTTGGTGGAGGCCAGGGTCGAGAAGATCGAGGAGTAGCTCTTGGCGTGCACCGATTCCATGAAGGCAATGTTGGTGTACACGGCTTCTTCGTGCGGGGTCAGTGCATCCGGGATCAGCGAGACGGCGCCTACGGTACCCTGCAAGGTGTCCAGTAGGGTCAGGCCGGTGAAGACACGCATGGTCAGCAGCTTTTCGTCTTCGGTCAGGGTGGCCCACGACTGGATGTCGTTGGACAGCGGCACCTTCTCCGGAAGCCAGAAGTTATTGACGAGTCGGTTCCAGACCTCCACGTCCTTATCGTCCTGGATACGGTTCCAGTTGATTGCTTCAACCTTGTTGGTGAGCTGAATCTTCTCGGTCATTGCCCCTCATCGAAAAGCTAAATCGTGTTAAGAACTTTGCCTACAACTCTACAGTTCTTTCGAACGGTGCCGGTGCAGCAAGGTCCAGAGTTCATATCGGATCGTTGACACGATCTGAAGTGGTTTTGATGTGCAACAGCTGCCGCTGGACGGAGCCCTGCGGCAGCTGTTGCGTGATGCCATGGACCGGCCAACGGGTCAATGGCTCAAGGTTTTACAGTGCGCAGGAGACGCAACCTTCAACCTCGGTGCCTTCCAGCGCGAGCTGGCGCAGGCGGATGTAGTACAGGCTCTTGATACCCTTGCGCCATGCGTAGATCTGGGCCTTGTTGATGTCACGAGTAGTGACGGTGTCCTTGAAGAACAAGGTCAGCGACAAGCCCTGGTCGACGTGCTGGGTTGCAGCGGCGTAGGTGTCAATGATCTTCTCGTAGCCGATTTCGTAAGCGTCTTCGTAGAAGTCGATGTTCTCGTTGTTCATGTAAGGAGCCGGGTAGTAAACGCGGCCGATCTTACCTTCCTTGCGGATTTCGATCTTCGCTGCGACCGGGTGGATCGAGGAGGTCGAGTTGTTGATGTACGAGATCGAACCGGTTGGAGGAACTGCCTGGAGGTTCTGGTTGTAGATGCCGTGCTCCATAACCGAAGCCTTCAGGGCCTTCCAGTCTTCCTGGGTAGGAATGTGCATGCCCTCGAACAGTTCGCGGACACGCTCAGTAGCTGGTGCCCATTCCTGCTCGGTGTACTTGTCGAAGAACTCGCCGGAGGCATACTTCGAGTTCTCGAAGTTGTCGAAGGTCTCGCCGCGCTCCATCGCGATCTTGTTCGAAGCAGTCAGCGCGTGGAACAGGATCGTGTAGAAGTAGATGTTCGTGAAGTCGATGCCTTCTTCGGAGCCATAGTAGATGTGCTCGCGAGCGAGGAAGCCATGCAGGTTCATCTGGCCCAGGCCAATGGCGTGCGACTTGCGGTTGCCATCGGCAATCGAAGGAACCGAAGCGATGTCCGACATGTCCGAAACGGCGCTCAGCGCACGGATGGCGATCTCTACCGAGGTAGCCAGATCCTTGCCGTCCATGGCCTTGGCGATGTTCATCGAACCGAGGTTGCAGGAAATGTCCTTGCCGACGGTCTTGTAGCTCAAGTCGTCAGCGAATTCCGAAGCGGAAGAAACCTGGAGGATTTCCGAGCACAGGTTGGACATGGTGATGCGGCCGGCAATTGGATTTGCCTTGTTCACGGTGTCCTCGAACATGATGTACGGGTAACCGGACTCGAACTGGATCTCGGCCAGAGTCTGGAAGAACTCGCGGGCGTTGATCTTGGTCTTCTTGATGCGCGCATCGTCGACCATGTCGTAGTACTTCTCGGTGACGGAGATTTCGCTGAACGGCTGGCCGTAGACGCGCTCGACGTCGTACGGGCTGAACAGGTACATGTCTTCGTTCTTGCGCGCCAGTTCGAAGGTGACATCCGGAATGACAACACCCAGGGACAGGGTCTTGATACGGATCTTCTCATCAGCGTTTTCGCGCTTGGTATCCAAGAAGCGGTAGATATCCGGGTGGTGCGCGTTCAAGTAGACGGCACCGGCGCCCTGGCGTGCACCGAGCTGGTTCGCGTAGGAGAAGGAATCTTCAAGAAGCTTCATGACCGGGATGACACCGGAAGACTGGTTCTCGATCTGCTTGATCGGGGCACCATGCTCACGCAGGTTGGTCAGCGACAGGGCAACACCGCCGCCGCGCTTGGACAGCTGCAGCGACGAGTTCACCGCGCGGGCGATGGACTCCATGTTGTCTTCGATGCGCAGCAGGAAGCAGGAGACCAGTTCGCCGCGCTGCGCCTTGCCGGCATTCAGGAAGGTTGGGGTAGCAGGCTGGAAGCGGCCTTCGATGATCTCGTCGACCAGATGCAGGGCCAGCTTCTCGTCGCCGCGTGCCAGGTGCAGGGCCACCATGCAGACGCGGTCTTCATAGCGTTCCAGGTAGCGCTTTCCGTCGAAGGTCTTCAAAGTGTACGAAGTGTAGAACTTGAAGGCGCCCAAGAAGGTTTCGAAGCGGAACTTCTTGCCGAAGGCGTGCTTGAACAGATCCCGGATGAAGTTCATCGAGTACTGGTCGAGGGTTTCGCGTTCGTAGTACTCGTGCTTGACGAGGTATTCAAGCTTCTCGTCCAGATCGTGGAAGAACACGGTGTTGTTGTTCACGTGATCCAAGAAATACTGGCGAGCCGCATAGCGGTCTACCTCGAACTGGATCTTTCCATCTGGACCGTAGAGGTTCAGCATGGCGTTCAAGTCGTTGTAGCTCAAGCCCTGGAACTGGGCTGGGAGCTCCTTTGAGCTCTTCATCGTTGCTGCCGGTTCTGCGACGCTGGTGTCCAAAAGGTTTCAAGCCCTTCTTTGACGTTGAGAACGTCTTCTGAGGTTCCCATAATTTCGAATGTATAAAGCACGGGTACGTTGCATTTCTCGGCAATGCGCTTGGCCGCAATGCAGTAGTACTCGCCGAAGTTTGTATTCCCCGCACCGATCACGCCGCGAAGATTCGCCCGGTTCACATCATGCCGCAGGAACTTCATGATCTGCGGCATGATTGAACGCTTGCCTTGCTCTCCGCCATAAGTGGGTATGAGCAGCACGTACGGGGCTGTCGAGATGAGCTGCGGTTCGGTCGCGTAGACCGGAATCCTCGCGGCATCCATCTCGAGCTTCTCCACGAAACGCTTCGTGTTCTCCGAAACCGATGAGAAGTAAATCAGGTTCGAATCGGTGAATTCCAGCGGTTCCTGGGCCTCAGCATTTTGCCTGTCGGCAAGTGCTGCAGGTGCCATTATTTTTTCGCCTCCACTAGAAGATAGCGGATGGAGTTCTGAATTAGTTGGCTGGTGCCAGCAACTCGATCTTGTCTGGGCGGAAACCCGACCAGTGATCGTCATCGGTGATTACGACAGGTGCCTGCATGTAGCCCAAGCCACGAACGTGCTCCAAGGCTGCCGCATCCTGAGAGATGTCTACCTTGTTGTACTCGACACCCTTCTTATCCAGCGCGCGGTAAGTAGCGTTGCACTGAACGCAGGAAGGCTTCGTGTAAACCGTGATGGCCATGTCCCTGATCCCCTTTGGAAAGTCTATTTTCGGCTAGGTTCCCGGATTCTCGGAAAGTACCTAGCCATCCTCTCGGATGCCTCGAAACCACTGCTTCGAGGTGCTTCTGGTGCGAGCCGCACCAACGGGTTCAATACTACATCTTGTGTTTGGCCGGTCAAGCGGCCACAACATGATGTATTACAAGTATGTCATTCATCCACGAGGACGTCCACAGGATCTGTGGATATTAACCCCCGTTTAAACCGCGATTTCTTGCGGACCCGGGTCCTTTGTCCACAGGTTGGCAGAACTCGATTGTGGGTTAAAAATTCTTCTGTGAGATGTTCGTCGGCGTGTTTCGCTTCCCCTATCCAGTTCCGGGTGCACATCGTGCACCCCTACATGTAGTGTCAGCCTCTGAACCGACAGTTTGGGCGTCGCACGACCGAATGTGGAGAACGCGAAACAGGGGCAGCTAAGAAATATCGGCTGCCCCTGGTCGCGAAGCCCAGAAACGATTCAGGGGCTCTTTAGGCCGGATAGGTGCGGGCACCGAAGATTCCCTGGCCCACGCGCACAACAGTGGCTCCTTCAGCGATGGCCAGCTCGTAGTCGCCACTCATGCCCATGGACAGGTGCTGGAAGCTGTCAGGAGCAACCTGCTGCAATTGGTCACGGGTCTCGCGCAGCAGCGAGAAGCTGCCGCGGATGGATGCTTCATCGGTGGTATTCGCCGCCATGGTCATCAGGCCCACCGGCTTCAATCGGTCCAGCGGCGCCAAACCGGCAAGCAACCCGGCTGCCTCACCAGCCTGGATACCGGATTTGCTTTCCTCCCCGGAGGTATTGACCTGGATGAAGACCTCCAGCGTCCGATCTTCGAGCTCCAGCCGGCGTTGCAAGGTCTCGGCGAGTTTCAGCGAGTCCAGCGCATGGAATTCATCAGCGAACTTCGCCACGAACTTCGCCTTGTTCGTCTGCAGCGGACCAATGATCGCATAGCGCAGGTGCGGGAACTTCTCGCAGAAATGCTCGTACTTGCCCTGCGCCTCTTGGACCTTGTTCTCCCCCAGCGTGTCCACACCGGCGGCGATCGCCAAGGCCAAGCGGTCGGTATCGATGGTCTTGGTCACCGGAAGCAGCCGGACCGAGCCGGCGTCCCGGCCCGCAGCCGTTGCCGCCACGGCGATCTTCTGGTTGACAGTTGCCAGGTTGCGGGTGAAATCCTCGATGGTGGCCGCATGCAGAGCGGCAGATTGCGAAGCCAAAGCGCCAACTTTCTGATGTCACAAACGTGTTGCTGGTGCCAAGGGCACCAGCAACAAGCATAGGCACAAATCCGCTAGAACAGTTGGCGCCAGTTGGTTTTCGCCAGATCCAGCAGCTCGTCGCCTCGTCCGGAGAGCACGGTCCTCAGGGCATACAAGGCAAAGCCCTTGGCCTGCTCCAGCTTGATTTCCGGCGGCATCGACATCTCCTGGCGGTCGGTCGCCACATCCAGCAGCGCCGGACCGTCATGAGCCAGGAATTCTTCCACCGTGGCTTCGAGCTGCGCCGAATCATCCACCCGGTAGCCCTTGAGCCCGGAGGCGGTGGCCACGGCCCCGAAGTCGGGATTGTGCAGATCGGTGGCGTAGGTGACGAACCCGGCGGCCTTCATTTCCAGTTCCACGAAATTCAGCGAGGAGTTGTTGAACACCACGATCTTGATCGGCAGCTTGTTCTGCGTGGCAGTGAGCAGTTCGCCGAGCATCATGGCCAATCCGCCATCCCCGGCGAAGGCGATCACCTGGCGCTGCCGGTCAATTGCCTGGGCGCCCAGGGCGTGGCACAGCGCGTTGGCCATGGAACCGTGGTTGAAGGAGCCGAGCACCCGGCGCTTGCCGGTCATCGACAGGTAGCGGGCCGCCCAGATCACCGGGGAAGCCACGTCGGCGGTGAAGATCGCATCTTCATCTGCGTGCTGGTCGATCAGCCGGGCCAAATACTGCGGGTGGATTGCGGCGCCGGCCTTGGAGGGCGTCGCCAGCTCGTCGAGCTTCGTACGGGTCTTGCGGTAGTGCTCCACCGCTGCCTCCAGGTGCTTGCGGTGGGTCTGCACCGGGAGCACGGCCGCCAGCGCCGCGGCAGTGTCCTTCACCGTGCCCACCAGCGGAATGTCTACCCGGGTGCGCTTGCCGATCTGCTCGCCGCGGATATCCACCTGGATGATGGTCGCATCCTGCGGGTAGAACTGCTGGTAGGGGAAATCGGTGCCCAGCATCAGCAGCACATCGCATTCGGCGATCGCCTTGGCACCCGAAGCGAAGCCCAGCAGGCCGGTCATGCCCACATCGTACGGGTTGTCGTATTCGATATGCTCCTTGCCGCGCATGGCATGCACGATCGGCGCAGCGAGCTTTCCTGCCAGCTCGATCACTTCTCCATGGGCGCCGGCCACACCTGCGCCGGCGAGAATGGTGACCTTGCGCGAGCTTTCGAGGACCTCTGCGGCGCGCCCGAGCTCCTCTTCATTGGGCAGCACCCGCGGATTGGTCTTGATGATCTTCTGCGTGGGCGTGCGTTCCATCTCCGCCAGCGCCACATCGCCGGAAATCACCAGCACCGCCACACCTCGCTTCTCGATAGCCTCGCGCATCGCAATGCGCAGCATCCGGGGCATCTGCTTCGGATCGGAAACCTGTTCGGCATAGACGGAGCATTCGCGGAAGACTTCGACCGGGTGGGTCTCCTGGAAATAGTTGGAGCCGATCTCCCCGGTAGGGATGTGCGCGGCGATCGCCAGTACCGGGACGCGCGAGCGGTTCGCGTCGTACAGCCCGTTGATCAAGTGCAGGTTGCCCGGTCCGCACGAGCCGACGCAGACGGTCAGCTCGCCGGTGATTTCCGCCTCCGCCGCTGCCGCGAAGGCGGCGGCTTCCTCATGGCGGTGGTGGACCCATTCGATCCGCCCGTTCTCCCGCAGGGAATCGGTCAAGCCGTTCAGGGAATCGCCCGGGATGCCGTAGATGCGGCGCACTCCCTGGGTATCGAGCTGTTCAATCAGGTGGTCGGCTACGGTAGGCAAAACATTCCTCCTGCACACAATGTTCCAGTGGGTCTGCTCTTCACCCTACTGCGCCGACCGGCTGCTGTCATGGGCATACGCCGCAACTTCAAGTTCTTCCCAGCACACCGGCCTGTGACAAGACGAACAAGCGCAGACCGGCCTCCCACGCCGCCGGAAACTAGCCGGCGAACCCTGGCCAATAGTGCGAATCAGGCAAGGCCCGTGCACCGAATAGGCCCTGGCCCACGCGCACCACCGTGGCTCCTTCGGCAATGGCCAGCTCGAAGTCCCCGCTCATCCCCATGGACAGCTCTTCCACGCTGCCCAGGTTCAATTGGCGAAGCTCTTCGCGCACGGCAACCAGCTTCCGGAAGCAGGCGCGGACCAGTTCCTGCTGTGGCGAGAACACCGCCAAGGTCATCAATCCCTTAACCTGCAGCCGCTCGAAGCCCTGCAACTGCCTGAGGAACTCCGGAGCCTGGCCAGGTTCCAGCCCGAACTTGGATTCTTCTGACGACGTGTTCACCTGGATGAACACTTCAAGGGTGCGGTCCTCGATCTCCAGCCGGCGCTCCAACGCCTGTGCCTGGCGCAGATTATCCAGGGCCTGGAACTCGTCGGCGAACCGGGCCACGTACTTGGCCTTGTTGGTTTGCAGGTGCCCGATCACCGAGTACTTCAGCTGCGGCAGGTCCGCCAGCTCCTGGTATTTCTCCCACGCTTCCTGCACCTTGTTCTCCCCCAGCCAGTGAACCCCGGCCGCGATCGCCAGGCGCAGCCGTTCGACCGGGACGGTCTTGGTCACCGGCAGCAGCCGCACGCTGCCCGCCGCCCGACCGGCCTTGGCCTCCGCCGCGGCAATCCGCGCGCGGATGGAGGCCAGGTTCGCTGCGAAATCCGCTTGGGTGCTCGCATGCCGCGCTGCTGGATTCTCAGTCATCGTCCCTCCTTGGCTCTCATCCTAGGCACGAATCGCCTGCGTCCGCACCTGCCGCCGCCTCGGCGCCCTGCGGGATTGGCTAGGCTGGAAGCAGCAGCACAGCACTTCAAGGAGAGACAATGCCCGAACCGCGCCGCATGGCCAACACCACCGAACTGGCCGCCGGAAAATCCAACGGAGCGATCTGGAAGCTGGAACCCGAGCAGCGCGACCTGGACGCCAACGTCATCTCCCTGGCCCCGGGCGAGGAGATCGGGCAGCACCAGGGCCCGGAGCTCGACGTGCTGCTGCACGTCTTTGCAGGTTCCGGGGTGCTGCGCACCGCCAGCGGATCCATCGAGCTGGCCATCGGCGACATCATCTACCTGCCCGCCCGCTCCCAGCGGCAGTTCGTGGCAGGCGACGCCGGCTTGGGCTACTTCTCGGTGCACCAGCGCAAGCACAAGGCCGGGCTGATGCCCAGCCTGCGCAGCTAGTCCCAGGCTCCCGTTTCGAGGAAGCGCTCGAGCTGCGCTTGATAGGGCGCCAGGTCCAGGCCCTGCCCTGCCACCCAGTCGGGGTTGTAGTAGGTCTTCGCGTAGCGCTCGCCGGAGTCGCAGATCAGCGTCACCACCGAGCCCTGCTCGCCGCGCTGCAGCATCTGCGCGATGATCATAAAGGCCGCGTAGAGGTTGGTTCCGGTGGAACCGCCGGCGAAATAGCGGGTCTTGGCGCGCAGGAAGTGCATGGCGGCCAGCGAGGCGGCGTCGGGCACCTGCACCATGCGGTCGATCACCCCGGGGACGAAGCTCGGCTCCACGCTGGGCCGGCCGATCCCCTCGATGCGCGATCCGCGGCCCGTGGCGTAGCCCAGGTCCCCGGTGCGCCAGCCCTCATAGAACGACGAGCCTTCCGGGTCGCCCACGCAGATCCGGGTCTCATGCCGCTTGTAGCGCGCATAGCGCCCGAACGTGGCGCTGGTGCCGCCGGTCCCGGCGCCGACGACGATCCAGCTGGGAATCGGATGCGCTTCGGCAGCCATCTGCGCGTACACCGACTCGGCAATGTTGTTGTTCCCGCGCCAGTCGGTGGCCCGCTCGGCATAGGTGAACTGGTCCAGGTAGTAGCCGCCGGTGCCGGCGGCCAGCTCGCGGGCCGCCGCGTCGACGTCTCCGGCCGCGTCCACCAGATGGCAGCGGCCGCCGTAGAACTCGATGAGCTCGATCTTCTCCGCGCTGGTGGACCTGGGCACCACCGCGATGAATTCCAGCCCCAGCATCCGCGCGAAATAGGCTTCGGAGACCGCGGTGGACCCGCTGGAGGCTTCCACCAGCGTGGTGCCTTCGGAGATCTTCCCGTTGACCAGCCCGTAGAGGATCAGCGAGCGGGCCAGCCGGTGCTTGAGCGAGCCGGTGGGGTGCACCGACTCGTCCTTCAGGTAGAGCTCGATCCCCCAGTGGCCGGGGAGCTCGAAGCGATGCAGGTGGGTGTCGGCGCTGCGGTTCGCGTCAGCGTCGAGCAGGGAAATGGCACGTCGTACCCAAGGCTCAGTCATGCTTCCACTCTAGCCGTGGCGAACCATTTTGGTCCCCGGGCCGTGGTACGTTCGGATTCGTGAAGACAAGGCTGGTTACCGTGGGCTATGCGGCCGCCATCCTGCTCGGCTTGGGCTGGGCGGCATGGGCGGTGCTTTCGGCCGCCGGGCTGGAAGATCTCGCCGGCGGCTGGCTGGGCCAGGATGCCACCGTCGCCTCCGTTCCGCGCATCGGGCAGCTGCCCTGGTTCGGGCTGATGGCCGCCGTGGCGTTCTACGCGATCTGGCAGTGCCTGCCGCAAGAACGCACCGGGCTGCACCACCGGCTGCGGCCCTGGGTGCTCGGCGCGGTGCTGTGCAACGCGCTGTGGGTGGCGTTCCTGGAGCGCGACCGCATCGGCGCCTCGCTGGCTTTCGGCCTGCTCCTGCTGGCCCTGCTGGTCCGCATTGTGGTGATGGTCGGCAGGACCGTGGCGCTGCGGCAGGTGGACCGGTGGATCACCCGCGCCAGCTTCGGCCTGTTCGCCGGGTGGCTCTCGGTGATCGTGCTGGCCGAAGCCGTCGCCGTCACCGCGCACTCCGGCGCGGACGCCGGCTCGCTGATGTTCAAGGGAGCCTGCGCGCTCGCGGTGCTGCTGCTGGCGCTGTTCCTCAGCGCGGTCAGCTTCAAGAACCCGATGGGGATCTACCTGAACGCCGGTGCGCTGTGGGTGATCGGCTGGATCATCGCCGACCGCTATACCGGGCAGTCCACCTCGCCGGGGTTCGCGACGGTGCTCTCGGTCGCCGCGATCCTGATGCTGCTGTGCCTGTTCAGCGCACTGCGCACCCGGATCCGCGCGCTGCGCCGGCCCTCCCAGTAAGTTCCCAGTTCGCAGTGAGCGCAATGGCGCATCCTTGAGCGCCAACCTCCGGCTGGCTAGGCTGGAACCGAGACCTCAAGGTCTACCCGACTCCAGGTCCACCAGAGAGGAACAACATGTCGAAAACTGCCAAGAGCTTGAAGCAAGTTGAGAAGTCGCTGGCGAAACTCGCCAAGACCGCCAAGGAAGAGCTGCCCAAGGAAATCCGCGGCAGCTGGAACGAGGCCGTCGCCGGCGTCAACACCGATGCCATCAGCAAGGCCGGCGCAAACCTGATCGAAAATGTCGGTGGGAACTCCAAGGCCGCCAAGCGGGCCCGCGCCTCCGTGGAGAACGCCGTGCAGGCGGCCCAGAAGAGCCTTTCCGCCCCGGAGAAGAAGTCCGGCAAGGGCGGCAAGTTCCTGCTCATCTCGCTGGTCATCGCCGCCGTGGCAGCGGTCGTGATCTCGCAGAAGAAGAACTAGCTTTAATCCGCGAAGGCGTGGCACCCGTGCAGGTGCCACGCCTTCGCTGTGCCCGGGGACCCGCCGGCTACTTGGCGCGGGCCCGTGAGCTCTTGATCGCCGCCGCCGCGCCGAGCAACGCGATCACCGCGCCCACCGGGATCAGCCAGAAGCTGTTGGCGCCGGTGTCGGCGAGGTTTTCTCCGGCTTCAGGCTCGGCTGGCCGCGACTGCTGCGGCGCATCCGTAGGCGCCTGGGGCTGTCCGGATTCCCGCTGCGGGGACTGCGAAGGGCTCGCCGTTGGTTCCGTGACCGGAGCTTCGCTCTGTTCCTCGCTTGGCTGCTCGCCCGGCTGCTGGCTTGGCTCGTCGCTCGGTTCCGTGCTCGATTCCGGGCCGGCCAGGTCGAACACCTTATCGGCCGTACCCAGGTGCGCGAACACGGTCTCGCCGGTGGCGTCCTCCACCGCATCGTTGTCGGTCACCACGTAGACCTCGCCATCGGCAACGGCCAGGCCCTCGAGCTTCTCCTGGGTCCATCCGCTGGTTTCCTGCAGCGCCGGCAGCACATCGGCCGCCAGCGTCTTCTGCACCAGCGGCATCTCCCCGGCCGCAGCGTCCGGAAGCCGCACCTGGTAGATCTTCTTGTGCGCGGCGTCAGGCCCCGCTTGATTATCACGCTCGATCACCGCGTAGGAGCCATCGGGCAGGGCGGTGATTTCCGACAAGCCGTTCCAGGCGCCGTCCGCGGCCGCTTCCAGCTGGTAACCGTACCAGCTGAATTCGCCGATGGCCGGCAGGTACTTGCCCAGGCGGACGTAATCCTCTCCGGGCAGATCGCGCTGCACCGCGAACACCACTTCTTCCTTTTCGCCTGAGCCGGTGGCGGCGATGCCTTCCAGCCCGTGCTTGCCCAGCTCCGCCAATTCAGGCAGCGCGATCTCCTCCTGCACCACGCCTTCCGCGTCGATGCGCACCAGCAGGTTCTCCGCCCCGCTTTCCCCTTCATGGGCTGCCCAGAATCCGCCGTCGGCGCGGGCGGCAAGGCCTTCCAGGTCCAGTTCGACACTGGCCTCGGTGACCTCCATCGAGGATTCGACGGTGGCCGGGGTGCCGGCTTCCAGGGTGTAGATGCGCGGCTGGTACGCGTTGTCGCTGACTGCGAAGAGCTGCGAGGCATCGGCCGGGTTGGCCGACAGCCCGCTGAGCGCGCCGAACGGCACCGGAACGTGCGGATCGGAGGACAGCTGCGGGAATTGCGGTGCGGCGGCACCGAAGCTGAACAGGTTCAGCGCCGAACGCACCCCGTTCTCGGCCTCGTCGGTTTCCGAGGAGACGGCGAGCAGCTCGCGGCCCGGGATCGGCAGGATGCCTTCCGGCCCGTTGGTGGTGGGCAGGGTCTGCAGGTACTTCGGCGCGCGCGGGTCGGTCATATCGTAGACCGCAACGAAGTTCCCGCGTTCGGAGGCGACGAAGGCGTAGTCGGTGCCCTGGTATTCGCCGATGGCCAGGCCCTCCGGTTCGGTGCCCTTCTTCCCTGCCCGGCTTTCGGGGAACAGCCCCTGGGACAGCGCGAGATGCTCGAAGCTGTTTCCCGCATCCCACACCGGTTCGCCGGTGCTCGAATCGAAGACGGTGAAACCGCGGCTGCCGCCCTTCCAGTCGCCCTCGTTCGCGGTGGCCAGGTAGCGGTCCTGGATCCAGCCAATGGCATCCGGTTCGCGTGGCACCCCCAGCAGCGAGCCTGCCGGGTCGAGTTTTCCGTCCTCGTCGGTGTCGATTCCGTCCAGGTCCACGGTGCCGGCGCTGAAGGCCTTGGTGATGGTGCCGCTCGGCAGGTCGATCAGCACGATGCCGTTGTTTTCCTGGAGAGAGACCGCCGCCTGGTTGCGCGCGTTGATGCTCACGTATTCGGGTTCCGGATCCTGCGGGGTGTCCAGCCCTGCCTGCGCTAGCTCATCCAGCGCTTCGGGGTTCTCGCGCGTTCCGCCGGCCAGCGGCACCTCGCGCAGAGACCAGTCCGCCGGGGACTCGCCCACCGTGTCGAGGATCGCCACCGAACCGGCAGGGGCCTGCGGCAGCCCTCCGTCGCCGGCATCCTCGTCGCGTTCGTTCTCGATGGCGATCGCCGCATAGGCGCCGTCGGCGGACAGCGCAATGGAATCGGGCTGGCCCGGCAACGCGATGCTGTGCACCAGCGTGCGGTCGGCAATGCGCACCACGTCCACGCGGCCCGAGGGATCGCTGTAGCTGGTGGAGGTGTTGACGACCACCATCACGTACTCGCCGAAGGCGGCGACGCTGGTCGGCTCGTCCTGGGCGCTGCCCAGCTGGTGCAGCGGCAGGGTGCCCAGGCCCACCGGCTTCGCGGCGTCGGAAATGTCGACGAAGCCGATCTGGCGCGAGAGCGCGTCGGTGTAGATCAGCGTCTGCCCATCGGCCGAGACGGTGGAGATTTCCGCGGCGGTCTGCGCCGCGGCGCCCTCGGGATGGTTCTGGTGCACCGGGTAGGTGGCGGTGCGCTCGAAATAGCTTCCGCTCTCCGCGTTGGCCCCTGCGGCCAGTGCCAGCGGTGCGAGGCCCGCGGCCCCTAATGCCAGCGCGGCAAGGATGCCCGCTGACCTCTGTGCGGTTCGATTCACGTCGGTAGTCCCCCGAAAATTGCTTGGCGTTTGCTTGAGATGACCTCCCAAGATTCGCAAGCCTTTGAGGCCGGCAGGCGAACACCAGGTGACGCCCGGGTGTCAGCTGGACGTCGCTTTCGACGCAACTGATCCAGCAGGCAGGCGGCCGCTAGGCCCAGGGCGTGAACTCGCCAGTTCGGGCCAACCGGTCGCCCAAGGGACTGATAACCGCAAAAGCATCCTGCCCACCGAATCCGTGGACCGTGTCGCGCTGGATCAGTGTGGTGCCATCGGCCAGCTCGATGCTCATCGCAAGGACCATGCTGGCGCCGGTTGCCTGCCGCTGTTCTTCAAGGCGCCCGGCGGCGACCGCTTCCACGATCTGCGCCAGCTGCCCGATCGATGCCGCATCAGCTGGCCAGGTCCACTCGGCGCCGGCCACGGTGAGCACCAGCAGCGTGGGGACATCGCTGAAATCCAGCCGCCAGTGCACTTCGGCGGCGCCGGCGGCCCGCGGCAGCATCGAGATCTGGCCTAGGCCATCGGAGCGCACCTGGGCCAAGTGGCCGTAGCGCTTCGCCAGTTCCTCAGCGAGTTCACGCAAGTGGACGCTTGCGCTGCTGAGCTCGAACTGCGCGCGAGCGGAGTCTTCGCGCGCTGAGGGATCCGACGGGCAGCCCAATTGCGGATCCCAGTCGCAGATCTGCGGCAGCTGGTTTGGGTCGAGAAGTTCCAGGGTGACGTGGATGAGATCGTGATTGAAGTCAGTGCCCGCAGGGACGCTGGTGGTCGGGGTGATCCTGGCCGGTTCCCCGGAGGGCTGCAGCACTCCGGGATCGCCGATGGCCGGCTCGTAGTGGTGGTCGATGTAGTGGATGTCCGCCACTATGCCGTGCACCGGACTCACCGGCACCCCGGATTCGCTGAACGTGTCGTGGTCATTCAGCTCGCAGGCCACGGTGCCATCCGGGTAGCGCAGCCGAGCGACCTCCCAGCGGACCTTCTCGCCCACTGCGAAGCCCGGATGGCAGCAGGCATGAAGCGCGCCGGAGATGTCCAATTCGATCTGCATGGCACTACGCTAGCCCAGCGCGGGTTGCCGCGGCGGGAACGAACCGGCCAAAGCCCGATAGGATTGCCAGGTGGCCCATATCGACGTAACAGACATCCAGTATTTCCTTTCCGACGGCACCGCGCTGCTGGGCGGGGTGGCCTTCAAAGTCACCGCCGGTTCCAAGACCGCGCTGATCGGACCCAACGGCACCGGCAAGACCACCCTGTTCAAGATCATCGCAGGAGATCTGACGGCGGACGAAGGCTCCATCAACCGCACCGGCACCCTGGGCATCATGCGCCAGTTCGTCGGGCAGGTGCGCGACGAGTCGACGGTGAAGGACCTGCTGCTGTCCACCGCCGCCCCGGCGCTGGCCCAGGCCGCCGCCAAGGTCGCCGAGTACGAGGCGAAGATGCTCACCAGCGAGGACGAGAAAGTCCACATGCGCTACGCCGAGGCGATCATCGAATGGGGCGACGCCGGCGGCTACGAGCTGGAAACCACCTGGGACAAGGTCTGCATGGCCGCCTTGGGCGTCGGCTTCGACAAGGCCGGGGACCGGCTGGCGCGCACCCTGTCCGGCGGCGAGCAAAAGCGCCTGGTGCTCGAAGCACTGTTCGAGGGCAACGACGAGCTGCTGCTGCTGGACGAGCCGGACAACTACCTGGACGTGCCGGGCAAGCGCTGGCTGGAGGAGACGATGTCCCGCTCCAACAAGACCGTGCTGTTCATCAGCCACGATCGCGAGCTGCTGAACAACGCCGCTACCCGCATCGTCACCCTGGAGCCGGGCCATGGCGGGGCGACCGCCTGGGTGCACGGCGGGGCGTTCGGTTCCTATGTGGACGCCCGCAAGGAGCGCAACGAGCGCTTCGAGGAGCTGCGCAAGCGCTGGGACGAGGAGCATGCCAAGCTCAAGGAGCTGGTGAACATGTACAAGACCAAGGCCGCGTTCCGCTCCGACATGGCCAACCGCTACCAGGCGGCCACCACCCGGCTGGAGAAGTTCCTGGAAGCCGGCCCGCCGCAGGCCATCCCGCTGGAGCAGAACGTGCAGATGCGGCTGAAGGGCGGTCGCACCGCCAAGCGCGCGATCGTCGCCGAGAAGCTTGAGCTGGCCAACCTCATGAAGCCCTTCAATACCGAGATCTGGTTCGGCGACCGCGTCGGCATCCTGGGATCCAACGGCTCGGGCAAATCGCACTTCCTGCGTCTGCTGGCCTCCGGCGGCACCGACCCGGAGCGCGAGCACCTGCCGGTCTCCGACGTGGTCATCGAGCCGGTGGAACACGCCGGCACCGTGAAGCTCGGGGCGCGCATCCGCCCCGGCTACTTCGCGCAGACCCATTCGCGCCCGGACCTGTTCGGCCGCACGCTGCTGGAGATCCTGCACCGCGGCGACGAGCACCGCTCGGGCCTGCCGCGCGAGGCGGCCGCCGGCGCGCTGGATGGCTACGGCCTGGCCGGGCAGTCGGAGCAGAAATTCGACTCGCTCTCCGGCGGCCAGCAGGCGCGCTTCCAGATCCTGCTGCTGCAACTCTCCGGGGCGACGCTGCTGCTGCTCGATGAGCCCACCGACAACCTGGACCTGCATTCGGGCGAGGCGCTGGAACGCGCCATCGACGCGTTCGAGGGCACCGTCCTGGCAGTCACCCACGACCGCTGGTTCGCCCGTGGCTTCGACCGCTTCCTGGTCTTCGGCTCCGACGGCAAGGTCTACGAGTCCGACACGCCGGTGTGGGACGAGGCCCGGGTGCAGCGCGACCGCTAGGCCGCGAGGTTCTGGCGCGCCTCCAGCGTTCTGTCCGAGCGAAGCCCCTGCCAGGCGCTGAAGCCCAGTGACACCGCCAGAGCCGCCAACGCCGCAAGGCCGGCAGCCGGGGCGGTCGTCCAGATCCCGTTCTGGGCGAACAGCGCCGGCACCGTGCTGGACGGGATTCCGGCGCTGACCAGCAGCCAGCCGGCGAAGCGCTGCAGCTCGATGCCACCTAGCCGTTGCACCCCCAGCGCATGCTGCAGGAACAGGCACAGCCACATCAGCGCCCACGACAGCCAAATCACCGCGAAGATGGGATCCGTGCTCAGGGACATCACCGCCTTGTACACGGCGATCATTGCCACGAAGGCGCTGAACCAGCCGAAGGCGCCGGTATCGAAGCCGCAGAGCGTATTCAGGCCCACCAGAAGATAGGTCATTCCGAACAGGTAGCTCGGCCAGGCGCCATTGACCATCAGGGTGTCGCTGCCGGCCTGGACCATGATCAGCGTAGGCAGCAGGATTTGCACGCCGCCCACCATGAGGTTGAGCACTGCGGCCGAATGGGCCGGAATTCGGCCCAGGGACACCAGCCCGTTGATGAACAAGATCAGGCCTACGAAGACCAGCCCGACGTGGGCCATTGATTCCTCCACTCGCGCGGCTCACCCCCGGATGCGGATCCGGGAACCGGACCCGTGTCCTGCCGCTAACGACAGTTTCAGGTACCGATGCCCGGCTGGCAAATTCGGGTGAAATCGTTACTCGACCAGCTTGCCCTCCTGGGAGACTTCGGTGATCAGTTCCGCGATCTGCTCCGGGATCTCGGGAATCGCTTCGCGGGTGATCCCGGTGCTCGGCGACCAGACCAGGTTCACCTGCAGGGCCGGGTCCATGGCCGGGTAGTCGCTGCGGTTGTGGCAGCCGCGGGTTTCGCGGCGTTCGAGCGCCGCTTCCAGCGTGGCGCGGGCGGCCAACGCCGAGGACTTCAGGTCGAAGGCGTGCGCCAGGTCCTGGTAGCCGGCGATGTCCGGGTGGATTCCCACGTTCTCCATGCGCTGCTCGATTCTCTCCAGCTTCGCCAGGCCTGCCAGCAATCCCGCTTCATCACGCACCACCCCGGCATGCTCAGTCATCAGGTCACGGATGGCGCGCTGCAGGCTGCGCACGTTTTCCTGGCCCCGGGATCCGAGCAGCTCGGCGACGCGGGCGCGGGCGTCGGCGACGGCCTGGGCCGAGCGCGGCTGGGCGGCCAGCGAGGCGGAATACTGCGCCGCGTGCTGCCCCACGATGCGCCCGAAGACCAGCAGTTCGATCAGCGAGTTGCCGCCCAGCCGGTTGGCCCCGTGCAGCCCGGAGGAAGCCTCGCCGATGGCGTAGAGCCCGGGAACCTCGGTGGCATGCGTCAGCGGATCCACCCACACCCCGCCCATGGAGTAGTGCGCGGTCGGGGCAATCTCCATCTTCTGTTCGGTGATGTCCAGCATCTGCAGTTCCATCATGGTCTGGTAGACCCGCGGCAGCCGCTTCATGATGACCTCGCGGTCCAGGTGCGACACGTCCAGCCAGACTCCGCCGTTTTCGGTGCCGCGGCCCTCGCGGATTTCGGTGTAGGCGGCCAGTGCGACGCGGTCGCGGGTGGACAGCTCCATGCGCTTCGCATCATAGCGGGCCATGAAGCGTTCGCCCAGCGCATTGGTGAGGATACCACCTTCGCCGCGCGCGGCCTCGGAGACCAGGGTTCCGGCGTCGCTTTCCGGTTCGATGATGCCCGAGGGGTGGAACTGCACCAGTTCCGGGTCACGCAATCGGGCGCCGGCCTGGACGGCCAGGCGGAACGAGTCGCCGGTGTTCTCGTCGCGGCGCGAGCTGCTGCGGCGCCAGATGCGGTTGTGCCCGCCGGCGGCCAGGATGACCGCGTCGGCGTGGATGAGGTAGCCGGTGCCATCATTGACGTCGAAGCCGTAGGCGCCGAAAATCCGGCCTTCGGCGGTGAGCAGTTCGGTGATGTAGACGGTGTCGAGGATCGGGACCTGCAGCTGCGCGGCCCGTTTGATGAGGGTGCGCTGGATTTCCAGCCCGGTGTAGTCCCCGGCGAAGGCGGTGCGGCGGAAGGTGTGGGCGCCGAAGAAGCGCTGCGAGATGCGGCCGTCGGTTTCGCGGGCGAAGTTCATGCCGTAGCGTTCCAGGTCCTCGATGCCGCGGGCCGCGCCCTCGGCGACCACCTGCACGGTGCGCGGATCGGCCAGGAAGTAGCTCTCCTTGATGGTGTCCGCCGCATGTTGCTGCCAGCTGTCCTCGGCGTCCATCGTGCCCAGCGCCGCGTTGATGCCGCCGGCGGCCAGCGCGGTGTGCGCATCGTGGCGCGGGCGCTTGCCCACGGCCAGCACATCGGTGCCCGCCTCGGCCAGCTCGATGGCCGCGCGCAAGCCGGAACCGCCGGTGCCGATGACCAGTACGGAAGTGGATATCTGCTGTTCATTTCTCATGTTTTCCAGCATCGACCCACCCCAAGAATACGTCCAATGAATTATTGGCATGATGTCCATAGCAGTAGGCTATGCATCATGAATCTAGAGCAATTGCGCGGCTTCACCGCCATCGCCGATGTGGGGCACTTCACCCGTGCCGCTGAGCAGCTGCATCTGACCCAGCCCTCACTGAGCCGGCAGATCGCCACGCTGGAGCAGGAGCTGGGCTCCGAGCTGTTCCACCGCGCCCGCGGCAACATCACGCTCACCGCCGCCGGACAGGCCTTGCTGCCCCGTGCACGCCGGATGCTGGCCGACGAGGAATCCATCCGCACCGAAATGGCTGATCTGGCAGGGCTGCGCCGCGGCCGGGTTCGCCTGGGCGCGCCTCCGTCACTGTGCGTATCGCTGGTGGCCGAAGCGCTGTCGATCTTCCGCACCCGCTACCCCGGGGTGCAGCTGCAAATGTTCGAAGCAGGATCACACAAGCTGCTGGAGCAGCTCGACGGCGGCGCGCTGGATCTGGCGCTCATCGTGACCTCGGAGCACGCGGTGAACGGCAGCCATCTGGAGAACCTGCCGCTGCTGGAAGAACAATTGGTGGTCATCGACTCGCTGGAGCACCCGCATCTGGCCGGCAGCGAACTCGACCTGCGCGCGTTGGCGCCAGTGCCGCAGCTGGCCTTCGCGCACAGCTACGACCTGCGCGCCAGCACCGCTGCGGCCTACAAGTTGGCCGGCCTGGTGCCGAATATCGTCGTGGAGGGCGGGGAAATGGACGCGGTGCTGCGCTTCGTGCAGCGCGGGCTCGGCGTCGCCGTGGTTCCGGCGACGGTGGCGCTGGACGCCCCAGGCGTGCGCTCCATTGCCCTGCGCGAACCGCTGGCCCGCACCATCGGACTGGCGCACCGGCGCGATGTCTCATTGACCCGCGCGGCCGCGGCCATGCAGCACCTGCTGTCCGAAACGGCCGCGCAGCTGGCGGCCAGGCACGGGCAAATCAGCTACCTAGCTTGATCCCCAGGTGGCTGGCCATCGCCTCGCCCAGCAGGCCCAGCTGCAGCGAGCTGATCTGCGCGCCGCGCAACCCATCGACACCTTCCACATCAGCAAAATCCAGCCCCTGCAAATCCACCTCGCGCAGTTGCGCACCATGGCAGTTGATCTGCCCTGCCCGCGAATCGGCGAAGCCCAGGCGCTGGATCCGTCCGCCCAGATCGATCTCCTCGAACTGGCAATTGCGGAAGAGCACGTCCCGCACCGTGGCGCCGCGCAGGTTCAGCCAGCCGAATTTGCAGTTCTCGAACACCACGCCATCAAGCTGTGCCTCAGCGAAATCCGCGGAGCCGAAGCGGCTGTGGTTGACCCGCACGTCGTTGAGGAACACCCCGGCAGCCTGCAGCGCCGGTGCCCCGGCCTGCTCGAGCTCGCACTGGATCAGCCGGGCGTTGCGCACGGACTCGATCTGCACGGAACTGAACCGGCATTCCTCCAGCCGCGCGCCATCGGCCGCCAGCGGTGCATCGAAATCCCGGAAGTGCAGCAGTTCAATGTAGTCGTCTCCCAGGTCTCCGCGGTAGCCGCGAGCCAGCTCGGGCAGGGTGAAGCGGCGGATCCTCGGTGCCAATGCGCGTCCTTAAAGTTGTTTTCCGGCCAGATTCCCGGCGACGTCTTCCAGTGCCACGTCCAGGTGCGGCCAGCGGAATTCGTAGCCGCTGTCCTGCAGCACCCCGGGCAGCACCCAACGGGACTTCAGCAGCATTTCGGGTTCCACGCGCAGCACGAACATGGCCGGTTCCAGCATCCAACGATACGCGGGCAACCCGAATTTCCTGCCTGCGGCGCGGCGCAGCGAGGCCATCAGTTCCCGATTGGCTACCGGGTACGGCGAGCTGAGATTGACCGGCCCGGAGATTTCGGGGTGCTCGATGATATGCCTGATCGCGCCGAGCGCATCATCCACGTGGATCCAGCTGAAGCGCTGGTTCCCGCGCGTGCGATGCCAGCCGCTGCGTTCGGATCCGCTCGGGTCTTCCCCGATGCCGCGGTACCGCCGATGCGCAGGCCACCAGCCATCGTGCTGCGCCCCGCCAAGCCACAGCCGCGCAATGGCCAGCAGCTTGCGCGTGGCTGGGCCATCGCCGAGCACGATCGCCATGCGCAGGGCCACCCGGCGCGTGGGCAGCTGGCCGCGGAAGAACTCGCGTTCCCAGTTGCGCGCGACATCCACCGAGAAGCCTTCGCCGATCCGGCCGTCGGCCTCGGTGTTCGGCGCATCCATGCTGTGCCGGTATATGGTCGCGGTTGACGCATTCAGCCACAGCTGCGGCGGATTCGCGGCCCGGCTAACCGCTTCGTGCAGCGCACGGGTCGTGTCCACCCGCGAAGCGAGGATCTCGTTTCGGGCCGCATCGTGATAGCGGCAGCCGACATTCTTCCCGGCCAGGTTCACCAGCAGATCCGCGCCGTCGACCAGTGCCTCCAGCCCCGGGCCATCGCCCCACTGGGCATCGGACTTCTCGCCGCGGCCGATCACCGCCACTTCGTATCCGCCCTCGCGCAGCTGCGCTATCAGCCGCACGCCGATGAACCCGCTGGCTCCTGCCACTACCGCCCGCCGTGCAGCGCCGCCCATTGTTCCCCGCTAGAAGTCGTTGATCACCAGTTTCTTCATCTTCAGCATATTCTCGAAAGCGCCGGGCCGCTCCATCAACTCGCCCATGTTCGACGGGACGATCTGCCAGCTCACCCCGAATTTGTCGGTGAGCCAGCCGCAGGCCTCGGCTTCGGGCACCGCCGACATCGCATCCCAGACGCGGTCGATCTCGGCCTGCCCATCGCAGTGCCATTCCAGCGAGACGCCGGGGGTGAAGGTGAAATCCTGAGGCACCCCCGAGTCCATGGCCGCCACGCAATCCTCGCCCAGGGTGAATTGGGCGTACATCAGCGCTTCGGCGGTGGCGGATTCTGTCGGCTCCCCGTACGGGTAGGCGCTGTCCAGCTTCGCGCCGAGCACCTGCCCGTAGAACTCAATGGCCTCGGCCGCCCGGTTTTGGGCGGCACCGCCGAACATCAGCGAGGGAATCACCGACGCACGGGGCTCGACCGGTTCGCTGGTTTCCATCAGCTGCCAGGAAACGCCGTATTTGTCGTTCACCCAGCCGTAGCGTGTGCTGAACGGGTAGGCATCCAGCGGCATCAGCGCGGTGCCGCCTTCCATCAGCGCGGACCAGGTGGCGTCGAGCGACTCGCGCTGGCCGGTGCTGAAGACCAGGATGATCGAGATGGAGGGATTGGGCTTGAATTCCTGGCCCGCGTTGATCAGCGTGATTTTCGTTCCGCGCACCCACAAGGACACTGTCAGCGGCTTGCCGGCAAGGGGCTGCTGGAATTCCAGCAGTCCCTCGCTCGGGTAGCGCGATTCAACTTCGGTAGTTGCCTCAGGCAAGGAGCGGGCATAGAACTCCCCCGCCTCCTCGCCATTGCCTTGCATCCATAGATTGACAACGAGATTTTGCATGACGAACCTCCTAGCTGGGCGATGCTCCCAAACTACCCTTTCAGGCCCGCTGGCAACAGGTGGAACAGTGAATTTTCAGCCCCGATTCACCTGCGCGTCCCGCGGTGTTCTCCCGGTGAACTCGTCCATCGAGTGGTAGACGCCGATGACCTTGCCGGCCACGAAATCCCAGGCCGGACGGGGCAGCACGCCGCGCAGCAGCTGGCCCAGCTTGCTGGTCCACGGCATCAGCACCAGCGGGGTGCCCGCAAGCATCGCCCGCCACGCGCGGTCCACCACCGCTTCCGGTTCCAGGATCGGGGTCAGCAGCATCGACTTGGCGCCGGCGAACATGCCGGTGCTGATATAGGTCGGGCAAATCGTGCTCACCGCGATCTGCTCGTTGTCCTCCAGTTCGAGGCGCAGCGAATCGCTGAAGGACAGAGCCGCGGCCTTGGAAGCGGCGTAGACGCTCATGTTCGGGTTGGACACCAATGCGGCCGCCGACGCCATGGTCAACACCCGGCCCTTGCCTCGCCGCCCCAGCTGCGGAAGCAGGGCGTGGGTCAAGTACATCGGGGCCAGTGCGTTGACCTGCATGGTCGCGGTGATCTGCGCGGTGCGGTGTTTCGCGAAGGACGTGCCGGTTACCACCCCGGCGTTGTTGACCAGCACGTCGATTCCCCCGCTCTCAACCGCTTCGGCTGCGTAGTGGTGGATCTGGGCCGGGTCGGCAAGGTCCACCACGTACGCCTCGACAGTGCCGCCGAGCCGGCGCAATTCTTCTGCGGCCGCGTCGAGCCTTGCCGTGTCGATATCCCAGATGACCACGCGCGCCGCGCCTTCGCGGCAGGCCTGCTTTGCGAAGAGCAAGCCCATCCCCTGCGCCGCCCCGGTGATCAAGACATGCAAACCGGCTACCGATTCAAGAGGCGTCTTGCCCATATCTGTACTCCTTCAGGATCCGTATGGCATCAGCCTAGCCTGTGTCGCGGCTAACAATTGGGCTATTTTCATCGAGTGCGCCCAGCATTCACCGCTAGCCTTGGAGCATTGGACCGACTTGTCGAAAGGACGACCGTGCGCATTGACCGCTTGGACGCGGATTTGATCGAACTGCTCACCGAATCGCCGATGCTGCCGGTGATGGAGTGCGCCCGGCGCCTGGGTGTTGCCCGCGGCACGATCAGCAGCCGGCTGGCCCGGCTCCACGAGGCCGGCGTCATCCAGGGCATCATCCCGCGGATCAAGCCTGCCGGGTTCGGCTACACGCTGGTCGCGTTCTGCCAGGTGGAGATCATCCAGCGCTATGGGCATGACCCGGTGGCGACCGCGCTGGAGGAATCCATCCCGGAGATCGTCGACATGTACACCGTGACCGGCAGCTCGGATTTGCAGTTGCGCGTCGTGGCCCGGACCCCCGAGGACCTGCAGGAAATCTTCAACCGGATCAACAAGGTGCCAGGTGTGGCAAGGACCTCATCGTCTTTCGCCCTGCACGAGCATTTCCAGGGGAGAACCCTGCCACTGGTCGCAGCGTGCGCTAGGAGCGAGGCCGATGTGGAAAAGAGTGGGCAGATTGACCAGTAAAATGGGTTACTTGGCGGAGAACGCTATGCAGCCTGCATAGGAACAGGGGTCGCGATTGCGCCGGCAGATTCAATCAACCTACAGTCGATGCTTGTGAATCGCGACACGCGAGGATATGAGCAGGGCCACCGCTGACCACGCACCACGGCTTTGCCATACGAACGATTGCCGGCCTCGTGCAGCTCTGGCAGTCAGAGAGGAACCTCATGACCCTTCACCAGCGCCCCTCCTTGCAGGATGTGCCCGCTTACAAGCAAGGCAAGCCCGCAGCCGCTGGAGCCTCGAAACTTTCATCCAACGAGTCGCCGCATGCGCCGTTGCCATCGGTGCTGGACAGCATCCAGGACGGCCTGGCCAACATCCACCGCTACCCGAGCATTGCGGCACCCGAACTGACCGGCGCGCTCAGCGCGCAGTTCGGCATCCCGGCCGAGCACATCACCCTGGGTGCCGGATCGGTCGAGGTCGCGGCCCAGATCATCCATGCAGTGGCCGCCGAAGGCGACGAGGTCATGTACGCGTGGCGCTCCTTCGAGGCCTACCCCTCGCTGGTGCGCATCGCCGGGGCCACCCCCGTCGAGGTGCCGCTGGATGCCGAATGCCGACACGATCTTCCAGCCATGCTGGACGCCATCACCGAGAAGACCCGGCTGATCTTCATCTGCAACCCGAACAACCCGACCGGCACCGTGGTGCAGGCCGAGGCCCTGGACGCCTTCATCAACGCCGTGCCGCGCAACGTGCTGGTCGTCGTCGACGAAGCCTACGTGCATTTCGACCGTTCGGCCGTGCGGGCCGACGGGATCGAGCTGTTCCGCAAGTACCCGCATGTGGCGGTGCTGCACACCTTCTCCAAGGCCTACGGGCTGGCCGGCTTGCGCGTGGGATACGCGATCAGTCCGCTGGACGTCGCTGCGAACCTGCGCAAGGTCGCCGTGCCGTTCGGCGTCACCGACCTGGCCCAGCGCGCGGCGGTGGCCTCGCTGGCCGCCATCGACGAATTGTCGGTGCGCATCGAGGAAGTCGTCGCCCAGCGCGAACGCATGCACGAGGGCCTGGCCGCTGCCGGATACCCGGTCGTGAAGTCGCAGGCGAATTTCGTCTGGGTGGACGCCGGCGAGGCGACCGTGGAACTTGAAGCCAAACTGGCAGCCGGCGGCGTGGTGGTTCGTGCCTTCCCCGGTGACGGGTTGCGGATCTCTTCGGGCACCGCGGAAGATGTCGACCGCGTGCTCGCCGCCCTGCCAGCGGTGCAGGAGGCCACCGCGTGAGCGCAGTCAAAGCCCCCGAGCAGCTGCATGCCGGGCTAACCCAGCGCCAGATCTCCATGATGGGCCTGGGTGGCGCGATCGGCGCTGGCCTGTTCGTCGGGTCCGGCCAGGCGATCTCCATTGCCGGACCGGCGGTGCTGGTCTCCTACCTGATCGCCGGCACCGTGATCATCGTGATCATGGCGATGCTTGCCGAAATGGTTGCCGCGAACCCCTCCTCGGGTGCGTTCTCGACCTTCGCCGGCCAGGCCATGGGCCGCAGCGCCGGCTCCACGCTGGGCTGGCTGTACTGGGTCCAGCTGGTCGTGGTGATCGCCGCAGAAGCGACCGGGGCCGCCGCCATTACCGCCGGGTGGGTGCCCGCATTCCCGCAGTGGGCATGGGTGCTCAGCTTCGTGGTGATCCTCACCGGGGCGAATCTGCTCGGCGTGCGCAACTACGGCCGTTTCGAATACTGGTTTGCCGTGATCAAGGTGGCGGCGATCATCGCCTTCCTGGCCTTCGGCGCACTGGTACTGGCGGGCGTGATTCCCACCCCTGAACCGGTGGGCTTTGCCAACCTGGCCGCCCACGGAGGCTTCGCCCCCGGCGGCATGGCAGGGATTGCCGCGGCCGTGCTGATCGTCATCTTCTCATTCGGCGGCACCGAAGTTGTCTCGATCGCGGCCGCCGAGTCCAAGGACCCGGCTGGCAACATCAAGCGCGTGGTCAAGTCGGTGATGCTGCGCATCCTGTTCTTCTACCTCGGTTCGATCCTGGTGATTGTCGCCCTGGTGCCATGGAATAACCCGGCCGTCGCCGAAGGGCCATTTGCCGCCGCGCTGGATGTCATGCACATTCCGGGCGTGGGCTTCATGATGAACGCCGTGGTCGTGGTCGCGCTGCTTTCGGCGATGAACGCGAACATCTATGGTTCCTCGCGCATGCTGTACTCCCTGGGCCAGCGCAAGCTCGCCCCGCGCGCCGTCACCCATGTGACCGGCAAGGGCGTGCCGGCGAAGTCCGTCATCAGCTCGGTATCGTTCTCGTTCCTGGCTGTGGGCCTGAACTGGATCTGGCCGGATGCGGTCATGCCGATCCTGTTGAACGTGGTCGGTTCGACCATCATCGTCATCTGGGCGTTCATTGCCGTCACGCAGCTGATCCTGCGTCGTCGTGCGGACCGCGACGGTGCGCACCTGCCGTTGCGCCTGTGGGGTTTCCCGGGCTTGTCGATCGCGACGATCGTCCTCTTGGCAGCGATTGTCGTCATTGCGATGACCGATCCAGCCGCACGCACCCAGCTGCTGCTCACTGGCGGGCTGACCGCCGCGATCTGGGTGATCTCCAAGATCGCGTTGCGCGATGAGAGCGGGGATTCGGTGGACGCCTGAAAATCTCCGTGAAGCCTAGGTCCAGCAATTGCTGGGCCTAGGCTTTTCTCTTTGCCATTTCGGTGATCCAAATTGGCGCGAAGGGGGAAATGCACCCGGCAGACGTCGGATAATCCGCCAGCACCTGCAGCGACTCGCCGATCGCCAGCGCGCGCGGGCGCAGCCGCTCATGCTCGATGCCGATCTGTGCCAGCGTCGTATTCATAGCCCATTGCAAGCGGTCCGGTGCGGTGCGCATCTCGGATTCGATGGTGTCCAGCAGCTGCTCCAGATTCAGCAGTTCCGGAGCCTTCACGACCTGGTGCGCGGTCAATTCCCACGCGGCAGCCTGCTGCACCTGGTCGGACTCGTCCATGAGCTGCACGCGGAGTTCTTCGAGCAGCTTGGATTTTTTGACGATGTAGCTCAGGAACCAGGCTTGGACCTTGGGAGTGGTGGCGTCCTTGCTCCAGGCCTGCAGCTGGTCGAGTGAAAAACTGCGTGGCTTGGCGATCAGCAGCGCGACCAGCCGGGTTGCGGTGTCCCCCGTCGCCCAGAGCTCGTTGGCAAGTTCCTGGTTGCTTTTCAACGCCTTGGCCAGTGCCCTGAGCTTGCCCAGGTTCACGCCAAAATCGTCGCCATGCTTCTCATTGACTGCCCGGTGCTTGGGGTCTTCAAGTTCGTCCAAGGCCTGCTGCACGTCGGCAACAGTGCTCTGCGGTGTCAGTTCCATGTGTCTTCCTTCTGCTGAAGCGGTTCAACGGGCTGACGCAGGATGGTGCGAAGCTTTTCCGGTGCCACCTTGCGCGGGTCGCCGAGGTAGATTTCGTGGTGCTTTCCGGTCATGCGCAAACCCTGCGCCGGAATGAATTCGTGGTGCATCGTGGCCAGAATTCCGGCTTCGTCATCGTAGGGGCCGATGTGCAGTGTCTGCACGCATTGGCCTTCAAGGAGCGTCTCGAAGCGGATGCGTTCGGGGCATGGCAGCTGCTTCTTCTCCTGTGCCGCTTCCACGGCTGACGCGAAGTCTTCCTCGGTGATCCATGCAGGAGCCATGAGCATCATCGTCCAGCTCCATTTCGACTTATCCCGCCGCTCGGTGAACACTGCCATGTCCTCGGCCCACCAGAGGCCTTCCAATGGCGGGACGACGTAGTCGCGGCCCTGAGCCTTGCTCGCGAATTTGAGCTTGTAGGCGACGGGATACAGAGTTTGCAAGGCTTGCTGGTACGCATCGCTGGTGTTGGGATCTCCGGTTCCGTCGATCATCAGGTATTGTGCTGCTGACACCTGCAGGACACGGATTTCCCCGGCTTTCGACCGGTATCCGTCCAGCGATTTCTTGAAGTCAATTTTCTCCGGCAAGGTCTCGCCTGAAGCCTTCCGTCTAGAACCATTTACGCCATTTGAATACACCATACAGGGCTGCGGCAAAGCCGAGCATGAGGCAGACTGCCACCGGGTAGCCGAATGACCAGTGAAGTTCTGGCATGTTATCGAAGTTCATCCCGTAGATGGCTGCGATCAGCGTCGGCGCGAACAGGATGGCAGCCCAACCCGAGATCTTCTTCATGTCCTCGTTTTGGCGCTGTGCTACAAGGGTGGAGTTCACGTTCAAGATCTGCGAGAGCGCATCCCTGTATTCCACGGCTTGGGAATGCGCGCGGGTGAGGTGGTCGGTGACATCCTGGAGGTAGGTTTCCAGTTCGTCCGGCACTGGGTACTTCTTGAACCCGTCATCGAGCGATTGCACCACTTCCAGCAACGACGCGGTCGCGTGCTGCATGTCGATGACTTCTTGGCTCAATCGGTAGATGCGTTCGGTGACCGCAGCGTCCCCGCTGAAGACTTGGCGTTCGATCTGTTCCTTGTCGATGCCCAGCCCGTGGAGCACCGGGACGTATCCATCGACGATCTCATCCAGAATCCGGTACAGGACTGCCTCAGCGCCCAGACGGAGCAGTTCCGGGTCCTTGAGCAGCAACTGGTCCTTGCGCAGGCGCCCATTCCTGATTGACTCGACAAACCCTTCGCCGTCGGTGCCATCGATCCATCGGTGGTCCTGGCAGAGGACAGCTACAGCGCCTTTGCGGACCAGGATGTGGAACTCGGACAACTCCACCTCTTCGGTTTCGTCCAGGTAC
The DNA here is from genome assembly GCF_006539525.1 of Glutamicibacter nicotianae. GTDB lineage: Bacteria > Actinomycetota > Actinomycetes > Actinomycetales > Micrococcaceae > Glutamicibacter > Glutamicibacter nicotianae. The sequence continues at coordinate 52,093 of NZ_BJNE01000001.1, read as the reverse complement.
AGTGCCGAACGCACAACTAGCAGCAGCACCTCGCCGTAGCGTTCGAGCTTCGGCCGCTGGCGGGCGTGGACGAGGTCTTCAACGAGCACCGGGTGCAGGTCCCACGCCACGGTGAGTTCTTGGATGTCAGCTTCATCCGGGGTGGGATAGAGTGACAACGCGATCCTCTGGGGTCCGGACTTGCCGAAGGCCAACGCATCGGCTGCGCTGGTGCCTTCCGGTGCGGATTCCACGGTGCCGTCGTCAATATAACGCACTGCCATCGAGGCATGTGATGACTGATGGGTTCCATAGGCTGCTCTGGCGTTCGCTGCCCGGCGTTGAACTCGTGACATTTTGCTCCTGAATGATCTTCGTTCATTCAAGTATGGCAAGTCCCGAACGCATTTCGGCGTTGATCAGTTCTCCGGCTTTTCGCCGGCCGATTCTTGGCGGCCGAAGCCTAGGGGTCGACGATTTCTGCATCCAGCTTTCCGGCACGCCACTGTTCCGTAGCCTCATCGGCCAACGCTTCAGCTTCCAACGCCTCTGCCGGTGTCATGAAATAGGTATTGATTCGCAATTTCTGCTCGGAATCCAATTCGGGTGAAAGCAGCACCATGGGTCTGCTTTGCGGGATCTTCACCGCATGGAATAGTCCGCAATGACGGGCCGTGTGATGGATCACGCAACTCAAGGCCGCATTCTTGATATCCGTTCGCCCGCCCTTTTCCCAGGCGTCCAGATGATCGATTTCGCACCGTTCGGCGGGCATGCTGCACCCAGGATAGGAACAGCCCCGATAGGCTGCCCGTATCGCCCTGCGTTGAGCCTTGGAATACAAGCGTTGCGTCCGGCCCAAGTCGAGAGGCAGGCTCTTTCCGTTCAGCACCACCGGATAGATCCCTGCTTGGCACAGCGCTGCCCTGGCTTCGCCCGGAGATAGCTGGATTCCCGAAGAAGTGACCGCGAAATCGGATGCCCGTGCCAGCATCCGCTCGTAATTCAGGATGATGCTCACCTGCGGAGTGGCTAGTCCCGGTTGCTTGTTCGGCGGGCTTGCCGTTCGATCGCTCGTCAGCAGGGCCATGAAACCGATGAGCCGCCTGCGTTCAGGATTCAGATCTTCCCACGGGGCTGATTCGGTGCCTGGTTCCTGCTGGTGTTCCGTAGTTCCAGGCTCATTCGCGGTTTCGGCAGCTGTTGCATCGTCTGCGTCCGTGGCTTCGGGCGCCTCAGTGTCCGCTTCTGCCTCGTCGGCATCGGCTTCGGTGCCTTCGGCATGATCTTGAGCCCAATCGGGCATGGACTGCTCGTCGTCCCAATCGCTGGCTTCTTCTCCCGTGAATTGCGCTTCGGCATCCTTCAAGCCCTCGCGGTTGCCCGCCACGGTCGCCGGGTTGTCCAGCGAGGCGAAGAACGCCTCGATATAGGCTGCTTGGGAAGGCAACGCCTTCACCACATATTCGATGAGGCCATGGCGAAGGCCCTTTTTGAAGATTCCGATGCTTTCCAGCAGTGCCTTGATCGAACGCTTACCGGCCTTCACCTGCGCCACCAAGTCGCTGATATGCTTTCGGGCCGATTTGGGCTCTGCATGCATGAATGTCAAGGAATCTCGTTCAAGCTGCGCCTTCTTGGCCTGACCGGCCTCCCCCTCGCCCAAGTCCTTGCGTGCCGAATGCAGTTTCTTGCTGGCAGCAAGGACCAGACGTGGGTCTGACGCAGGATCATTGAACTCGGTAGCAAGCTGGGGCAGCCACGGGGGCGTCGGCAGTCCTGCCTCATCGACGCCGCCAAGCAAGCAGTCAGCAAGGATGAGCCGTTCGCTGGCGGTGCCCAGCGGGATATCCAGCCAGTCGCGCATCATTCCACGCGTGTTCCTGAAGTGGGTCCGGCCGGTAATGGTGCAGCCGGCTGCATCTTCGATGTTCTGCAGCGTCGGGTGCTCGGTGGCTTCTTCGATAGCCAGGAAGGAAGACTGGTCGAGCTTGTGGGCCCCGGTGCGGCGCAACGCGTGCGCCGCGCGAATCTGGGCTCGGGACGTTTGCTGGGCGATACGCTCGATTAATTTGGCGTAGCAGGCAGCATGACCGGCGGGAATATTGCCCGCACCAAGCACAGCGGTGGCTGCGCCGATGAGCTCGAAGGCTTCAGCGAGCTGTTGCAGTGCTTTGGCGGTGTCGGTGGTCATGGATACAGCTTGCACCGAATCCAGAGTGCACAAAGGCGGGCTCGGCCAGACTGTGGAAAAGTAAAATCCTGCGATTCGACCCGAGCCGACTCGCAGGATTTTAATTTGTGGAGGTAAGGGGATTCGAACCCCTGACCTTCTGCATGCCATGCAGACGCGCTACCAACTGCGCCATACCCCCAAAAGGATTGCTGCCCTGATCAGGCAACTCCATAATCATAGATGACTACCTGATCAGGATGCAAATTGAGGGCTACTTCTGGTTTTCAGGGTTTTCGGCAGGCAGCTCGATGACTGGGCAGTCGGCCCAAAGGCGTTCAAGCGCGTAGAAGATGCGGTCTTCCTGGTGCTGGACGTGGACGACGACGTCGCCGTAGTCCAGCAGTACCCAGCGGCCCAGGCCGAAGCCTTCGCGGCGGATCGGGCGCATGCTGTACTTGTCGAGCACCTCGGCAACGATTTCGTCGACGATCGCGTTCACCTGAGGTTCTGACCCACCAGAAACAATCAAGAAAGCGTCGGTGACGCCCAGGCGGTCGGCAACATCCAGCGCGACCATGTTTTCTGCCAGCTTTTCGGAAGCCGCATGCGCGGCAACCTTCACGAGGGCGATTGATTCTGCGTGTGCTCCCATTGAGTGGAGTGTCTCCTTATAGAGGTGTAGATCGAGAACCTAATTGTCCTACGAAAACTAGTTGCCAAGCAACATGATCAGGCCAGCGACCAACGCGGCACCGCCCACACTGAGGGCGACGATCATCGCGATCAGCATGTTGTTGGCTCGGCGAAGACCGTGGGCCTGCACGTCAAGCGGCTGCAGACCCTGCGCGTTGACCGCGTCGATGCGTGGCATGTCGACGTCAGCAGCCGGCTGCTCGGACTGGGTCTTGGGCTTGGCCGGCGCCTCCGGCGCTGGCTTGGCTGCCGGTTTTGCAACGGGCTTGGCTGGTGCCTTGGGCGCTGGCTTGGGAGCCGGCTTAGCCGAGGCCTTGGCAGCAGGCTTCGCTGGAGCCTTCGCCGCCGGCTTGGGCGCCGGCTTGGCCATCGGCTTCTTGGCCGCTGGTGCCGCTTCGTCCTTCTTGGATCCTGCGGTGAAGTCCAGCGAGACACTCTGCGTCTTCGGGCCCTGCACGCCGGTCTTGGCGATGCGGTCCTCGACCTCGCGGATGTTGCCCATGGCTCCGGTGAACGGGTCGGAAGCCTGGTCATCCTTGCCCTGGTTGGCGTTCTGCACGCGCAGTCGTTCGCGCTCCGCGGCACGGCGGGAAATGATGGCTGCGCGAGCGGCCATTTCACGCTGGTGGGCGAGAACCTCGAGATCGATCTCGGAGTCGTCCTCCCCCAGCAGGTTCGGATCAACCGGAGCCTTGGGCGCGTGGGCGCGGCGTGCGGCCAACGCCTGCTCGACGCTCATGACGGTAGTCTCCGGGGCATCGTCCTTTGGCGCAGGCTTCTTCGCGGCGGCGGGTTCCTGCTCGGCCTTGCCCTGATCAGCCAACGCCTGCAGGCGCAGCTGGCGGCGGGTCAGCGGCTTCGGCTCCTCGGCCGGGGCAACGGTTGGAATGTTGGTGGTCAGCGCGCCGACTTCTTCTTCAAGACGGCGACGCTCGCGCAATGCCTCACGGTCGCGGGCACGGCGCAGCGATGCGCGCTCACCCAGAGGTTCTTCGGCCTGCGGTGCACCAGCCGGCTTGGCTGCGGTCTTGGCGCTGGGAGCCTTGGCCGGAGCAGGCTTCGCCGCTTGCGGCTTGGCCTGAGCGGCGTTGGCGGCAGGTGCCTGCGGGGCAGGCTTCACCGCTTCCGGCTTGGCGCCGGACTCCTTGGCGGCAGGCTTGGGTGCCTGCTCCTTGGCCGGCGCCGATTTTGCAGGCTCTGCCTTGGGTGCCGGCTTGGCTTGCGGGGCCGCGTCGCTTTTCGCTGGCTTCGCCGAATCCTCGGCCTTGTCCTCGTCCTTTGACGCGAGTTCCTTGGCTTCCTGTTCGGCCTTGCTGCTGGCCAGCAATGCTTCCATCTCAGCACGTCGTTTTTCGCGCAGAGCTCGCCTGCTTGAAACCGGCTGCGAGTTATCGCTCATCCTGATACTTCTCCCGACCGCATAGACAAATACCGTCACCCTTACCTAGAGATTATGCCGTGTTACCCCACCCTATGTGAGGTTACGACTCGGTATACAGCCCATATTTTGCAATGTACTGCACCACACCGTCCGGCACCAGATACCAAACCGGCTTATCTGCGGCGACACGTTCCCGGCAATCGGTGGAGGAAATTGCCAATGCGGGAATCTCCAATTGCGAGACGTTGTCGCGGCCCAGATCCGCGATGACATAGCCAGGACGGCTCACGCCAACGAAGTGGGCGAGGTCGAAGACCTGGTCGATGTCGCGCCAGCTCATGATCTGGCTCATCGCGTCGGCACCGGTAATGAAGAACAGCTCCGCGTCCGGGCGCAGGGCACGCAGATCGAGCAAGGTGTCGCGCGTGTAGGTGGCGCCTTCGCGGTCGATGTCGACGCGGCTTACGGTGAAGCGCGGGTTCGACGCGGTGGCGATCACCGTCATCAGGTAGCGGTGCTCGGCGCTGGTGACTTGGCGATCGGCCTTCTGCCATGGTTGGCCGGTGGGTACGAAAACAACCTCATCCAGGTCGTATTCGGCAGCTACCTCGCTGGCGGCGACCAAGTGGCCATTGTGGATGGGGTCAAAAGTACCGCCCATCACGCCGAGGCGCAATGGGCGGTCTTGAGGCTTTTGCTCTGCCAAGACTAGTGGCTATGCGGTACGTGAGTCTTGAACTGGCGGTGGGTGTCCTCTGGCTCAGGCTTGGCGTCGTGGCGGTTGCCTACGTTGGTGTAGGACACGGTGATCAACAGCAGGATCATCAGTGCTGCGAAGATGCCACCACCGATGATCACAGCGAAAGTGTGAGGGTCCATGCCGGTGGAAGCGGCTTCGGAAGCCAAAATCAGCGCGTTCAAGATAATTCTCCAGTCGTTTTCACGAGCCCGCTGCGCCACCAGCCAGGGCGGCTGGAGCGGCGGCTCGAAAAGTAACGGTACGTTTCTTCTACATCGTACCGAAAAGGGCGGTCAGAAACTATTTCCGGATATGTCCGTCGCCTTGGACGATCCACTTGGTCGTGGTCAGTTCGGCCAGGCCCATCGGGCCGCGGGCGTGCATCTTCTGGGTCGAGATGCCCACTTCGGCGCCCAGGCCCAGTTGCCCGCCGTCGGTGAACCGGGTGGAGGCGTTGACGATCACGGCGGCCGAGTCGATCTCCGCGACGAACTGCTCGGAGGCGGCCAGCGAAGAGGTGACAATCGCCTCGGTGTGGCCGGTGGAGTAGGCGCGGATGTGCTCCAGGGCCTGGTCCATGCCGTCGACGACCTTCACCGCGATGTCCAGGTCCAGGTACTCGTTGCCCCAGTCCTCCTCCCCCGCGGGGATGGTCTGCAGCTGCGGAACCAGTGCGGCGGCACGATCGTCCGTGTGCAATCTCACGCCGGCAGCGGACAGGGCCTGCAGCACTGCCGGGGCGGCGGCGGCATCCTTGTGGACCAGCAGGGTTTCCACGGTGTTGCAGACGCTGGGACGGTGGGTCTTCGCGTTGAGCAGGATGTCCACCGCCATTTCCTCGTCGGCGCTCGCGTCGAGGAAGATATGCACATTGCCTTCGCCGGTTTCGATGACCGGGACCTTGGCGGTGGTGACCACGCGCTGGATGAGCTCGCGGCCGCCTCGCGGGATGAGCACGTCGATCTTTCCGCGCGCGCCCATCATGGCGTCGGCGCCGGCACGGCCGAACTCGTCGACCGAGATCACGATGTCTCGCGGCAGGGAGACGGACTCCAGCGCGTCGCGGATCACCGCGACCAGCGCCTGGTTGGAGTTCAGCGCGGCCGAGCCGCCACGCAGCAGCACGGCGTTGCCGCTCTTCAGCGCCAGGCCGGCAATGTCCACGGTGACGTTGGGACGGGCTTCGTAGATGGTGCCGATGACGCCCAGCGGCACGTTGACCTGGCGCATGCGCAGGCCGTTGGGCAGGGTTTCGCCGCGCACCACGCGGCCTACCGGGTCGGGCAGCCCGGCGAGCTCATGCAGCGCGGCGATCAGGCCGTCGATGCGCGGGCCATCGAGCTTCAGCCGGTCAAGCAGTGCTTCGGAGGTGCCATTGGCGCGGCCCGAGGCCAAGTCCTGCTCGTTGGCGCGCAGGATCATCGAGCGGTTCTCGTCGATGCGCGCGGCCATGGCGGCCAGGGCGCGGTCTTTCCAGTCGCGGTTGGCGCGCTTGAGGATCCGCGAGGCGCGGCGTGCGCGATCGGCCAGCTGATGGACCGAGGTGGTGACGTCGGTGGTCGTTGCTTCGGTGTTTACGGCGTCCATACTCATGCTCCTCATTCTAGAAAATGGGTTCGATCAAAGCCAGATCATCGACATGCACTACCGACCTGTCGTAACCTGCGCCTAGTTCTTCCACCAGCTCTGTGGTGCTGTGACCCAGCATGTCGGGCAGTTCGTGGGAGTCGAAATTCACCAGCCCGCGGGCGAAAGGAGTCCCCTTGGCATCGCAGATTTCGACGGCGTCGCCGGCTTCGAATTCCCCGCGCACCGCGGTGATGCCGGCGGCCAGCAGCGAGTTGGTGCCGCTGGCGATGGCCTTGACCGCGCCGGCATCCAGGATCAGCTTGCCTTCGATGTTGGCCAGGTATGCGAGCCAGACGTCGCGGGCCGAGCGCCGGGAGTTGCGGGCGGCGAACCAGGTGCCCACGTCCTCTCCGCGCAGCGCCTTGGCCGCATTGTCGGTGCTGGTCACCAGCGTCGGGATGCCTGCCGAGGAGCTGAGGGTCGCGGCGTCGACCTTGGTGATCATGCCGCCGGTGCCCACCCCGGCCGCACCCGGGGTGCCCAGGTCCACGGCTTCGAGCTCGTCGGGGTGCTCGATGGTGGTGATGCGGCTGCCGCCGTCGTCCGGGTGCGCGTCGTAGACGGAGTCCACGTCGGAGAAGAGCAGCAGTGCGTCGGCCTTGACCAGGTGGGCTACCAGTGAGGCGAGCCGGTCGTTGTCGCCGAAGCGGATTTCGCGGGTGGCTACCGCGTCATTTTCGTTCACGATGGGCAGCACGCCCAGGTTCAGCAGGCGGACCAGGGAACGCAGCGCGTTGGTGTAGGACGAGCGGCGCATCAGGTCATCGGCGGTCAGCAGCACCTGGCCCACGCGCTGGTCGTACTCGTCGAACAGCTGGGTGTACTGCGCCAGCAGCAGGCCCTGGCCGACGGCGGCGGCGGCCTGCTGGGTGGCCAGGTCCTTGGGACGCTTGGCCAACCCGAGCGGGGCCAGGCCGGCGGCGATCGCGCCGGAGGAAACGAGGATGACCTCGGTTCCGTTGCGCAAGGTTTCAGCGAGCGTGTCCACCAGGAACTTCAGCCGCTCGTGCGATATCCCGCCGCTGACCGTGGTCAACGAGCTGGATCCCACTTTGATGACCAGCCGCTTGGCTTGCGGCAGCTGGTGGGGCGAGGTAATGGCTGAAATTGTCTTAGTGGCGCTTTCACTCATACTTTAATTTTCCTCCTGGTTTGCCTTTGGTTCAGCAGTTTTGCGTCCGTACTTGGCGTCCACGGATTCGGTCCAGATGCCGGCCTTGCGCTCGGCTTCCAGCTCGGCGCGGGCGGCCGCCTTGGCGGCCTTGCGCTCCTCGTGCTCGGCGCGCTTCTCCTCGCGGGTCTTGCGATCGCCGCGGTCCTCGAGGCGGATATCCTCGCCGCGCCGGCTGCCGCCGAGCAGTTCGGCACCGGCAGCCATGGTCGGCTCCCAGTCGAAGACCACTGCGTCGTCCTCCGCGCCGATGATCACCGCGTCGCCCGGCTTGGCGCCGGACTTGAACAGCTGGGTCTCGACGCCCAGCTTGGCCAGGCGGTCGGCCAGGTAGCCTACGGCTTCATCGTTGCGGAAGTCGGTCTGCATGATCCAGCGTTCCGGCTTCTCGCCAATCACCCGCCACATCGGCTCAAGGTTCTGCTCCTCGCGGCGGATGGTGAATTCGACGCGCTTGGCTGCGCGCGGACGGATCACAGGCACCTCGACGACAGGGGCTTCAACCACCTGTTCGGCACGGGCCTGCTCTACCAATTCAGCCATAGCGAAGGACAGATCGCGTAATCCATTACGCGAGAGCGCGGAGATCTCGAAGACGCGGTAGCCGCGCTTCTCCAATTCCGGGCGAACGAATTCGGCCATGTCAGCGCCGTCCGGCATGTCGACCTTGTTCAGCGCGATCAGTTTCGGGCGGTCGATCAGTGGCACGATGGTGCCATCGGTGCCGGCGAAGGTGGAATCGGCCTCGTAATTGGCCAGCTCCGACTCGATGATCTCCAGGTCGCTGATCGGGTCGCGGTCCGATTCCAGCGAGGCGCAATCCAGCACGTGCACAATCGCCGCGCAGCGCTCGACGTGGCGCAGGAACTCGTGGCCCAGCCCCTTGCCTTCGGAAGCGCCTGGGATCAGGCCGGGCACGTCGGCGACGGTGAAGCGGGTTTCGCCGGCTTCGACCACTCCCAGGTTGGGCACCAGCGTGGTGAAGGGGTAGTCGGCGATCTTCGGGCGCGCCGCGGACAGGGCGGCGATCAGCGAGGACTTGCCGGCCGAGGGGTAGCCCACGAGGGCGATATCGGCCATGGACTTCAGTTCCAGGACGATGTCCTGGCTGGTGCCAGGGATGCCCAGCAATGCGAAGCCCGGGGCCTTGCGCTTATCCGAGGCGATGGCTGCGTTGCCCAGGCCGCCCATGCCGCCGATGGCTGCGATGTATTCGTCGCCCGGATTGACCAGGTCACCGAGGATGTCGCCGTCCTTGGTCTTGATGACGGTGCCGGCAGGTACGCCGAGGACCAGGTCCTCGCCGCTTTTGCCCGGGTGCAGGCTGCCCTTGCCCGGTTCTCCGTTGCCGGCCTTGCGGTGCGGCAGGTGGTGGAAGTCCAGCAGCGTGGTGACCTGGGGGTCGACGCGCAGGATGATGTCTCCGCCCTTGCCTCCGTTGCCGCCGTCGGGACCGCCAAGCGGCTTGAACTTCTCACGCTTGATGGACACACAACCGTGGCCACCATTACCTGCGGTGACATGAAGGGTTACGCGATCAACGAATGCAGCCACGGGGCCATCTACTCCTAGTACGGGGTTGCGAGGGATACTCGCTTAAAAGTCTAACTATGCACGCAAGGGGCGGACCGAAATCGGCCCACCCCTTGTGTACTAAAAAATTTGCCTGATACCTGAATTAGGCAGCAGCCACAATGTTCACCACGCGGCGACCACGACGGGTGCCGAACTCGACTGCGCCAGCAGCCAATGCGAACAGGGTGTCATCCTTGCCACGGCCTACGCCGGCGCCTGGGTGGAAGTGGGTGCCACGCTGGCGAACGATGATTTCGCCTGCCTTGACTTCCTGACCACCGTAGCGCTTTACGCCTAGGTACTGTGCGTTGGAATCGCGACCGTTGCGAGTGGAACTCGCACCTTTCTTATGTGCCATGCCTTTTAGCCTCTTTCGCTACAAAAAATGGATTCTACGATTGCCTGAATTAGGCGATCGAGGTGACCTTGACCTTGGTCAGAGCGGCACGGAAGCCCTGGCGCTTCTTGTAACCGGTCTTGTTCTTGTACTTCTGGATAACGATCTTCTCGCCGCGAAGGTTTTCTACAACCTCAGCGGTGACCTTGACATTAGCCAGATCGGCAGCTGCGGAAGTTACCTTCTCGCCATCTACCAACAGCAAAGCTGGAAGCTCGATGGAGCTGCCTGGGGCAGCCTGAAGACGGTCAACGGTGATGAGGTCTCCTACGGAAACCTTCTCCTGGTGGCCGCCTGCGCGGACAATTGCGTACACCACGTGGGTACTCACTTCTACTCGACGTTTATTGTCTTACCGGCGCAGATATCGACCCGAACACCCACATAGTGGATGCGATCCGGGGATCTCATGCGCTTGTGCCTTGACGCCGAGCGGACCAAAAGTCCGTGATCTTGGCGTTTAGCACCGATCAACTAGATTACGCTAGTCCCCACCGCTGGAGCAAATACAAACTGCCCCAGCGTGGGAAGCGTGATCAAGTTCATCTATTTCAGTTCGCGTACCGGAACACCCACACCGAGCATGACCGGATTCCCGGCAGACTCAGCTGGTTTTTCCTTCTTCGAACCGGAGGCATCCATCTGGACTACCGAACCGGTAGCGGCGGATACCTCTGCCACGAGGACCTCTGCCGTCGCATCGCCCTGGACCGAGGTGGCCCGACGACTGCGGCGCTTTGGCTTCGTGGAAATCTGCGGGGTTGCCGTGGCGGCAGCCGGAGCGGAAGCAGGTGCAGTTGCAGCGGCAGGAGCACTGGCAGCTGGCATGGCCAGGCCGGTAAGCACCGGCTGGTCCTGCTGCGCCGACTCCTGCGGACGCGATGCACGGCGCGAACGCTTGCGAGGCTGCTCTTCGGACTTCGGGGCAGCAACAGGTTCAGGAGCAGCTTGCTGTTCCTGGCTGGCCTGTGCGTCCTCGTTGGTCGAAGCGCTTTCCTCGGCCTGGTTGCGGTTGCGTCCGCGGGAGCGCGAACGGCGGCGCGGCTTGCGGCTGCCATCGTGCTCTTCGCTGGACTCTTCCTTGCCAGGCAAGGCGGCTTCCAGGGCCTCCAGGGTCACCGAAGCCTCGGCGGCCTGCGCAGGGGCCGCGGTGGCCTGTGCGGGGACCACGGACTTCGTCACCGGAATCTGCTCGCCCTCGATGCTCACTGCGTTATCAGCAGGGCCGTCAAGGTGCGAGGCGGCGGCGATGCTGGCCAGGGCGTTGCGCGTGGCTTCATCCTTCTCCCCTGCTGCCTGGTCCTGCTTCTCAACCGGCTTCTGCTCGTCCTTCTCGCCGCCGCGACGGCGGCGGGAATTGCGGCTTGGCTTGTCGTTGAACTTCTTGCCATGCGCTTCGCCATGCGAGTTGAAGGACTTGCGCGATTCGACCGGCTCGTCGTGGGTGATGACGCCAGCACCAGCGCAGTGCTCGCACTCTTCGCCGAAGACTTCGAGCAGTCCGGTGCCCATGCGCTTGCGTGTCATCTGCACCAGCCCCAGCGAGGTCACTTCGGCCACCTGGTGCTTGGTCCGGTCGCGGCCCAGGCACTCGACCAGGCGGCGCAGCACCAAGTCGCGGTTCGACTCAAGCACCATGTCGATGAAGTCGATGACGATGATGCCGCCGATGTCGCGCAGGCGCAGCTGGCGCACGACTTCCTCGGCCGCTTCCAAGTTGTTCTTGGTCACGGTCTCTTCGAGGTTGCCGCCCGAACCGGTGAACTTGCCCGTGTTGACGTCGATGACAGTCATCGCCTCGGTCCGATCGATGACCAGCGAGCCGCCCGAAGGCAGGAAGACCTTGCGGTCCAGTGCCTTGGCGATCTGCTCGTCCACGCGGAAATTGGCGAAGATGTCCTCTTCGGCTTCCCACTTCTCCAGGCGGCCCATCAGATCCGGGGCCACGTACATGACATAGGCCTCGATGGTGTCCCAGGCGTGCTCGCCCGAGACGATCAGCTTGGTGAAGTCCTCGTTGAAGACGTCGCGGACTACCTTGATGGTCAGGTCAGGTTCCGAGTACAGCAGTTCCGGAGCCAGGGTCTTGGTGGAGTTCGCCTGTTCCTCGATGCCTTCCCACTGCGCGCGCAGCCGGTTGATATCGTTGGTCAGCTCCTCCTCGGAGGCGCCTTCGGCGGCGGTGCGCACGATGACGCCAGCGTTTTCCGGCAGGTGGTCCTTGAGGATCTTCTTCAGGCGCTGGCGCTCAACATCGGGCAGCTTGCGCGAGATGCCGGTCATCGAACCGCCCGGCACGTAGACCAGGTAGCGGCCCGGCAGCGAGATCTGGCTGGTCAGGCGGGCACCCTTGTGGCCTACCGGGTCCTTGGTGACCTGGACAAGGACCGAGTCGCCGGCCTTCAATGCGTTCTCGATGCGGCGTGGCGCGCCTTCGAGCGCTGCCACATCCCAGTTGACTTCGCCTGCGTACAGCACGGCGTTGCGGCCGCGTCCGATATCCACGAAAGCGGCTTCCATGGACGGCAGCACATTCTGCACCTTGCCGACGTACACGTTGCCGATCAGCGAATCCTGCTGGGTCTTGGAGACGAAGTGCTCTGCGAGCACGCCGTCTTCCAGCACGCCGATCTGGATGCGGTCTTCGCGCTGGCGCACGATCATCTTGCGCTCGACGGACTCGCGGCGGGCCAGGAACTCGGCCTCGGTGATCACCTGGCGGCGGCGTCCGGTTTCGCGCGATTCGCGGCGGCGCTGGCGCTTGGCTTCCAGGCGGGTGGAACCGCGCACCGAGGCGACCTTGTTGTTGACCGAGCTGTGGCTCTCGATGCTTCCACGCGGAGCACGTACGCGGGTGACGGTGTTCGGCGGATCATCCTGCGAGCCGCCTTCGAGCTCCAGATCCACGTCGCCACGGCGACGGCGGCGACGGCGACGCGAGGTCACGTCGTCTGAATCGGCGTCTTCAGCGGAATTCGAGGCAGCGGCACGGCGGGCAGGTTCCTGCTTCTTCGCGACGGCGGCGGCCAGCACAGCCTGGGCGGTTTCCGGCACGGCAAACGGATTGAGGATCATGCTGCTGCCGTGTTCGGCCAGCAGCATGCCGGTCTGGTCAACGTCGTTCGCCTCTTCCACCGGAGCAGCTTCCTGCTCGGCAGCTTCAGCTGCTTCGGCGTTCTGCGCCTGTACGTCTTCATGCTTGGCTGCGGCAAGCTCGACGGACGCGTCATTGGCGGCATCGCGTGCCTCCTGGGCACGGCGTTCTGCTTGGCGGCTGGCCCGCTTGGAGGAATCGGGCGTGGAAACCTGGGTGCGGCGGGTGGCCCGCCAGCGGTATGGGCTTTCCTCGACACCGGCAGCGGCATTGAGTTCGGCCAAGGTCATGGCGCGACGCAGTGGCCGCGCAGGCGTGGTTGAAACACTGGTACGGCGGGCTCGAGTTGAACGGTTGCCCCGCTTATTACCTTGCGCTCCACCCTTTCGTTGATTTGCTGCGCTCATTTAAATTCGCGTACTCCTACTATGTCCCGCTTCGGCATCCTCCACAGACGGCGCCGTCGCTGAAACTACAATCATCACGTGTCGCTTGGCCTACCTGACTTCCAGAAGGCCGGACACAAAAGCTCGCTATTTTCCGCGGGTTCAACGCAGGTCCAAAATTCTGAACCATGCGCAAATCCTGCGGATCAACGTGGCCTAAGAAAACCGGCTGCTTTCCTTTGCAGCCCTACGATCCGCGGTATTCCCTCGGGAGGCGCACATATTGGGCACTCAACCGAAGCGATGCATCGCCTGTCGATCTGTCGTTTCAAAAGTCTGTCGTCGGGTTGAAAGCAGACTGTGGATCCGCGAACAACCATTTACATTCTCTCATATTTCGTTCACGCCTTGTTCATTGCTTCTCACCTGTTGCACAGAAACGCTTCCTAGGATGAAAAAGCCCACGGCGGAATTACCCGCTTTCCTATGAACTTATGGAATAGTCAAAACATGGTTTCATCACTAGAAAATAGCCGCGGCTCGGGCGTGTTGCCCTGGTGGGCTAAGGAACGCGGCTTCGGTCTGTTCATCATCGTTACCGGGTTGGTCTCTTGGCTCGCCGCCGGAATCCTGGTTCTGGAACGCTTGGAGCTCTACAAGAACCCCGACTACATCACCAGTTGCGATGTTAATCCCTGGATCTCTTGTGGCACCGTGATGAAATCCGAGCAAGCAGGCATTTTCGGTTTCCCCAACCCCTTTTTCGGGATTGTCTGTTTCGCAGTGGTAATCACGATCGGCTTCGCCCTGCTTGCCGGCGCAAGCAACCTGAAGCGCTGGTTCTGGCTGTGCTTCCAGCTGGGCGTGACGGCGGCCATGGGGTTGGTGGTCTGGTTCTGGTCCCAGGCCCTCTACGAAATCAATGCACTGTGCCCATACTGCATGGTCGTCTGGGTCATGACGATTCCATTGTTCGTCTTCACTACCGCACGCAATGTGCTCACCGGCGTGATTCCCGCAGGCCCCGGCGTGAAGAAGTTCTTCAGCGAGTGGAGCTGGATCATCACCGCTATCATCTGGGTGCTCCTCGCCGCATCGGTCGTCTTGCGTTTCCCGCACGCCTTCTTCGGGTAGAACAACTCCAGATCTCCTCACGTACCTGCGGGGCCGCCACTTCGGTGACGGCCCCGCAGTGCTGTTCCCGGCACTCCGCCCCACCCCGCCGGCCAAATAGGTCATGTCCAGACCTTGTACCACTATTTGTTGCCCCCGGCGCGCCAATGCGCAAAGGAATCCCAATTCCCGCTGCGACTAGCGCTTATAGGACACATGGCGGCGCCTGCACGGGTTCACCAAGAATGATTTTCCGGGCACCGCTCAGCTAGACCCGGTAGATTGGATGCATGGCAAGTGACATATGGAACACAGAAAATGCCCAAGACTACGGAATTAATCTGCTAATTTCCGAACACATACGGCTGCGTGAACTGCAAGAGGAAGATCTTGCATTCCTCACCCAATGGTGGAACAGTCCGGAGTTCATGGCCCTACAAGGCAACCTGGTACTTCCCCACCCGGTCACCGAGGCCGCAGAACTCTTCAAGTCCCGGAGCATCAACCGGGGCACCACCGACGGCGTTGGACTGTCGATCACGCTTCCCGACGATACGCTGATTGGGCACACAGCATTGTACGAATACAACGCTCCAGCGCGTTCTGCCGAGCTGATGATCATGATCGGCGGATCCAATGTTGGCCAGGGCTACGGCACAATGGCCATCAAGATGATCATCGATTACGGCTTCCGCGAAATGGGGTTGAACCGCATCGGCCTGAACGTCTGGGCATACAACGAGCGCGCGCTACGCACCTTCAACCGCGCAGGATTCCGTGAAGAGGGCAGGGTGCGCCAAGCCGGATTCCACGACGGCTCGTTCCACGACAAGATCATCATGGGGCTGCTGGCCAAGGAATACTTCAGCGCCAAATAGCCCGGAGAGGCAGCGAACAAGATTTGAAAGCAACGGGGCCGCGCGGCGCGCGGCCCCGTTGCTTTGCATGAGCTTGCCTCCAGAGCGCTTGTAAAATCAGCCAATAGTTGCAGGAATCTTCGGCTTAATGGTGCAGAAGCAGGTTCTATTGGCCTAGCCAACACTAAATAATCAGTCTTGCGGTGTTGCCCCGGAACCTTGTCAAGTCGTTAGCCTATTGTTAGAGCTATCAGAACCAGCTACAAGGAGCGACTATGGCTTTTTTCCGTAAGGTCAGGCTCGCCGCGTTGTCGAAGAACCAGTCTCAAGATGACAAGCCGACACCTGCCGAGCACCACCGCGTTCCGGCCAAGGACGCCAAACCAGAATTCACTGTCACCAGCTTGTGGACCGACTTGCTAGGCCGACTGGGCATCCGCAGCGCGCAGCTATTGATCGTTGGCGCTCTGGCAACATTCCTCATCATCGGCATGCTCCGCTTGACCATGATCGTGATCCCGACACTGCTGGCCGTCATCATTTCCTGCGCGCTATGGCCACTTGTCGTCAAACTGCGCAAAATCGTTTCACCGATGCTGGCAGCATGGATCGTATTCCTCGGTTCGCTCTTGATCCTAGGAGGCATCGGCACCGGCCTGGTCTTCTCGGTCATCAGGGAATGGCCAAAGCTCGTTGACCAAGCTGTCGAGGGTTTCAACCAGCTCAATGAGATGGTCCAGGGCTTCATCGGCACGATGCCGTTCAACATCGACCAGAGCCAGATCGATAGCGTCGTTGAAACAATCACCGGATTCTTGACCAGTTCCCAGTTTGGCACCGGTGCATTGAACACGCTGAGCGCCGCCGGCAGCTTCGTCACTGGCTTGATCCTGCTTCTGGTGATCCTGTTCTTCTTCCTGAAGGACGGAGACAAGATCTGGGCCTTTGCCGTGTCGTGGACTCCACGCCACTACCGCAACAAGTGGATTTTCTCCGGCGATCGTGCCCTGCGCACCTTCGGCGGCTACATCCGCGGTACTGCCACCGTGGCCGCGGTAGATGCCTTGGGCATCACCGCAACATTGCTGATCGTGCAGGTGCCCTTGGCCATCCCGCTGGGTGTCATCGTCTTCCTCGGATCCTTCGTCCCGATGGTCGGTGCTACGGTTGCCGGAATCCTGGCCACGCTGATCGCCTTGGTGACCAACGGTCCAGTGATTGCGCTAATCGTGCTTGCCGCGGTGATCTTGGTGAATCAGCTGGAGGGCAACTTCCTCCAGCCGGTCGTCATGGCCAATGCCCTGAGCCTGCATGCGCTGGTCGTCTTGATGGCGCTGACCGCTGGCACCGTCCTGGCTGGCATCGTTGGCGCCGTCCTGGCGGTGCCGCTGGTTGCGGCAGCGTGGGCGGTGATCAAGGTGTGGACCGGGCGCGACAAGTCCGATGCGGTGGCTGAAGCCAGTGAAGACATCAAGTCCGAAGTTGAAATCAGCGAAGAGGACGCGGCTATCGAAAAGCTCGAAGCCAAGGAGAAGCACAGGGAACAGCACATGGAATCCCCTCAGGATTCTGCGTAATTGTCGCCAGTGGGGGCGCTCCTGCATTGCAGGGGCGCCCCTTCCTTACGCCACTTAATGCTGTCGTTCGAATTATTTCCAAATAATTCTCAAGGAGTTCATGCGCCCTTCCAGCCCTGAATTTCCAGGGTTTTCACGCTGCGAGCAGAGCGTGGATGGCTAATACCGCGTTGCCGTGCGTGTTGTTTCTGTGTTTAATGTGACTGAAGTGATGGAAGTGGAGCGACGCGGGATGCGCAAGCACCTTGAGAAGTTTTGCTGAATGTCTTCGTTTTCCCCAACAGGGAGAATCCCGCGCCATGCTTCGCCCGCAATCAATGCGCTAACGCGTACTGAAGACTGGGAGGTATCCACGTGCTGGAATCCAGCAATGACGGAGCAGATAAGTATTTTTCGCTGACCGTCGGCCCGATCGCCGACCGCCATCAGGTGGTCAGGATCGGTGCCGCGGAGCAGCTGCCACTGGACTCGGCCGCGCAGGCGTCCGGAAGTTCGGTACAGCAACCGTCCGCGCTCGCCCAGGACAGTTTGGATGACTGGTTCTAGGTTCCGCTTTCAGGTATCAAAAATCCCGGCAGCCCATGGCTGCCGGGATTTTTGCGTATCAGCTTACTTGCCGAACCAGATGCCGATCTCGCGCTCTGCGGACTCAACGGAGTCCGAGCCGTGGACCAGGTTCTGCTGGACCTTCAGGCCCCAGTCGCGGCCGAAGTCGCCACGAATGGTGCCTGGGGCTGCGGTGGTCGGGTCGGTGGTGCCGGCCAGCGAACGGAAGCCTGCAATGACGCTCTGGCCTTCAGCCACGATCGCCACCACTGGACCGGAGAGCATGAACTCCACCAGCGGCTCGTAGAACGGCTTGCCTTCGTGCTCTGCATAGTGCTCGGCGAGCAGCTCTCGAGTAGCTTCCAGCTGCTGCAGCTTGGCAATGGTGTAGCCCTTGGCTTCAATGCGGGCAAGGATCTGTCCGGTCAGGCCGCGCTTGACGCCATCTGGCTTGACCAGGATCAGGGTACGTTCAGTCATGTGACTACCTCTTCGTATCGTTGATGTACTTCTTGGAATCTTAGGCTTGCTCGGGGTTGGCTTTTTCCCAGGCTTCCTGGGCGGCGGCACGGCGCTTGTTTTCCACGTCGATTTCCTCGCCCTTGGACAGCGCAAACCACCAGCACAGGGCGAACGCCGCGGCCAGGTAGAACATGTCCACCAGGATGAAGCCGCTCAGGAAGAACACTACCTGCAGGATCCAGCCGATGATGTAGCCGATCTTCTTGCCCAGCAGGGCGCAGTTGAAGATGCACAGCAGCGCCACGGCAGCGCCGAGGCTGAGCACCACTGCGGGTTCGCCGCGCTTGAGCCCGAAGGCCGCGAGGGTGACGAACACCGCCAGCAGCGCCTCGCAGACCAGCACGGTGGATGCGAACATCATCTTCGTGGAACGCTGCTTCTTCTTCATCCCAGGTCGCCACTCGCGCTGGGCACGGGTGAGTTTGGCCATTAGGGCTTGCCTCCCTTGAGCAATAGTGAAATCTCGCCCACCAGTGTAATCGAACCGGTGACCAGCACTCCGCCGGACAGGTCGTTGCCTGCCTCCGCGCGGCCAACGGACCACTCGATGGCGTCTTCCAGGTTTTCGGTGACGTGGATGTCAGCTTCCGGCCAGCCGGCATCGATGGCCAGGGTGGACAGCTCGCCGGCGGGAATGGCTCGCGGCGAGGAGGACTGGGTGATGCAGATGTCCTCGACCATGTCCCCGTATTCCTCGCGCAGGGTGTAGAGCATCGCCTCGGCGTCCTTCTCCTGCAGGATGCCGACCATCAGGACCAGACGCGTGAAGCCGAAGGATTCCTTGATCGCTTCCGCAGTGACGCGGATGCCGTCCGGGTTGTGCCCGGCATCCACCAGGATGCTCGGGGCCGCACGCAGCAGTTCCAGTCGGCCCGGGCTCGTCGCCGCGGCGAAGCCGTCGCGGACCAGGTCGGCGTTCAGCTCGCGCTGTCCGCCGCCGAGGAATGCCTCCACCGCGGCCAAGGCCACGGTGGCGTTCTGCGCCTGGTGGGCGCCGAACAGCGGCAGGAAGATCTCGTCGTAGCGGGCGGCCTGGCCCTGGATGGACAGCAGCTGCCCGCCCACGCCATGCTGGCGTTCGATGAGCTTGAAGTCCAGGGTGTCGAAGGCCGCCGGCACGTCGAGCTCGCGGGCACGGGCCAGCAGCACGTCGGCCGCGTCCACCGGCTGCACCGAGGAGACCAGGTAGCCTCCGGGCTTGAGGATGCCGACCTTCTCCTCGGCGATCTCCCCCGGGGTGTCCCCGAGCAGGTCGGTGTGGTCCAGCGAGATCGGGGTGATCACCGAGACATCGGCATCGGCCACGTTGGTGGCATCGGTGATGCCGCCCAGGCCCACTTCGAGCACCACCACATCCACCGGGACCTCGGCGAAGACCGCGAAGGCGAGGATGGTGACAGCCTCGAAGTAGGTCAGCTTGTTTTCTCCGCGCTCGACGAGCTCGGCGTCCACGATCTCAAGGAACGGGCTGATCTCATCCCATACGCGCACGAAGGTCTCGTCCTCCACCGGCGCACCGTCAATGGCGATGCGCTCGGTGACCGAAATCAGGTGCGGCGAGGAGTAGCGGCCGGTGCGCAGATCGTGCGCCATCAGCAGCGATTCGATCATGCGTGCGGTCGAGGTCTTGCCGTTGGTGCCGGTGATGTGGATGACCGGGCAGGCCTTGTTGGGCTCGCCGAGGATCTCCACGGCCCGGAACATTGGAGCCATGCGCGGCTCCATCTTGTTCTCCGGGGCCCGGGACAGCAGTTGCGCGTAGACGCGGTCCAGTTCGCTCACTAGTTGGCCTCGACTTTGCCGGAATCCAGCTTGGCCACGGCAACCTGCTCGCCCTGGGCCGAATCGTCGGCGACGAGCTCCAGCTGCGCGCTCAGGGTTTCGCCGGCCACCAGCTCGCGGTTGGCTTCCAGCGCCGCGATGGTGGCCGCGCTGGCGGTGATCACGGTGCGGATGCGGTCCGAAACCTGCAGGTCCGCGTCCTTGCGGGCGGACTGGATGGAGCGGATCATGTCGCGGGCGGTGCCCTCGGCGGCCAGCGCCTCGGTGACCTCGGTATCCAGCACCAGGAAGCCGCCATCGATGACCGCCGCGGCGATCTCGCCGGCCGCATCCACCACGGTGTCCAGGGTGTATTCGCCCTCGGCCAGTTCCAGGCCGCCGGCGGTGACAACACCGTTGGCGACGGACCAGTCACCGGACTTGGCGCCCTTGATCGCCTGCTGCACGTTCTTGCCCAGGCGCGGGCCGGCGGCACGGGCGTTGACCACCAGCTGCTGGCTGATGCCGTAGCTGGCAGCGTCCACTCCCTCGGCGTCGATCAGGGTCACTGCCTTCAGGTTCAGCTCGTCCTTGATGATCGATGCGTAGGTGCCCTCCAGGCGGGCGGCATCGGTCAGCACAACCTTCAGCTCGGCCAGCGGCAGGCGCACGCGCAGGTTCTTGGCCTTGCGCAGCGAGGAGCCCACCGAGCAGATCTTGCGGGTGGTTTCCATGGTTTCCAGCAACGCGGCGTCGGCCGGGAACTGCTCGGCATCCGGCCAGTCTTCCAGGTGCACCGAGCGCTTGCCGGTCAGCCCGCGGAAGATCTCTTCGCTGGCCAATGGCAGCAGCGAAGCGGTGACCTTCACCAGGGTTTCCAGCGCGGTGTACAGGGTGTCGAAGGCCTGGGTGTCCTCGTCGAAGAAGCGCTGGCGCGAGCGGCGCACGTACCAGTTGGTCAGCGTGTCCATGTAGTGGCGCACCGCCTCGGTGGCATCGGATACCTCGTAGGAATCCAGCGCCTCGGTGACCTCTCGCACCAGCTGGCCGGTGGCAGCCAGCATGTACTGGTCCAGCGGGTCGGTGGAGTCCATCGAGCGCTTGGCCTCGTAGCCTGCCCCGTTGTTGGCGGAGTTGGTGTACAGGTTGAAGAAGTGCCAGACATTCCACAGCGGCAGCAGCACCTGGCGCACGCCATCGCGGATGCCCTGCTCGGTGACCACCAGGTTGCCGCCGCGCAGGATCGGCGATGCCATCAGGAACCAGCGCATCGCATCCGAGCCGTCGCGGTCCAGGACCTCGGTGACATCCGGGTAGTTGCGCAGAGACTTGGACATCTTCTGCCCGTCCGAGCCGAGCACGATGCCGTGGGAGATCACGTTGGTGTAGGCCGGGCGGTCGAACAGCGCGGTGGACAGCACGTGCATGGTGTAGAACCAGCCACGGGTCTGGCCGATGTACTCGACGATGAAGTCCGCCGGGTGGTGGCCGGAATCGAACCATTCCTGGTTGTCGAACGGGTAGTGCACCTGGGCGTAGGGCATCGAGCCGGAGTCGAACCAGACGTCGAGCACGTCTTCCACGCGGGTCAGCGTGCCGCCTTCGGCGCAGCCCTCGTGGGCGCGGGTCAGCTCGTCGATGAACGGGCGATGCAGATCCGGCTGGCCTTCGTGGTTCACCGGCAGGCGGCCGAAGAAGTCCTTCAGCTCGGCCAGCGACCCGAAGACCTCGCGGTGGGTGCACTCGGCGCCCGAGCATTCCCAGACCGGGATCGGCGAACCCCAGTAGCGGTTGCGCGAGATCGACCAGTCGCGGGCGTTTTCCAGCCACTTGCCGAACTGGCCGTGCTTCACGTTGCCCGGGATCCAGTTGATCTGCTCGTTCAGCTCGACCATGCGGTCCTTGAACTTGGAGACCTCGACGTACCACGAGGAGATCGCGCGGTAGATCAGCGGGGTGCGGCAGCGCCAGCAATGCGGGTAGGAGTGCTCGTAGGAAGCCTGCTTGACCAGCTTGGCCTCGTCCTTGAGCACATTGGTGATGGTCTTGTTCGCATCGAAGACCTGCACGCCGACGATGTCGGCCAGCGGGCCGCCGGCGAAGACCGGCAGGAACTTGGCGCCCTCGTCCACCGAGAGGATCACCGGGATGCCGTGCTCTTCGCAGACCTTCTGGTCATCCTCGCCGTAGGCCGGAGCCTGGTGCACGATGCCGGTGCCGTCGGCCACGGTGACATAGTCGGCGGTGAGAATCTGCCAGGCGTTTTCGGTGCCGTACTTCTCGGTGTCGGTGTAGGTGTCCCACAGCGGGGCGTAGCGCACGCCGGCCAGGTCGGCGCCGGTGTAGCTGGCGGTGACCGCGGCGGCGGCTTCCTTGGCGTCCTTGTAGCCCAGGTCCTTGGCGTAGGAGCCGAGCAGGTCGCGGGCCAGCAGGAATGGGCCGGCGGCGGCAGAGGCCTTCACGCCAGCTTCGCCGGCTGGGAGAACGACGTACTCGATGTCCGGGTGCACGGCCAGCGCCTCGTTGGTCGGCAGGGTCCACGGGGTGGTGGTCCAGGCCAGGGCCTGCACGCCGGCCAGGGCCTTGGATGCTTCGGTCTCACCGGCAAGGATGGTGAAGCCGACGGTAACGGTCTGGTCCTGGCGGTTCTTGTAGACGTCGTCGTCCATGCGCAGCTCGTGGTTGGACAGCGGCGTCTCGTCCTTCCAGCAATACGGGAGCACGCGGAAGCCCTGGTAGGTCAGGCCCTTGTCGGACAGCTGCTTGAAAGCCCAGATGACCGATTCCATGAACTCGACGTTCAGGGTCTTGTAGTCGTTTTCGAAGTCGACCCAGCGGGCCTGGCGGTTCACGTACTCTTTCCACTCGTCGGCGTACTTCATCACCGAGGTGCGGCAGGCGTCGTTGAACTTGTCGATGCCCATGGCTTCGATCTGCTTCTTGTCGGTCATGCCCAGCTGCTTCATGGCTTCCAGCTCGGCTGGCAGGCCGTGGGTGTCCCAGCCGAAGCGGCGCTCGACGCGCTTGCCGCGCTGGGTCTGGTAGCGGGCGACGAGATCCTTGACATAGCCGGTGAGCAGGTGGCCGTAGTGCGGCAGGCCGTTGGCGAAGGGAGGGCCATCGTAGAAGACGAACTCTTCGCCTTCGCGCTGGTCGATGGAGGCCTGGAACGTGTTGTCGTTCTTCCAGTATTCGAGGACGCGCTTCTCAAGTTCTGGGAATCGCGGTGAAGCCGGGGTCGAACCGGTTGGGTCTGTAGTGACCTTCGGGTAGAAGCTCATCGAATGGGCCGTCCTTCAAGCGTAGGGTCGATAAATCCTTGCCTACGAGGACGGCGATAATGCCGCGGTACCACCCCGCTTATCCCCCGCCTGAATCGCGGAGAACCACTTATCATCAGCTGTGACGGGCTGGTCCCGTTCGGTTCTACTGGGCAAACCCGAGGTTCGCGGTTCTTCCGAAGACTCACCGGTGATAGCCGGATCGAAGTCGCAGTCCTTATATCGTACCGCGTGATGCGCGTGGTGAAAATTCCCAGATCACCCAAGATGGCAATGAGTTCAGGCTCACAGCCTTGTGGCCCAAGCACCGAGGAAAGGGGCTGATGCAGGGAAATCTCCGTTGCCTGCATTTTCAGGATAGCGCGTTGAGGGGGCCTTGCCACAAGGCCCCACCCATGGCCCATAATCGATACCTTCCCCACGAGAACCATCCAGATCAGGGAGCCTGCGTGCCTGCTGCAACTTCTAACACCAGCTACTTCGATTCCATCCACGAACATGCCACACCCGAACTCGCGAAAGACATCGCGCAGGACCAGCAACGGCTGGAAGAGATCGCCGCGCGCATCAAGCAGCTCCGCTCCGAAGCGGTTGAGCGCATCGCTGCACGCGGCAAGGACCGGGCCGGCACCCTCCAGCAATCCCTGCAGCGCGATGTCGAGCTGAACGAACTGGCTCAGCGGCTGCGCCAGCTGGACCTCGTGGGACCATACGCCTGCTTGGGGTACATGCAATTCGCCCAGACCGGCGAGCGCCTCTACATCGGACGAGCCGGCTTGAGCGATGCCCAAGGCAAGCAGCTGATGGTGGACTGGCGCACCCCGGCGGCCGAACCATTCTTCGCTGCCACGCATGAAGAGAGCTACGGGCTGTCGATGCGTCGCCGCTACCGCTGGCTCCGCCAGCGCATTTCCGACTACTGGGACGAAGTATTCGATTCCTCCCAGCTGCAATCCCATACCCGCCTGGATGACCACTCATCGTTTCTCGCGTCGCTTGGCAGCAAGCGCTCACCGAAAATGCAGGACGTCCTCTCGACGATCCAGTCCGATCAGGACGCGATCATCCGCAGCAGCTCGCGCGGCGCACTGGTGGTTGACGGCGGGCCAGGCACCGGCAAGACGGTCGTCGCCCTGCACCGCGCCGCGTACTTGCTCTACGCGGATCAGCGCCTGCGCAGCCAAGGAGGCAAGGTGCTGGTCGTGAGTCCGCATGAAGCCTACTCCTCTTATGTCTCTGATATCCTGCCGAATTTGGGAGAGGATGATGTTCTCATTGCCACTCTTTCGAACATAGTTTCGATAGGGCAAGATCTCCCTGCCGAACAAGATCCCGAAGTCCAGCGCATTAAATCCAGTGCCGCCATGCTGAGTGCGCTGAAGAAAGCAGTCGAGGTCTTTGAAGAGCCGCCCGCCACCGAGGTGGTGCTCGATATCGGTGAATTCCAAGCCACGGCCACTGCGCAACTATGGCGCGACGCGGTGGGCATGATCGACTCCGAGACTCCGCACAACGAAGCGCGCATCCAATTGCGCGAAGCTCTGGTTGACCTGCTGCTCCCCCAGCTAGCAGGCAGCAATGCCCCTGAACCGCAACTTCGCGCCGACGCGGCACGAAGTTCTGCACTCGGAGCGCTGCTCAATGAATACTGGCCCATCCTGGATCCGCTGAATCTCCTGAAGGCTTTGTATTCGACGCCCGCATTGCTTCGGTACAGCGGCTCGGAACTCACTGACGACCAGATCGAGAAGTTGCTGTCCGCCCCACGTCCAGTCGCATGGACGACATCAGATATTCCGTTGATCGATTATTCCCGCTATCTGATCGGAGACCAGGACAGCGAGACCAGCCATCGTGACGAGCAGTCTCGAATCCTTGCAGAGCGAAACCGATGGACGAACGTCATAGACGATCTGATGGCTTCGGCTGATGACAAGGAAGACCTGGCATCTCAGCTCATGCACCACGATCTCCAGGAGCGTCTGCTCAGCCATAGCTTGGAGTCCCCGTTGGCGAAGGAAAGTTTCGACGGGCCCTTCTCGCATGTCGTCGTCGATGAAGCCCAAGACCTGACCGATGCCCAATGGGCAATGATCCAACGCCGTTGCCCGTCGGGCAGCCTGACGATTGTCGGCGACAGGGCCCAGGCCGTTGACGGTTTCAGCACGTCATGGGAACAGCGGCTAGCAAGCATTGGCATTCACGACATCTCCATCTCCCGGTTGCGGGTCAACTACCGCAGCACCGCACAGATCATGGAAGCCGCAGCAGCGCAGATCCTGCCGGAGATGCCGGAGGCCAACGTGCCGCAATCGCTGCGAGCAAACGGTGCACCGGTACGCTACGCCCATCCTTCACACCTCAAGAAGATTCTCGACCAATGGCTGGCCGAAAATAATGAAGGCACCGCTGCGGTGATTGGGCTTCCGGGTTTCCCCGCCTCCGAACGAGTCAGCGTGCTGACTCCTGAACACGCCAAGGGACTGGAATTCGATCTGGTGCTCGTCTGCCAACCTGAGAACTTCGGCCAGACCCGGCGCGGCGCAGTACGCCGGTACGTGGCCATGACCCGAGCGACAGCTCAATTGGTCATATTGGCCGAGCAATGACCATCGGGCAGCCTTTAGTAGGCTGGCTTCCATGAGCACTGCCGAACCGCAACGGTTGGAAACCCGGAATCAACAGCACGCCTTCGCCTCACCAAGCGTGCTGCGTTGGGGCCAGCATCTGGTCACGGCGATTCTCCTTGCCATTGCGCTGCTGCGACAGCTAGCAACTCAGGATGCCGCGTTGCCTGCCATCCTCGTCTCAGTGCTTTTCGCTGGCTGGTACAGCGCAGGCTTCATTGCCCATTCCAAGGCTGGCGCCTTCGCGGTGCGCGCATGGTGGCTGGCGCTCCTGCTCGGGATTTGGGTAGCAAGCCTTTTCGTTTCGGCCGAATTCATGTGGCTCGCCTTCAGTCTGTGGCTGCTCTTGGGCCACCAGCTGCCGTTCCTACCCTCAATCTTGTGGTCGGTGGTCGTCTACGCCTTTACGCTGCTTGCTCCGTATCTGCACCATGGGCGACTGAGCATTGCGGCCATAGCCGGTCCATTAGTCGGCGGCTTGTTCGCTTGGGGCATTTCCCGCGGTTACCTGCAGATGGAACGCGATGCCCAAGTGCGCACTTCGCTCGTGAATTCCCTGGTCCGCGCCCAGCATGAAATGGCCGACCTCCAAGAGGAACTTGCGAGGTCGCAGCACGAGGCGGGCATCGCCACGGAACGCACGCGCCTGGCCCGCGAAATCCATGACACTGTCGCACAGCAGCTGTCCTCCATCGGCCTGCATGCCAAGGCGGCAGAGGCCTCCAAGGAACCGGACGCAGCCGAGAAAGCACTGGTTCGCATTGATGAGCTTTCCGGACAGGCGCTGACCGATTTGCGCCGCATTATCGCCGCGCTCGCACCCGCTGAACTGGATTCGCAGGCACTGGCCGGCGCATTGAACCGGATACTGGAGAATTTCGAAGCTGATTCGAACGTCGGCACCCGGCTGGACATCGAGCCGGGTTTGCCCGCCCTGGAGCCCAGCGTGCAGATTGCCTTGCTGCGCACCGCGCAGTCGGCGCTCTCTAACGTCCTTCGCCATGCCCACGCTTCAATCGTTGCTATCAGCTTGAGCAGCAGTGGCGACGAAGTCCGCCTGGATATCGTGGATGACGGTGTTGGGTTCACGCCGAATTCCGGTCCCGCGCAAACCAGCACCGAGGCTGGCGGGTTCGGCCTGAAAGCCATGAACCAGCGGCTGCGGGAGCTCGGCGGCGGACTGGACATCGAAAGCTCCCCAGGCGAAGGCACAGCACTGTGCGCGCATCTTCCGATCAACGTCGCAAAGGACAAATCGTGATCCGCATCCTCTTAGTCGATGACCATCCCATCGTTCGCACCGGGTTGCGGGCGCTTTTTGAGAACTTCGGAGACATCGCAGTGATCGGCGAGGCCTCCAGCGGCGAGGAAGCGCTAGCGTTCGTCAAGGACAACCCGGTTGATGTCGTGCTGTGCGATCTGCGCCTCGGTGCCGGGATGAACGGCGCGCAGACCACGGTAGCCATCCGCAAGCTATCCAAGCCTCCCCACGTGTTGATCCTGACCACGTTCGACAAGGACTCGGAAATCTTGGCCTGCATCGAAGCCGGAGCCGCCGGCTATCTGCTCAAGGATGTCAGCGCGCAAACCATCGTGGATTCCATTCGCCAAGCCGCAGCCGGCCACATGGTGCTGGCCCCGGAGATGGCCCAGCGGGTTGTCGAGGGCATGCGGCGGCCGAAGATCGAGCTGACGGCACGCGAGAAAGACGTGCTGGCCCAACTGGCTACCGGTGCCGGAAACAAGCAGATCGCCAAGGCGCTGTTCGTGTCTGAGGCAACGGTGAAGACCCATCTGGTGCATATCTTCGACAAGCTTCAAGCATCCAGCCGCACAGATGCCATCAACAAGGCGACAGAGCACGGTTTGCTCTAGGTTCTTCCGGCATTCGGAAGACACGCCGGTAACCGCCTCAACCTTTCGGTTGAACTTTTATTCGCCCTTTTCCACGATGGATTGACCTGCAAAAAATCATTAACTGGAACTATGAAAGTTCCAGTTATTTCCCGGGTCGGCGATTCGCTGACCAGCCGGCGCGGCGCTCGCCTGTGGGCCGTCGGCATCGTCGCAGCAATTCTCGTCCTCTTTGGCGCGCTGAGCAGCGTCCAGGCTCCGGCCCGGTCTGCGAGCTCGCTGGTTGGCGATTCGGATTCGGCCAAGGTCGCCCAGCTCATCGATGCGAACTCCAACGAGTCCGAAACCACGGCCCTGCTGGTGGCCAGCCGTGGCGACGGCAACGCGCTCAGCGACAACGACCGCGCAATGATTGATCGCCAGGCAGAGGCCTTGGGTCACGCAGCGAACGTCACCGCTGGCCGCACCATGGCAAGCGAGGATCAGCAGGCAGCCATGGTTCCGCTCTCCTGGAATACCGTGTCCGATACTGCCGACCGGGAAACGCTCAAGTCGATTCGAAGCTGGATCCAGGATCATCCATCAGCAGATTTGCAGCTTCAGGTCACCGGGCCTACCGCCTTTGCAGTTGATGTCACCAATGCATTTGCCGGTGCCGACTTCACCCTCTTGGCAGTCACGGTGGCAATCGTGGCTGTCTTGCTGATCTTGACCTACCGATCGCCGGTGCTCTGGCTGATCCCGTTGGCGGTCGTTGCCATCGCCGACCGCAGCGCCTCTCTGGTGGCCAACCTGGTGGGCAATGCCTTCGACCTGCACTTCGATTCCGGCGTGCTCAGCGTCCTGGTCTTCGGCGCAGGCACCAACTACGCCCTGCTGCTGATCTCCAGGTACCGCGATGAGTTGCATAAGCATGCTGATCACCGTCAAGCGCTGGCCAAAGCCTGGGCATCCAGCTTCGAGGCCATTCTCACTTCAAACCTGACCGTGGTTTTGGCTCTGCTCACCCTGGGCCTGGCAGTCATGGACGATACGCGCGGATTGGGTATCGTTTGCGCCGTTGGCTTGCTGATCGCGGCGATCTTCGCGCTGTTCCTCTTACCCCCGATCCTGGCCATGTGCGGCCGCAACGCCTTCTGGCCATTGATTCCCCGTCCCGGACAGGAAGCCAAGACGGAGAATTTCTTCGGCCGTGCAGCTCGCTCCGTGATGAACCGTCCGGGACTGAACCTCACCGCGATGGCACTATTGCTTCTGGTGCTTGCCGGAGCACTCACCGGTACGCGTATTGGCCTGGATCAAACCCAGCAATTCCGCACGGCAACCGAATCCTCCAGCGCCATGGACCTGCTGGCAGAGCATTTCCCCGCCGGGGAAACCCAGCCGGTCACCGTCTTGGCGCAGGGTGCAGGGACTGGCCCATTGCGAGATGAATTCGCTCGCCTTGAGAACGTGAAACGCGTCGGCGAGGCAAGCCAGCTCGGCACTACCGCGTGGCAGGAGTTCTCGGTGATTCCCGACGTTGATCCCAACTCGGCGAAGGCCCAGGATCTTGTGCAGCAGCTGCGTGATGCCGCAGCCCGTGGAGGCGACGGCCAGGTGCTGATTGGCGGACAGAGCGCAGAACAACTGGATTCACATCAAATGCACCTGCGAGACCTCTACGTGATTGCGCCGCTGATCATGATGATCTGCTTCGTGATGCTCGGCTGGCTCACCCGTTCATGGCGCACTGCCCTGGCTCTGGGAGTGGTGAACCTGCTCAGTGCTGCAGCTGCTGTCGGATTGGGTTCGCTGGTTTCCTCAGTCGTCTTCGAGGCTGACGCGCTGGATGTCCAAGTGCCGCTGTTGGCCTTCGTCTTCCTGGTAGCGCTCGGCGTGGACTACACGATCTTCCTGACCCAGCGCGTGCGCCAGGATGCACAGGCGCTGGAACTGCATGAAGCAGTTGCCTTGGCAGCAAGCCGCACCGGATCAGTCATCACCAGTGCCGGGCTCGTGCTCGCCGGAGTATTCGCCGCCCTGGCGACCTTGCCTCTGACCGTCCTGGGCCAGCTCGGCCTGATCGTCGGACTCGGCGTCCTGCTGGACACATTCGTTGTTCGGACCTTGCTGCTGCCCGCGCTGTTCGCGGTCCTGGGTTCGGCCAAGCGCCCGGTCTTCGGCCACGTTTCCTCCCCTGCGGAAGCATCTGCAGAACCAACCACTCAGAAAGAAAGCAACATCAATGCGTAAGCTCGTCAATTTCTCCTTCACCTACATGATCCTCGGAGTCGCCTCTGGTCTCTTCTACCGGGAATTCACCAAGATGAACGGTTTCCCGGAGGGAGCGTGGACCCAGCTATCGGTAGTCCATACCCATCTGCTCGTCCTCGGCTTCATCATCCTGCTGCTGGTGCTCCTGCTGGAGAAGGCCTTCGTCCTGAGCCAGCATCGCAAGCTCTTCGCATGGTTCATGGGAACCTACAACGCGGGTGTGCTCCTCACTGCGGGCATGCAGCTCACCCACGGCATCATGACCGTGCTGGGCATCGAGTCCTCCAAGATGGTCTCCGGCATCGCGGGCCTTGGACACATGTCGATCACTGCAGGCATGATCCTGCTGTTCATCATGCTCCGCCGCAGTGTCGGCGCCGGTGATCAACAGAAGGCCGCACGGAAGCGGGCAGTCGAGGGCTAGGCAATCGGCCCGTCGTCGATTTGCCGTTCCCGGCTGGCCGGTGAACTGGCTGGCTGGGCGGGCCTGAGCATCGCGCCGTAGCCCTGGCAGCAGCGCTGCTCATGGCAGCTGATACTTATTCGGCCGGTAGCAAGCCGAAGAAGTTGCGGGCTGAAAACACCAATGGGCAGGGTCCCTCAGCAGATTTGCCGAGGGACCCTGCCCATTGCGTGCTAGAGCCCGGGGTGAAACTTACAGGCTCTCAACCAATTTTTTTGCCGAAGAGAATTCCATCATTGCTTCGCGCTCAACAACCTTGATGCGGTCGCGGGTGATCTCGCCGAAACGGGTCGAAACGGTGCCGGCCGCAGCGCCCAGTTCCTTCTCGTGGGCATCCAGGTTCTTCCAGCCCTCCCAGTTGGAGAAGTTCACGCCGCGGCTTTCCAGCAGCTCGGCGATCTTCTGGGAAGAATCCGGCTGTGCCAGCTTGGTGAGATCTTCAAGCAGGTGGGTGATGGTCTCCAAGGCGTCGCCCTTGGTGTGGCCAATCAGGCCGATAGGGCCGCGCTTGATCCAGCCGGTGGCGTACAGGCCAGGAACGTGATTGCCCGAAGCATCCAGCACACGGCCTTCGGCGTTTGGCAGCACGCCCTTGGCGCCGTCGTATTCAATGTCATTGACCGCTGAGCCGAAGTAGCCGACTGCACGGTAGATGGCCTGCAGCGGGTACTCGATGAATTCACCGGTACCGCGTGCGCCACCATTGCCGTCAAGCTCGTTGCGCTCGACCTTCAGACCGGAAACCTTGCCTTCCTCACCCAGAACCTCGACCGGGGACTGCAGGAAGTGCAGGTGCAGGCGACGCGAGGCGCTTGGAGCTTCTTCGCGTTCTTCCTGCTCGATCAGCCAGTTGGTCAGCGTGGAGACCATGGTCTTGGTCTGGTTGTTGGTCTTCATGGCTTCGTCCGAGGCCTTGTCGAATTCGAAGTCCTCCGGGTACAGCACGATGTCCACGTCCTTGGAGTGCGAGAGTTCGCGCAGTTCCAGCGGGGTGAACTTGACCTGTGCCGGACCGCGGCGGCCGAAGACGTGCACGTCGGTGACGGCCGAGTCGTTCAGCTGCTCGTAGATGTGCTCCGGGATTTCGGTTTCCAGCAGCTGGTCAGCGTGCTTTGAGAGAATGCGGGCGACGTCCAAGGCGACGTTGCCGTTGCCGATGACGGCAACTTCCTTGGCCGAGAGGTCCCAGTTCTTGTCGGCATCCGGGTGCGCGTCGTACCAGGAAACGAAGTCGGCGCCGCCGAAGGAGCCGTCAAGATCGATGCCCGGAATATTCAGGTCGGCGTCCTTCTGGGCGCCGGTGGAGATGATCACTGCATCGTAGCGGGTGCGCAGGTCTTCCAGCGAGATGTCCCGGCCCAGGCCGACGTTGCCGTAGAAGTCGATCCAGTCGTTGTCGAGTACCTTGTGCAGGGCATTGATGATGCCCTTGATGCGTGGGTGGTCCGGCGATACGCCGTAGCGGATCAATCCGAAGGGAGTCGGCAGCTCGTCGAAGAGGTCAACGTGCAGCTTCAGTTCGCCGGAGGCGACTGGCTGGCTCTTGTTCAGCAGGTCGGCGGCGTAGATGCCAGCTGGACCGGCTCCAACGATGGCTACACGCAGTGCCCGGGAAGTGAGGTGCTCGGGGACGGTAATTTCACTCATCAAACAACTTCTCTTTCTTAGTCAACGAATGAGGCCGGCGCGGTGGCTTCGGCGTTCTCTAGCGGCAGGAGGTCTACCAGTTGGTCGGAGGCTTCCGGGGCTAGCCGAACGACATCACCGATGACGATGACGGCCGGATTCGCCACTGCGGCCTTGCGGGCGCGCACTACAATCTCTTCTAGCGTACCGATAGTTGTGCGCTGCGTCTGTGAGTAACCTCGCTCAACTATCGCAATTGGCGTACTTGACGGTAAACCTCGGGTAAGCAATGTCTCAACAATTTGTGCCAAATTTGATACTCCCATCAGCACCGCGAGGGTGTGATCGGACCGAACTGGCACGTCGGCCAGCTCAGCGTGTCCGCTCACTACGGTGAATCCGGCAGCGATTCCACGGTGGGTCACCGGGATTCCAGCGGCTCCAGGAACCGAAATCGCGCTGGTGATTCCCGGGATCACGCGAGTGGAAATTCCGTATTCTGCGGCGTAGAGCATTTCCTCTCCGCCACGGCCCAGGACGAAGGGATCTCCGCCCTTGAGCCGGACAACGTGTTTTCCTTCAAGCGCGTACTTGACCAGAAGTTCATTGGTCTCGTCTTGGGTCTTCACGTGGCAGCCAGGAGACTTGCCCACGTTGATCACCAGCACGTCATCCGATAGGTCTGCCAGCAGCGCGGTGGGGCCGAGCCGGTCAGCCAAAACCACATCGGCGGACAGAAGGGCTTTGTAGCCTGCAACGGTAATCAGTTCAGGATCACCGGGGCCACCACCAATAAGGGTGATATGTCCTTTAGCCATTGTTTTCTCCAGTTCGGCTCATTCCACGATCACGCAACAGCTTGCGTTCAATCGGAGCAAAAAATACTAATTCGATCAACACGCCAACTAGCAAGATGGTCAGGATCACCAGCATGACCAGCGGCAGATCTGCGAGGTCGCGGCCGCGCTGCAACAGAGACCCAACACCCAAGGCGAGAGAGCCGCCTACCGCGATCAATTCGGCAGCCATCAGCGAACGCCATGCAAAGGCCCAGCCTTGGCGCAATCCAGCGACATACCCGGGCATGGCCGCTGGCAGTTCGATGTGCAGCACGTGTTCCCATTTGGAGGCACCAAGCACCTTGGACAGCGACTTGTACTGCGCCGGGATCATGTCGATGCCAGACAGCAGGCCATTGATGATGGATGGGATGGCTCCGAGCAGCAGGACCGTGTAGATGGTTGCATCGCTCAGTCCGAACAGGATGATTGCTGCTGGAACCCAGGCGATCGACGGCAAGACCTGCATTGCCGAGACCAGGGGTCCCACGCCTTTGCGCAGCAGTGGCTGATGTGCCAACAGCAATGCCAACGGGGTGGAAATGACCACGGCAATCGCGAATCCGCTCACTGCACGGAACAGGGAATTTCCCACAGCCGATACCAAAGAGCCATCCGCCAGCAATTGCGGAAGCTTTGCCGCGACAGCTAGTGGGCCGGGGAAAAGGTCTTCCCGCAGCGGGCTGGCCCAGGAAATGATCTGCCACAGGTTCAGGAGCACCACGACAGTCAGCAAGGGGGCAACCCATGAGTCGAGCCGGTTGTTCGGGCGCAGCTTGATTGCGCGCACGGGATTCACCCTAGTTCGGGATTCGGTCAGTGAGCTCATGTTTCCGTTGCTCCTTTCTGAGAATCGTGGTCAGTTCATCGGCCAATGCGGCGGCCTGGGCCGGGTTATTGCGAAGATCGTCGGTGATCCGTCGGGTCTCCAGGATGCGTCCTGGGTGCGAAGAGAGCACCAGGATGCGGCCGGAGAGGCGGATCGCCTCGCGCACATTGTGGGTGACAAAGATGATGGTCTTGCCCGTTTGTCCCCACAAGGCCCGCAACTGCTCGTGGAGCATATCTCGGGTGATCGCGTCCAAGGCTGCAAATGGTTCGTCCATCAGCAACACCTGCCGGTCCTGGGCCAAGGCTCGCGCCAGAGCAACTCGCTGGCGCATGCCTCCGGAAAGCTCGTGGGGCTTCTTGCCGGTGGCATGCCCGAGCTGTACGAGGTTGAGCAATTCTTCCACGCGCTGCTGGCGTTCCGCAGCTGGCTTGCCTGCGAGCTTGAGCGCCAAATCGACATTCTCGCTAGCAGTGAGCCACGGCAGGAGGTTGGCATCCTGGAACATGAATGCGGCGCCATCCTTGGGTACCTCGAGCCAGCCGGAGCTCGGTGCCAAGAGGCCGGCAATCATGTTGAGCAAGGACGACTTGCCGCAACCGGAGGCGCCCAAGACGGCAATGAACTCTCCGTCTTCAATTTCTGCACTGATGCGGTCGATGACCAAGCCGGTGCCTGGATAGCTCAGGGACACTTCATTCAGTAGTACTCCCATTACTTCTCCTGTTGTTCAAGAAAGAGCGTGTCCACGAGTCCGTCTGCGTTGCCGCCGGTTCCGACCCCGACAGCCAGTGCATGGTCCACCAGCGACTGGTAGGTCTCGGGTAGCGGGTCCTGGCTGAAGTGCACTTGCTCCAGGGCTTCAGCGATCACGCTTTCGTCGAAAGAGCTTCCGTTGGCTTCAACCAGAGCTTTCTGCACTGCCGCCAGCTTTTCCTTTTCGTCCGCCTGAGTGAGCCAATCAATGGCTTCGGTATTCGCATCGACCAGCTTCTGCACGGTTTGCGGGTGGCTAGCCATGAAGTCCTTGGAGACCACGAGAACCGTTGTCGGGAACTTGCCTTCAGGCCACAGCTCGGCTTCGTTCACCAAGCGGTGTCCGCCGTTCTTCTCCACCAGAAAGGATGCGTAGGGCTCAGGGAGCCACGCGCCATCGATTTCACCGCGGCCGAAAAGCTGCGCCACGGTGCCGTTGGAGCTCGGGGTGACCGTCGCGTCCTGCTTCAAATCCAGGTCCTTGAGGTAGTTGCGCAAGGCGACATCCTGGGTTCCGCCGAACTGCGGACTGGCCAGATTACTGCCGGCCAGTTCCTCGGGCTGAGTGATCTTCTTGTTCACGACCAGGCTGGCACCGCCGTAGGCAACGCCTGACACCACGTTCAAGGAATCGCCATGGCTGGACAGGTAGCTGTTCAGCGCGGGGTTTGGCCCCAGGTACGCGGCGTCGATGGCCCCTGAATTCAGGGCTTCCACGGCGGCCGGTCCGGCATTGAAAATCTGGCTTTCAACTTTGGTGCCGTCTTCTCCAAGGTGATCTTGGAGAATGCCTTGGGACTGGGCGATCAGAGCCGGAGCATGGGTGAGATTGGCAAAGTAGCCGATGTTCAGCTCATCCGCCGGTCCATGTTCTGCCGCCTGCGCCTGGACTTCATTGGGCCCTGGCAGGAAGGTCGTGGCCACGGCTACTGCGGTCAGCACTGCGACTGCTGCGAGCCCGAGGAAACGGCCTCGGAAGCCGCCCGTTTGCCCATGAGGCGAGAGCCGGACACGATCGCCGTTTCCCGTCGATTCGCCTACATCAGGCCGCTTCATGCTTTTCCTCGATGATCCCCGCGGCTAGGGTGCGCCCCGTGGTTGGATCGATGAGCAGGAAGCTGCCGCCGGTACGCGAAGTTGCGTACTGTTCGATGGCCAGAGCCGCTTGGCTGCGAAGCGTGATCCGCCCCAGATCGTTCAGTTCCAGGGAGTCTGCAGGCTGCTGGGCGTAGTCGCCGACATTGATGACGTAGTCAATGCTGGAGAGCTTGGCCGCGGATACCTTGGTGCCGTGCTTGATCAGCAGTCGCTGGCCGTTGGTGAGCTTCACCGGATCCAGTACGCAGATGTCCGCCTGGAATTCGCGCTGTGCTGCCGGCAATTCGCCGGCCACGATGGTGTCGCCTCGGGCGATGTCCAGGTCGGTTTCCAGTTCAACAACGATCGCGTCGCCGGCCTGTGCGCTCTGCGCTGGACCAGCAGGAGTGCTGATGGCCTTGATCCGGCTGCCCACTGGGTGGCCGTTGGAGAGCACCTGCACGGTGTCCCCCACATTCAAGATGCCATCAGCCAGGGTTCCGGCGTAGCCGCGGTAGTCGCGGTAGGCTTCCGGATCCAGGCCCGGAGCCAGTGCGCCCTGCGGGCGGATGACGTATTGGACGTCCAAACGCGCGGTGCCGCCACCGAGTTTGGGCTCCAGGTCTTCGAGCAATCCCAGCAGGGTCGGGCCTGCGTACCAGGTTGACGATTGGGATGGTTCGAATACGTTATCGCCCTGCAGGGCGGATACCGGGATCACCGTGGTGGACGCGATGCCCAGTTCGCTGGCCAGCGAGAGGACCTCGGACTCGATGGTCTTGAAGCCTTGTTCGTCCCAGCCGATCAGGTCCATCTTGTTCACTGCCACGACCAGCCTCGGAACGCGCAGCAGCGCCAGGACGCCGAGGTGGCGACGGGTCTGCTCCAGCACGCCGTTGCGGGCGTCGACCAAGACGATGGCCGCATCCGCAGTGGAGGCGCCGGTGACGGTGTTGCGGGTGTACTGCACGTGGCCCGGGCAGTCCGCCAGGATGAAGGAACGCTTGTCGGTGGAGAAGTAGCGGTAGGCCACGTCGATGGTGATGCCCTGTTCGCGTTCGGCGCGCAGGCCATCGGTCACCAGGGCAAGGTCGAGGGTGCCGTCGGCTCCGCCGAAGCCGCGCTCGGCGCTGGTGCGTGCGATGTCATCCAGAGAGTCAGCGAGGATCGCCTTGGCATCGTGCAGGAGTCGGCCAACCAGGGTGGACTTGCCGTCGTCTACCGAACCTGCGGTAGCGATGCGCAATAATGTGGTGGTCATTTTAGAAGTACCCTTCGGTCTTGCGGTCTTCCATTCCCGCGGCGGAGATTCGGTCATCGGCGCGGGTTGCTCCGCGTTCGGTGACGGTGGCGATAGCCAATTCGTCGAGCACCTTCTCTACGGTGTCTGCTGCAGAGAGCACGGCACCAGTGCAGCTGGCATCGCCCACGGTGCGGTAGCGCACCTGCTTGATGATCACCTGTTCATCCTCGTTGGGCTGGCTGACCGGGGTCAGCGCCCGCCACATGCCGTCTCGTTCGAAGACCTGGCGGCGGTGGGCAAAGTAGATCGGGGGCAGCTCGATGTTTTCGCGCTGGATGTAGGCCCAGATGTCGCGTTCGGTCCAGTTGGAAATCGGGAAGGCGCGAACATGCCAGTCCGGCTCATGCCGGCCGTTGTACAAGCTCCAGATTTCCGGGCGCTGGTTGCGTGGATCCCAGACGCCGAACTCGTCGCGCAGGGACAGGATGCGCTCCTTGGCGCGGGCCTTGTCCTCGTCGCGGCGGGCGCCGCCGAAGACGACGTCGAATCCGTTTTTTTCGATGGTGTCCAGCAGCACTCGGGTCTGCAAGCGGTTACGGGTGCCATCTGGCAGCTCGGTCAGTTCGCCGCGGTCGATGTACTCCTGGACGGAGCCGACAACAAGGTTCAGCCCGTACTTTTCCACTACCGAATCACGGAAGTTCAGCACCTCGGCAAAGTTGTGGCCGGTATCGATATGGACCACCGGGATGGGCACGCGCAGGGGTGCGACGGCCTTGGCCAGCAGGTGCAGGACGACTACGGAGTCCTTGCCGCCGGAGAAGAGCAGTCCCGGCTTCTCGAATTCGGCGAGGACTTCGCGGATGATGTGGATGGATTCGGCTTCCAGGGCGTCCAGAACGCTGCGCTGGGTGCCGGCGGGGGCGTTAGCGGTAATGGTCATGATTCGCTCCTTTAGACGTGGATTCCGCATTCGGTCTTGCTCAAGCCGGCCCAGCGACCGGCCCGGGGGTCTTCGCCCTCGGCCACCGGGCGGGTGCACGGCTGGCAGCCGATGGATGGGTAGCCGTTGGACAGCAGCAGGTTCACCGGCACCTGGTGCTCGGTGGCGTAGCCGATCAGCTGGTCGAAATTCCAGGGGGCGACCGGATTGAACTTGACCAGTCCGTGCTTCTCATCGAAAACGACCAGCGGGGTGTTGCTGCGGGTCGGCGCCTCGTCGCGGCGCACCCCGGTGAACCATGCGCTGTATCCGGACAGCGAACGAGCCAGCGGGTCCATCTTGCGCAGCTGGCAGCAGGCGGCCGGATCCCGGGAAAACAGGTCCTTGCCGAACTTCTCATCCTGTTCGGCAACGCTCAGCTCAGGCAGCACATCCACGACGTTCACGTCCAGGGTGCGGGCGACCTCGTCGCGCGTGACATGGGTTTCGGCAAAGTGGTATCCGGTCTCCAGGAACAGCACGTCGACCTTCGGCAGCTGCGCGGCGACCAGGTGCGGCAGCACTGCGTCGGCCATCGAGCAGGCCACCGCCACCTCATCGGCGCCCAGGTGCTCGGCGGCGAAGGCGACGACCTGCTCTGCCGTGGCCTCCCAGCCCAGCTCATCGGCGCCGAGCTTGGCGATCCGCCGCAGTTCGGCTTCGCTGCGGGTTCGCACGTGGTTCTGCTCGCTCATTTCAGTTCGTCCTCTTCAGCTCGGTGGGCCCAGGCCGCGAAGGATTCACCGTCGTCCGCGGAGGCCGAATAGTTCTTCACAACCCGCTCAACGTAGTCGGGCAATTCATCGGCAGCCACCTTCAAGCCGCGCACGGTACGGCCCATGGTCGCTTCGCCGTTTTCCCGGCCGGCCAGGGTGCCGCCCAGGTGAACCTGGAAACCTGGCACCTGCTCGCCGGCCTCATTGGTGATCAGCTGGCCCTTGAACCCGAGGTCTGCGGTCTGGATGCGGGCGCAGGAATTCGGGCAGCCGTTGACGTGCAGCGCCAACGCCCGGGGCAGCTTGCCCTGGTGATCGGCCAGGCGTTCCTCGATCTTCGCTACCGCGTCGATCATGGTGTCCTTGGTATCCACGATGGCCAGCTTGCAGAATTCGATGCCGGTGCAGGCAATAGCCGACCGCTTGAGCAGTCCGGGGTAAGCTTCCAGCCCGAGGGCGCGCGCTGCGCCGACAAATTCCTTGACCTGGTCCTCGGCGATATCCAGCGCAAGGATCTTCTGGTGTGGAGTGGTTCGCATCCTGGTGGAGCCGTGCGCCTCGACCAGGTCGGCCAGGGCCACGAGCGTGCTGCCCGAGACGCGTCCTGCCGGGGCGGTCAGGCCGACGTAGAAACGGCCGTCTTTCTGCTCGTGCACACCGCTGTGGTCACCTGCCGAGGTGGGCTGGGCCGGCAGTTCGCAATCAGGCAGCGCGTAGCCCAGGTACTCGTCCTGCAGCACCTGGCGGAACTTCTCGGTGCCCCAGTCGGCCAGCAGGAACTTCAGGCGGGCGCGGTTGCGCAGCCGGCGGTACCCGTAATCGCGGAAGATCGAGGTGACGCCCTCCCATACGTCGGCGGCCTGTTCCTGGGAGACGAAGGCGCCAAGGCGCTCGCCGAGCCGCGGGTTGGCCGACAGTCCCCCGCCGACCCACAGGTCGTAGCCTGGGCCGAGCTCCGGGTGAATGGCCGCGATCAGGGCGAAGTCGTTGATTTCGTGGACAACGTCCTGGCTGGGGTGGCCGGTGATCGCGGTCTTGTACTTGCGCGGAAGATTGGAGAACTCCGGATTGCCAATGTAGCGGCGGGAAATCTCGGCAATCACCGGGGTGGGATCGATGATCTCGTCCTTGGCGATCCCAGCTACCGGGGAACCGAGGATGACGCGCGGGACATCGCCGCAGGCTTCGGTGGTGTGCAGCCCCACGTTTTCGAGGCGGCGCCAGATTTCTGGAACATCGACGACGTCCACCCAGTGCAGCTGCACGTTCTGGCGGTCGGTGAGGTCTGCCGTATCGCGGGCGAAGTCCTTGGAGATCTGGCCGATGACGCGCAACTGCTCGGTGGTCAGCGCCCCGCCGTCGATGCGCACGCGAAGCATGAAGTAGCGGTCCTCGAGCTCTTCAGGGCTCAGCGTGGCGGTCTTGCCGCCGGGAATGCCCTGGGCACGCTGGGTGTACAGGCCCCACCAGCGAAAACGCCCGTGCAGGTCATCCGGGTCGATGGAGTCGAAGCCCTGCACGGAGTAGATCTCTTCGATCCGCTGGCGCACGTTCAGGCCGTTGTCGGCGGCCTTCATTTCCTCGTTGGCATTCAGCGGCGTAGTGCCATCGACCTTCCATTGGCCGTTGGGCTTGGCCGCTCTTTTGGGGCGAACTGGTGTGGTTGTCTGCGTCATGCCCATCAGCCTAGAAACTGCCCCCAGGGGGTCAGCAACCTGCTGATGTCACATGGCTACGCGTTGACTAACGGGTTAGGAGTTCGTCATCTGGAGACATGAAAAGCCCTTCTTGAAGGGCCTTTTGCAGTCGCACAAGGAAACATTGAGTGATCATGACGTCAGGCAGCAGTGGGCTTGTCACCACGTCGGCGCCTGTGCTAGCCAGCTTCTGCTGGAAGTATCCGTCGGCGAGCAACGCGCTGAGCACCAGCACCGGACGACCGGCCGCGCCGCCCACGAGCTCAGCGATCCGCGGCTGCGCGCCCGCGCAATATCCCACCAGCACTTCGCGCTCCAGCAGGCCCGCGACCTGCTCGGCCAGGTTCTCGACCTGGTTTTGGCCGACTTCCAATCGTGTGCCCGCGGCGGCCACGATGACCAGCGGGCCTTTCTCCAGGTGCGCGGCGGCACGCTGCGCCAGAACTTGGGCCAGTTCTGGCAGCGGGCCCAATGGCGGCGCGGCTAAAGTGCCCGGACGTGAAGCGACAGCCTGCGCAATATCGTCGGTCGTATGCACCCCGTCTGAGACC
The DNA here is from genome assembly GCF_006539525.1 of Glutamicibacter nicotianae. Taxonomy (GTDB): domain Bacteria; phylum Actinomycetota; class Actinomycetes; order Actinomycetales; family Micrococcaceae; genus Glutamicibacter; species Glutamicibacter nicotianae. The sequence continues at coordinate 11,700 of NZ_BJNE01000001.1, read as the reverse complement.
AGCAATGGCAGGACCACTGCCGGCTCGCCTTCGGGCAGGGCCGCGATGACCGATTCGAGCCGGGGTTCCTGGACATCCACATAGGCTTCGTGCCAGAGAAGCTGCCCCGGGAATTGCTGTGCGCTCATGCGTTCAAGATCGGCACGCAGGTCGTGGATCAGCTGCTGCCCATGGAGGTTGTCTGTGCCATGGGATGTGGCCACGATATGGATCGTCTGCTGGGTCTTTTGGCTCATGATTTTGTCCTCATGGATGAAGTTGGGCGCCTATTTGGCATTGCGGATTAGCTTGTGGTTCGCGGCTTGCGCCTGCGGGCGGATGACAATCTCATCGAGATTCACATGTGCAGGGGCGCTCACCGCATAGCGGATCACCTCGGCAACGTCTTCGGCGGTCAGCGGATGATCCACGCCAGCATAGACGTTATCGGCAGCGCTCTGGCTGCCCAACCGGCGCAGGGAGAACTCTTCTGTCTGCACGAGGCCAGGCAGGATCTCGATAACGCGCAAGCCGTTCTCGACTTCTTCCAGGCGCAGAGCCTGGGTCATGGCCCGTTCTGCAGCTTTCGCTGCGTTGTAGCCGCTGCCGCCTTCGTAGCTGGCCAGTGCCGCCGTGGACGTGACGTTCAGGACGGTGCCGCGCGCCTCGCGCAGCTGCGGCAGCAGGGCACGGGTCAGGCGCATGGTTCCCATTACATTGGCCTGCCACATGAATTCCCAGTTCTCGTCAATCGCATCCGCCCAGGTCTCCGTTCCCCGGGCACCGCCAGCGCAGTTGACCAGCGTGTCGACGCCGCCCTGGGCGAGCACGGTTTCCGCCAACGAGTCGACATCAGCCTGCACGCTGACATCTGCTGGAACGGCGATCGCACCGCATTCGGCAGCGAGGCTTTCCAAGCGTTCTGCACGGCGGGCCACCGCGAAGACGGTCCACCCTTGAGCGCGCAGAGCGCGTACGGTTGCCTGCCCGATTCCGCTGGAAGCTCCGGTCACGACGGCCGAACGGGATGAAGTGCTATTAGTAGTAGTCATGCAACAACTGTAGAACTAGATGATTACCAGTTGGTAAGGCATGAATTTCTCTTACGTTTCATCTGGCATGGGTTTTGCCGCGCTCAGTGGAAGGAATCCAGCGCGGCACCGCCCGCTGGTACTGCCAATACGCCTGTCCGTATTTCTGCGCCAGGGCATCTTCTTCAGCGGGTATCTGGAACTGGTCGAGCCAGCAGGCGAGCGCGACGCTGGGAACAAGCCCCAGTAGCGAGCCCCGCCACATGGCATAACTGGTGGATACGGCAACCATTCCCAGGTACATCGGATTGCGGGTGCGGGCAAAGAGTCCCGTCGTGACCAAAGCAGTGCTGTTCTCCGGACGCCGCGGGTTCGCGGTGGTCTTGGTGGCATGGAAAGAGAGTCCTGCGCCTAGGGCAAGGCCAGCACCGCCAATGGCCAAGAGCCCGGCCATGAGTTTTAACCCGGTTGATGAACGCACCTCGGGAACCAGCAGCCGTTGTGCAGCCATCGCGGCTGCTGCAATGGCCGGTGGCGGCATTCGAGGTGCTCTTCGTCGCTCCATGCACAAGATGGTACTCGCCACGGGCGCCGCGTGGTGCAAGCCATGGGCAACAATGTCCTGGCACCGGGCAAAACATGAAAGAATAGAGGCATGGCAGAAGAAAACTTGGGCACAGACACGCCCGCAACGGTTTCCGTTCCTGACAAGCCAGCATTGGAAGGCTTGGAGGAACGTCTTTCGTCCCGGTGGCGCACCGAGGGCACCTATCACTTCAATGAGGATACGACTCGCGAAGCCGTGTACTCCATCGACACTCCCCCGCCAACTGCTTCGGGTTCGCTGCACGTAGGACACATGTTCTCCTACACGCAGACCGACGTACTGGCCCGCTACCAGCGCATGAACGGCAAGAACGTTTTCTACCCACTGGGTTGGGATGATAACGGGCTGCCGACCGAGCGCCGCGTGCAGAACTACTTCGGTGTCCGTTGCGACCCGACCAAGCCTTACATCGAGGGCTACCGTCCACCAGAAAAGCCGGCGAAGAACCAGCGCGACTGGGACGTCATCAGCCGCAAGAACTTCATCGAGATCTGCGAAGAGCTCGCGGTCGAGGACGAGAAGGTCTTCGAGCAGCTGTTCACCACCCTGGGCCTTTCGGTTGACTGGCGCATGACCTACCGCACCATCGACGACAACTCGCGTGCGGCCTCGCAGCGTGCGTTCCTGGAGAATCTGGCCAAGGGCGACGCCTACATGGCCGAGGCCCCAACCCTGTGGGACGTGACCTTCCGTACCGCCGTGGCCCAGGCCGAACTCGAAGACCGTGAAATGCCGGGCGCCTACTACCGCTACGCATTCTCTGCCGACAACGGCGAGCAGGTCTTCATCGAGACGACCCGCCCGGAACTGCTGGCAGCATGCGCCGCCCTGGTGGCGCACCCGGATGACGAACGCTACCAGCACCTGTTCGGCAAGACCGTGACCTCGCCGATCTTCGGCGTTCCAGTCACCGTGCACCCGCACCCGTTGGCCCAGGCCGACAAGGGTTCGGGCATTGCCATGGTCTGCACCTTCGGCGACCTGACCGACGTGACCTGGTGGCGCGAACTGCAGCTGCCAACCCGTCCGATCATCGGACGCGACGGCCGCATCCTGGCCGAGACCCCGGAGTGGATCACCACCGAGGCCGGCAAGGAAGCCTACGCCCAGATTTCGGCAAAGACCGTGTTCTCCGCCAAGGAAACCGTCGTTGAGATGCTTTCCGAAGCCGGCCTGCTCGATGGCGAGCCGAAGAAGATCTCCCGTCCGGTGAACTTCTTCGAAAAGGGCGACAAGCCGCTGGAGATCGTGACCTCGCGCCAGTGGTACATCCGAAACGGCGGCCGCGACGAAGAGCGCCGCAACCAGATGATCGCCCGCGGCCAGGAAATTGATTTCCACCCGTCGTTCATGCGTTCGCGCTACGAGAATTGGGTGTCGGGCCTGAATGGGGACTGGCTGGTATCCCGCCAGCGGTTCTTCGGCGTACCGGTACCGGTGTGGTACCAAGTCGATGAGCACGGCGAACCGAACTACGATGCACCGCTGCTGCCGACCATCGACCAGCTTCCGGTTGATCCGGCGGCCGACGCGCCTACCGGCTACACCGAGGACCAGCGTGGGGCAGCCAACGGCTTCATTGGCGATGCCGACGTGCTGGACACCTGGGCAACCAGCTCGCTGACCCCGCAGATCGTGGGCCGTTGGGGCCGCGACGACGAGTTCTTCGCGAAGGTCTACCCGTTCGACCTGCGCCCCCAGGGCCACGACATCATCCGCACCTGGTTGTTCTCCACCGCGGTGCGTGCAGATTCCCTGCATGGCAACGCTCCGTGGAAGCACGCCGCCATTTCGGGCTGGATCCTGGACCCGGACCGCAAGAAGATGTCCAAGTCAAAGGGCAACGTGGTGGTTCCGAACGAAGTCCTGGACAAGTTCGGTGCGGACGCCGTCCGCTACTGGGCGGCCAGTGCCAAGCTCGGTGCCGACACCGCCTATGAAGTGAACCAGATGAAGATCGGCCGCCGCCTGGCCATCAAGATCCTGAACGCTTCGAAGTTCGTGCTGAACTTGGGTGCCACCGAGGCCAATGTGCTGACCGATGATGCTTCGGTAGTCACCAACGGGCTTGACCGCTCGCTGCTCGCCCGCCTGTCGACCGTTATCGAAGATGCCAAGCGCGCTTTCGACAACTACGACTATGCTCGAGCTCTGGATATCACCGAGTCGTTCTTCTGGTCGTTCACCGACGACTACGTGGAACTGGTCAAGGACCGCGCATACGGTGGCCATGGAGAAGCCGAGCAGGCTTCTGTTCTGGCTGCCTTGGCCACCACCTTGGATTCGGTGCTGCGTTTGTTCGCTCCGTTCCTCCCGTTCGCCACCGAAGAGGTCTGGGGCTGGTGGCGCAACGGGTCCGTGCACCTGACCCAGTGGCCAAGCACCGAGCACCTGTCTGCAGCAGTCGAGGGCGCCGACCCTGCAGTACTGCCGCTGGTTGGCGTAGCCCTTTCGGGAATCCGCAAGGCCAAGTCCGATGCAAAGGTCAAGCAGCGCACCGAGGTGCTCTCGGGCGAGATTCACGCGCCTGCAGCCCAGGTTGCCCAGCTCAAGGCAGGCTTCGAGGACTTGAAGTCCGCAGCCAATGCCCGCGAGTTGTCCTTGGTTGAAGCCGAAGGCGAACTGACTGTCGCCAACGTCGAATTGGCTCCGGCCGAAGAGGCGTAAGCGCCATTAAACAGGACCGGTTGCCATCCCCTCAACGGGATGGCAACCGGTTTTTCCGTTTCTATTCCTCTTTCTCCCCCGGATCTGGACGATCCTTCTGCAGTGGAGATTCAAGGGTTTTTTCTGTGGGACGAGCTGCGCGTCGACGTTGGTCGGTGAAGTATTTCAGCTGGTCTTCGGCGCTGTTCTCAAGACGATGCCTCTGGACCGGAGTCTTGGACCGGTCAGCTGGCGAATCTCCATTGGCCATCATCTTTCCCTTCTGCTCCATGCCAACGGCTGGATCCCCATCAATGTCCAGCCGCCGGCGAGTGAGCGTTTAGTTCTGCGCGTTCTGGTAAGCCTGCTGGATCACCGAACCCCAGTATGGCCCGAACATGGTGTCGCGCACGGAGCTGTATCCGAAGCTGTTCACCGAGTTCTGGTAGCCGTCCGAACCGCTGCCCAGGAACCATGGTCCGCCCGAGGAGCCGCCGGTCATGTTGCATGGAATGCCCTGGGACTGCGACTGGCCAAAGGGATCGTCGCTCGCGTAGCCGGTGCATGACTGCAGGGTCTCGCCGTTGAATGGCGAGGCAGCTGGGTAGCCGTACGCGGTGTACTGCTCGCCGCGTGCCTGGTTGAATGCAACGCCGGATGCGCCGACGGCATCTGTCAGGGTCGAACCACCGCTCGTGCTGACGACTGCGAAGCCGGTGTCATAGGAGATGTCACCGCCGTTGGACCATTCGGTTGGCGCCACCAGCTCGGTCGCTGCGAAGGAGCCGTACGGTGCGTTGCCATTCTCGTAGGCCGGGACGAATACCCAACGGGTGGCGAATGCGCCCGGTCCTTCGTTCAGGCAGTGCCCTGCAGTGGAGACGGTCGACTCATTGGCGGAGACCACAGCATTGCCGGAGCAGACATAGTCTGATCCACCAAGGGTGAAGAAGACCTTGCCGATGTGCGAGACCGGAGTTTCCTGGGTTGCGCGGGTCTTGCCACCCTTCTTCTGCGTCTGCTTGCCCGCGGCAACGTCAGCTCCATGGCCAGCCACCTTGGCAGGCTTGCCGATTTCGACCTTGGCGGCCGAGCCCGACTTTCCAGCAACGAGTGAATCTGCGTTCTTTGCGGCCTTCATCCGGTCTGCGGTCCAGTAGTCCACCGCAGCTTCAGCCTTCTGCTGAGAGATCGTGATCGACTCGATCTCTCCGCCCGTTGTCGTCGGCGTTGCCGAGGCCATTGGGGCCGCGCTAAGCATCAGTGCGCTCGCAAGGACTGCGGCGCCTGCCAGCTTGCGGCGCCCTCTGCCCTTGGATGAATCCGTAATTAGAGAACGAATCTGCACGATTTAACTCCTTGTCCAGAGGCTTCTTTGCCACTATCGATGGGGGTGCGGTTGCACTCGTGGGAAATAGTCAAACACACACTTCAAGCATTTTCTACAGGAACCTTTCCCTCCGTCGACCGTGTCGTGATTCGCCTGCGGCGCTCAATTTGTGAAGCGAAATTAGCCTGGAACAGATACTTTAATTCGTCCGCGCACGTTGCCCGCTCCCGCGCTGATAGCCCAGCCAGATCAGCCGGTTTCGGCTCGACCCCAAAATTACTTGTGAATCAAATCACTATTGGATCTCCAGGATTCATCTTTCAACGGCAGGCCACCAACCGCGAATATATGAAACGGAAACTTCGGTAACAGGTACTTTTCGGCAGTACGATGGCTGGGCAGAAGGAAAAAATATGAGTTAATTAGATGTCGAAAATGGACTTATTCACGCGTCTGAGCACAACACGGAACCAACGCCTGGATCACCAGTGGCCTCCCTGCGACACCGCGTTCTGCGTTCGCAGGTCCCTGCAGGGGCATCTCGGGCTCACCACCAAGACGATGGGCGCATGGCCTAAGTCATCGGCCGTCCGCTACTTTTGGCGAGATCATCCCAAGCAATCCGTCGAACCTCGTGCGCCGATTACCTGAAGCATCCGTTAGCGAGCGCCGGCCAATGAGAATGGCTGCCGGGAATCATTTTCGCCGGCAATGTGTGAGCCAGTTTCCGCGCTCCACGAAGATCCGGTGAAATGATCGACGCAACCCCTCAGGACAGTGTGGCCAATTCTCCGCCGCACAAGGAGCACATCGGATGGATAACTGCATCAATCGAAGCGCGGAAGGTCGGTAGATCCACGCTGACGCTGCCGCTGAGTTCCCTGCTAAGCACAAAGGACGTTGTCTCTCCATGAGACAACGTCCTTTGGACAATGAATTTTCGCTTAGTCGAAAATTGGGCTTTCGGTGCGGGTACGCTTCATTTCGAAGAAGTATGGGAACGATGCGAGTTGCGCCGCGGCATCAAACATCTTGCCTGCATCTTCTCCGGTTGGAATGCGAGTGATTACCGGCCCGAAGAAGGCAACGCCATCAACGGCGAGGATTGGTGTTCCGACATCCTGGCCCACTTTGCCAATTCCAACCTCGTGGCTGGCACGCAAGGCCTCGTCATTGGCGTCGGTATCCGCCGCCTCAGCGAGGTCTGCGGGGAGTCCGACCTTCGCCAGGGCCTTGGAAATCACTTCCCCACGATCTTCGATCTTTTCGTAATGGAACAGCTCGCCCATTGCCGTGTACAGGCTGTCTTTAACGTCATCGCCGTGCTCCTGGGCGGCACGGGTGATCACACGTACCGGTCCCCATGAGTTGTCCATCATCGCACGGTAGTCAGCGGGAAGATCCCGTCCTTCGTTAAGCATTGAAAGGCTCATGACATTCCAGGTCACATCGATGTTGCGGACCTTTTCTACTTCCTTGATCCAGCGGCTCGTCGCCCATGCGAATGGGCAGATTGGATCGAACCAGAAATCAACTTGCTGACGTTCAGCCATGAACTACCAACTTTCTTTCGAAAAGAACTTTATGGACGTGGTCTATGCAGACTTCTTGTCGCGCTTGGCGACCATCGCGTGCGAGAGCAGCGTGGGCTCTTCGCGGTCGATTACGGTGGCGCGAGTGATTACCACTTCAGCTACATCGTCGCGGCTTGGCAAATCGAACATCACTCCGCCAAGAGTTTCTTCAAGAATCGAACGCAGGCCACGTGCGCCCGTCTCACGTGCAATAGCCAGTTCCGCGATGGCGTCGAGAGCGGATCGGTCGAAACTCAATGCTACGCCGTCCATCTGGAACATCTTCTGGTACTGCTTGAGCAGTGCATTCTTCGGCTCGGTCAGCACTCGAACCAACGCATCCTTGTCCAGGTGCTCCACCGTCGTGATCACCGGGAGGCGTCCAATGAATTCTGGAATCAGTCCGAACTTGAGCAGGTCCTCAGGCCGAACATCCGAATAGGAAGCAGTTTCGGACTTCAGCGCGGTCAGCGGGGCCCCGAAGCCAATGCCTTTCTGTCCTGCGCGAGAAGAAATGATCTCTTCCAAGCCTGCAAAGGCGCCGGCAACAATGAAAAGAATGTTGGTGGTATCGAGCTGAATGAAATCCTGATGCGGGTGCTTGCGGCCACCCTGAGGTGGCACGGCTGCAACTGTACCTTCAAGAATCTTCAGCAGTGCCTGCTGGACACCTTCGCCTGAGACATCTCGCGTGATCGAAGGGTTCTCGCTCTTGCGGGAAATCTTGTCGATCTCGTCAATGTAGATGATGCCGGTTTCAGCCTTCTTGACGTCATAGTCGGCGGCCTGGAGGAGCTTGAGGAGAATGTTCTCCACGTCTTCTCCCACGTAGCCTGCTTCGGTAAGGCTTGTCGCGTCTGCGACTGCGAATGGAACATTCAGCTTCTTCGCCAACGACTGAGCCAGATAGGTTTTGCCGCATCCAGTAGGACCGATAAGCATGATGTTCGACTTCGAGACTTCCACGTCATCCAGTGGGTCTTCGTTAGTCAGCGCAGCAACGGGACCGTGGTCCTGGTTGCCGTGGATGCGCTTGTAATGGTTGTAGACAGCAACCGAGAGTGCCCGCTTGGCGTTCTCTTGGCCGATGACGTATTCCTGCAGCGAATCAAAGATCTCGCGTGGCTTGGCCAGGGAGAACTCTTCATGCACCTGCTCTTCGGCAAACTCTTCGGCGATGATTTCGTTGCAGAGTTCGATGCATTCAGTACAAATGTAGACACCATGGCCTGCAATTAGCTTCTTAACCTGCTTCTGGCTCTTCCCGCAGAAAGAGCATTTCAACAGATCCGAGCCTTCACCCATGCGTCCCATCGCACCATTCTCCCGTTTACTTGAGTAGCTGTGGACTTACTCAATTCTAGGCTAGTTGTCCCCCAAATTAGATGAATATGGCGGTTTACCTGTGTTGCGCCTTCTGCCTTTGGACAGACCGGCAACTAGGTAAACCGCCATTCATCCTGGATTATTCCAAGTATGCGCTAGCTTCCCAGCTGGGCGCGGTTCAGCTTGCGAGGAGTCAATACCTCGTCAACGATGCCGTAGGCCTTTGCTTCGCTCGCCGTCATGAACAGGTCGCGCTCCACATCATCGCGGACCTTCTCAACTTTCTGGCCAGAGTGGGATGCAATGGTCTCTTCCAGCCAGCTGCGCATGCGCATGACTTCCTCGGCCTGGATCTGCAGGTCGGTCGCGGTACCGCGTTCGCCGCCACCCATTGCTGGCTGGTGGATCAGCACGCGGGCGTTGGGCAGCGCCAAACGCTTGCCCGGGGTGCCAGCTGCGAGCAGTACTGCTGCTGCCGAGGCCGCCTGGCCGAGGCAGACGGTCTGGACCTCTGGGCGGATGAACTGAATCGTGTCGTAGATTGCAGTCATCGCGGTGAAGGAACCACCTGGCGAGTTGATGTAAAGGGTGACGTCGCGCTCTGGGTCCATGGATTCCAGGACCAGCAGCTGGGCCATGACATCATCAGCCGATGCGTCATCGACCTGGGCGCCGAGGAAAATGATGCGATCCTCGAACAGCTTTGCGTAAGGGTCCTGGCGCTTGAAACCGTATGGGGTGCGCTCTTCGAACTGTGGCAGGATGTAGCGGGCCGACGGCATCTGACCGCTAACGGCTTCCGGATTGAAGTTCATGGTTTTCTCCTTGGACAAATCTTTGGGTATAAAGCGGTGCGGTACGACTACTTGTCGTCGTCGCCTACAACACCGGTGACCGAGCCTGCGTGGGTTGCGATCTGATCGAAGAAGCCGTACTTCAGGCCTTCTTCTGCGGTGAACCACTTATCACGCTGGTTGTCGATGAGGATCTGCTCCACGGTCTGACCGGTCTGTTCTGCAGTCAGCTCGCTCATGACCTTCTTCATGTGCATGATCAGTTCAGCCTGGATCTTGATGTCCGAGGCGGTACCGCCGATGCCGCCCGATGGCTGGTGCATCAGAATGCGTGCGTTCGGAGTGGCGAAACGCTTGCCTGGGGTGCCCGAGGACAGCAGGAACTGGCCCATCGATGCTGCCAGGCCGGTAGCTACGGTCACCACGTCATTCGGGATGAAGTTCATGGTGTCGTAGATTGCCATGCCAGCGGTGATCGAGCCGCCTGGCGAGTTGATGTACAGGTAGATGTCCTTCTCAGGATCCTCTGCCGAGAGCAGCAGCAACTGCGAGCAAATGGCATTCGCATTGTCGTCGCGGACGTCGGAGCCCAGCCAGATGATGCGCTCCTTGAGCAGGCGGTTGTAGATGTAGTCATCACGGCCGGCCGGCTCTGCGGCTGCCATAGTGGGAGTGCGCGAATCATTTGACATGTTCTCTACCTCTTCCAAACGTGTAGATCAGTTTCTGGAATCTCTGTTTCTAATCCCATAGCTGCAACTGGTTACTTTGAGATTACTTACTTCAAGGCGAACTTGGGCCGTTTCATGCCCCTGTTTCGCTCACGGCGCATGATGCACGCCTGAAGCGAACAAAAATGGCCATCGGCGGCTTGCGTTGAACAAGCGGCCGACGGCCATCAGAGTTTAGTGAAGACTACTTGGCTTCTTCGGTTTCAACCTCAGCTGCCTCTTCTTCACCGGCTGGCTTGACGAAGGAGGTCAGGTCAACTGCGGCACCGTTGGAATCAGTGACCGTAGCGAACTCGAGAACCTTTGCCAGTGCCTTGCGGCGGCGAACTTCGCCCATGAGCATCGGAACCTGGCCTGCGCCGTCCAGCATCTGTGCGAACTGGTTTGGCTCCATGCCGTACTGGCCTGCGGTCTGGACGATGTAGTCGATCAGCTCGGACTGCTCGACGCCAACTTCTTCAGCATCTGCAACTGCGTCCAGGATGATTTCGTTCTTGAAGGCACGCTCGGTGTTCTCGCGAACCTCTGCACGGTGCTCCTCGGTGTCGTGGCCCTCTTCGGAGTTCGGAGCGTTGAAGTGCTGCTCGATCTGCTCGTCGATAACCGAAGCAGGAACAGGGACCTCAACCAGCTCAACCAGCTTGTCCAGAACCAGCTCACGAGCCTCTACGCCCTGCTCGACGACCTTGCCCTCTGCGGCGTCCTTTGCCAGGTTCTCGCGCAGTTCGGCGATGGTGTCGAATTCCGAAGCCAGCTGAGCGAAGTCGTCGTTAGCTTCTGGCAGTTCACGCTGCTTCACAGCGTTGACTACGACCTTGACGGTTGCGGACTTGCCAGCGTGCTCGCCGCCAGCCAGGGTGGTTTCGAAGGTTGCGTCTTCGCCAGCGGACAGGCCGGTAACGGCTTCGTCCATGCCCTCGAGCATGTTGCCGGAACCGATCTGGTAGGACAGGCCCTGTGCGGAGTCGACTTCTTCGCCTTCAACGGAAGCCGTCAGGTCGATGGTTACGAAGGAGTCTGCAGCTGCTGGAGCTTCAACTTCCTTCAGGGTGCCGAAACGGCCGCGCAGGTCGTCGAGAGCCTTCTCGATGTCCTCGTCAGCAACTTCCTTGGCTTCAACAGAAACCTCGATGCCCTTGTAGTCCGGAAGTTCAACCTTCGGACGTACGTCTACCTCAAGGGTGAAGACCAGCTGGCCTTCGCCTTCCTTTTCGAGGGATGGCAGTTCGGTGATGTCTACCTCTGGGCGGGACAATGGGGTGAGTTCGTTCTCAACCATTGCCTTCTGGTAGTACTCGTTCAGACCTTCGTTAACAGCGGTCTCGATGACGTGGCCACGGCCGACGCGCTGGTCGATCAGCTTTGCAGGAACTTTACCCTTGCGGAAGCCGGGGATCTGGATCTGCTGAGCGATGGTCTTGTACGCCTCATCGACGCGGGGCTTCAGTTCCTCGTAAGGAACTTCAACGGTCAGCTTAACCCGGGTCGGGTTGACGTTTTCGACGGCGCTCTTCACAGCGTTGTACTCCTGAGTTGTCTAATATTAGGTCTAATCTGCAAAAACCCCGCAACATGGTGGCGTTGCGGGGTTGTTCGACAGAGTCGGGGTGACAGGATTCGAACCTGCGACCTCACGCTCCCAAAGCGCGCGCTCTAGCCAAGCTGAGCTACACCCCGATTAG